>CAVXEI010000012.1:0-136219 GCA_963760695.1 uncultured Alphaproteobacteria bacterium | reverse complement strand
AAACATCCATCAGCGAGACCTTGGCGTTTTCGGGACCCTTCCAAACGATGCCGGGAAGCTTCGTCGGATCCACTCCCGCTGGGATTTTCAGGTTGACGACCGGAGATCCGTCGTCGGCGCGCAGAGGAAAGGCGTGCGGCTCCGACTGTGCGGCGACGCTCGTCGCCAGCCCGGCGGCGGCGAGGGCGAGAGCGAATCTTCTCGTGAGCATGAGGGGGGCCGTTTCCAAACGTTGCTCTCGCGAGCAGTCTCGCGAGCGCAAAATTCGACGCTCTTTTGGCGTTAACGTCAACGCGGGGAGTCTTGTTCCCTTCGGCTCCTCGCAGGAAAGTCCAGTGTCGCTCAGCCCGGGCTTCTGACGCTGGCTTCGACCTGGCGCGCCGGCGCTCGGGATTTGCGCGCCTTCTCTTCGAACTGGGCGCGCAACCGCGCCACGCTCTCGATGCCGATCCCACGCGCCTCGGTGCGAACCCCGTAGGCGCGCAGCCGCGCGAACGAACGCGACAAGGTCTCTTGCGTCACGCCAAGTCGCGCTGCGACGAGCCGCTTGTCGTAGGGGAGGCGAAATCGGCACTGATCCTCTTCCGGAGGGCAGAAGGAAATGAGAAAGCGAACCAGCCTGTGCTCCGCGCTACTCGCCTTGAGCGACTCGATCTCCCCCGTGAGCTCGTCGACGGTGCGCTTGGCGTCGGCGAGCGCCGCGAGTGCGAGCGAGGAACTCTCGGCCATGAGCCTGGCGAATCGGCCCGCGACGATTTTCAGCACCGTCGCAGGCCCGACGGTCTCCGCCGAATAGTGGTGCGTCTCGTCGGCTCGGATCGGGGCTCCGTTGAGGCTCGCCCCATCCATGCGCATGCCAATCAGCGTTTCGTCGCCGCTAACGGCCGTTCGAGTGAGCTTGACGTAGCCGCTTACCACGAAGGTCATCATGGTGACCCGCTCTCCCTGGCGGAAGAGCACGGCTCCAGCGCCGTGCGTCTCGATCTTCGCTTCCGCCGCAAGACGTTGCAGGGTCGCCTCGTCGGCGCCCGCAAAGAACGGAAACTCTCGCAACGGCGGCGATTTAGACATGTGCTAACCCTGTGCATCCGCTCAGCTGTCGCCGCCTGACGGCAAAGCAATCCCAACATTCAATGCTTCCAAAACGTCAGACCTGGCGACCCAGTGGAAGAGCAGTCGGTTGCGCCCAGGCTAGCGCCAAAGCTGCAGCCGCGAAAGGCGGGAGAGGCCTTCTTGCGCGTCCGTCTCTTGCCCGCCAGTCGTTTGCAGCAAAAAATGCTCGTCAGATCAGAGAGTTGGAGAGAGTTTCAATCGCGTCGATTCTGAGGATTCATGTGTCGATGCGCCCGTCGCCGCGCCGCTTGTGCTTGTCTTTGGGACTTTAGATCGCGATTTAGCTGCCGAAATCGCGGCTGCGCTTGAGCAGGAAGATCGCCTGCGCGCCGAAGAGATTCATCACCGGTAAAGGCGCCGTGACGTGAAAAGGCGCGCCGGCGCGATCGAGCGCCATGCCGCGTTCGATGACCGCCCCCACCTCTTCCGCAAGCTCGACGAAGTCCTTGATCGTGCAGAGGTGGACATTGGGCGTTTCGTGCCAGCTGTATTGAAGGTTGGTCGCCCGCGGCATGCGCCCGAGAAGCAGGAGTTGCATCCGCACGCGCCAATAGCCGAAGTTGGGGAAGGAGACGATGGCGCGCCGCCCGATCCGCAACATATTTTCCAGCACGACTCTCGGGCGATGCGTCGCCTGCAGGGTCTGCGAGAGGATGACGTAGTCGAAGCTGTCCTTGGGATAATCGGCGAGATCGGTGTCGGCGTCGCCCTGAACGACGGGCAGACCTTTAGCGACGCAGTCATTGACGCCGCGCTGCGACAGCTCGACGCCGCGGCCGTCGACTTGCCTGTTCCTGGCCAGCATCTCCAGAAGCAGCCCGTCGCCGCAGCCGACGTCGAGAACGCGGCTCCCCGGCGCGACCATGTCGGCGACGACGGCAAGATCGAATCGTTGTTGCGCTTGCCTCGTCACGAAGCCTTCGCTCGCCTCGGCGCTATGCCGCGCGCGGTCGCCGCCGCCTCCAGGAAGCCGCGCGTCGTCGCAAAGAAGTCCGGCTCATAGAGCAAAAACGCGTCGTGGCCTTTGTCGCTCTCGATCTCGACGAAGGAAACCGAGGCGCCGCCCGCGTTCAGCGCGTGGACGATCGCGCGCGAGGCCGAGGTCGGATAGAGCCAGTCGGAGGTGAAGGAGATCACGCAGAATCGCGTCTTCGAGCCCTTGAAGGCCAAGGCGAGCGCGCCGCCGTAATCGGCGGCGAGATCGAAATAGTCGCAGGCGCGGGTGACGAAGAGATAGGAGTTTGCGTCGAACCGCTCGACGAAGGCCAGGCCCTGATAGCGAAGATAGCTCTCGATCTGAAAGTCGGCGTCAAAGGAGAACGTCGGCGCCGCGCGGTCCTGGAGCTTGCGGCCGAATTTCCGCTGCAGCGCCTGTTCCGAAAGATAGGTGATGTGCGCCGCCATGCGTGCGACCGCGAGGCCTTTCTCCGGCCTGACGCCCGCGTCGAGGTAGCGGCCCGAACGCCAGTCCGGATCGGCCATCACCGCCTGGCGTCCGACCTCGTGAAAGGCGATGTTCTGGGAGCTGTGGCGCGCAGCCGTCGCGATGGGCATGGCGGCGAAGACGCGCTCGGGATAGCTCGCCGCCCATTGCAGGACCTGCATCCCGCCCATCGAGCCGCCGGCGACGCAAAAGAGCGTCTCAACGCCCAGATGATCGATCAGCATGGCCTGCGCCCGCACCATGTCGCGGATCGTCACCACGGGAAAATCGAGACTGTAGGCCCGGGCAGTGACCGGATTGATCGAGGCTGGCCCCGTCGTCCCCATGCAGCCGCCGACGACATTGGAGGAGATCACGAAGAAGCGGTCGGTGTCGAAAGGCCGGCCCGGTCCGACCAGCACGTCCCACCATCCGGGCTTGCCGGTCACGGGATTGATCCCCGCCGCATATTGGTCGCCCGTCAGCGCATGACAGAGAAGAACCGCGTTGTTCCTAGCCTCGTTCAGCGCGCCATACGTCTCGTAGGCGATGGTGAGCGGCGCGATCGTGCGTCCGCCGTCGGTGACGAGCGGTTTGTCGGAAGGGAAATGGACGCGCTTGCCGTTCGGCGCCGCGCCGTTGCGCGCGACGATCGTGTCCGGCGCTGCGGCCGTGGCTGGCGCAGCGCCATTCGGCGACGGAGGCGGAAAGCTCAAACGAATTCCTCTCGTTCGGCATATCGAACGGGTCGTTCGTTACCATCGGAGCGAAGCGCGAGCCTGTCAAGCGTCGAGGGAGAAGGGGGGGGTCAGGCTTAATGGCGGCTGATTGACCACCCTACCCGCCCTTCGCTGCCGAGCCGGTTGCATGGCGGCCGAGACTCAATGCAAAGCGCCGCTCTCGGATTGTCGAAGAGCACCAGCGACGCAGTGGAGATCCTGCGACTGGCGGGGGCACGCGACGGCCTATCATGACCGTCTATCGCAGCAGGCGCTGCAATGCGCTGGGCAATGGCGCACGCGCCCGCCCGCCCACGCGATCTGAAGGAGGCCCTCCCGTACGCGCCGAAGATTTTGCTTCGCAACGTCTACGGCTGTGAACCCTCTGTCGGTGCAAGCGCACTGGCGCAACCATCAGGCACGGATCAGCGGAGGTCAGCCGAAACCACCGCTCGCAGCGGTCAATGATGGTCTTCGGGCGGGCCGTCTTCGCATTTGTCTCGACGAAGATCTTCGTCCTCGCGGCCTTTTGAAAGGCCGGCGACGTTTTTTGCCGAGAAGGACCGAGTTTCGCAAGGCGGAAGCAGGGTGACCCCTTCTGCTTGGTTCAGCCGCGCGCGCCATTGGATGTCGGGCCATTTCAAGCCAAAGCTCGCGCCATGGTCCGCCGGCGTTGCTTGAGGCAAGGCCACCGTCAGGAGGCCGACGCCTCCCCCCTCCCATTCGTGCTGGGCCAAATCAGCGCGCTCGAAATTGGTAGGGCAGCCAGAACTGCTTTCCATCCGGCGTCGCATAGGGCTTCACGTCGGACCAGGCTGTGTTGACGGCGCGCCGCAACGTCGGCCCGCCGAAACCGGCTCCGTTCCATGTGAGCTGCCACATCATAAAATTCCTGCCGCCCGGCCCAGGAGTGAGAAGCCAGAGATCGCTGAGAAAACGGCCAACGGCGGAGGACTGTAGGAGCGACCGCGAGCGCTGCAGATCGAACTGGCTGAAGGTCTGCTGAGGCTGCGGGGAAGAAAACTGCAAGCCGTTGCTGAGGTACGAGTCGATTCTGATGCCTGGAACGGTAGGGACGTTGTCCACCGCAATGATATCGGTGAATGCGTCTGCGTTCAGCTTCGCCGCATAGAGGCGGGCTGAATTGTCAATGTTGGTGGCGCCAAACCACAGCACGGGATCGTTGAATCCGGTTCCGTTGTTCAAGAGCACCCAAAAATTGAGCCCTTCATCTCCGCGCGTATGCGCAATCATGAGGTCGATCCGATGATCTCCATTGAAATCGCCTGCGACATATTGCTGTGCGAGATTATACTGAAATATCGTCGAGGTCTGAAGGTAGAGCACAGGATCGGCGAAAGAAACATTCGTCCCGGAACTCGTGTTTTTGAACAAGAAGAACGCAGTCCCTCCCCTGCCGCGCCGTAATCGCCATGAGGTCAGCCTTGCCGTCTCCGGTGAAGTCAGCAAGCAAAAACCGTGTTTGATCATAGCAGATCTGCATATCGCCGCAGGTCGGCGTGTTGGCCTGGTCGAAGACGATGTCGTTCGAGTAAACAAGAACTCGTGTTTGTCGCGCCGCTCACCGGGTCAATGAACGACATGTGCACGTCGAAGCCCGGGCCATCTTGGCGACGCTGCAATTTGAACGAGCCGGGTCACGCCATTGCCCGTCAGGTCGCCGACGAGGCCAGCTTCATTCGTCAGATCGCTCTGGAAGTTTACGATATTGCGGGTCCACAGCATGCTGGCCGTGAATTGGCTTCGGTCCGAACCTCCCCCCGGGCATGCACTCGCGACGAGGCCGGCAGTCAAGGCGTTGAGACAGTAGCCGGAGTTTCCTGTCTGCGTGCTAAACGGCGCGTAGATTTTTCCGTAGTCCCAGGGCGTCCAATATTGGGCCGGTTGGTTGAGATCGCACCCTGTCGTTTCGAGGACGGCTGCGCCTTGGGGGCTGGGTGGGCCTAGTGCGAGACAGTTTCCGGCAGAACTCATGAATACTGCGGTGTTTGGCGCGCCCGAGGCTCCGCCTATGCCCGGGGGCAGAGGCACAAAGCCCCACTGTTGCGACGCCGCGCTCGTACAGGGCCGCATGACCGGAGAGCGCCCGGCGCCCTGCGACGTGACGCATTCTTGGGTTTCGATATTGACAACGGGCTGCGGCAGGATGTTCGGATTCGGAGTGACATCGTGGGCATTCGCGGTCTTAAATCTCTGGCGCGAGATCCAGGCTCCGTTCCATCCGCTTTCCTTGAAACAATCTCCGTCCGCGCCGTCGCACAGCCCAGCGCTCTGGTTGTCTTGGGTTTTAAAAAAACTCGCGACGATGTCGCGCTTCTGCTGCGCGACCAAAGGATCTACGTTATGCGGCGCGGATGTTGTCGAGTAAGTCTCGTAATACTGAACCGGAATGTTGGCGGGATAGGTTCGCAGCGCTTGTCGCACGAGACGCGCCGAGGTGGTGTGATCAGGGTGTTCAACGTAATGCACCGTGTCAGGGTTCAGGGCATAGACGGCCGTCGCGCCATAGCCGATGAATATATCTTGCAATGTCGCCGTAAGAATAGGGTGAGTAAAAATATTCTGCTTGTCTAAGTTTGTCTCGTCATTTTCATCATAAGAAAACGCCCCCGCTGGATTGTTCAATTCAAAAATTTCGCGCAACGCAGACCCAGAGCCTGTCGAATACCGAACATCGCCAGCGGGTATTCTCAAGTAGATCGACGTCAACTCTGGTATAGCGCTCGTTGTATGTATCGTTAAGTTTCCTGCGGTAATGTAACTCACAGGCCAGTTTGTGTCAGAGCTGGAGCTAAGAGGTCTCGAGATTGATTTAAGAAGCGTCGAATAACCTGCTCTTGAAGCCGCTTCTCTCTGCTTAACCCTATCGAAATTGCCTCCGTCGCCACCGGTCATGTAGACGGCCGTGACGCAACCGCCGCCACCTAGAATTTGTGAGATCGTCGGCTCTATGAAAAGAAGATCATCATCCATATGAGCCACGACCACCACGGCGTGCACGCCATTGCAGTGCGCATTCGGCGAGATGAATGCGCCAGGGGCCGGTTGGCCGTGCGCTCTCGCCGCTAGCCCAAAGAACGCCACCATGGCCGCAATAATTAGCCCGCGCATGACCTATCACCTTGTTTACGTCGCAATCAGTTCGCCCAATATACACATGGTTAGTTTGTCTGCAAACGCTTCCTTGAGTTTATATCTTCGCGAGGAGGCAAACTCCCCGATTCTGGGCTTGACAAGAGAGGCCATTGTTAGTCTAGCCCATCCTGGAGTGCGTCGGCAGGACGCCACTGAGCTGCGACTGTCCATGACGAGTTGTTCGAAGGCTCGAAAATGGCGCATCTGTGCCCTTCGGGGTGGGGCCGAAGAGGCTTGGGACAACTCCTTGGCGCTTCGCGATGCCGCCTATGAGGCAACCCCGTTTGAGTTCCAGACCGGAATGCCGAGCTTACGCGCCTTGTCTGCGAGATTGGCGGAAATGCCCGACCCGGGAAACGACGATGACGCCGATCGGCATGGCTTCGAGCATCTGATCGTTGCGCTTGAACGGCGCCGCCTTGGCGTGACGCGCCCAGTCGGGTTTGAAGACGATCTGCGGCGCCTTGCGATCGTCGGCCCAGCAGGCGGCGATGCGCTCGGCGCCACGCGGGCTACCGCCGTGCAGCAGCACCATGTCCGGATGCTTGGCGAGCGCCTTGTCGAGCCGGTCCCAGATCGCGCGATGGTCGTTGAAGTCGAGGCCGCCGGTGAAGGCGATCTTGGGTCCGGCGGGGAGCAGCGGCTCGATCTCGGCGCGATGCTTGGCGGGGTGGGCGCGATTGAAACGGGGGAGACGGGCGTGTCGGCGTAATCGACCCTCGGCGCCCCGCCATCGAACCGCGAACTCCCGGAAATCGGCGTCATACGCCGCCAGGCGCGAAAACCCTCGCCTGCGACTCCCTGTCGATTGATCCTGCGGCGAAAGGTCGTCATATGGCTGGCGCCGCTCTTGCCTCGGGGCTCTCAAGAAATGAAAGCTTACGGGGGCGGCGGTTCGACAACGCCGATAGACACGACATTGAGTTCTAGGACGATGCAATTCGACGAGATGGGAGGCGCAAACGGCGCCGTGCGGGCGGGCTATGCGGCGCTCGCGCAATGGCTTTCCTCGGCTTCGCCGGACCTCCTCGAAACGCGCCGCCAGCAGGCGGAGCTCCTGTTCCGGCGCATCGGCATCACCTTCGCCGTGTACGGCGAGGAAAGCTCGCTCGAGCGTCTCATTCCCTTCGATATTTTGCCGCGGATTTTGACTCGTTCCGAGTGGCTGCGGCTCGAGGCCGGCTTGAGGCAGCGCGTGCGCACCCTCAATCTGCTGCTCGCCGATCTCTATGGCCCCGGGGAGATCCTCAAGGCCGGGATCATTCCCGACGAGCTCGTCTATCGCAACCCGGCCTATCGGCCGGAGATGGCCGGGCGGCGTGTGCCGCACGACGTCTTCGTCCATATCGCCGGGGTGGACGTCGTGCGCACCGACGAGCAGGATTTTTACGTGCTCGAGGATAATGCGCGCACGCCGTCGGGCGTCTCCTACATGCTCGAGAACCGCGAAGTCATGATGCGGCTCTTCCCGGATCTGCTCTCGACCCACAAGGTCGCGCCGATCGAAGACTATCCCGACCAGCTGCTCGAGACCCTGCGTTCCGTCGCGCCGCCCAACGCGCCCGGCCTGCCTACTGTCGCGCTGCTCACCCCGGGCCAGTTCAACTCCGCCTATTACGAGCACTCGTTCCTCGCCGACAAGCTCGGCGTGGAGCTCGTCGAGGGCTGCGATCTCTTCGTGAAGAACGACGTCGTCTACATGCGCACGACCGAGGGGCCGCGCCGCATTGACGTGCTCTACCGGCGCATCGACGACGACTTTCTCGACCCGCTCGCCTTCCGCCCGGACTCGGCCCTCGGCGTCGCCGGGCTCATGGGCGCCTATCAAGCGGGCAATGTGACGCTTGCGAATGCAGTCGGTACCGGCGTCGCCGATGACAAGGCGATGTATACCTACATTCCCGAGGCGATACGCTTCTATCTCGGCGAGGAGCCCCTGCTCAAGAATGTGCCGACTTGGCGCTGCCGCGAGCCGGAGGCGTACGCATATGTCCTGGAACATCTCTCGGAGCTGGTCGTCAAGGAGGTGGCGGGCTCGGGCGGCTATGGGATGCTCGTCGGACCGCATGCGACCAAGCGGCAAATCGAGGATTTCGCCGCAAAACTGAAAGCCGCGCCCGCAAATTTCATCGCGCAGCCGACGCTCGCTCTCTCGACGTGCCCGATCTCGGTGGCCTCGGGCGTCGCGCCTCGACACGTCGATTTGCGTCCCTTCGTGTTACAGGGCGCGAAGGAGGTGCGCATCGTGCCGGGGGGGCTCACCCGCGTGGCGATGATCGAGAACTCGCTCGTCGTGAATTCGAGCCAGGGCGGGGGCACAAAGGACACATGGGTGATCGATGATGTTGCGACGTCTTGACGTTCTCGCTCTGCTCAGCCTGACGCGCTAGGCCATGCTGTCACGAACCGCAGACAATCTCTATTGGCTTGCGCGCTACATGGAGCGCGCGGACTATCTGGCGCGGCTGATCGAGGCGTCGCGACGCCTCGCGTCCCTCCCCAAGGCCTACGGCGGCGCCGAGAGCGAATGGATGAGCGTGCTGCTCTCCTCGGGCGCCGACGAGGCCTTCGCGATGACGCGGCGCGCCGTGGACGAAGCCAATGTCACGCATTTTCTGGCTTTCGCGCCGGAAAACCCCTGCTCGATGCGCAATTGTCTCGAGCTCGCGCGCGGCAACGCCCGCGCGGTGCGCACGGCCCTGACCGCCGAGGTCTGGGAGGCGATCAACGACGGTTTCCTCGAGATGAGAAGCTTCGAGCGGAAGGCCGGCGACTGCGATCGCTCGACGATTTCTCGTTTCACCGAATTCGTCAAGAGACTGTCGATCGCCTATGACGGCGGCGCCTATCGTACGATGCTGCGCAACGACGCCTATTGGTTCACGCGGCTCGGCCTGCTGATCGAACGCGCGGACAACACCGCGCGTCTGCTCGACGTGAAATATCACGTGCTGCTGCCCGAGAAAGAGATCGTCGGCGGCTCGCTCGACTATTTCCAATGGGCGGCGATCTTGCGCGCCGTCTCCGCGCATACCTCCTACCACTGGGTCTACCGCGACAATCTCAAGCCGTGGCTCGTCGCCGATCTCCTGATCCTGCGGCGCGAGATGCCCCGCTCGCTGATCTCCTGCTACGAAGGCCTCGTCGACAACCTGGATCGCTTGTCGAAAGCCTATGGCCGGCAGGGCGAGGCGCAGCGTCAGAGCCGCGCCGTCTACGGCAAGCTGGAGCGGCTGACGATGGAAAACGTGTTTCAGGGCGGCCTGCACGAATTCGTGGAGGACTTCATCGACCTGAACAACCAAGTCAGCGCGCTGATTGGCGAGCAATATCTTTCTTAAGGAGACGCCAAGCCCTTGCTCATCCGCGTCAGGCACGAAACGATTCACCGCTACGGCGCCCCGGCAAAATCAGCGATGCAGCGCCTCCTGGTGACGCCGCGCAATCACCACGGCCAACACGTTCGACAGTGGCGAATCGATGTCGACCGCGATTGTTGCCTCGTCTCGAGCGAGGACGCCTTCGGCAACATCGAGCATCGCTTCTTCGTGGAAGGGCCGCTCCAGTCGCTGACGACGCTTGTCGAAGGCGAGGTCGAAACCTTCGATCAGGCCGGCGTCGTGAGCGGCGCCGTGGAGCGCGTTCCCCTGGGGCTGTTCCTGCGGGAGACCGCCTTGACGCGGCCCGACGCTGCGCTCTCGGACTTCGCGCGCGACGTCACGGGGCGCGAGTCGACGACGCTCGCGAAGCTGCATGCGTTGATGGGCGCGATCAACGAGGGTCTCGCCCTCGATGGGCACGCGACCGAGCCCGCATCGACCGCCGCCGAGACTTTCGCGAAGCGTGCCGGGAATGGTCAGGATTTAGCGCATGTCCTCATCGCCTGCGCGCGCGCGCTGGAAATTCCCGCGCGCTACGTGAGCGGCTATCTCCGGGGGGACGATGAGGCGAGCGGGCAGATCGCCAGTCACGCCTGGACGGAGGCGCACGTGGAAGGCCTCGGGTGGGTCGGCTTCGATCCGGTCCAGGCGCTTTGCCCGAACGAGGCCTATGTTCGCGTCGCCGTGGCGCTCGATGCACTTGGCGCCGCCCCCGTTCGCGGCGCGCGTGTCGGCGGCGGAACAGAAGTGACGACGGTCCATGTGCGCGTAGAAGACGCGCGCGCGCAGTCGCAAAACTGATCAGCTTTTCTGGCGCGATTACCGATAGAAAACCGGTTCAATTCCCTGCGATACGGTCGGCGAACCCCTGCGCCTCTTTGACGAGCAACGGATAGAACGGCTCCTTCGGCGCACGCTCCATGTAGCAAGCTTGATAATCCTTGCGCCCTCTCTCGAATGAATCTTTCTCAGACTTTTCCCACGCTTCATGCCAAATCGCCTCGCAGGCCGCAATCTCGCCGACGGCGGTCTTCGGTTGAAGGCTTCCAATGTAGATCCTCTCCCCTTTTATCAGCGTCAAGATGAGCGAATCCGCAGGACTGGGTGTGGCCTCCTGAGTCCAGCCGCCGAGGACGGCGATGACCAATTCCGAGCCCCGCGGCGCGGTCACGACGAGATTTGCGCTTCTCGCGAATGTGCCGTCATAGCCGATGGCGGAGGTGCAGAACCGATCGAGCCGCAGCGCCGCGCCGAGATCGACCGGCATCCGAAAGTCCTTGTCGTTCTCTTTCGTACTGGCGGCGAGCCATTTGCTCAGGAGATTGCGAGTGGTGACGACGAGCCGCGGCGCATTCATGCCGCCTTCGGAATAGACCAGTCCGTCGAGCATGCCGTACCCCATATCCTGCTCGGAGAGGCTGTCGAGATTGATCTTGCCCGCTGAGGGGAAGCCTTTGACGGAGACGTCGCCCAAGAGGGTGAGCAGCCTCATCTCGAGATCAGCGCGGGCCTTAGTATATTCCGCGTCCACTTCCTCTGGGCTCGCCCCGGTCTCGTACATCCGATTGATTTTATGGATATAATGATCGCGCGCCGCAAGATATGCCTCTTCCAAAGGCGTCGCGCGCGCAGCGTTTGCTAGGAGACAAACGAAAAAAAGTATGCGCAGCGTTCCCATGGAGAGTTCCTCCTCAAGAGCCCCGTAAATTTCGGTCGGGCCAGACTGTGCTGCGCAAGAACTAAAGCTTGTGGCCAAGGCGCCTTTTGGCTTCGTGTCTTGGCGTCGGCCGCAACGCTTATGCGTGCATCTTGAAGGCGCCCCAAGGAGCGCCGCGCGTCAGCTGCGCTGCACGCCGCCATAGGGCGGGCGGGGGATGGCGATATGCGCGGCTTTCAGCGCCTTGGACCACTGCTCGCGCAGATCGCGAAAATAGGCGTCGGAAGCGTCGACGCGGATCGACAGCTCGAGCGTCAGCGCGTCTCGCCGCAGCAGCGCGAGATCGAGCGGAAGACCGACCGAAAGGTTCGAGCGCATCGTCGAATCCATCGAGATCAGGCCAATCTTCAGGGCGTCGTAGAGCTCCATGTCGAAGCTGATGGCGCGATCGAGGATGGGCTTGCCGTATTTGTGCTCGCCGATCTGGAAATAGGGCGTGTCGATCGAGCATTCGATCGCGTTGCCGGCCGCATAGACCATGAAGAGGCGCATGGCGCCGCCGCCGATCTGGCCGCCGAGCAGGAAGGAGACGTCGAAATTGACTCCCGACTGCTCGAAGCCTTCCGACACCTGCGCGCGGGCGAGGCGCATCGAGGCGCCGACGAGGTGGGCCGCGGCCGACATGCTGGGCGCGTCGATCAATCGCGGCCTGATCGTCTCGTCCGCCGGATCGGGGACCCCCTCGTCGAGAAGATGGATCGCGCCCTGGCTCACCGAAAGATTGCCGGCGGTCGCGAGCAACAGCACCGATTCTCCCGACCGCTCGAAGATATGCAGCTTGCGGAACGTCGAAACGTTGTCGAGCCCTGCATTGGTGCGCGTGTCGGCCATCATCACGAGGCCTTCGCGCACCAGAATGCCGCAGCAATAAGTCATGACGTCCCTCTCCGCCGGCGGCGCCCGCGGGCGGCGCGCAGCCGGTTCAGCGCTGCAGCGGCTCACAGCCTGTCGATCAAGCGCAATCCTCTGCGCAAAGCTCCGCCGCCTCGGCGCGCGGCGCGAGCGCCGTGAACAGCGCGTCGTCCTCGACGGCGTCGGCGTTCGCGGTCGTGAGCAGCTTCTCGCCGTAGAAGATCGAATTGGCGCCGGCCACGAGGCAGAGGACTTGCGCTTCCCGCGAAAGGCTCGAGCGGCCGGCGGAAAGGCGCACGCGCGACTTGGGCATGACGATGCGCGCGGTTGCGATCATCCGCACGAGATCGAGCGCATCGACGGGCGGCCGGTCGGCGAGCGGCGTGCCAGGGACCGCGACGAGCGCGTTGATCGGCACGCTTTCGGGATGCGGATCGAAGCCCGCGAGGACCTGCAGCATTCCGGCGCGATCCTTGACGCTCTCGCCCATGCCGATGATGCCGCCGCAGCACATTTCGATTCCGGCGCCGCGCACGGCCTTCAGCGTCTCGAGCCGGTCGCGATAGTCCCGGGTCGTGATGATCTCGCCGTAAAATTCGGGCCCGGTGTCGAGATTGTGGTTATAGGCCGTCAGTCCCGCCTCGGCGAGACGCTTGGCTTGAGGGGGCGTCAGCATGCCGAGCGTGACGCAGGCCTCCATGCCGAGCGCGCGAACGCCCTTCACCATCGCCAGCACCGCCTCGAAGCGCGGGCCTTCCGGCGCCGCGCGCCATGCCGCGCCCATGCAGAAACGATCCGCGCCTGCGCCGCGCGCGATCCGCGCCGCCTCGAGCACGTCATCGACGCCCATCAACTCCAAGCGGTCTAGCTTGACCTCGCGATGATGCGCGGATTGAGGACAATAGGAACAGTCCTCCGGGCAGCCGCCCGTCTTGATCGACAGCAGCGCCGCCTTCTGCACGTCATGGCCGTCGAAGAATCGTCGATGCGTCGCGCTCGCTCGCGCGACGAGGTCCAGCAGCGGCTGGTCGTGGATCGCGACGATTTCCTCGACACTCCAATCGTGACGCAGCTCAAAATCGAAAGGCGCGTTCATCGCCGGCCTCCCTTTCTGCCCGGACCGGCCTGCTGGCTCACGGGAGACCGCGCCGGCGCGCCGCGCACCGCGAGAAAGGCGAGATAGAGGGCGACCGCGACGTCAAAACCGGCATTGGCGAAGACGAGCGGCGCCGGGGTGAATGTCGAAGCCGCGCCCATGTAATGCACATAGATCAACCACACCGGGTGAAGGGCGAAGGCCGCGACGAGAACCCAGATCGAGGTAAACCGGGTGAGGAAGACGAGCGAGCCAAACACGGCGACCGCGGTCATCTCCACGGCGCTCCAGCTGTTCGGGTTATCGGAGCCGAGCCCCAAGCCGACGTAGATGAAGCAGGCGGCGATCAAGGCATAGCCCGCAAGGCGCGGCAAATTCCGGTCGCCCCAACGGGCGACGATGATAAGGCCGGCGGCGAAGATCAGGCCGAGCCCGGCGAAGAGAGCGATTTCAAGGGGAGTGAGCATGGCGGCGGGTCATTGCGGCTCGCCCCGCGGCGAGGAGCGCTGCGAGGGCTTTGGGGGGGTGTTGCCGCCGAGGTCTATAAGGCCCGCGAGCGCGGCGAACAAGTCGCGCTCCGGGCCGGCGCGCTCAGCGCTGCGCAGATCGCCATGACGAAGGGCTTCACGCGCTCCAGGCGGAGGTGCTCTGCAACAACGGCCCAATGTTGAGCGTGTTTCGCCACAGCGGCCTGCCGATGATGACGCGTGCAGACGGAAATGTGTCGCACGTCACGCTTGCGCTGGACGAAACCAGCCTCGCGCGATCCGCCTAAATCAGGCTGTTTTTCGAAAGGGCTCGCTGGCGGGGATGGCGTCCAGCGGTCACTGCCCCGTCGCTGCGGTGAGCGGCGTCACGCCGCGCTCGGGCTTCTCGAGCTTGAAGGTCTTGCCCAGCTTCGAGATCCAGCTCTCGCCGTGTTCCTGCGGCGCGAGGCCGCCGGTCTTCAGCAGCGACACCGCATCCGTATACCATTGCGAATCCGGGTAATTGTGGCCCAGCACAGCCGCCGCGGTCTCGGCTTCGTTGGTAATTCCCATTGAGAGATAGGCCTCGGTCAGGCGGTAGAGCGCCTCCTCGGCATAGCGTGTGGTCTGGAACTTTCCGAGTACGGTGTGGAAACGGTTCACCGCTGCCGGGTAGTTCTTGCGCGTCAGATAGAAACGGCCGACCTGCATCTCCTTGGCGGCGAGCTGGTCGCGCGCGATGTTGATTTTAATCTTGGCGTCGGCGACGTATTCCGACTTGGGGAATTTTTCGATAAGCGCCGAGAAGGCCTGGTAGGCCTTCTCCGAATTTGCCTGGTCCTGCATGACGTTGGTGATCTGGTTATAATAGGACATGCCGGTCAGGTAATACACATAGGGCGTGTCGGGCGAGTTGGGATAAAGCTCAATATAGCGCTTGGCCGATTGAATCGCGTCGTCGTACACGGGCTTCTCGTATTGGGCGTAGACCGTCATCAGAAGACCCTTGCGCGCCCATTGCGAGAACGGAAATCGCTTCTCCACCTCTTGGAACTTCTTCGTCGCGTTCTCGTAATCCTTAGCTTTGAGCTTGGCGAGCCCTTCGTCGTAGAGGTCGTCGGCGGGGATATCGGGGGTGATCTCCGTCTTGTATTTGCTGCCTCCACCGAAAAGACTGGTAACCGGATCGAAGAAATCGGAGACGTCGGCGCGCGCGAAGCCGGTCTGAGCGGCAAGCAGCAGCGCCACGCTCGGGGCTAGAGCGCCCAGTTTGCGAAGGATTGCATTCATGCTGACGGCCTCTCGCGGCTTTTTCCGAATCGCGCCTTCTCGCTGCGAGCAGCCCCGCGGGGGCGCTGGAGCGCGGCCGGCTTAGAGACGCGCTTGTTCGGGCGACATTATGGCGAGGGGGCGTGGGCCTCGGCAGGACGCCTGGGAGCAGGGCCCGCTCCCTCCTCGATCCTGAAGGCTGCGGGAGTCGTCATCAGCCGTTCGACGACCGCGACATTGAGCGCGTGACCGCCACGATAGGAGCGGAACCGGCCAAAGATGGGCGCGCCGGCGAGTCCGAGATCGCCCACCGCGTCCAGCGCCTTATGACGCGCGGGCTCGTCGTGGCGTCGAAGCCCGTCCGCGTTGAGGACTCCTCCCCGCGCGAAGACGACGGTGTTGTCGAGCGAGGCGCCGAGGGCGCGCCCTTCGCGCCACAGCCGCTCCGCATCTTCGAGGAAGCCGAAGCTGCGCGCCCAGCAGAGCTCTTGCGCGAACATGCGGGGCGAGAGCCTGTGCGTTACGCGCTGGCGGCCGATCGGCGGCGGAAAGTCGATCTCGACGTCGATCTCGAGCGCCGGCGCGGCGATCGGCGCGAGCTCGGCCCAAGAGGCGCCCTGCTCGACACGGATCGTCTGCAAAACCCGCAAAGCCCTTCGCGGCGCCGCGAGTCGCGTCGTCCCCGCTTCCCGTATCGCCTCGACGATCGCCCGAGCGGAGCCGTCCAGGGCGGGAGCCTCCGGCCCGTCGATCTCGATGAGCGCATTGTCAACGCCCAGGCCGAAGAGCGCGGCCATCACATGCTCCACCGTCGACACGCGCGCGTCGCCCGCGCCGACCTCGACCCGCAGACGCGTGTCGCGCACGTTGCGCCAGTCCGCAGCGACCGGCTGGGCTGCAGGAAGCCGTGCGAACGCAACCCCGCTCGAGGCGTCGGCCGGCAGAAGGAACATCCGGCAGGGGCGGCCCGTGTGAGCGCCGGTTCCCGCAAGCGTCACCCGCCGCGCGAGCGTGGTCTGGCGTTGGGAGAGGGGATGCGTGAGAGACGTCATGGGCTATTTGAGGTTCCGGCCGGCGGTCCCATCGGGGGCTGGACTATGGCCTAAGCGGAAAACCGCCGGCCCGCCAACCCCTTTTCCGCCCTCATGCCTGTTTCTTGGCTGGGTTCGCTCCCGACGCCTCCCCATTTCGGGTAGCCCACGCAAGCGTGACGCGGGACGACGCCTGAGCGCATTCTAACGCCGGCGCCAAATCCCGGCCAATCACGCTTTGCGACAATATCTAACAAGCGTCGCGACGGCGTATTGGCTTTGTGCGGCCGCGGCGCGGTGCAGCGGCGACCGCCCACGCAAGCTCGACCGCGCGGCGCGTCTGCCGGCGCATCGTGAAATCGGCGGGCGGAAAGGCCGCCTCACTTTGGCCGAAACGTCGATTATGCTCCCCTCGCCTTTCCCCCCGCGCGTCGCCGCGCCAGAACCGATCTGTCCCCCATGATCCTCCCTCGCGCCGCGAGCGCAATCCTCCTCGTCTTGATCGGCGTCATCGCCGCACCGCGCGCCGCCGAGGCGCAGTATCCAACCCGCTCGGCGCCGCCTGACGGTTATGATTACAACGAGTCTCCTGCCGGCGCCGACCGAGAGGACGGCGTCACCACCCGCGTCGACCGGCTCGAGCGCGAGTTGCGCAGAGCCACAGGTCAGATCGAGGAGCTTCAGCATCAGGTTCAGGTGCTCGAGGATCAGCTGCGCGCGCGCCCGGACTCCGCCGCCCTTCCGCCCCCTGTCGTCGGCCGCGCTCCCACGAACCCGGCCGGCGGACCACCCCGGGACGCCTTCGACCCGGCCGCCAGTCCAAGCGCGACCGGGGCGCCACGGCCGCTCGGTCAGACGACGCCCTCGGCCCCGCTGACCCCGAACGAGACGACGCGAACCGGCGTGCGCGAGCCTGGCGCCCCGATGGACCTCACGCCGCCCGGCTTGCAGGGGGCCCCCTCCGCCTCGCGGCCAGGGGCGGAAGCGTCGCCGGCGAGCTCGATGAAGGACGAATATGATCAGGCCGCCGCCTTGATGCAGCAGCAGCAATATGAAGCGGCCGAGCGCGCGCTCACGGCGTTTCTCGCGAAATATCCGAAGAGCAAGTATGTGCCGGCGGCCACCTTCGGGCTTGGAGAAAGCTTTTTCATGCGTTCTCGCTTCCGCGAGGCCGCGGAAAAATTTCTCGATATCAAGAAGAAGCACCCGCAGTCGGCACAGACGCCGGAAGCGTTGCTGCGCCTCGGCCAGTCGCTCGCCGAGATTGGCGCGCACGACGAGGCCTGCCAGTCTTTCGCCGAGATCGGCGCGAGCTATCCCGGCTCACCGGCCCGAGTGCGGGAATCGGCGCTGCGCGAGATCAAGAAGCATCAATGCTGAGCCTCGCTTCGGCGGACGCGCTGCTCGCGCCGCTCGCCGAAGAGACGGCCCTACTGCTCGCGGTCTCGGGCGGACCCGACTCCCTTGCGCTCATGCTGCTTGCGGCGCGCTGGTCGCTCCGCGAAAAAATTCGAATTGTCGTCGCGACGGTGGATCATGGCCTGCGCGCCGCATCCCGCGAGGAAGCGCTCTTCGTTGCGAGGGAGGCCAGCGCGCTCGGCTTCGAGCATCGGCTGCTGGTCTGGGCTGGCGAAAAGCCCCTAACGCGGCTGCAAGAGCGGGCGCGGGAAGCGCGTTATGCGCTGCTGGCAGACTGCGCCGCCGAGATCGACCCGCGCTGCGCCGTCGTCACCGCGCACCACGCCGACGATCAGGCGGAGACAATCCTTTTCAGACTTTGCCGTGGAAGCGGCGTCGCGGGGCTCGCCGGCATGTCCGCCGTCTCAACGCTGGATCGGGCCGCGACGGGGCGAATCGGTCTGCTGCGCCCGCTTCTCGAGGTTCCCAAGGCGTCGCTAGAGGCGATCTGCGCCGAGGCCGGCCGCGCTTATGTGACCGATGCCGCCAACGTCGATCCGCGCTTCGCCCGCGCGCGCCTTCGCGCGCTTGCGGCGACGCTCGCCGCCGAGGGCCTGGGTCGGGATGCGCTGCTGCGACTCGGCCGCCGCGCCGCCCGGGCCGAGGCGGCGCTGCGACATTGCGCCGCTGACGTCGAGGAGAGCGCCCATGTGGAAGGCGCCGCGGCGACCGCGCGCTTCAAAGCGGACGCGCTGCGCGGCGCGCCCGAAGAGTTGCTGGCGCGCCTGATCGAGAGACAGACGATCCGTTTCGGCTCGGCGCCGCGGATGGATCGGCTCGAGCGTGCTTTGCGGCAAGTCGCGCGCGCCCTTGCCAGAGGCGAAGCGACGCGAATGACCCTCGCCGGCGCCCTGATCGACGTCGACGAGACATTCCTCAGCTTTCGCACAGCGCCGCCCCGTGCGCAGCGGAGCTGAGGCATGGGAACGAGCGAGCGGGTCGATGACCGCCTGCGTGGGCCCGAACCGCGTGTTGAATTCCATGCAGGAAATGAGGTTGACGCGTCTTTGCTCTGTAGGGCTTCGGGTGGAGACGATCCGGCGCGGACTTCGCATGACATTAATTAACGTTAACCCGCTTTACGTCAGGGCGGGGAGATCAGCGGCCGGCAGCTTGTCCGCAACTCGCTAAAAAGCGTGGTTCTTCTTTGGAAAGTGGAATTTCTGCTCTAGGTCTGCGCGCTCGTCTCGCCGCGCTCACTTGGCAAGCGTGGCTTGCGCGCCTAATTTACCATCAATCGGAGCATCGCCGTGGACAATCCCGAGCGATGCGCAGCCAATGTTAGGCGCGCCATGAACCCGCAAATTCGCAACATCGCCCTGTGGACGATCATCGGTCTGCTCGTCGCAGCGCTCGTCCTACTGTTCCATGAGCCCAGCCAGCGCACCTCGATCCGCGATATCACGTTTAGCGAGCTTTTGACCCAAATCGATCAGGGTCGGGTCCATGACGTGACGATGTCGGGCAACGAGATTACGGGCCATTTCGCCGATAACCGGTCCTTCCAGACCTACGCGCCGAACGACGCGACCCTGGTGCAGCGGCTGCAGAGCAAGAATGTGCAGATCAGCGCACGGCCTCTGGGCGAGGGCGGCGGCTGGATGATGACCCTTTTGGTGAACGGCTTGCCGCTGTTGGCCTTTCTCGGGGTCTGGATTTTCCTCTCCCGTCAGATGCAGGGCGGGATGGGCGGCCGGGCCATGGGGTTCGGGAAGTCGAAAGCCAAGCTTCTGACCGAGTCGCAGGGCCGCGTGACCTTCGAGGACGTGGCCGGCGTCGACGAGGCCAAGGAGGATTTGCAGGAGATCGTCGAATTCCTGCGCGACCCGCAGAAATTCCAGCGCCTGGGCGGCCGCATTCCGCGCGGCGTGCTGCTGGTCGGCCCGCCCGGCACCGGCAAGACGCTGCTCGCGCGCGCCATCGCGGGCGAGGCGAACGTGCCCTTCTTCACGATCTCGGGCTCGGACTTCGTCGAGATGTTCGTGGGCGTCGGCGCGTCGCGCGTGCGCGACATGTTCGAGCAGGCGAAGAAGAACGCGCCCTGCATCATCTTCGTCGACGAGATCGACGCGGTGGGTCGTCATCGCGGCGCGGGGCTCGGCGGCGGCAATGACGAGCGCGAGCAGACGCTCAACCAGCTGCTCGTCGAGATGGACGGCTTCGAGGCGAATGAGGGCATCATCCTGATCGCCGCGACGAACCGGCCGGACGTGCTCGATCCGGCGCTGATGCGACCGGGCCGCTTCGATCGTCAGATCACCGTGCCGAACCCGGATTTCATCGGGCGCGAGAAGATCCTGAAGGTTCACGCGCGCAAGGTGCCGCTGGCGCCGGACGTGGACCTGAAGGTCGTGGCGCGCGGCACGCCGGGCTTTTCGGGCGCGGATCTGATGAACCTCGTCAACGAGGCGGCGCTCTTGGCGGCGCGGCGTTCGAAGCGCATCGTGACTCGCCAGGAGTTCGAGGACGCGCGCGACAAGATCCTGATGGGCGCGGAACGGCGCACGCTGATGATGACGGACGAGGAGAAGCGCCTCACCGCCTATCATGAGGGCGGCCATGCGCTGGTGTCGCTGATCATGCCGGCGTCGACGCCCATTCACAAGGCGACGATCATTCCGCGCGGACGCGCGCTCGGCATGGTGCAGTCGCTGCCCGAGCGCGACGAAATCTCGCAAAGCTACGAGCAGTTCGTCGCGATGCTCGCGATGGGCATGGGCGGACGCGTCGCCGAGGAGCTCGTGTTCGGGCGCGACAACGTGACTTCGGGAGCGGCCAGCGACATCCAAATGTGCACCCGGGTCGCTCGGTCGATGGTCACGCAGTTCGGATTCTCCGACAAGCTCGGCGCGGTGGCCTACGCGGATCCGCAGCAGGAGCAGTTCCTCGGCTATTCGCTCGGCCGGCAGGTCACCTTGTCTGAGGCGACCCAGCAGACGATCGACGCCGAGGTGCGCCGTCTCGTGTCGGAGGGTTACGAAGCTGCGAAGCGCATTCTGACCGAGAAGCGCCGACAGCTCGACGTGATCGCCAACGCGCTGCTCGAATTCGAGACGCTCACCGGCGAGGAGCTCAAGGGGCTGCTCGAAGGCAAGCTCCCGACGCGCGAGGATCAGCCGCCGTCCCCGGCGCAGCGGGGTTCGGTCCCCTCGTCGCCGAATCGCGGGGAGACGGGGCTCGGCGGCGCGGAGCCGCAGCCGGCCTGATCAGGTTGAAAAGAAGGAGTTGCGCAAAGGCCCGGGGAGACCCGGGCCTTTTTGCGCCGCAGCACAGAAGATTGTAGCCCTTGGCGGGATTTGTAGCTAAAATGGCGACCAAGTCACCTGACTTTTCGTTTGCGAACCGTCAGTGTGAATTAGGCCCAAGGGCGGAAATCCCTGGGTACAAATGGGAGAGCAAACATGAGTTCGACAACAAGCACGGCTGCTGGCGCAGCCGCCACAGACACCATCGTCGATCTGAAAGGCATGTGGATCGGCCTTGTGGTGCTGAACGTATTTTATCTTCTCGTTCGCATCTACGAGCAGATCTATGGCTGGCGCGCGGGTCTCGACTCGTTCGCCCCGGAGTTCCAGACCTACTGGCTGTCGATCCTTTGGACCGAGATCCCGCTGGAGCTCGTCTCGGGCATCGGCCTTGCGGGCTTTCTCTGGAAGACCCGCGACCGCAACGTTGACGCGGTTTCTCCTCGCGAGGAGCTGCGCCGTCTCGTGGTTCTCGTTCAGTGGCTGACGGTTTATGGCATCGCCATTTACTGGGGCGCGTCCTTCTTCACGGAGCAGGACGGCACGTGGCACATGACGGTGATTTGCGACACGGACTTCACGCCGTCGCACATCATCGAGTTCTACATGAGCTACCCGATCTATTCGGTGATCGCGGTGGGCGCGTTCTTCTATGCGAAGACCCGCATCCCGTATTTTGCTCATGGCTACTCGCTGGCGTTCCTGATCGTCGCCATCGGCCCGTTCATGATCATCCCGAACGTGGGTCTCAATGAGTGGGGCCACACCTTCTGGTTCATGGAAGAGCTGTTCGTGGCTCCGCTGCATTGGGGCTTCGTGTTCTTCGGCTGGATGGCGCTCGGCGTGTTCGGCGTGGTCCTGCAGATCCTCGGCCGCATCCATGCGCTGATCGGCAAGGAAGGCGTCGCGCTGCTCGCGTAAGCGACGGCCGCACCCGGCAAGAATCGCCGCCCGCGCCTCATCCGGCGCGGGCGGTTTCTTTTTGCCTGAAGCCCATTTGAAGACTCGAAGTTTGAACGCGCGAGAGCGAATTCGCCAAAAGTTGAAGACTTTTGCGATCAGAATTCGCCCCAAAATTTTGATTTTGCGCGATTCCTTATCACTCGAACGATTCCGTTCGAGCGGGAAGCGCGCTAGCGGAGAGGACGCGCTCCGCCGCCGGGAGAGCTTATCGGAAGGGGAGGGGTGCGGGCCGCGAGAGCCGTGGGACGTCGATCCCGGGAACCTACAACGTAGGTGGGCGCCATGTGGCCAAGCCCACGGGCAAGACCAGGGACAGCTCCCAAGGAGATCGATAAGGCCCCGGGGATATGTGTCCTACACGCGCCCCGCAGCGCCGCGAGAATCAATGTAGTGCTCCTGAGGAGAAAGTGAAAGCCGCTTTTGCGCGCGAGGCGGCGTCTGAATCCGAGCCATCTCTTTACAACCGCGCCGCGCGTCCCTAGGTTCGCGCCTTCACACACCCGAACCGGAAAAAGATCCGATGCGCGCTGAACCGCTGGCGTTGAGAGAAGAGATCGAGCAGTCCATGGGACTGCTGAGGAGGCATCTTTGACGTCGATACGGCGACACGTCGTCTCGGCGAGCTGAACGCGCGCATCGAGGAGCCCAATCTTTGGAATGACGCCGAGGCGGCGCAAAAGATCATGCGCGAGCGCAGCGAGCTCGAGGAGCGCCTCGGCGCGCAAAAGAAGCTCGAGCGCGAGCTCGACGACGCCGTGACTCTCGTCGAGCTCGGCGAGTCGGAGGGCGACGAGGCGACGGAGAAGGAAGGCGTCGCGGCCATGAAGGCGCTGCTGGCTGAGGCCAAGCGTCTGGAGCTGGAGACGCTGCTCTCCGGCGAAGCCGACGGCAACGATGCCTATCTCGAGGTGCATTCCGGCGCGGGCGGCACCGAGTCCTGCGATTGGGCCCGAATGCTCTTTCGTATGTATGCGCGCTGGGCCGAGCGCAAGAAATTCAAGGTCGAGGTCATCGAGGAGACGGCGGGAGACGAGGCCGGGCTGAAGTCCGGAACGCTCGTCATCAAAGGCCACAACGCCTATGGCTGGGCCAAGACCGAATCCGGCGTGCACCGACTCGTGCGCATCTCGCCTTTCGATTCCAACGCGCGCCGGCACACGAGCTTCGCCTCGGTCTGGGTCTATCCCGTCGTCGATGACAGGATCAATATCGAGATCAACGAGAGCGACTGCCGCATCGACACCTATCGGTCGTCGGGCGCGGGCGGCCAGCACGTCAACACGACCGATTCGGCGATCCGAATTACGCATATCCCCTCCGGCATCGTCGTCGCCTGCCAGGCCGAGCGCTCGCAGCACAAGAACCGCGCCACGGCCTGGAACATGCTGCGCGCGCGGCTGTACGAGCAGGAGCTCGAGCGGCGGGAGGCGGAGGCCAGCGCGGTGGCGGCCTCCAAGACCGACATCGGCTGGGGACATCAGATCCGCTCCTACGTGCTGCAGCCCTACCAGCTCGTCAAAGACCTGCGCACCGGCCACACCTCCGGCACGCCTGACGACGTGCTCGACGGCGAGCTCGACGATTTCATGCAGTCCTCGCTTGCCCAGCGCGTGCATGGCGGCGGACCGATCCAGGTGGAGGACGTGGAATAGACCGGCGGAAGACCCATCATTGACGCGAAGGACGCGCCTGAGGACAAGCCGGGCTTGTCACCGGCGGGCTCGGATGCATATTATTCTGGTATGGGTACCACGCCTCTGGCCGCCGCGCTGAACGACAACTCTGTCACGGAGACGACTCCGGGCGGATTCGCGGCGCAGACTCGTCGCGGCGGGGCTGCGACCGACGCGCCAGCGCGTGGCGCTTGCCGCGCTGCTTTTTAGCAAGGGCGATCGGCATGTGACGGCCGAGAAGCTCTTCGACGAGGCGACCACTGCGCAAATGTCGGTCTCGCTCGCCACCGTCTACAATACGCTGCATCAGTTCACCGCCGCGGGACTTCTGCGCGAGATCGCCGTGGACGGCGCGCGCGTCTATTTCGACACCAACACCTCGGAGCACCATCACTTTTTGCTCGAGGACGGCGAGGAGCTCCTCGACATCTCGGGCGCCGTCGCCGTGGCCAATCTTCCCGCGCCCCCGACAGGCCTGAAGGTCGCGCGCGTCGACGTAGTGGTGCGACTTACCCGTGACGACGGCTAATCGCAGCGGAGGGACGAGGGCCCCCTGCGCCCCGGGAATCAACTCTCGAGAAACGCCGTCTGGACGTCACTGAATCTTCTCACCGGGGTAAACTCCCCAAAGGTTTTCCTGCTTCATATAGCCGTCGAACCCCGGCCCCTGCAGGCGGCACCATTCGCCGTCGCAGCTTTTGAGCCCCGCGATCACGCCGGGCGAAAGTTTCGCAACGGGCTGCTGATGATCCGCGGCGGTGAGCACGAGCGGCTCCTTCTTCCAGGGCGCGACGAGCGCGGTGCGCCTTCCCGACAGCAGCGAATGGAGAACCCAGCCCTCGCCGCCTTCCGAATCGCGAATTCTGCGCCAGATCTCGAATTCCGCGGTGATCTCCACCGGCAGGCCGGCGCGCTGATAGACCCACCGCGTCGGATGCTCCTTGCTCGGCCCCTCGTGCAAATTGACCCGATCCGACTTGAGGCTCACGAATCGCGGCAGGGGCAGTTTCGACACGGGGCCGACCTGCTGCTGCTGCGCCGCAGCGTTGGGCGTTCCGCTCACCGAAGCGGCAAGGACAAAGAGCAGAGCGAGCAACGGCGACGACCCTTCTCTGATCGAGCGCGAGATCCGGAGCATTGATGTTGACCTTTCATGCAACGCAATGACGCCGCTCGGCGCTCGTCTTGTCTTTGGCCCGGCATCTGCTAGAAGGCCGGGCCGGAGCCGGCCTGCGCCGAGCCCAATTCTTCGGCGTAGCGGGGTTAACGGCGAGTTGAAGCGCGGCTTCCGCGAGCAGCGCGCGCCAGTGGCGCTCGGTCTTGGCGCGCCTGCGAGATCGGCGTATCCGATGGCCGGTTTTCCTGCTAGGAAAATAATGCATCGGGACTGGGAGCGAAGGCGAAAATGCCGAAAAAGAAGCCCGTCGTCGTGGTGACGCGTCGCCTGCCCGAGGTGATCGAGACGCGCATGCGGGAATTGTTCGACGCGCGCCTCAACGAGACCGACAAGCCGCCGACCCACGAGGAGCTCGCCGAGGCGATGCGCACCGCCGATGTGCTGGTGCCGACAATCACCGACCGAATCGACGCCGGGCTCATCGCGCAGGCCGGCGAGCAGATGAAGCTGATCGCCAATTTCGGCAATGGCGTGGACAACATCGACGTGGCCTCGGCGCTGCGACGCTCGATCACGGTGACCAACACGCCAGGCGTGCTGACCGAGGATACGGCCGATATGACGATGGCGCTGATTCTCGCCGTCGCGCGCCGCATCGTCGAGGGCGCCAATGTAATTGGCGCGGGCTCCTGGGGCGGATGGTCGCCGACCTGGATGCTCGGCCGCCGCATCACCGGCAAGCGGCTCGGCATCGTCGGCATGGGCCGCATCGGCCAGGCGCTGGCCCGGCGCGCCAATGCTTTCGGCCTGTCGATCCATTACCACAACCGCCGCAGGCTGCCGGCGGAGATCGAAGAGCAGCTCGAGGCGACCTATTGGGAAAGCCTCGACCAGATGCTGGCGCGCGTGGACGTTCTCTCGATCCACTGTCCCCACACGCCGGCGACCTACCATCTGCTCTCGGCGCGACGCCTGAAGCAGCTGCGGCCGCACGCGATACTGGTCAACACGGCGCGCGGCGAGATCGTCGACGAGAATGAGCTCGTGCGCATGCTCGAGGCCGACGAGCTCGCCGGAGCGGGTCTCGACGTGTTCGAGCACGAGCCGGCCGTTTCTCCCAAGCTCCTCAAGATGGCGCAAGCCGGCAAGGTGACGCTGCTTCCGCACATGGGCTCGGCGACGATCGAGGGCCGCGTGGACATGGGCGAGAAGGTCATTGTGAACATCAAGACCTTTATCGACGGCCATCGGCCGCCCGATCGAGTCCTGCCGAGCATGTTGTAGCCGCCGCCCCCTGTCGGTCGAGCAAGAGGACTGCCGAGAATGAAAAGCCTTTCGAGCGCGTTTGCCCTCGCCTTCTGCGCCTGCGCTCTCGCGATCGCGCCGGCCGCCGAGGCGAAGAAGAAACCCCAGAGCGACGAGCAGCAGCAGAGAGCCGCAGGAAGAGGGGCAGAGCCAGAAGCCGCCCCGCTACACGCCGTTTCCGCACAACCTGATCTTCAACCTCACCGACATCGACGGGAAGGCGCCCCACGCGGAAATGTGGCTGCGAATCGAACTCGACCGGGCGCGCCAACGGCTCATCGGGCTGCAAGAACTGGTCGGGGGTGTTTGTCGTGGGTCCCGAGCGGCTCGGGCCGCGGGCCATGCCCGCCTTCACCGAAGCGTCCTGCGACCCGGCACAAAAGGCCTATGAGCAGCAATTCTGGGCGATTTTGCTGAACGGTCCCTTCTGGGACCTCAAGGGCGACCAGCTCATCATCAAGGCCTTCAAAGGTCCGGGCGTGATGCATTTCCAGCGCTCTCTCTGAGCGCGCTGTCCCTGGGCGGAAATCGTTCGAGGATCAAGAAATCGCGCCGGTCAAAAAGAGCTGGAGCGAATTCTGCGCAAAGAGCTTGTCAACTTTTTCGAAAATTCGCGCTGAGCCGAAGCGCAGAACTCCGCGGAGCGGCAGAGTTTGTAACTTTTTCGAAAATTCGCGCTGAGCCGAAGCCAGACCCCGCGGAGCGGCGCGTTGCGACAAGGAGCCATCGACATGCGACGAGACGCCGCCTCCCTGACCGCTGCTCTTTTCCTCGCCGCGCTCGCGGCGGGTTGCAACAGCCCCGCGCCGCCTCCGCCTCCGCCCCCAGCAACGCCGCCGCTTCCCGAAGGGACCGGCTGCGTCGCGTCGATCGCTCGCTATCGCTCGGTTCAGGACAACGACCTCGCGATGGGACACGTCAACAAGAGCGTCCACGCCCAGATCCAGAAGGAGATCGCCGAGGCCGAGAGCGCCTGTGCTTATGGCGACGAGGCGAAGGCGCAAAGTCTGCTGCGCGCGAGCAAGGCGCGGCACGGATATCCGGAGTGAGCCGCGCCGCCGGGCGTCGCGAAATTTCCAGCAAAGTCGCCGCGCTTTTGGCGGCGCGAGCTTGGAACTTGTCCAGAATATCGACGTTGACCGCTGGGTTGCGGCTGCTACGCTGCAATGCGAGAAGGCCGCTCACACCCATAGGAAATTGCTCCGTGAAAAGTCTCGAAAAATTCGCCGCCGCCGGCGCTCTGCTGGCGGCCGTCATGTTCGCAGCTTCAGCATTCGCCGAGGAAACGAGCCTCAATCTCGAGATCAAGGACCATCGATTCAGCCCCGCCGAGCTGCATGCGCCTGCAAACAAGGCGATCACGCTGACGGTGAAGAATGTCGATGCGACGCCCGAGGAATTCGAGAGCAAGCCGCTGCGCATCGAGAAAGTCGTTGCCGGCAAAGCCGAGGCGACGATCCGCATTCCCGCGCTCGCGCCGGGCAAATATAGTTTCTTCGGCGACTATCACGAGAAGACCGCCCAAGGCGTGCTGGTCGTGGAATAGGCGTTCGCTCATGCTCGGCGCGCTCATCGTCGTCTTTCGCGAGGTCATCGAGGCCGGCCTGATCATCGGGATCGCGCTCGCGGTCACGCGCGGCGTCCCCGGGACGCGCCGGGTGATTGTCGCCGGCGCGGGGGCGGGCCTCCTCGGCGCGCTGCTCGTCGCCGCCTTCGCGGAGCAGCTTTCCAGCGCGCTCGCGGGGCGCGGGCAGGAGCTCTTCAACGCCGGCGTGCTCGGCTTCGCCGTGCTGATGCTGGCCTGGCACAACATCTGGATGGCGCGCCATGGCCGCGAGCTCGCGCGCGAGCTGTCGTCCGTCGGCCGCTCCGTCGCGACGGGCGAGAAGGGGTTTCTAGCGCTCGCCATCGTCGTCGGCGTCGCCGTGCTGCGCGAAGGCGCCGAGGTCGCGCTCTTTCTCTACGGCATCCTGATCTCGGGCGAATCGACGGCCAATCTCCTCGCGGGCGGCTTGCTGGGGCTGGCGCTCGGCGCGGGGTTGAGCTTCCTCACCTTCTACGGGCTCGTGAAGATCCCGCCCGGCAAGCTCTTTGGCGCGACCTCCGTGCTCGTGACGCTGCTCGCCGCGGGGCTGGCCTCCCAATGCGCGGCCTTCCTGCAGCAGGCGGGCCTGGCGCCCGTGCTCACGCAGACGCTATGGGACACTTCCGCGATCCTGCCCGACAACGGCGTCGTCGGGCGCATTCTGCGCACGCTGATCGGCTACGCGGATCAGCCGTCGGCGCTGCAGGGCGTCGTCTATCTCGCGACGATCGCAACGATCGTCGTCGCGACGAGGCTCGCCACCGCGCTTCCTTCCGCGGCAAAGCCCGTTCGCGCGGCGCCGGCGGAATAATCCTTGTGATGTAAAGCCACAACCAACGTCTTATTTGGCGTGCTCAGCGGAGCCGCTGATGGAGTCAGCCCGACACGGGACATCGGTGTCGCAATGGCCCGGAATTTTCGTTCGCCCCTACAGCCACGCTCACGGCTTTTCTTGCTGTGTACGGATAAAATCCGTATATTATAGCAAGAGGTGAACCTATGCCCCGTGAACACGTCGAGAATGGCCGCGTCGAGTTGCGGCTAAGGCCGGAAGACAAGGCCGTGCTGGCCCGCGCCGCCGCGCTCGAACGGCTCGACCTGACCAGCTTCATTCTGCGCGCCGCGCTGCCACGCGCGCAGGATGTCATCGCGCAATCCGAACGGCTGAAACTGTCGGAGCGCGATTCCTTGCGCGTCCTCGATCTTCTGGAAAACCCACCGGAGGCGACCGCGCGCCTAATGCGCGCGGCCAAGGCCGGTTTCGTGCTTGAATGACGGCGCTGCTTTGGGAAGAAAGTCCGCTCGGCAAAAACCCTGACCGCAACGCGTTCGACTGCGGCGAGGACGATCTCAATACTTATTTGAAGCGCTACGCGCGCCAAAACCATGAAAGCGGCGGCGCAAAATGCTTTGTGGCGACGCCGCGCGAACAGCCTGCGCGCATTCTCGGCTTCTACACTCTAAGCCCTGCTTCGCTTGAATTTGCGCGCGTCCCCGCTGTCGTCACGCGCGGCCTTGGCCGCTATGAGGTTCCGGTGTACCGCCTCGGTCGGCTGGCCGTCGATCGCAGCGTTCAAGGGCGCGGGCTCGGCGGACGCCTGCTGCTGCGCGCCGCCGAGCGCTGCATGATCGTCGCGCAACAAGCGGGCGGCGTGGCGCTGCTGATCGACGCCAAAAACGATGTCGTCGCGGAATGGTACGAAAGTTACGGCGCGGTTCGTCTCCTCGATGCGCCGCGCGCGCTTGTCCTCTCCTTCGCTATCGCCCTCGAGGCCCTGAAACAGGGAAATTGACGCCTTTCGCCTCTAACTTTTGCGCGGCGTAACACGTTGATTTTCAAGGTGTATTTGTTTGTTGCAAAAATTTTGATTTTTGCACCCACCCTCGGAGCAACTGCTAGTGTGGCTCGGGGTCAACAGCGGTTCACCGGCAGCCATATGCCCAAACTCCGTCTCGCGAGTTCCAAGTGAAACATTTCAACCACTAGCGGCCGCTAGACCGGGCGCCCCCTGGATCGCCCGGCCCATTGACGCTCGCCGCGGCCCTCCCCATGTGCTCTGCGGCGCCGCTGGCGTTTCGTTGAAGAGGCTAGACCATGCGCGCCGTCTGGCGGATTTAGTTGCTGCTCTCGCTCGCCGCCGCGCCGGCGGCGCTCGCGCAACCGACAACCCCGCCGCAGGCCAGTGACGCGCCGGCTCCGGCCGATCGTTTCTCGATGACGCCCGCCCAGGGCGGTTTCCTGCGACTCGACAAACAGACGGGCGCCGTGTCCTTCTGCAGCGTCGAAGCGGGCCAATCCATCTGCCGGGCCGGCGCCGACGAGCGCGCCACGCTCGAGAAGGAGATCGCGGAACTGCGGCGCGAGAACGCCGCGTTGCAGGCCAGCCGGGATGCGGGACGCAATCCAGGCGGCGCCTCCCCCTTGCCGAAGGAAGAGGAGTTCGAACGCGCGCTCAATTTCGTCGAGCGCTTCTTTCGCCGCATGGTGCGCATTCTGAAGGAAGAGAACTCGGGCGACAGAATCTAGCGCCGAGCAGCAAGGAGCGTTTCAAGTGACGCAAAACGACAACCCTCTATCGAGCTGGCCGCATCTCGATCGCACGCAGGGGGCCGCCCCCGGGCCGGATGCCGCCCGCGCGGCGCCGGGCGCGCCTGAGCCCGAAGCGCCTCAGCCGGCCAATCCGCTCGAAGCCTTCCTCGGCGGCTCGCCGGGCGCGGTGGCGTTGAAGCTGCTCCTCATGTCGCTCGTCGTCGGCGCCTTGATGATGTGGCTCGAGATCCGCCCCGCCGACATTCTCGTCGGGATTGCGAATTTCCTGCATCGCCTCTATGCGCTCGGCTTCGGCGCCGTGCGCGAATTGATCGACTATGTGTTGGCCGGCGCGGCGATCGTGCTCCCCGTGTGGCTGTTGCTGCGCGTCATGAACGCCAGCGGTCGGAAGTGAGAGGCTCTGGCCGGCGTCAAATGCGGCATCCAGCTCCTTGATCCGACGCGATTTCCCATTGCTCAACCGATCCGCTTCGAAAAGGCGCCGGCTGTTTCCGGCCGCCGCGAGCCGTGGTAAGAACCTCCGAGCGGCCAAGACCGGGCGGGCTTGCCGCTCGCCTGTGGCCTCCCATTAATTTGAGCGCCGCCTCCTTCGCGTCGTCGACGGTGAAGCCAAAGTCGCGCTCCAACAACGGATAAGAATCGTCATGCCGATCAATGTGCCGGCCGCTTGGACGAACTGGGCGAACGGAACGCCCAAGGCGTTCCTCGACATCCTCTCCCTCGAGGGAGGGCAGGGCAAGCTTCCCGTCAGCACGAAGCTGATGGGCGGCACGCTCGGCGTCTACGCCGTGCTCCAGACCATCGATCACTTGCTCGAGCACAGCTTTGGGGGGTCGATCATTTTTGGCCTCGCCAGCGCCGGCCTCGTCGCGGGGGCTACGGCTCTCGTGCTGCCGCGTTACGACGCCCGCGACAAGGTCATTCAGAGCATCACGGGACTCGCGTTCTTTGGCGCGGTAATCGCGCTGGCCTCCATTATCCTGCATTTCGTGTTCGCGGTCGCGCTGCCGCCGCCGCTGCCGACCGCGCGTCTCGTCAACTTCCTGTTGTTCCCGCTCGTCATCTGGAACTTCTTCGCTTTTGCCTTCATCTATCGTCACGCCAGGCTGCGAACGTTCCCGGCCTTCGCCCTTTCGGCGATATTGGTCCTCGTTATCGCCTTCATCCTTGCGAGACTGTTGCACTAGCGCGCTTTCCGCTCGAACGGGATCGTTCGAGCGACAAGAAATCGCGCCAGATCAGGACGTTGGAGCGAATTCTGATCGCAAAAGTCTGTCAACTTTTGCGGAATTCGCTACGCCACGATCGTGAAGGTTCACCGCCACGGTCAGGGCGCAAAGGGGGACTTCGAGCCAGGCCATCGGCAAGTCCAAAGGCGGCATGACCACGAAAATCCTGGCGTTGACGGACGCCTTCGGCAATCTCGTGCGCTTTGAGCTTTTGCCCGGACAACGCTTCGACACCGTCGGCGTCTCGCCCCTGATCGACGGATTGTCCTTTAAGGCGCTGATCGCCGACAAGGCCTTCGACAGCGATGCGATCCTCGCAAACCTCGATGATCGCGGCGCCAAGGTCGTGATCTCGCAGCACCCGCGCCGCAGCAAACCGCGCCCTATCGACCGGGAGATGTATAAATGGCGGCATCTGATCGAAAATTTCTTTTGCAAGCTCAAGGAGTTCAAACGCATCGCTTTGCGCGCCGACAAGACGGATCAGAGCTTCTCAGCCATGATCCATCTCGCCGCAACCGTGATAAACTCCCGATGAATCCCAACAGGCCCTAGCGCACGTTCCGCTCGAGCCATTCTTCAAGCGAAAAGCAGTCGCGCCAGATCAGGACGTTCGAGCGAATTCTGATTGTACCGGAATTCGCTTGCGCAGTTTTCGTCCAATGGCGCGAGGCTTTCGTCCATCCCCGCACAAGCTTCGCGATCGGCCTTCTCGGACCGCGCTTTATCGCGTAGTAGACATTTGCAGAGCGACTGCAAGGCGCGGCGCGCGATTGCGCGAGACTTACGCGTTTAAGCACGCATTAAGCATGTTTCCTCACCCCTTGTTCACTCCCTGCGGCGGGCCTCGAGCGCGCAGCCGGGATGAAGCAAGGATGAACTCGCATGGTCTTTCATCACTTCGCCCGATCGAGAGCGAAATTGGCTCTCGCCGTTTTAATGACGACGCAAAGCGCGCTCGCTGCGGACTTGTCGTTCCTCGCTGCGCCGCCTCCCGTCGAACAGCCTGTGGAGTTCGGCGCGGGCTGGTATTTGCGCGGCGACGTGGGCTATTCGAACACCCAATCGCCGGTGATCGTGGCGGATATCGTCAACACACTCGCGTGGAAGGGCTCCGTCTCGGGCGGCCTCGGATTCGGCTATCAATACAATAGCTGGCTGCGCACGGACTTGGAACTCGACCGCGCCGTGTTTCGGCCAAGCGGCGCCGGCGTCCCTCTATGGTGCCCCTCCGGAAGCGTCGTCGATTGGCCCGCAGCGACGGGAAATATTTCCAGTCCCAGCGCGGGCACGCCGGCCGGCTATCTTTACGATGCGCGCGAAACCTGCACGCCTATTCTGACCAGCACCATCGATCGCTGGACGCCGATGTTCAACGCCTACATCGATATCGGTCATTGGTGGGGCGTCACGCCCTATGTCGGCGCGGGCGTCGGCTTTTCCTACATCCAGTCGAGCGCCACGGAGGCGCTCTATCAGACCTGGAACGGTCAGATCTGGGGTCCCAACCTCGGCGTCGGCGGCGTGCCGCTCGGTTGGATCACGGCGAACGGCTTCTCCACCACGGCCATCCTGCCCGCGCCGGCGGCGCCGCCGCTCCTGACCTATGTCGCCAACTACGTGAACCCCTATTTCGCATGGCCCTGGCAGCAGATTTCCTACGGCCAATCGCTCAAGAAAGCCGCCTGGAAATTCTCATGGAACCTCATGGCGGGCGTCAGCTACGATCTGTCGCAAAATCTAAAGTTGGACCTGCACTACCGCTTCCTCAACATCGGCGCCTACACGAGCTTTCCAGGCGCCATGAGCGGCAATCCGGCGATCACCAAGGAACTCGTCTCGCAAGAGATCCGGCTGGGCTTTCGGCTGACGGCCGATTGATCGACAACGCTTGCGACAGGCGCAGAGGAGCGTCCGATTGCCCCATTCTGCGCGCGTTCGGCCGCGACATCATGAAGACGCTAAACCCGCACAACATCGTGGACGACCACGCCATTCACGAGCATCCTCATCAGGGTGAGGCTTGCTCAGGGTTAGGCAGGCGGCGCGCCGCAAGCGTTCCCGGTTGCACTTCAGCCGCCAGGGGCGTCCTTGGCTTAGGCCTAGATATTGAGGACCCACAGCCTCTTAGATTCAGGAGTTTTTAGAGGAGCGCTTGTCTCGGAAAATGGCTGCGATGTTGTGTCGCAGCAAAACGTCTTGAGACTTTTGCTCTGCACAATCAGGGCCCGGGCGTTGGGATTTCCTGTTGAAGTGGATGCGGATTAAAATGCAACCTCCGCACGTGTTATGCCAAACGATCCTATCAGAGTGACGTAAGAAACGGCACCAATCTTGTCGTCAATGCTACTTGATTGTCGATCGGCGTCGAAAAGTAACCTCACCTGTCGACATGAGCACAAAATTGTACGGAACAGATTGTGAACATTGTTGAAATACTGGATTCTCGTCGGCTGAAGCAAGAAAAGTGTTGCACGAGAGCTGGCACATCTGTTGCTCGTTGCCTAGCCGATCCCCGACGAGGGGGCTCTAAACACAATGCAGCAAAGCGAGGGGACGGCCGTGGCTAACGTAACTTTTTCGTCACCCGTCATGTCGAAAGACGTGACGGTTTACGCGGTGGCAGGCGATCGCGGAACATTGTTGGCTGTCGCGAAGGCTCATAAGATTCCAATTCCTTTTGACTGCCAGGACGGCGAGTGCGGCTCCTGCCTCGTCGAAGTGAAGCATCTCAGCCAAAACAGGCAATACGGGATTGCTCTGACAGAGAAAGAGAAGGAGCTGCTGAAACAGCTTGGAAAAATTTCCAAAACGGAAATCGAGAATGCGGAGACGAACGACATGCCGCCGCGCTATCGATTGGCCTGTCAGTATTTCGTGCGAAATGAAGACATTCTCGTCGATTTCCCCGGCGACGAAACCATGCCGGCCCAGGGGCCGCACATTACCCATGCCGCCAAACGATTCACAGGCGGGACAAAGATCTCGACGGTCCAAGATTTTCTCGGCTACACGGTCCGGGTGGAAGAGGACGCCGCCGTCCACTACGAGCGGCTGGCGGCGGCCATGGAAGCCTGCGGCAATCAGCGCGTCGCAGCGCTGTTCCGACAGCTCGGCAGTTTCTCGCGCCTCCATCTCGCCGAGGCGAAGGCGCGTGCCGGCTCGATCGATCTCGAAGCACATCTCCCGCCGGACTACGTCTGGCCTGAGCACGTGACGCCCGAGCGCGCTTCCGTGTGGGCGGCCGATCCGTCGCTGTCGCGGCTCGACGCGTTAAAGGCGGCTTTGCAAGGCGAGCGGCGTGGCTATGAATTTTATTGCGCCGTTGCGGCGACCACGAACACGCCGGAAGTCGAGGCCTTGGCGAAGGAGTTCGTCAAGGAAGAGGCTGAGCACCTCAAAATTCTTGAGGCTTGGGTGACGCGCGAGGAGTGGGACACCAAACATTCGCCTGGCGCAACCGAGAACTGAGAAGCGTGCTGCCGGCGGGCGCGTCCCGCCGGCAAGGCAAGCGAAGGAAAGACCATGCAATCCGTCGAGGAGTTTCTCGCATATTCGATCAAGCTCGAGCAGGAGGCGGCGGCGCGATACGATGAGTTGGCCGACGCGATGGAGTCATGCGGCAATCGCGACGTCGGCAAGCTATTTCGAATCTTGGCTGACTACTCGAGAAAACACCTCGCTGTTTCGCGAGCGCGTTCTGGATTTCGCGACATCCCGGCGATGGAGTCGAACGACTTCGATTGGCAGGGTCTCGAAAGTCCGGAGACGGCGGCCATCTGGGGCGCCGATCCCCTCATCGGCCGCGAGCAGGCGCTCGAGATCGCGTTGGAAGCGGAAGCCGAAGGTCTCGATTATTATCAGAAAATTCTCAACTCGACCGGCGATCCTGAGATCAAAGCGCTTGCCAAAGGATTCGTCGCTGAGGAAAGCAGTCACGTGGCTGAACTTCGCAAATGGATCGCGGCCCATAAGGCCGGGAAGCCGCTGCCGGTCGATCGTCTCACCCGTTTCCAGCGCGAAGGTGGGGGCGCATCTCAAGACGCGTCGCCTTAGAGCGAATTCCGCAAGAGTTGACAGACTTTTGCCACCAGAATTCGCTCCAACATTCTAATTTTGTGCGATTTCTTATCGCTCGAACGATTCGAGCGGGAAGCGCGCTAGTCCAGAGCTTCAGGAAATCGGAGCCGGCGCAGAGGGCTCACAGTCGTTTTTGGACGTTGCGATCAGAACTCCCTCCAGCTTTTTGATCTGGCCCGATTTCTGATCGCTCGAATGGTTCCCTTCGTGCGGAAAGCGCGCTAGGAAACCCGCGCCTCGACTCTCGAGGCCGGCTTCTCCTGAACGCACGGGATCCAACTCTATGTCCACGAACTCTCGACGTGCTTGGCGTCGGCAACGCCATCGTCGATGTGCTTTCCCGCGCCGAGGATGACGCGCTCTCTCGCGCAGGCCTCCACAAAGGCGCGATGCAGCTCGTCGATGAGGCCCGCGCCGAGGCGCTTTACGCCGCTATGGGGCCGACGACGATCGTCTCCGGCGGTTCCGCCGCGAATACGATGGCGGGCCTCGCGAGCCTCGGGCGCCGCGTCGCCTTCGTCGGCAAGGTCAAGGAGGACCACGCCGGTCGCGAATTCGCGCATGACATTCGCAACGCCGGCGTGGCTTTCGGGACGCCTTTCGCCAAAGACGGCGCGGCGACCGCCCGCTGCCTGATCTTCGTCACGCCGGACGGCCAGCGCACGATGAACACCTTTCTCGGCGCCTGTCAGGCGCTTGGCTCCGCCGACATCGACGAAGCGCAGGCGGCGGACGCCAAGGTCCTCTATCTGGAGGGCTATCTTTGGGACCCGCCGGCCGCCAAGGAGGCGTTCCTAAAGGCCGCCAAAGCCAGCCGGGCGAAGGGTCGCAAGGTCGCGCTGAGCCTCTCAGACGCCTTCTGCGTCGACCGCTATCGCGACGAATTCCTCGGGCTCATACGCGACCAGATCGTGGACATCGTCTTCGCCAATGAAAGCGAACTGCATTCGCTCTATCAGACCGCCGATTTCGACACGGCGCTCACGGCGCTGCGGGCGGAGAAAGGCCTGCTTGGCGTGGTGACGCGCTCGGCAAAAGGCGCCGTCGTCGCCGACGCTGCGAGCGTCGTGAGCGTCCCCGCGTTCGCGGTCGAGGAGATCGTCGACACGACCGGCGCGGGCGACCTTTTCGCGGCAGGCTTTCTCGCAGGCTTCACGCAGGGCTTGCCGCACGATAGAAGCGCCAGGCTCGGTGCGCTTGCCGCCGCCGAGATCATCTCGCATTTCGGCGCGCGCCCACAGAAGGATCTGGCGCAGCTCGCCCGCGACAACGGGCTTCTCTCCTGAAGCCGATCTCATATCCCCACGGAGACAGCAGCATGAAGAACACTCTCGCCAAGGCCCTCGCCGGTTTCCTTCTGTCTCTGCCGCTGCTCGGCGCGGCGGCGGCGGGCCCCGCGGCGGCGGTCGACGACAGCAAGGCTGTGACGACGCTTTCCGGCCTCAAGGTCATCGACACGAAGGTCGGAACCGGCGCCGAGCCCAAGAACGGGCAGACCGTCTCGGTGCATTACACCGGCTGGCTCTATGAGAACGGCGCCAAGGGCAAGAAATTCGACAGCTCGAAGGACCGCGGTCAGCCGTTCCAATTTCCGATCGGCGTCGGCCAGGTCATCCCCGGTTGGGACGAAGGCGTCTCGACGATGAAGGTCGGCGGCAAGCGCACGCTCATCATTCCGGCCAATCTCGGCTATGGAGCGCGCGGGGCCGGCGGCGTGATTCCGCCGAATGCGACGCTCCTCTTCGAGGTCGAGCTGCTCGACGTGAAGTAATGCAGCAGGAACGCAAGCAGAAACCAATGGTCGTCATGGCCGGGCTCGTCCCGGCCATCCCGCCGTGCAATCGCAAGACATTGAACCGGAACGTTTAATCTGCGAGCACGTGGCGCGTCACGGCGTGGATGCCCCCGACAGACGCTGGCATAGTGAGCATCGAGCCTGCCGATGCTCACTTATGCCGGGACGCGACGGGCGACGCTGCACAGCAGCGCGCACATGGGGAATCGCAGCATCCAGTTTTAGAGCGCGTTCGAAGCGCTCAAAACTCGTCGAGATCGATGTCGAGAATGGCGATCTGCAGCGTGTAGCTCGAACCCTTGGCGTCGTCCGCCGAGATGACGCCGAGGAAATCTTCGCCGCTGTTGAGCTCGACGAAATCGCCCTTGCGACCGCGCGCCGCGAGCGTCAAGCGCGGGTTCTCGAAGAGCTTCTGCAGATAGGACTGCAAGACCTCGCGGCCGACCGGAATCTTCATCGCGAAGGCGAAAGAGCGGTCGCCGTCCTCGTCGTCGATGGTGATCTTGGCGATCTGGCGTTCGCCGAGACGCACCGCCGCGGCATCCTCGTCCTTGGGGTCGAGCCCGACGAGCACCTCTTCGTTGCCGAAGGACTTGCGCAGGAAGGCCTGCAACTTTCGCAGTTCGGTCTTGTTCACCGCGGACTCTCGCCTGAGGAAACCAAGTCACGCTGTGCCACGAAGCGCCGGCGCCCGCAAGGTTGGCGGCGTCGCGCCTCAATCGAGCTCCGACGGATCGTAGACCCGGCGCTTGTTGCAGAATTCGCAGGTGACGACGATGCGGCCGTCGTCTCCGACCATGTCGGCGCGGTCCTGCGCCGAAAAGCTCCGTAGCATGTTTTCGACGCGTTCGTCCGAGCAGCGACATCCCGCCTCTAATGGCCGGGCGTTTTCGACCGTGACGCCGCGCTCGTGAAAAAGACGGTAGAGCACGCGCTCCGCCGAGAGACTCGGGTCGACGAGTTCGTGATCCGCGATTGTGCTCGCGAGCGCGACTCCTTCGGTCCACGAATCCGGAACGTCATCCGTCGCCGCGACGAGTGCGCCGGCAGTCGGCGGCAGGAATTGCAACAAGATCCCTCCGGCGCGCCAGCACCGGCCCTGCGGCCCCACGACTTCGGCGACCGCTAGCCGCAGGAAGGAGGGGATCTGCTCGGACTGTCGAAAATATTCGAAGGCGGCGAGGGCCAAGCCTTCGCCTTCGAGCGCGACGACGCCCTGGTGGCGCGTGTCCTCCTCGGGATTCTCGATCGTGAGCGCCAAATGGCCATGCCCGAGCAGGTCTGCCGGGGCGCCGACGGGCGTTTCTCCCGCCCTGTCGTAACGCGCGAAGCCGCGCAGCCGCCCCGGAGGATCATAGTCGACGATCAACAGATCGATCGCGCCGTCGCTGCGCGTCTGCAGCTGGAACCGGTCGCGACGCGTCATCATCGAGCCGAGCAGCGCGGCGAGCGCGACGCCCTCGCCGAGCGCGCGCGCAACCGACTCCGGATAGGGGTAGTTCGTCAGGATCTCGTTGACCGCCGGCCCCAGCCGCACGATGCGGCCGCGCAGATCGAGCTTCGGCACGGCGAAGGCCAGCACGCTGTCGTCCTTGGGCTCGTGCGAGACGGGGCGGCTCGCCGGCTCGCCCTTCACGACGCGCTCGCCTCAAGGCACCACGTCAAAATGCCCTTCTGGGCATGCAATCGATTTTCGGCCTCGTCGAAAACGACCGACTGCGGGCCGTCGATCACGGTCGAGGTCACTTCCTCGCCGCGATGCGCCGGCAGGCAATGCAGGAAGATCGCGTCCTTGCTCGCCGCCTTCATGAGCTTTTCGTCCACCTGGAACGGCGCGAGGAGATTGTGCCGATACGCTTCTTCCCCGTCGCCCATCGACACCCAGCAGTCGGTGACGACGGCGTCGGCGCCGGCGACCGCCTCATAGGGATCGTGGCAGAGATTGAGCTTGGCGCGGTTCGTCTTCGCCCACTCGACGATTTCCTTGGCGGGCCGCAGGTCGCTCGGCGTCGCGACGTTGATCTCGAAGTCGAAGCGCTGCGCCGCCTGGATCCAGCTCGTCAGCACATTGTTCGCGTCGCCGCTCCAGGCGATCCTACGTCCGGCGATCGGGCCGCGATGCTCTTCGAAGGTCATCACGTCCGCCATAACCTGGCAAGGGTGCGAATGTTTCGTCAATCCGTTGATGATGGGCACGGCGGCGTATTCGGCGAGCTCGAGCAGATCGTCGCGGTCGAGGATGCGGATCATCACCGCGTCGAGAAAGCGCGAGAGCACGCGCGCCGTGTCGGCGATCGTCTCGCCGCGGCCGAGCTGCATCTCGGCGCCGGTCAGCATGATCGTCTCGCCGCCGAGCTCGCGCATCGCCACGTCGAAGGACACGCGGGTGCGCGTCGAGGGCCGGTCGAAGACCATGCCGAGGAATTTGCCGCTGAGCGGGCGTTCCGTGGACAAGACGCCCTTGACTCGATGGGCCTTCATTGTCGCCGCGCGCGTGAGAATGGCGCGCAGCTCGCTCGCGGGAAGCTGAGCAATATCGAGGAAGTGGCGCGGCGCGCCCTTTGCCGAAGGCGTCGTCATCACTGCGCCGCTCCCGCAATCGCCTCGCGCTCAAGCGAAAGGCAGGCGGCGCCCAGGCGTCTTTTGGCTTCCGCGATATGGCTGTCGTCGATGATGAGCGGCGGCAAGAGGCGAACGACATTGTCGCCCGCTGCGACGAGGAGAATCCCCGCCTCGCGCGCCGCTTTGAGGAAATCGAGATTGGTCACGCGCGTCTTGACGCCGAGCATGAGCCCGGCGCCGCGCACGCTGTCGATAATCCGCGGATGCTCGTCCTCGAGTTCGGCAAGCTGCTGGCGCAGCAGCGGCCCCAGCCGATTGACGCGCTCGAGGAAGCCTTCCCCGAGAACGACGTCGAGCACCGCATTGGCGACGCTCGCTGCGAGCGGGTTGCCGCCGAAAGTCGACCCATGGGCGCCAAGCGTCATGCCCTTGGCCGCCTCTTTCGTCGCAAGGCACGCGCCGATCGGAAACCCGCCGCCGAGCCCCTTGGCGAGCGCCGCGATGTCGGGCGAAACGCCTGATTTCTCGATGGCGAGAAAGCTTCCCAGGCGGCCAACCCCGGTTTGCACCTCGTCGAGGACGAGAAGCAGCCCGCGCCGGTCGCACAGCGCGCGCAGCGCCTGCAGGAACTCGTTCGGAAAGACGCGAATGCCGCCCTCGCCCTGGATCGGCTCGATCAGCACGCCCGCCGTCTCGGGTCCGATCAGCGTCTCGACGGCCGCCAAGTCGCCGAAGGGCGCCTGATCGAAACCCTCGACCGGCGGCCCGAAGCCTTCGAGATATTTTTGATTGCCGCCTGCGGACAGAGTCGCGAGCGTGCGCCCGTGGAAGGCGCCCTCGAAGGTGATCAGCCGGTAGCGCTGCGGTTCGCCATTGGCGGCGTGGAACTTACGTGCGGTCTTGATCGCGCATTCGATCGCTTCCGCCCCGGAGTTGCAGAGAAAAACCTCGTCGGCGAAGGTCGCCTCGACGAGCCGGCGCGCGAGCCGTTCCGCATGGGGAATTTGATAGAGATTGGAGACGTGCCAGGGCTGCGTCGAGGCGCGCTGCAGGGCGTCGACGAGATGCGGATGCCCGTGACCGAGCGAGTTGACCGCAACTCCCGCGCCGAAATCGAGATAGCGCCTGCCGTCGTTCGCGACGAGCCAAGGGCCCTCGCCGCTCTCGAAGGCGAGGTCCGCGCGGGCGTAGGTCGGGTAAAGCGCCGACGTCAAAGCTCTCGCTCCCCTGGGCGGCGCGTCGTCTGGAGGAGGGGCTGCGGCGCGCTGGAGCCCAAAAAACAAACCGCCGCCCCGAGAGGGGCGGCAGCGTGGAAGTGATTGTAGAGGTTTGCCCGCCCGGGGTCAAATCTGTGTCCGGCTCAGCGCGTATTGTTCTCATCGCCCTTATGCGCCGGAGGGAGGACTTCGACGAGCACGCCACGTTTCGGTGAAGAGCAGCTCGACCGGCACCGGCGTTTTCTCCCATTCGCCAACGGCCGTCGCGCCGGCGCAGACGCTGCGGCGAGCGTTGCGGGCGCTCGATCACAAGCCTCCGCAAGCGTAATTACCCACGGGTGACGTGAGCTTGGCAATTCCTGCGTTTTCGGTGGGTTTTCGCCAGGGTCTTGCGCAGCTTCCGGCGCGATAATTCAAAATTCAAATAATTCGCGACGAGCTGGAGCGCCTTTCGAAAGAGGAGCTGATCGAGCTGGTGCTGCGTTTGCAGCGCCCCGACAAGTCGTCGCGCACATCCTCCAAGCCGCCCTCGACGGACCGCAAGGAGCGGCGCGAGAACGCCAAGCCCGGTGGCGCGAAGCCCGGTCATGAGGGCCACAAGCGGGACCTTTGCGCAGATCCCGACGAGTTCCGCGACCACGTTCCGACGCATTGCGAGCATTGCGGCTGCGCCTTCGAAGATGGCGCGCCGGCCGAGCTGATCGGCGAATATGACGAGATCGAGATTCCGCCCGTGCGGCCTTTCGTGCGACGGCATCGGCGCTTTGCGATCCGCTGCACGTGCTGTGGCGGCGCGACGAAAGCGGACGCGCCGGCGGTCGCGCAGGAGACGCCGTTCGGGCCGCGCATTCACGCGCTCGCGATCTATCTCAAGAGCCTGCAAGCGCTCTCCTATGAGCGCTTGCAGCGGCTGTTCGACGATCTTTTCGGCCTGACGGTGAGCCAGGGCGCGCTGATGAACATGTTCGCGCGCGCCGCGCCGGCTTTCGAGAAGAAGCGCGGCCAAGCGCTCGTCGTCCTGCGCCAGGCGACGTGCGTGGCCAGCGACGAGACCGGCGTACACATCGAAGGCGTCAACGCCTACCACTGGGTGTTCCGTTGCAAAGCCGCCGTGGTTCATAAGGCGGCGTTCACCCGCTCGGCCGAGGTCGTGCGCGAGACCATGAACGGGGCGCGTCCGAAGGTCTGGACCTCCGATCGCTACAGCGCCCAGCAAAACCACGCAGAAGCTCAGCAGACCTGTCTCGCCCATCTCGCGCGCGACACGGCCTACGGCATGGAGGCGTCCGATGACTATGTGGTGTTGCGGCTGAAGCTGTGGTTCGATGCGGTGTTCGCCTTCGCAAAGCGCATGGCGGAGCTCGCGGAGTCCACCGTGCGATCCAAGCGGCGCGCGTTGGAGCGACAGATCGCCGACATCTTGCAAACGCAGACGGACTGTCCCATCGCGCGAGAGCTTTTGGCCAAGATCGCGCGGGCGCGCGATCAGCTGCTGACGTTCTGCGATTATCCCGGCGAGGTCGAGCCGACGAACAATGATTGCGAGCGCGCGCTGCGGCCCGCGGTGATCCAACGCAAGGTGACGAACGGCTTCCGCGCCAAATGGGCCGCGGATCATGACGCCGCCGTGCGCACCACGCTCGACACCGCTCGCCTCAACGGCGCCGAGCCCTTCGGGACCATCCTTCAGACGATCACGCCCTGAACGCCCAGACGATCGCCGCCCTTACGCCATCGGCTGGAGCCCTTGCGCGCTCAAGGTCGCTTCACCCCTGGGTAATTACCCGCAAGCGGCCTTTTCGTCCTGGGTCGCGAGCCTTCTTTGGCGCGTTGCTTCAGCTTCTCGGCGAGGTCGTTCCGCTCATGCGTCCTTCTTGAAGTTCCCCAGCAGGAGTATGTCGCCGGGGGCGGCGACATACTCCATATCGATATAGTTTTTCGTCGGAAACAACAGGTTTTTCAGCGCGAAGATCGAGATGGGATCAAAACTCACCTTCAGCTGATTCTTGATTTGATCTGGAAGCTGTTCCTTGAGATTTCGATTAAAAATTGCCTGAAGGTTATCAGAATTGCATGGACCGCCGCCAGATAAATGCCCGCTCACATCTGGATTAACATTCTTGATATCAACATGAAGTGTTTGCTCTCGTCCGGAATTCATAATAATGATCGGAACGATACTGTTAATATGGATATTGTATTCGGTCGTGATGGGATTTTCATAATAGTCGATAATTCTCCTGCTGTCGGTATAATATGTAAACACCCCGCCAGAATACATGAAATCCTGCGTGGCCTGGTGGAAAAAATTCAGCCTCATGCGCCCATCCTTATCGGGCCGGAGGGTCATTCCAGAGATATCCCATTCAAGGGTGTAGCGGAATGCAGCCGGGCCCCCTGAAGGAGGGAATCGGGGAGGCGGAGGGTCGCCGGGCTCTCTTAGCCAAGCCCACCTTTCTTTGAATGTGTAGTTCGATCCACTTCCTACCTGGTAACCATCGTACAAAGGGCTGAGATCCAAAATGCCGCGCACCTTGCCTAAGGCATATTCCCCGTACCATGAGTCTTTGACGTTTGTTGGTTCGCCTCCCTTGGCGACGCCTTTTATCCTCCACCCCTCCTTGTTCAGGCTGCTGGGCAGGACCTCCTCATAGAAGAGCCGGCTCGAGATCATCATCGAAGAGTTGTAGCCATAAGGCAGGGGTTCGTCGCAGTTGTTCAGATTGGCCCGGTCATAGATTAACGCCGGCCGGTTGCCCGTAGTGATGTATAGCTGAAGGACTTTCACGTTTGCAGGCGTTGTCCAGGTCTTGAACCGGAACTCGTTCGGCCGCATCGCGTCGAGGGTGGAGATTTTCGACAGGTCAAGCGAGTTAATCACGTAGGTCACTGGATTATCTGTGAACCAGCGCTTCACCGCCTCGCTGAAACTGGTTTTTTGGTTGGGGCTCATTTCAATGTTCTCGACCGTGAAGCTCCCCTTGGTGAAGTCCAGGACCACGCTCCAGGTCTGGGCTCCATCCTTGTCCGGCTTGACAAAGCCTTCGATCATCACAATGGGGACATATGCGGTCAAAGTGTCATTCTCTATTGACACGGGCGGATCGCATATCGGATTGCCTTCGCCAATCTGAAAACATTTCTCCAAGAGACCGGACCTAATCACCATTTCTACCTTAAGTTGCCTCTCGTTATTGTGCAAAAACGTGATTCTTGGATAGCCGTAGGTCATGCCGAGGCGCATGATCGCGTAAGCGTCGCCCGCGACGTGATCGCGCGTTTCCACCTCGATCTTGCCGCCGTACGGATGGATACGCTGGTTTTCTTCGTATTGAGCCGCCATGGTCGAGTTTATCTGTTCCAGAGACATGGTGTAGACGACGTCCCAGCCGTTCAAGACTGAGCCAGCCGCATACATTTCGGTGACCAATTCTTCCTTGGTAATCGCCGCCCGCGGCGCTCCATCCGTCTGAGCCTTCAGGCGCAAGCGCGGAGCGTCCTTGATGCGCGCCTCGAGCACGAAGCTGAGACAGACCCGGACGGTCGTGTTCTCGAAGACTAGGCCCTTGTTCGTCCTCGTGGGCGGCAGGCTGATCTGCCAGGCCGAGAATGGCGTCACCGGACTGACGTCTTTCGACCATGAATAACCGCCGTCCGTGAACTTCGGCGTATTGTCGGGTAGCTGGTATACGTAAGTCCGCTCACGTTGCGGGGTGCGAAAAGTCATGTTCTCCCGGATTGGGTTGCGATCGAAATAGGGGTTGCCGCCGAAGGCAAGGTTCACCAGATATTCGCCGCTTTCGGTGAAATAGACCCCGTCGATACTGACCACGACCGCCAATACGCGGGCGTGGACGTATTTGAAAAACTCTTCGTTATCCAGGCGAATGGCGAAGGTGAAGGCGTTGCCATTGATCAGCAATTCGACTTCTATGCCGTCGATCACGAACTCGATTGGCGTCGTCGTGGCTGGCTGGAGCTTCCCGAGCGCGGTCTTGGCGGCTATCGTCGCCCCCTCCTGTCGCGCCACCGCGTCTCGGAAGGTCAGGAGGCTGAACGACTAAATCGCCGTCGGAGGCTGCAGGAACCGATATTGCCGCGCCTGATCTTGAAGCGTGAAGGCGGCGCTGAGCATCACCAGCGCTTTGTTGCTCATATAGGACAAGCTTCCCGTGAGCCCGATGAGATCGATCTTATCTCGATCAAGAGGCTCGCCTTTGGGTGGATTGAGGTTGATCTCCAATTCCGTCAGGCGTATCGCCTGCTCGAGGCTCATGTCGCGCTGACGCTGGTTGAAATAGATCTCGCGCGAGAGTTTCTGGGTCTCACCGAGGGTGCTGAGCCAGGCCTTTCCGCGACGCGACAGGATCGTGAATTCCTTCGAAAGCCTGGCCTTCGCGGGCTTGACGATATCGCCGTCAGGCCCTGTGGCCAGCACCTCCTTTAAGTTGTCGTCCATCTCGTCCCAGGCCAGTTCTGCCGGCACCCCAACATCGAATTCGTCGAGCTTGTCCAGCGCGCTCTGGGCGTTTTTCATGGCTGGTATCGTCTTCACGCCCTCCGGTGTACAGCTTGTTCGTCTGTGAGAGCACGTTGACCATCTTCTGCACCCGCTGCGCGGTCAGACCCAGGGCGGCAACGCTGCTGATTGCATTTGCGGGCAAGTCGAAGGTAACGCCCAGTTGTAAGAGGGTGCTGGCCACCTCCAGCCCGAACCTGACCCCTTCGGTTATCTTCCAAGCCTTGACCGCCTGCTCGTAACCCGCGACCGCGGAGAGCACATTCCCGCGCTGTTCATTCACTGCACGCTCGAGCCCATCGGATTTGCCCTGCTGAAGCACCTGCTCTTGCTTCTGCCGCTCGATAATTTCATCGTAGAACTTGGCCATCCCCTCCTGTTGGGCAGCGCCGGCATTAATGATGCCGACAAGCAGGTCGCCTGATTCCCTGATCGCTTTATCCAGATCCTTGCCTACGTTTATGATCAGCTCTTGCTGCTTGCGGAAGGCGATGGCCTGCTGATACTCAAGGAGCGCATCGTTGATTGCACTGACAAATTCAAGCAGTTTTTCGGTCTCTTTTTCGTAGTCTCGAAAAGGCAGGATCGGCACAAAGCTTCCAGCGTTCGGATCGGCGGCGAGTTTGGCCAAGTCCAGACAGCGAACTCGCAGATCCAGCAACGCCATGTCTTCGGCGGCGCTCTCTGGGATGATTTCCCGCGTCATCCAAATCAGAAATTCATGAATGAGCATCTGAACGCTGTTGCTGTCGTTTACCCGACGATCGCTGACCACCGCTTGCGCAAAAGTGAACGCGAACTCGAAGGCGGAACTAAGCCTTGGCAGGAATTCCACCGGTGGCGGGGTACGGAGATTCAGATCAACGGCGACGCCGTAACGGCCGTCTTGTCCGGCGATCAGCACGTAGCGCAACCCGTCAACCACCGTGTGTCGGCTGCCGTCGCCATCGTTGGTGATCAGTAACGCACCCAAGCATGTGTGACAGCGAAGTGCATATTTCTGGAAAGCCGTATGGGTCAATTGCAGCTGCTTGGGCCTGCCATCTTCAGAGCGGAAGTCGAGGATCTGCGAGACCAGCGCCACGTCGAGGCCAGGCAACTTCGCCTGGGACGCGCCCGTATGCGACAGCACGTGGGTGAAAAAGGTCGCCTCCTTGACTTCCTCTCCCGCGATCAGTTGGACCTGAGCTAAGTCAATCCGCTTATTGTAAGTGTTGATGTAGGGCGTGGCAATGGTTGAAACGAAGCCAGTTGAGTCGTCAGGCAATAATTTGTCGAAATCACGATCGTCTTCACAGGCGAAGTTCGGGTGGATGCCGTCCGTATACTTTTCGTATAAAGCCGCCTTCAAGATGCGCCGCCAGAGACGACGACGGTCGAACTCGGCGCACAGGTCAAGCGAGTGCAATTCAAACGCGTAAGGAGCGTTCTCGCGAAAATGTTCGTTCATTTGGTCGATTGTGATGTTGGCGCCAGGCTGAAACGGTGCGAAGATACTGGTCCTTTTTGCCCAGATTTCGTCGAGCCATTCTCCGTCCTGGATACTCGCTTCGACCTTCTTATCTCCACTTGCGACGAGCAAGCTCCCGTATTCGGCGACGTAACCGAAATGCCCGAGACTGACGTCGGTAGTGAACTGCGCGAAAGACGCGGCCCCCGGTCCCGACAGCATATTATCAGGGACAGAATAAGCCGTCTTTATCTTTGCAAAGCGGTCCTTTGGATGCGCGAAAACCTGGAACATGCGATCGCCGACCGCCACTCTCGAAATGAAGTGCGTCCCCCAGACCTGAAAAGACTTAATAAACGCGTTTGCGTTCGTCTCGCTGAGGAGGGGATCGTCCAGGCCGTTTGTAGAGTTTTTGCCGTGCCGCAGTCGGGCGATCGCCTTGAGAAAATCTTTTGTGACGCCTGCGTGAGGGTCCGGGTTAAAGGGATTGGGATTTACGTAGATGCCATTTTTGAATAAGTAATGAGACCCCTCACCGCTTTTCCGCTCCAGGATGACCAGCGAAAAACCAAAGTTTGGATTGGACAGGTCGACGCCCAGGGATTTGGATAGCTTCCTCGTAGCCGCCTCGCTGTCCTTATCCCGGATCAGCAGCGGGCCAGGAGGAATGTCAGGGGCGGCGCGATCGTCCGCGCACTTACCAACGTGATATGGGAACAGTTGGCTCAATAGACTTTCGGCCGTGTCGTGCAGAGTGATGCGCGGGAAACAACACCATGGAGCCTCGTTCAACTCGACAGCGACCTTTTCGATCTCTAAGGGCGGCTTTTCGGTGTCGAACAGTGGGATGCACGCCGGATCTTGCGGGTTCCAGTCCGGTTTGAAACCGCTTAACAGGTTTGTCGCTCTTCCAAGGTAGACGTCCTGCGTAATCATGATCTCTTGTCCAGAATTGAGAGATTTGCATCGATCAACTATCAGCGGCTCTGTTGCGTTGCGAAAACCCGTCCAAATTGAGGCGAAAAATCCTCGCAAAATCAGAAGCCAGATACTTCGGATTTCCGGCTAAAGCGCCTTGACGTCGTTTTTCTCGTGTAATGATTTTGTTGGTTCTTTAGGCGCTCAAGGCCGTCCAAAAAATCCTCGAGCTGATCCCGCCCCATGTGTATCCGCCCCGATACTCGGGGATACAGAAAACGCAGCTATTGAAGAGATTGTATGGCTCTGGAGTTAGTTAGCTTAAAAGCCGTCCTATCTTTTCAAAGCACGCAACCACCGCGATGCGCCGGATGGCCCATCCCGGACGCAATGATGCTCCTGCTTGGAGTTTTTCGCAAGGACCTGCCCGCGTTCATTACATATGAAACGGGTGGGTTCGTCCGTAGCCTTGGGCCTGGAGATACTCGGCCTGGGTTTTCCCGCAAGCGCCTCACGAGGCCGATAGTGGTCGTATCGGTAGGCGAAGGCGTCGACGAAGCTTTGCAGCTGGCGCTCGAGGCGCAGGCGGCGCTGGAGCCATTCGCGAGGCAGGGCTCACCAGTCCGGGCGGCCGCAGGGCAGGCGCTTCGCCCGCCGGCGTGGGCAAGGGCAGAGCGTCGGTCGGCGGGGGAGGGGGCGCCGGCAGCAGATCGCCCCAATTGGTGCGCGCCGCCATGTCCGCCTGCACTTCCACCGGAACGACCGGCTTGCCGTTGCGGATCTCCCAACCGCCGCCGAGCGCCCGATAGACGCCGATCAGATTGAGCGCGATCGCCGAACGCGTCTCCGTGAGCCGGTTTCTTTCCCGCAGCAGGGACGTCTGCGAATCGAGCACGCGCTGATAATCCGTCGCGCCCTCGCGATATTGGATCATCGAGAGGCGCACCGACTCGAGCGCGGCCGCCACCGACCGCTCCGAATTGACGGCGCTCTCCTGCTCCTTGAGATAGCCGATCAGCCCGTCCTCGACCTCTCGTTGCGCGGCGAGCACGGTCTGCTCATAATTCACGAGCGCCTGCTGGAAGCGCGCGTCCTGCGCGCGCACGTTATTGGTGATCTGCCCGTAATTCAGAATGGGCCATGTGAAGGTCGGTCCGAGCGTGTAGGCGAGGCTGTGCGGCGCGAAGAGCTTGTGGACGTCGCTCGCCTGCACGCCGATCTCGCCGAACAAGACGAAGCGCGGGTAGAGCTCAGCCTCGGCGGCGCCGATGCGGGCGCTTTCGGCTGCGGCAGTGAGTTCGGCGGCGCGTATGTCGGGGCGACGGCGAAGCAGATTGGCCGGCAGTCCGATGGCTATTCTCTTTGGCGCCGAAGGTATTCCGGCAGGCCGGCCGAGCAGGGGCTCGATGGCTCCGGGCGGGCGCCCGAGCAGCACGCTCAGCGCGTTTTTCCATTTTTGCCACTCGGCCTGATACTGCGGGATCGTCGCGAGCGTGCTCTCCAGCAGCGTGCGCGCCTGCGTCACATCGAGCGCGGAAACGGCGCCGTTGCGGAACCGCAACTCGGCGACATCCAGACCCTCCTTCTGGACCTTCGCGTTCTCGCGCGCGAGGTTGATCAGCGATTCGTAAGTCCGCATAGACGTGTAGTCGCGTGCGACCTCGGCGGTGAGCGACACGAGCGCGTTGTCGTAGTCGGCCGCTGTGGCCAGGAGCTTGGCCTCGGAGGCCTCGACGTTGCGACGCAGCCTTCCCCAGAAGTCGATTTCCCAAGCGGCCTGAAAGCCGAGATTGTAGATGGGGAAGACATGTCTGAATCCTTCCCTGTTCTGGTTCGCGACGCGCGAGCTCAAGAGATTTTCTTGCGCGGAGCCCTCGCCTTCCTGGACTTGCGGGAAAAGATTGCCGACCGCCACGCCCAGTTGCGCGCGCGACTCGAGAATGCGCAAACCCGCGACCTGAAGCGGAAGATTCTCATCGGACGCGATCCCGACGAGTCGGTCGAGCGTCGGATCCTTGAAGACCTTCCACCAGTAGAGGCGCGGACCGGCCTGCTCGCTGAGGCGCCGATCGCGGCTCTCGAGCCAATTGTCCTGGACCGGAACTTCCGGAGGAACGAAGTCGGGGCCCACGGCGCAACCGACGGTAAGGACCGTGAGGCCAAGCAGTCCCGCCGCGCCGGCCGATCTCCGACGCTCTCTTCACACTCACCCGCAGCGCATTCGATGCACGCTTCATAACGGCTCCCGCTATTCCTTCAGGGAATGCGAAGACTTGCGCGCCATGCGCCGCCCCGGTCAAGCTGGTTAATTCGTGATCAAGGCCAAATTGGCTCCAAGATTTCCGTCGCGCATCCTTGCTCATTTCGAGACCGCAATCGATTTCCTGAACATATACAGGCTGTAGAGGAAGAACGCGGAGCCAATGATCGCGACGACTGCGAAATTCGGCCACACGGCCTCGAACCCGCCGCCGCGGTAGATGATCTTTTGCGAGAAGGCGACGAAGTGCCGCGAGGGCAGGAAAAACGTCATGTACTGCATCCAGACCGGCTGGCTGTCGATCGGCGTCGAGCCCCCCGAAAGCAATTGCAGCATGACGTTCACGAAGATGATCAGAAGCGCGAATTGCGCCATGGAGCGCGAGACCGTGCCGAGGAACATTCCGAGCGCCGTGGCGAAAAACAGATAAAGCAGCACGCCGGAAAACCACAGCGTGACCGACCCCGCGAAGGGCACCTCCAGCGCTTTCATGACAATGAAATAAAGCGACGCCGCCGTGGCGATGAGAATGACGAGACTGTTGGCCCAAACTTTCGCCAGGGCGATCTCGAGCGAGCTCAAAGGCATGACCAGCAAATGCTCGAGGGTCCCGTGCTCGCGTTCGCGAATGACCGCCGCGCCGGTCAGCACGACCGTCAACAGCGTGATTTGATTGATGATCGCGACGACGCTCGTAAACCACGAGGACACGCCGTTCGGGTTGAACAGACGGCGAATGACCAGATTGATCGGCGGCTGCGCCCTGATGTCGGTGCGCGTGAAGAAGCTGGAGATGCGTTCGTTGACGATGTTCTTGATGTAGCCGCCGCCGATCGAGGCCTGCTGCATCGCCGTTGCGTCGATGTTCACCTGAATGTCGGGATGCCGGCCGGCGCGAAGATCGGACTCGAAGCGCGGCGGAATGACGACGACGAACATGAACCGCCCCCGGTCCATCGCGGACTCGACTTCCGATGCGGTGATTATCTCCGGCTCCTGAAACCGGGGCGGAAAGAACGCGTTGGCGAGCTGCTTGGACAGGGCGGAGTTGTCCTCGTCGACGAAAGCGATCGAGGCGTTGTTGACCTCGCTCGAGGTTCCGGTCGCCTGGGTGTAGATCAAAGCGCTGAAGGAATAGACGACGAAGACCAGCATCACCATGTCGCTCGCGAAGCTGCGCAGCTCCTTCAATCCAAGCCAGAGAATGTTGAGCAGCGAGTTCATCGCTACTTCTCCTGCTTGGCGAGGGCCAGGACGCTCACGGCCCAAAGCACGGGAATCGTGATCGCGAGCACGACGAGGTCCTGCCAGAGGAGATCCAAGCCGAGCCCCTTGGTGAACACGCCCTTGCTCGCATGCATGTAATAGGTCGTCGGCCAGATCGTTCCGATAAGTCGCGCATGACCGACGAGAGTCGAAATCGGCTGCAAGAAGCCGGAAAACTGGATTGTCGGCAGCATCGTCAGGATCGTCGTGATGAAGACGGCGGCCACCTGACTGCTCGTGAAGGTCGAAATCACCATGCCGACGCCGGTCGTTGCGGCGACATAGAGCAGCGTGCACAGCGTCAATGTCAGGAAGCTGCCCTTGAGCGGCACGGAGAAGATCGTGACCGCCATCGCCATCATGATAAAGTAATTGATCATGCCGATGGCGATGTAGGGAATCTGCTTTCCGAGCAGATATTCCATGCGTTCCGTCGGAGTGACATAGAAATTGATGATCGAGCCGAGCTCCTTCTCGCGCACGATCGCGACCGCCATCAGGATCGCCGGGATGAGGATCAGAAGAATGGGCGGAATGCTCGGGACCATCGCATAGATGCTCTCGAAGGTCGGGTTGTACATATAACGTTCCTGAAAATTGGCGGTGTATTTCTGTGGCGGGATGTGCAAAGCGTTTGTCGGGTCGCGCAGCATCGTGTCCTGCACGTTTTGGACATACTGAGTGATGGTTTCTCCGCGAAACGGGTCAGCGCCGTCCGCCTTTGCGAGGACCTCGGGTCTCGACCCCTTGAGCAAGTCTCGGCCAAAATTTGGCGGCATCTCGAGAATGAGCGAAATCGCGTCCGACTGCATGCGTTTCAAGCCGTCATCGACGGATTGGACCGCCGGCATTTTCTGGAACCAGCGCGGCGCTCCCGCGAACTGTTCGAGATAGGCTCGGCTTTCGGTTGTCTGGTCCAGGTCGAAATTGGCGTATCTCACATGTTCGACGTCGAAGGAGATGCCGAAGCCGAAGATCAGCATGAGCAGCGCCGAGCCGATGAACGCGAAGGCGAGGCGCACCGGATCGCGCAGGATTTGCATGGTCTCATTGACGCTGTAGGCGAGCAGCCGAGCAAGGCGCAGCGAAAGGTCGGAACGCGCGGCATGCCCCGCGCCCTCAGCCGGCGCTGCGGCGAGGGCGACCGCCTCGGTTTCCTTGCCGGTGGCCTCGCCGATGGCGTCCTCCATATAGGCGATGAAGGCTTCCTCGAGTGAAGACGCGCCTCGCGCCTCGATGAGCTTTTGCGGCGCGTCGGCGGCGAGCACTTTGCCTGCATGCATCAGTGAGATGCGGTCGCAGCGCATCGCCTCGTTCATGAAATGCGTGGTGATGAAGATCGTCACGCCCTGGCTGCGCGAGAGCTCGATGAGCAATTCCCAAAAGCTGTCGCGCGCGATGGGGTCGACGCCGGAGGTCGGCTCGTCGAGAATGAGCATTTGCGGCTCGTGCAGCACGGCGACGGCGAGCGAGAGCCGCTGACGCAGACCCATGGGCAAATCGCCAGCAAGCGCGTCGACATAGGGGCCGAGCCCGAATTTTTGGACGAGTTCGTCGATGCGCGCCTTCGCCTTGTCGGGCGGGATATGATAAAGGCGCGCGTCGAGAACGAGGTTCTGCATGACGGTCAGCTCGCCATAAAGCGAGAAGGCCTGCGTCATGTAGCCGATGATTTTCCGCACCTCCATGCTGCCGGCGTCGACGGCCTGGCCGAAGAGCGTCGCGCTGCCTTCCGTTGGCGGGAGCAGGCCGGTCAACATTTTCATCGTCGTCGACTTGCCGCAGCCGTTTGAGCCCAGAAAGCCGAAGATCTCGCCACGCTCGATCGTCAAGGTCACATGATCGACGGCGACAAAATTGCCGAAGCGCCGGGTCAGACCCTTGGCGTCGATGGCGATCTCGGCCTTGCCCTCGGGCCTCGGCGGGATCGCAAGCTCGACATGGCCCGTACGCTTTTCCTCAGGCAGCAGCGCGATGAAGCATTTTTCGAGATCGGTCGTTCCCGTTCTCTCCATCAATTCTTTCGGCGTGCCGGTCGCGAGCACGCGGCCTGCGTCCATCGCGACGATCCAGTCCCATTGTTGGGCCTCGTCCATGTAGGCCGTGGAGATCACGACGCTCATGCTCGGCCGCTTGCGGCGGATGTCGTCGATCAAGGTCCAGAACTGGCGACGCGACAGCGGATCCACGCCGGTCGTGGGCTCGTCGAGAATGAGCAGATCGGGCTCGTGCACCAGCGCGCCGCAGAGACTGACCTTCTGCTTCATGCCGCCGGAAAGCTTGCCAGCCGGCCGATCGGGAAACGGAGCCAGCCCCGTCGCCTCGAGCAACTCCTTGATTTTCGCCGGCCGCTCCTGGGCGGAAAGGCCGAAAAGCCGCGCCATGAAATCGACGTTCTCCTCGACGCTGAGCTCGAAGTAGAGGTTCTTCCCGAGACCTTGCGGCATATAGGCGATGCGCGGGCATGCGTCGCGACGATGCCGCTTGTCGGCCATGTCGCCGCTGAGCGCGATCACTTTGCCCTGCTGGATTTTCTTCGAGCCAGCGACCAGCGCCATGAACGTCGACTTGCCAACTCCGTCCGGTCCGATCACGCCGACCATGCGCCCGGCGGGAATGTCGAGCGAGAGCGCGTCGAGCGCAAGGGTCGCGCCGTAACGATGCGTCAGATCCTTGACCGAAATCACGGGCGCGTCAGCGGCGGCGGGCGTCACCTCTGGAGATGCGGGTTGAGACATCGCGTAGCCCTTTTGCTAGCGGCTCTGGGCGCGCAGCCGATTTTGCACGCTGCGCGTCAGTTCCTTTTTGGAGCTACGGTCTTCTGCAGAAACCCGGGCCAGGCGGCCGTTTCATCGAGCTTGACGTAACCCATGCCGCGCACGCCGGTCTTCACGATGTCGAGGTGGGCTTCGACGATGTCCTCGGGAACGCAAATCTTGACGCGAAACATCAGCTTGTCGCGCTCGCTCCTCGTTTCCACCTGCTTGGGCGTGAACTGCGCTTGGGGCGAGACGAAACTGACGTTGCCGGGAACGGCGACGTCCGGGAGAGCATCCAGGGTGATCCGCGCGTCCGCGCCGAGCCTTGTGCGCGCGGCGTCCTGGGAAGGCAGGAAGATCTCCATGTAAACGTCGTCGAGATTGACCAGCGTCAGCACCTTGCCGCCGGCGGCCACGACCTCGCCGGCCTCCGCCAGCCGGTAGAGCACCCGCCCCCGAACCGGCGAGACGAGCACGGCGTCATCGATGCGGGTCTGGATCGTCGCGACATTCGCCTCCGCAACTCTGACTTCCTGTTCGGTCGTGCGCAGCTTCGCCTCTTCTTCCGCGAGCCCTGCCGTCGTCGTTTGCAGCATCGTGTTGCGAACGTCGAGCTCCCGCTGTGATCCCGCGCGCTCCTTAACGAGAGCGGAGCTGCGTTTCACCTCGACCTTGGCGAGACCGATCTCCGCCTTGCGGCGCACCATGGTGGCTTTGCTGATCGCCACCTTTTCCTCGGTCGCCGCGACGTTGAGCTTCGCCTCGGCAAGCTGCGCTTGCAGGGTCGCCGTGTCCATGCGCACCACAACCTCGCCCGGACGCACGAGGTCCCCCTCGTCCACGAGGATCTGCTTGATGCGCAGCGGCTCCTTGGGCGAGATCTCGACGAGCTTCGCCTCGATCCGCCCGTTCCCTGAAGCGATCCCCGGCGGCAGCGCCGATTGCGCGGCGCGCCAGTGCTGATACCCGAGGTATCCCCCAATCCCAATCACCGCGGCGATGATCCAATACAGTGCATTCCTAGGCATGCGGCGCTCCGGCAGCCGGGACCTCGGCCGCAAGTTTCTCTAGAGTGCGACAATCTCGCCCTCAAGAGCGCCTTACAGGATTCGCTCTCGCCATGCGACCGAGATGACCGCGCTTCGGTCCCGCCGGCCCCGCCTGTTTCCCTGGGAATCTTCCCGGTCGGCGGCTCTCTGCGAAGAAGGGATAACCCAGCTGTCGCTTTTCTGCGATAATCGCGCTTGGCCAGATGGAGACGTTGCAGGCTTTGAGGCTCACATGACGTCCGCAATCAACACAACCGCTTCCACCTCGGGTTTTTCTCGCAACGAACGCTACGAGGCGGGAAAGAAGCGCCGCGCCGAAATCTCGCGCGAGTCGCTCGGCGAGTTCTCCGCCCCGGCGCGTGACCCGAATGCGATCTTCGCGGAGACCAACAGAGGTCGCCTCTCCAATCTCATTCCAATACGCCGCCAGCGTATGGCCGCGTCGCCCTTCGCATTCTTGCGTGGCGCCGCGGCGCTCATGGCCATTGATCTCGCGGCGCAGAAGATCCCTGGTTTTCCGGTGCAGGCTTGCGGCGACTGCCATCTGATGAACTTCGGAGCTTTCCTCTCGCCCGAGGGAGCGGCGCTCTTCGACATCAACGACTTCGACGAGACGCTGCCCGGCGTCGATTTCACCGTCGACGTGAAGCGCCTCGCCGCGAGTTGCGCCGTCGCCGCGCTCGCCGCCGGCGACACGCAAACAAAGGCCCGCGCCGTCGCAAAAGAGTCGGTGAAGTCCTATCGCGAGCGCATGGGCGAGCTTGCCGCCCTTTCTCCTTATGAAGCCTGGCATGCGCGCGCCGATCTCAAGCGCGAGGCCGCCGATCTCTTCGAGCGCCGTCTGGCGAGGACGCTACGCGACGCCGCCTCGCATAAACGCGCAGACCCCTCAGACGACGAAAACTTCCCGCATCTCGTCGGCGACTCCAAGAAGGGCGGTTGGCGCATCGCGGATCATCCGCCGCTGATCTATCACGACAGCGACGTGGAGGACGCGACGATTCATGTCGATCTTCCGGAGGTGTTCAAGACCGTCATCGCAACGTTGCCGCCCGAAGTTGGCGCGCTTCTTTCGCGCTATCGCCTCGCCGATTCGGCCGTGAAGGTCGTCGGCGTCGGCAGCGTCGGCACTTATTGCGCGATCGGCCTCTATGTCACCGAGGACGGCGATCCGCTTTTCCTGCAGCTCAAGGAGGCGATGCCCTCGGTGCTGGAGCGCCTGGGCGCGAAACCGTGGAGCGGAGAACAGGGCGCGCGCGTCGTCACGGGCCAGCGAATCATGCAGACGGCCGCCGACAGCTTCTTGGGCTTCACGCAGGATCCCGTGTCGAAACGCCAGTTCTACGTGCGCCATTTGAAGAACCGACGCCTCGGCTCGATCAGCGAGCTTCTCGAAGCGAAAGCGCTCACGCAATATGCGGGCCTTTGCGGGCGAACCCTCGCCCGTGCGCATGCGCGCACCGCCGACGCCGCGACGCTCTGGGGCTACATGGGCAAGAGCGAAACCTTCGAAGACGCCATCGCGTCTTTCGCCGTGCTCTACGCAGCCCAAAATAAAAAGGACTTCGACGCCTTCACCGTGAGGCACGCCGACGAGCCGAAATCAAAGATCCAACTCGCCGCCGCGATGCAGTGAGACTGGCGCAACCACCGCCGCGCCAGAGCAGATTTCATCGCAAAAGATTTCCTATTGACGGCGCACCCGGACCGCGGTCACTCGACCACCGAGCCGCCCTTGGCTTCGCAGACTTTTTGCGATTTGGCGTCGACCCAGCCCTGCCCCTTGCAGGCGTTCTGACCCTTGCAGGCGTTGCTCGCCGTCTTGCAGGCCCCCGTGCCTTTGCAGCTGTTGATCCCTGAGCAGTGAACCGGCGCCTTCTTCGCCAGGGCGGGCGTCGTCATGGTCCCGCTCAGTGCGAGCGCGATAGCCGCGCTAGCCAGGGCCGCGCTTTGGTAGACGTTGATTTTCATTTCGCTCTCCGATTTGGCGCCACCGAACCTTCGGTCCGCGCTCTTGACTTCGCGCGTCCAAGCATGGCCGTTACAGCGCCGCTGCTCTGGCGACCGTTTCGCGTCGGCGAAATGATCGAAGGCGCGCGCCGCGAAGCCCGGCGCTGTAACGGTGGATCGCCTGTCGACGAGAGAAGGAGAGAGGGCTTTGGGTTTGGCCCGCGCCGAAGCGGAGTGGGAGGCGTTGATGCGCCAGGCGACGGCCGGCGACAGCGCGGCCTACCGGCGTCTCCTGGCCTCCCTGACGCCCGCGCTACGGGCCATCGTGCGCCGCAATTGCGGGCGCATCGGCCTCGATCCCGGCGAGGCGGAAGACGTGGTGCAGGAAACGCTGCTGGCGATCCATCTGAAGCGGAACACGTGGGAGCCGGACCGTCCGATCGGCCCCTGGATCATGACGATCGCGCGCAACAAGCTCGTCGACGCGCGTCGGCGAAAGGGTAACGTCTCCACCGCGCCGATCGAGGATTTCGCGGACATGCTGAGCGCCGCCGGCGGCCTGGACCACGATCTCGATCGGCTGGATCTCGACCGGTTGATTTCCCGGCTCGGCGATCGCGACCGCCAGCTCGTGCGCGCGCTGGCGATCGAAGGCCGCTCGGTGCGGGAGACGGCCGCGACGCTGGACATGAGCGAAGGCGCGGTCCGCGTGGCGCTGCATCGCGCGGTCAAGCGGCTCGCCTCCTTCTTTCGCGGAGAGGATCTGTGAAAACCGACGCGCTGATCGAGCTTCTCGTCGCCGATCTCGAGCCCTCGAGGCTTAGGTTCCGCGCGCGACTGCGCCTCGAGCTCGCCTGCGGAGCGGCCTTGGCAAGCCTGCTCCTGCTCGTCGCGCTCCACCTCCGGCCCGACCTCGACGCGCAGATCGCCTCGCCGCGGCTTTGGTTCAAATTCGCGACGACGCTTGCGCTGAGCATCGCAAGTCTCGGGCTCGTCGTGCGGCTGGCGACCCCGGGCGCGAACGTCAGGCCCTGGTTCGGCGCGCTGTTTATCGCGCTGCTCATCATGGGCTTCGGCGTGGTCGCCGAAGCCATCACGACGCCCCCGGCTTCCTGGGCCGCGCGGCTTGTCGGCAGAAATGCGGCCTATTGCATGACGCTGATCCCGGTTCTGTCGGCGGCGCCGCTCGCCTGTCTGCTCCACGCCCTGCGAAGGGGCGCGCCCACCGATCCCGGTCTCGCCGGCGCAGCCGCAGGCCTCTTGGCTGGCGGAGTCGGCGCGATGCTCTACGCGCTGCATTGCACCGACGACAGCCCGTTCTTCGTCGTCGCATGGTATTCGCTGGCGATCGCGGTTGTCGCGTTCGCGGGCTATGCGGCGGGACGGCGCTGGCTCGGCTGGTGACGCGGAGGGCGCCTTCGTCCGCACGGCGGGAGTCCTGAAAGCTTGGCGATGCTGGACCGTTTCAGAATCGACGGCGCACGAGCGACGCCGCGGGACGAGCGCGCCGCGGACCTCGTGCGAATGCGCTTTGATGAAGGTACGGGAATACGAAAGTAATAGTACAATCTCTCCCGGTAACGTACCGATCCCTCGGCGATGGACAAAGCCCTACCTGATCGTTTAACGCGATCGGAAAGGGATTGCCATGAACAGCCACGTCCTCTCGAAGAAGCTTCTTGATCTGCTTTGGGGCGGGACGCTCGCGATGAGCTTGGTCTTCACGGCGGTCATCCTACTCAGCTTCGCAGTTTCTCTTGCCGCGAACGCTCATCTCATCAAGATTCCAGACAGGATCTGCTACCCGGACACAGCAATGAGCGGCGTCACGCAGATTTGCACCTGAGCAGCGCCTAAATTTTGCGCGGCGTCTCGCACTGCGGCCCGCGGGCTCTATCTCGTCCTTTTATGCAACAGCCGGCGTGCTCTCCGCGGGAACGAAACAGGAGGAGCGACGCCGCCAAGTCAAATCAGTGGAGCAAATTGAGATCGCATAAGTCCGTCGGCTCTTGCATCAATTTGCTCACAGGGCAAAAAGGATAGGAATCATGAGCTTCCACGTCCTCACGCGGCCGGACAGCTATCTGTCGAAACCTGCGAAGGGGCTGCTTGATCTCCTTTGGCACGCGATCCTCGCTTTGACCTTCGCCTTTGCGTGCATCCTTGTGCTGACCGTGGCGGTCAGCCTCGCGGCGCGCGCCGATCTCATCAAAATCCCTGACCGGATCTGCTCTCCGGATTCCCCCACGGGATCGGGACCGCAGATCTGCAGTTGATCCTCGCGCTTGCTCGGAGCGAATTCCCCGGTTTGCGCTCGAGGCGCCCGGGCCCATAGGATGCGTCCATGACGCAGCTGAGCCCCAAAGGCGCGAAACGCGACTCTACCATTGCCCCCCGGCGGTCGGCGCCGCGGAGCGTTGCGCCGTCGAGGGGCGCTGGATTGCTTACGGCCACGGGGACGCTAGTGGCGGTCGGCGGCGGCGTCGCGCTGCTGGAGGCTGCGGCGCTGCCCGCCCTTGCGCTCGGCGGCGCAGCCGTTCTGGCGCCACGCCTGTGGCGCGAGCTTCGCCGGCGCCGGAAATCGCCAGTTGTTGCTGTTGCGGCGCCCGCGCCGTCGAGCGACGCAGAGACGCGCTTCATCTCGCTTCCGGGTTTGAAGATAAAGCAGGCGCTCGCGAAGACGATCACCTATCGCGTCATCATCACCGTTTGCGATCTGGGCTGGAACTACGCGATTCTCGGCGATGCTGCGGCAGCGGCCGGGCTTTCCGCCATATCGCTCGCGGCGGGGCCCTTCTCCTACTTTCTGCACGAGACGGGCTGGAATCGCTTCGGAGCCGCTGCCGGAGCGAATGGCCTCGTGACCGTTCCGCTGCCGGCGTTCGGCTGGCGATCGAGCGGACCGCGGCAGGAGAAGAGCACGCTCGCCATGGATCGGTCCATCGCGAAGACCGTGACCTTCCGGACGATCGGCACGGTGATGGAATTCACGACGAATTATGTCGTCGTGCGGGACGTCTCGACCGCCGCCGTGCTTTCCGCCTTCGGCTTCGTCCTTGGCCCCTTCATCTACCTTGGCCACGAGAAGGTCTGGGAGCTTGCCGACGCGCCAAAGTCCCCGCCGCCGAGCCGACTCGCGCCGGCGTTAGCGTAAGGCCCGGCCTTGCGCCTCTTCGCGCTGACCGGGGCGGGCGTCTCCGCCGAGAGCGGCCTCGGCACCTTCCGCGACAAGAAGGGTGAGGGAATCTGGGCGCGCTTCGATCCGATGAAACTCGCGACGCCCGAAGCCTTCGCCCGCGATCCCGCCATCGTCCAGGCCTTCTACGACGCGCGGCGGCGCAATCTTCTCGGCGCTCAGCCAAACGGCGCGCATGTCGCCTTAGCCTGGCTCGAGCGGGAGCTCGTGGCGCGGGGCGGCGAATTGACGCTGGTGACACAAAACATCGACGATCTGCACGAGCGCGCCGGGTCGCACTGCGTGATCCACATGCATGGCGAGCTGCTGAAGGCCCGCTGCCTGCGCTGCGCGGCCGTCCGACCTTGGCGCGACGACCTTGGGGAGGCGAGCGCGTGCCCGGCCTGCGAGGCCGTCGGCGCGCTGCGACCGCATGTCGTCTGGTTCGGCGAAGTCCCGCTGCTTATGGAGGAGATCGCCGCGTCGCTGGCGCGCGCCGACCGCTTCGTTGCGATCGGCACGTCGGGCTCGGTGTACCCGGCCGCGGGCTTCGTCGCCGAAGCGCGCGCGATTGGGCTTAGAACTTGCGAGATTAATCTCGAACCTTCCGACAACGCTCATCTCTTCGACGAGCGTCGCTACGGCAAGGCGAGTGAGGCGGTCGCCGCCTGGGCGAAGGAAATCATCGAAGCGCTGTGATGATGAACCCTTGGATTCTCCTCAAGATCGTCGGCATCGGCCTGATGCTGCTCTTGGCCTACGAGGCGGTCGTCTCCCTGTCGAAGCGACTCTCGCCGCTTTCGCTCTTCGCCGATCCTGCCGCCTTGCCGTCGGTGCTCGGCGATGAGCGCGTGCGCTTTCAGCCGGGCGGAGAGGACTGCGCGCGCGATGTCGCGGCGCTCATGAGCGAGGCGACCGCGCGTGTCGTCGAAGCGCAGGGCAAGCCCTTCGCGAAGGAGCCGGTCGTCGTCGTCTACACGTCCTACGGCGATTACGGGCGCTCCAACGGCTATGACGACACGAGCATCCTCGCCACGGCGCGCTCGGGCCGCGTCTTGCTCTCGCCAGCGCTCTGCCACGAGGACAAGCCGAAGCTCGAGAAGGTGCTGACGCATGAGCTCTCGCACACGCATCTCTTCGGCTGGCGCGGCGTGATCGCCGAGCGTCCGCCGAGCTGGTTTACGGAAGGTCTGGCCGTGATGATCTCGGATGGCGGCGGGGCGGAAAGCGTCGACGATAAGGAGGCGCTGCAGGCTTTGAAGGACGGCTTCGGGATCAAGGTCGCGGAAACGGGCGTCTGGCGCGATTTCAACTCCATTCCCTTCGAGAAGGAGCCGAAGGCGAAGGGCGAGGGCGCGGATTTCTTCCACTATCGGCAAAACCTCGCCTTCCGCGAGGCGGGGCTCTTCGTCGCCTTTCTGAAACGCGAGCAGCCCGAAGCTTTCGCGAAATTGCTGACGAAGCTTCAGGACGGCGCGGTCTTCGGCGACGCCTTCAAGGAATCCTTCGGCCAAAGCCTCGGCCAGGAGTGGCTGAAGTTTCGCGACGGCGCGGGGGGATAGACGCCCTTACTTTCTCTCTGCGCGCAAAGGCCCAAGCGGGTCGGGGAGCGCGATTGAATGTCCGCTACGCGCCAATCCTTCGCATCGAAAGCTTGGACGCGACTTCAGCCGTAAGAACGCCATCGACGTGGATAACACAGTGAAGAGCGTTCGCCTCTATCCAGAGAGTCACAAAATTTCACCGCCTCGTCAATCTTGATGAGGCGCGGCTGCCGCTCTCTCCGTATCCTCCTTTTTCCTTGGTAAGTTGGCTTAGTCGTCTTTTTTCACGGTGGCTTTCGCAGACAGATGGGAGCGGCTTTCCCTGGGGGAAGTCGCTCCTTTTCTTGCAGGTATAAAGGCTCCATCTGCCGACTTCTTCAGTGAAGGGCGGAAAAGGGTCAGATTTGAGCCCTGCCGGAGGCGCGATTTGCGCCAATTTTGGCCCTTCGCAGGAAGCTTGATCGCTACTTTGACTCGCCTCGATGGGCCCAGCCTGCCATAAAATTCAAGACCTTCGTAACATCGAGGAACCGCCGAGGCTTCGACGGCCGCTCGCCGGACTTCATAATTTCTGTGCGCTGCGATTACGGCACGGGAGACCGGAGTCGCACAGCGCATGTCGTAATCCCGTTTCCCCCGGCTTCGCGAAAGAATCAGAGCGCCTTCAGGAACGCGACCAAATCCTGCTTCTCCTGCGGGGTAAAAGGAATGCGGAACCGTTGTTCGTAGAACGTGACGACATCGTCCAAGGTCTCTGCCGAGCCGTTATGGAAATACGGCGCGCGCGCCGCGAGGCCGCGAAGGATCGGCCCCTTGAACTTGCCGATATCCGCACATTTGCCGGTGATCGTGGCGCGGCCCAGATCGGTGACCTTGTAAGTCGTGCCGGTGTGGGGCCCGACGTTACAGGATACGGTGAAAACTGGCAGCCCGGCGATGTTCAACACCGGCGCCGCTCCGGCGCCCGTATTCACGTCGAGCGGGCCGCTTCCCGCGATTCCGATGTTGATCGGCAGTTTGACGGAGTGGTTGCCGACATTCGGCGAATCATGGCACGTGCCGCAAAATCCATTCAGAGTGGGAGTGTTGAGGGTGTCGTTGAGGCCGGCGACGCCGGTGATGGCGATCGGTTTGGTGTTGAAGATCGTCTCGCCGCGAGCAACGGCCGCTCGGGCCGAGTTCTTTTGTCCCGTCAGAGGCTCCCACGCTTTGTATAGAGTGAAGATGATATTCGTGAATGGCGTTCCTTGGGGATTGCCGCCGAGGGGATCGTTGATCCCCGGGAAGAACCCGGCCAGCGTGGTCTTCAACGCCTGGGGGCCACCGGTCGCGCCCTGGTCATCCAGCCGCCCCGCGGCGGCCTCGTCGAAACTTTGCGCGGTGAGGAGACCTTTCTCGAAGGCGACGATCTGGGCCACCTGTTCGGGCGTGGGATCATTCTGCGCTTGGGCGTGGCCCCTTGTCGCGTCGACAGCCTGGGTTTCCAGGCTCTGTTCACGACCATCCCACATGATGGCATTTATGAAACCCAGATTCGTCGATGGAAGCGGTCGGCGGTAGGTAGTTACGAAACCCGCCGTCGGGCTCGTCAGTCCCGACACACCCGGGATGACGCAGGAGTACGGGTCGGCTACGTCAGGAATACTGAACTCCGCGCCTGCCGGAAATACGATCCCGATACGGATCAGCCCTCGGTCGAGTAACAACCGATACGCTTGCCTTCTCGCGTCTACACTAGAGACATCGGCGTTCGGACACACCGCGCCGTCAACTGGGCGGAAGATAGGCGCCTTCCCCTGGCTATCCCGGAAGGCGTGGCGGACGTCGCTGGCGCTGATCCCCCAGCCATCCGGGCCCTGATGACAGGAGAAGCAGGTGCGGTCGTTCGTGCCGATATCCTGGAAAAACGCGTTGGAGGACGTGTCAGTAGGGCCGCCGGGTTGAAACGTGCCGATCGCGCCGGAGGGATCGACCTCTCGGGACAATACCGGAATCGAGGGAGGAGTGCGCTGTTTGGCGCCCTGGGCGCCCCGACCATGCGGCGCATGTTGGAGAGCTTCGATCGAATCATGCCTCCAACTTTGCTCGTCGGCCAGCGAAGCCGAAGCGCCAGCGACGGCCAAAAAGCTCAGCGCTATTGCGAGTCTGGGGGGGCGCGTTGGCTCGATTGCAATAACTGCATCACCTGTTCCCCCTGAGTAAAGTAATCCAGATCCTGAGCGCCCGTACCGCGCGAATCATAATCGCCGACGACGACATTAAACTCAGGCGTGCGCGGCGTCGTCAAGGGCGCGTGTCGACGTTGAATCTGGCGGGAAGCCTGCGAGATCACACACTCGCAAGTCTCAATACCTGCACTGCAAAGCTAACACTAAACGGAGCCGGGAATTTTTGTGCAAAAGTTTGGTGCGACGTTTCAGGAACGTTCGCACGGCGAACGCGGCTCGGATTATTTCACACTCTGCTCCCGAAGGCGCTGGCGCGGATGCAGATTTCCCTCGGGGGAATCTCGAAGCTCGGCGAATGCGCAAGCTCACACCTCCGGGAAAGCCCTCCCCGGCGCTGTCGTACTGTTCCGATTTTGCGGGCTCCGCCTACGAAGCCTCCGCTTTATAGGCAGCCTCCTGCGATTCCATGAGCGCAATCTTTTGGCTGATTGTGGAGCGCTGCGCGAACAGCATGCTTGAGACTGGCGTCGGAAGCGGCGCCTTCAGCGCGTCATCATATTTTCCCAGGTTCCGCGACTCGCCGTCGATGAGCCCTGGCAGTACGCTGCCGTCGAGGCCACGGTAGGGGCGCTGAACGCCCTCTTGGAAAACCCTCGCCGACGAATTTTGTAAGTCGAGCGTCATCTGGCGTGTGCGAAGTAAGATGCAAAAGTCGGCGTCCACTGTGGCTCAACCGGAGCCGCGTCAAGGGCAGAGATGGGTCCAGACTGTGTGGAAACTGCGGTTGACGGGATTCTGTTAGCGTGAGCGTTGCGTTAGAATCGGGACATGACGCACATTCCCGGCTCCGATCGCTCGCAGTTGCTGCTACTGCCCGAAGCCATCGACGATTACGTCGCCGCCGACAATCCGGTGCGCTTCATCGACGCCTTTGTGGACGCGCTCGACTTGAAAGCCGCTGGATTTGCGCGGGTCGAGGCGAAGGCGACGGGACGTCCGGGCTATGCGCCGGGCGATCTGCTCAAGCTCTACATTTACGGCTATCTCAACCGCATCCAGTCGAGCCGGCGGCTTGAGCGGGAGACCAATCGCAATATCGAGCTGATGTGGTTGACCGGCCGCTTGGCGCCGGACTTCAAGACCATCGCTGACTTCCGACGCGACAACGGTCCCGCGATCCGCGCGGCCTGTGCGCAATTTTTGGAGCTGTGCCGGCAGTTCAACTTGTTCACGCGCGCTGTCGTGGCCATCGACGGAAGTAAGTTCAAGGCCGTCAACAACCGCGACAAAAATTTCACGGTGGCCAAGGTCGCCAAGCGCATCGAGCAGGTGGAGGCCAGCATTGCGCGCTACTTGACGGCGCTCGACCATGCGGATCGACAGGACAGCGATATCGCCGAGGCCAAAGCGACGCGCCTGAAGGAGAAGATTGAAGGCCTGCGCAGGCAAATGCAGTCGCTCAAGGACATGGAAAGGCAGGTGGAGGCAGCGCCAGACAAACAGGTCTCTCTAACCGATCCCGACGCCCGCTCGATGGCGACCAGCGGCAAGGGTACAGGCATCGTCGGCTACAACGTCCAGATTGCTGTCGACGTCGAGCATCATCTCATCGTCGCGCACGAAGTGACCAACATCGGCACGGACCGGGCGCAACTGGCGTCAATGGGTCGCAAAGCCCGCGACGCCATCGAATGCGAAGAAGTCACCGTGCTGGCTGACCGAGGCTATTACAGCGGCGAGGAGGTGCTGGCTTGCGAAGGAACTGGCGTCTTGCCCCGCGTTCCCAAGACGCTGACCTCCGGCAACGACAAGCGTGGCCTCTTCACCGTTCGGGACTTCATCTATGACCCGGAAAACGACCATTATACCTGCCCGGCCGGCGAACGCCTGACCAAGGGAAAGGCGCGCTCCGATCGCCACGACAACGTCGACCAATACCGCAATCTCACGGCCTGTTCGACTTGCGCGCTCAAGCGCAGATGCACGCCCACGAAGCACAAGCGTCTCAAACGCTGGGAGCACGAGGGCGTTCTCGATAAAATGCAGGCTGCGCTCGACCACATGCCCGGCGCTATGACCATCCGCCGACAGACCGTTGAGCACCCGTTCGGGACACTCAAGGCATGGATGGGAAGCACTCACTTCCTGACCCGGACCCTGGAAAAGGTGAAAACCGAAATGAGTCTCCAGGTGCTCGCCTACAATATGAAGCGGATGCTCAATATCTTCGGGATCAAACCGCTGATGGAGGCGATCGCGGCCTGACCGCGACCGGCAGCGATGCCCCGAATCCTCGTCTGCCCAATCCAAAAACCATCAGGGGTGACGTCAAAGCGGAGTTTTCACACGGCCTCGGTCATTAGCGGCCATTCGGGTTCGGGCTGCTCCCGAAGCGTTTTGCGCCTATGCCCGCGCGCTGCAAGATTGTAGCCTCGTGTCGCGCCCTCCATTCGAGACCCTTCCCCCATGCATAACCGCTTTCGTCTCGCCGGCGTCATGGGCTGGCCCATCGCCCACTCGCGCTCGCCGAAAATCCACAATTACTGGCTGAAGCTGCATGGGATCGAGGGCGCGTATGCGCCTTTCGCCATCGAACCCGGCAAGCTCGGCGAGGCGCTGCGCGCGATGGCGACGCTGGGCCTTGCAGGCTGCAATCTGACGATCCCGCACAAGGAGGCCGCGCTAAAGCTCGTCGACGTCGTCGAGGAGGGGGCCGCGCGCATCGGCGCGATCAATTGCGTCGTGGTCGGGGAGGATGGGCGCCTCACCGGCAAGAATTACGACGGCTTCGGCTTCATCGCGGCGTTGCGGGCTGCCGCGCCGGACTGGCGCGCCGACTCCGCGCCCGCGGTTGTGATCGGCGCCGGCGGCGGCGCCCGCGCGATCGTCGCCGGGCTTCTCGACGCGGGGGCGACGGAGATCCGCATCTTCAACCGCACGTTGGAGCGGGCGCAGGCGCTGGCCTCGGACTTCGGCGCATCGGTTCACGCCCACGGCTGGGAGGAGCGCAATGCGGGTCAAGAGGGCGCGGCACTCTTGGTCAACACGACGAGCCAGGGCATGGTCGGCCAGCCGCCGCTCGACATTGATATTGGCGCGCTGCCGCCCTCGGCCGTCGTCTGCGACATCGTCTACGCGCCGCTCGAGACGCCGCTGCTCGCAAACGCGCGCCACGCCGGCCTCGTTCCGGTCGACGGGCTGGGGATGTTGATCCACCAAGCCCGCCCAGCCTTTCGCGACTGGTTCGGCGTGATGCCCGAGGCGACGCCGGCGCTGAGAGACTTGATCGCGGCGACCCTGTAGGCTTCCCTCTCCCTGTGGAAAGTGGGGAGAGCGAGACGCTAGAGATTTGGCAGGATCACGCTGTAGCCATGACTAGGGAAAGGCCCTAGCTTCCCTTCTGTGAGCGCACCGCCCACGAAATCGGGAGGCTCGGATGTCCGAAGGCCTAAAGAAGCGAGAACAAACCCCGGAGCCCAGTCAGACGCCGCTATGGCTCGTCGTTGTTGGATTGTGCATCGCCCTTTATAGCCAGTCCATGAAGGACGAGAACATCGGTATGGTCGTGCTTTTGTTCGGTCTCGCTTTTTCGGGCGTGAGCCTGCTCTATTATTTCTTTCGGCCTAAGCATGGGTTCCCGCAACGCAAATGAAGTTCCGCCTAGCGAAGGGCGTCATCCCTTGCGTTTTCCGCGAAAAAAATGCGGCGCGCTAAAGAGGCGCACCGCTAAACGAGACGAGAGTCATAGAGAGAGCGAGGGTTCTTTTTTGACTCTGTCGCCTGGCCCCTCTCTCCCGAACGCCTTCGATCCGCTTGCGCGAGCCTGCCGCGCGTTCGGCCATGAGCGTCGCGCCGCTTCTCACTGAAGGGCGATAACGAAGCGATCTTCGTTGACGGCACTTGCCTGCCTAGGCATCGGCGAACCGCTCATTTGCGTGTTGCGTTCGCCGCTCTCGCCGTTTTCCGAACTCGCTCGCCCCCCTTCAGTGACAAAGGGGAAACGTTTGAAGCGCAAAGGGGTTTCGGCGACAGGTTGTCGCAGCCGCGGGATACGCTTCAGACTAGGCGGCTCTGCGCCTTCGCCGCGGAGATGAAGCTTGCAAAGAGCGGGTGCGGATCGAAGGGCCGGCTTTTCAGCTCGGGGTGATATTGCACGCCGATGAACCAGGGATGATCGGGAATTTCGACCGTCTCGGGGAGCTTGCCGTCGGGCGAGGCGCCCGCGAAGATCATGCCCCTCTCCTCCAGCCGCGCGCTATAGGCGTTGTTGACCTCGTAGCGATGACGGTGCCGCTCGGAAATGTCGAGCCGGCCATAAATCTCCGCGATGCGTGATCCTTCCCGGAGCCGGGCCGGGTAGGCGCCGAGCCGCATCGTGCCGCCCATCTCGCCGCCCGTGGTCCGCTGCTGGAGCTCATTGCCGCGCGTCCACTCCGTAAGCAAGCCCACGACCGGCTCTTCGCAGGGACCGAATTCCGTCGAATTCGCGCCCTCGACGCCGGCGAGCGCGCGCGCCGCCTCGATCACGGCCATCTGCATCCCGAAGCAAATGCCGAAATAGGGCACCTTGCGTTCCCGCGCGAAGCGCGCCGCCTGGATCTTGCCCTCGGCGCCGCGCTGTCCAAAGCCGCCGGGAACGAGAATGCCGTGAACATCCTCGAGATGCGCGGCCGGATCCGCGCCTTCGAAAATCTCCGAACTCGATCCACTCCAGATTGACCTTGACGCGATTGGCGAGGCCGCCATGCGCCAGAGCCTCGATGAGGCTCTTATAGGCGTCCTTCATTCCCGTGTATTTGCCGACGATGGCGATCGTGACCTCGCCCTCGGGATTGTTGATGCGCTGCGCCACCGCGTTCCAGCGGCTCATGTCGGGACGCGGCGCGGGCTCGATGCCGAAGGCCGCGAGCACCTGCGCGTCGAGCCCGGCGGCGTGATAGAGGCGCGGCACGTCATAGATGTTGTGCGCGTCGCGCGCCTCGATGACGGCGCCCTCGCGCACGTTGCAGAAGAGCGCGAGCTTGCGGCGCTCCTCACGCGGGATTTCCCGGTCGCAGCGACAGAGCAAGATATCCGGCTGAATGCCGATCGAACGCAATTCCTTGACCGAATGCTGCGTCGGCTTCGTCTTCAGTTCGCCGGCGCTCGGAATGAAAGGAAGAAGCGTCAGATGGATGTAAACGCAATGGCCTTTGGGGAGCTCGTTGCCGAGCTGACGGATCGCCTCGAAGAACGGCAGGCCCTCGATGTCGCCCACCGTGCCGCCGATCTCGATCAGCGCGAAATCGGCGCTGTCGCCGTCGTCGAGCACGAATTCCTTGATCGCGTTGGTGACGTGGGGGATGACCTGGATCGTCGCGCCGAGATAATCGCCGCGCCGCTCGCGCATGATGATGTCCTGATAGATCCGCCCCGTCGTGACATTGTCGGCGCGCGAGGCGGGCCGGCCGGTGAAGCGCTCGTAATGCCCGAGATCGAGGTCGGTTTCGGCGCCATCGTCCGTGACGAAGACCTCGCCATGCTGATAGGGGCTCATCGTCCCCGGATCGACGTTGAGATAGGGGTCGAGCTTGCGCAGCCGCACGCTAAAGCCGCGCGCCTGCAGCAGCGCGCCGAGCGCGGCGGATGCCAATCCTTTGCCAAGGGAGGAAACCACGCCGCCGGTGATGAAGATGTAGCGCGCCATGGGGGCTCACGCCTAACGCCTAAACGCCGATTCGGCTAGTGCGAACTGACGCAAAAGTTGAATGACCGCTGCGAGGGAATTGGCTAAGCCCGTTGCTCCGCGCAGCATTTCCCGTTCCCCGAACCCTGCAGTTCGAGGAATCGCGCCCTCCCGGGGTCGCGCATTTTCCCGCTTTTGAGAAAACAAGCGCCTCAGCGCCCGCTGAAAGCAGCGTTCGGAATTGCCGCGCCGCCCGCAAAAGAGAAGGAAGCGCGGATTTAGCCGAGGGCCGACGCGAGCGTGCCCGCTCCTATTGGGTCGGCGACTTCCACTGCACCGGAGGCGGCGGCGCGACGGGCGCCGGAGCCGCCTCGGGAGCCGGCTTCACGTCCTCGGGCTTGGCCTCCCACTTGGGCGCAGCGGGCGCGGCCTCGCTCCGGGGCGCAGCCTGCTCGGGAGCAACGGGCGCGGCTTCGGTCTTGGGCGCCGTCGGCTCGGGAGCGGCGGGCGCGACCTCGCTCTTCGGCGCGGGCTGCTCGGGCGCAACGGGAGCCGCCTCGCTCTTGGGCGTGGGTTGCGCCGGCGCTTCGGGGCTCGTGCGCATTGTTGGGGCGCCACCGCCAGATTGACGCTGCTCCTGCGCGCGCTTCAATTGCTCGAAAACGCTTTCTTTCTCTTTCGGGATTTGGGTTTCCTTCTGCGCCGGCGGCGCAGCCTCGGGCTTGACCTCCTTGAGCTGAACATTTTCTTGGTCGATCGCTTTGGTCCAGTCCTCGCCGCCCACGGAGCGCCGTTCCCAGGCGGGAATGACCGTCAGCAATATGCTCGTCACAAAGAAGACCGTCGCCAGGATGCCCGTGGCCCTGGTCAAGGCGTTGGCCTGTCCGCGCCCGCTGAAGAAGCCGCTCTGGCCCAGACCAAGCGCCCCGCCCTCGGACTTCTGATAGAGGATCAATGTGACGAGGGCGACCACCGTCATCAGATGAATCGCCATGACGACCTGTTGCATTTTATTTTCAATCCCTTGCGCGCCCTGTGCGCGGTTTTCCGTCTTTAGTGGCGGGTTTTACACGAATGGCGCTGGCGCGCAAAGGGGCGCAAGCTCTCCTCAGAGCGAACAGAATCGGCCCGCGCGCTGCTGATGGCGCGTCGGGCTCGAATCTTGCGGGCGCCGTGAGGGGCGACGAGGCGTTGATCAATAGAGATTGCCGTCCTGGCCCTTCCACTTGCCGCTGTCGGTCTTGTCGAAGCGCGTCTCGTCCTTGAACTCGATCACCTTGCCGGGCTCGATATATTGTTTTTCCTTGATCATCTTGTTCTGGAGGGTGGTGGAGTAATAGGTGCTGGGCGAGCAGCCCTCCGCGACCTTGCCCGCCGCGTCGGGCTTACACTCCAGATGCGCGCCTTTCGGGAACTCGACATTGACGGTGTAGTAATACTCGATTCCTTCGTGACCGGCGCCCTCCACGTCGAGCCGCCAGAAGCGGTCGACCTTGAAATCGACGATCTTCGTGTCGGGATCGAATTTCTGATGAATCAGATTTTCGAAGACCTTGCGGGCGTCCGCCTCGGTCGGCTCGGATGATCCGAAAGGCCAGAGGGCGCTAGCGGGCGTTGCGGCCATGAGCGCCGCGACCAGTGCCGCCGGCGCGAGAAACGACTTCGCGTTCATCGAGAACTCCTCCCCTATTGCTCTTTATCAGGCCGCTGAACGCGGCCCTGAGGCCGGCGCGGTCCATGTTCTATTTGCGGTCTCAAGCTGCACGCCTGCGGCGCCTTCGGCAAGCGGCCCGGACCGGACGAATTGTCGCGGACGCTTTCCTGGACCTGGTTGCGCCGCCTGGGCGAGCACTTTATTGAGCCGCAACGCCGCGCGGCGGCGAATGGAGCACGATTTCTAAAAAGCGCGAAGCGGTTTTTGGAAGAGAACAGGCTCTGCCAATAGGGTGATGCGCTTTCAGGAGATTCTGACGGCGCTCGAAAGGAACGAGGTTCGAATGTCCGCCTTCAAATTGCTGCTTCTCCCCGGCGACGGGATCGGTCCCGAGATTGCGGCGGAGGCGGAAAAGGTCATCGCGCTGTTGACCAAGACGGGCGTCGCCCGGTTTGAGATCGAGAAGGGACTCGTCGGCGGGGCGGCCTATGAAGCGCATGGCGTCGCGATCAGCGAAGACGACATGACGCGCGCCTATGCGGCCGACGCCGTGCTGCTGGCCGCCGTCGGCGGCCCGAAATGGGATGGCGTCCCTTACGCCGTGCGGCCCGAGGCCGGCCTGCTGCGGCTGCGAAAAGACCTTGGGCTCTTCGCAAATCTGCGTCCAGCCATCTGCTATCCGGCGCTCGCCGACGCCTCCTCGCTCAAGCGCGAGGTCGTCGACGGTCTCGACATCATGATCGTGCGCGAGCTGACGGGCGGCGTCTATTTCGGCGAGCCCAAGGAGATCGTCACGCTCGAGAATGGCGAAAAACGCGCGGTCGACACACAGGTCTACTCGACGCATGAGATCGAGCGCATCGGCCGGGTCGCCTTCGAGCTCGCCAGAAAGCGCGGCAACAAGGTCACCTCCTCGGATAAAGCCAATGTGATGAAGTCGGGCTATCTGTGGCGCGAGGTCATCACCGCGCTGCACAAGCGCGAATATGCCGATGTGAAGCTCGAGCACATGCTCGCCGACGCGCTCGCCATGCAACTCGTGCGCTGGCCCAAGCAGTTCGATGTCGTCGTGACCGACAATCTCTTTGGCGACATGCTGTCGGACGAGGCCTCGATGCTGACCGGCTCGCTCGGCATGCTCCCCTCCGCCTCGCTCGGGGCGCCGGACGAAAAGGGCACGCGCAAGGCGATGTACGAGCCCTGCCACGGCTCGGCGCCCGACATCGCAGGCCAAGGGATCGCCAATCCGATCGCCATGATCGGCTCGCTCGGCATGGCGCTGCGCTATTCCTTCGACCTGCCCAAGGCCGCCGACGCGATCGAGGCCGCGATCGCCGGCGTGCTGGCCAAGGGGCTGCGCACCGCCGACATCAAGGGCGACGCGCCCTCCAGCATCTCGACGAGCGCCATGGGTGACGCGATCGTCGCGGAGCTGACGAAGCGGTTGAGCTGATGGAGGCTCGCGCGGCGGCCGAGCCGCCGCCGCGCCTTCGCGATCCAATCAGAATTTCGCGCGCAGCGTGACGAAGGCCGAGCGCGGCGCGCCCGGCATGATGTTGTTGTTGGCGCTCGCCGCCACGTAATAATGGGCGCCGGCGAGATTCTCGACGTTGAGCTGCGCGCTGACCTTCTCGCTCAATTTGACGTAGAGCGCGCCGTCCACGCGCGCATAGCCCGGCACGATGACCGCATTGTTGATCTCGGGGATAGAATTTGGCGTTGTAGACCACGCCGAGACCCGCCCCCAGCACGCCCGGACCGGCGTCGAAGAGCGACGACAGATCGTATTTGTTCCACAACGAGAAGGTGTCGAGCGGGACATTGGGCGTCTTGTGACCGACGTCCGTCTGGAACGGATTGGTCGGGTCGGGGGCGCCGCCGTTCGACTGCGGTGATCAGCCCGATCTGATGGCCGTATCCGAGCGACACGCGCCATTTGTCGGTGAGCTGCCCGACGAGGCCGATCTCGCCGCCTTTCGTCTGCGTGTTCACGGCGACGAAATTGACGGAGTTGATCGCTGCCGGCTGGTTGGAGCGATTGATGATGTAGAGCGCGCCCGTGAAGAACAGATTGGGCTGCGGCTCCGCCTTGAAGCCGATCTCGTAATTTTCGATTCCCTGCGGCGACAGCGCCGAGAGATTGGGCGTGATCAGAACGAACTGATCGCCCGACGGCGGCAGGAAGGAGCGCGAATAGGTCCCGTAGAACGAAAGCTGCGGGGTCGGCTTGACCACGACGCCGACGCGCGGCGACCATTCATTGTTGATCGTGCGGATATAGCCGTCGATGATCGCCGAGCCCTCGTCCGTGTCGCCGCTCGCCGCGAAGTTGGGGTTGGCGTAATCATTGCCGGTGAACTTGAGATCGAAGCGGTCGTAGCGCACGCCGGCGAGGATATCCAGATATTGGGTGATCGCGATCTGATCCTGGATGTAGCCCGAGGCGGTGAGCAGATCGGAGTGGCGGCGCTCGGCGACATTGCCGTAATTGATCGGGTTGTAGATCGTCGGCGTCAGATAGAAGGTGTCGACCTCGGTGACGGCGCAATCGAAGTCGAAGCAGGCGAAGTCGCGATCGCTTTGCGAGGCTCTGATGTCCGACCTCGCCGCCGAAGGCGACGGTGTGCTTCACCTCCGGCATCATCTCGAACTCGATAGACGAAGTCGAGCTGGTTGATGATGTTCTGACGCGGCGTGTTGTGCCGATAGCCCTCAATGCCGTTGACCCCGCCCTCGAAAAGCAGCACGGGCTCGCCGGTGAAGGTGTTCTGATAGCGCTTTTGATAGTCGGCGAAGAGGATGTGATCGCGGATTTCGAGCCCGAAATCCGTCTTGTGCTCGCCGGCGAGATCGACCGAGTTCACGTCGACCTTGGAATAGTTGACCTGCGCGGCGCTCGGGTTGGCGTCGCCATAAAAGAACCAGCTCGGAACCGGCGAAGGATAACCGGGATTCCAGCGTCATGAAGTCCCCCGGCAGATCGGGAAAAATGGACGAGAGGCCGGCCGAGTTGATGCCGCGGTCAGCCGTCCGGCGGTCGCGGTAATGCTCATAGGTCAGCCAGAAGAGGGTGCTCTCATCCACCTTCCAGGTGAAAGTGGGGCTGATCCCGTAGCGTTCGTCGCGGAAGAAATTGCGATAGCCGTACGACTGCTCGTACATGCCGTTGAGCCGCGCCGCGAACTGTTCGGAGACGGCGCCGCCCCAGTCGATGGTGACGCGCTTGCGGCCGAAGCTGCCGGCGCTGATGTCCAGTTCCTGGATGGATTCGCCGTCCGCCTTCTTGGTGACGCGGTTGACGATGCCGCCCGCGCCGCCCCGCCCGAAGGTAAGGGCGCTCGGCCCCTTGAGCACCTCGACCGACTGGATGTTGTAGAGATCGCGGATGTATTCGGCGTCGTCGCGCACGCCGTCCTTGTAGAAGTCGGCCGTCGTCGTCTGGCCGCGGATCACGATCTGGTCTTTGTTGCCCTCGCCGCCCGCGACCGTCACGCCCGGAACATAGGTAAGCGCCTCCTGCAGCGACACGCTGTCGCGATCCTTGAGCTGTTGCTGCGTGACGATCGTGATGGACTGCGGAATGTCCATGATCGGCGTGTTGGTCTTGGTCGCGGTCGACGTGCCGCTCGCGGAATAGCCCACGACGCCGGTCGGGTCCGCGGCCCACCTGCTGGCCCTGCGCAAGGAAGGGGGCCGGACCGGACGTCGCGGCCGGGTTGACGGCGGCGGCTGGCGCTGGAACGGGGTTGGTCGGGAGGCGCCCCGGACTTGCCGGCGCGGCGCTATGGGCCGCCGCGACCTGACGGGTCGGTTGAGGACGCGCCACGACGCGCGCCGGCTTCGGCTTCTTGATGACGATGTCGGGAAGCGCCTGCTGCGCGAGGGTCGCCTCGGGCGCCAGCGCAAGAGCGAAGAGGCTGGCCCCAAGCAAGAGCCTCGTCGACTGCGAAAGCGCCAGCCGGCACTGGCGTCTTTCCTGCCCGACTTGCTGTTTCGACGCGGTCATCGCTCACATCCGTTTCGCTCGCGCGGCTTGGAGCCGCTCACGTAGCGAAATCTAAGCACTTGGCGACCGACAGGTAAATAAGCTGAGCTATATTTTGGAAGCTTTCCTGCTTACCGACATCTTTGAGAAAAACAGTTCCAGTTTATTCTTTTCTGCTTGACTGTTGTATTGGCGCCACACTGCTCAAGATAGAACGGCATCGTGTCGACTTCAGCGCAGGCGGCGCGACCGCCGTCTTTTCACCTAAGCCGACAGAGCCTTAACCCCCGGCAGCTCTTTGCCTTCGAGCCATTCGAGGAAGGCGCCGCCGGCCGTCGACACATAGGTGAATTGTTGCGCGGCATGCGCCTGATTGAGCGCCGAAACCGTGTCGCCGCCGCCCGCGACCGACAAAAGCTTGCCTTCCACGGTCAGCCGCGCCGCCGTCTGCGCGACGGCGCTCGTGCCTTCGTCGAAAGGCGGCAGCTCGAAGGCGCCGAACGGGCCGTTCCAGACGAGTGTTTTGCACTTCTCGAGCAGGTTCTCGACATGGGCGACCGCCTTCGGTCCGACGTCGAGGATCATTTCGTCGGGGCCGACATGGTCGGCGGAGACGACATGCGCCGGCGCATGCGACGCGAATTTCGTCGCGACCGTCACGTCCTCCGGCAGCACGATCTGGCGCCCGGCAGCCTTCGCCTTGCTCATGATCTCTCGCGCCGTGTCGAGCAGCGCCGTCTCGCAGAGCGACTTGCCGATAGCCTTGCCCTGCGCGGCGAGGAAAGTATTGGCCATGCCGCCGCCGATCGTCAGATAATCGACCTTCGAGACGAGGTTGCCGAGGAGATCGAGCTTCGTCGAAATCTTCGCGCCGCCGACGATCGCCATGACCGGGCGCTGCGGCGCGCCGAGCGCCTGGTTGAGCGCCTCGAGCTCTGCTTGCATGGCGCGCCCGGCAAAGGCCGGAAGCTTGTGAGCGAGGCCTTCGGTCGAGGCATGGGCGCGATGCGCCGCCGAAAACGCATCGTTCACATAGACATCGCCGAGCTTCGCGAGCTCTTCGACGAAAGCGGGATCGTTCTTCTCCTCGCCCTTGTGGAAGCGCGTGTTCTCGAGCAGCAGCACGTCGCCGTCCTCGAGCGCGGCGATCGCCGCTTGCGCCGGCGGACCGACGCAGTCGTCGGCGAAGGCCACGGGGCGATGCAGATGCGCCGCGAGCGCCGTCGCCACGGGCTTCAGCGAATCCTCCTCGCTCCGCGCGCCCTTCGGCCGGCCGAAGTGGGCGAGCAGAACGACCTTGCCGCCCTTGTCGGCGATCTCCTTGATCGTCGGCAGAACGCGGTCGATGCGGGTCGCGTCGGAGATGCGTCCCGCCTCCATCGGCACGTTGAGGTCGACGCGCAGCAGGACGCGCTTGCCCTTGAGGTCGGCTTGATCGAGCGTTTTGAAAGCGGTCATGTCGACTCTCAAATCAGCTTCCCGATCGCGGCGGCGACATCCGTCATGCGCCCCGAGAAACCCCACTCATTGTCGTACCAGCTCAGCACCGAGACGAGCGTGCCGTCCAGGACCTTGGTCTGGTCCATGTGGAACGTCGAGGACGCCGGGCAATGATTGAAGTCGCAGGAGACGAGCTTGTCGTTCGTATAATCCAGCACGCCCTTCAGCGGACCGTCCGCCGCGGCCTTGATCGCCGCATTGACCTCGTCCTTCGTCGTCGCGCGCTTCGCCACGAACTTCAGGTCGACGAGCGAGACGTTCGGCGTCGGCACGCGCACGGCGTAGCCGTCGAGACGGCCGTTCAGCTCCGGCAGCACGAGGCCCACCGCTTTTGCGGCGCCCGTCGAGGTCGGGATCATCGAGAGCGCCGCCGCGCGCCCGCGATAGAGGTCCTTGTGCATCGTGTCGAGCGTCGGCTGGTCGCCCGTGTAGGAGTGGACCGTCGTCATGATCCCCTTGTCGATGCCGATCGCCTCATGCAGCACCTTGGCGACGGGCGCGAGGCAGTTCGTCGTGCAGGAGGCGTTGGAGATCACGAGATGGTCCTTCGTGATCTTGTGATGATTGACGCCATAGACGACGGTCAGATCCGCGCCATCGCCGGGCGCCGAGATGAGCACGCGCTTCGCCCCCGCGTCGAGCAGGAGCTTCGCCTTGTCGCGCGCGGTGAAGAGGCCGGTGCATTCGAGCGCGATATCGACGTTGAGCTCCTTGTAGGGAAGCTCCGCCGGATTCTTGATCGCCGTGACCTTGATCGGACCGCGGCCGGCGTCGAGCGTGTCGCCCGAGACGGTGACCTTGTGTGGAAAGCGCCCGTGAACGGAGTCGTAGCGCAGCAGATGCGCATTGGTTTCGACCGGGCCGAGATCGTTGATCGCGACGACCTCGAGATCGGCGCGGCCGGATTCCACGATGTAGCGCAGCACGTTGCGTCCAATGCGGCCAAATCCGTTGATCGCCACTCTCACGGCCATGAACATCTCCTTGTCGGGTGCGTGATAAACCGCAGCATTGATAGCATTAGACCCGCCCTGTCAACGCGACCCTGAGGCCCGCTGGCGGGCTGGACCGCCGCCGCCAAAGCGGAGCCCGTCGCGAGGCGGGGCCGGGGAGTTCGCCAACCCTCTGGCGCGGCTGGCGACCTATGCGCTAGAGCATTGCCTTCGCTCACAGGGGCCATCCCGCATGACTTCGACCGATCGCCGCCGTTTCCTCCTCGGCGGGGCCAGCCTCGCTCTCGCCGCGCCGCGCGCCCTGGCGCAGGCGCAGCCGGATGAGTTGCAGGTGCGCGTCGAGAACAACTCGACGCCGGAGCTTTGCGCCGAGAGAGATAATATCGAGCTCGACTTCTACGCGACGCGCCTGCGCCGCATGCAGGTTCAGGCCGTGCATCCTTCCTACATCAACATGATCGGGAGCGACCGTTACGCGCCTCAGTGGGCGAGCTGCGAATTCTCGCATGATTACTCCGGATTCCATGAGCAGACGCGACGCGTCACTATCTGGGAGACGCCGGACCTCTGGCTCGTGGGCTATATCCTCCCGAGCCACGCCTTTTGGCGTCCTGCGGACGTGCCGGTGCGGGTGGGCAAGCGGGTCGAGCCCGGCTTTCATCTCGTGCAGCTCTGGATGAGCTATCGCGAGCGCGCCGAGGAGATTATGGCTTTCTATCCCCCCGACGGCTACTGGCGCGCCAGGCCTCTGCCCTTCGAGGACATGCGCTGGACGGCTTATGGCTCCTCCTTTCTGATCGGCCCCGTTGAAACCCAGCAGCGTCCGATTGTTGCTTTCGAGGAAATCTCGTTCGAGCCGGAAACGAAGAGTTTCGTGCTGAAATTCAAGCGCGGCGGCGACGCGCGGATCCGGGTCGACAAGATCGACCAGGAGCGCATCGTGCTCGACGTCACCTACAGCGGCGAGACGCCGGACAGGCTGCCCTTCGCTTCGCTGCGATCGATGTACACGATGCAGACGATGAGCGACGCGGCGCGAGTCGCGTGGCGCACGAAACGCGGCTCCGGCTGGCAGGAGGCCGAGGTGATCGGCTTCCCGGGCGCGATCGCGACCGAATTCTGGGTCGGTCGGCACCTGCCGTCGCGACACAATCTCTCCGCGCCGGACATGGTCTTCGGCAATTTCCAGGCCGCCGCGCCCGTTACGAGATGACGCGAGCAGGCGCCGGGACGGCTCGTCGCCATCGACGCGGCGCGCGGCCTCGCCGTCGTCGCGATGGTCGCCTATCACCTCGTCTGGGACCTCGGCAATTTCGACTACATCGATCGCTATTTCCCCTATTCCCCGCCGTTCAAGAGCGTCGGCCATGCGATCGCCCTCGCCTTTCTCTTCATCGCCGGCGTGAGCCTCGTCCTCGCGCATGAGCGCAATCCGAATTTTGGCCCGTTCTTACGCCGGATTTTGCGGATCGCCGCCGCCGCCGCGCTCGTCTCGCTCGGCACCTATCTCGTCTTTCCGCAGTCCTTCGTGTTCTTCGGCATCTTGCACTGCATCGCGGCCGCGAGCGTGCTTGCCGCGCCCTTTCTGTTTCTTCCCTGGCCGGCGGCCTTGTTCGCGGCGGTGGCGGCTTTTTTCGCGCCCCGATTCCTTGCGGCGCCGGTCTTCGACGTTCCCTGGCTGAGCTGGATCGGCCTCTCATTGACCGAACCGGCGACCAACGACTACCGGCCGCTCTTCCCCTGGGCCGGAGGGTTGCTTGCCGGAGTGGCCTTCGCGAAATTTCCGGGCGCTCTAGATCACGCTGCGTTCAGGCGGAATCGCCTGAACGCAGAAAACGTGATCGATTCAAAGAGTTTAGAGCGCGATTTACGCGAAAAACCGGTTTCCACTTTTTCGCATCGCGCTCTCGCCGCGCTCGGGGCGGCGAAAGCGCCGCGGGCAGGGGGCGCGCGGGCCGCCGGCTCTCTCGGTTGGCTCGGCCGTCACAGCCTTGCGATCTATCTGCTGCATCAGCCGCTGCTCTTCGGCGCTCTTTTCGGACTCGCGAAGCTCTCGGCGTCGAGCGAGGACCCGTTCCCCAAAGATTTCGTCGCCGCTTGCGAGACGCGTTGCGAGGCGGAGGGCGGGGCGATCGACTTCTGCCGCGCGGCCTGCACTTGCGTCGAGGCGCGGGCGCGCGCCAGCGCCCTGCCGAGCGACCCGGGCGAGCGCGCCTTGCGCCTCGGGGCGCTCTCGGAGGATTGCGTGAAGCCCTGAGATTCCGAGGGCGTGGATCGCGGTCGCGCGCGATCTATCTAAAGCTCGAGACGCGTTCTCCTTCGCCGCGCGAAGGAACGCCGGGCTGAGGGGATTGAAATGAACGACGCGCCAAGCCAGGAACTCCCCGATCTTACCCAGGGCGTCGCCCATGCCGACCTCGTGCGCGCCGGAAAGCTTGTCGGCCGAGTCGGCAAATCGGAAGTGCTGCTCGTGCTGGAAGGCGAAAAGATCTTCGCCGTGGGGGCGCATTGCACGCATTATCATGGACCGCTCGTCGACGGGCTCGTCGTGGGAGGCGAGATACGCTGTCCCTGGCACCACGCCGCCTTCGATCTTTCGACGGGCGAGGCGCTGCGCGCGCCGGCTTTCGATCGGCTCTCCTGCTGGACGGTCGAGCGGCAGGGCGACAGGATCTTCGTGCGCTCAAAACGCGAGGCCAGCCCCTATGTTCAGGCCCCGACGAGCGCCATCGAACGTATCGTCATCGTCGGCGGCGGCGCGGCCGGCTTCTCCGCGCTTTTCGAGCTGAAGCGCGCGGGCTTTACCGGCGTCCTCACGATGATCGGGGCGGAGAAGGCGCCGCCTCTCGACCGGCCGAACCTCTCAAAGGACTATCTCGCCGGCAAGGCGCCGGAAGACTGGCTGCCGCTGCGACCCGAAAGCTATTACGCCGACAACGGCGTCGAGTTGCGGCTCGGCGCCACGGTGAGCGCCATCGATCCCGCGAAGGGCGCCGTCACGCTCTCCGACGGCGGCGAGGTCGCCTATGACCGCCTGCTGCTGGCGACGGGCGCGGAGCCGGTGCGGCTGCCGATCCCTGGCGCGGATCTCCCGCATGTCAGCGTGCTGCGCTCGCTGGACGATTGCCGCGCGATCATCGAGCGCGCCAAGACGGCGAAGCGCGCCGTCGTGCTCGGCGCGAGCTTCATCGGTCTCGAGGCCGCGGCCTCGCTGCGCGCGCGAGAGATCGAGGTGCATGTCGTCGCGCCGGAGAAGGTGCCGATGGCGCGTGTATTGGGCGAGGCGATGGGCGCCTTCGTGCGGAAACTGCACGAGGAGCACGGCGTCGTCTTTCATCTCGAAGATGTCGCGACCGCGATCGGGCCCGACAAGGTCACGCTAAAGAGCGGGATTTCGCTTGCGGCCGATCTCGTCGTCGCGGGCGTGGGCGTCAGGCCGCGCATCGCGCTCGCCGAGAAAACGGGGCTCGCCATCGACCGCGGCGTCGTCGTCAACGCTTTTCTGGAGACCAGCGCGCCGAGGATTTTTGCTGCCGGCGACATCGCGCGCTGGCCCGATCCCCACAGCGGCGAAAACATCCGCGTGGAGCACTGGGTCGTGGCGGAGCGCCAGGGCGAGACCGCCGCGCGCAACATGCTCGGCGCGCGCGAGACCTTCGAGGCGGTCCCCTTCTTCTGGAGCCAGCACTACGATGTGCCGATCAATTATGTCGGTCACGCGGAGAGCTGGGACGCCATCGAGATCGACGGCGATATCGCCGCGAGGGATTGCGTGCTGCGCTACAAGCGGGGCGGAAAGACGCTCGCGATTGCGTCGATCTATCGCGACGTCGACAGCTTGCGGGCGGAGCTGGAGATGGAGCGCGCCCTGGGGCGGTGACGGCTTCTCATGAGTTCGGTTTTGGCGGAAGGGCGTTCCATTCCCCGCCGGCCTCCAAGTCCTCGGGGCGCGGCTGCAGCATGATGTTGTAGCCGGCGTCGATGAGATGGACCTCGCCGGTCACGCCGCCGGAAAGCTCGGACAGAAGATAGAGCGCCGAGCCGCCGATCTCGTCCAAGGTGATCATGCGCTTGAGCGGGCAATGCGCCTTCTGGAAAGCGCCCATGGCGCGCGCGCCGCCGATCCCCGCGCCGGCCATCGTGCGCACCGGGCCGGGCGAGATCGCATTGACGCGAATGCCGCGCGCGCCGAAATCCGCCGCGAGATAGCGAACGGAAGAATCGAGCGCGCCCTTGGCGACGCCCATCACATTGTAGTTCGGCATCACATGCGTGCCCCCGGCGAAGCTCACGGTCAGCATCGCCCCGCCGTTCTGCATCATCGCCGCGGCGCGCTTCGCGGCTTCCGTGAAGGAAAAGCAAGAGATCACCATGGTGCGGATGAAGTTCTCGCGCGAGGTGTCGGCGTAGAGGCCCTTGAGCTCGTTCTTGTCGGAATAGGCGATCGAATGGACGAGGAAATCCAGCCCGCCCCATTCCTGCTGCAGGCGCGCGAAGACGGCGTCGACCGTCGCGATGTCCTCGACGTCGCAGGGCAGCACGAGGCTGGAGCCGAGCTCCTTGGCGAGCGGCGCGACCCGCTTCAGCAGCATGTCGCCCTGATAGGTGAAGGCGAGCTCGGCCCCGTGCCGTGCGAGCACGCGCGCGATCCCATAGGCGATCGAATGATCGTTGGCGACGCCCATGATCAGGCCCCGCTTGCCTTGCATCAAAGCACTAGCAGCCGTCATCTCGCTTGTTTCCTTCACAAAACCGAAATCATCTCCCTCTCCCCGCCTGGGGGAAAGGGCAGGGGGTGAGGGACGTGGCGTAATGAGCGACACGTCGCTGACCGGAGATTCGAAGAAAGCGCCGCGCTCGGGCGATCACCCGAGCCCCTCACCCCAACCCTCTCCCCGCGGGCGGGTAGAGGGGTCTCGATCACGCGTCCGGGTGCTTGAACACCAATGTCGCATTGGTGCCGCCGAAGCCGAAGGAGTTGGAGAGCACCGCGCGCAGATTCACATTGTCGCGCCGCTGACGCAGGATCGGCATGTCGGAGAACTCGGGATCCAATTCCTCGATGTTCGCGCTCTTGCAAATGAAGCCGTGCTTCATCATCAGCAGCGAATAGATCGCCTCCTGCACGCCGGTCGCGCCGAGCGAATGGCCGGTGAGCGACTTCGTCGCCGAAAGCGGCGGGCATTTGTCCTCATTGCCGAAGATCTCGCGGATCGCCTCGATCTCCTTCACGTCGCCGACGGGCGTCGAGGTCGCGTGCGGATTGATGTAGTCGATCGGGACTTTCACGGTCTGGAGCGCCTGCTGCATGCAGCGCACGGCGCCCTCGCCCGAGGGCGCGACCATGTCATGGCCGTCCGAGGTCGCGCCGTAACCGACGATCTCGGCGTAAATCTTCGCGCCGCGCGCCTTGGCGCGCTCATATTCCTCGAGCACGAGCACGCCGGCGCCGCCGGCGATGACGAAGCCGTCCCGGTTCTTGTCATAGGCGCGCGAGGCGGTCTCGGGTGTGTCGTTATAGGAGGACGACATCGCGCCCATCGCGTCGAAGAGCACGGAAAGCTCCCATTCGAGCTCCTCGCAGCCGCCGGCGAAAATCATGTCCTGCTTGCCCCATTGGATCAGCTCGAAGGCGTTGCCGATGCAATGGTTCGAGGTCGCGCAGGCCGAGGAGATCGAGTAATTCACGCCCTTGATCTTGAACCAGACGGCGAGCGTCGCGGAGGCCGTCGAGGCCATGGTCTTCGGCACGGCGAAGGGCCCCACGCGTTTCGGGCCTTTGTCGCGGGTGATATCCGCCGATTCCGCAATGACCCGCGCCGAAGGCCCGCCCGAGCCCATCACGATGCCGACGCGCGGATCGGAGATCTCGTCGAGACTAAGCCCGGCGTCGACGATCGCCTGATCCATCGCCACGTGACACCAGGCGGTGCCGGCGGCGTGGAAGCGCGCCGCGCGGCGGTCGACGACCTTCATGGCGTCGAGCTTCGGCATGCCATGCACCTGCGAGCGGAAGCCGAGCTCGGCGTATTTTTCCGCACGCACAATGCCGGGCTTGGCTTGAAACAGCGACTCTTTGACTTCCTCGGCGTTGTCGCCGATCGACGACACGATGCCCATTCCGGTGACGACGACGCGTCTCATGTTGTTCCTCCCGAGGCCCGAGGCCTTGTTCTTCTGGCGAATATGCGAATTGCGGAGCGTGGAGCGCGAGCGTCACGTGGAGAGAAGACTATTCCTCGCCCGCCTTACTCTGCCCGCCTTTCGAGCCTCACTCTTTCGCGAGGCAGACGCGTAAGTCCTTGGCTTCATAAATGCGCACGCCGTCGGCGGCCATCCAGCCGTTGGCGATGCCGAGCATGAGCTTGCCCTTCATGACGCGCTTGAAGTCGATCCCATAGGTGACGAGCTTCACGGTGGGGCGCACCATGCCGGTGAACTTCACCTCGCCGACGCCGAGCGCCATGCCGCGCCCCGGCAGATCGAGCCAGGCGAGATAGAAGCCGACCATCTGCCAGAGCGCGTCGAGGCCGAGACATCCCGGCATGATCGGGTTGCCCTTGAAATGGCAATCGAAGAACCAGAGGCTCGGCTTGATGTCGAACTCGGCGCGCATGTATCCCTTGCCGTGCTCGCCGCCGTCCTCGAAAATTTCGGTGATGCGGTCGAACATCAGCATGGGCGGCAGCGGCAGTTGCGCGTTGCCGGGACCAAACAGCTCCTCGCGGCCGCAAGCGAGCAAATCTTCATAGCCGAAGCTCGAGCGTCTTTCGCTCATCGATGGGCTTCCCCTTATCTTATGTTCGTCGTTGGGCCAGACGCGCCGCTAGAGCGAATTCCGCAAAAGTTGACAGACTTTTGCGATCAGAATTCGCTCCAGCATATTGATCTGGCGCGATTTCTTGTCGCTCGAACGATTCCGTTCGAGCGGAAAGCGCGCTAGGCCGCAATTGCAGGCGCCCGCCGGACAATTTCCGTAACATAAGGAAAGGCGCGGGAAAACCCGCGCCTTGCAGAGGAACTCGACTGGCCGGAAATTCCGGTCGTTAGCTCGGGACGCTCGCCCCCTGGGCCTTGGCGGCTTCCGCCGCCTTCTGCTGATAGAGGCCAACGAAATCGATCGGATCGAGAAACAGCGCCGGGAAGCCGCCGTCGCGCGTCGCGTCCGAGACGATCTGACGCACATAGGGGAAGAGCAGGCGCGGACATTCGATCATCACAATGGGATGGATCTGCTCCTGCGGGATATTGGTCAGACGGAAGACCCCCGAATATTCGAGATCGAGCTTGAACAGCAGATCGGCGCCCTCGCCCGCCTTGGCGTCGAGCTTGATCGAAACCTCGAAATCGGTCGGCGCGAGCTGCTTGGCGTCGACATTGACCTGAACCTGAATGTTCGGCGGCTTGTCCGGCGGAGCCAGCGAGCGCGGCGCGTTGGGGTTCTCAAAGGACAAGTCCTTCAAATATTGACCGAGAGCGTTCAGCGCCGGCGCGCCGGAGCCCTGCTGCGCCGCGTTGTCGTTGCCGTTGCCGTCCGCCATTTCAGTCAACCCCCATCATGATTTCGCGCTTTTTCTGCGCCCCGCCTAACACGTCCCTATCGACGCGACAAGGCGAGCCCGCAAGCCGGCGCGAGGCTGGCGCGGGCGGCCGGAAGGCCCGAAGCTCCGGCGTCAGCCGGAGGCGCGCCGCGCGCGCGACCAATCGCGATAGGCCCCGGGCGTCATGCCGGCGTAACGATGGAAGGCGCGCCGAAAACTGTTTTCATCGGCGTAGCCTGCGCCGCTGGCAAGCTGCTTGACTGGCTGGCTCGTCGTTTCGAGCAGCATTCGCGCGATCTCGAAGCGAACCCGGTCGATGAAGCGCTTGGGCGATTCCCCCGACGCCTCCTTGAGGCGGCGATGCAACGTGCGCTCCGAGGCGCCGAGCGCCTGCGCCAGCTGCTGCGCGGTCATCGGCGCGGCGTTCGCCTCGCGCACGATCTGCTCGGCCTCGAGCAGAAACGGGTTCGAGGCGGCGAGGTGGCCGGGCGGCACATAGACCGTCTGGGAGTTGGGGGCCGTGTCGACGACGGTGAAATCAGCGACCGTCTTGGCGGCCTCGGCCCCCGAAGAGCCGCCGGATCACGGTGAGGGAAAGATCGATCCAGGATAGCGGGCCGCCGGCTGTCACGACGCGCCCGTCCTCCATCAGCGCCGCGCCCCACGCGGCGTCTGCGCGAGGATAGCGGCTCTTCAGCGCATCGTAACGCCACCAGGTCGTCGTGCAGTGGCGTCCGTCGAGGAGACCCGCCTCTCCGAGCAGGAAGACGCCGTTGCAGGAGGCGCAGACGATCGCCCCCAGCGCATGCTGGCGCCGCAGCCAGGCCGCGGCGGCGCCGTATCGCTGGCGTCGCGGGGAAGGCATGGCCCCCGTCGCAATAATAGCCGGGAACCAGCGCCGCGGCGCAGTCGCCGACAGTCTCGAAACTCGCGTCGACCTCGATCTGACGGCCATTGCCGTCACGAACCGGCCTGCCGTCGAAGCTCACGATGCTGACCTTGAAAGGCGGGTTCGACACGCTCTTGGCGATCATTCGGCGGCCGAGCGACAACATGTCCGCCGGCCCCAGCACCCCCGAACCGAGGCAGCCGTCGAAGGCGAGAATGGCGATCTGCATGAGTTGCTCCCGGCGTTGGCGAAAACTGCATGTTCAATGGCAAAGCAGCTGGCGATTTCGGCAAGACTAATTGCAAATCCGCCATCGTGCAAGGCGACCCCGAGACAGGCGCACCTTCCCGCTCGGACCGAGCTGGCTCCAACGTCGGCCTGAACGAGTGGGGCCACACCTTCTGGTTCATGGAGGAGCTGTTCGCGGCGCCGCTGCAGTGGGCTTCGTGTTCTTCGGCTGGATGGCGCTTGGCGTCTTCGGCGTCGTGCTGGAGCTGCTGATGAACATTCATCGCCTCATCGGCGAAGAAGGAGTTCGCCTACTGACGGCGGTGTGACGAAAAGCGACGGGGCGAGCTTGCGCCGCCCAGCCGCAGTTCGAGTTCTGCTGTCCAAGTCAAAAGGGCGCGGCTTCGCAGGGCGCGCCTTGGCCGCAAAAGACGGCCCTGATTGATCCGACGCAATGGACTGCGTCAGGCTGCCGGCGCCCTTTCCTAAACCGCCGCGCGGAGGCCAAATTCGAGATCCGTGATCAGATCCTCGATGTCCTCGAGTCCCACGGAAAGGCGCAGCATCCCGTCGGAGATGCCGAGCCTGGCGCGCGCCTCGGGCGGGAGCCGCTGATGCGTCGTGGTCGCCGGATGGGTGATGAGGCTCTTGGCGTCGCCCAAGTTGTTGGAGATCTTGACGATCTCCAGCGCGTTGGCGAATTTGAACGCCGCCTCCTTGCCGCCCCGCATCTCGAAGCAGACCAGCGTGCCGCCTCCGAGCATTTGCCGTTTGGCGAGTGCAGCCTGCGGATGGTCCGCCCGAAACGGATAGAGCGCGCGCGAAACGCCTTTCTGCTCGGCCAGGAAATCGGCGATCCGCGCGGCGCTCTCCGTCTGGCGCGCGACGCGCAAGGGTAGCGTCTCAAGGCCCTTCAGCAGCACCCAGGCGTTGAAAGGGGAGAGCGCGGGACCCGTCTGTCGCAGGAAATTGTGCAGCGTCTCGTCGATCAGCGCCTGCGAGGCGAGGATGACGCCCCCGAGACACCGCCCCTGGCCGTCGATGTGCTTCGTTGCCGAATAGACGACGATGTCGGCGCCGAAATCGAAGGGCTTCTGTAGCAGGGGCGTCGCGAAGACATTGTCGACGACGAGCTTTGCTCCCGCCGCATGCGCCACCTCGGCGATCGCTTCGAGGTCATAGACCTCGAGCCCCGGATTGGTCGGCGATTTCGAGGAAGAAGGCCTTGGTCTCCTTGCGGACCGCTTTCTTCCACTGCGCGATGTCGGCGCCGTCGACGAGCGTCGTCTCGACGCCAAAGCGCGGCAGGAGCTCCTCGACGACGTAAAGACAGGAGCCGAACAACGCCCGCGCGGCGACGACATGGTCGCCGGCCTTGACCTGCGAGAGCAGGGAGGCTGTGACCGCAGCCATGCCGGAGGCTGTCGCGCGCGCCGCTTCCGCGCCCTCGAGGAGGCACATGCGCTGCTCGAACATGGCCACGGTCGGATTGGAGAAGCGCGAATAGATGAAGCCCGGATCCTCGCCCTTGAAGCGCGCCTCGGCGGCCTCCGCGGAGGGATAGGCGAAGCTCTGCGTAAGGAAGAGCGCTTCTGACAGCTCGCCGAAGGAGGAGCGCAGCGATCCGCCATGCACGAGGGCGGTCGCGGGCTTCATGGGGCGGCGGAAAGGGTCGGACACTCCTGGCTCCTCAAAGCTTGCGGCGCGGCCAGGGTTTCCGAGGAGACCCGGCCTTTTAGCGCTTTGTTTTACGTGGCGGCAAGCCGGCCGGCTCAAATAACCACGCCGACCATAAACGGTGAAGAGGGCAAGGCTGTCAATGGCATAGAGGACTAGCGCCAGATCGACCGTCTGCGCCTCCGGCTTCATCAATAGGGAAAAGTCGTCCTTCGCGCCCAAATAATGGCCTGCGCCTCGCCGAAGCCCCCTGTGCGGTTTCGCGCCATCGCCGCGGACAAGGTCGCGATCTTGCCGGCCGCCTCGGTCCAATGTTGCCACTTTTAGGCTGCAGTCTGGCCGCATCCGCGCATTTGGGAGGCGCCTGCATGGAGGCTGCCGGTTAATCATTGGGTGTTGCAAGGATCCACGCATGCGCATCTTGCTGGTCGAGGACAGCCGGCGCTTGGCCGAACTGATCTCTGGAGGCCTCACATCAGCCGGTTTCGTGACTGACGTCGCAGGCACGGTCTCCGATGCCGAAGCGCATATGCGCGACATCGACTTCGATCTGATTATTCTCGACATCGGTCTTCCTGACGGATGCGGGCGCAGCTTGCTCCGCAGCCTTCGCCGTCAAGGACGCTGCACCCCTGTCCTCGTTGCAACCGCGATAACCGACACGCCGCACCGGATAGCGACTCTCGACGATGGCGCCGACGACTACGTCGCTAAGCCCTTCGATATCGACGAGCTCATCGCGCGCGTACGCGCCGTATTGCGCCGCCCCAGACAGATGGCGCAGACAACGCTCACTCTTGCCAATCTCGCCCTCGATCTCGAGCGACAAATCGTTGAGGTCGATGGTTCGAGCGTAGATCTGTCCCGCCGGGAATTGAACGCGCTGGCGATCCTGTTGCGCGGAGGCGGCGCCCTTGTCTCGCGAAGCAGGTTTGAACAGGCGCTTTATGCATCGGATGAGGAAGTGACGCCGAACGCGTTGGAGGCGGTCGTGTCGAGGCTGCGGAAACGCCTCGATCAAGCCGGCGCCCGCGTATCGATCACTGCCATGCGCGGGATCGGATATATTTTGTCGGAACGCCTGTGATGCGCGCGTCGGCCCCTGCGCGGCCTCTGCTCCACACGATCGGTGTCCGCTTGACCATGGTCGCGATGGGACTGATCGGCGTTCTGACGCTCGTCACCGTGTTGGAATACAAAAGAGACGTCGGAAAATTGCGCCGAGAAACGCTTGAGCACCAAGCCAAACATCTGTTCGACGGATTCCGTTCCGGAAGAATTTCGAATTTCGTTCAATACTGCAAAAGCTATCCAGAGGCCTACGGCTACCGCGTCTTCGACGACAGGAATTGGCTCTTGACTGAAGTCAACGGCACACTGTTCACGGACATGCCGCGTTACCTCAATATCGGTCCTCCATACCTCGCCTATAGACGTAAGGCTGCCGCTGAACCGGTAATGGATCAATGGCTGATAACTTGGGGGAAAGACACGGACAGGACACATCTTTGGATTCAGGCCACCCTGATTGGCGACCCGGCGGCGCTCTGGCGCGAGGTCATCGTCGAGGAAATCATCGACCATGTGGTCATCCCTGCCATCGTAATCGTGCCGCCCCTTGGCTTCGCCATTTTTCTCGCCTTGCGCTCGGCGCTTCGCCCTTTGGGACGCATCGCCGAATGCGCCCGCGATCTCGCGATCGAGGTTGATTCCGGCGTACCCCTGCAGGAACTGCAATCGCAACAGCTACCGCGGGAAGCTCTCGATCTGGTGGCGGCGATAAATGTCCTGCTCCAAAAGTTGAAGTTGTTGCTCGCGCAGCAAAAGCAGTTCGCCGATAACGCCGCGCATGAGCTGCGCACGCCGCTCGCCGCGCTTTCATTGCAAGTCTCGCGTTTGCCACTGAGCGCCCCCGTCGAGAGTCTCAAATCCGACGTCGCGGTGATGGGCCGCTTGGTCGATCAATTGTTGCGTCTGTCGCAGGCGGAACAATTGGCGAAGGCGGGGTTTCGCTTGCAAGATCTTCGCGAAATCGCGCGGGCTGCGTGCGAGGAGATGGCCTTCCTCGCTTCGGAGGAGGGGCGATTACTCGAGTTCGACGAACCATCGACCCCGGTGCTTGTCTCCTGCAGCGCTGAATTCATTCAGATTGCGGTTCGCAACCTCATTGAAAACGCGCTGCGCGCCACGCCGGTTGGCTCCACGGTCTCGATCGTGGTCGCCGAACGCGCTGAGGTCACCGTGTCGGATCGAGGCCCTGGCATCAGCGACGCCGAAAAGCCGCTGATGTTTCAACGCTACTGGACGCGTCGCCGCCGCAACGGCGGAGGGGCAGGGATTGGGCTGGCGCTTGTGCAGCGAATTATGGATCTGCACGGCGGCGCCGCGCGCGTCGAGGATCGCGAAGGTGGAGGCGCCTGCATTTCGCTGTCGTTCCTTTTCCAGCTCCCGTCGAAAACGATGCCTCGTGCATAGGACACGCGCTCGCCGGCGTTGAAGGATTCCCTCTCGTATTCATATCGGGGTTCCCGGGAACGCAACCCCTGCTTGGAAACTGGATTACAATGAAGGACCAAAAGGGCGATTCCGTTTGGGAGGGCGTCACGACCTACGGAGTCCCGAGCGGAGGCCTCAAAGGGCGCACTATGGTGATTTTCGACTCGAATTTCACGGCGGTCGCTCAAGGATCATTTTAGCCCGAGCAAAAGGAGCCGCCGTTTCTCATTGCGGCGGCTCGCTGCGGCTCTAGCCCAGCCAACGAATGGAAATTGAAGGTTGTTATAGTAATGCGGCGCTTGCTCCGCGTCGGGAATCTCGGGCAGGACGCTTGCGCGCTAATTCGCCCCGGTGTGCGAACGCCAGTCCCAGGGCGGCGGCAAGAGTAGCGGCGCCAAGCGCGCCCACGCCGCCGGCCGCGCCTAATAGGTCCGTCACCGATCCTGCCAAAGCGCTTCCGATCGGATTCGTTCCCTGCACGATCGTTACCTGCAAGCTCGTGGCGGCATTGCGCAAGGGATCAGGAACGGCGCTCTGGACCGCGGCGGAGGCGGAGGAAAATACGGTCGCGGAGCAAACGCCAAATACGGCAAGCAAGAGGGCGGCTGGCGCGAACTGGTGAATTGCCGAAAGCATCAGGAGGCAAAGCCCAAGTCCCGCTGTAGCGGTCAGGGGTCGCCAAATGGAGGCGGCAGGCCGCCGCCACTGCAGAAGACCCCCGACACAAGCTCCGGCGCCTACCGCGCTCATCAGCAGTCCAAGACCTCCAGCGTCGAGTCCGAGCCCAAACCGAGCGTATGCCGGCACGAGGACTTGCATATTGACTGCGAAGGTCCCGGCGACCGCTACAGTCAACAGAGGCGCCCGCGTCGAAACATCTCTCCACAGGAAGAGGAGCGCAGTGGATGCGGGGCTCGACCGCTTCCGCGAAGGCGCGTCATCTGGGCTGAAACCCGCGAGAAACGCAATAAGGGGAAGGAACGACGCCGCGTTTACGGCGAAGACGAACGCGGGTCCCCACAACGCGACCGCGAAGCCGGCGAAGGCCGGCCCCAGCATCCGCGCAACATTGAAGGAGAGCGTCGCTAACCCCGCCGCTCTCGCGCGCTGCGCACCGGCCAAACTAGCCGCCAGAGACAGGCGCGTCGACTGCGAGAGGCCGTTGCCCACGCCCAGCAACAAAGCGAATCCCGCCAAAACCGCGTAAGACGTCGCCTTGAGCGCGACGGCTGCCGCGAGCGCAGCCACGAGCGCGGACGTCGCGGCTTGCGCGCCGAGCAATAGGTTTCTTCGGCCCCAACGGTCCGCTGCCTTGCCGGCCGGGACGGCCAAAAGAATTGACGGGAGGAATTGCATGGCGATCAACGCGCCGAGCATGGACGAGGAACCGGTCAAATCCAGGACAAGCCACGCAAGGGCGGTCGACTGCATGCAGGTTCCGAATTGGCTGGCGAAATTGCTGATCGCATAAACTCGCCATGCCCGAGGCAACGACGGCGCGGATTCGCTCATGCGGCGCTAGCCACTGCGGATGAAACGACTTTCTCCGCTAGGCGGACGACTTCACCGGCGACGTCGTGGCCGCTAGCGGAGGTGATGCCCCCCAATCCTGGCGCGCTGTTGACCTCAATCAGGAGCGACCCTTCGCGCGCCGAGTCCAGCAGATCGACCCCCGCCATCGCGAGTCCGAGGCGCGCAGCCGCCGTTTCCGAGATGCGGCGCTGTTCTGGAGTGGGCGTCAACGCCGTCGCCACCCCTCCAGCAGCCAGGTTGGCGCGAAAGTCGCCATTCGTAGCCGATCGGCGCATGGCCGCGACTGCGCGCCCGCCGACAACTAAAACGCGGATATCGACGCCGAAGCTATCCGTGACAGCACGCTGCAGAAGGAAGTCTTCTCCGAGCCCCCAGAGCATGTCCATTACACTTTGCAACGCATCTTTGCTTTCGCAAAGCATGACCCCGACACCCTTTGTGCCGCGCGCCAATTTGACGATGGCGGGCGCTCCGCCGAGGAGATCGAGCGCTTCGGTCGCCCGCATGTTCCAATGGGGCGTCAAGCTGATCGGCATCGGTATTCCCACCGCAGCAAGCTCCTGCGTCACTCGGATTTTGTCGCGCGAACGTTCCAGACTCGCGGAATCGTTAATGCAGGTTACTCCCGCCGCTTCGAGAGCGCGGACAACCCTCAAAGCATAGCCGGGCGCCGTGCTGCCGAGTTTCGTGATGACGAACTCGGGAACGATCCCGGTCTTCGCGGCGCGAGGGGGCCGGCTTGCGCAAGGCTCCAAGAGACAATCCCTGGGATGGATCAATTCCGCTCGATGTCCCCGCGCGCGGCAGGCCTCCAGTAAGAGCGGTATGCTCGGCGACGTTTCAAGGTGCGAGAATCCAGCCTTGCATCAGCGTAGCTCCAATTCGGCGCGCGTTTCGGCGAGCACATGTGCGACATACGCGGTCGCCCAGCGGCACAGCTCCAGGAGCAGATTTTCGTCAAGCTCCAGCGTCTTGAGCGTTTCTGGCCGGCATAGCGGCAGCAGATGGTCGGCGCCGCTGGTCTTGCCGCCGCGGGTCGAGGCGGAGACGTTGTTGATCAACGCCCCACGGGTCGGATGCGCGGGGTCCCATTTTTCCGGCGCTACCTTGGCGATGGAGGGAACTGCGTGCAGCATTCGTCCTTTACGATAGACTACGACACGAAGTTCGAACTTGCTGCCTTGCAGCGGATGGTCTGGTCTGCGAATAACTTTGGCGTCGAGATATTCGGTCACCGTGTAGGGGTAACCGGCGCCTCTCCCGTAGCGTTCGCTGACGACGCCGATCGAGCGGCTTATCCGACTGGCGACAAGGTCTTTGTCCTCGCCGCCAAAGAAGAATTCTATTCCGTCTCCATGTCCCGTGCCGCTAGGCTTCATTACCAACTGTTCCCCGCGCGAAAGGCGCGCGTGAACAGTCTCAAGCAGGCTTTCAGCATCAGGGCAGACGTCGAAACAGATCGTGTCGCTTATCCCGTCGAAGCCCTCTCGCGCGCCAAAAGAATTGACGTGGCGATAGGCCTCGGCTTTGTTCGCGCCGGCCGCAAAGCAGCTGTTGGCGGCGAGAAAAGCCCGCGGGCTCAGGGAGCCATAGGCTGTCTGAAGGTTATAGAGAAACCGGTCGTTGACCACCGCCGCAATGTCGCGTCCATGGAGGCGCGGGACCCCCCTCGCAACATCCGAGCGCTCGACGAGTTCGCGCGAATAACCAAGCAGGACGGCGGGCCGGGAGCCGTCCAGCCAGCCGCCATTTGCATTGAGCTGATCGAGAGTGATGATCTCGCAGTCCCCGAATCGGCGCTCCAGCGTCCCTGCGATGCGGTCGACGAAGAGAAGCTTTTCGTGCAGGAGACGGCTGGGTTTGATATCCGCCGCAACTTCACGGCCCGACGACGCCACCACAACGAGCGGCGCTGCTCCGTCGCATAAAGTTCCGATCTCGGCGATCGACTCCAAAATGTCTTCAACGAGTGGCCCGGGCATGTTGGTGATGCCGCCGATTCCAGTGCCGTTGAGTTCGAGTAGCTGAAATCGCATCCGTCCCTCCCGCTGATAGGGGAGAATGTCGAGCGGCGCGACGAAGAAATCCCGGATCCGCGTCCGCGCAGGCAGCGGCAGCCCGGATTCCTGCGCAAACCGCAGGGCGAGAGCCGAAGCCTGTCCCTTGGCGACGGATTGACGATCGTCGAGCCGATGTCCGAGCATAGGCGCGAGACCGATCAACGTTTGCAAGTTGAGCGATAGTCCGTTTTGCCTTTCGCTCCACTCGGACGCAGGGCTTAATGGAAGGTAATGGTATCCGGTGGCCGTACGCTGAGCCGCCAAATTAGACGACAAAGAAAGCATAAATTCCCTCCTGGCCGCCCACTCATGCGATCTCGGAAGTCGCCGACGAGATATTTTCATATCTCGACGTCCCCGAAAGCCGTCATGACGGGTAGCATCGGTCGCTGACGGGACGCTGACGATTGCTAAGTCCTTAGGCGGGCCGCGGGTGTTTAACTGGGCTTAGAAAATCAAGAGCCCCGCTCTTAGATGGGTGCGAGTTCGATCAGGTTGGAAGCACTCCTTGAACCCTTCCTAAACAAGCTCCATCCAACCCCAACCGATGAGGCCATCCGATGTCTCTCAAATCCACAATCCTCGCCCTGGACCCCACGAGCTACTGGCCGCTCGACGACGCGCTGGGCTCACCCTTCTGCCTTGACGCGATGGGTCTGCAGAACGCTTGCCTTCCCACGGCCGGGGTCACGCTCGCCGGGGTTCCGTTCGGCGCGAGCGCCGCGCCTCTCTTCGACGGCGCGATCGGCAGCCGGCTCACCATCGCCAGCGTCCCGCAATATTCGCAGCCCTTCGCCAACGCCCTCACCGTCGCCGTCTGGATCTGCCCGCTCGCGCTCGACAACGCGAATACGGACGGGTCCGCGGACCAATATGTGCATTTCCTCGAAAAAGCCGTGACGCCGGTCCTCGACACCGAATGGGCGATGCGCCTCTACAATCAAACCAATCCTTCGCGCCATTCCCGCCTGTCCTTTTACCTGTTCAACCTGGCTGCCACGTCGACCAACCCGACCAACAAGGGCGCCGGCTCCTACATGGAGTTCGGCGTCTCCAAGAACGACACGACGCCCGTCACAGTTGGAAATTGGCTGTTCCTCGTCGGCGAGGCGGAGCCGTGGATTTCGCGTCGACGATCAGACGACGGGGAGCATCCTGTGGAAGCAGGATGTGAGAGCGAAGCGCATCCCGCAGGACAAATATGAATATCCCGATTTCCAGGTGCAGTCCGCAGGCAGGCTCGGGACCCGTGAGCGTCGGCGGAACCGCGAAGACGGGTTTCAATGGCGCGATCGCCCATCTCGCTCTTTGGAATCGTCTGCTCTCGCAAGACGAGATCGACTCGATCTGGGCGCAGGGCGCAGCCGATCTGCAATCGAGAGCAAGCTAGCGCGCTTTCCGCCGAACGGAATCGTTAAGAACGCGCGATCGCGGGATGTATTCCAGTGGTCGAAGGCCTCGAAGGTTGTCGATATTTATCCGAACCGCTCCTGGCTCCTCACTTTAATTGGTTCTAGGGCGTCGGCGAGGAGTTTCTCACAATGGGGGCATCGCCTGGGTGGAGGTTGTGCGAAGAGGTCGAGGATGGCCTGCCTGATGGCCGGCATGCTCGGTTGTGGCGGCGGCCCTCCAACTCTTTTTTTCCGTCCCGCTGCTTTGAGGCGGCGGGACTGGAGGAAGGCATAGGCGATCATCGTCATCAACGCGTGCCGGTGTAAGCCAGTCCATGAGCGACCTTCAAAGTGGTCGAGGCCGAGTTCCTCTTTGAGTTGCTGATGCGCCTGCTCACAGACCCACCTGGCTTTGATCGTGGCGGCGAGCGTCTTGAGGCTCGCATCGGCAGGCAAGTTCGACACATAGTATTTCTGCTCGCCGGTCGACCGGCGTTCGCCGACGAGCCAGACCTCGTCGCCCGGCATGCACTGCACGCGATTATCGAGCATACGATGCTTATGACCATCCGCAACGCGGACGCGGCGGGCAGCGAAGAGGCATGTCAGCCGACCTTTCGTGCCCCGTCGCCAACTGACCTTTCGCCATTTCGCGTCGGCCAGCGCTGCTTCAGCGGAGACCGGCGGCTGTTCGGGGATGTGGTATTTGCGGGGCTTGCCCGTTCTTGCGACAGGAAAGACCAGAGCGATGTCGGCCGGATAGACGTTCTGGCGTCGCGACAGCCCCACCGCCCACAGCAGGCCGCGCTCGCTCAGAGCCTGTCGGAACAACCCGCTGGAGCCGTAACCAAAGTCAGCAAGAACGCACCCGAACCTCGCCCCCGACGCGATGACGCGGTCGATCTCCTCGATCGCGATCTCCGGCTTCGTCAGCGCGGTTCGCCTCTCTTCCGGCACGCGCGCCCGCGCCATGCGCTCAGGCTCATCCGTCCAGCTCTCGGGTAGGAAGAGCCGCAGGCCCACCATCACCGGAACCTCGCGCGACGCCAGGGTGAGCGACACCAGTGACTGGCAGTTGGCGGTCTTCCCGAGCGCGGAGGCGTATTGCGGCGCGACGCCGGGCCCCTTAACGCTTCTTGATCAGCCTCGGCTCGACGTCCGTCTGTCGAATCCAACCAGAAGCGAAACAAGCCTTGAGCACGACGCTTTCCGCCTATCTGACGGTTGCGAACCATCTCAGCCAGTGGCGAACGATCGCCGCGAAAGCCCCCGAAGTTCAGACGGCCACGAAATATTTCGAGCAGAACATCGGCAAAGCGACCTCGGGGAAACAGCTCGTCAACAACCCGCGCCTTTTCAATTACGCGATGACGGCCTTTGGCCTCGGCGACAGGATCTACGCCAAGGGCCTCATGGAGAAAGTTCTGCAACAGGGCGTGACGAGCAAAAAAGCGCTGGCGAACACGCTCAACAATTCGAACATACTCGACTTCGCCAAGGCCTTCGATTTTGCCGACAATGGCTCCGCGACCACGTCCTCATCGAGTCTCGTGAGCCAAGTCGTTGACAAATATATCGAGAACTCCCTCGAAACCTCGCAGGGTCAGCAAGACCCCGGTGTGGAACTCGCACTCTATTTCAAGGCGCATGCGCCGGGCGTAACGAGCGTTTACCAGATTCTCGCCGACAAGAACCTGCTCACGGTCGTGCAGACGGCGCTCGGAATCTCGCCCATGACGGCCGCGGAGCCGATCGACACCCAAGCCAACATGCTCACCACGAAGCTCAAGCTCCCCGACTTTCAGGATACGAAGAAGCTCGAGCGATTCATCGAGCGCTTCTGCGCCCAATATGACGCGAACAACAATGCCCCCGGCGCAACGCCGAGCAGCCCCTCGACCACGACATTGACCACGGCTTCGTTGTTTCAGACAGCGCCCATCTCCGGCAACGGGATCATCGAGATCAATCCCGCAACGCTGCTCAGCGCCCAAACGCGCGGGAGTCGCCTGTTGTGATTTCTTGCGTCGGATGAGATTGCCCCGCCCTTTCCTCGGCGGCGGCATTTGTTATTGAACAGGGCAGGAGCCCGGATTGTCGCACGGGGCGGGAGTGGCGCGCGTGACGCCCTGAACCTCATTCGAGGCCGGCCCCTCCACGCCATCGATCACAACGGAAACGCGCCAACGATAGGACGACTTCGGCGCGAGGCCTGCATCGCCGAAACTCGGTCCCCTGACACGACCGACGACGGCGAAGCGACCATTCGCGCTGGCGCGTGAGACGCTGTAGGCCTGCGCCCCGCTCACGGCAGCCCAAACGAGGTCTGCGCTGGTGTCCGACGTGTCGATGACGGCGAGCGCGTCCGGCGCGATGGCGGCCTGGACGGCGGCGCCGGTCGCGGGCTTTGCGTCGACAGGGGCTGTTGCACCCTTTGCAACCGCCGAAGCCGGCCCGGCGTTGCCGCCCGAGGCGTCAATGACGGCGGCGATCGCCTCCGGCGTCGCTGGGGAGGTCGCCGCAGCGCCAGCAGGCTTTGCGCCCGCAGTCAACGCGTCCAACATCGCCTTGATGGACCTGATCTGCGCTCCGGATTTTGTGACGTAATCGTCCCGGTGGTTGATGTAGCCCCACCAGTCCCAGCAGGCTTCAGGATTTTGCGGATGGAATGCGCTGCTTTCGGTCTGCGGATACACAACGATGATATGATTCGTGTCCGCCCAGGAATTATATCCCGTCTCGCTGACGTAGCGCTCGCCGATGTCGCCGGCGTCCTGCTTGCAGCCATGCAGGGCGACATGAATGCGGCAGGCGCTCCCGTTTTCGCAGTCTTTCGGGACATACACATATCCGTCTGAGCCCATGCTGAGCGCGCCGGGGATGTCAGGCGCTGTATAAGGAGCTTGATCGAAACGCTTGGTCGCGCCGCTCAACGGCCCACGATTGGGTGGGTTCAACGCGCCGTAGATATGCATGAGAATAATTCCGGCCTGATCGTAGCCGCAATGATCGATATAGGGGCTTTCGTTCGCGTTGCAGGCGTTCAAGTTGGCGGACTGCTGCGCGACGACCAGCGAATGACCGGCGCCGAGCGCGGTCTGGTAATAGAGATTGCCTTGATTGGCGTCGCCGAGATAATGGCGATAAAAGTCCGCGGCCGCGTCGGACACCGATCTCGCCACGACTTTGTCGTTGTAGCCGTGAAAGAGATAGACCTTCTGGCGGCTGATATTTTGAAGCGCGTCAATCTCGCCGGAAGCGCCCTTTGCGTCGGCTCTTGCGAATAGCACGCTCAGGTCCGGCGGGGGCCCTTTCATGCAGGCATGCGTCGCCGTCCAAGCCGGTAGAACGAAGTCGTTGGTCCAGTCGGCCGCATCGGCTTGGGCGCACCAATAGGGCCCGCCGGCGACGACGCCGACCCCCTTGATCGTCGAGGACCACGCCGTGGCGAACTGAACCGCCATGAAGGCGCCGGAAGATATTCCGGAAATCGAACTCTCTTTGATGTCGGCGTTGTAACCCCGCAGCGCGGAAGGCTCGGCCAGTGAGGGCGCGGCTTGAGCCCCGGCGAGAAAGAGAAAAGCGAAAAATCTGCGCAAGAGCGAGATGTTCATAAAACCTCCGTCGCAATGCATCGGCGGCGAGAGGATAGATAGCGATTACGACGGCGCGATGTAAAGCTCCGCCGCCAGCGTGAACTTGTCCTTCGAGGCCGCGCGGCTTAGGCGCCGATGTCGAAATCGCTCTTCTTGAAGATGGAGACGAGCGCGATCCCTTCCCTGGCGAGATTTTCGGCCGCGCCCTCCTCACGGTCGATCACGACGAGCGCTTTCTTCACGCTGCCTTTGAATCCTTCTTCTTTGAGGATCGCGAGCGCTTTGAGAATCGAGCCGCCGGTCGTCGCCACGTCGTCGACGAGGAGAACCTCCTCTCCCTCGCCGGTGTAGCCGTCGAGAATCTCGCGCGCGCCGTGGCCCTTCGCCTCTTTTCTCACGAAGAAGGCGAAAACCGGCGCGCCGCGGCTTTGACTGACGGCCGTGACGCTCGCGACGATCGGGACGGCGCCGAGCACGAGCCCGCCGATGAAGCGCAGGCCAAGCGCACGCATGTAATCGACGATGATTTCAGCCGAAAGATAGGCGCCTTCGGGATGAAGCGTCGTCTGGCGCAGCTGGAAGATGAAGCGGCTCTTTCGCCCGGAGGAGAGCGTGAAATCGCCGATCTGCAGCGAATCCTTCTGGATCTGCGCAAGCAGTTGGCCCCAGCGGGGATCGCTTGGATCCACGACGCGGCTGGAGCGGGCTTCGGTAGGCGTGGAAGCGAGATCGGTCACGAGCGGGTTTCCTGTCAAACCTTGCAAAACCAGACCCGCCCGTCATGCCCGCGCTTGTCGCGGGCATCCACGCGGTGGGGAGCCCAGGGGCCTAAAGAAAAACCCCGCTGGCTCCGGTGTCCAGGCTGCGCAACGGCGCGGCGTGGATGGCCGGGACAAGCCCGGCCATGACGCGAGCCTCCCTCGGAGCTCGCCACGCTAAAGACGCAGGCCCCCTCTCAGGCCGCCTTTTCCTCGTCTTCCTCGGCGAAGAGCTCCTCGCGCGTGACGGCTTTGTCCGCGATCTTCACGAGGCCGGAGAGATGCGCGACGACGCGCTCCTCGTAGATTGGCGCACGCAGCGCGGCGAGCGCCTGCTCATTGTTGCGGTAGAAGTCCCAGATCTGCTTTTCCTGGCCCGGAAACTGCCGCGCGCGCTCGACGACGGCCTCGGTCAGGTCCTTCTCCTCGACCGTCACGCCGGCGCTCTGGCCGATCTCGGCAAGAACGAGGCCCAGCCGCACGCGGCGCTCGGCGATGGCGCGATATTCGGCGCGCAAATCCTCTTCGCTCTTGCCCTCGAATTCCTTGGACAGCGTGGGCTTGGCGCGCTCCTTATCGACCTCGCGCCAAATGCCTTCGAACTCCTGATCGACGAGGCTTGGCGGCAGCTCGAAGGAATAGCGCTTGTCGAGCGCGTCCAGGAGCTTGCGCTTCAGCTTTTCACGCGAGGCCTTGTCGAAATCGGCCTCGATATTGGCGCGCACGGCGGCGCGCATCGCCTCAAGCGAATTCGAAGCCGTATTTCTTGGCGAGCTCGTCGTCGACCGCCAACGGCTTCGGGCCAGAGATCGTCTTCACGGTCACGTCGAACTCGGCCTCCTTGCCGGCGAGATTCGTCGCGGAGTAATCGTCGGGAAAGCGCGTTTTCACGAGGCGCTTCTCGCCCGCCGTCACGCCCTCGAGCTGCTCCTCGAAGCCGGGGATGAACGTCCCGGAGCCGAGCACGAGATCGACGTCGCCGCCGGTCCCGCCCTCGAAGGGCACGCCGTCGAGCTTGCCTTCGAAGTCGATCGTGACCTTGTCGTCCTTCTCGGCCTTGGCGCCGTCTTCGGCCTTCGGCTCATATTCGCGCAGCCGCTCGGAGAATTGCTTCATCGCCGTCTCCACCTCCTCTTCGGAGACGGAGGCGACCGGGCGCTCGAGCGAAATGTCGTCGAAGGAGCCGATCTCGAAGGCCGGCAGCGTCTCGAAGGTCACGACGAAGGAGAAGTCGCCCGAGGCCTCCAGCGCCTTCTCGACGACGTCGCGGTCCTCCGGAAAGTCGAGCTTCGGCCCGCTCGCCACACGCAGCTTGTTGTCCTCGACGATCTTGCGATTGGCCTCGTTGACGGCCTCCTGCAGGACCTCGCCCATGAGGTTCTTGCCGTAAAGCTTCTTCAGATGGGACAGCGGCGCCTTGCCGGGGCGGAAGCCCTTGATCTGCGCCTTGGCGCGCATTTCGCCGAGCTGCGTCTCCAGTTTCGCCGCGAGATCGCTCGCCGGCAAAACCACCTTGAATTCCTGCTTCAACCCCTCGGAAAGGGTCTGGGTAACCTGCATTTCTTCCGCCTCTCGCAATGACTTTGCGGCTGCGAAGCCATCTTGGCTTACGCCGTTCGTCGCCTCGACGTTCTCTGGTTGGTGCGGGCGGAGGGAGTTCGAACCCCCACGACTTGCGTCACCGGAACCTAAATCCGGCGCGTCTACCAGTTCCGCCACGCCCGCGACGGCCTTGCCGTCGAGACGACCGACCGGCGTTCCGCGCCACAGCCGCGCCGGGCTCTATAGCAAGGGCCGGGGGGCGATGCAGCAGAAATTTGGTGCGCCTCCGCCGATCCGTTGGTTTCGCCTCCGCGGGCGGGTCGCGCTACAAAGGGGCGGGTCCGCACCAACGCCGGACGCCGCCATGCCCCTCGATCCCACACGACGCGCCTTTCTCGCCGGAGTCGGCGCTCTCGCGCTTCCCCTGCCGGCGCGGGGCGAGGAGCCAGCGCCCCGTGTCCTGGAGGCGCGGCCGGGCAAGGCGCAGCTTCTTCCTGCGCCTGCCCCCGTGACCGATATTCTCGGTTTCGACGGCGTCTCGCCCGGACCAGTCCTGCGCTACCGGCAAGGCGACACGCTCTTCGCCCGGCTCGTCAACAAGACCGAAAAGCCGATGAGCCTGCACTGGCAGGGCCTGCGCGGCGAGAACGCCATGGACGGCGTCGCTCCCTTGACGCAGGCGGCGGTCGCGGCCGGCGGGAGCTTCGACTACAAGCGCAAGCTCCAGGACCCCGGGCTGTTCTGCTACCGCCCCGGCGTCTTCAAGGAGGCGGGCGAGCTCGTCGGCCGCGGGCTGAAGGGCCTGCTCGTCGTCGACGAGCCTACGCCGTTGGAGAGCGACGCCGATCTCCTCGTTGTGCTGGACGATTGGCGGCTCGGCGCCAAGGGCGCGATCGATGGCGATTTTTCTAACGCCAATGAGGCGAAGGGCGCCGGGCGGCTCGGCAATCTCCTCGCCGTGAATGGCGCAAGCGCCCCAAAAAGCTTCGAATTTCAGCCCGGTTCGCGCATCCGGCTGCGCCTCGCCAACCTCGCCGCCGCCCGCATCATGGCGCTCACCTTCGACGGCGTGACGCCCGATGTCATTGCGGTCGACAGCCAGCCCTGCGACCGCTTCCAGCCGGTGCGCAACACGATTCCGGTCACGCCCGGCGCGCGCTACGAACTGATGTTCGATCTGCCAGCCGCCGAGGGCGCGAAAGCGCGGGTGATTCTGCGCGCCGCCGACGGCAAGGATCAGGATCTTCTGCTCTTCGCGACGAAGGGATCCGTGCGCCCCACGCGCGAGCCGATCCGCGGGCTGCCGCAAAATCCCGCGCTGCCGCCGGTCATTCATCTGGAGCACTCGAAGAAGGTCGATCTCGTCATCGCCCAGGACGACGGCCGCTGGACGCTCAACGGCCAGCCGAGCAAGGCCTATGCGGGCGATCCGCTGTTTCGCGTCAAGCGCGGCGCGCCGGTCACGCTCGGCTTCGACAATCGCACGAGCGTGCCGCTCGCCATGCATGTGCATGGGCATTGCGTTCGCCTGCTACACGATCTCGACGACGGCTGGGAGCCCTATTGGCGCAACACCGTCGTCGCCCCGCCTGGCAAGACCAAGCATGTCGCCTTCCTCGCCGACAGCCCCGGCAAATGGGCGCTGCACGACGATATTTTGGATCACGAGGCGGCCGGTGTCGCGACGTGGTTCGAGGTGGGGTAGGGGCAATTCTTAAGTCATTGCTTCGGGATCCGTTCCGCGCAGCCGCCTACCTGATGCAACCCTCCCACGTCATCTGGGCTCACGGTCATGCCGACACCTCTGAAAAGCCCTTACATCTCATGGCGGCGAGCTTGGCGAGCGGTCGGCCTCTGTCAAGGACGGCCTTCGGCCGCCGCCGGAGGCGGTGCGCCATAGGCGTCCTCTCGGACGCCCGTCACACATGACGCGCTATGGCGCATCCTTGACAAAGGCCGATCCGTCTCGCCGACAATGCCCCGCCAAGAGATAAAAGGCGCAATGCGAGCTTACGGATTGGGTCGGCGGGCGAGGGCCGTAGCTGACCCTCTGGCCTAACGGAGAAACCTAATTCTCAGCTCTGCAATCAAGTCTCCGCCAGCGCCCCGACATGCGCGACGACGCTGGCCTCCAAATCCTCGGGCCGATAGCCGCCTTCGAGCAGCGAGACGATGCGGCCCTGGCAGCGGCGCTCGGCAAAGTCTCGCAAGCGCAGTGTGAGCGTGCGAAAATCTTGCCGTTCGAGTTGCAGGCCCGCAAGCGGATCGTGCTTATGCCCGTCGAAGCCCGCGCAAAGGATCAGCAGGTCGGGGCGGAAGGCCTCTAACGCCGGGAAGATGCGCTCGCGCCAAGCGGCGCCGAAAGCCTCGCCGCCGTCGCCTTTTGAGAGCGGCGCATTGACGATAGGACCGTGCTCGCCGCGCTCGGAAACCTCGCCCGTTCCGGGATACAGCGGCATTTGATGCGTCGAGGCGTAGAGGACGCGCTTCTCGCTCCAGAAAATCTTCTGCACGCCATTGCCGTGATGCGCGTCGAAATCGAGGATTGCGACGCGCTCGGCGCCGCAGGACAAAGCGTGGCGCGCGGCGACGGCTGCATTGTTGAAGAAGCAGAACCCCATCGCCTCGTCCGGGAGCGCGTGATGCCCCGGCGGCCGCGTGGCGACGAAGGCGGTTTTGGCTCGGCCCTGCATGATGGCGTCCGTCGCCAGCACCGCGCCGCCCGCGGCGTGAAGCGCCGCGTCGAGCGTGCCGGGGCTGATGACGACATCGGGGCCGAGGCGCAAAACGCCCTCGCGCGGCGAGGCGGCGCCGAGGCGTTCGACATAGGCGGGATCGTGAACGGCGAGCAGCGCCTCGAGGCTAGCCTTCGGCGCTTCGAGCCGCGTCGCCGCCGCGAATTCGGGACGCGCCAGCGCGCGGCGGACGGCGGCGATGCGCTCCGGCCGATCAAAGGCGCCGGGGCCGGGATCGTGAGGGGCGCCGTCCTCGGGCGGCAACACCAGCAGGAGAGCATTACGCGCCTCGGCGCGCACTGGCATTGGCGCGAGCGCGCCAAGGATCAGCGCGGCGCGGCGCGTGAGAGTCACCCCGCCTGCCCGCGATGGCGCAAGAAGTGGTCGGCCAGCACGCAGGCCATCATCGCTTCGCCGACCGGCACGGCGCGGATGCCGACGCAGGGATCGTGGCGGCCTTTGGTGACGATCTCGGTCTCCTCGCCCGCGCGATCGATCGTCTTGCGCGGCGTCAGGATCGACGAAGTGGGCTTGACCGCGAAGCGCGCGACGACCGGCTGGCCGGTGGAAATGCCGCCGAGAACCCCGCCGGCGTGGTTCGACAAAAAACTCGGACCCTTGCGCATTTCGTCGGCGTTCTCTTCGCCCGTGAGCTCGGCCGCCGCAAAGCCGGCGCCGATCTCGACGCCCTTCACGGCGTTGATCGACATCAGCGCTGCGGCGAGGTCCGCGTCCAGCTTGCCATAGATCGGCGCGCCCCAGCCGACCGGAACGCCCGTCGCCTCCAGCTCGATCACGGCGCCGATGGAGGAGCCGGACTTGCGAATGCCGTCGAGATAGTCTTCCCAGCGCGCGGCGGCCTCCTTGTCTGGGCAGAAGAAGGGGTTCTTGTCGACCTCCGCCCAGTCGAAACGCGCGGGGTCGATCTTGTGCGGACCCATCTGCACCAGCGCGCCGCGAATCGTGACGCCCGCCACGACCTTGCGCGCCACGGCGCCGGCGGCGACGCGGGCTGCGGTCTCGCGCGCCGAGGAGCGCCCGCCGCCGCGATAGTCGCGAATGCCGTATTTCGCGTCATAGACGTAGTCGGCGTGACCGGGCCGATATTTTTGCGCGATCTCGGCGTAGTCCTTCGAGCGCTGGTCGGTGTTTTCGATGACGAGCGCGATCGGCGCGCCCGTCGTGACCTGCTGGACCGTTTCATCCGCGAAGACGCCGGAGAGAATCCTGACCGCGTCCTCCTCTCGCCGCTGGGTCGTGAAACGGGATTGGCCGGGCTTGCGCTTGTCGAGGAAGGTCTGGATTTCTTCGGCGGTCAGTGGAATGCCGGGCGGACAGCCGTCGACGATCGCGCCCAGCGCCGGCCCGTGGCTCTCGCCGAAGGTCGTGACGCGAAAGAGATGGCCGAAGCTGTTGTGGGACATGGGCTGCACGGGTTCGGGCGGGGCGGCGATCCGGGCGAGAAGATGAGCGCACGCGACGCCGGGACGTGGGCGCGGTTTTACGGCCGAGGCGCCGGGGGGTCAAACCGCTGTTCCGTTCAGCAATTGCGGGACTGAGCAGATTTAGCCTTGAATTGCATGGCGGAGCGTCGCGCGGCATGGATTTTCACCGTCTACGATCCGGTCGCCAAATGGACGATCGGCCGCGTCGCCTCGTCACGAGCGCCAAGGCCTTGCTCGACAAGCTCATCGCCGAGGCGCCTTCTCCCACAGCGGAATCCAGGTCGACGGCGGCGCTGAGTCCAAATCCGTCTTCGAGGCGGAAAGTCGGGCGCGCGGCCAGCTCTTCGTGCCGCCGCCCAGGCGTTCGGACCTCAACGGTTGCGTCGAACGCGCCCAGTCTTCCGGGCGTTACGAGTTCTACGCGACCTACGACCTGCCCCATAAGCTCGAAAAGCTCCAGACCTTCGTCGACGCATCCGCCCACAGGTTCAACGACCACACGACCCACGACGCCCCTGGCGGAAAAACCCCGGCGGACTATCTTCAAGCCCTCGGCTGAGAGACCACGCCCCCGTCTCATCTGTATTGAACCCGGACAAACGTTTGACAAATGGCCGAAGCCACGGCTACCAGAGCGCGCGCGTCGCGGCTAAGCGATTGGACCGGCCCCGCCTCTTTCGCAAATCCCCTCGATCGCCCTCCTTTGCGGAAGGAAGCGAGGGCAAGGCCCCTCTCCTCGTGGGAGCGCGCCGGATTTGGCGGTGGCGGCGCTTTCGATTCAAGCCCGCTCTTTCGGAGTTGAGCGATGAAGATTCTCGTGCCCGTCAAGCGGGTCGTCGATTACAACGTCAAGATCAGGGTCAAGCCCGACGGCTCGGGCGTCGATCTCGCCAATGTCAAAATGTCGATGAATCCGTTCGACGAGATCGCCGTCGAGGAGGCGCTGCGCCTCAAGGAGGCCGGCAAGGCGACCGAGGTCGTCGTGGTCTCCATCGGGCCGGCCAAGGCGGACGAGACCCTGCGCACCGGGCCTCGCCATGGGCGCCGACCGCGGCATTCTGGTCAAGACCGACGAGACCGTCGAACCGCTGGCGGTGGCGAAGATCCTCGCCAAGATCGCCGCCGAGGAGAAGCCCGGCCTTGTCGATTCTCGGCAAGCAGGCGATCGACGACGACAGCAATCAGACCGGCCAGATGCTCGCCGCGCTGCTGGGCTGGGGCCAGGGCACCTTCGCCTCAAAGGTCGAGATCGCGGGCGAGAGCGTCGAGGTGACCCGCGAGATCGACGGCGGCCTGCAGACGGTGTCGCTCAAGCTGCCTGCCGTCGTCACGACGGATCTGCGCCTCAACGAGCCGCGCTACGCCAGCCTGCCCAACATCATCAAGGCGAAGAAGAAGGAAGTGGCCGTGAAGACGCCGCAGGACTACGGCGTCGACATCGCGCCGCGCCTCGAGGTGCTCTCGACCGCCGAGCCGCCGAAGCGCAAGGCGGGCGTCAAGGTCGGCTCCGTCGCGGAGCTCGTTTCAAAGCTCAAGGAAGCGGGAGTTCTCTAAGCCATGACGATCCTCCTCCTCGCCGAAACGGCGGGTGGCGCGCTCGCGCCTGCGACCGCCAAGGCGCTCACCGCCGCCAAGGACATCGGCGGCGCCGTTCATGTGCTCGTCGCCGGCCCCGGTCTGGAGGCCGCTGCGGCGGAAGCGGCGAAGCTCGCGGGCGTCGAGAAGGTGCTTCTCGCCGACGACCCCGCGATACGACAAGCTTCTCGCCGAGCCCGTCGCGGCGCTGATCGTCTCGCTCGCGCCCGCGCTATGACGTGATCATGGCGCCCTCGACCAGCGCGACCAAGAATGTGCTGCCGCGCGTCGCGGCGCTGCTCGACGTGGCGCAGGTCTCCGACATCGTCAAGGTCGTCTCGGCCGACACTTTCGAGCGCCCGATCTACGCCGGCAACGCGATCCAGACGGTGCGCGCCAAGGACGCCAAGAAGGTCATCACGGTCCGCACCACCGCCTTCGCCGCCGCTCCCGAGGGCGGCTCGGCGCCGGTCGAGACGATCGGCCGCCGCGGCCGATCCGGGCGTCTCCGCCTTCAAGAGCGAGGAGCTCGCCAAGTCCGAGCGTCCCGAGCTCACCTCGCGCCGCATCATCATCTCCGGCGGCCGCGCGCCTCGGCAGCGGCCGAGAATTTCGCCAAGGTGCTCGATCCGGTCGCGAACCGGCTCAACGCCGCCATCGGCGCCTCGCGCGCCGCGGTCGACGCGGGCTATGCGCCCAACGACCTGCAGGTCGGCCAGACCGGCAAGGCGGTGGCGCCGGAGCTCTATGTCGCCGTGGGCATCTCCGGCGCGATCCAGCATCTCGCCGGCATGAAGGACAGCAAGATCATCGTCGCCATCAACAAGGACGAGGAGGCGCCGATCTTCCAGGTCGCCGATTACGGCCTCGTCGCCGATCTGTTCAAGGCGGTGCCCGAGCTCGACGCCGAGCTCGCCAAGCTCGGACGCTGAAGAAGGCGCGACCAAAGACGGCGCGGGGCGGCTGCGCCTCCGCGCCGCAGCGAACGGGCCAGTTTTTCTTGCTTTTTTTCAAGATGAACGGTTTTCAGTCGAGCCGAAGCCGCGCTATATTGCAGCGCATAATTGCTTGGCAGCCGTGTCCGGAGCGTCGCAAAAATGGGTCTCGAAATTCGCAAGATCGGCGTGATCGGCGCGGGCCAGATGGGCAAGGGCATCGCCCATGTCTGCGCGATTTCGGGTTACGACGTGGCGCTGAACGACGTGACCGAGGAGCGCATCGACGCCGGCCTCAAGGACATTGCGTCGCAACTGCAAAAGTCCGTCGACCGCGGGTTCCTCGACGCCGCGGCGCGCGACCACGCGGTGGCGCGCATCGCCGCCGCCCCGACCGCAAAGAACTTTCGCGACTTCGACCTGATGATCGAGGCGGCGTCGGAGAACGAGGACGTCAAGCGCAAGATACTCACCGACTTCACGCCCTTCCTGAAGCAAGACGCCATCATCGGCTCCAACACCTCCTCGATCTCGATCACGAGGCTTGCCGCCATCTCCGGGCGGCCGGAGCGCTTCATCGGCATTCACTTCATGAATCCCGTGCCGAGATGCAGCTCGTCGAGGTCATCCGGGGCATCGCGACGGACGACGGACCTTCGAGGAGACGAAGGACTTCGTCACCAGGCTCGGCAAGACGATCACCGTCGCCGAGGATTTTCCGGCCTTCATCGTCAATCGCATTCTGCTGCCGATGATCAACGAGGCGATCTACACGCTCTATGAAGGCGTGGGCTCGGTCGAGGCGATCGACACGGCGATGCGAGCTCGGCGCCAATCATCCGATGGGGCCGCTGCAGCTCGCGGATTTCATCGGCCTCGACGTGTGCCTCTCGGTCATGCAGGTGCTGCATGACGGCCTGGCCGATTCGAAATATCGGCCTTGCCCGCTGCTCGTGAAATATGTCGAGGCCGGCTGGCTCGGCCGCAAGACGCAGCGCGGCTTTTACGACTACCGCAGCGGAACCCCCGTCGCCACGCGCTAGACGGCGATGTGAAAAAGCGGAATGGGTTTTTCGCATAAAGCGCGCTCCAAGCTTCTGGAATCGCCTACCTTTTGTGCGCTCAGGCGGTTCCACCTGAACGCGGCATGATCTCGCCGCCGCTCCTCAAATCGCCGCAATATTGTTTTAGTCCTCGCGCCGAGTGCCTCCGGAACGCGCGCGGGGGGCTCAAGCGTTCTCGTCGCGCCGGGCGCCTCAAAAGCGCCTTGGCGCAGCATCATGTCTGCGTGATGAGTCCTTCGATGTCGATGCCTTGCGCCGCATCCTCAGCTCAGGCCGCAGGAGCGGCCGGTGACGGGCGGCCATGATCGGCGCGACGCTTTCGCTCTATCTTTCAAAGCGCTTCCTCAAGACCATCTTGGCGATCTTCGTCACGATCTTCTGCCTGATGTTCGTGATCGGCTTCGTCGAGCTTCTGCGCCGCACCCGTGACAATCCCGAAGTCGGGACCGGCATGGTCGCCTTGATGTCGATCATGCGGGCGCCCGTACGCGGCCAAGTCGATCCTGCCTTTCGCGGTGCTGTTCGGGGCGATGGCGACCTTCGTGGACCTCACCCGCAAGCTGGAGCTCATCGTGGCGCGGGCGGCGGGCGTCTCGGTCTGGCAATTCCTGGCGCCGCCCGTCGGTGTGGCGTTTCTGCTCGGGGTGATCTCGGTCGGGCTCTACAATCCGATCTCGGCGACCCTGAAGCAGCGGTCCGACCAGTTGGAGTTCCAACTTTTCGGGGTCGCCGGCAGCGTGCGCCTGGACCACAGCCTGTGGCTGCGCGAGCACAGCGTCGACGGGCTGGCGATCATCCACGCCATGAACGCCGCGAACGGCATGACCGAGCTCGACAACGTCAGCGTCGACGTCTACGCGCGCGACGGCTCGTTCCTCGAGCGGATCGAGGCCATAAAGGGTCGGCTGCAGCCGGGGGCCTGGCTGCTGAAGAGCGCGCGCGTCACCATGCCGGGCGAGGCGACCGCCGCTTATGACAATTATCTGCTCGCCACGGACTTGACCCCGGAGGAGCTCGCCAAGACGAGCGCGCCGCCACAAGGCGTGCCCTTCTGGGTCTTGCCGGCGCTAACCGAACGGACGCTCGCCGCCGGCCTCGACGCCCGCGGCTATATGTTGCAATTTCAGCGCCTGCTGGCCCGGCCCCTGCTCCTCGTGGCGATGGTTCTCGTAGCCGCTTCATTTTCATTAAGATTTTTTCGAATGGGCGGGATCGGGAGGACGCTCGCGGGTGGCGTTGTGGCGGGGTTCGTGCTTTATATCCTCACTGAAGTCTTCTCCGATCTGGGCGGCGCGGGAACGATAAGTCCCTCGCTGGCCGCTTGGTCGCCGGCGCTGGTGGGGAGCATGCTGGGCACATTGTCGCTTCTTCACTCGGAAGACGGCTGATGGGAACGTCGCGCTCCCTCTCGCGGCTCCCGACGACGATCGGGCGTGACCCGAGGCCAACGCGCGGCCTCGGCAGGGCGATTGCGCGTCTCGCGTCCCTCGTTCTTATCGGTTCGTCTATTCTCGTCCCCGCGGCGGCGCGGAGCGAAAAAGCGTCTCCCGAGCCCCGCATGGTCGTCGAGGCCCGCGAGCTCGTCTACGACGAGACGAAGAATACCGTCGCGGCCCGTGGAAACGTGCAGATTTATTACAAGGGCCGCCTGCTCGAAGCCGATCGCGTCACCTACGATCGTAACACGGGACGTATCCGCGCCGAAGGCCACGCCCGCCTGACCGAGCCGGATGGCGCGGTGGAGCACGCCGAAAGCTTCGACCTCACCGACGACTTCAAGAACGGCTTCATCCAGAGCCTGCAGGCCGACACCGCCAACAACACGCATTTCGGCGCGCCCCACGCCGAGCGGCGCGGCGACGCGAACAGCCAGGAAACAATTCTCGATTACGGCACCTACACGGCCTGCGACGCCTGTAAGGACGATCCCTCCAGGCCGCGACTGTGGCAGATCCACGCCAAGCGGATCATCCACGACGGCGTCGAGAAGATGATCTACTACGAGGATGCGAGCCTCGAGTTTCTCGACATCCCCGTCGCCTACGTGCCTTACTGGTCGTCGCCGGATCCGACCGTGAAGCGCAAGAGCGGCCTGCTGATGCCGACGGAAACTTACGGCAGCTACGTCGGATACGGTTTCGGCGTCCCGATCTATTGGGCGATCGCGCCCGACAAGGATCTGACCGTCACGCCGATGTATTTTACCAAGCAGGGCCCGTTCCTGCGGGGCGAGTACCAGGCAGCGCTTCGAGACGGGATCATTCGTCATCGTCGCGGAAGGGACGAAGCCGAACGATCGCGGCGCCTTCCCGACCCCGCCCTATGGCGCCTCGAACCTCAAATACCGCGGCGCCGTGGAGAGCCGGGGCGAGTTCTATCCCAACGATTATTGGAAGTTCGGATGGGACGTGACGGCGCTTTCGGATCGTTACTTCCTGCAAGACTACAGGCAGCAGAACCCGCTCTACGGCAACCTGTTCTTCAGAGAACGTTCGTCGACCGTCTATCTGACGGGCCAGGGGGACCGCAGCTGGTTCGACGCGCGGGCCTTCTATTTTCAGGGCCTGGCGCCCAACGACTTGCAGTCGCAGCTGGCGACGGCGCATCCGATCACCGACTATAACCGCGCTTTCGACGTCGATCCCTATAAGACCATGGGGATAGGCGGACAGATCACCCTCGACGCCAACTTCACCAGCACCTCGGCGCAAATCGCGGACTATGAGTTCATTCAGCCGCGCACGCTCGACAAATTCAACGGTCTCTACACGGTTTGCCAAATCTACTCGCCGACCCCCAATCGCGCGAACAGCAACTGTCTGCTGCGCGGCATCGGCGGCAACTATGAGGCGGGCACGGTCGAGGCGTCATGGAAGCGCAAGCTGATCGATCCGGTGGGCGGCGTCTGGACGCCCTTCGCCTTCGCGCGCTTCTCCGGCTCCTATCTCGCCTACAACACGACCGACACCGCGCCGGTTTACAACCAGACGCTGCAGCCCATTCCCAACGCGGCGCAGGGCCTCTTCGTGAACGGGGCCGATGACACCTTCAACGGTCAGGCGACGCCGGGCGCAGGAGTCGAATGGCGTTACCCGCTGGTGGCCCGGACCGCGATGGGCGCTCTCGTGGTCGAGCCCATCGGGCAGGTCATCGCCCGGCCCAACCAGTCGTCAATTCCTTCTCTCGTCAACATGGATGCGCAAAGCCTCGTCTTCGACGACTCCAATCTGTTCGAGTGGAGCAAGTTCTCCGGCTATGACCGCTTCGAGACCGGCACGCGCGTCAACTACGGGGGGCAGGGCACCTTCACGCTGAATAACGGCGGCTACGTCAACGCGCTGGTCGGCCAATCGGCTCAGGTCGCCGGACAGAACCCCTATGCGACGCCCGACGCCGCGAATGTCGGCCTGTCCTCCGGGCTGAATAATCGCGTGTCGGACGTCGTCGGGCGTCTCACGTTCTCGCCGATGAGCTCGATCACCTTCATCACCAAGGCGCTTTTCGATCCCGCGACCTTCGCCGCGCGTCGTGTGGACGGCTTCGCTTCCATAAAGCTCGATCCGCTGACCCTCGACGCGCACTACGCCAACTACGTCTCGCAGCCCGAGATCGGCTTCGACAAGCGCCGTCAGGGACTGGCTTTCAACGCCAAATACGAGCTCACCAAGAATTATTTTGTCGCGGGCACCGTCACCTTCGACATGAGCCGCTATCTTTATAACAACCTCACCCCCTATCCCACGCTCACCACAACCTATACAGGCGTCAATCTGCAGGGCACGGCGCCGCTGTTCTCTGTGGCCGCGCTGGGCTTTGGCGGCGGATATCAGGACGAATGCACGACCTTCCTCGTCAATTATACCTCCGCCTATCAGTTGCAGCTGAACACAGGCCTACCCGCGCGCAATCAGACGCTGATGGTCAGCCTCCAGCTGCGCACGCTTGGTTCCGTCAACTTCAATCAGACGCTCGGAGCCGTTACGATGAACGACGGCGTGCGTTCACAACCGTGACGTGAAGCGAAAACCCCTAGGCGTCGAACCTCGCGCCGTCAAAGGAGACATCATGCTGTCTAAATGGTTGGGCGGGCTCGCCCTCGCCGCGATTGTCCTTTCTGCGCCGGCTTCTCGCGCCGGCGAGCTCACGAACGAGCAAAAGGACCAGTTCGGCAAGTTCATCCACGAATATATCGTCAGCCATCCCGAGCTCATCAAGGAAGCCGCCGAGGAGCTGGACCGGCGAGATAAGGCGGCCGAATCGGCCGACCGCGAGAAAACCATGGCCAGTGAAGCGGCGAAGCTCTTCCGCTCGCCCAACCAGTCCGTGGTCGGGAATCCGGACGGGGACGTGACCCTCGTCGAATTCTTCGACTACAACTGCGGCTACTGCAAGCAGTCGCTGGCCACCGTGACAAAGCTCATCGAGGGCGATCCCAAGCTGCGCGTGGTGCTGAAGGATTTCGCCATCCTCGGGCCCGACTTCGTCGAGACGGCGGAAGTCGCGACCGCGGCCCGTCAGCAGTTGAAGGGGCCGAAGTTTTGGGAATTTCATAAACGGCTGCTCGGCGTGCGCGGACACGTCGGCAAGGCGCAGGCTGTGGCGGTCGCCAAGGAGCTCGGGGCGGACGTGGATCAGCTCGAGAAGGACATCGAAGAGTCCGGCGACGCGCGCCGCGCTCGCCGAGACCGAGGAGCTCGCCGAAAAGCTGCATTTCAGCGGAACGCCGTCTTGGGTCATCGGCCAGGACGCTTATGTCGGCGGCCTGTCTTTCCCGGAAATGAAGGCCAAGGTCGACAACGTCCGCAAATGCGGCAAGTCGAACTGCTGACGCCCACGAGCGCCGAGGCGGGGCTTTCAACGGCTCAATGAAGAGGTTAAAGATGCCTCTGCGCGAGGCGCGGAGTCTATTGGTGTGACAATGCAAGCCGTACACGTTCTCAACGGCCCCAATCTCAATCTGCTTGGCGCGCGCGAGCCCGAAATCTATGGGCGCGAAACCCTCGAGGATATCCACCGTGCGCTCGCGGCCCGCTGCGAGAGCGAAGGGCTTGCGCTCGTCTTCAAGCAGTCGAATTGCGAGGGCGACCTCGTCACCTGGGTGCAGGAAGCCGCAGCGGCGGGCGCGCCGATCATCCTGAACGCGGGCGCGCTGACTCACAGCTCCATCGCGCTTCACGATGCGATCAAGGGCGCGCGAGCCGAGGTCGTCGAGGTGCATCTCTCCAATCCGCAGGCGCGCGAAGAGTTTCGCCATCGCTCCTATGTCGCCTTGGCGGCGCGCGGGACGATCTCGGGATTTGGCGCGACTTCCTATTTGCTTGCGCTCGAGGCGCTCATAGCCGGCGCTAAAAGAAAGAGCTAAAGCCCCATGGCGCGATCAGCCCGCACCACCGCAAAAAGCCCTGTCAAAGCGGCGGACGTCGCTCCCCAAGAAGAGTCCCTGCTGCGCCTCGTCGCGCAGCTTCTTGCGGAGCACCATCTGACCGAGTTCGAAATCGAACGCAATGGATTGCGCATCCGCGCGGCGCGCTCGCTTCCGGCGGTCGCCGCGCCCGTCGCGCCGGCGGTTCTCGCGACGCCCCTGCCGGCGCCGGTCACCCTGGCGCCTCAGATGCCTGCGCGCGAAGAGGAGCAAAGACGCCTTCTCGAAAGTCCAGGCGCCGTCAAATCGCCCATGGTGGGCACCGCTTATCTGCGGCCCAATCCCGAAGCCAACGCCTTTGTCGAGGTGGGCTCGCGCGTGTCGGTCGGCGACAAGCTGCTGCTGATCGAGGCGATGAAGACGTTCAACGAGGTTGTGGCGCACAAGGCCGGCGTCGTGACCGCCATGCTCGTCGAGGACGGACAGCCGGTCGAATACGGCCAGCCCTTGCTCGTCATCGAATAGGCGGGCGCCAGCCATGATCGACAAGATCCTGATCGCCAATCGCGGCGAAATCGCCCTGCGTATCTTGCGCGCGGCGAAAGAGCTCGGCATCGCCACGGTCGCCGTCCACTCGACCGCCGACGCCGACGCCATGCATGTGAAGCTCGCGGACGAGTCCGTTTGCATCGGTCCGGCGCCCGCGCGTGAGTCCTATCTCAACATTCCGGCGCTACTCTCCGCCTGCGAGATCACCGGCGCCGACGCCGTGCATCCGGGTTACGGCTTTCTTTCCGAGAACGCGCGTTTCGCCGAGATCGTCGAGGAGCACGGCATCACCTTCATCGGACCCAGGTCGGAGCACATCCGCGTGATGGGCGACAAGATCGAGGCGAAGGCGACCGCCAGACGCCTCGGCATTCCCTGCGTGCCCGGCTCGGAGGGCGCAATCGGCAGGGACGCCAATGTGCTGCGGCAGGAAGCCGAGCGAATCGGCTATCCGGTGCTGGTCAAGGCTTCGGCGGGCGGTGGCGGACGCGGCATGAAGGTCGCGCATGACGCCAAGGAGCTGATCCAGTCGGTCGCCGCGGCGCGCACGGAAGCCAAGGCCGCCTTCGGCGACGACACGGTCTACCTCGAGAAATATTTGCAGAAGCCGAGACACATCGAGATCCAGGTGTTCGGCGACGGCAAGGGCGAGGCGATCCATCTCGGCGAGCGCGACTGCTCGCTGCAGCGCCGGCATCAGAAGGTCTGGGAGGAAAGTCCCTCGCCCGCCTTGAACGACGCGCAACGCCAGGAGATCGGGGAGACTTGCGCGGACGCCATGCGCGAGTTGCGCTATGCCGGGGCCGGAACGATCGAGTTCCTATACGAAAACGGCGCCTTCTACTTCATCGAGATGAACACGCGCCTCCAGGTCGAGCATCCGGTGACGGAGTCGGTCACCGGCGTGGACCTCGTCGCCGAGCAGATCCGCGTCGCTGCAGGATCGCCCTTGTCCATGAGGCAGCAAGACGTGACGTTCTTCGGCCACGCGATCGAGTGTCGCGTCAACGCCGAGCATCATACGACCTTCCGCCCGTCGCCAGGCCGCATCGCCTATTACCACCCGCCGGGCGGCGTCGGCGTGCGCGTCGATTCGGCCGTCTATCAGGGCTACACGATTCCGGCGAACTACGACTCGCTCATCGGCAAGCTGATCGTGCACGGCCGCAATCGCACCGAGGCGCTGATGCGCCTGCGCCGCTCGCTCGACGAATTCATCGTCGACGGCATCGACACGACGCTGCCGCTCTTCCGCACGCTCGTGCGCAACACCGACGTGCAGAACGGCGTCTATGACATCCACTGGCTCGAGCATTTTCTCGCGACGGGCGGGATCGAGCCGAGCTTTTAGCGCTTTCAGCCCCTCGCGCGCCGGGCCTCATAGGCCTGCACATGCGTCAGCGCGATTTCGAGGAGCGGGGCGCTTACGCCATGCCGACACGCGCGCGCGTGCAGGTCGCCCAGGATATGCTCGCCCTCGGTCGGCGCGCCGCGCTCGATGTCGTAGAGCATCGACGATTTCATCCTGGCGGCTCGTTGCGTCAAGCTGTCGCCATGTTGCGCGACGCGCGCTTCCTCGAACTCGAAGCCTTCCGCACGCGCGATGCTTGCGCATTCGAAGAGCATCTGCCGGATCAGTCCTTCGCCCGCGGGCGTCGCCATGATGTCGGCGATCAGCGCGCGCATGAGCGCGTTCATGCCGGCAAGGGTCGCCAGAAACACGAGCTTGTCCCACATCTCGCGCAAGATGTTCGGATTATTGACCGCCGTCACGGGCGTCTTCGCATAGAGCGCTGCGAGCTCATCCGCGAGCGCGTCGGCGCGTCCGTCGCGGGCGCCGAAATCGATGCGGGCGAAGTCGTCGGCGTGACGAATTGCGCCATCGTCGTCGAGGGCCGCGCTGATGCGGGCGACGCCGCCCCATAGGCGCGCCCCGGGAAAGCGCGCCGCGATCTTGTCGAGGTGCGAGAGGCCGTTGAGCAGCGGCAGGATCGTCGTGTTCGGCCCGACAGCGCCGGCGATGTCGTTCAAGCTCGCGTCGAGATCGTAGGCTTTACAGGCGAGAAGCACGAGGTCGAAAGGCCGAAGCGCCTCGCGCTCCGATATCGTCTTGACCGCTGCGGCGAGGCTTCCGGCGGGACTGTCGAGGCGCAGGCCGCGCGAGGCGAGCAGCCGGGCGCGGGCAGGGCGAACGAAGAAGGTCGCGTCGGCGCCGGCCTCGACGAGCCGCCCGCCAAAATAACCGCCGACGGCTCCGGCGCCGAGGATGAGAATGCGCATGCGGGGAGCCCAAGGTGTTCAAGGCGTCGGCTCTCGCGCGCCCAAAGGGCAGGCGCGCCAGCCCACTCGCCTATCGGCGCTTGATCCAGCCGGATTTCAAGAAGGCCTCTCGGGCCGCCTCGTAGGGGGCCGAAAGCCCTAGTCTCGACGACGCGTCCGCGACCTCTTCGGCAGCCGAAGTCGCCGCGCCCGTGATCGGATTTTGGGGGAGATCCGCGATCCAGTTCACCAAGGATTTCGGGTTGGCGAAGAGCAGGACCATCATCGTCGCGTAGACGATGAACGCGACCTGGGCCGGACGCGACAGCTTCACGCGCGCGAAAGAAAACGCCGCCGACCTCCTGAAAGGCGCGGTGAGGCGGGCGCCGATTGGCCAGAACTCGCTTTCGTCCGTCATGTGCGCCGCCATTCAGTCTTTGTGTCGTCAGAACTGGAAGTAGATGAACGGCGCGACGCCCTTCGGCCCAAAAACCCCGACGCACAGGATGGTGAGGCTTGGAACCGCGACCTTCATCGCGAGGGACGCGTCCGCATACCAGCGAACCAAGCTTTCGTATCTTTCCGGCCGTGTCAATTGCGTCGCAAAGCCTAGCAGCATCAAGGCGATGACGAAGGGCGTGGCCGTCGAGGGGGCTCCCGAATCGCGAAGGATCAGGCCGAAGTAGTCCAGCGCCGCCGAAGAACTCGGGCTGCGGAAGAAAATCCAGGCCGCGCAGACGACCTGAAAGGTCACGAACCAACCGAACACGCGAAGGGCGAGCGAGCCTTTCGAGCTGTCGAAGCCGAAGGTTTCCTTCAGGAAGCGCTCGAGCGCCAGCCATCCGCCGTGTATTCCGCCCCAGATGATGAACTGCATTCCGGCGCCGTGCCAGAGGCCGCCGAGCAGCATGGTGACCATCAGATTGCGGTAAGTGGCCCAACGCCCGCCACGGTCGCCGCCCATCGGGATGTAGAGATAATCTCGCAGCCAGGACGAAAGGCTCATGTGCCAGCGGCGCCAGAAGTCGCGCAGGCTCGTCGCCCGATAGGGCTGATTGAAGTTCTGGGGGAATTGATAGCCCAGAAGATTGGCGACGCCGATGGCGATGTCCGTGTAGGCGCTGAAGTCGCAGTAGATGACGATCGCGTAGCCATAGGCGGCGAGGATCAGGTCCAGACGGCCAAAATCCGATGGATTGACGAAGACGGGATCCACGAACAGCGTCGCGATGTGGCTCGCGATGATGACCTTCTTGATCAGCCCGCCGAGGATCAGCGAAAAGCTGCCCGCGATGTCGATGTGCTCGGGGTCGGACTTCTTCGACAATTGTCCGAGGAAATCCGCCGCGCGCACGATGGGGCCGGCGACGAGATGCGGGAAGAAGGCCATGTAGAGGACGACGTCGAGGAGCGACTTCGACGCCTCGACCTTCTTGCGCGACACGTCGAAGATGTAGGAGAGGCCGTGAAAGGTCAGGAAGGAGATGGCGACCGGCAGAGGAACTTCCGACGCATTGATCTCAAGATTGAAGCCAACGAAGCCCGCGAGATTCATGAGCTCGGCGGCCAGGAAATCGAAATATTTGAAATAGGCGAGCGCGAGCAGATTGAGCGCGACGGCGACCCAGGTGACGAGGCTGCGTCGCGAGGGCGAGGTCGTCGCCGACAGCAGCCGGCAGGCGAGGTAGTTTCCGGTGGACGAGAAAAACAGCAGGAAGGCGAAGCGCCAGTTCCAGCTGGCGTAGAAGGCGTAGCTGACCAGAACCAAGAAGGCTTTTTTCAGCGTGTTTTTATCATTCAGCGACCAGGTGACGGGAAATACGACAGCGAAGAAAAGGAGGAAGTCAATTGTTGGAAAGAGCATATTTCCGGTACCTGAGCTGGTTGATGACAGGCATCAGGAAGGTCGTGAAGGCGCGCGCGCCGACCTTGTAGCCCTCCGGAGTGAAGTGCACGTGATCGGCCGCCATGAGACGCGGGTTCGCCGACACCCATTTTTGCGGACCGCAGCCCTGCGGCATGATGCTCGCCCAATCCCAGAAGGCGATATGCTCCTGCTTCGCCAACTCCTTCTGCGCGTCGCGCACCGGGTCGAGACGCGGCGGGGTCGGGAAGGGGCAGTCCTGCGCCTTGGCCAATTTCTTCTTGTCCCCCTTCGGCGTCGCCGCCGATTTCTCCTCGACGGCCGGCGCTTCGGCCGATTTCTTCTCCGCCGCCGGCGCTTGCGGCTTGTCAGCGGATGGCTCCCCGTTGGCGACTTCGGGCTTCGGGGCAGCCTTGTCGGCGACGGCGGCGAGCGTCTGCGCGTCGACGGCGGCGGGGGCGGTCGTGGGCTTCTCGGCCGTCTTGTCGCCGCAAGTCCCCGGCTTGAGGCAGCCGGCGGGAACGCGATTGGCCTGCGGCGGGCCGACGAGGACGATGCGCGCGCCGGGCGAGGCCGCGCGAATCTTCTGGATGACCGAGCGATAATGGGCGCGGTAGCGCTCGAGGTCGAGGTTGTCGTTGAAACCCTCGTTCGTCCCGAAGGCCAGCACGACGATCTGCGGCGCGAGGGTCTTGAGCTCCTGCTCCAGCATCTCGCCGTCATATTTGTTGACGATGTCGATCGTCGCGCCCGGGAAACCGACGTTGCTGTAGGACACGCCGCTGCGGCGATTGAAGATGCCGACACCCGAGATCGTCACACGCCGATCGCTCACCGTCTTGATCTGCAGCTTCTGCAGCTTCACGCCCGGCTTCGTCGCCTGGATCGTGAACAGCTGGCGGCCGTCATCATCGCTCTTGAGGTTGTAGCGCGTGGGCGGCTGATCGTTGATGGAAACCTCAATTTCGCCGTGTTCGGGGCCCGACAGCGTCTGGATCTCGATGCTGTCATAGGCGACGGGCTCCGCCGTCGCGAATTTGAGCGTTTCGCCCGCGCGCTTTGTTTCCGCATCGAAGCCCGAGAGATGATAGCGCGCCGAGTCGTCGGACTTCTGCAGCGCCGAATAGCTCCACCCCGGGCTTACGGCGACGTTCACGATCGCGCTGCGCACGCCCGGGTGCGGCCGGCCGATCTCGAGATATCCCGGACCGCCGTTGCCGAAGCGCCTCTGCAAGAGACGCCGAATCTCGCCTGTGAAATAGTCGGCGGCGGTGTGGCTGTCGCCGATTTGCAGGATCGTCAGGCCGCCGCGCTTCCTGGGCGAGGCGATGGCTTTGACGTCATTGCTCGCGACGGTGAAGGCGCCGGAAGCGTCCTCGCCGAGCTGCATGAAGTCGGAGGCCTCTTCCGGCGCGTCGGCGACAGTGGCGGCCTCGCTCGCCGTCTCGGCGGCTTTCGTCCGGGAGGCCTGGACAAATCCTTTGCCCCCCGCCGCGAGGCGGGTATCGACCTCAGCGCGCAGGGAGGCGCGAAGCACCGCCGAGCCGAAGATGACATTGTCGGCGTCGTCCCGCGCCGACGCGCGCGACAGCGCCTGCGCCGGTGCAACCGCGCCGTCGGCGGAGCGAGGCGCGAAGAATCCCGCGGCCCCCGCGCAAAGGGCGAGCGAAGACCCGAGAAGCATCACGGATTTCGTCGGGGCCGGGAGTCTCATCTTCATGGGTTTGTGCTCAGCTCGGACAGGGATAGGCGACTTGAATGCCGTTAGCGTTGAGTTGACCAATTATTTTTGGCAACAAATAGGCAGCGATCATGTCGTACCCGGCGGGAGTAAAATGAACGCCGTCCTGAGTGCGGATTTGTACTTTCGAACCGCTCGAGTCTGGCGCGTAGGCTTGGAAAACATCTCCTTTTGAGCCGTCCTGGCGCCAAGCGTCGACGAAAACAGACTTCTTATTATTCAGGGCCGCGATCGCATGGGAATAAATGTGGTTAATTTCAGCCGACTCAGCTTGCGCGGTCTGGTCGCGCAGCACCGGAATGCCAAGCCACATGAGTCCGGCCGGCGCTTGGCAGGCCTTGGCGAGGAAGGCCGCGACCTCCGCCTCATAGGCCTGGCCCCAATCTTTCTGGCCGTAGACGACGCGCGTGTTGGTCTTCGGGTTCACGACGCCCTGGCGGTCGTTGAGGCCCATCGACACGATGACGAGGTCCGGCTTGAACTCGGCGAAGATGTCGGTCATCGCCTCGGGCCAGCTGTAGCGGTCAGGGCGCGTCAGTCCGGTGCCGTTCTCGCCGTAACGTCCGAGCTTGATGCGCGGCTTCAGGCAGGCCTCTTTCGAAGCCAGCCTGAGCAGACCGCCCCAGACGCCGTCGATCATCGAGTCGCCGACGCAGGCAATGCGGATTTCGCCTTTCGCCGGCTCCTGACCAAAGCCCGGCGACCCAAGGAGCGTGGCGACGGTCCCGCAGGAGAATTGCAGGCTGTGACGCAGAAAGCCGCGACGCGTGGAGGGGATCGAAAACATCGTCAAAGCTCCGCCGCGCTTACTTTGCCGCGACTTCCGCATGCGTTTCCTTCGCCGCAGGCTGTTCGAGAGCGGCCTGCTCGTTCGAATCCTTCTGCGGCGCGTGGCGCTTCTTGGCGTGGCTCCGCTTTCTCTTCGAGTTCTTGGCGCCCGGCTCGTCCGCCAGATCTGCCTTGCCCGCCTCGATCGGCACGCCCGCGGCTTCGCTCGCACGCGCCCAGAGCATCGAATAGCCGCGCATGTTGAAATGCACGCCGTCGCCGGCGCGCAGATCCCCTTCGCAGAGCGCAGAATTGGCGGCGCTGACGTAGGGAATTTTCCCTGCCAGTCGCACCTTCAGGATTTCGTCGAGCTTGACGACGTTCTTGTTCCAGTCTTTGCGCACGCAGGGCGGGCCGATCCAGACGACATGCAGATCCTCGCTTTTCGCGACGGCGACGATCTTGTCGATGCCGCTCTCCACACCCTTGATCGAGCCCACGGCGTCGTTTGTGCCAAGGCTGATGATGGCTACCGAGTTGTGCGGCACGCGCTTCAGCTGCGAGAGCGCGTCGGCGCTGCGAATGGTCACGCTATTGTGCGCCAGACGCGGAACGTGCCCCGCCATCGATATGCCCACTCCGATGCTGTCGCCGATCACGACGGCCTTCGAGGCATGGCTTGGCGAGGCGAAGGAAAGCAGCGCGATCAATCCGCCGAAAGCGATCGAGGAGAAGGAGCGAACTGACCCGCGGATCATGACGGCGCCTCTTGATTTGATCATTGCAAACCTCGTCATCCACTTGCTTTTGTTTGTAGTTTGTAAAGGTTAAGCTTTCCATAAGGCGATTTACGCCTTGCTAAAGGGAGTCTTCAGGGAGCTATCGGGTCAAAGTTTGACTGAAACAGGGCCTTGGCAAGCTTCATTGTGGCGAGAGCGGGACCGCGCACGGGAGAAGCCAGGCAGGCTTTGCGCGAACGAGGCGGCTGCGAAGGGATCTACCGACGATCTAAGCGCAAGGCCGAGACAATCTCTCGCTCGTACGCCGCAAGACGCGATCGCTCCTCTCTCGGCGTCATCGCGTTTGAATGCGCGGACTCTCTCCCTGGGCGAAGCATGATCACCATCCCTCTCCCGACCCCCAATGAAATCATTTTTGTGCTGTGCGTGATGGTGCTCGCTTTGGGAGGGACTTGCCTGCTGCTCTTGCTGCGGACCGACCGGCGACTAGCAGCGTCGCAAATCTCCAGTGTCGAGAGTTTTGCGCCGCCTCCCGACGCGTCTCGAGAGATGAGGGTCATTTCGGAGATCATGCGGTCCTATATCCGCGATAGTCGTAACTATTCGAGCTACCTCAATGACACGAACGAGCAGCTCGCCAAGCCGATCGAGCAGATCGAGCTGATGTCTGTGGTCGAATGTCTGGTGAGGGAAAATAAGAAACTTCATCGATTCGAGCTTCCAGTTGCAGATTCGCCTGGAGGAGTTGAAGAGCAGGATCGACGCTCTGACGCACGATCTGGACGCGGTGCGGGAAGAAAGCCAGCAAGACGCGCTGACGCAGCTCTTCGGTCGTCGCTATTTCGACGACATGCTCCCGAAATGCGTCGCGTCGGCGAAGGAAAATAATCAGCAGCTTTGCCTGATGCTGATCGATATCGACGCGTTCAAGCAAATCAACGATACGAGCGGTCATCTCGCCGGCGACGACATCATCAAGAGCATCGGCGCGTTGATCGCGGGCTCCGTGCGCCGCAGCGACGTCGCCGCCCGCTATGGCGGGGACGAGTTCGCGATCATCCTGCCGGGCGCCTCGAAGGGCGACGCGGTGCATATCGCCGAGCGCATGCGGTCGTTGCTGAGCGTCAAGAAATGGCGCCTGAATGAGCACGGTGGTCCCGACGCCGTCACGGTGTCGATCGGCATCGCTTCGCTCTCCCCGTCCGATTCCGCGAAAGAGCTGTTCGAGCGGGCGGACGCCAGTCTCTACAAGGCGAAAGCGTCTGGGAAGAATTGCGTGGCGGTGCGGTGATCAGGAAGCCAAATTGTTTACGGCGTCCCAATACCAGCTTTGCATGCGCGCTCTGATGGAATACATGGCCGTCACCGCAGCAATAGAGGCGAAAAACGCGATGAGGGCATACTCTATCTGCGTCGCGCCCCCGTCATCCACAATATAGCGGTCTATGTTCTTAAACATGCCGGCGCCTTGGTTGGTGTGCGCAGGACTTTAGCAGCAGACAATTGCGCCTTCGTAAAGAGCTTCCGCCTAAGGACGAGCGGCGCTCTCGCAAGGGGGGGGGTGCGTTGCGCCGAGCGATCAAGCAAATTCGTATGACTCCCGCAGCCGCGGCGAGATACAGAGCGCGAGGCGCTCCGGCGTCCGCTTGCCCGAAGCCCTGCGACAGCCGCGGGCAGGGGAATCGCTTGAAGATCACCGCCATGGTTGAGTGAGGGCGTTGAAGAGATAGTCGTCGTCCCAGGCGACGGTTTTCTTTCGGATTTTGAGGCTGGCCTTGTCGGGGATCTTCCTGATGAGGTTGAGAGCGGCGTGCTTGATGGCGGCCATGTTGGCGGGGCCGTTTTCGGTTCGCAGCCGCATGAGGTCGTCGTGGAAGACGACGTCGAGCACCCAGTGCAGGCGGTTCTCGACGCCCCAATGGGCTCGGGCGGCGTGCGCGAACTGCTTTGCCGACACGGGGGCGGAGGAGAGATAGTAGCGCCTGGAGGCGCTGGTCCTGCCGTCGCGTTCGACCACCGCCTCGATCATGCCGATCATGGCGAGCGCCGGAAAGCGCGGCTCTCCGGGGAAGCGACGGTTGGTCGTGAGCCAGTCGACGTCGCGGGAGACGTAGTGGCGGCGGACCTCGACGCGCCCATGGTCGCCGTCGGTGGCTTCAAACGCGTCGAAAGCGTCCTTGGGCTCGCGTTCGAAGTAAAGACGCACGTCTTCGGCGAGCGTGGGCCAGTTGTCCTTGAGCGCGAGCAGATAGTCGGCGCCTTTTTGACGGATCTTCTCGGCGATCTCGCGCTGGCAGCCCATGGCGTCGATGGTGACGAGCGCGCCTCCGAGAATTGTCTGCTTGGACATCGGCGGCCTCGCTGATTCGAGGCCCCTATGAATCAAGGCAGATCCCGCGCCGGAATCCCTACCCCTATCGAGCGATTGCCCTGCCCGTCGGCGCCGCGCGTTGACTTCGCCGCCTGCGCCTCCTAAAAGCCGAGCCAATCTCGTCAGAGAGGATCAGAACGGAGTTCGAGCCGCCCGCAGAGGCGGCGGACCCACGTCCGGCGGCGCGTTGCGCTCCCGGGCGCTTTTGTGTTTGGCTCGACGAGAGCGAATTTCGCGAAAGTTGACAGACTTTTGCGATCAAAATTCGCTCCAGCCGTTTGATCTGGCGCGATTTCTTATCGATCGAACGATTCCGTTCGAGGGACAAGCGCGCTGGCCGGCCCCCAGGGGCCATGGGAGACAACGATGTTCGAGAGCCTTTCCGACAAGCTCTCCGGCATATTCGACAAGCTCACGCGGCGCGGCGCCCTCTCCGAGGCCGACGTCGCCGAGGCCCTGCGCGAGGTGCGCCGCGCGCTGCTCGATGCCGACGTGGCGCTCGACGTGGCGCGCGCCTTCTCCGAGAAGGCGCAGGCGCGCGCCGTCGGCGCCAATATCGTCAAGTCGATCTCGCCTGGCCAGATGGTCATCAAGATCGTCAATGACGTCCTGGTTGAGACCCTGGGCGAGACGGCGGAGCCGATCTCGCTCGACGCCAATCCGCCTGTCGCGATCATGATGGTCGGCCTGCAAGGCGCGGGCAAGACGACGACGACGGCCAAGATCGCCAAACGCCTGAAGGAGCGCGAGAAGAAGCGCGTGCTGATGGCCTCGCTCGACGTGAAGCGCCCGGCCGCGCAGGAGCAGCTCGCCGTGCTCGGGCGTCAGGTCGAGGTGGACACGCTGCCGATCGTCGCCGGCCAGACGCCCGTGCAGATCGCCCGACGCGCGATGGAGTCGGCGCGCAAGGAAGGCTACGACGTCGTACTGCTCGACACGGCCGGCCGCACCCATATCGACGAGCCGCTGATGCAGGAAATGGCGGACATCAAGTCCTACGCCAGCCCGCATGAAATTCTCCTCGTCGCTGACGCGCTCACCGGACAAGACGCCGTCAATCTCGCCAAGAACTTCGACGCGCGCGTCGGCGTCACGGGCATCGTGCTGACTCGCATGGACGGCGACGGGCGCGGCGGCGCGGCGCTCTCGATGCGTTTCGTCACCGGCAAGCCGATCAAGCTGATCGCGACCGGCGAGAAGATGGACGCGCTGGACGAGTTCTCACCCAAGCGCATCGCCGACCGCATTCTCGGCATGGGCGACATCGTCGCGCTCGTCGAAAAGGCCGCCGCGGCGATAGACCAGCAGGAGGCGATGCGCGCCGCCGAGCGCATGTCCAAAGGCAAGTTCGATCTGCAGGACCTTTGCGATCAGCTCGCCATGGCGGAGAAAATGGGCGGCCTGGGCGGGATGATGAATCTTCTGCCGGGCGTCGCCAAGATGAAGGACCAGCTCGCCGCGGCGAAGATGGACGACAAGACGATCAAGCGCATGCGCGGGATCATCCTGTCGATGACGTCGAAGGAGCGGCGCAGTCCCGACATCCTCAAGGCCTCGCGCAAGAAGCGCATCGCCGCCGGCGCCGGCGTCAAGGTCGAGGAGGTCAACAGGCTTTTGAAACAGCACCGCGGCATGACGGACATGATGAAAGCGATGGGCGGCATGAAGCGCGGCGGTATGATGGGCAAGGCCGCGCAGATGATGGGCCTGGGCAACATGCCGACTCCCTCGCCCGAGGAGATCGCCAGACTGCAAAAGCAGTTTGGCGGCGCCCTGCCGCCGGCGCCGGGTGGGCTCCCCGAGTCGCCCCCCAAGGAAATGTTCGCTCCAAAGCCCGGCGCCTTGCCGGGATTGGGAGGAGGATTGCTCTCCGGACTGAACCCGTTCGGGAAGAAGAAGTGAACAGGCGAATGGCGAACGGTGAGTAGCGAATAGTTTTCTCTTCGCCATTTGCCATTCGCCGCTCGCTACAACCCAAGAGGAACCGCATATGTCTCTCAAGATTTGTCTCTCTCGTGGCGGCGCGAAGAAGCGCCCCTTCTACAGCGTGGTCGTCGCCGACTCGCGCTTCCCGCGCGACGGGCGCTTCATCGAAAAGCTCGGCACCTTCGATCCGCTGCGCCCCAAGGACGCTACGGACCGTCTCGTGCTCGACGCCGAGAAGGCGCAGGCCTGGATCGCCAAGGGCGCGCTGCCGACCGATCGCGTCGCGCGGCTGCTCGAGAGCGTCGGCGTCGGAAAGCGCGAGGCGCGCAACAATCCGCATAAGGCGCAGCCCAAGAAGAAGGCCCAGGAGCGCGCTGCTGCTGCTGCGGCCTCCGCCGAAGCGGCGGCGTAACGCGAGAGGCGCGCGAGCCGTCGATGACCGCGCTCGCAGGCCTGGGCCTCGCCGTCTGGCTTTATCTTCTCGCCTTTCGCGGTGGCTTCTGGCGCCTCACCGAGAGGGAGAACGATCTCGCGTCGCCGGACGCGCAAACGCCGCAAGGCTTGCGCGTCACGGCGATCGTCCCGGCGCGCGACGAGGCGCAAGTCATCGCGCAAAGCCTTTCGTCATTGCTGGCGCAGCGCTTTGACGGCGCCTTCGACGTCCTGCTCGTCGACGATCAGAGCGCCGACGGCACGGCGGATGCGGCGCGCGCCTGTGCGCGAGGGCTCGGCGCAGCCGGCCGCTTGAGCGTGCTCGTCACGGTGGGGCCGGAAAGCGGCTGGACCGGCAAGCTTGCGGCAATGCGCGCAGGGCTGGAGCATGTCGCGGCGCGCGGCGCGCTTCCCGACTTTTTGTTGTTTTGCGACGCAGACATCGCCTTTGCGCCGGACGTTCTCGACCGTCTGGTTTCGGGCGCGCTCGCGCGCGACGCGGTCCTCGTCTCGCTCATGGCGCGGCTGCGCTGCGAGAGCGCGGCGGAGCGCTGGTTCGTTCCCGCTTTCGTGTTCTTCTTTCAGATGCTCTATCCCTTCGCCTGGGTGAACGATCCGAAGAGTTGAACGGCCGCCGCGGCGGGCGGCGTGATGCTCCTGCGCCCCGATGCGCTGTTTCGCGCCGGCGGGTTGGAAGCGATACGCGGCTCCTTGATCGACGATTGCGCGCTCGGCGCGCTGATGAAGAAGCAGGGGCCCATCTGGCTCGGCCTCGCCGAGGGCGTCTCCAGCCTGCGCGCCTATCCCGCCTTTGAAGACATAGAAGCGATGGTCGTGCGCTCCGCCTTCGCCGAGCTGCGCTACTCGACCTTGCGGCTTATCTGCGCGGTCGCCGCCTTGGGCGTCGTCTATCTCGCGCCCCCGCTCCTTCTCCTTTTCGGGGAGCCTCTCGCGAGGGCCGCGGCCTTCAACGCCCATGTTCTCATGGTTGCGGCCTTCATGCCCAGTTTGCGCTACTACGGCCTTTCCCGCCTCTACGCCTTCGCCTTGCCCGGGATCGCCGCCTGCTATACGTGGTTCACGATCAAGTCGGCGCGCAACTATTGGAAAGGCGAGGGCGGTCTCTGGAAGGGACGGCTCCAGGCGCCGGCGAACAAGGGCCTTTGAGCGATGACGAGCGCGAACACGATCGAAATCGCCAAGACCGCTTCCGGCAAGACGCATCGCGACGAGAATTTTCCCGTCGCTTCGGTTCTGATCGCGCCGCGTTTTCGTGCGCCGATCCTCGCCTTCTACAATTTCGTGCGGGCGGCGGACGACATCGCCGACCATGCATCTCTGACGCCGCAAGAGAAGCTCGCGCTGCTCGATCGGCTGGAGGCGGCGCTCCTGCGACGCGGGCCGGACGAAGAGCCGGCGCGGGCCTTGCGCGAAGAACTCGACCGGCGCTCGCTTTCTCCCCAGCACGCTTGCGATCTCGTGACAGCCTTCCGCCGCGACGTGACGCAGCCGCGCTATCGCGACTGGGACGATCTCATCGACTATTGCCGCTATTCGGCCATGCCGGTCGGACGCTTCGTGCTCGACGTGCATGGCGAGGACGCCGCCGCGACTTGGGGCCCAAATGACGCGCTCTGCGCGGCGTTGCAGGTGATCAATCACCTGCAGGACTGCGGCAAGGATTACCGCAATCTCGACCGCGTCTATCTCCCGCAGGATGCGCTCAGCGAGTGCGGCGCGAGCGTGGAGATGCTCGGCGAGGCGAGAGCCCCCGCGCCGTTGCGCGCGGCGTTGCGCGCGCTGACGCATCGTACGGATGCGCTGCTCGCCGAGGCTCGGATTTTTTCCCACTGCATTCAGGACACGCGGCTCGCGATGGAAGTCGGCGCGATTCACAGCCTCGCCGAGGCGCTAACGAGGCGACTCCTCGTCGCCGATCCGCTGAGCGAGAAGGTGCACGCCGACAAGGCCGCGTTTTTGCTGGCGAGCGCGAAAGGCGCAACCGGTGTGCTCCTGCGGCGGTTAACGCGCAAAAAAGTGGGGGGCGCCGCGTGACCGCAGCCGAACTCCCTGCCGCAGTGAACCCACCGCAGACCGTCGCCAAGAAGAGCAATTTCTATCTGGCGATGCGCATTCTGGAGCCGGCGCGCCGCGACGCGATGTATGCGATCTACGGCTTCTGCCGCGCCGTCGACGACATCGCCGACGACGAAGGCGATCCGTTCCTGCGCCGGCGTCGCCTGAACGAATGGCGTAAGGCGGTCGGGGATCTCTTTTCGGGGCGCGTCGATCCGCTCTGCGTCGCGCTGGCCGAGCCGACCCGTCGCTTCGGCCTGGAACGCGCCGATTTCGAGGCCGTCATCGACGGCATGCAGATGGACGTGGACGAGGACATTCGCGCGCCCGATTGGGCCAAGCTCGATCTTTATTGCGACCGGGTCGCGAGCGCGGTGGGAAGGCTTTCGCTACGCGCCTTCGGTTACGTGCCGGAGACGACGCCCGCCGGCGCGCTTTCAGAGGACGCCAATGCGCTCGCGCATCATCTGGGGCGCGCGTTGCAGCTCACGAACATCTTGCGCGATCTCGACGAGGATTGCGCGCGAGGGAGGCTGTATCTGCCGCGAGAGGCGCTGCAGGCGGCGGGGATCACGGAGTTCGCGCCGGCGTCCGTTCTCGCGCATCCGGCGTTGGGCCAAGTCTGCGCCGAGGTCGCCGCGCGCTCCCGCGAGCACTTTGACGTCGCAGCGAAAATTCTCGCTAAGGGTCCGGCGCATGCCGTGAAAGCCCCCGCGCTGATGGCCGCGGCCTATGGCTCGATTTTGGAGCGGCTTCTCGCGCGCGGCTTCGCACCGCCGCGCGAGCGCGTGAGCGCCTCACGCGTGACGGTGCTGCTGCACTCTGCTGCGCTACGCCTTCGCCTGAGGGCGATGCAGAGTGCGGCCGAGCGCATCTCCAAGCGCGCCGGCGCTCCCTATTTCCGCCTGTGCTTCTTTTCCATGTCGAGCGACTTGCCGAGGATGTGCTCGTCGCGGCCGATGACATGCGCGCTGGAGCCCACGATCAGCGGGTCCGGCCCGCTGACGACGTGGTGATCCTTGTTGGGGTAGTCGAGACTGGACAGAAAGTGCTGCATGCAGTTTAGGCGCGCGCGCTTCTTGTCGTCGGATTTGATGACGACCCACGGCGCGTCGGCGGTGTCCGTGAAAAAGAACATCGCCTCCTTCGCCTCCGTGTAGTCGTCCCATTTGTCCATCGAGGCGCGATCGATGGGCGAAAGCTTCCATTGCTTCAGCGGATCGTTCTCGCGCCAGCGAAAGCGGCGCACCTGCTCCTCGCGCGTCACCGAGAACCAATATTTGTAGAGCCGCAATCCGACGCCACGAACATGCGCTCGAGGTCGGGGCACTGGCGCATGAAGTCGAGATATTCATTGGGCGAGCAGAAGTTCATCACGCGCTCGACGCCGGCGCGGTTGTACCAGGAGCGATCGAAGAACACGATCTCGCCGGCTGACGGCAGATGGTTGATGTAGCGCTGGAAATACCACTGCGAGCGTTCGCGCTCGGAGGGCTTCTCCAAGGCGACGACGCGCGCCGCGCGCGGATTGAGATGCTCCATGAAGCGCTTGATCGTGCCGCCCTTGCCGGCGGCGTCGCGCCCCTCGAAGATCATCACGATGCGCTGGCCGGTCTCCTTGACCCAGTTCTGAACCTTGAGCAGCTCCACCTGGAAGGGCCTGCTCGCGAGGTAGAATTTCTCGGAGAGGCGCGAGTGATGGGGAACTCGCCGCTCTCGAAAGCTTTGCGGATCGCCTCCGCGTCGGCCCGCGAACGTCGATGCCCATGATGCATGCGCGATCTGGGGACGCGACTGATGCCGATCTGGGATGCGCCTGGCCCTCCCCCGGCGGCCTGTCCGCGACCGGCGGCGACGCCTCCATGGCCCGCGGCGACGTTTGGGATTTCGGACCCTCAATGGCTGCTTCACATCATCCATGCGGGCTTCGTCTCCTGAAGGGAAAACCACGTATGCGCGACGCTCGGTTCATCCCCTTGTCATGTCAATGTCGCAATTCGACGCGGCGTTTTCCGTCTCCCCGAAATCCGGGAGGGAAAGGCAAGCGGCGCGCTCACCGCGTCCCGTAACGCTTGGCGATATAATCGTCGACGATCTTCACGAATTCCTCGGCGATGCCTTCGCCGCGCAAGGTCATGGCCTTCTCGCCGTCGATGAAGACGGGCGCGGCCGGCGTCTCGCCGGTGCCCGGCAGCGAAATGCCGATGTCGGCGTGCTTCGACTCGCCGGGGCCGTTGACGATGCAGCCCATCACCGCGACGTTCAGCGTTTCGACGCCGGGATATTGGGCGCGCCAATGCGGCATGCGCTCGCGGATATGCGCCTGAATGTCCCGCGCGAGCTCCTGAAACACGGTCGAGGTCGTGCGCCCGCAGCCCGGACAAGCCGCGACGAGTGGCACGAAGGCGCGAAAGCCCATGGACTGCGCAAAATCTCCTGCGCGACCTGCACCTCGAGCGTGCGATCGCCCCCGGGCTCCGGCGTGAGCGAGACGCGGATGGTGTCGCCGATGCCGTCCTGCAAAAGCACGCCGAGCGCGGCGGAGGAAGCGACGACGCCTTTCGATCCGATGCCGGCCTCGGTGAGCCCGAGATGCAGCGCATAATCGCTGCGCGCCGCGATCATGCGATAGACGGAGATGAGATCCTGCACCGCCGAGACCTTGGCCGAGATGACGATCTTCTCGCGCTTCAGGCCGATCTCCTCGGCGCGCTTTGCCGAGAGCAGCGCCGAGCGCGCCATCGCCTCGCGCATGACGGCGCGCGCGTCGAGCGGAGCGGGGGAGGCGTGGTTTATGTCCATCAGCTCGGTCAGGAGCGCTTGGTCGAGCGAGCCCCAGTTCGCGCCGATCCGCACCGCCTTGTCGTGGCGGATCGCCATCTCGACCATGGCGCCGAACTGCTTGTCCTTCTTCTCCTTGAAGCCGACGTTGCCCGGATTGATGCGGTATTGTCGAGCGCCTCGGCGCAGGCGGGATGATCGTTGAGAAGCTTATGGCCGATGTAATGGAAATCGCCGACGAGTGGGACCGCGACGCCCAGCTTGTCGAGCTTCTCGCGGATGTGCGGCACGGCGGCGGCGGCCTCGTCCCGGTCGACGGTGATGCGCACGAGCTCCGAGCCGGCTCGCGCCAGCGCCGCCACCTGCGCGACCGTCAAGTCGACGTCGGCGGTGTCCGTGTTGGTCATCGCCTGCACGACGATCGGCGCCCCGCCGCCGAGCGTCACCGCGCCCTTTCCGGCGCCGACCGTCACCGTGCAGGTGTGTCGCCGCGGGGCGGGCTCCGCAGGGATGGGGGCGGAGCGGGGTTCGGAGGAAGGAATGTCCAGCATCGCCTGTCTCTTCATGAATTTGTTGGGCGCCATTGGTTTTTGGGGCTCTTGGTGGGCCGGTTCAGGGGCAAGGTCAAGCGCCGCCGCGAGAAGCTCGCCGACGGGACACGCGAGCGCCCTCTGGCCCTTGGAGCCATGGCCGGCTGCAGACATGATCGGCTGCTGCGACGCCCTTAGAAAAGAACGTGAACCACGCCCGCCGCGATGGCGGCGCCCACGATGCCGACCCCGAGCTGGGGAGAATGCGCAGCCTTGGCCATCGCGATGGCCGGAGTGGAGATCATTGTAATAAAAGCGAGATTGGTAATGATCTTGCCCATGGCGGACTTCCCCCGAATTGGCGCCCCTGACATAATTCTCGTCTGATAGGTCGGCGGCGGCTTTGCCCCCGCGTCCGGACGCAGGAGATTATCTACTCACTGGGTACCATACGCAATTGGGCGAAATAGCTATTCTTCAGGTGTAAACCTAAAAGAGCACAGTCCGTGTCTTTCCCGTGGGGCATTACGGCAAAAAGAAGGACGTTCACGATTGCAACACAATCAAGATACTTACGTATAACCCCGAGCCCGCCTTGCGGCGCTCCCCGTTCGACTCGAGCCTCAAACCATGCCAATAGCGGGCGCGGCCTTGAGCCGGACAGGACCCGCGACGCTAGGAAACTTCAAGCGCATCACAATGGACAAGACGTTCGACCCCGCCGAAATCGAGCGGCGCATCCGAAAGCATTGGGAAGACGCGGGCGCCTTTCGGGCCGGCCGGGCCGAGCGCGCCGCCGCCGCCCCCTTCCATCGTTATTCCGCCGCCGAACGTCACCGGCAATCTGCACATGGGCCATGCGCTCAACAACACGCTGCAGGATATCCTCGCGCGCCACGCGCGCATGCAGGGCAAAGACGTGCTCTGGCAACCCGGCACGGACCACGCCGGCATCGCGACGCAAATGGTCGTCGAGCGCCAGCTCATGGAGCGCCAGGAGCCGGGACGCCGCGAAATAGGTCGCGAGAAGTTCCTGGAGCGCGTCTGGGGCTGGAAGCGCGAAGTCCGGCGGCGCGATCGTCGAGCAGTTGAAGCGGCTGGGCGCCTCCTGCGACTGGTCCAGGGAGCGCTTCGCGACGCTCGACGAGGGCCTTTCGCGCGCCGTCGTCAAAGTCTTCCGTCGAGCTCTATCGCGCCGGGCTGATCTACAAAGACAAGCGCCTCGTCAACTGGGACCCCAAGCTCCACACGGCGATCTCCGACCTCGAGGTGCAGCAAGTCGAATGCCGCGGCGCGTTCAAATGGGAGCGCGGCGGCGAGAAGCCCTTCGACGCGGCCGCGCTGGCCAAGGTTTTGGACAAGACCCCAACGGTCACCTCTACTATTTCGATTACCCGATCGAGGGCGACGACGGCGCCGTGATCACGGTCGCGACGACGCGCCCCGGAGACGATGCTCGGCGACACCGGCGTCGCGGTGTACTCCCGAAACCAGAAGCTCAAAGCGTTGATCCGCCGCTTTGCGATCCTGCCGCTCGTCGGCCGGCGCACCCCGATCGTCGCCGATGATTACGCCGACCCCAAAAAGGGCACGGGCGCGGTGAGAAATAGCCCGCGCACGACTTCAACGATTTTGAGGTCGGAAGAGGCATGGACTGCGGGTCGTCAATGTGCTCGATCTGGAAGGTCGGGTCACATTGCAAGACAACAACGACTTTCACAAGGCTGCAGATTCAACGCGGACTGACGAGATCTTCACGGCGTTGGACGGTCGCGACCGCTTCGAGGCGCGCGCGAAAATCGTCGCGACGATGGAGACGCGCGGGCTGCTCGGGAAGATCGAGCCCAATACGCATATGTGCCGCATGGCGATCGCTCGCATGTGGTGCTCGAGCCGCGGCTGACCGACCAATGGTATGTCGATGCCAAAACGCTCGCGCAGCCGGCGCTGAAGGCTGTCCGGACGGCAAGACGGTTTTCGTCCCGAAGAACTGGAGAAGACCTATTTCGACTGGCTCCGAGAACATCCAGCCTTGGTGCGTCTCGCGCCAACTCTGGTGGGTCACCGCATCCCGGCTTGGGACCGACGAGGACGGCAATGTTCTGAATCGGCCGAGAGCGACAAGGCGGTGGTGCTCGCACGCGAGAAGCACGGCCGCGACATTGAGCTCACGCGCGGACGTAGGACGCGCTCGACACCGGCGAGCTCGGCGCTTGGCCTTTCTCGATGCTCGGCTGGCCCGACGAGACGAGCTAGCTACGCGTTACTACCCAACGGATACGCTCATCACAGGTCACGATATTATCTTCTTCTGGGTGGCCCGCATGATGATGATGGGCCTTCATTTTACGGGTGAGGTCCCCTTTCACGCCGTCTACATCCATGCGCTCGTCCGACCGACGAGAAGGGCGAGAAAATGTCTAAATCGAAGGGTAACGTCATCGATCCTCTGATCCTCCTCGATCCCTACGGCGCGGACGCCTTGCGCTTTACTCTTGGCCTCCATGGCGGCGCATGGACGAGACATTAAGTTCTCCACACAGCTCGTCGAGGGATATCGAAACTTCGCGACCAAGCTCTGGAATCCGCGCTTCGCCGAAATGAATGGCTGCGCGCGCGTCGAAGGCTACGACCCGAGGGCCAACCAGAACGACCTCAACCGCTGGGATCGTGACGGAAGCCGCCCGCGCGGCCCGCGAGATCAGCGCCGCGATCGAGGCCTATCGCTTCGACGGACGCAGCGAACGCCGCCTATCGCTTCGTGGAACATCTTCTGCGATTGGTATGTCGGCAGCCGACCAGCTCAACCTGCTCCCCGGCGAGGATGTCGGCGGAAGAGACGAGACGCGCGCCTGCACCGCCTTCGTGCTCGACCACTTGACGGTACCGCCCGCATCCCTTCATGCCCTTCATCACCGAAGAGCTTTGGGCGATCAAGGGCCGAGGCCGGCCCCAAGCGCGAAAGCCCGCTGGCGCTCGGGGCCTGGCCGCAGCTCGAAGGGCTCGAGGACGATGCGGCGGAAGCCGAGATCGGCTGGATCGTCGAGCTCGTGTCTATGTCCTGCTCGCTGCGCGCCGAGATCAACTCCGCGCTACCGAAATCCGCTCGTCCTCATCGGCGCCGACGAGGCCGTGCCTACGCGCGCGTTGCGCTGGCAGGACACGTTGCAAAAGCTGCACGGCTTTCCGGCGTCGCCTTCGCGCAAGTCCCGCCGAAGAGCAGCGCGCAACTCCTCGTGCGCGGCACGCTTGCGGCGTTGCCGGCTCGAAGGCGTCATCGATCTAGCGCGGAGGCCAAGCGCCTCGACAAGGAGATCGAGAAGAACGAAGCGGAGGTCAAGCTCGACGCAAGCTCGCCAATGAGGGCTTCCTCGCCAAGGCGGAGGAGGTCATCGATGAGCATCGCGAGCGGCGCGAAACCGCGCTGGCGCGCATACAGAAGTTAGAAAGGCGGGCGCGGTGAGACTTGGGTGAGCGGTTGTGGGTCGCCGTTTCGAAGCCGACATCTTGCGCAACTAAATTCACGCACGGGATTTG
>CAVXEI010000011.1:0-123172 GCA_963760695.1 uncultured Alphaproteobacteria bacterium | reverse complement strand
CCTTCGTGGAGAAGCCCAGCAGCTCCATGATCTCCTCCTCGATCCACAATGCCATGGGCCATGAATTTTCAATTTTAAATTTGGTTCGATTTTTGAATTCGACTCTAGATTCAGAATTCAACTAAATTTAATTCCCAATTCAACTAGAGAGTGGCTTTGTTCTGCCTACACATTCATACCTCTGTGCAGGTGCAAGTCCTGGGCTTGTAATTCAGGAACCTGTACCACAAGACCTCATCCAGAGGAAAGTAAAAGCTTGCATCTGCATTCTTAGAGGTAATTGCACTAAGTAAAATTTCATTGTCCAGTCACACAAAAGTATGCCTTTGGCACTTAGACATAGGAAAATTGAAACTTGATCAGGAAAAAGAAACAAACTATAAATATTCACCGGAGCAAATAAAATGAAAGTCCCAGCTCCTATTTGCAATGAGCTCGACCTTCTTCATAACCTCATCTGAGATATTCAACTCCACCCAAAATGCAGAGCCCTAAAATTTCACACTCAAGAGGAAGCATTGAAAGAAACTGAGTTCTTGGATTCATGTCTATGACCACCAGACCAACCAATAAATTTCTAAACTAAAATAGCTACAACATACCTGCTTTGACATGCCTTCGGCCACCCGCCATCTACCGAATTTGAGAGCTGTATGAGATTCGCTTTAGATGTTTTGACAAAAATGAGGATCACCGCGAGCCTTGCGTCTTCGAGCACGAGGAAGCGACGAAAGCGCTCGAAGCACTACCTGCAGCGAGCGTGAAAGAGAAGAGCAAGGCTCAAGTACAAAGCTGTAGCGCCTTCAGAGCTACTCAGTCAGCATGAAACTTGCTACCTCTTCACTAAATCCATCTGGATCCTGAAGCATACACAAAATGACTCACCAGGCTCTACATGATATTTGCGCGCGCGCCCCCTTGATTTCTTCTGAGATTTTTATAGCGTGCTCAGGCTTGATAATCTCGTCGTGTTCGCCTCCGCAGATTTCAGTCGGTGCCTTCACCAATGCCAGGCGCTCAGGGGTAAAGTCTTTTTGCGGGCTTCGCCACATGGACCGCAGCCGATCCAACAACTGAGCCCACCGCTCGGGCTGCGGCGATAGCGCGGGATACTCGCTTTTGCATCGTTCGAGATACGCTCTGTAGACGGGGGTTCTAGATCCACCGCGCCTCGTTCCGTCGCTGGAGCAAGCGGCCCCAAAGCAAAAAAGCTTCGTCACCCGGTCCGGATGTGCGATGGCGAGTTGTAGCCCCGTCATTGCCCCGTCGCTCCATCCAACGATCGCGGCGGACGGTATCTGGAGCTCGTTCATCAACCCGACGACATCGGTCGCAAACACGGCGTAGCTGAACTCGTTGGACATCAGCGGACTTCTTCCGTGACCGCGCGTATCAATCACGGTGACGATAAAATCCCGAGCAAGGCGCTCGATCTGATGCCCCCAGTAATTGGAGTTCGCTAGGCCACCGTGCAGCATGATCAGCGCCGGACCTTGCGCGCCAAACTGGGCATAAAACAGTCGGACGCCGTTCACCTCTGCGTGGCCAGAACGCGCAGCGATCGGCAAATTGGGCGTCGAAGGCAGGGAAAGCCAAGGGGCGTTGGCAGCTTCCCTCTGGGCTGCCGAGGAAGTCTTGCTTTGGCGGGCTTGGTTTGGCGCTTGCCCGAAAGAACGTCGATATGGACCGAGGGCTCCCAAGGCCGCCAGCGCGAGGACGGCACCCCTACGGCTTATTTGGGGAGCGAACGATTTCATGGTCTACCTCGAATCACAAGGGACGTGCTCTGGCTGTGGCAGGGCCGCTTCGCCGCAGTTCGCAATAAGCAGTACCGCCGCCGGCCGCGCCCACAACCGCCGCGAACCATCGACGCGAAAACGTCGGAACTCTTCATGAAACCAGACGAGAAGGGACGGGCCCAGACCGTGCGCTTTGCGCGGTCATCACTCCTCATCGTGACGAGCTTTCCGCATTCCGAGAGCGATCATCGCCATCGCCTGTTCGACGTCGCCTGTGATCTCCCAAATGCCGCCCAGCCACGTCTTCTAAATCCAGGCGATTTCCGCGGCGGGAAAGTCGTCGTCTTCGATCACTTGGCTGCGAATCGATTCCTCTCTCGGGAACGGCCTGCCGCCAGGGTAACGCAAATTTGCGCGATCGTGGAGTGGGCCGCTTAGAGCTTCCGCGCTGTGTCTGGACGAAGATGCAAGCCTACGGCGGCGCGCCGGCCGCAATCACAGCTCGCGAAGATCGTTCGCACGCCAGCGGCGCGCATGTTGGCGAGGTCCATTGCCGGACCATCGAATCGGCGAGGCATGGTAGGAGGGTAGCATCGCAGGTCGAAGCTCCTCGCCGAGTACGGGATGCACCAGCGCAAGGTGCGCGACGTTAAGCCATTATTCGCCATGCTCGCTCCAAAACAACGTGTCACCCGTCACAAGCCTTGTCGCCTCTCTGCGAGCGCCATAGGCTAGGCCGAGCGTTGCGATGCGCAACGCGAGCATCAGTAGGGAGTCGCCCCAATGATTCTCGATTGGTTTCGCGAGAGCCCCGGACACCGCGACTCGATCGCCGCCGACGCCAGGGCGCTCATTGAGGCGCACGGGGGAGGTGCGCTCTTTGAAGCAAGCTATCTCGCTTTGCGTGAGTATGAAGGCGGCCCGCTCGGCGACCGTCCGCGAGGCCATTGGGGCGAAGTCAGAGATGAAGTGTGCCGGCTATGGCGCGAGGATGCCAAAAGCAAAGCCTCTTAAGCAAAAACACTCCGAACCAGTACATCCGTGCCGTGCAATGCGACCTCTGAAAGGACCGCGCTGCTCTGGCGGTTAGGGGCGAGAACTGCCGACGCGCATTAGCCGGGATCGGAGGGCTACAAAATGACCCTAATGGGCCCTTGGGCGGCCGTCCTCGAAAAACTCCAGGCCTCGCTGAACTTTCGGCCCCAGGCCCGCCTTGTCAAAAGCCCCGAAGTGGGGGAAGCTTCCAGTCACGCTGGGAGCTTGGGAGGTCTTTCTCACAGATCGAAAAGCCCCACAATTCCGCAAAAACGCGACTGAGGGCTTTCAATGCGATATCACTGCGGAAGCATGCGCCGTATTCAGCGCTGGCGCTTGCGGGGTCGCGCTCCATCGCGCGGTCGATGACTGATTGCGGCAGAGTGGGATTGAGGTCGCGGCTCGCGCCTTGCGCCACCAGGATCAAGCTGTCGCCCCTGGGGCCAAAGTGGCGATTGAAGGCGTCCCACGTCTCGCCGCGCCGAGCGTAGGGGCTCGATATGCAAATGAGCGGGCCGCCAGTGGTGGCCAGCGCCGGACGCACGGCGGCGAGAATTTCACAATCGGCATTGGCCGATGACTCTTCATTGTGCCAGAAGGCGGTCTCATCGGCGAGCACGGCGACGCATGTGATGCCGCGGAGGCTGCGAAAGGACGCGGGGCGAACTTCAATCGAGACGCCGGTCGACAGCTTCAAAGTGTCGAAGGTTCTCGCCACGATCAGTTTCGCCAGCATCGGCGTGTGGTCGAAGATCGCGCGGATATAGCCGAAGATCACGCCCGCTTGGCGCTGATTTTGCGCGATGATCAAGACCAGCGGGCGCTCGCCCGGCACCGTGCAATCGCTGTGGTCGCATAGAGCGGCGATCCAGCAGGCTAGGACGGCCATAGCGCGCGATTTTCCTCCACGGCGACCAATGATGCCCCAAAACTCTTCGATGATCTGATGGGGCTCCGTAGCGCGAGCAGTGAGCGTCAAGAAGACAATGCGCTCCTCGTCGGTGAGGACTTCGCCGCACATGGCGATCAGCAACACGCGCCACGACGCCCATGAGTTGCCGCCGAGGATCGGGGCGAACAGGTGTTCGTCGGCCAAGGCTTCGCGCACGGTGAGCAAAGGCTTCATGCGTTGATGTCCTGGCGGGCTTTGGCGTTTACGTAGGCATGCAGGGACGGCGTCACGTCGCGTGTTACCCGCCGCAAACCAAGCGTCTCCCATAAACGCCTTAGATGGCCTGAGGCGCGAGCAAACTCATCGAGATCGCAGAGAGCGCCGCCTGCTAGAGTCTTTCCGACTTAGGCTGAAGCGTATCCTGCGCCTTTGAAATATGCAGCGCATTCTTGTGGCGGAAAGTCGTCGAGGAGAGCGCCGATCCTTCGCCAGAGCGCGTCGATGGTTCTCTCCTCGGCCTTGCGCAACATGCGTTTGAGCTTCGAGAACACCTGTTCGATCGGATTGAGGTCGGGCGAGTATTTGGGCAAGAAGATGAGGCGGGCGCCTTTCGCGCGAATGGCTTCTCTGACGGCGGCGCTTTTGTGCGAGCCGAGATTGTCCATCACGACGACATCCCCCGGCGAGAGCGTCGGCGCCAAAATCTGCTCGACATAAGCGAGAAAGCTTTCGCCGTTGATCGCCCCGTCGAGCACGCAAGGCGCGGTGATTTGGTCGCAGCGCAAGGCTGCGAGAAAGGTCGTGGTCTTCCAATGGCCGTAGGGAGCCTTGGCGATGAGCGCAAGACCGCGCTCCATCCAACCATGGGTGCGCGTCATATTGGTTTTCGCCCAGGTTTCGTCGATGAAGACGAGGCGCTTGGGGTCAAGCTTCGCCTGGATCTTCTTCCAGCGCGCGCGATGGCGCGCGACGTCGGGCCGATCCTGTTCGGCGGGATATAGCGTTTTATGGAATGGCCCGCCCCTCCTTCCGGCGTCGTAGGCTCGCCGGAGGCTCAAATCGGAGGGATGGGTCATGCGAACGGCAATCTCTGTGCTCGGCGTCGACATTGGCAAGAACGTGTGCAGCCTCGTCGGCCTGGACGTTTCGGGAGAGGTGGTGTTGCGGCGACGCGTCAAGCGAGAGACATTGATCGCGCTGGCGGTAAAGCTTCCGCCGTGCGTCGTCGCGATGGAGGCTTGTTGCGGGGCGCATCATCTCGGGCGAGTCTTCACCGCACGCGGGCATGAGGTGCGTCTGATGTCGCCGGAATACGTGCGGCCTTACGTCAAGGCGCTGAAGAACGATGACCGCGACGCCGAGGGCATCGCTGAAGCGGCGACGCGCCCGACCATGCGTTTCGTCGAGTTGAAAGCGCAAGCCCAGCTCGACATGCAGACGTTGCACCGCTCACGCGATCGGCTGGTTGGCGAACGCACGGCGCTGATCAATCAGCTGCGCGCGATTCTACTGGAGCGGGGGATCGTCGTCGCCAAGGGCAAGCAAAAACTCGAAAAGTTCGTCGCTAGCCTATTGGAGGGGCCGGATGGACATGGCTTGAGCGAGAGGATGCGGACGCTCATTGCCGATATGCGCGTACAGTGGGAAGAGCTCGATCGACGCATTCGAGCCTTCGATGTGGAGTTCGCCGCCTTCCTGCGAGAAAACGCAGACGCGCGACTTTTGGCGACGATCCCCGGCGTCGGCCCGCTGATCGCTTCTGCGTTGATCGCGGCGATCGGCGCAGGAGCGACCTTCGAACACGGACGCGATCTCTCCGCATGGCTCGGGTTGGTTCCGCGCCAGTCGACGACGGGCGGCAAGCCGAAGCTTCTGGGGATCAGCAAGCGCGGCAACCGATATCTGCGCAGGATGTTTATTCACGGAGCGCGCGCGGCGCTGCCTTTCGTCGCCGAATATGAAACGCCGCTCGGCCGTTGGCTGAAAGGTTTGCTCGCCAGGGTCCACAGGAATGTCGCGGTGGTGGCGCTTGCCAACAAGCTCGCGCGAATTGCCTGGGCCGTCCTGCATCGCAAGGAGGCGTTTGTCGCAAAGGAGCGGCTCTCGGAGGCGTTCACGGCGGCTTGAAGATTGGCCGATCGGCGAATGATGCGCTGATGGGTCTACGATGTTTGCGGGTGGGTGGATCGAAGATGGCCTGACAGTCGAACGGCGTTCCGCAAGCCTGGTTCAAAAAACGGCGCTCGACGCCGCGAGTTTTATGAGGACCGGGACGCGCGTATCTCCATCTTGGCCAGGGCCTCGAGCCTATAGGCCGGATACGTTGACGCAGACTGATCACAGCCGCCCTCGGTCAAGCCGCTTGCAGACGGGGCGGGCCATACGTTTTTTGAAGCTGATTTTCTCCTTGCGCAAGAACCGCCATAATGTGTCGCAGGACACGACGACGCCGCGTTCGCGCAGTTCGCCAAGCAGCGCGTGCAGGGTCAGATCCGGCTTCTCAGCAAGACGCGCCAGCAGGAAATCGCGCTGGCCCGCGAGCAGGTAGGGACGCTTGCCGCCCATGGGCTTTGCCGCCGCGCTGCCCGTCGCCCGCGCCGCTCGCGCGAAACGCACCGAGCTCGCGACGCTCACCTGCATCAGCGCCGCCGCCGCCCGAACCGTCCACCCGCTCAACACCAACGCAGCAACACGCTCACGAAGATCGTTCGAGTAGGGTCGCGCCATTCCTTCCGGCCTCCGAATCCCGGCCGGAAGCTTGAATCAGCTCGCGCCAAAAAAGGGAATCCCCCGACGATTTAGTCAGGGTCGGAAAAACTCTTAGCATGCCGAGAAGTTCCGGAATGGCGGTGATCTCATTGCTCTTGCCCTCCACCGCCCGCGCCGCCAGCACGAGCCCGGCCTCATGCGCATAGGCCGAGACGACATGCAGAGCGCCGGCGCCGTTCTTGTCCTGTTTCGAGCCGCGCAGAGTCTTGCCGTCAATCGCCACGACGCCCGGCTTCCCTGCACACACCCGGGCGTGCAAGCTCGCCACCCAAGAAGCGAAGGCGCGTTGAAGGGCCTTGGGGTCGAGCGCCCGCAGCGCCCGCCGCAGCGTCTGCGCCGGCGCGACGCCATTGGCGAAAGGCAAAATGCCGCGCAGCCAGTCGAGCTGCTCCTCGGCAAACATGGCGATCTCGTCGAAATCTTCCATCCGGCACAGCAGCCCGACGAGAACCGTCAGCAAAACCTCGTCCAGCGGATAGGTCGTCATCCCAGGAATGCGGCCGTCCTCAATCTCCTTGATGTGGTCCAGAAAATTCGCGCTCATCCAAGGGCCTCCCCTGCCGGCCCTTAAAATCCTTTCCACCAATCAGCGCATTAACAATTTATGACTCTGCCCTGGGTCATCGGCATTTACGGGATGGGCCTGACCCAACAGGTCGGCGGCTTCGACAATGTGGCCGGGCTCGTCAATTTATTGCTGCTCAAGGGCAATATCGGACGCGACGGCGCCGGCGTTTCGCCCATCCGAGGGCACTCTAATGTCCAAGGTCAGCGCACCGTCGGCATAACCGAAAAGCCGAAACTCGTCCCGCTCGACAGGCTTGCGCGCCAGTTCGGCTTCGAGCCCCCGCAGGAGAAGGGGTTGAACACCGTCGAGACATGCGAGGGCGTATTGGAGGGGAAGGTGAAGGCCTTCGTCGGCCTCGGCGGGAATTTCGTTCGCGCCGTTCCCGACCGCGACCGCATGGAGAATGCCTGGCGCAGGCTGCGCCTGACCGTGCATGTCGCCACCAAACTCAACCGCAGCCATCTCCTTCCGGGTGAGGTGTCCTACCTGCTGCCCTGTCTCGGACGAACCGAGAAGGACATTCAGGCGTCCGGCCCGCAGGCCGTGAGCATGGAAGACACCTTCAGTTCGATCTACGGTTCGATCGGGCGACGCGCGCCAGCCAGCGACTCTCTGCGCTCCGAGATCGCGATCGTCGCCGGCATCGCCAAAGCGACGCTTCCTCCCAACCCGAAAGTCGCCTGGGACGCCTGGGTTGCTGACTATGCCGCCATTCGCGACGAGATCGAACGGACCTATCCACGCGAGTTCCACCGCTTCAACGAGCGGCTATGGACGCGGGGCGGATTTTACCGCGGCAATCTCGCGCGCGAACGCATCTGGAAGACCGAGACCGGAAAGGCGCGCTTCTCGACGCCGCAGTCGCTCGATACGTGCGGCGTCCCCGACGCGCCGGGGCGCTATCGCTTGATCACGATGCGCAGCAACGATCAGTTCAACACGACGATCTACGGGTTGAGCGACCGTCTGCGCGGCGTCGAGGGCACGCGCGAGGTGTTACTCATGAACCCCGACGAGATCGCCCGCGCAGGCTTGACCGAAGGTCAGATGGTGTTCCTCGAAAGCGACGCCGAGGATGGAATCCGGCGCACCGCGGGTCCGCTCAAAGTGATGAGCTTCAGCCTGCCGGACGGGTGTTTGGGCGCCTATTACCCAGAGATGAACTCGCTCGTCAGCCTTGCGCACCACGAGAGAGTGTCAAAAACCCCTGCGTCGAAATGCGTGCCTGTGCGCATACGCGCCTGACGATGAGAACCACGCGAGACTAGGTCGCCCAACCCGCCGCGTCACCCATCTTCACGCCGCCTAACTTTCCGCCCTTTTGCGCCTGCGCGGTGTGGAAGCGGAACTGCTTGCGGTGTCACACCGCGGTGGTATGTAGGCCCTAGCGCTCCGCCGACCTCCGGCGGGCCTGACTATTTCGGCGATCGAGCTGGGAGTAAGGCGCAATGCCGACACTTGTCGTCAACGGCCAAACGTTTGACGTAAACGTTGAGCTCGACACGCCGCTGCTCTGGGTCCTCCGCGAGAACCTCGGCCTGACGGGCACCAAATATGGCTGCGGCATTGCTCAGTGCGGCGCCTGCACCGTCCATGTCGACGGGATTGCGACGCGCGCTTGCGGCCTGCCGCTGAGCGACGCGCTGGGCAAGAAGATCACCACGATCGAGGGCCTAGCCCAGAATGGCGCCCTGCATCGGGTTCAGAAGGCCTGGATCGAACTCGACGTGCCGCAATGCGGCTACTGCCAGAGCGGGATGATCATGGCCGTGGCGGCGTTGATCGCGGAGAAGCCCGCGCCGAGTGACGCGGACATCGACGAGGCCATCACCAATATTTGCCGCTGCGGGACCTTCCAGCAGGTGCGCGAAGCCATCCACGCCGCCGCCAAGGTTTGAGGGAAACGTGATGACGCGCTCGCCAAACGTAGACCGTCGAGACTTCGTCGTCGGCGCTTCCACGCTCGCCAGCGGGCTGGCGCTCGGCTTTCATGTCCCGCTGGCTCCCGCCGTGGCTGCGACCGCCGCCGACGCGCCCGTCTCTCCCGAGATCAACGCGTGGGTTGTGGTCAAGCCTGACGACACCATCGTCATCCGCATCGTCCGATCGGAGATGGGACAGGGTACGCTGACGGGTCTTGCCCAACTCGTCGCGGAGGAGCTGGAGTGCGACTGGTCGAAGGTTGTGACCGAATACCCCACCCCCGGACAAAGCCTGGCGCGCAAACGCCCTTGGGGCGAGTTCATGACCGGCGGCAGCCGCGGCATCCGCGCCTCGCAGGATTATGTGCGCAAAGGTGGGGCGGCTGCGCGCGCGATGCTGGTTCAGGCGGCCGCGAACGCCTGGGGCGTGCCGCCAGGAGAATGCGTCGTGGCGAAGGGCGTCATCACGCACGAGGCCTCTGGTCGCGCGACGACCTATGGCAAGGTCGCAGAGGCCGCCGCAAAGCTCCCGCCTCCCGCCGAGGTGGCACTCAAGGACCCTCGCGCCTGGTCGCTCGCGGGCAAGAGCCTCAAGCGGCTCGACACGGCTGACAAGACCACCGGCAGGATGATTTACGGGATCGACTTTGCGCTCCCGGGCATGCTTCACGCCGCCATCAAGGACTGTCCCGTCTTCGGCGGCAAGCTGAAGAGCTTCGACGAGAGCAAGATCTCGGGCTTGCCCGGCGTTAAGAAGGTCGTGCGCGTGGGCGAGACCGCCGTCGCCGTCATCGCCGATGGATGGTGGCGCGCAAAGGTCGCGCTCGATGCGCTGCCCGTGGTTTGGGACGAGGGACCGGAGCCCAAGGAGTTCGAGCGCCTCGATCGCGGCGTGGCTCGCGGCCGGCCTCAACGACGCCGAGCCGGCGGCGATCGGCAACAGCGTCGGCGACGCCAAGGCGGCGGTCGCCAAGGCCGCGAGAACGGTCGAGGCGGTCTACAGCTACCCCTTCCAGAATCACGCGGCGCTCGAGCCTTTGAACGCGACCGCCCTTTTCACGGGCGATCGCTGCGAGGTCTGGACCGGCACGCAGAACGGCGAGGCGGCGCTCACGGCGGCGGCGAAAGCCTCAGGCCTGCCTGAAGAGAAATGCGAGGTGCACAAGCTCATGCTCGGCGGCGGCTTCGGCCGACGCGGCTTCACCGACTATGTGGAGCAAGCCGTCCTGATCGCGAAGCAATTGCCGGGAACGCCGGTGAAGCTGCTTTGGTCGCGCGAGGAGGATATGGCGCACGGCAAGTATCACCCCGTGACGCAATGCCGTCTCGTCGGCGCTTTCGACGCCGATAAGAATCTGACCGCGTTGCGCATGCGCCTCTCCGGACAGTCGATTTTCGTCGTCGAGCGGCCGGAGATCGTCAAGAACGGCCTCGACCCGGTCGTATTCCAGGGTCTGGCGGCGTCTGGCGACGCGCAGCTCTGCTACGACTTCCAGCATTTCCTCGCCGATCATTCCATGCGAAATCCGCGTGTTCCCCCGGGTTGGTGGCGCGGGGTGAACGTAAATCAGAATGCGATGTATCTCGAATGTTTCATGGACGAGCTCGCGCACGCCGCGGGCGAAGACCCGGTCGTTTTCAGGCGAAAGCTCATGCGCGCGCGCCCGAAATCGCTTGCCGTGCTCAACGCCGTTGCGGACAGGATCGGTTGGAGCGGTCCCCCGCCGAAGGGACGTAGCCGCGGCGTCGCTGTGTTCATGGGCTTCGGCAGCTATGTCGCAGCGGCGGCGGAAATTTCGGTTGAAGGCGGCGGCGACAAAATCAAGCTGCATCGCATCGTCGCGGCGACCGATCCTGGCCATGCCGTCAATCCGGCTCAGATCGAGCGACAGGTCGCGGGCTCCTTCGTCTACGGCCTGACAGGTCTCTTTCTCGGCGAGATCACCATCAAGGACGGCCGCGCCGAGCAAAAGAATTTCGACGACTATCCGTCGATGCTGATCAAGAACATGCCGAAGGTCGAAACCATCGTCATGCCTTCGGGCGGTTTCTGGGGCGGCGTCGGCGAACCGACGATCTGCGTCGCCGCGCCCGCCGTGCTCAACGCCTATTTCGCGGCGACAGGAAAGCGCATCCGCTCGGCGCCGCTCAAGAACGCGGGGATCGGTTTCGCCTAGAGCGCGAGCGAGAGAGCGGAAAGCGGTTGTTCGCGCAAAGCGCGTTTTAATCAGTCTGGCGGCCTCGCGTCTCCCAGCAAGCGCTCGAGGTCGCTTGGCGTGTCGATGTCCGTGAGCACGGCCGGATCGCCGATGGGGGCTTCCACGACGCCTCTGGTGGACAGCAAGAGCCGGCGCGCGCCCTCGTCGCCGCTTAGTCTAGCGACGCTCGGAAAGAGCGCCCGGCCGAGCAGCGCCGGGTTGCCCCGCCGACCGCGATGGAGCGGGACCACGGCTGGACAGTCGGCGCCGGCGCCTTCGAACACGGCGATGAGATGATCCAATGTCTCCACCGTCACTTTGGGCATGTCGCCGAGCAGGATCAACGCGCCTCTTGCGTCGCCGGCAGCCGACAGGCCAGCGCGCAAGGAGGAGGCGATTCCGCTCGCATGGTCGTCGTTGTGCACGAGCTCGACCGGTAAATCCGCAAGCGCGGATTCGACCTCCGCCCGCGCATGGCCGGTCACGACGATCGTTCGACGGGCGCGCGACGCTATCGCAGTCTCGGCGGCCTGACGGACTAGGGGGCGCCCGGCAAACTCCGCCAGCAGCTTGCTGCGGCGCGGATCGAAGCGCAGGCCGCGGCCGGCTGCGAGCAAGATGACGACCACGCGCGAGGGCGCGTCACAGCAATGCCGTCCGCTCTCCGCTGCGCCGCGGCGCCTTTTGGCGCCGCTCGAGCGTTATCTCTCCCAGGACGGCGATGGCGATTTCCGCGGGGCTCACGGCGCCGATGTCTAGCCCGATGGGCGCACGCAAGCGGTCGAGCGCTAAGCTGTCGACGCCCATTGCGGCCAACCGATCACGCCGGCGGGCGTGGCTTGCGACCGAGCCCAGCGCCCCGACATAGAAGCAGTCCGCCTCCAGCGCCAAACGCAGAGCGAGGTCGTCGATCTTGGGATCGTGACTGAAAGCGGCCACGGCGGTGAAGGCGTCGAGGCCAATCTTTCTAAAGACCTGGTCCGGCCAGCCGGCGACGACAGCACATTCCGGGAACCGCTCCTCGTTGGCGAAGGCCTCGCGCGGATCGACAACGACGACCTCGAAATCGGCGAGACGCGCTAGGGAAGCCAACGCCTGCGCGATATGCACGGCGCCGACGATGACGAGGCGCATCGGCGGCCGATGCGCATAGACGAAAATTTCGGCGTTCCCCTCCCTGATGAGGGCGCTCCTCGCAAACCGCGCGCAGGCGCGCACGGGATCGACGAGGCCGTCCGGCGCCACGCTATCGGCGGCGATGAGCCACGGCGCTCGTCCATCCATCGGCGTCGCCAACGCGCAAGGGCGACGTCCCGAATATTCTTCGTTCATGCGCGCCAGAAGGGGGAGTCGCGCAGCGTCCAGCTTCTCAACATGCACGCGTATGCTCCCGCCGCAGGTCAGTCCGACCCGCCAGGCCGTCTCGTCGGCGACGCCAAAGGTGAGAAGGCGCGGCGCGCCCCCTGCAATGACGTCGAGAGCTGCGGTCACGACTTCGCCCTCGACGCATCCGCCCGAAACCGAGCCATGAAATAGCCCGGCGTCATTGACAACCAGATGCGAGCCGACTGGCCGTGGCGCGGAGCCGAAGGTCTCGACGACGGTGGCAATCGCGACGCCGCAGCCGCTTCTTGCCCAGGCCTCGGCTCGCCTCAAGATTTCAGCTTCGCTCGTCCGCATTGCAGCATTTCCTGAAGGCTCAGCGAAGGTTTCTGGGCGATGGTGCGGCTCGTTGTTTTCCCTGCCCTCGGGCCGCAGTCAACCCGTTCTCTCGCTCGGATGCGCCTCGCAGCCGCGCCCCGCGGGCGTTTGCCGGAAACAAGCCTTCCCTGTAATGGCTTGGCGGACGGCCTTCGCCAATACTCCGCGCGGGGCCGACATCGGCGGAAATTACAAACATGACGAGCGAGGATTCTGCGAAAGACGAGGGCGGGTGGCTTGAGGCTGGCTTGGCGTTTTTGAGCTTCGCCTCCGGCAGCATGGACGCGCTGGCCTTTTTCAATCTCAGCGAGGTCTTTCCTTCGGCGATGACCGGAAACACCGCGTTGCTGGGCCTCACGCTCGGACAAGGACGCTTGATCGACGCCTCGCGCCCTTTCGCCGCGTTTGCGGGCTTTGTGATTGGCGCCGCCCTGGCTTCCGCGAGCGCGTCGCTCTGGCTCTCCGGCCTTGCGAGATCGCGCGCCGTCTGGCGGCTTCTCGCCTTCGAAGCTTGCCTTCTCGCCGCCTTCGCCGTGGCGTGGCGGTTCATCGACCGACCGATCGCAGGCGCGGCTCTCTATGCGCTGATCATCACAGCCTCCTCCGCAATGGGGATCCAGAGCGTCGCCGCGCGGTTGGTCGATCGGTTCGGGATTTCCACCGTCGTCTTCACCAGCACGCTGACGTCGATCGCAACAACGGCCACAGAGGCCATGCTGCGGCCGCCGCATGCCCTGCCCCACGCCACCAAGCGGCAGATTGGGATGTTCCTGACCTATGGCATTGGCGCCGGCGTATGCGGCGCCCTCCACTCATTTCCGGAATGGCTCGCCGTCCTGCCCCTGGCTTGCGTCCTCGGAGCGGTCGGCTGCTATTGGTTCGACGAGCGACTGAAGGAGAAGGGCGGCGCTTGACGCAATCTGCGCCTCGTCCCTTGTCCTCAAAAGGGCTTCGAGCGTCGCAGGTCGCTGTGCGTCTTGACCGCCTTGTGGGCGAGCTTCGGAGACGGCGTTAGCGTCGAACGCACGAGATCGGCGGCGAAACCGATGCTCGGCGTGCGGGCGTCCTGCACGATTTGCCCCAGCAATCGCTCTCCGGCGATCGCGTCGTTGAGCGTGCCCAAGAGGTCTTGCAACCGCTCCAGTCGGTCCGACTCGACGCATAAAGACTTGGACGGCGCCGCCGCTTTCAGGAATTCGAACATATAGCGCAGCTGCTTCGCTTTGATGCGCAAACGGTGACGCTTGAGCGCGTCTGGCCCCCGCACAGCCTTGCGCTTCTTTTCCACGGAGCGCAGCCGTCGAGCAAGCTCGTCCCGAGCAAATTCGAGAAAGGATCCGCCGCCGCCGCGCCGCCAATCCCCACTGTGCGCGCAGCGCACGACGTTGAGCAGCATGGCGCGAAAACGCGCCGAATTCAGAGCTTCTGCGAGACGCCTACGACTTTCATCCCGCATTGCTTCGAGGGCGCGCGTCAGATCTTCAACTCCCGCGACATTTGGATGTCGAAGCGCAATCGGAGCGATCCGCTTGTCGAGGAAAACGTCGAGATCGCGAGCCTCGCCCAGGAGATCGGACAGCCATTTCAGGTCACGACGCACCGCTTCCGCGTCCTCGCCAACGACGACGCTTTTGAACATCGAGAAAGCGGCGCGCAGTCGTCGCAAGGCCACGCGCGCCTGATGGACGGCCTCAGCCTCGATGGCGCTCTCTAAGATCTCCTCGCTGAGCGAAAATTGCTTCAGGCAGGCCCCCACGATCTTTTCAAACGCATCCGCACCCGACACGTCATTCTCCAAATGGAGAACCAGGCCCCGTGCAGGGGTATCGATGTCTTTCTGCGCCAACCGATAGCCCCGTGCGCCCTTGCTCACGAAGTAAGGCGTCGCAGCACTCTCCTTGCCGATCCTCTGCGCGAGCTCGAAAAGCGTCTCCTCATCCCCGCTCTTGAGCTCGAATTCCGCTTCGCAAATTTCCTTCTGCCGTCCGCCGGCCTGCATTTGCCCCTTGTCCAAAGCCACTTCGATGCAGGAGCCGTCAATTGAAAGGTTCCAAGTTCGTCGATCCACGTCGAGCGAGAACTGCGGATCCAGGGTGATTTCACGTTTCACGAGTTTGGCCAGGCCGGGCGCTTCTATATCGTCGAGCGAAGGGTCTCCGTTTGCCGCCTCTCTTTCCCATTGGCCGCGTTCGACAGAATCGATTGTTTTCAGCGTTTGGATCGAGCGCATTCCGTCGTCACGCACCCGCAGTTCAAATCCCCCCTTGAGAGGTGATGCTTTTCATCGTCGAAATAGACGGTGTGATAATGCTTCTCTTCAGGACTTACGCCGGCGAGCCGTCCCGACTCCATGAACATCGCGCATCTTTTCGGGATTGAGCCGCAGCTTGATCTCGATTTCCCTTGGGTCAGACATGGAGCACTCTCAGGCGTCCGCACGCCCAAGCCCCCAGTTGCGTCGCCAAAGAGGGCTCATAAACCTAGTTTCGAAGCTTTCACGCGGCCACGCGGTTCACGCCGCCTTCGGCGAGTTGCGTGAGCTTACGGTCTGCTGCCTTCTCTTCCTCGAGCGTTTGCCCGAGGATCGACACGCATTCGTCTCGACCGAGCTCCTTCGCCCAGGCCATGATCGAGCCATAGACGGAAATCTCATGATGCTCGATCTGCTGCGCGGAAGCGATGATCGCCGCGTCGAGGACTTTTTTGTCCTTGATGTCGGACGGCCCCGCGCTCGCCTCGTCGATGAGCGCGTCGATCGTGGCGCAGGCGCCGCTTTCGAGCGGCAGGTCACATTTCTCGAACACTTGCTCCAACCGAGTCACCTGGTATTTCGTCTCTTTCAGATGTGTGGAAAGCGCCTGCTTGAGCTCGGGCGCGGTCGCCGCCTCAATCATCGCCGGCAGATTGTCGACGATCTCGCTTTCCATGTAGTAGATGTTCTTGAGCTCATCGGCGAACAGTTCGTTCAGGTTCGCGATGCCCTTTCCAAAGAGCGCCATAAGCGCCTCCTCTTGTTCGATTAGCGCCGATGCTCCCAACCGCGGCGGGACGCCTCGGCGTGACCTTCCGGGTCGCCAAACCAGCCGCTGTGCCCGCGCCGATCATCATCGTTCTCGTCCTCGCGCGATCGCTGCTCGTAGCGCCGTCCCCCGCCCTGCGACGACGCGCCTCTGCGCTCATCCTCGTCGCGATAAGAACGCCGCTCATGCTCATCCTCGCGGGCCCGAGAGCGACCTTGGCCAGGCTGCTCTTCGTCGCTTACAAACCGCCCATGCTCGTCCCGCTCCGGCGTGCGCTCGCCGCGCGACGAATGTCCTTCCTGGGCATAGGGAGCACGTCCCTGCGACGAAGAACGGTAGCCCCGGTCGCGCTCACGCTCGGAGCCTTCCCGATAGCTGCGCTCCTGTCCGCGACGATGGCCATCATCCTCGTCGCCCATGAAGCGGCCCTGATCGTCTCGGCGACGACCCGCGTCTTCTTCATCGCGATAACGGGACGAAGCACGGCTTTCGTCCTCTCGACCGCCGCGTTGAGAGGATCTCGCGCCTTGCTCTCCTTGAATGAGATTTTTGGCGCTCGTGAAGGAGCGAACCTCCGCCTGGACCGCTCCCCGGCCGACGAGGTTCGCAAGCTGCGCTTTGCGCTCCTTCAGCTGCTCGCCGATGGCGGTCAGATCGGCTCCGGCGGCTTCAACCTTTGCGAAGATGCTGTCAGGCCGCCCCTCTTCCTCCTGAATGTGGTGCTTCACCTGTTCAGCCAACACCTTGAATTTTGCGTCGAAAAACGGGTCCTCCGGCGATCCGTTCGTCAACTCGTTGATGAGAACCTTCGCGCTGTCGTGCTCGACCTGAGCCTCGTCGAGCGGTTCGTCGTCGATGAGCTCGCGACAGGCGGGATAGAAGATCTCCTCCTCGAGAATGGCGTGAATCGTGAGCGCATTGCAGGCCTGCTTGGCTATCTTCGCGCGCTCCGCCCGCCGCTTGACCGTGGCGTAGCGTTCAAACAGTTGCTCGGCCTCCCGATGGTCGGCCTTGAGCATGGATATCGCGTCTTGCCTCTCGCCGCCGTTGGCTTGTTGGGCGATGTTCTGAGCGATCCCTTCGCCGTTCCCGGTCGCTTCCGCCTTCTCGGGGCTTTCCTTAGTCTGCTTCATTTTGACGTCTCCATAGGGAATGTCAGCGAGTGACTCTGGCGCACCGATTTCCTGCTCGGCGCCGCTCGGACAAACTTTCAATGCGACACGGGCGCCGCCGTGTTGCAGGCCTCTTCGCAGGCCCGGCAGACCTCCGCGCAGATCCTGCAATGTTCGTGATGGCTCGCGTGGCGCTCACATTCTACGGCGCACAGCCGGCAGGCCTCTGCGCAGGCGCGCAGCATGGCGCGCATGGAGGCGCTATCCGTGCTCCCGCGCCGCGCGCCAATCGCGCCTGTCGTGGCGCAAATGTCTGCACAATCGAGATCGAGCCCGATGCATTCGCGCAATCCCTCGAGCTTGCCCTCGTCGAGGCATGCCCCCGCGCAAGCGAGACAGGTCTCGCAACACTCGAAGCACAGCTCAATGCAGCCCGCCAGCGACTCGTTCTCCTGCCCTTGCAGCTTGGGACGCGAGGCGATCATAGCCTGCAGATGCATGGGATCACTCCATCGGTTTTGGGTTTCGGGATCGCAAATCAGGAAACGTGCTCTGGCTTGCCCTTGCGCTTGGTCGAGGCGAGGCGTCGCAGCTCCTTTTCGGTCATCGAGTCGGCCATCGACCGGGAAGCGCCCTTGAGCTCGGATTTCTTCTTTTCGCCGCGCTTCGCCGAGAGAGCGGCTCCCGCCGCCATCTGCTGGGCTTTGGATTTCGCGGGCATGACGTTATTCCTTTGCTCACGATGGGAATGTGCGGTTGATAACTCGCGACCACCGTGAAAGTTGTCTTCAACTTTGGCATAAGCTGAAAACTTTTTGCATTGTCGGCCTGTGCTCCCAGCAAAGCGTCGATCGATTCGGCCAAATCGCATCTCTGCAGCTTGTCGCTTCTTGCTCGCACGCGTGCGCCGGTTAGATAATCACTTGCGCCTCTTCCCAAAGCGACTGCAGTGGAAAACGATCATGAGTCTACAACTTGATGATCCCTCTCGATGGGAGCAAGATTTCTCGAATAGGAAGCAGGCGTGGCGCCGGACCTTCGCGGAGTTCTGGGGAACGTTTCTGGTCGTGTTCGCAGTCGCCTGCGGCGATGTCGCCAACGCCCTCAATCCCAGCGAGTCCACACGCCTTTCGGCTGCGCTCGCGTCTGGGCTGATGGTTTTGGTGGCATCTATTTTCTCGGGGCTGTCAGCGGCGCTCATCTCAATCCGGCTGTCACCTACGCTTTTGCTTTGCGCGGCAATTTTCCTTGGCGTCGGACTGCGCCTTATTACGCTATTCTTGGGACGGCTTCGGGCGCCCGCAATGTCGGCGCGAACGCCGTAGAGGTTGATTTGTGGGCCCAGCCCCTTGTCAGTCGCCGTCTTAGCGATGACGCCGACCGTCGCCGCAGCGAGCAATCCCCCGACGACCGCGCAGGGCGTCGCGCACGTCGCGCTGATGCTCGGACGCGCGTTCGCCGCAACCGGCCGCCGGCAAAGCCGCCCGCCGCGAAGCTCGATACAGCGACGAAGATCATCCAAATCCCGAGCGCGACATAGAAGAACATCGGCTGCGGAGCGCGTCTGGATTAGCGGAATCCGAGGAACGACAAAATCGCCATCAAGATGACCACCAAGCCGACCAGATAGATAATGCCGTCCATTACCGCCTCCTCCAGCACGCGGAACAGGGTCTGCAAGGCCGCGTTGCCGCCGCTATTCGAGCTTCCAACCCGCCCAGACGGCGAATGTTCCGACCAGATGTAAAAATTGCCCAATCCATTCCATGCGGATTCAAGCGGCGCGCGCATAGGCGCTTTCAATCTTGTTCGCGCTTGGATGGCGCGCTGGACGCGTTAGCGAGCTCCTCGAGCAGGATGGCGCGCATGCATTTCACGAAGAAAGCTCGGCTCTCACGGAGAACGGTCGTCCTCGGCGCCGGCGCGGGGCTCACGACGACGCCTGCGCTAACCGAAGAAGCGACAAAGGAAGCTCAAGTCATGTTGCAGGATGCAGAAATATCCTAAGCCGCCCTTCAAACATCAGTCGCAACCCTGGCCTGGCCTCGCGCGCAATATGGTTCCGAAACCGGACCACGGCGAAGCCTCCTATAAGGGGTCGGAGCGATTGCGTGGACGCAAGGCGCCAATTACCGGAGGCGATTCTGGAATGGGGCGTGCGGCCGCAATCGCCTTTGCGCGCGAGGGCGCGAGCGTCGCCATCAACTATCACCCCGACGAGGAGCCGGATGCGCAGGACGTCGCTCATCTGCTGATGGGTGAAGGGCGCACGATCGTGCCGCTGCCCGGCGACGTTCGAGACGAAAGGTTTTGCCAGCGACTCGTGCAAGAGGCCGTCGACAAGCTGGGCGGGCTCGACATTCTCGTCAGCAATGCCGCCCGCCAGCAAACGCATGCCTCGATATCGGAGATCACGACCGACCAGTTCGACTGGACGATGAAGACGAATATTTACGCGCCGTTTTGGATCATTCAGGCGGCGCTGCCGCACTTGAAGCCGGGTTCCGCCATCATCAGCACCGCTTCGGAGCAGGCCTATGACCCGTCGCCGAACTTATACGACTACGCCCAAACCAAGGCGGCGACGATGAACTACACGAAGTCGTTGGCGAAGCAGCTGGCCTCTAGAGGCATTCGCGTGAACGCTGTGGCGCCGGGGCCGATTTGGACCCCGCTGCAGGTATCCGGCGGCGCCACGCAGGAAAAGATCGAGCACTTCGGCGAGCAAACGCCGATGGGCCGCCCCGGTCAACCCGCGGAACTCGCGTCGATCTACGTGCAGCTCGCCGCGGAGGACGCGAGCTACGCAACCGGACAGGTTTACGGAAGCGCGGGAGGCGACGGCCAGCCGTAATAGACAGGGTGCGCTGGCCCGCTGCATCAGTATGGGGGTTGAAACGAAGAACGTGCGGCTCGGCGAACGGAATGGGGGTCTCCGGAACCCTTTTCTATGCAGCCACGAAGCTTAGCGCCGCGTGGGGGACGCGGCGCCGTAACTCACCGTCACAGCAGCGGCCCTGGAGACACAAAGACTGGCGCCGGGGCCATGTAGTCGAACAGGAACTCGGAGAATCGCACCGCTACGATTAGCGCGAAACCCATCGCCTCATATCCCGCGAGCGACAGGAGGAAGTAGTAGTGGTCTGAGTACATCATCGCGTGTCTCCCCGAGGCCTTTGCTTTGGCGCTACGCCTCGACATTAAGAAGTATTCTTCTCCATGCTTTTCGTAATAACGGTGACTGCGTACGGAAAGGCAAGCCGCGGCGCGAGGAGGGTTATCCCCCTTGGAACAGAGCCTTTTGGCCAACGCTCGGGCCCCGCGCGGGACCATCTGCAGAAACGCAATCATCGGGGTGACAAACCAATGCGCGCCCTACTTAGATCGAGAACGGCGGCGCCTACCGCCCTCAACTCGTGCCGGTGCGTTCATGCCCGATTCCTCTCGCAGCTTCTGGAAGGGCTACCTGCGTCTCGCGCTGGTCTCCATCCCGGTGCGGCTCGTTTCCGCCGAGCGAACAAGCGCGGAAATCAAGTTTCATCAGGTCGACAGGGTGTCCAAGCAGCGCATCCGCTACGTGAAAAGCGCGCCCGGCCGCGGGGAAGTGGCGAAAGAAGATATCGCCACGGCCTATGAGTTCGAGCCCGGGAACTACGTCTTCATCGAGGAGGACGAACTCGACGCGCTCAAGCTCTCCTCTCGCCACACGATCGAGCTCACGCAATTCGTCGACGCCGCCGAGATTGATCCGCTCTATTTCGATCGGCCCTATTATTTGCTGCCTGACGGGGAGATCGCGGAAGAGGGTTATCGTGTGCTGCGTGACGCGCTCTATGAAAGCCGCAAGCTTGGCATCGGTCAGCTGGCTCTGAGGGGTCGAGAGAATCTTGTCGCTCTCTTTCCCGACGCCAAGGATCGCGGTTTAATCGTGCAAACCTTGCGCTACGCGGGCGAGCTCAAGGACGCGGGGGAAATTTTTTCCGGACTGGGCCAGGAGAAGCCGCGCGCCGACATGGTGCAGATGGCGGAGGATCTCATTCGCGCACGTAGCGAAGCCTTCGATCCGAAGAATTTCAAGAACCATTATGCTCAAGCTTTGCGCGAGCTCGTCGGCGCCAAGCTCGAACGGGGCGAGCATGTGCCGGTGGAGGAACATGCCGAGCGCGGCGCCAAGATTCTGGACTTCATGGAGGCCTTGAAGCGAAGCGTCGGCGCCTCGGGGCCCGGCCCGGAGAGTCCCGAGCCGCAGCGCCGACCTCCGCAGGCCAAGTCGCCGGGGAGGAAGACACCCGCGAAGAAACCAGCGCGCGCGGCAAAGCGGCGGGCTTGAGCCGTGGGCGCGCGCGCGACCGAAGACCCGCTCGCGCGCTATCGCGCCAAGCGCGACTTCTCCAAGTCCAGCGAGCCGGAGGGCCGCACGGCGCGAAGCGGCGGCCGGCGTCTCGTCGTGCAGCGCCATTTTGCGCGGCGCGAGCATTTCGATCTGCGGCTGGAGATGGACGGCGTTCTCAAGAGCTGGGCTGTAACGCGCGGACCGTCGGCCAATCCGGCCGACAAGCGCCTTGCGGTGAGAACGGAGGATCATCCGCTCGATTACGGAAGCTTCGAAGGCGCAATCCCCAAGGGCGAATATGGCGCTGGCATCGTGGAGCTCTGGGAGGACGCAACCTATGAGCCGCTGAACGGCGATCCGGCGCAAGCGCTCGCGAAGGGCAAGCTCGAGTTTCTGACGCTGGGAGCCCGCATGCGCGGGCGATGGGCGTTGGTCGCGATGAAAAAACGCGACAAGGGCGAAAACTGGCTTCTGATCAAGGAGCGCGACGAATACTCAGAAACTGACGACAGTCTTGCGGAGCGCTTCGACACGAGCGTCGTGAGCGGACGCACGCGCGAGGAGATTGAGCGCGGCGCGCCGTCACAGCGCGTGGAGAAACAAAGGACACGGGCTCCCACGGCGCGGCCAGCGTCCCGTTCAGCGACGCCGGCCTTCGTTTCCCCTCAGCTTTGTGAAGCTTCCGATCACCCGCCGGGAGGCGAAGAGTGGTTGTTCGAGATGAAATATGACGGTTATCGTCTTGAGCTCGCCACGGGCTCGGAAGGCGCGAAGGTATACACGCGCACGGGCCTCGATTGGACAGCGCGTTTCCCCGGCCTCGCGCGCGCGGCCTTCGAACTGCCCTGCAAAAGCGCGCTCCTCGACGGCGAAGCCGTCGTGCTCGACAGACACGGGCTCTCCGACTTCGCTGCGCTCGTAGCCGCATTGGAAGCCCGCGATCACGCTCCCATCGAGTTCTTCGCATTCGACTTGCTCTTCCTCGACGGCCACGACCTGCGCGATTCGCCGCTGCAAAGCCGCAAAGAAAAGCTGCGCAAACTTCTGGCGCAGCAGAACGGCGCCATCCGCTATGCGGACGACATCCGTGGCGATGGCGCGGCCGTTTTTGCGCAGGCGGCGAAAGCAGGCGCCGAAGGGATCGTCGCCAAGAGACAGAGCGCGACCTACCGCTCCGGCCGCTTCGGAGACTGGCGCAAAATCAAAGGCGACAGGCGTGAGGACGTCGAAATCATCGGCTATCGGCCATCGAACGCTGGCGAGAGCTTCGCTTCACTCCTCGCGGCGAGAGACACGCCCGAAGGACTGCGCTACGTCGGAAGCATCGGCACGGGCTATAGCGCGCGAACCCGCGAGAAGCTGGCGCCGCTCATCGCGAAAACGCAGAAAGCGAAGCCCGACCTCGGCGCCGCTACGAAATTGCCGAAGGATGCGATCTATCTTGATAGGCCCTTCACGGCGGAGGCGCGGTTTGGCGGATGGACGGGAGAAGGGCTCATGCGACACGCGCGATTCCTCGACGTGCGCGAGGACCGTCCGCGCCGGAAGCCGGCCGTGACGCACAAAGGGGCGCCGCCTGTCACACATCCGGAGCGCGTGGTCTATCCCGCGGACGGGATCACCAAGGGTGACATCGCCGCCTATTACGAAAAAATCTGGTCCCGCATCGCGCCGCATCTCGACGAGCGCGTCGTGAGCCTCGTGCGCGCGCCGGAGAGCATCGAAAGCCTCTTCTTCCAGCGGCACCCGCTCGCCGGCATGAATGGAGACGTGTTGAAGGTCGACTGTGACGGCGAGACCTACATCGCGCTCGCCGGCGAGGCGGGCCTACACGCCGCCGCCCAGTTCGGCGCGATCGAACTGCATGGTTGGATGGCGCGGCGTGACGATCTCGATCATCCGGACCGGCTAGTTTTCGATCTCGATCCGGGCGAGGATGTGAGCTTCGCGATGGTCGCACAGGCGGCTGCGGATCTGCGGGAATATCTCGACGCTCTCGGCCTTCGCACCTGGCCCATGGTGACGGGCGGCAAGGGCGCGCACCTCGTGGCCCCTCTCGATCGCACGCTTGCTTGGCCCGATACGGAAGCTTTCGCCGAAGGCTTCGCGCGCGTTGTCGCTCAACAGCAAAGCGCGCGCTTCGTCGCCACCATGAGCAAGCAGCGGCGCAAAGGTCGCATCTTTATCGATTGGCTGCGCAACAAGAAGAAGGCGACGTCGATCCTGCCTTGGTCGCTGCGCGCGCGACCTGGCGCGACCGTCGCGGTTCCGGTCTCCTGGAAAACGCTCGCCACGCTCGATAGCGCCGTAGCGTTCAACATCCATTCGGCGCCCCAGCTCCCGAACGAATGGGGCGCTTTCGGCGATGCACCACAAACGATCGTCGGCGAGTTGCGCAAGCTGATCGCCAAGGCCCTGGCGAAAGTCGGACGGAAGACGTCTTGATGCGCGGCGCGCTTGTCAGCCTCGCCTTCGTTGCAGGAGCCTGCCGTCACCCGAGCAAAAACTTTGGAACAAAGCTCTAGGCTGCGGGTTGTAGGGGCATGCTGCATCTTGAGACGCAGCATCATCTCTGAGGCGGGGAAGGCGAAGCTTACCTTGCGCGGCAAGGAAGAGTCGCCGTGAAGACTCCGCAACGAAAGGAAAAGCCATGCTCAACTGGGACAGCGTCGAAGGCAACTGGAAACAGTTCACCGGGAAAGTCAAGGAGCAGTGGGGCAAGCTGACCGACGACGATATCACGAAGGTCAACGGCAAGCGCGAACAGCTCGAGGGCATGCTTCAGGAGCGTTACGGCTACGGCAAGGAGCAAGCCAAGAAGAACGTCGACGAGTTTCTGACCCGGCACTAAGGCCAGAATCCGACGTGGAGCCGGAGGGCGCGTGAGCGCCCTTCGACTTTTAGACTTAGGCTCCCGCCGCCGCCGCGCATGTCGATCCGGCCGACGTCCCGGTTGCACAGGCGCAAGAGAACATGTTCGAAGACTCGAAGCGCAGAGACATCACATCCGGCTTGATCGCGACCGCGCTCATTATAACCGGACTTATCTATGCCCGCGTCGTGCTCATCCCACTCTCTCTCGCGGCCATCCTGGCCTTTGTGCTCGCCCCGCTCGTTTTCCGCCTTACGAGGCTGCGGGTGCCTCACGGCATCGCAGTCAGTGTTGTGTTAATTGCCTGTCTCTCGATCGCCTTGATTGGGAGCGGCGTGTTCAGCAAACAGATTTTGACGCTGACGGGGAGCCTTTCTACATATAAGGGCAATCTCTCCCAAAAGCTTCACAGCTTCGACAGCGTGCGCGGAAATGGCGGCGAGATCGAGCGCGCCGTAGAGTCGATCGATCAGCTCGTGCACGAATTCGAGCAGCAGGTCGAAGGTGCGGTCGAACCTCAAGCGCCGGTCAGAGTTGTCGTCGAGAAGGACCGGTCCTCGAACATTCTGGAGACGCTGCTGGCTGGCCTGGGTCCCCTCGAAGCGGCTCTTCTCACTCTGCTGTACACCGCCGTCCTGCTCGTGGAGCAGGACGACATCGTGGACCGAGTGGTGCGCCTGGCCGGCGTCGAAAACTTGACCGGCTCGACATCCGCCTTGAGCGAGTTGGGCAAGCGCCTCTCCAATTTTTTGTTGATGCAGACCTTGATCAACGTCGGCTTCGGAGCCGCCGTCGGCGTCATTCTCGCGATCATAGGCGTTCCGCACGCGATCCTTTGGGCGATGGCGACCATCATTCTCCGGTTCCTGCCCGTCGTCGGCATAATCATCGCTGCAATCCCACCGGTTCTCCTTGCCGCGGCGGTTGAGCCCGGCTGGACGCTGACGCTTGTCACGCTGGCGGTGTTCGTGGTGGGCGAATTTGCTGTCAACCATGTCGTCCAGCCGTTGTTGCTGGGCCAACGCATTGGCCTTTCGACCTTCGCGATTATCGCCGCTGGCAGCTTCTGGTCCTTCGTTTGGGGCCCCGTGGGGCTTCTGCTGTCGGCGCCGCTGACGATCATCCTGGTCGTGCTCGGTGAATTCGTGCCGGGGTTCGGATTTCTGGAGATCGTCCTGGGGAATAAACCGCCGCTGACGCCGGACGAGGAGTTCTATCGCCGGCTGCTCGCCGAAGACGCGGCCGGCGCCTCCGAACAGTTGGAGGAGGCGACCGAGACGCAGCCGGCGCCGATCGTCGCTGACGGAGTTGTCGTGCCGGCGCTGCGCCTTGCGGCGAAAGATCAGCGCGCGCAGCGTATCGGCGCGGACAAGGCCGCGCGAATGCAAGACACCATGTCGGAAATCGATGAGATTCTCTCGCCGAGGTTTAGCCAGGAGCAAAAGAAGTTCTCTCAATTCGCCGACACGGCCGATACCTATTTCATTGCGGCCCACGGCCCGATTGACATCATGGCCGCGCGTTTCGCCGCCGCCTTGGTCAACCGCCTGACGGGCCGCACATGCGCCGCGGTCAGTCAAGCGACCGGGCTCATGGCCCTGGCCTCTTTGAAAGGTCTGAATGGGTCTCCGTCCACGATCGCGCTGCTGAGCGTCGGTGGCGTGGAGCGCTCGCACCTGCGCCTGCTCCTGCGCCGGGCCGTCAACGCTTTCCCCGAGGCCCGGATCATCGCCTGCGACTGGATGGGCTCTTTCGAAGAGGCAGAAGCGCAGGAGAAGGCGGCGCCGGAGTCAGTCGTGCGATGCGCGAGCGTGGCGGCTCTGGAGCAATCCCTCCGCTTTGGGACCTCATCGCAGGCGGGAACAACCCTCGCCGTCGCGGGTTAAGGCCCGTGCGTCGCCCAGACGCAAGACTGCAAGGAGCAAAGCATGGGTTCCCTCGACACCTCACGTGATCAGCTGCAGGACGCTGCAGGCGCGGTCGCCAACCGCGCGTCGACTATGGCGGATCAAATTGGACAGCGTGTCTCTTCGGCCGCCGATCGTGTTTCCGACAAATTCGCCGGGCTTCCGGCAACGGCGCAGGAAAAGGGCCGAGCTGTCGCCGACAGCACGAAGGAAGTCGCCGGCAACATGCGTGACGCCTTGACGGATTCGGCGCGCGCCCAGCCCATTACGACAATCACACTGGCGCTCGGCGCAGGATTTCTGCTCGGCGCCATCTGGAAAGCCGGCCGCTGACACCCCGAGAGCCAGGAGTTCGCTATGTTCGTCGAGCCGATCCTCAAGATGCTGAAAGCGAAAGTTCAGGCGACCGTGAGCCATGTATCAGGCACAGCCCTGGCGCTGGCTCCACTCGTCGTCGCGATCGGCTTCGGCACTGCGGCCGCGGAACTCCTGGCTTAGGGAGGCTTATGGAGAGCGCGCCGCCTACCTCATTCTTGGCGGGGCGTATCTTCTCGTCGCGCTCATTGTTTATGTCGTCGCGCGAGTTAGAGAGCGGAAGCAGGAGAACATGGCGGCGCAGCTCGTGGAGACATCGATTCTTCATCCAATGCGAGAAGTGACCGATCGCTTGAGCTTGGCGGGCGTAGAAGAGACGCTCTTGGGACTCGCGGGCAGGACGAGCGCGCCTGCCGTCAGAGTTGTCACGGAACAGGCCGCCAAAAATCTGCACCTCCTAATTGGGGCGGGGATCGGGATCTACCTCGCTTCCCGGCTCGTCAATGCTCTCCACCTTCGCCAAGTCGATGGACGGTGAGGGTGTTTGAGAGAAAAGCACGAGCCAAAGTTCAGGCATGTCCGCTCGGATGATCCAGGAGTTCCGTTAGCCTTGCTCTCGCGCGATTCAATCGACTCTTCACGGTGCCCATCGGCAAGTTCAGGATCGCGCTCGCTTCCTCATAGGAAAGTTCCTGGACCGCCGTCATGATCAGAACTTCGCGCTGGTCCTCGGGCAGCCTGCCGATTGCCGCCTTCACCTGACTCATCTCGACTTTGATCTGCTGACCGCCATCCACCCCAATCCGACTGGCGAATATCCCATCGCTGTCCTGCACCTCGCGCTGGTGCTTGCGATATTCCGTGAAATACGTGTTGCGCAGAATCGTGACGAGCCAACCGCGCAGATTCGTCCCTTCCTCGAAGGACGCGTGGTGAGACCACGCCTTGACCAGCGTCTCCTGCACGAGATCCTCCGCCAACACGCGGTTGCCCGCGATCGCGATGGCGAAAGCGCGAAGATAAGGGATTTCCTTGACAACGAGGCTGCCGAATTCTTTCCATGATCATTAAACTTCCCGCGCTCCCATTTGGCGAGGAGGAAGAGAGACCCGTTCGGAGTTCGCTCATGGATTAGCTTCTGCATGGTTGGGCGCGAGTTGCGCCTGGGGTTCGACCCACGGTTGGGTATCCGGCTCTGAATTCGTTATCTCCCTGCAACGCGAAAATGGGAGCGCTGAGCGGCATCTCAACCCCCTTGGCCAACTGTTTATCTCGCGCTTTCGATGAGATGGGGCTTCAACAACGCATGCCCGAGTCAATGCTCCCATCGACTTGCTGTCGAAGGCCGTGATTTCGTCAAAGCGGCCTCGACGGCAAAAGCATACGAAAGAGCAGCAAGAGCAGATTGAGGAGCACGAGCGCGGCGAGAAAGGCCAGAGCCCAATCATTGATGGTCGCCAGGCCGGGGCTGTGAACCACTGTTGATAACGCCCCTGCGCCTTTGTCCCAAGCGCATTTTAGAGCGTCGCTGGTCGCCAACTCCGCGAGCGCCTTGTCGCAATTCTCCATCAGAAGTTCCTCTGCCGTCAGACCTCTTAGTTAGAGCGACGAGGCGAGGCTTCTACTCTTGAAGGAAAAGGCTGCGCGTCGCGTAGCCCTCCCTCGGGGGCCTCAGTAAAGTTCCTAACGTCGGACGAAGCTACACGCCTCCGCGTCCGATCAGTCCTCCCAGGAGCGCCACCACGAACAGCACGACCGCAACCCAAAACACGATGCGTGCGGCCTCTATGGCTGTTCCGGCCACGCCGCCAAAACCAAACGCGGCGGCGATCACCCCGACGACCAGAAACAGCAGCGCCCAGTAGATAAGGTTGCTCACAGCTCCCTCCCCTTCCGTCTCGCCTCCCTCGATTCTTGCGGCGACGAAGACGGTTCACATTTCAAAAATTCAGACGTCCGAGGACAGCAAGGACAAGGACGATGACAAGCACGGCGCCGAGGGCGCCGCCTGGACCATAGCCCCAGCCCGAACTGTAGGGCCACGTCGGCAGGGCGCCGATGAGCAGCAGAAGCAAAACGACGACCAGGATTGTCGACAGCATCTTCTGTCCCTTGTTGCATTTCACGGCCGGCGAAATGCTCCGTAGCCTTCAACGCCAGCGCGAGCGGTTGAACGTCATGCGGCTTAACGCGGCCCCCATTCGAATGTTCCAGCTGCAAAGGACATTTCACTGGCTAGGGCGCCGGAACTGTGATGTCGGGAGTTCCGCCCGGAAGGGGCGTGACGCATCCCGCGCGGCTCCTATCAGAGCGCGAGCCCCATCGCCTCCAATGCATCCAAAAGTTCTGGGCGGGCGCGTTCCACCGCGCTCTCTCCCTCTTTGATCACTTCTGCGGCGCGGTCGAATTCCAGCAGGCCGATGTGTCCCACGCGTGGCGTGATGTGCACGTCCGGAGGGTCGCCCGCCAGACGCGAACGAGTCAGACGGTCCTGCATGATGCTGAGCGACGTCATCATCACGCCGAAAATGTTGGGATTGTAGCGCGTTCCACCGAAAATTCCTTGTGTGAGGCTGTTAGGCGGAGTTCGCTCCGCGAGTTCGGCTTGCGCGTTCAAGAGATCGCTGGGATCGAAACCGAAGGTTGGCCGCGAAGTGGTGGACCCTTTGCGCATCTTCCCGAGAATGTCCGTATTAAGATTGACGGCGATAACCAGATCTGCGCCGAGCGACCGGCAGGCCGCGACGGGCATGGGATCGAGCAGCGCGCCATCGGCCAACCAACGATTCCTGAATTCGACCGGAGGCAACAATCCCGGCATTGCGATTGATGCGCGAATGGCGTCAGCGAGATCGCCCTCTCGCAGCCAGACCTCATGCCCTGTGCCCAAGTCAGTCGCGACTGCGATAAAGGGGGCATGAAGATCCTCGATCCGCTGCTCGCCCAGAAATTTTCGCAGCTCGTTCTTGATCTTTTCTCCCTTGATCATGCCCCCGCGACCGAAGCTGAGATCGAGATAGCCGACGACTTTGCGCGGGCTGAGGCTCAGCGCCCATTTTTCCAGTTGGTCCAGCTGGCGGGCAAGGTAGCAGCCGCCAACCAGCGCGCCGGCTGAGCATCCGGCGACGATATCGAACGGAACGCCGAGGCGGGTCAGCGCGCGTATCGCGCCAATATGCGCCCAGCCGCGCGCGACGCCACTGCTCAACGCGAGGCCTACTTTGCGGCGCCGCAGGCGGCCCATCGGAACATTGTTGCCCATGGCTTCCTCCCCGTGCGCCGCTTTCCCTCGCCTCAGCTCATTTTCATGACGACCATGGCGATGTCGTCGTCGAGCGGGTGGTCCCCGCAGAATCTGCGCACTTCCTCGAGAATGGCCTTCAGGACTCCCTCCAAGGGAAGCTCTTTGTAATGACGGAGCGAGGCGACGAGCCGTTCGAGATCAAAAAATTCACCCCCGACATTCTGAGCCTCCGTAACGCCGTCGGTGTAAAGCAGGAGGAGATCCCCCGCGGCGAGATCGATCGTTCTTTCCTCGAATTCCACGCCCCGCAACGCGCCCAAGACCAAGCCGTCGGCGTCGAGCATGGTGGGCCGACCGTCGCGTGAGCGCAGCAGGATCGCCCGGTTGTGCCCCGCGTTCGCATAGGTCAGGCGCCGACCTTTTGGATCGTATTTCATGTACAGCATCGTGATGAAGGACTCGGAACGCGTAAGATCGTCATAGAGCAGTTCGTTCAGATCCCGCAGAACCTCCGCTGGCGAAACCGTTTCGAGCGCCTTGCGCGCCTCCACCCGAAGCGTGCTGCGAACTTCCGTCATCAGCAGGGCTGCGCCGACGCTGTGACCCGAGACGTCGGCGATGACCACGTCGACCGTTCCCGCGTTCTCGAAATAGTCGAAGTAGTCTCCGCCCACTTGGCTCGCCGGGGCGCAGAAGCCGGCCAATTCCACACAGGGCAGCCGCAACGGGGCGTTGGGCAGCAGCGACAGTTGAATATGCCTGGCGATCTCCAGTTCATGAATTCGCTCGGCTGCCTTGCGCCGTTCGGTGACGTCGGTGTGGATACCCACGAAGTTCGTGATTTCGCCGGACTCGTCGGTGACGGGCGACATGAGCAATTCGTTCCAAAACGAAGTGCCATTCCTGCGGTAGACGCGCAGCGTGACTTGGCAATCCTCGCCCCTGCTCACAGCGTGATTGAACTGCTCCAGCGTCGCATCATCCGTCTCGGGTCCCCGCAGCATGCGCAAATTTCGCCCAATGAGCTCCTCCCGGGCGTAACCGGTCATGCGGCAAAACGCCGGATTAACGTATATGTTGGGAATCCCGCGCGTCTTCGCGTCGCTAATCGAAATTCCGACGTGTACCGATTCCATTGCGCGGTCTCGTAGACGCAGCGCATCTTCGAACGCCTTTTGCGCGGTGATGTCATGGTCGACGCCACGCCAACGCACGAGCCGTCCGTCCTTGTCGAATATCGGCGCGCCACTCGACTCCGTGAACACGACGCTACCATCCTTGTGACGATATTGATTGACGAGGTGGAAAAAGGGCCGAGCCTTTTGAACGGTCGAAGCGTCGTGATCCTGACCATCGACATGCAATTGGAAATAGCTTTTGCCGATGATCTCCTCCGGCGTAAATCCCAGGATAATCTTGACGCCGGCGCTACAGTATGTGTACCGGCCGTTGGCGTCCTGCTCCCACAGCCACTCGCCCGTCATCTCCGCGACATGACGAAAGCGCGCCTCGCTTTCCATCAGCGCTTCCCTATCCCGCTTCTGCGCGGTGATGTCTTGCTGAATCGCGAGATAATGCGTTATCTCGCCCTTGCCGTCACGCAGGGGCTTGATGATCTCTAGCGCCCAGTAGAGGCTGCCGTCCTTGCGACGATTTTCGATTTCGCCGCGCCACTCGCGGCCCTCACGGATCGTTCGCCAAAGCCGCCGATACTGCTCCGGCCCCGTGAGTTGGGAACTCAGCACGCGCGGCGTCTCGTTGACGAGCTCCTGTGCGGAATAGCCTGTGAGAGTCACGAAGCTTTCATTCACATACTGAATCACCCCTGCCTTGTCCGCAATCATCACCGCGTTCGGACTCTGGTCCATTGCCGTGGAAAGCCTCAGGACTTTCTCCGCCGCCTGCTTACTCTGCGTGAGATCGTGGGTTATCCCAACGAAACGTCGTCTCCCTTGCAGCCACAGCTCGCCGATCGAGAGGTAGATGGGGAACAACGACCCATCCTTACGCCGAGCGACGACCTCGCGGCCGACGCCAATGATCTTCTTCTCGCCAGTATTCAGGTAGCTGGAAATATACTGGTCGTGAACGTCGCGCGTCGGCGCAGGCATGAGCATCTTCACGTTTTCGCCGAGCGTTTCCTGTCGCGCGTATCCGAAGAGCCGCTCGGCGCCGGCGCTGAAGAATTCGATGATCCCAACTTCGTCGATGAGAATGACGCCATCGGGAATCGTGTCGAACAGCTGAGGGAGGACCGCCTCCAACTCAAGGCGACCCGTCGCAGGCTCGCGGAGGGGGGGCGGGCGCAACCGCAGCAGTCGGAACCCTGCGCAAGCGTGCCCGAGGCTTCGCACGTCGATCTCGACCTCGACCTCGCTTCCGTCACGCCGGCGTAAGCGGTGCCTGCTGCTTATCAGGCCGCGACCTCTCCCTCGGCGCAGATTGGCGGAACCAGGGGAAGGGAGGCTGCATGCAGCTCGGTCTGCCGATATCCGGTCAGCGCTTCGGCCGCTTGGCTCATCAGGACGAGGGCGCCGGCGCCGTCAATGACGCAGACGGCCTCGTCGACGCCGTCCAGCGCCGCGCGCAACAACTGCGCGTCCGCCGAGTCGCAACCTTGCCGCAACATCGCCTCGCCTCGAACATCTTGACCGCTCTTCAAAAAAGATAGGGTCCAGCGCCATCTTTGACAGCCGTGAGCTTGACGCGGCTCTCAAGGCGCAAGTGTTCCTGGTCGCTCCGTTCATCGCTGGACGGCGGCGCAGGCGGCCACACAGGCGTCCACGAAGGAGTGGATCTCGCTGGTCAGCGCGGCGAAAGGAACCAACGTCACCGGTGCGGCTTCGATAAGCTCCGATCGGAGCACCTGGATCTTGGCGAGACGCGTCTCGAGCCCGTGTCTTTGAATGAAGGAAGAGAAATCCGACGACTTCGAAGTCAACTCCGCCCGAACGAAGCGCGCCGTCGCAGATCGAAGCTGATCGTCGAGGGAGCGTTGCAGACGACGTTCCCAGATGTCGCGCGGCTTGATCTCCGATAGGAGTGAGGCGAGCTGTCGTAACCCCAGAGCACGCAGAAAATCTTCATAAAGATCGGCAACCTGTGCAAGCTCCTGCTGGAGGGTCCTCGACAAGTCGACGAGCACGGGAAAATCCCGCAAGCGATTCAAGAAGAGCAATCGCGCGGCGTCCGGCGCCGCAGACGTCAATACGGTAAACTCGGGACTCGCCCCGAGATGATTTTGATACCGCGTCAATTCCTCCCGCCATCGCTCCATCGACAGCGGATCGGGCCGTAGCCTCCGGCCGTGCTCCCAGGCCCAGCGGCAAAGGGATGCGAGCGCTTCCTCGAGTTGCAAAAGCAGCTCATACTGACGCTCGGGAGTCATCTTGCCGTCGAGCGCGCGCACGGCGTCGCGCCAGCGGTCGCCCTGTAGGATCTGGTCGAAGGCGAGATAGAGTCCGACGGCCTCGCTGACCCGAGCCGCGTCGATGCTCTCGGCCGCAGCGAGAAAGCTCACCCCTGCTTGGTCAATGATTTTATTGCAAATTACGGCGCCGGCAATTTCTCTTCCCAATAGATGTTCCTTCAACGCCGACCCGTAGCGCGCCCGTGCACGCTCTGGAAAATAGGTGGCGCCGATGGCTTGAGCCCAATCTTCGTCAAGAACGCCTGGCGCCTCCAGCAGCGCGCGCTTGAGCGCAAGCTTCCCCTTCGCCATCAAGACAGCGAGCTCCGGCCTCGTCAGACCCTGCTCGCCGCGCGCGAGTATCTCCTTTCGCGAAGGAAAGGCTTCGACGACGTGATCGAGCAGGCCAGCATTTTCCAGATGGTCCGCAGCCTCCAAAAAGGGTGCGAGGTCCTTACGGCATCGCTCACGCTCCAGAGAAAGGCAAAGGCTCTGGTGATAGTTATTGTCGAGAACCTGTGCGCACACTTCGTCCGCAAGATCGCGGAGCAAACGATTTCGTTCCTCGCGGCCAGAACGCGTTTCACCGCCGTTCCCGCGCGCGGACATCAGGATCTTGAGATTGACCTCATGATCAGAAAGATCGACCCCGCCCGAGTTGTCGATCGCGTCCGTGTTGATGCGCCCGCCCCTCAGCGCATATTCGATTCTCGCCTTTTGCGTGAATCCGAGATTTGCGCCCTCCCCCACAACTTTCGCCCGGATTTCAGGGGCATCCACGCGGGCCGCATCATTGAAGTGATCCGCGACCGACTCGTCGGTCTCGGTGCTGGCCTTGACGTAGGAGCCGATCCCGCCCAGCCACAGCAAATCGGCGGGAGCGGCTAGCATCAAACGGATCACGGCATCGCCATCGAGGATTGCACTGCGCGCGCCGAGCCAGTGCTGCGCCTCGGGACTCAAGACAATGTCCTTGACGCTGCGGTGGTAGACCGCGCCGCCGGCCGACAGCAACGCAGGATTATAATCTGCCCACGTCGAGCCCGGCGTGTCGAAGAGGCGACGACGCTCCATGAAGGAAACCTGTCGGTCGGGATTTGGGTCGATGAAAATATAGTCCGCGCTGAACGCCCCGAGCAGTCGTATGTTGTTCGACAACAGCATGCCATTGCCGAAGACGTCGCCCTCCATCCCGCCCACGCCAATCACCGACACTAGTTGCTCGTCGATGTCATAGGCGATTTCACGAAAATGCCGTTTCACGCAAATCCAGGCGCCGCGCGCGGTGATGCCGAGCTTCTTGTGGTGAAAGCCGTTCGATCCGCCCGTCGCGAAGGCGTCGCCGAGCCAGAAACCGTAATCCGCCGCGATCTCGTTAGCGTCGTCTGAGAAGTTCGCAGTCCCCTTGTCGGCCGCCACGACGAGATAAGGATCGGGATCGTCGTAGCAGAGGAGCTGCAGGGAACGTTCTGGCCCTGCTCCGCCTGGATTGTCGGTAAGGTCCAAAAGCCCGCGGATGAAGATTCCATAAGCTTCTCGTCCCGCTGCTGCGGATCCATGCACGCCGGCGAACGCGGACTTCAGCACAAAGCCCCCTTTGGCGCCTTGCGGCACGATGACGGCGTTCTTCACCATCTGGGTGCTCATCAGCTCCAGGATTTCCGTCCTGAAGTCATCTGGACGTTCGGACCAGCGCACGCCGCCACGCGCCACTTTCGCCCCACGCAAATGCACGCCTTCCATGGACCGCGCATGAACGTATATCTCGGCGAAGGGCCGCGGATTGGGCATGTTGATCACGCCAAGGCTACCGATTTTCAGCGAAATGCAGCGCGTTGCGCCGCTCTGCGACAAGAAGAAATTGCTGCGCCAAGTCGAGTCGATGAGATTGAAGATGTCGCGCAGAATCCGATCCTCGGCAAGGTCGTCGACCTCGTCGAGCGCATCGATCAGCTCCTGACGGATAGCCGGAAAGATCCCGATCTCTCGCTCGGAAGGACCGCCGAGCCTGTCATCCGGCTTGAACCGCGCCTCGAAATATTTGTAGAGCAGCCCGGCGGATCGGAAGTTCGTCAAGAGAGCGCCGTGGATCCGCCGCTGATCGAAGCGGTCGGAGATTTGTAGATAGTAATTGCAGTACGCGCGAAGCAAGTCGACTTGACGCCACTGCAAGGGGGTCCTGAGAATCGAACCGTTGAGAATATCGTCTTCAATCTCGCCGCGCAGAAGGGCGTCCATAGCGGCCGCCAAGGACGATTCGATAGCGGACGACCATTCGGTCTCCGCGAATTTGGGCGTCACGCGAAAGTCGCGAATGAAAAGCGTTTGTCCGTTGAGGATGACGGCGAAATGCGTTTGATCGATGACGCGCAGTCCGATGTTGCGCAGCAACGGCAAGAGCTCGTCCAAATTGCGGGGTTGTAGGCCATAGAGAGCCAGGCGCCAAAGGCCATGTTTAGCGCCCCTCGTTGCAAGACTGAGACGCAAGGCGTCACGCCCGTTTGCTGACACCGTAGCGAGGTTGAGCGCATCGCGCACCGCGTCGCACGGCGCCGTCGAAAGGCGATAGCTTTCCGGAAAGTCGATCTCCCGAGGCGTAACCTGCAGCTCGAGGCGACGCCGGCTCACGAAGCGATCGAAAAGTTTGCGAAACTCCAACTCCCAACTCATCTTCGCCTGCACATTGTCGCGACTGACGCGTTGAGCGCCATCGCCGTAATCGAAGCGACGGTCGCTTAGACGAGTCTCTTCGTCATCTCGAGCACGTTACCGCACTCCGTTCTGTGATACTCGACGGTGTCCATCAAGGCGCGGATGAAGAATAGTCCGCGTCCGCTCTCGCACAACTCCTCGACGTCAGGGACGCTTCACGCTCGCGAGATCGAATCCTTGGCCATGGTCGAACACGCGCACGCAAAGATCGTTGTCTTCATAGGAGAGCAATACTCTCACGCGGTCATGCTCGTCGCTCGGAGAGCCGTGCTGGATGGCGTTGGTCACCGCCTCGGTGACCACGAGATTGAGGTTATAGGCGAGCGTCTCGCGATCCACGCCGCGAGCGTCGAGTCTCTCTGGCGATGGTCTCGGCTATGTTGCCGATCAGGCCGAGATAGCGCGTTTGATTGGGCATCTCGATATCCAGATTGAGGATCGTCTCCGGCGCGTCGCGCATGCGAACCTCCCCGCCTCATTCGCTCAAGGCTTCTTGAAGGCCCGAATAGATTTCGAAAACGCGCTGCAAACGCGTCAGCTCGAACATGGACCGGACCCGTGGCTGCAAGCCGGCGAGCGCGAAGCCAGCCGAACGCTGCATCGCATTCTTGTGTCCGGAAAGGAGAGCCCCCAAACCGGAGCTGTCGATGAACTGCACATTGCGCAGATCCACGACCGCGTCGCGGCAGCCGTCTTCGAACAGCTTGAGGATTCGATCTTTCAACTCTCCGGAATTATGCGCGTCGAGGCGCTCCTCTTTCAGCGTGAGGATCGTCTTGCCGCCGCGCTCTTCGGTCAGAACTTTCATCGTCAAGCCTCAGCTTTGCCTCCACGGACTACGAGTAATTACATAGTCGTCGCCGTGACTTTGAAAATGGGTCGGCTTTTCCCTACGGAAAAACTAGCCGACGCCGCCATCGCGCCTCCATCGTCGGCATTACGTTGAGCCCCAATTGGCGGCGCTAGGACCAGTTGTAATCGCAAAAGCGCCGGGGTTGGGCCTCACGCTAACGACGCCCTGGCACGCAGGGGATGCGCGATCGCGGCCATGGCTTTCTGGATCGCCCTAACGGCGACGTCCGGCGCATGGCTTATCTCGTGCGGTCCTTCCCCGGCGCCAAAATGCATCTCGTCCGTCCGCCGCGCCACATCGACCTTCTCTTTTCGCTGATGATGGACCCGGATTATTCGGCGGCTCAGCTCAAGGACGACCGCGGAATCGTGCTGGCGACGAAAACCCAGACCGAGCGGTCCCGGCAATTCAGGATGGACGCGCCCCCGCTTCCGCCCGGTTCGTATCATGTGGTCTATCGGATGCTGTCGCCCGACGGCGATCTGCTGCAGGGACGCATCGACTTCAGCGTGGACCCGTGACCCTCCGATCGCTGCGCTCGAGGTCATGGCGCTGACATATCGAGCATCGCCGCGGCGAGAAACCGCCCCGCCTCGCCGCCGGACACCGCGCGATGATCGAAGGTGAGGCTCAGTGGGATCACGCGGCGGGCGACGATTGCCCCTTCATGAACGACAGGTTCGCGGCGTATGCGCCCTGCTCCCAGGATGGCCACGGTGGGAGGCACAACGACAGGCGCGGCGTAACGGCCCGCGATCACGCCGAAATTGGAGAGCGTGATGGTGGCGCCGCGCATCTCCTCGGGCGGAACGCGGCGCGCCGCCAAGTCGGCGCGCATCCGGTCGATGCCCGCGCGCAGATCGGCGGGGTCGCGCGCCCCGACGTCCCTGAGCACGGGGACGAAGAGTCCCTCCGGCAGATCGACGGCGACGCCGAGGTCGATCTTGCGCAGCACGCGACGCGCGAGAGCGCTGCTTTCGAACCACGCGTTCAGGGAAGGTTCGGCTCGGCACCCGGCGACGAGCGCACGTATCAGCCTCACGGTTACGTCCTCGCCCGCCCGCCATGAGTTGATGTCGACATCGTCCACAATCGTCGCCGCGGCCACCTCGGCTTGGGCGAGCGCCATGTTCTGCGCCATGGAACGGCGAAAGCCGCGCAAAGGCTCGGCCGGCTCGGTTTCGCTCAAGATGCGCGCGACACGCTGCACGTCATTCGCGGTGATCACGCCGTCGGCGCCCGAAGGGGTCACCATACCGAGCTCGACTCCGAGCTTATGAGCGAGAGCGCGGACAGCCGGCGTCGCCCGGAGACTCGCGCCTCCGTGACCAACCGTATGAGCCGTCTCGGCAAGCACGTGGGTTCCAGATTCGACTGCGCCAACGACCGACCCAGAAGTCTTGGTCTTCAGCGCCTTGACCCTCGAAACCGACGAGGGGCGCACCGATGTGAACGATGTCGCCAATGTTCGCGAAGAGGCGCGCGACGCGTCCTGCATAAGGAGACGGGATCTCCACGGCGGCTTTCGCCGTTTCGACGGCGAGAAGCGGGGCGTCCACCACCACCTCGTCTCCCGGCCGGACGCGCCATTCGACGAGTTCGGCCTCCTGCAACCCTTCGCCGAGGTCGGGCAGCTTGAAGATTTTCACGCGGCCTCCCTGCATTTTTGCACGGCGTCAACGATGCGTTCGACGCTCGGCATGTATTGCTTCTCCAGTTTGGAAAGGGGCACGACGACGTCGTAGCCCGTAACGCGCGTCACCGGCGCCTGGAGAGAGTAAAGCGCGCGTTCGGCGAGTTCCGCGGCGATCTCGGCGCCAAAACCGGCGGTCCGGGGCGCTTCGTGGACGATCACGCACCGGCCCGTCTTTTCCACGGATTTCAGAATTGTCTCCGAATCGTAAGGCTTGAGCGTCGCGAGATCGATGACCTCGATCTCGACGCCCTTTTGCGCCAGCGCCTCGGCCGCGCTCATCACCTCGGCGTGCGAGGCGCCCCATGTCACGACGGTCGCGTCACGGCCCTCGCGAGAAACAAAACATGCGTCAAGCGGCAGAGCCTCGCCGTTGTCCACGACCTCTTCACGAAAGAGCCGATAGAGGCGCGTGGGCTCAAGGAAGACGACCGGATCGGGATCGCGGATCGCCGCGAGCAAGAGCCCGTAGGCGCGCGCCGGGGTGGACGGCACGACCACCCGAAGTCCCGGCATATGCGCGAAGATCGCTTCCGGGCTTTCGGAATGGTGCTCGGGCGCGTGAATTCCCGCGCCGCAAGGCGAACGCAGCACCATAGGGCAAGTCAGCCTGCCGCGGGTGCGGTGACGCAGCCGTGAGGCGTGATTGATCATCTGGTCGATCGTCGGATAGATGAACCCCGAAAATTGAATTTCCGCGACCGGCTTCACGCCCATCGCCGCCATGCCGATGGCCACCCCGGCGATGCCCGCTTCCGCAAGCGGCGTGTCGATGACGCGCTCTCGGCCGAAGCGCGCCTGAAGACCGCTTGTCGCGCGGAATACGCCGCCGTTCGACTCCGATGTCCTCGCCGAGCAGCACCACCGTCGGATCGCGCGCCATCTCAAAGCCCAACGCCAGATCAATGGCTTCGACGAGCGTGATTTCAGCCATGCTGGCCTCCCGAAACCGGCGCGTGGCGGCGCGCTTCGTCTCGCTGGCCGCGCATCGAGGACGGCAGTGTCGCGAAGAGATGATCGAACATGAAGTCGCTACTCGCAGCGGGAGTCGAAAGATAGCTCGCTACGGCTCTTTCGACTTCCTCGCCGCAGTCCTTCAACAGCGCAGCTTCCTGCTCCTTCGACCAGAAGTCCGCGCGCGACAAGCAGGGTCCGCAAACGCCCGATGGGCTCACGCGCCCATGCTGCGCGCACGGTCTCCGGATCGCGATAGCGGCTGGCGTCGTCGGCGGTGGTGTGGTCTCCCAGACGATAGCTCAGCGCCTCGATCACCGTCGGTCCGCCGCCGCTTCGCGCCTTTTCGATCGCGCCGCGCGCGGCTTGGTGGACGGCGAGCACGTCATTGCCGTCGACCTGAATTCCTTCGACCCCGGCAGCGATGGCTTTTTGCGCCAGCGTCTCGGCCGCGCACCCGAGAGAACGCGGCGTGGAGATCGCCCAACCGTTGTTGTTGATGACGACGACGAGGGGAACTCGCCACACGCCCGCCATGTTGAGCGCCTCGTAGAAACCGCCGTTTCCCGTTCCGCCGTCGCCGATGAAGCAGACGGCCACACGCTCCTCCTTGCGCAGCTTGAAGGCATAGGCGGCGCCGACCGCGTGCGCCACTTGTGTGCCGACCGGCACGCAAATCGGGAAATCGGCCCGAGCGCTCGCGAAGTCGTTACCGCGCTCGTCGCCTCCCCAATAGAGCAGGATTTCCGTCATCGTAACGCCGCGGAGGAACTGAGCGGCGTGATCCCGATAGGATGGGACCAGTAAGTCGTCTCGACGCATCGCCGCAGCGACGCCCACCCCAATGGCCTCTTGCCCGAGGGCCGAGGCGAATGTCCCGAGTTGCCCCGTGCGTTGCAGCGCAACGGCCTTCGCGTCGAAGAGACGCGCGCGAGTCATAGCGCGATGGAAGCCGACGAGCAGCTCTCCGTCTAGAGCGAAGGCCCCCTCCGATTCGCTCAGCTGGCCGTCCGGCGAGAGCAGCTGGAGGTAATCGATGTGGAAATCAAATCCCACGGCGTAATCCCGCTGCGCGACACGATGTTTCATCTGAACCAAACTAGTGCGGACGGAATTCAAGTCAGGCGCCTCGTCGGAATTTCGTCGCGGCGCCGCAACAGCGGAGCGCCGATGCATGACGAATCTCACCCAGCCCGCTCGACCGCCAGCGCCGTGGCCTCGCCGCCTCCGATGCAAAGCGCCGCGACGCCTCTACGCAGACCATATCTTTCCAGCGCGTTGAGCAGCGTAACGACGATACGGGCGCCCGAAGCGCCGATCGGGTGGCCGAGCGCGCAAGCCCCGCCATGCACATTCACCTTGGCGTGCGCGAGACCCAGGTCATGCATCGCCGCCATGGCGACGACGGCGAACGCCTCGTTGATCTCGAAGAGGTCCACCTCGTCGCGCGTCCAGCCGACACGCTTCAGCAACTTCTCGATCGCGCCGATCGGCGCGGTCGGGAAATCGCGGGGGGCCGCCGCATGGGTGGCGTGGCCAACGACCGTGGCGAGCGGGATAACGCCGCAAGATCGCGCGTTGGCGTCAGTGGTCAGGACGAGAGCGGCGGCGCCGTCCGAAATCTTGCTGGCGTTCGCGGCGGTGATCGACCCGTCAGAGGCGAAGGCCGGCTTCAATCTGGGTATTTCGTCCAGATTGGCTTTTCGCGGCGTCTCGTCGACGGCGATCGCCTGCGTCTCCTTGCGAGAAGCGATGCGCACCGGGACGATTTCGGCGTCGAAAGCCCCGTCCGCCGCCGCGCGCTGGGCGCGCGTGAGCGACGCGATCGCGTATTCGTCCTGCTGTTTCCGCGTGAACTGGTAGACCCTGGCGCAGTCCTCGGCGAAGGAGCCCATCAGACGCCCCTTCTCATAGGCGTCCTCGAGCCCGTCGAGAAACATGTGGTCGAGGATTTTGCCGTGCCCCATGCGATAGCCCGCCCGGGCGCGCGCGAGGAGATAAGGGGCGTTGCTCATGCTCTCCATGCCGCCGGCGACGACCACGCTTGCGCTTCCGGCGCGAAGAGCGTCGTGCCCCAGCATGATCGCCTTCATGCCCGATCCGCACATCTTGTTGACGGTGACGCATCCCGTCGCTTCCGACAGCCCGGCGCCGAGCGCCGCCTGACGCGCTGGAGCTTGGCCAAGGCCCGCCGACAACACGCAGCCCATGCTGACCTCGTCGATGCTGTCGACGGGCATTTTGGAACGCGCCAAGGCGCCCGCGATCGCGCAAGCGCCGAGTTCGGGCGCCGTCGCTTCCTTCAGCTCGCCAAGAAAGGCGCCGATGGGCGTGCGCGCCGCGCCGACGATGACCACGGAGCCCGAGGGATTCATCTTCTAGCTTCCTCCTGTAGGCGAGGCTGCGTCAGGCTTGCTGCGCCTCCGTCCAAGCCCGGCCCATTGCCGCTTGGGTCCACCGTTCGAAGCTCGGCGGCGCGTCTTGCGTTCCGGCGAGAAGCGCCGCGATCGTCGCGTCGTCCACATCGGCAAGCGTCGCCGGCGACCATTTGGGGTTCTTGTCCTTGTCGATGATGGCGGCGCGAACGCCTTCGTGCAGATCGGGCGTGTCGATCAGGGCGCAGGCTGCGCGAAACTCCCGCAGCAGGCATGACTCGAGACTGTCCGACCGCTTGGCGAGCTTTAGCAGCGCGTGGGTGAGCCGCAAGCTTGTCGGCGACTTTCGTCCGATCTCGCGCGCCGCCTCCTGGGCGAAGGTGGAACCCGCGAAGACGAGCGCGGCGATGATGTCCTCGACGCGCTCCTGCATCATGACGTCATCCAAAAGCGCTCGATGTTCCAAAAGGACGCACTGCCCCGGCGCGCAGACCGCGTCGAGCAGGGCGGCGTCCACTTGCTGCGGACGTTCGCATTGCTCGAGGCGCGAGATCAATTGGGGAATGTCGCATGAGTCGACGCAAAGGTCGGCCAACCCGATCTGCATCGCATCGGCGGCCCCGACCGTCGCGCCGGAAAGGGCCATGTAAAGGCCTGCCCCGCCATCGCGGGTGAGCAGCCACGTTCCTCCGACGTCGGGAATGAATCCGATGCCGGTCTCCGGCATTGCGAGCCGCGTCCGCTCGGTCACGAGGCGACGGTTTCCATGCGCCGAAACGCCGACGCCGCCGCCCATCACGATTCCGTCCATCACCACGATATAAGGTTTGGGGAAGGACGCTATTCGCGCATTCAGCCGATATTCCTCGCGCCAAAACTGCTTGTAAGGATTTTCCTGCGCGCCGCGCCACTCGAAAAACCCGCGAATGTCCCCGCCCGCGCATAGCCCGCGCTCGCCCGCGCCTGTCACCAGAACCGCGACGATCCCCTCGTCCTCGCCAAACGCGTCGAGCGCCGCCGCGAAACGTCGCACCATGTCCAGCGTAAGACTGTTAAGCGCCTTCGGTCGATTCAATTGGATGCGGCCCAGCCGACCGACGCGCGAGACGAGCACATCGCTTTCGCTCATGGGTCGCTACCGCTCGGAGGTTGGCGCCCCTGGCTATCGAGAAGAGAACGCGCGACGATCATCCGCATGATCTCGTTCGCCCCTTCGAGAATCTGATGGACCCGCAGGTCGCGCACGATCTTCTCGACTCCGTAATCGCACAGGTAGCCGTAGCCGCCGTGAAGCTGTAGCGCGTCATTGGCCACCTCGAACCCCGCGTCCGTGGCGACGCGCTTCGCCATCGCGCAAAGCGTCGAGGCTTCGCTCGCGCGCGCGTCGAGCGCGGTCGCCGCGCGCCAGAGCAGGGCGCGCGCCGCCTCCAATTTCGTCGCCATATCGGCGAGACGGAATTGCAAAGCCTGGAATTCATCGAGACGGCGGCCGAAGGCCTTCCTCTCCCCCATATAAGTGAGGGTCTTCTCGAGCGCCGCTTGTCCCCCGCCGAGGGAGCAGGCGCCGATGTTCAGCCGCCCGCCGTCCAAGCCGGCCATGGCGATCTTGAATCCTTCTCCCTCGCCGCCGAGGAGGTTCGAGGCCGGCACGCGGCAGGCCGAGAAGCTCAAGGCGTGCGTCGGCTGCGCGTTCCAGCCCATCTTGCGCTCGGCGACGCCGAGGGTGAGTCCGGGGTTTTCGCCCTCGACGAGAAATGCGGAGACGCCGCGCGGTCCATTTCCGCCGGTGCGCGCCATCACGATATAAAGGTGATCGCGGCCGCCAGCGCCGGCGCCCGAAATGAACTGCTTCTCGCCCTGCAAAACGTACTCGTCGCCCTGGCGCTCCGCGCGCGTTCGAAGCGCCGCCGCGTCGGACCCGGAGCCGGGCTCGGTGAGGCAGTAGCTGGAAAAAGCCTGCAGCGCGGCGAGTTGCGGCGTCCACTCGCGGCGTTGCGCCTCCGAGCCGAAGCGATCGACCATCCAGACGCACATATTGTGCACCGACAGATAAGCCGCGATCGTCGGACATCCCGTCGCCAGAGCCTCGAAAATCACCACGGAGTCGAGCCGCGCGAGCCCTACCCCGCCGTGCTCCTCGGAAGCGTTGATCGCGGCGAAGCCGAGCGCCGCGGCTTCACGCAGAACGTCGAGCGGAAAGTGCTTCTCCTTGTCCCAGCGGAGGGCGTTCGGCGCAAGTCTTTCGCGAGCGAACTCCATCGCGGTCTCACGCATCGCCAGTTGATCCGCGGACAATCCAAAAAGCGACGACATTCCTCACCTGTTCGAAGCGAATGTATCGCGCAACGAGTCCTAGACAAGTGCGAGAAGTTACGCCTGCGCTCGAGACGCCTGCTGCCGCGCCTCGCTCGACGCGAAGGCGCGCGCGACCGCGCTGACAGGCGCGCGCCCGAGTTGGCGGGCCGCGAGATCTCCCGCCTCGAGCAGTAGGCCGAGATCGACGCCGGTCTCGACGCCCATCCCCTGCAGCATATAGACGACGTCTTCCGTTGCGACGTTTCCCGACGCTCCGGGTGCGTGGGGACATCCCCCGAGACCACCGACCGAGGCGTCGATCACGGCGACGCCCGCCTCGAGGCAGGCGAAGATGTTCGCGAGCGCCTGGCCGTAAGTGTCGTGGAAGTGAACCGCGAGATTTTGCACGCCGATGTCTGCCGCGACCGTTTCGATGAGCGCACGTGCTGCGAGAGGCGTTCCCACCCCGATGGTGTCGCCCAGAGAAATCTCGCTGCACCCCATGGCCTTGAGCGCACGCGCGACGGCCGCAGCCTGGCACGGCGCGACCGCTCCTTCATAGGGGCAACCCAGCGCGCAGGAGACATAGCCGCGCGTGGTAACGCCCTGACGGCTCGCCTCGACGACAACCTTGGAAAAACGATCCAGGCTCTCCCCAATCGAACAATTGATGTTGCGCCTGGAAAAGCTTTCGGTGGCGGCGGCGAAGACGGCGATTTCGGTCGCGCCGGCCGCGAGCGCGTCGGACAGGCCGCGTTGGTTTGGGACGAGCACGGACAGCCGCAGGTCGGGTCGCGGTCCCAGGCGGTGCAACAGCTCTCCCGTCGTCGCCATTTGCGGCGCGGCCGCGCGGGACACGAAGCTCCCCGCTTCGATGCGGGTCAATCCCGCCCGCGCCAGCGCCTCGACGAGCTCCGCCTTGGCTTCGACCGACAGGATTCCGGCCTCGTTTTGAAGGCCGTCGCGCGGCCCGACCTCGACGATCTGGACGCGCTTCGGAATCGTCATTGTCGCGCGCTCCTCAAGCTTCGCTGCTCGTCGCAGCGCCGGCCGGCGCCTTGTCCTCAGAGATGTAGGCGAGCGTCGCGCCTTCGGGAACCCAGTCGCCTTCCTTGCAAGCCAAGCCGGCGATAGAACCATCGCGGGGTGCGCGCAGCACGAATTCCGTCTTCATCACCTCCAGCGTCACGACGCTGGCTCCCGCCTTCAGTTCTTGACCGTTCACGGCATGGACGCGAACCACGCGGGCGGGCAAAGGCGCGATGAGGCGCCGGTCGCTATCGCCTTGGCGAGAGGCCGGTCGAAGAGGATCGCGCCATGTCAGCGCGTGATTGCGGCCACGAAGTACGATCACGAGCTGAGCCGCACGACGGACGACGCCGACCTCGCGCCAGACGCCCCTCACGCAGAGGCGCAGTTCTGTGTCGGAGCGAACGAATTCGACCCTGCTCGCATCGCCCTGCATGTCGAAGTGAAAGGCGCCCTCCCGCTCCGGATCGAGCCGTAGCTTGATCGTCCGCTGGTTCATCAGAAATTCGATGTCGACGCCCTGCCTGCCGTCCAATCTCCAGCCGTCCGTGGTGTCCCAGGGCGTGAGGGCGCCGCCGCCTCCTCTCCTTTGAGCCAGGTCGGAGAGCCAGATGGCTGCGCCCGCGGCGAGGACGACCTGTTCGTCTTCCCCCGTGAGCGGCGGCGCGCGACTCATTCGCGCCGCGTTCGCCTCGACCGAAACCGTATCGTAAGCGCCGTCGCCGAGCCACGCCTCCCGGCAGAGGGCGCGCAGAAAGTCGAGATTGGTCGCGACTCCGACGACTTCGAAGTGTTCGAGCGACCGCCGCAGCCTTTGCAACGCCGTGGCCCGGTCCTCGCCCCAGACAATCAGCTTGGCGAGCAAGGAGTTGTAATAGGGCGTGATGCGGTCGCTGCTGCGCACGCCCGTGTCCACTCGGACATGCTCCTCGATCGCCGGCAGCTGAAATCGGTCGATCAAACCCGTGGAAGGCAAGAAGTCCTGCTGGGGATCCTCCGCGCAGATCCGCGCCTCGATTGCGCATCCGTACGGATGAAGATCTTGCTGCCCCATCGGCAGTCTTTCGCCGGCCGCGACCCGCAACTGCCACTCAACCAGATCCTGGCCCGCCACCATCTCGGTGATCGGGTGCTCGACCTGAAGACGCGTGTTCATCTCGAGGAAGTAGAAACGGTCGTCCTCGACGAGAAACTCGACGGTGCCGGCGCCGACATAGCCGACGCTTCTCGCCGCGGTGATCGCCGCCTCACGCATCGCCCCGCGCAGCCCTTGCGCGAGGCCCGGCGCCGGAGTTTCCTCCAGGATCTTTTGACGGCGGCGTTGCAGGGAGCAATCCCGTTCCGGAAAGGCTAGGCAGCCGCCTTCCGAATCGGCGAAGATCTGCACCTCCACGTGCCGCGCGCGTATGAGACGCCGTTCGAGCAGCACCCGTCCCTCGCCGAAAGCTGAAAGAGCCTCGCGCGAGGCGGCCGCTACGGCGTCCTGCAACTCATCCACACTTTCGACGAGGCGCATGCCGCGCCCGCCGCCGCCGCTCGACGCTTTCACGAGCAGCGGAAACCCAATTCGTCGGGATTCTCTCTCCAAGGTCGCGAGGTCCGTCGCGGCCCCGTGGTAACCGGGAACGATCGGAACGCCTGAGCGTTCCATCAGCGATTTTGCGCTCGCCTTCGACCCCATCGATCGCATGGCGGACGCCGGAGGGCCGACGAAGACGACGCCGGCCGCCGCGCAGGCCTCGGCGAAGGCCGGATTCTCGGAGAGAAAGCCATAGCCGGGATGAATCGCCTCGGCGCCACTGCGCTTGGCCGCGTCGACGATTTTGTCGATCGCCAGATAGCTCTCCCGCGCGGGCGCCGCTCCGATTGGCCAGGCTTCGTCGGCTTGCTCCACGTGCATCGATGCGGAGTCGGCCTCGGAATAGACCGCCACCGTATCGATCCCGAGCCGGCGCGCGGTGCGCATGACCCGACAGGCGATCTCGCCGCGATTAGCGATCAGCAGCTTGCGAAACATTGGCCCCGCTCCCGCCGTCGACCCATCTTGGCGCGCGCTTTTCGAGAAAAGCGCTCAATCCCTCGCGGCCTTCGCTGGAGCTGCGCAGCGTCGCGAGAAGCCGCGCCGACTCCTGCGAGAGGCCGTCATCGATGGTTTCGCCGGCGCAAAGCGCGATGAAGGCCTTGGCCTGCTTTTGCGCGCCAGGGGCGCAACGCAAGAGAGCTTCGACGATGCCCCCTAGCCGGTCCTCCGCCTCACCTTCGGGCGCAGTCAGATGAACGAGCCCGATGCCGCGGGCCGTTGCCGCTGAGATCGTCTCCGCCGCCAGCATCAGGCGTCGCGCCTGGCGGGCGCCGATCGCGCGGACGACGAAAGGTCCGATCACGGCCGGGATGATGCCGAGCCTCGCCTCGCTCAGGCAAAAGGTGGCGCGCTCTGTCGCTATGGCGATATCGCAGCAGGCGACGAGTCCCACGCCTCCGCCGTAGGCTGCGCCATGAACGAAGGCGATCGTCGGCATCGGCAAGCCGTCGAGCAGGCGCATCATCCGCGCCAAGGCTTCGGCGTCGCCGAGGTTCTCGTCGAAGGAGGCGCCAGCCATGCGGCGCAGCCACTCGATGTCGCCCCCCGCGGAAAAGCTTTTCCCCGCGCCGCGGATCACGACGATGCGGACGGCCTCGTTCCCGGCGAGTTGCCGAAGCGTTGCGCTCAGGGAAGCCACAAGCGCCTCATCGAAGGCGTTATGGCGCTCCGGACGATTGAGCGTCAGTGTGGCGACGCCCCGGGCGTCGGTAGAGAGAAGCAGGTCGGGCATATCACTCTCGCATTCACATTCGAAACAAGCCGAAGCGCGTCTCCTCGATGGGAGAGTGCGCGCTCACGCTAAGACAAAGCCCGAGCACGCGCCGCGTCTCGGCGGGATCTATGACGCCGTCGTCCCAAAGCCGCGCGCTGGAATAAAGAGGCTGGCCCTGGCGCTCATATTGTTCGCGTATCGGCGCTTGGAGTGCCGCTTCTTCCTCTTCGGTCAGGCTTGCGCCCCGGGCTGCGAGCGCTTCGCGCCGGATGCGCGAGAGAACGCGCGCCGCCTGCTCCCCGCCCATCACGCTGATGCGGGCGTTGGGCCACATCCACAGAAAACGCGGGGAATAGGCGCGCCCGCACATCGCGTAATTGCCGGCGCCGAAGCTGCCGCCGACGACGACCGTGAATTTCGGAACGGCGGCGGTCGCGACCGCCGTCACGAGTTTTGCGCCGTCCTTGGCGATTCCGCCGGCCTCGTATTTGGCGCCGACCATGAAGCCGGTCGTGTTCTGCAGGAAAACGAGGGGCGTCCTGCGTTTCGCGGCGAGCTCGATGAAATGCGCGCCCTTCAAGGCGCTCTCCGAGAAGAGAATCCCGTCGTTGGCGAGGATGGCGACGCGATACCCGCAAATATGCGCAAAGCCCGTGACGAGCGTCGTCCCGTAAAGCGGTTTGAATTCGTCGAAGGCGCTATCGTCGACGATGCGCGCAATCACCTCACGAGCCTCGTAGGGCTGGCGCGCGTCGGCTGGCGCTAGGCCGCGCAGCTCTTCCGCAGGGTAGCACGGCGGCAGCGGCGGCTGCGCAAGGGGCATGTGGATCTCGGCTTCGCCGAGATTGGCGATCGCCCTGCGCGCCAGCTCCAGCGCGTGCCGGTCGTCTTCGGCATAGTGATCGACGACGCCCGAGCGGCGCGCATGCACGTCGGCTCCCCCGAGATCTTCGGCGCTCACCACCTCGCCCGTCGCAGCCGCCACGAGCGGCGGTCCGGCGAGGAAGATCGCGCCCTCGTCGCGCACGATGATCGCCTCGTCGCACATTGCCGGGACATAGGCGCCGCCCGCCGTGCACAATCCCATCACGACCGCGATTTGCGTCACGCCTTGGGCCGACATCTGGGCCTGATTGTAGAAGATGCGCCCGAAGTGATCGCGATCCGGAAAAACTTCGTCCTGCGTCGGCAGATTGGCGCCGCCCGAGTCGACCAGATAAATGCAGGGCAAATGATTTGCGGCGGCGATCTCCTGCGCGCGCAGATGCTTCTTCACCGTGATCGGGAAATAGACGCCGCCCTTCACCGTGGCGTCATTCGCGACGATCATGCAAAGCCTGTTCGAAACTCGACCGACGCCGGCGACGACGCCGCCACAGGCGATCTCGTCCTCATGAAGCCCGCGCGCCGCGAAGCGCCCGATCTCGAGAAAGGGCGAGAGTGGATCGATCAGCGCGTCGATCCGATCGCGCGCCAGCATCTTGCCGCGGGCCACGTGACGCGCCCGCGCCTTCTCTCCCCCGCCCAAGAGAATCCGCTCGAAGCTGCGCCGCAGCTCCGCGAGACGCAAAGTCATGGCGGCGAGATTTCGATCGTAGTCCGCAGATGCGACATCGACCGAGGAGGAAAGCACAGGCATTCTTACCTCTTTCGCAGCCGCCGCAGGAGCGCCTATGCGCTTTCCTCGAACAGCTCGCGTCCAATCAACATTCGGCGAATCTCGCTCGTGCCCGCTCCAATTTCGTAGAGCTTTGCGTCGCGCAGCAGGCGTCCCGTTGGATAATCGTTCATATAGCCGTTGCCGCCCAGACACTGGATCGCCTGGAGCGCCATCTGCGTCGCGTGCTCGGCGGCGAAGAGAATGGCGCCGGCCGCATCCTTCCGCGAGACGTAACCGGAGTCGCAGGCCTTCGCCACCGTATAGACGTAAGCGCGGGTCGCGCTCAAAGCGGTGTACATGTCCGCGAGCTTGCCCTGCATGATCTCGAATTCGCCGATCGAGCGACCGAATTGCTTGCGATCGTGCATGTACAGGGAGAACGACGTCCAAGCAGGCGCGCATGATGCCGATCGGGCCGCCGGCAAGAATGGCCCGCTCGTAATCGAGTCCGCTCATCAGCACGTTGATCCCGCGATCCGGCTCGCCGAGAACGTTGTCCGCCGGCACCTCGCAATCTTCGAACAAAAGCTCGCAAGTGTTGGAGCCGCGCATGCCGAGCTTGTCCAGCTTCGGCATGCGCCGCAGGCCGTCGAAGACGCCTTCGACGATGAAGGCCGTGATCCCGTGCGCGCCCGCGCGGGGCGAGGTCTTGGCGTAAACAATCACGATGTCGGCGTCGGGCCCGTTGGTCACCCACATTTTGCCGCCGTTCAGCACGTATCGATCGCCGCGGCGTTCCGCCCGCGTCTGCATGTTCACCACATCTGAGCCGGCCGTAGGCTCCGACATCGCCAGCGCGCCGACGTGTTCTCCCGATATGAGCTTAGGCAGGTAGCGCAGCTTTTGTTCTCTCGCGCCGTTGCGATGAATCTGATTGACGCAAAGATTAGAGTGCGCGCCATAGGAAAGACCGACCGAGGCAGAGGCGCGGCTGACCTCTTCCATCGCGACCACATGGGCCAGATAGCCCTGGGCGACGCCCCCGTACTCTTCGGGAACGGAGATGCCAAGCAGCCCCATGTCTCCCATCTTGCGCCACAGGTCCGCGGGAAACGCGTTGTCGCTATCGATGCGGACCGCACGCGGCGCAATTTCCCGCGCCGCGAATTCGGCGATGCTGCCGCGGAGCGCCTCGCCCTCTTCGCCCAAACCGAAATCCATGGCCGGAACCCAATTGCGCATCGGTCATCCTGTGCGGTCACGCGAAGTCCTGGCCGGTATATTTCGTCCTACCCTGAGCGTTTCAAGGCGGCGCCAGCGCGGCCATCTGCGCAAAGAAGTTCAGCGACTCCGGATTGGCGAGCGCCTCTCGATTCTTCACGGGCCGCCCGTTCACGACATCGCGAACCGCGAGCTCGACGAGCTTGCCGGAGCGCGTGTGCGGAAGCTCGGGCGCTTCGAGAATCGATGCGGGCACATGCCGAGGCGAAGCCTCCCGGCTCAGCCTGCGCTTGATACAGGCGCTCAGCTCCGGAGCCAGAAGTCTCGCCGGCGCGCAGCTTGACGAAGAGCAGGATGCGCTGGCCGCCGCCGGCCTCCTGACCCACGGCCAGACATTCCTCCACCTGCGGAAAGGATTCGACGATCCGGTAGATTTCCGCGGTGCCGATGCGCACCCCTTGAGGATTGAGCGTCGCGTCGGAGCGGCCGTGGATGACGAAGCCGCCCGACGGGGTCTGGCTCGCAAAATCGCCATGGCGCCACACGTTGGGAAAGCTTGCGAAGTACGCGCTTCGATACTTTTCGCCGCCAGGATCGCTCCAGAAGCCGAGCGGCATCGAAGGGAATGCCCGCGTGCAGACAAGTTCGCCTTCGGATCCGAAAACGCGTCGGCCGGCGTCGTCCCAAACTTCGACGGCCATGCCGAGACCCGCGCCCTGTATCTCCCCACGGATTACGGGAGACCACGGATTGCCGAGGACGAAGCAGGAAAGGATGTCGGTTCCTCCGCTCATCGACGCGAGCTGCGTCTTCGGCGCCACCTTCTCGTAAACGTAGTCGAACCCATCCGGAGAGAGCGGCGAGCCCGTCGAGGCGAGCAGCCGCATGGCTCCGAGGTCATGGGTTTTTTTTGGCGAGAGACCGAGCTTCTGCGCCGCGCGCAGGAAGCCGGCCGAGACGCCGAACAGCGTCGCGCCTTCGCGCTCCGCGAAATCGAAGAGCGCAGCGCCGTCGCGGTCCATGGAAAATCCGTCATAGAGCAGAATCGTCGCGCGGCTCGCGAGCGCCGAGGCGAGCCAGTTCCACATCATCCATCCGGTCGTCGTCGCGAAGAACACGCGATCGCCGGCGCGCATATCGCAATGAAGCTGATGTTCCTTCATGTGCTGCAGGAGGCTGCCGCCAGCGCCGTGAACGATGCATTTCGGCGCCCCGTCGTGCCGGAAGAGAACACGACGTAGAGGGGATGATCGAAAGGCAAACGCGCGAAACTCAAGGCGGCGCCGTCTTGCGCCGCGATCGCGTCAGGCCAGAGCCGCGCGTGACCGAAATCTTCGAGAGACGGCGACCCCTGAATGTAGGGCGCCACGAGCACGGTCTTCGCGCTTGGCAGTCCGGCGGCGATCTCGCGCGCCTGCGCCAAACGATCGCAAGCTTCCCCTTTGTAAAAGTAACCGTCGCAGACGATGAGCGCCTTGGGTTCGATCTGACCGAACCGATCGAGAACCCCGATCGCGCCGAAATCCGGCGAGCACGACGCCCATACGGCGCCGAGGCTCGCGGCCGCCAGCATGCCGACGATCGCCTCGGGTCCATTGTGGAGATAAGCCGCGACGCGATCTCCCGGGCCAATGCCGTTCGCCTGCAGATAGCCCGCGAGCGCCGCGACTTGCCGCTTGAGCGCGCCGAAGGAAAGCGTGCGGCGCTCCTGCCGTTCGCCTTGGAAGACGATGGCGGTCTCGGCGTCGCCGCGCGGACGCAGTAGATTTTCGGCGAAGTTCAGTCGAGCATCCGGAAACCAGCGCCCGCCCGGCATCTTGGCGACATCCGCCAGGACTCTCTCGCCTTTCTCGCCGATGATGTCGCAGAAATCCCACAGCCTCGACCAAAAGGCTTCGGAGTGCTCGACGCTCCAGGCGTGGAGACGGGCGAAATCGTATCTCTCGGCGTATTCCGCGGTCCTCGGATCGCCGCGAGCGAAATCCGTCAGCCGCGCCGCCGCCAGCAACTCCGGATTGGGTCTCCAGAGGATGGTCATCGTTACGTCCGTTCCAACGTCTTCGATGCTACTGAAGCTGGCGCGTCGGCGCGCGGCGACAAGTGGCGACGGCCGAGCTTGCCCAAGAGGTCATACGCGTCCGCGGCCGGTCGCGCTGAAAATCGACGGCGCCGCTCCATATAGATTTCCTGCATCGATTCACGGCCCGCGGGAGGGTCGCATGGAGAAGTTCTCGTCGCCTCCGATCAAAAATCGCTACGCCACGGCCCAGCGCAATGCGGACTGGACGATCGATCAGGACTGGCCCTCATATTCTCGGGAAGAGCACGATCGGTGGGATCGCCTGTTCGCGCGGCAGGCGAACCTCTTGCCCGGCCGCGCCTGCGACGCCTTCCTCGCGATGCAGGCGAAGCTGGAGCTGTCGCGAGCCGGAGTGCCTGATTTTGCGGATTTAAGCCGACGGCTTTCGGCGTTGACCGGCTGGAGCGTCGTCGCCGTCGCGGGGCTCATTCCCGACGACGCTTTCTTCGAGCATCTCGCCAATCGGCGCTTCCCCGCCGGCGCGTTCATTCGTCCCGAGGCCGAATTCGATTATCTCGAGGAGCCCGACGTCTTCCATGACGTGTTCGGTCACGTTCCGCTGCTCGCCGACCCGGTCTACGCGCGCTTCCTACAGGCTTACGGCGAAGGCGGTCGTCGGGCGCTCGGCCTTGGACAGTTGCACAATCTCGCGCGCCTTTACTGGTATACTGTAGAGTTCGGGCTGATCCGGGCGCCGGCGGGGCTTCGGATATTTGGCGCCGGAATCCTGTCCTCGCCGGCCGAAACGCTGTTCTGCCTCGAGAATTCCTCGCCCAACCGAGTTCGAGTTCGACCTCGAACGCGTCATGCGCACGAAATACATCATCAGCGATTTCCAGCAGATTTATTTCGTGATCGAGAGCTTCGAGCAGCTGCTGCGCGACTGCGACCAGGATTTCGGGCCGCTCTACAAGGGTCTGCGCGGGGCGCCCGACATCGAGGCGCATGAATTGACGCCGCAGGATCGCATCCTCACGCGGGGAGATTTTGCTTACTTTCGCGCGAAGGGTTCGTCGCCGCGAGCGGCGTGACGCGCTGCTCTATGGCGCCGAAAATGGAGCGCCCCGCTTCGTCCACCATCTCGATGCGCACGACGTCGCCCGACGCCAGAAAGCGGGTGCGCGGCGACCCTTCGATCAGAGTCTCGACCACGCGCTGCTCTGCAAGGCAGGAGTAGCCCACCCCGCCCTGCGAGATCGTCCGTCCAGGGCCTCCGTCCGGTCCGCGATTCGAAACCGTTCCCGAGCCGACGATCGTTCCCGCTCCAAGCGCGCGGGTGAAGGCCGCGTGCGCGATGAGCCGTCCGAAATCGAATGTCATGTCGCGGCCGGCGTCGGGACGGCCGAGTGGCGCGCCATTGACGTATGAGCGCAGCGGCAAGCAAAGCCTGGCCTCCCGCCAAGCGTCGCCGAGTTCGTCGGGCGTGACCGCCACAGGCGAAAAAGCTGAAGCGGGTTTCGATTGAAAGAAGCCGAAACCCTTCGCGACCTCGGCGGGAATGAGCTCTCGCAGGCTCACGTCGTTGACGAGCATAAGGAGCTTGATGTGCGTGCGGGCGCTGAAAGGATTGACGGCGATGGGAACGTCGTCCGTCACGACGGCGACCTCCGCCTCGAGGTCGAGCCCTTGGGCCTCGTCCAGTAAGGGAATGGGGTCGCAAGGACCGAGGAATCCATCCGAGCCGCCCTGATACATGAGGGGATCGGTCCAGAAAGAGGCTGGCATTTGCGCGCCACGCGCCTTGCGCACCAGCTCGACGTGATTCACATAGCTCGAGCCGTCGGCCCATTGATAGGCGCGCGGCAAGGGCGCAGCGCAGGCTTGCGGAAGGAATGGGAAGCTCGGCGCGAGGCCCTGCTCCAGCGCGGTCTGAAGGCTCTCGAGCTTCGCCTCGGCAGTCGCCCAATCGTCGAGCGCCGATTGCAAAGTCCTGGCGATTGGTGAGGCGTCCGCCGCGCGCGCGAGGTCGCGCGACACCACGACCAGCCGGCCGTCGCGACCTGCTTTCAATGATGCAAGCTTCACGGGGCGCGTCCTTTAGGCGAGCCGTCGAAGCGTTTCCGCAAGCCGGACCAACAGTCGGCATAGTCCTTTTGCAGCGTCGGCAGGTTCGCCGCATGATCGGTCAAATGCTGCGGAAGGCGGCGACTCGAACATGAAGGCCAGCGAGCCGCTCAATTTTTCGGGCTTCAGCTCGCTTGAACGGGCAAGCTCATAGGCGGTCGCGTCGGGTCCATGCGGGCAGAAGGCGTTGTGCAGCGACATGCCGCCTGGCTCAAAGCCTTCCGGCTTGGCGTCATATTTTCCGAAGATCAGCCCCATGAATTCGCTCATGACGTTCACGTGGTGCCACGGCGGCCGGAACGTATGCTCGGCCACCTGCCAGCGGTCGGGAAAGATCGTGAAATCGACGTTGGCGACGCCCGGCTCGGTCGAGGCCGAGGTGAGCACCGTGTTGATCGACGGGTCCGGATGATCGAAAAGCAGAGCGCCCATCGGACAAAACAGCCGCAGATCATATTTGTAGGGCGCGTAGTTTCCATGCCAGGCGACGACGTCCAGCGGGGAGTGATCGAGCGCGCAGTCGAAGAAGTCGCCGCCCCATTTGAAAGTCAGAGCGCCCGGCGCTTCAAGATCCTCGAAAGCGGCGGCAGGCGTCTGGAAATCGCGCGCGTTGGCGAGGCCATTCGCGCCGATCGCGCCCCGGTTCGGCAGGGCGAAGGGCGCGCCGTAATTCTCGCAGAGGTAGCCGCGCGCGGGCCCCGCCACCAACGCGACCTTGAACTTCACGCCGCGCGGGATGACGCAGATTTCTCCGGGCTCCGCCTGGAGGCGTCCGAATTCCGTGAAGAAGTCCAGCGCTCCCTGCTGCGGCGCGATCAGCAACTCGCCGTCGGCGTTGCAAAAGTAGGAGTTGTGCGCGGACTGCGTCACGAAATAGATGTGCGCCGCCATGCCGATCCGCAAATCGGCGCTGCCCGCCGTCGTGATCGTGCGAACGCCGGCAACGAAGGTCAGCTCTTCCGCCGGAATGGGGGACGGCGACCAGCGGAACGCGCCAACGCTCGACGCCTTGGACGATGCGGGCGCTGTTTCCCACAAGGGGTGGCCTTTCCTGGGGAAGCGACGCGCATGCAGGACGGACGGCCGCAAGCGGTAAAGCCATGATCGACGGTTGACGCCATTCGGCGCGGTGAAGGCCGTCCCGGAAATCTGCTCGGCATAGAGGCCATAGGCGCAGCGCTGCGGCGCGTTCTGTCCGCGCGGGAGCGCCCCGGCGAGGGCTTCGGTTTCGAATTCATTGCCGAAACCCGCCATGTAAAGCCGCGCTTCGTTCATCGGCCTCATTCCGACGCTTGTTGCAAAACTCCGCGACGCAATTGATCCTCTTCCATCGCTTCGAACAGCGCGCGGAAATTCCCCTCGCCGAACCCGTCGTCGCCCTTGCGCTCGATGAATTCGAAAAAGATCGGTCCGAGCACCGCCTGCGTGAAAATTTGCAGCAGCAGACGCGGTGGCCGGCCGGCGTCCGCGCCCTCGCCGTCTATCAGAATTCCGAGCTCCCTCAGGCGCTCCACGGCTTGGCCGTGCCCCGCAATTCGGCGCTCGAGGCTGTCATAGTAGGAGTTCGGAGGATCGGGCATGAATTTCAGGCCTGCTGCGCGAAGTTTGGCGACGGCGCCGAAAATGTCGCTGCAGGCGCAAGCGACGTGCTGCACGCCTTCGCCATGGAAGTCGCGGAGAAATTCTTCGATCTGGCTACTCTCGTCGGCGCTCTCGTTGACCGGAATGCGTATCTTGCCGCAGGGGCTCGTCATCGCGCGGGAATGCAACCCGGTGAATTTGCCCGTGATGTCGAAATAGCGAATCTGATGAAAATTGAAGATCCTCTCATACCAGCTCGCGACGCTGTCCATGTGGCCCCGATGCACGTTATTGGTGAGATGATCAATCGCCGTCAGGCCGACGCCGGCGGGATGGGGGTCGCGTTCTCCGCTCCAGCGAAAATCTATGTCCCAAATGGAGCCTTTGTCGCCATAGCGGTCGACGAAATGAATCAGCGCGCCGCCGACGCCTACAATCGCCGGGATCTCCAGCTCCATCGGACCGACATGCGTCGGGCCCGCTTTCGCGCCTCGCTGTAGTGCGCGCCGATAAGCGTTCGTCGCGTCGCGCACCCGCAGACCCATCGCGCAAACTGAGGGGCCGTGGGCGTTGGCGAATTGAGCGGCGAAGCTCTCCGGATCGGCGTTGAGCACAAAGTTGATGTCGCCCTGGCGATAGAGCGTCACGTTCTTGGAACGGTGGACGCCGACGGGCGTAAAGCCCATGAGCTTCAGAAGCGCTCCAAGCTTCTCGGGTTCCGGATGCGCGAATTCGACGAACTCGAAGCCGTCGGTCCCGAGCGGATTGTCCTCGCGCGCCATGTCTCTTTTGGGCGCGAATCCGGCGCTTCCCATAACTTGACCCTCCTCCCATTTTCTGCCGGCCCCGCTAGCTAACCAGCTAGAGCAGGCGGCGCGATATTCGAGTCGGGCGGGTCCACGCGTCTCAAGAGCCGCAATGCGGGATAGCCATGATCCTTTACGATTATTTTCGATCTTCGGCCGCCTACCGCGTGCGGATCGCGCTCGAGATCAAGGGACTGGCGGTCGAGCATCGGCCGGTGCATCTCCTTCGCGGCGGCGGCGAGCAGCTCAAGCCCGGCTATCTCGCCAAGAATCCGCAAGCGCTCGTGCCTGCGCTGGAGCTCGACGACGGCGTCGTGCTGACCCAGTCGCTCGCCATCATTGAGTATTTGGAAAGCTTGCGCCCGGCCCCACGCCTGATCCCTCAAGATCCGGTGCTTGCGGCGAAGACTAGGGGGGTAGCGCTCGCGATCGCCTGCGACGTGCATCCGCTGAGCAACCTCAGGGTTGGCGCGTATCTCGCGGCCGAGCTGAAGGCCAGCCCGGAAGCGATCGAGGCCTGGCGAAGGTTCTGGATCCTGGAGGGTCTGCAGGCGGTGGAAAAGCTCATCGCGCCATGGCCCTTCTGCTTTTCCGCCGAGCCCACGCTCGCCGACGTGTGTCTCATCCCGCAGCTCTTTGCGGCGCGCCGGTTCGGCGTCCCGCTGGACGAGTTGCCGCGCATTCTTTCGGTCGAAGCGGCATGCCTGGAGCTGGAGGCGTTCAAGCGCGCGCATCCCGCGCAGCAAGCGGACGCGGAGTAGCGAGGATCCTTATGCAGGACCTTTTTCACTTCATCGGGGGCAAGCGGATCGCGGGAGCCTCAGGAAACTTTTGCGAGGGTTACGAGCCCATGAGCGGCGCGACGATCTCGCGCGTGCCGCTCGCCTCGCAAGCGGAAGTCGCGGCGGCGGTCGCGAGCGCGGAAGCTGCGCAACCCGCTTGGGCTGCGGTCAGTCCCCAGCGGCGCGCCCGCGTGCTGATGAAATTTATCGATCTCGTCTCGCGCGAGGCCGATGCGCTCGCAAGCCTGCTTGCGCGGGAGCACGGCAAGACGCTCGGCGACGCCCGAGGCGACATCCAGCGCGGTCTCGAGGTCGTCGAATTCGCGATCACGGCGCCGCACTTCTTGAAAGGCGAATTCAGCGACGGCGGGGAGCGTGGGCTCGACCTCTACTCCATGCGCCAGCCGATCGGCGTCGCCGCTGGCGTCACTCCGTTCAATTTTCCGGCGATGCTGCCGATGTGGATGTTCGCCCCGGCGATCGCCTGCGGCAACGCTTTCGTTCTCAAGCCGTCCGAGCGCGACCCGAGCGTCCCCTTGCGGCTCGCCGAGCTGACGGTGGAGGCCGGCCTGCCCCCCGGCCTCCTCAATGTCGTGAATGGCGACAAGGAGGCTGTCGACGCCCTCCTCGATCATGCCGGGGTGAAAGCTGTAAGCTTCGTTGGTTCGACCGCGGTCGCCCAATATGTCTATGCGCGCGCCGCCGCGGGCGGCAAGCGCGTGCAGTGCTTCGGCGGCGCCAAGAATCACATGATCGTCATGCCGGACGCCGATCCTGATCAGGCGGCGGAAGCCCTGATCGGCGCGGCCTATGGCGCGGCCGGGGAGCGCTGCATGGCGATTTCCGTCGCGGTTCCGGTGGGAGAAGCCGCCGCGGAGGCGCTAATCGACCGCTTGGTCCCGCGCGTGAGAGCGCTGAAGATCGGTCCCTCCACGGATGCTGGAGCGGACTTTGGCCCGCTGGTGACGCGGGCGCATCTCGAGCGCGTGACCGCATACATCGGGCTCGGCGAGCGGGAGGGGGCGAGCCTCCTCGTCGACGGTCGCGACTTCCACATGCAGGGCTACGAGCAGGGATTTTACCTGGGCGGCTGTCTCCTCGACCGCGTCACGCGTCGGATGCGCATCTACCAAGAGGAAATTTTCGGCCCGGTTCTCGTGGTGCTGCGCGCCGCCGATTACGCCGAAGCGCTGGCGCTCGCCAATGAGCATGAGTATGGCAACGGCGTCGCGATCTTCACGCGCGACGGAGGCGTCGCCCGGGATTTCGTTTCAAAAGTCCAAGCGGGCATGGTCGGCGTCAACGTCCCGATCCCGGTACCGCTCGCTCACTACAGCTTCGGCGGCTGGAAGCGGTCGTTCTTCGGCGATCTCGGCCAGCACGGGCCCGATTCGATGCGCTTCTACACCCAGACGAAGACCGTGACCTCCCGCTGGCCCGGCGGCGGCGCGGAGAGCGCGAGCTTCGTCATCCCTACGACGCAGTAGCGCGCGGCGGCGCCTCGGGAGATCGCGGATGAGTCACATCGCCTTCATCGGTCTCGGCCGGATGGGCGCCCCAATGGCCGCCAACCTCGTCAAGGCGGGACGCTCGCTGCGCGGCTTCGACCTCGAGTTCGGGCTTCGCGCGAACGCCGAGACGCTTGGCGTTCGCGCCGCGCGCTCGGCCAAGGCGGCGGCCGAGGGGGCGGCCGCGATCGTCACGATGTTGCCCACAGGAGAGGCCGTTCTCGCCGTCTGGCAGGAGATGTTGCCCTGTGTCGAGCGCGACGCGCTTTTCGTCGACTGCTCCACGATCGACATCGCCAGCGCGCGTCGGGCGCATGCGCTGGCGCTGGCCGCTGGTCGGTCCTCCGTCGATGCGCCCGTTTCGGGGGGAGTGGCGGGCGCCGACGGCTGGCGCGCTCACCTTCATGTGCGGCGGAGAAGCGGACGCCTTCGCGAGGGCGCGCCCCCTGCTCGCCGACATGGGCAAGACGATCATCCACTGCGGAGAGGGCGGTCTCGGGCAGGCGGCGAAGATTTGCAATAACATGATGCTCGGCGCGACGATGATCGCGACCTGCGAGGCCTTCGCGCTTGCCGAAAGGCTCGGCCTTTCCGACAAAACCCTATTCGATGTCGCGTCGGTCTCTTCGGGTCAGTCCTGGTCGCTGACGCATTATTGTCCCGCCCCGGGGCTTCTCCCGACGGCGCCGGCGAGCAACGACTATCGGCCGGGCTTCATGACCGCGCTGATGCTCAAGGATCTTCGGCTTGCCGAGGCGGCGGCCGAGTTGGTCGGGCTGCCGACGCCGCTGGCCGCGCTCGCCGCGCAACTCTACGCGCGCTATGCCGGCCTTGGCGAGGCCGAGAGAGACTTTTCCGGAATCATTCGCATGATCCGCGAAGGGCAAACCACAGCGCCTTAAGCCAAATATTTCTTTCAAATTCCAGGCGGGTCACGCGATCAGCATCCGCAACACCGTTTTGATCTCGCATGTCTTCCTATCGCTTGAGCGACAAGACGCGCCGCGCGCTTTCGGCCGCTCGCTCCTTGTGGCCAAAGGCCGCAGTGATTAAATAATTGGTTAACGGAGCGCTCCGTAACGGAACTTTTTTCGGGTCTGCGAATTTACGTTTTGCCGCAAACCTAGAGCTGGTCAGCAAGGATCAGCCAGGAGTTCGACGGCGAGGCGCCGGCGCAGAATATGGCGCTTCCGGGGGAGAAAATGAAAAAGTACTGGCTCATCGTCGCCGCGATCGGCTTCGCGCTGATCGTGGGAGCGTTGACCCCTCCGCCACGCGATCGTGTCACCCAAGCCTCCGCCACCGCGGAATCGCATGTCGTGCGTGTCGATCCCGACAATGGCTATGATTGGCGCGCGCCGCCCAGCGGAGGCGAGAAGAAGTTTTGAGCCTCGTCTCGAAGGCGAGGGAGGGCTCACAGCCGAGACCGCGGAGACAAACCCTTAGCCGCGCGTGGGCTTTCTCTGGCGAGCGGCTTGACGGGGGCAGGCTGCGTTCCTAGGTTCCTCCCGTCTTTGGGACATCCCCGGCAAGGAAAGATTTGGTGAGCCATGGCCAATAATGTGACCGACGCGAGCTTCAGCGAAGACGTTTTGAAGTCGGAAACCCCCGTCCTCGTCGATTTCTGGGCCGAGTGGTGCGGGCCCTGTCGCGTCGTCGCGCCGCTGCTCGACGAGATTGCGACCGAGCTCGGCTCGAAGATCAAGATCGTCAAGCTCAACGTCGACGAGAATCCCAATGTTGCCGGCAAGCTCGGCATTCGCTCCATTCCGACGATGATCCTGTTCAAGAACGGCCAGGCCGCGGCCCAAAGGGTCGGCGCTGCGCCGAAGGGCGAGCTTCTGCGCTGGATCTCAGGGGCGCTTTAGCCCTCCCGTGCGACTTTCACTGCCGCGAGCCTTCGCCCGCCGGTTGAAATTCTAGCCCCCCTCGCGAGCTAGTGGTCATTTCTTCCTTGCCTTCGCGCCGAGTTTGCGCTTGAATCCTTTCAAGCCGGCCGGCAGCGCCGGCGGCTGACAGTCTGTCGGGGCAGGACCCCCAGATCGCCGGCTGGCGATGGTGTCGAGGCGCGAGGGACAAATCCCGACCTCCCTTAGGGATGTGCGTTTCGATTTCCGTGGCGAGGCCCCCGGGAGCGGTCGCACCTTGCAAATCGTCAACCGCGCGGGAACCCGCATCCGTGAAGAAGACGCCGGACCTCATCGACCGCCACGTGGGAAGCCGCGTGCGCATGCGACGAATGCTCATCAAGATGAGCCAGGAAAAGCTGGGAGAGGCGCTCGGCCTCACCTTTCAGCAGATCCAGAAATACGAAAAAGGCCTCAATCGGATCGGCGCGAGCAGGCTCCAGCAGATCTCGAAGGCCCTCAATGTGTCCCCGTCGTTCTTCTTCGAGGGCGCGCCCACGGGTGTGGGAGCGGCCGGAGCCGTCGCGGGCCCGGCGGGCTTCGAGGAGGAGGCGCAGACCTATGTCGTCGACTTCATGTCCACGGCGGAAGGGGTTCACCTCAATCGTTATTTCGCGCGGATCCGAAATCCAAAGATCCGCCGTCGACTCTTGGAGCTGGTCGCCGCGCTGGCGGAAGCCGAGGAGGGGACAGAGGATGCGCCTGGGGAACAAGGCGATTGACCCCGGATAAAGGCCGCGACGTTCCCCGCGCGCGCCTTGTGAACCGGCGCGGTTGGAGTTCCCGCCGCTTGTGCCCGCCGTGATGTCGGAGCTCGCATCGGAGCCGGCCGAGCGGGACGCAGAACTCGCCCGGCATTATGCGGTCTGCGAAGCGGCGGTGCGCGACAAGGACCGCGACGCATGGCTCGCCTTGCTGTTCGCTCCGGCGAATCAGCGAAAGCATCTCCACGCGCTTTACGCTTTTGCATTGGAGATCGCGGAGATCCCGGCAAAAGTCACGCAGCCGCTGCTCGGTGAGATGCGGTTGCGCTGGTGGGAGGACGCGCTCGCGGCGACGGAGGAAGGCGCACAGCAATCGCATCCGGTCGCCGACGCGCTAATCGACACGCTGAATATCTGCTCTCTCGCGCGTGAAGAGGTCACGGCCTTCCTCGAAGCGCACGTGGTGGACCTCTACGACGATCCGATGGAGACCATCGCGACGCTGCTCGACTATTGCGACCGCACTGCCGCCCAGCCGCTACGCTGGAGCGCGCGGGCGCTGGGCGCGGCAGGCGACGCGCAGGCGCTGACCGAGGCCGGAACGGCGCTCGGCTTGCTGCGGGTATTGCGTCGCTTGCCTAGAGGCGGCGCGCAATTCCTGCCCCAAGATCTGCTGGAGAGCCACGGCGCGCGCCGTGAAGACGCCGCCGCCGGCGTCGAAACCCCGCCGCTACGCGCGTCGGTCGCCGCCCTGATCGAGCGCGCGTCGCAAAGTTTCGAGCGAGCGCAGAATGCCGCGCGCGCGGCCGATCCGGCGACACGCGTCGCGCTGCTTCCCGCAGCGACCGTTCCGCTGTATTTGCAAGCGATGCGGGCGCCGAACTCCCATCCCTTCAGCGCCCCGCGCGATCCTTCGCCGTTGCGTCGGCAATGGCGGCTGTGGCGCGCGGCGCGCGGCGGGATTTAGACCGGTTCCGTTTGGGGGTCGAGCGCGCTGCCGACATCGGGGCCGGCGTCGGCGGAAAAGCGCGAGGGCGTACGGAGCGAAGCGATGGACCGGTGGGTCGAAGACCAGCAACTTGAGCCAGCGCGTCACTTGCGCGCAGAAACTCTCGTCCTGCTGCGATGGGTCGCAATCTTTGGCCAGACCATCGCGATGCTCTACGTCTATTTCTATCTCAAATTCCCATTTCCGATCGGGCTCTGTTTCGTTGCGATCGCCACCTCAACCGCGCTCAACATCGCGCTTCGCGCCGGCAGCCGAAGCAGTCTGCGCCTGGACGACACCGAGGCGGCCGTGCTCCTCGCCTATGACGTGATCCAGCTCGCCGCCCTGCTCTATCTCACCGGCGGCGTGACCAATAGCTTCGCCATGTTTCTCCTGGCGCCGGTGATGATCTCAGCCGTTTCGCTGCCGCGCCACTTCACCCTTCTCCTCGGCATATTGATGGTCGCCGCTGCGACGCTGCTCACCGTCGAATTCGAGCCATTGCCCTGGCGAGAGGGAGACGGCCTCTACTTTCCAGTGCTTTATCGGCTGGGCGTTTGGGCGGCGCTGGTGCTGAGCGCGGCCTTCATCGGCCTCTACGCCGGGCGCGTCTCCGACGAGGCGCGTAAACTCGCCAATGCGCTGTCCGCTACGGAACTGGTGCTCGAACGCGCTCAGCACCTCACCCAGCTAGACGGCCTCGCCGCGGCTGCCGCGCATGAACTCGGCACGCCGCTCGCGACGATCACGCTGATCGCCTCCGAGTTGCAGAAGATTGCGCCCTCAGCTGCGCCGCAGATTGGGGACGACCTCGCGCTGCTTGCACAGGAAACGCGTCGCTGTCGGGAAATACTGCGCAAGCTCCAATCGTTGAAGACCGACGAGGCGCATGTGCTGAACAAGCTGCGGCTCGGGACCCTGATCGAAGAAGCCGTCGAGCCGTTGCGCGATCCCGACGTCGAGATCGTCGTCGACAAGGCCGGGGATACGGCCGAGCCGATTTGTCTGCGTAATCCGGGCATGTTGTACGGACTCGGCAATCTCGTGGAGAACGCCGTCGATTTCGCGCGCTCCACCGTACGGATCGAAGCCCGCTGGACCGCCCAGCTCGTCAGCGTCGTCATAGAGGACGACGGCCCCGGCTTCGCGCCGAGAATTCTCGATCGCGTGGGCGATCCTTATGTGAGCGGCAGTGAAGCGGAGCGCCGCGTGAAGAGCACCCCAGACTCAGGATTAGGCCTCGGTCTATTCATCGCCAAGACCTTGCTCGAACGTTCCGGCGCGCTCGTCGAAGCGGTCAATCTGCCCGCGCCCCGCACGGGCGCACGCATCACCGTCGGCTGGCAGCGCGCGGCTTTCGAACGTGGCGTCGAGAGGGCCGAGCCCGCATGAGGCTCGCCGAACTCTGGCGAGCCAAGTCGATCGAGGCGCTTCAGGCCGAAGCGCGCCAAAAGGGCGATTTTCGGCGCACGCTCGGTCTCTGGCAGCTTGTGAGCATCGGTCTCGGCGGTCTCATCGGCGTCGGCATCTTCGTGCTCACCGGCGTCGTCGCGGCCACGCAGGCGGGCCCTGCGGTCTCGCTCTCCTTCTTGATCGCCGGGGTCGCGAGCGGCGCGGCGGCATTATGCTACGCCGAATTCGCCTCCATGCTACCGGTCGCCGGCAGCGCTTACACGTACGCCTATGCGGTGCTTGGCGAGCTTGCGGCGTGGATCATCGGTTGGGACCTGCTGCTCGAATATGCGCTCGTCGTTGCGGTCGTCTCGATCGGCTGGTCCGGATATCTTCGCGCGCTGCTCGCGCTGTTCGGGGTTGCGCCGCCGGATTGGGCGGCGGGCGCGCCGGGAACCGGAGAAGGCCACGTCCTCGACCTTTTCGCGATGCTCGGCGCGATGGGCGTCGCGCTCGTCCTGACGCTGCGCGTCGAATGGGGCGCGCGCTTCAACGTGGCGATGGTGTCGCTGAAGATTGCGGCGGTCATCGTCGTGATCGTCGCGGCGGCGCCGCACATCGATCCGGCGAATTGGCGCCCCTTCATGCCCTTTGGCTTCGGCGGCGTCGTCGAGGGCGCGGCGGTCGTCTTCTTCGCCGTCTTCGGATACGACACGCTAACGACCGCGGGCGAAGAAGCGCTCGAGCCGCAGCGCGATCTGCCGCGCGCCGTGCTGCTCTCGCTCGTCGTCTCGCTGACGCTCTATGTCGCCATGTCGCTCGCGCTCACGGGGATCGTGCGTTACGACACGCTCGACAACGCCGCGCCTGTCGCCTCCGCCTTCGCGGCGCTCGGCATGGGATGGGCGACGCTCGTCGTCTCGGCGGCGGCGGTCGTGGGCATTCTGAGCGTGATGCTCGCCTTTCTGCTCGGCTGCGCCCGCATCTGGTTCGCGATGAGCCGCGACGGCCTGCTCCCCGCGTGGTTCGCGAGGCCGCATCCGCAATTCGCGACGCCCTATCGGCCGACGCTGATCGCCGGCGGCTTGTGCGCGCTCGTCTCCGCCTTCTTCCCGATCCGCGAGGTCGCCGAGCTCGTCAATATCGGCACGCTCTCGGCCTTCGTCGTCATCTGCCTCGCCGTGATCGTCCTACGCCGCACGCGGCCAGACGTTCGAAGAGGCTTTCGCGCGCCATTCTCTCCCTATCTGCCGCTCGCGGGCGTGGGTTTCTCGCTGTGGCTCCTCTCGAAGCTGCCCGCCATCGCATGGGAGAGATTCGTCCTGTGGCTCGTCGTCGGACTGGCGGTCTATTTTCTTTACGGGCGCCACCACAGCCGGCTGGCTCAAAGCGCGGATGATGGCGCCGGCCGACGGACGGCCGCAGAAGTCGAACGGGCGTCTGACTAAAGACAGCCCGAGGCTGCGCTCGACAAACCGCCCGCTCGCATGGGAAAAGCCTCGTCCCGTGCTCAGTTATACATAGGCTCGATGGCCCCTCCGCCTCTCCTCGCGCTCGCTGGCGTCACGCTGACGCTCGGCGGCAAGCCTCTGCTCGACGGGGCCGACTTGTCGGTCTTGCCCGGCGCGCGGTTGTGCCTCGTCGGGCGCAACGGCTCGGGAAAATCGACGCTGCTTCGGATGGCTGCGGGCGAGCTCGAATTCGATCGAGGGGAGCGCTTCCTGCAACCCGGCGCCACGCTGCGGTATCTCGCGCAAGAGCCGGACTTTTCCGGCTTCGCAACGACCGCCGATTTCGTCGAGGCGGGCCTCGGACCGCTCGACGACCCCCATGCGGCTCGCTTGCTGCTCGCCGACCTCGGCCTTTCGGGCGATGAGGATCCCGCGCGGCTTTCGGGCGGCGAGGCGCGCCGCGCCGCTCTCGCGCGAGCGCTTGCGCCACGTCCGGATATCCTCCTGCTCGACGAGCCCACAAACCATCTCGATCTGCCGACGATCCTCTGGCTCGAGGCAAAGCTCGAGGCGCTGCGCTCGGCGCTCGTGCTGATCAGCCACGATCGCCGCTTCCTGCAAAATCTCACGAACGAGACCGTCTGGCTCGATCGCGGCCGCACCCGCAATCTCGCCGCAGGCTTCAAGGAATTCGAAGCCTGGCGCGACCGCGAGCTCGAAGAGGAGGAGCGCCAGCGTCACAAAGCCGACCGCCGCATTGTTGCCGAAGAGCATTGGCTGCGGCATGGCGTCTCGGGGCGGCGCAAGCGCAACGTCAAGCGGCTCGCGCGCCTTCACGAGCTGCGCGCCGAGCGGCGCCACCGGGTCGGTCCCGAGGGTCAGGTCAAGCTGGAGGCGAGCGAAGCGCAGACTTCGGGCGCGCTGGTGATCGAAGCGGTAAAGGTCGGCAAGTCGTATGGCGACCGCGTCATCGTCCAGGATTTTTCGACACGCATCATGCGCGGCGATCGAATTGGCGTCGTCGGCGCCAATGGCGCCGGCAAGACGACGCTCGTCGGCCTTTTGACGGGGGCGCTGGCGCCCGACTGCGGAAAGATCCGGCACGGCGCCGGGCTCGCGATGGCGACGCTGGAGCAGAGCCGCGCCAGTCTCGATCCCGAGCGCAACCTGCAGGACTCGCTGACGGGCGGCGGCTCAGACTTTATCGAAATCAATGGCGAGCGCCGCCATATCACGGGCTATCTGAGGGACTTTCTCTTCAAGCCGGAACAGGCGCGGACCCCCGTGGCCAAGCTTTCGGGCGGCGAGCGCGGTCGGTTGATGCTGGCGCGCGCCCTGGCGAAGCCTTCCAATCTTCTCGTTCTCGACGAGCCTACGAACGACCTCGATCTCGAGACGCTCGACCTCCTGGAGGAGATGCTCGCCGACTATCCGGGCACGCTGATCGTCGTCTCGCACGACCGCGACTTTCTGGACCGCATCGCGACCTCGGTCGTCATCAGCGAAGGCGAAGGCTGCTGGCGCGAATATGCGGGCGGCTATTCCGACATGGTCGCGCAGCGCGGTTACGGCGTCGAGCCGCTGAAATCAGCGCCGCAACGCGCCGAGCCGAAAATCAAGCCCGTGGCGCGCGACAAAGCGGCGGGACGGCCGAAGCTCTCCTTCAACGAACGACACGCGCTCGCGACGCTGCCGCAAAAAATGCAGGCGTTGCGCGAAGAACGCGCGACGCTGGAGCGATTGCTCACCGATCCGGAACTCTATGCGAAGGACCCTAAGAAATTCGCTGCGACCGGCGCGCGGCTCGAGGCGACGCAGACCGAGTTGGCCGAAGCCGAAGAGCGATGGCTCGAGCTCGAGATCCGGCGCGAAGGAATTGAGGGCTGACGCCTCAGTAATCCACCGCGAGGAGATAAAGGCCCTGCGCGGGCGCGACCTGTCCGCAGCGGGCGCGGTCGCACGCGTCGAGCGCGCGGCGCGGCTCCTCGACCGGCCACTTGCCGCTGCCCACGTGCTCGAGGGAGCCGACGAGTGAACGCACCTGATGATGCAGGAAGGACGGAGCGCTCGCAAAAACTGCCACCTCGCCCCCCGTGCGGATCACGTCGAGACGGTCCAAGGTGCGGATCGGCGAGCGCGCTTGGCATTGGCTCGCGCGAAAGGTCGAGAAGTCGAATTTTCCCACGAGCGTCTGTGCGGCCGCGTGCATCGCCTCGGCGTCGAGCGTCCGCTTGACGTGCCAGACGCGTCCGCGCTCCAGCGCGGGCGGCGCACGCCGGTTGAAGATCAAGTAGCGGTAATGGCGCGCCTTCGCGGAGAATCGCGCCTCGAAGTCGTCCGCGACGGCGCGGATCGACAGCACGGCGATCGGGTCCGGCCGAAGATGGGCATTAAGCGCGTCACGCAGGCGATCGACCGGCCAGTCTCGCGAGAGATCGACATGCGCGGCCTGCCCGAGCGCATGAACGCCCGCGTCCGTACGGCCGGCTCCATGAACGACGCGCTGGGCGCCGTCGAGGGCAAAGACCGCCTCCTCGAGCCGCTGCTGGATCGAAATTCCATTCGCCTGCCGCTGCCAGCCGACGAAGGGGCCGCCGTCATATTCGATGGTCAGCGCGAAGCGGGGCATCGGCGAGGCGTTTAACCGCCAACGATCAGCACATGCACCGTCGGTTTCTTGCCCCACGCGGAGAAAACAGCGCCACGCACCGAGCGTTCGATCGCCGTCGCGAGAGCGTCGAAATCGCGTCGGCGCGGACGTGGCAAAGCGTCAAAACAGCCGAAGACGGCCTCGTCGATCAGCCCGCCCATTTCGGCGCCGCTACGGCCTCGCTTCGGCAAGCCGGAAGCGACGACATCCGGATCGCCAATCATTTCTCCCTGCCGCGACACGCAGAGCGCAATCGAGACGACGCCGGCGAAGGCGAGCTTTACGCGCTCGCGCACGGCGCCGTCGTTTTCGCCAACCAGCACCTCGCCATCCTTGAAGAGACGGCCGGCGGCGATCTTGCCAATGATCGCGGGCGCGCCAGGCGCAAGCCGCACGATGTCGCCGTCGCGCGGCGAAACCACCTGATCGACGCCATGCTCACGCGCGAAGGCGGCGTGCCGGGCGAGATGATGCGATTCCCCATGCGCGGGCGCGGCCACCTTCGGCCGAATCCAGTCGTAGAGCCGGGCGACTTCGCCGCGTCTCGGATGGCCCGAGCAGTGCACGTGGCGATCGTGGTCGGTCACGATCTCCGCGCCGAGGTCGCAGAGCTTGTTGATGACACGCTGGACCTCGCGCTGATTGCCGGGGATCGCCCGCGAGGAGAAGATGACGCGATCGCCGGCGACGATCTTGATCGCGGGATGGTCGCCAGAGGCGGCGCGCGCCAATGCCGCGCGCGGCTCGCCCTGGCTTCCCGTCGCCAGGATGACGGTCCGGTCGCGCGGCAGCGCCGCAAGGTGCTCCAGCGAGTAGAAGGGGGCGATTCCGTCGAGATAGCCGAGTTCCCGCGCGACCTCGATCGTGCGGTCGAGTGCGCGCCCCGCGATGACGACGCTGCGCTTGGCGCTTGCCGCCGCTTCTGCAATCGCGCGCACCCGCTGCACGTTCGACGCGAAGGTGGTGACGATCACGCGCCCTCGCGCCTCGCCGATCACGTCGCATAACGACGCCGCCACCTCGCTTTCCGAGAAGCTCTCGCCCTCTCGCAAGATGTTGGTCGAATTGCAGATCAGCGCCGTCACGCCCGCCTCGCCCAGCGCGCGCAGCCGCGCTTCGTCGGTGCGATGGCCGACGCCCGGCGTCTCATCGATCTTCCAGTCGCCCGTATGCAGCGCAAGAGCGGCGGGCGTGCGAATCGCAAGCGCGCAGGCTTCCGGGATCGAATGCGCCATCGCGATATATTCAATCTGGAAAGGCGAAAGATCGATCGTCGCGCCGGGCTTGACGAGGGTGATGTCGATGTTTGGCGCGCCGGGCTCCGACAGGCGTCGCGCCTCGATCAGGCCGGCGGCGAAGGGCGTTGCGAACACCTTGCATCTGAGCTTCGGCCAGAGGGCCGCAAGCGCGCCGATGTGATCCTCATGCGCATGGGTGATCAGGATCGCGAGAAGATCGCGCCCAAGCTTCTCGACGGCCGAAAGGTCGGGCAACACGATGTCGACGCCAGGGAGATCCGGCCCCGGAAAGCCTATACCGCAATCGACGAGGACCCATTTGCGCGCGCGCGCCGGTCCGTAGCCGTAAAGCGCGGCGTTCATGCCGATCTCGCCCAGGCCTCCGAGTGGCGCGAATACGAAATCGGCGTCTTGCTGCTGGGTCATCAATGACATTCCTGGCCTGTCGGCGCGAGTGTCGCGCGGTGCGCCAATATCACATCGCCAGCGTCGATCACGCGCTGCGCCGCGCCGCTTGCGATGACGAGGCGACCGGAGGCGTCGATCGTCTCGAACCGGCCTTCGATTTCCTCGCCCTGGGCGAGGCGCACGTGTACGATCTCTCCCACGCCCGCCGCCGCGTCGAGCCACCTTCGTCGGATTTCGGCAAAGCCGGAGCCCGCGGCCCAAAGCTTCAACGTCTCGCAAAAGCCAACGGAGAGCGCCGCAAAGAGCGCCTCCGCCGAAGGCGCGCGCGCCCCGAGCGCCCCGAGCGCGACAGCAGGGTAGGACAGGCCTTGCGGCGCGGCGACGCAATTCACGCCGAGCCCGACGACAACAACGCCCGAAGCGGGGCGGCGTTCGTCGGCGCTCGAAAGCGCAAGACCCTCGAGGAGAACGCCGCCAAGCTTGGCGCGATCAAGCAGGATGTCGTTTGGCCATTTGAGCGCGAAGCCGGACATGCCCGGGCACAGGCCGCGTAGCGCCTCGATCGTCGCGACGCCCGCGACAAAGCCGAGTTGCGGCGCGTGCTCCGGCGTGACGCCGTCGCTCAAGACGAGGCTCGCATGGAGATTTCCCGGAACGGAAATCCAATCTCGGCCGAGCCGTCCGCGTCCCCGGCTCTGCTGGCGAGCGACGATCCACAGCGGACCGCGCTCCCCGCCCTCGAGGACGCGTCGGCGCGCCTCCTCATTCGTCGAATCCAACTCGTCGAAGGCAAGGAGGCGCACGCCCTCGGCGCGCGCCTGGCTTCCGAGAAAGAATCCTTGCTCCGCGATCAAAACAGCGATTTCGCGGCGGCGTTCGCCGCGCTCATCAGCGGCGCGGGATAGATCCAGAAGATGAGGAGAAAGATCGCCGAGATCGCCAAGACCGCGCGGGGCGCGAGCGGCGCGGCGTCGAAGGCCGGAGCCGGCTCGTCGAAATACATCGTCTTGACGATACGCAGATAGTAATAGGCGGCCACGGCGCTCGCCAGCACGCCGATCACCGCAAGCGAATAGAGACCGGCGTCGACCGCCGGCAGAAGCACGTAATATTTCGCCCAGAACCCGCCAAGCGGCGGGATGCCGGCGAGCGAGAACATCAGCATGGAGAGGAAGAAGGCCTGCCAGCCATTGGTGCGCGACAAACCGGCAAGATCGCTGATCTTCTCGACCGGCTTACCGCCGATGCGCATCATCAGGATCGCCGCGAACGCGCCGAGCGTCATCGCCGCATACATGACGAGATAGATCGCGATTCCGCGCACGGCGGCTTCGGTGCCGGCGGCTAGGCCGATCAGAACGAAGCCCATGTGGCCGATCGACGAGTAGGCCATCAGTCGCTTGATGTTCTGTTGGCCAATGGCCGCAAAAGAGCCTAGCAGCGTCGACGCGACGGCAAGGAAGATCACGATCTGCCGCCACTCCGGCACGATATTGGGGAAGGCGGTAAGCAGGATGCGCACGAGAACCGCCACCGCAGCCATCTTCGCGGACGAGGCGAAGAAGGCGGTCACGGGAGTCGGCGCCCCCTCGTAAACGTCGGGCGTCCACATGTGGAAGGGCACGGCCGAGATCTTGAAGGCGAGACCCGCCAGCACGAACACGAGCCCGAAGTCGACGCCGAGCGACGGATGACCGGTCACGACCGTGGCGATGCCCGAGAAGGAAATCGTGCCGGCAAATCCATAGAGAAGGGACGACCCATAAAGCATCATGCCCGAGGAGAGCGCGCCAAGCGTAAAATATTTGAGGCCGGCCTCCGAGGCGCGCGCATCGTCGCGGGCGAAAGCCGCGACGACATAAAGCGCCAGAGACATAAGCTCGAGACCAAGATAGAGCGCGATCAGATTGTCTGCCGAAATCAGCAGCATCATCCCGAGCGTCGCGATGAGGATCAGGATCGGATATTCGAACTTGTCGAGCGCCGCGCGGCGCAAAAAGTCGGTGGCCAGCACCACCGTCGTCATCGAGGCGACGAGCGTCACCGCCTTCACGAAGCGCGAGAAGGCGTCGTCCATGAAGGCGCCGTCGAAGATGCTCTGCTCGGAGCGAGTCGACAAGACGATGGAGAGAAGTGCGAGCCCCATTACGGCGATGGTGAGCTCGCACACGAGCGCATAGGCTTTCTCGCCGCGCCAGGCGCCAATCAGCAGCAGGGCGACGAGGCCTGTCGCCAGAATGGTCTCCGGCAGGAAGTGATGGGCGAGCGTCTGATAGAATGACATGCCGGTCCCCGTCATTGGCCGGCGGCGGCGAGGGTCACCCCGCCGAGTAGCGCCGAATGGCTGTTCAGAAGATTATTCGTCGAGGCCGCGAACGCGTCGAGCACCGGATTAGGCTGAACGCCGTAATAGATGGTCAGAAGGACGAGCGGTGCGAAGATCACGATCTCCCGGGGCGTGAGATCGGTGATCGAGGCGAGGCTCGCTTTTTCCAACGCGCCGAAAATCACGCGTCGATAGAGATAAAGCGCGTAGGCGGCGGAAAGGATCACGCCGGTTGTCGCGAAGAGCGCAACGGAGCTGTTGGCCTTGAAGGCGCCGACGAGCGTCAGAAACTCGCCGATGAAACCCGAAGTGCCCGGCAGCCCGACATTGGCCATGGTGAAGATCATGAACACCACCGCATAGAGCGGCATGCGGTTGACGAGCCCCCCATAGGCGGAGATCTCGCGCGTGTGCATCCGGTCGTAGATCACGCCGACGCAAAGGAACAGCGCGCCGGAGACGAGACCGTGCGAGATCATCACGAACAGCGCGCCCTGCACGCCTTGCGGCGTCAGCGTGAAAAGACCCATCGTCACGAAGCCCATATGCGCCACCGACGAATAGGCGATGAGCTTCTTGATGTCCTCTTGCACCAGCGCGACAAGCGAGGTGTAGATGATCGCGACGATCGACAGCGCATAGATGAGCGGCGCAAAATAGACCGAGGCGTCTGGGAACATCGGCAGCGAGAAGCGGATGAAGCCGTAACCGCCCATCTTCAGGAGAATCGCGGCGAGGATCACCGATCCCGCCGTCGGCGCTTCGACGTGCGCGTCGGGCAGCCAGGTGTGCACCGGCCACATCGGCATCTTCACTGCGAAGGAGGCGAAGAAGGCGAGCCACAACCACGTCTGCATTTGCGCAGGGAACTGCGTTTTGAGCAGAGTCTCGATGTCCGTCGTGCCAGCCGTGCGATACATCGCGAGGATCGCGATCAGCATCAGGAGCGACCCGGCGAGCGTGTAAAGGAAGAACTTGAAGCTTGCGTAGACTCGGCGCTTGCCGCCCCAGATGCCGATGATCAGGAACATCGGAATGAGGCCGCCCTCGAAGAAAAGATAAAAGAGCACGAGATCGAGCGCGCAGAACACGCCGATCATCAGCGTCTCGAGCACCAAAAAGGCGATCATATATTCGGCGACGCGCTTCTCGATCAACTCAAAGGAAGCGAGGATCGCGAAGGGCATCAGGAAGGTCGTCAGCAGCACGAAGGGCAGCGAGAAGCCGTCGACGCCCATCTTGTAAACGATTCCGCCGCCAAACCAGGGCCTTTCCTCGACGAGTTGGAAGGCGGCGCTCGAGGCGTCGAACCGCTGCCAGACGACGAGCGACAGCACGAAGACGGCGATCGTCGTGAAGAGCGCGGCCCATCGAACGTTGCGCAGCGTCGCTTCGTCATCGCCGCGCTGCGTCAGAATGAAAGCCGCGCCGACCAGCGGAAGGAAGGTGAGTCCGGAAAGAATGCCGAAACCGAACATTAGCGAATGCTCCAGGCGCCGAGCCAGCTGACGACCGCTGCGACGCCGATCAGCATCGCGAAGGCGTAATGGTAGAGATATCCGGTTTGCGCGCGCACCGCGAGGCGCGCGCCGTCGACCACGCGCGCCGCCACGCCATCGGGGCCGATCCCGTCGATGATGCGGCCGTCGCCGCCCTTCCAAAGCAGGCGTCCAATCGCGAAGGCGGGTTTGACGAAGAGCCGATCGTAGAGCTCATCGAAATACCACTTGTTGAGGAGGAAGCGATAGAGGCCCGGGAAGGCGGCGGCGAGCTTCTCCGCCACGCCGGGGCGCAGCACATACATGTAGAGCGAGACGAGGAAGCCCGCGGCCATCATGACGGTCGGCGCAATCGAAACCCAGCGCGGAAGGTCGTGCATCTCGTGCAGGATGTGATTCTCTTCGCCGACGAAGAGCGATCTCTTCCAGAATTCGTCGAAGGCGTGGCCGACGAAATCGGGCTCGAAGACGTAGCCCGCGACAATCGAGCCAAAAGCTAGCACGCCCAGCGGCACGAGCATGACGAGCGGCAACTCGTGGGGCGTGTGATCGTGACCGTGCCCGTGATCGTCGTGGCCATGCGCGGAGGCTTGGTCGTGATCGCCATGGCCGCGCGCCTCTGACGCGTGCTTGCCAAAGAAGGTCATGAACACGAGGCGCCAGGAGTAGAAGGAGGTCAGCCCCGCGACGAACACCGCGATGATGAAGCCATAGAGCGCCGCGGGGTGATGACGGCTTGCGGCGAAGGCCGCCTCGATGATCGCGTCCTTCGAGAAGAAGCCCGCAAGGCCGAAGGACGTGAAGGGCACGCCGAAGCCGGTGATCGCCAGGGTGCCGATGATCATCACCCAGAAAGTGAAGGGGATGTCCTTGCGCAATCCGCCCATGCGACGCATGTCCTGCTCGTGGTGCATCGCATGGATGACCGAGCCCGCGCCGAGGAAAAGCAGAGCCTTGAAGAAGGCGTGGGTGAAAAGGTGGAAAATTCCCAGCGAATAGGCGCCGACGCCCTCGGCGATGAACATCAAGCCGAGCTGCGAGCAGGTCGAATAAGCGATCACGCGCTTGATGTCATTTTGCACCAGTCCGACCGTCCCGGCGAAGAAATGCGTCGTCGCGCCGACGATGATCACGAAGACCAAAGCTGCGGGCGCAGCCTCGAAAATCGGCGAGAGGCGCGCGACCATGAAGACGCCGGCCGTCACCATCGTCGCGGCATGGATCAGGGCCGAGACCGGCGTCGGGCCCTCCATTGCGTCGGGAAGCCAAGTGTGCAGCAGGATCTGCGCCGATTTGCCCATCGCGCCCATGAAGAGCAGGAGCGCCGCCAACGTCAGCGCGTCGACGTCGAGACCGAAGACATGCGCGGCTTTCCCATGAAGGCCGGGGATGGCGGCGAAAATCGCCTCGAATGAGACGGAATTCGTGAGCTGATAAACGAGGAAGATCCCGAGCGCGAAGCCGAAATCTCCGACGCGGTTGACGACGAAGGCCTTGATCGCCGCCGCATTGGCGGAGGGCTTCTGGTACCAGAAGCCGATCAACAGATAAGATGCGAGGCCGACGCCTTCCCAGCCAAAGTACATCTGGACCAGATTGTCGGCCGTCACCAGCATCAGCATCGCGAAGGTGAAGAGCGACAGATAGGCGAAGAAGCGCGGACGGTCCGGATCCTCGTGCATGTAGCCGATCGAATAAAGATGCACGAGGCTCGAAACCGTGTTCACGACGACGAGCATCACTGCGGTCAAGGTGTCGACGCGCAGCGTCCAGTCGACCTTGAGCGTGCCGGAGGTGAACCAATTGGCGAGAAGCGAGGCGTGCGCTTCCTCGTGACCGAAGCCCACGTCGAGGAAGATTTTCCAGGAGAGCGCCGCGGCGACGAAGAGCAACCCGGTCGTGACGAGCTCGGACCCGCGCGCGCCAATCAGTCGGCCGAAGAGGCCGGCGATCAGAAAGCCGAGGAGGGGAAGGAAAACGACTGCTGCGATCATCGCGCGCTCAACCCTTCAGGTTGTTGATGTCTTCCACCGCGATCGTGCCGCGGTTGCGGAAGAAGGTGACCAGAATGGCGAGCCCGATTGCCGCTTCCGCCGCCGCGACGGTCAGCACGAAAAGAGCGAAGACCTGTCCGGTGAGATCGCCCAGCGCCGTCGAAAAGGCCACGAAGTTCAGATTGACGGAGAGGAGGATCAGCTCCACCGACATCAATATGACGATGATGTTCTTGCGATTGAGCACGATTCCGGCGACGCCGAGCGTGAAGATGATCGCCGAAACGACGAGATAATGGGCAAGACCGATGGTCGTCATGGCGTTCATCCTTCCACCCCGGCGCGCGAGCGCACCTTCTTGAGCTCGACCACGCCTTTGGCGGTGCGGGCGTTCTGCTCCGAGATGTTCTGGCGCTTCACGTGCGGCCGATGGTGCAGCGTCAGGGAGATCGCCCCGATCATCGCGGTCAGCAGCACCAGCCCCGCCGCCTGAAAGAAGATCACGTATTTCGTATAGAGCACCCGGCCGAGCGCCGCGGTGTTGGTGACCTCGGCGAGGATCGGCGTTGCGGCCGCTTCACGCGCGCCCGGCGCCGACTGCCAATGCAGCGCGACGAAGCCAAGCTCGAGAAGGACCACGACTCCGACCGCGGCCCCGGCCGGCAGATATCTCTGAAAGCCCTGCCGCAGCTCGGCGAAATCGACGTCGAGCATCATCACGACGAAGAGGAACAGCACGGCGACTGCGCCGACATAGACGACGACGAGCATCATGGCCAGGAACTCGGCGCCCTGAATCAGAAAGAGCCCCGCCCCGTTGCAAAAGGCGAGAATGAGCCAAAGCACCGAATTGACGGGGTTGCGCGCTGCGATCACCCCGAAGGCCGAGGCGACCAGCACCGCGGAGAACATGTAGAAGAATAAGGCGTCCACGGTCTCGTCCTTCGTGCTTTAGCGGTAGGGCGCGTCGAGCGCGATGTTGCGAGCGATCTCACGCTCCCAGCGCGCGCCGTTCTCGAGCAGACGCTCCTTGTTATAGTAGAGCTCCTCGCGCGTCTCGGTGGCGAACTCCGCGTTTGGCCCCTCGACGATCGCGTCGACCGGGCAGGCCTCCTGGCAGAAGCCACAATAGATGCACTTCACCATGTCGATATCGTAGCGAGTCGTGCGCCGCGTTCCGTCATTACGGCGCGGACCCGCCTCGATCGTAATCGCCTGCGCCGGGCAGATCGCCTCGCAGAGCTTGCAGGCGATGCAGCGCTCCTCCCCGTTGGGATACCGGCGCAACGCATGCTCGCCTCGATAGCGCGGCGACTGCGGATTCTTCTCGTGCGGGTAATTGAGCGTCGCCTTCGGCTTGAAGATGTAGCGGATCCCGAGAAAGAACGCGGCTACGAACTCCAGCAGGAACAGCGATTTCGCTTCCTGATCCAATCTCATGGCTTCACCTCAACCAGCGGCCAGCGCGGGGCCGAACTGCACCGCCGCGGCGACCACGATGACCATCACGAGCGAGATCGGCAGGAACACCTTCCAGCCGAGGTGCATCAGCTGGTCGTAACGATAGCGCGGCACGATCGCCTTGGTCATCGAGAACAAGAAGACGACGCTCCACAGCTTGAACAGGAACCAGAAGACGCTGGAGCCGCCGATGAGCGGAGCCCCCGGGAAGGGCGAGAGCCAGCCGCCGAGGAAGAGGATCGTCGTCAGCGCCGACATGCCGAGGATGGCGACGAGCTCGGTCAGGAACTGCAGCAGGAAGAGCGAGGCCGAATATTCGATCATGAAGCCCGCTACGAGTTCCAATTCCGCCTCGGCAAGATCGAAGGGCGGACGGTTCGTCTCGGCCAGGATCGAAATGAAGAAGATCACATACATCGGCAGCAGCCGCAGCCAGTACCAGCCGAGCACGCCCCATTTTGTGTCCTGCGCGTGAACGATCTCGGCGAGGTTGAGCGAGCCCGCGCAGAGCAGCACGGTCACGATCACGAAGCCGATCGAAACCTCGTAGGAGACCATTTGCGCGGCGGAGCGCAGCGCCGAAAGGAATGGATATTTGGAGTTCGACGCCCAGCCGGCCATGATCACGCTGTAAACGCCGAGCGATGAAACCGCGAAAAGGTAGAGAACGCCGACGTTGATGTCGGCGACGACCCAGCCGTCGTTGACCGGGATCACTGCCCAGGCGGCCATGGCGAGCACAACGCCGACAACCGGGGCGAGCACAAAGATGAACTTGTTCGTCGTGTCCGGGATCACGGGCTCTTTGAGCAGGAACTTGAAGAAATCCGCGAAGGGCTGCAGCACGCCCCAGGGACCGACGACGTTGGGGCCGCGACGCAACTGCACAGCCGCCCAGATCTTGCGCTCGACGTAAATCAGCACGGCCGTCGACAGCAGCACGCAGACGAGCAGGACGAGGCCCTTCAGCGCCGCAAGCAGCAGCGGATGCTCGATGAGAAAGGAGACAACGGCCGAAATCAAATTCAGCATTTCGATCTGGCTCCTATTCCGCCGCCTGCTGCAGCCGGTTCTTTGCCAGCGCCGAGCATTCCGCCATCACCGCGGAGGCTCTGGCGATTGGATTGGTGAGGTAAAAATCGGTGACCGCCGAAGCGAGGGGATGCGCGATCGCAATGGCGCCGCGCTGCGCCAAGGCGCCGATCGCCGCTGGGTCGCCCTTCTCGACGACATCCGCGCGCTGCAGGTGCGGGCAGCGCTGAAACAGCGCCTTGCGCAATTGGCCGAGCGAGTCGAAGGGAAGCGGATCGCCAAGCGCGCCGGAGAGTGCGCGCAAAATCGCCCAGTCCTCGCGGGCGTCGCCAGGCGGAAAGGCCGCGCGAGCGGCGTATTGCGGGCGCCCTTCGGTGTTGACGAAGAGGCCGGACTTCTCTGTGTAGGCGGAACCCGGCAGCGCCACATCGGCCCGGTGCGCGCCGCGATCCCCATGCGAGCCGATGTAGACGACAAAGGCGCCAGGGGCGATGTCGATCTCGTCGGCGCCGAGGTTGAAGATGAGGTCAACCGCTCCCGGCGCGACCATCTCCCAGGCGGTCTTGCCGCCGGCGCCGGGCGTGAATCCCAAGTCCAAGGCGCCTACGCGCGCGGCCGCCGTATGCAGCACGCCGAAGCCGTTCCAGCCGTCGCCGACTCCGCCTTGCTTTAGCGCCGCCTGCGCGGCGAGTCCGAGCATCGCGTCGCCGTCCTGGCGGGAGAGCGCACCCTGCCCCACCAGCACGATGCGCTTCTTGGCGTTCGATGGCGGGTTCTGCGCGAAGCGCAGCAGCGAGTCCGCTCCCGCGCCGAGATAGTCGTAGTCGTAGGTCAGATCGGCCTGCTCGCCAACGAGCGAGACCTTGAAGCCGCCTTTCAGCCAGCGCCTGCGGATACGCGCGTTCAGGACCGGCGCCTCCTTGCGCGGATTGGAGCCGACGATGAGCAGCGCATCGGCTTCGTCAATGCCGGCGATCGTCGAATTGAACAGATAGGAGGCGCGGCCGAGCGAGGGATCGAGCCGCGCGCCGTCCTGACGGCAGTCGATGTTTTGCGCGCCGAGCTTCTCAGCCAGGAGCTTCAGCGCGAAAATCTCTTCGACGGCGGCGACATCGCCAACGAGCGCGCCGATGCGCGAACCCGCCGTCGCCTTCGTCTTGGCGGCGATGAGAGACAAAGCCTCCTGCCAGGAGGCGGGGCGCAGGCGGCCGTTCTCGCGGACGTAGGGGCGATCGAGCCGCTGACGCGCAAGACCATCCACCGCCTGGCGAGTCTTGTCGGATATCCACTCCTCGTTCACCGCGTCATTGCCGCGCGGCAGGATGCGCACGACCTCGCGACCGCGCGTGTCGATGCGGATCGCCGAACCCAGCGCATCATGCACGTCGATGCTCTCGGTCTTCTGATATTCCCACGGACGCGCGCGAAAATTCTGCGGTTTGGGCAGCAGCGCGCCGACCGGGCAGAGATCGGCGACATTGCCCTGCAGCTCGGAGGTCATCGCGGTTTGGAGATAGGTGGTGATCTCCATGTCCTCGCCGCGGCCGATCGCGCCCATGTCGGCGGTGCCGGCGACCTCCGCGGTGAAGCGGACGCAGCGCGTGCAATGAATGCAGCGAGTTCATCTCGGTCTTGACCAGCGGCCCGATATACTTGTCCTCGACCGCGCGCTTGTTCTCGGCGAAGCGCGAGGAGTCGCCGCCGAAGGCGAGCGCCTGGTCCTGCAGATCGCACTCGCCGCCCTGATCGCAGATCGGGCAGTCGAGCGGATGGTTGACGAGCAGAAACTCCATGACGCCTTCCCGCGCCTTCCTCACCATCGGCGATTTGGTGAAGACCTCGGGCGGCGCGCCGTTCGGGCCGGGACGCAGATCCTTGACGGCCATGGCGCAGGAGGCCTGCGGCTTGGGCGGGCCGCCTTTCACCTCGACGAGGCACATGCGACAATTGCCGGCCACGGACAGCCGCTCGTGATAGCAAAAGCGCGGCACTTCCGCGCCGGCGGTCTCGCAGGCTTGCAGCAGCGTGTATTCGGGCGGGACGTCCACCTCGACGCCATCGACGAGAAAATCTTGGTCACTTGCCCTTCTCCAATGTGTCAACTCGCTGCCTCAATGCCTCACTCCGCCGCCACGGGGACCGGCTCGCTGTGCGGATTGGCCGCGTATTGATCGATGCGTTGTTCAATCACGTCACGGAAATGCGTGATCAGCCCTTGCACCGGCCAGGCCGCCGCGTCGCCGAGCGCGCAGATCGTATGGCCCTCGATCTTCTTCGAGACGTCGAAGAGCATGTCGATCTCTTTCTTGTGCGCCCGGCCCTCGACCATGCGCTGCATGACGCGCCACATCCAGCCCGTGCCTTCGCGGCACGGCGTGCATTGGCCGCAGCTCTCGTGCTTGTAGAAATACGAGAGCCGCGCGATCGCGCGAATGATGTCGGTAGACTTGTCCATGACGATCACCGCCGCCGTGCCGAGACCGGAGCCGAGCTTGGCGAGACTGTCGAAATCCATCGGACAGTCGATGATCTGATGCGCCGGAACGCAGCGCACGGAGGAACCGCCAGGAATCACGGCGAGCAGATTGTCCCAACCGCCACGGACGCCGTCGCAATGGACGTCGATCAACTCGCGGAACGAGATCGACATCGCCTCTTCGACGTTGCAGGGGCGGTTCACATGGCCTGAAATGCTGAAGAGCTTCGTGCCCGTGTTGTTCGGCTTGCCGATGCCGGCGAACCAGGCGTCGCCGCGCCGCAGGATCGTGGGCGCGACTGCGATGAACTCGACGTTGTTGACCGTCGTCGGGCAGCCGTAGAGCCCGACATTGGCTGGGAACGGCGGCTTCAGGCGCGGCATGCCCTTCTTGCCCTCGAGGCTCTCGAGCAGCGCCGTCTCCTCGCCGCAGATATAGGCGCCGGCGCCATGGTGCACATAAAGATCGAAGGGATAGCCGTGGATATTGTCCGTGCCGATGAGCTTCGCCTCATAGGCCTCGTCCACGGCGCGCTGCAGCGCCTCGCGCTCGGCGATGAACTCGCCGCGCACATAGATGTAGCAGGCGTGCGCGCCCATCGCGAAGGAGGCGATCATCGCGCCTTCGACCAGCGTATGCGGGTCGTTGCGCATGATCTCGCGATCCTTGCAGGTGCCGGGCTCCGACTCGTCCGCGTTGATGACGAGATAATGCGGGCGCTGCGGATCGATCTCCTTGGGCATGAAGGACCACTTCAGACCCGTGGAGAAGCCCGCGCCGCCGCGGCCGCGAAGGCCTGAATTCTTCACCTCGGCGATGATCTTGTCGCGTCCTTTGGCGAGCAGGGCCTTGGTGTTGTCCCATTGCCCACGCTTCCTCGCGCCCGCAAGCGATCGGTCGCCCAGGCCATAGAGATTGGTGAAAATGCGGTCTGCGTCGGAGAGCATGTTTTCTCTGTCCGTTTCGCTTCGATCGGTTTATTTCGCGCCTTCGCCGTAGAGCGACGTGAGGCTCGTGAGCTTGCCCAAGGGCTCGGAGCTGACGCGGCCCGTCTGGGAGCCGGTCTTCACCGGCCGGCCGGCGGCGAGGTCGTCGAGCAGCTTCTCGAAGCTCTCGGCCGTGAGATCCTCGTAGTAGTCGTCGTTGATCTGCACCATCGGCGCGTTGCAGCAGGCGCCGAGGCATTCGACCTCGAGCCAGGAGAACAGGCCGTCGGCCGTCACCTTGCGCTGCGGCCCGACCCTGTGCTCGAGCACCTTGATCAGATCGTCGGAACCCGCGAGCACGCAGGGCGTCGTGCCGCAGAGCTGGACATAGAACTTGCCCACAGGCTCGAGGTTGAACATCGAATAGAAGGTCGCGACCTCGAGCACGCGGATATACGGCATGCCGAGCTTGTCGGCGACCGCCTCGATCGCCTTTTGCGGCAGCCAATAATCGTGCTGCTTTTGCGCCTGCCAAAGCGCCGGCACGACCACCGACGCCTGACGACCGTCGGGATATTTGGCGATCTGCTTCTCGAGCCACGCCTCGTTCTGCGGCGTGAAGGCGAAGCTCTCCGGCTGGACTTCGGCAAGGCGACGAGTGGACATTAGCGATCGACCTCCCCGAAGACGATATCGAGCGAGCTGAAGATGGCGGTCACATCGGCGAACAAGTGGCCGCGGCAAAGGAAATCCAGAGACTGCAAATGCGCGAAGCCCGGCGCGCGAATTTTGCAGCGATACGGCTTGTCGCTGCCGTCCGAGACGAGATAGACGCCGAATTCGCCCTTGGGCGCCTCGACGGCGGCGTAGACCTCGCCGGCCGGAACGCGAAACCCTTCGGTGAACAGTTTGAAGTGATGGATCAAAGCTTCCATCGAACGCTTCATCTCCGCGCGCGAAGGCGGCGCGATCTTGTTGTTTGTCACTTGCACGGGGCCGCGGTTCTCGGCCTCGAGCAGCTTGTTCACGCATTGGCGAATGATCGAGGTCGACTGCCGCATCTCCTCCATGCGGACGACGACGCGATCGTAACAATCACCATGCTTGCCGACAGGGATATCGAACTCCATCTCTTCATAGCACTCGTAGGGCTGGGCCTTGCGCAGATCCCAGGCGGCGCCCGAGCCGCGCACCATCACCCCGGAAAAGCCGAACTTCCAGGCGTCTTCGAGCGATACGACGCCGATGTCTACGTTGCGCTGCTTGAAGATGCGATTCCCGATGACGAGCGCGTCGAGATCGTCCAACACTTTCAAGAAAGGATCGCAAAAGGCGCCGATGTCCTCCACCAGCTGGTCGGGCAAATCGCGCGCTACGCCGCCGGGACGAAAATAATTGGCGTGCACGCGCGCGCCGCTGGCGCGCTCGTAAAAGGCCATCAGCAGTTCACGCTCGTTATACCCCCAAAGCTGGGGGGTCAGCGCGCCGACGTCAGCCGTCTGGGCGCAGACGCCGAGCAGATGCGACAGCAGGCGGCCGATCTCGGCGAAGAGCACGCGGATGAGCTGGCCCCGACGGGGAACCTCGACGCCGAGCAGGCGCTCGATCGCAAGGCAGAAGGCATGCTCCTGATTCATCGGCGACCAATAGTCCAGCCGATCGAAATAAGGCAGGTTCTGCAGATAGGTGCGCGACTCCATCAGCTTCTCGGTGCCGCGATGCAGAAATCCGACATGCGGATCGGCGCGTTCGATGACTTCGCCGTCGAGTTCGAGAATGAGGCGCAGCACGCCATGCGCCGCTGGATGCTGCGGCCCGAAGTTGACGTTGAAGTTGCGGAAGGGCTGCTGGTCGGTCATTTTTCGAATCCTTGGGGCGGCCAAAAGTCGATCGCTTTCCAGCCTGCCTTACTCTTGGTTTCTCGCCTTCTCGTCACCCGGCAGCTCATAGGCCGTCCCCTCCCAGGGAGAGGCGAAGTCGAACTGGCGATACTCCTGCGTCAGCCGCACCGGGTCGTAGACGACGCGCTTCTGCTCGTCGTCGTAGCGCACCTCGACGTAGCCCGTCATCGGGAAGTCCTTGCGCAGCGGATGGCCGTCGAAACCATAATCCGTCATGATTCGCCGCAGATCCGGATGTCCGGAGAACAGCACGCCGAAGAGGTCATAGGTCTCGCGCTCGTACCAATCGGCGCCGGGGTAAACCGCCGTCAGCGAGGCGACCGCAGTGGTCTCGTCGGTGCGCGTCTTGAGACGGATGCGACGATTGTGCTTCGGGCTCTGCAGATGCGCGACCACCTCGAAGCGCTCCTCGCGCTCCGGATAGTCCACGGCGGTCACGTCAATGATGTTGACGAAGAGAAAATCGGCCGCGTCGCGCAGCGTCTTCGCCACGTCGAGCCATTTGTCGCGCGCGACCGTCAGCGTGAGCTCGCCAAAGGCGACCTTCACGTCCGTGATCGCGCCGCCGGTTGCTCCGGCGATTTTGGCGCCGAGGGACTCGAGTTCCGAACTCATTCGCGTCCTTGCAGATTTGAGCGAATGGCGAGCGGCGAACGGCGATCAAAGGTTCGCCCCTCGCCACTGCCTATTCGCCTCACCGTTCGATCGTGCCGGTGCGGCGGATCTTCTTTTGCAGCAGCAGCATGCCGTAGACCAGCGCTTCCGCGGAGGGCGGGCAGCCCGGCACGTAGACGTCGACCGGAATGATCCGGTCGCAGCCGCGCACCACCGAATAGGAGTAATGGTAGTAGCCCCCGCCATTGGCGCAGGAGCCCATCGAGATCACGTAACGCGGCTCCGGCATCTGGTCGTAGACCTTACGCATCGCGGGCGCCATTTTATTGGTGAGCGTGCCGGCGACGATGATGACGTCGGACTGCCGCGGACTGCCGCGCGGGGCGAAGCCGAAGCGCTCCAGATCGTAGCGCGGCATCGCCGCCTGAATCATCTCGACGGCGCAACAAGCGAGACCGAAGGTCATCCACATCAGCGAGCCGGTGCGCGCCCAGGTGATGAGATCGTCGGTCGCCGTGACGAAGAAGCCCTTGTCGGCGAGCTCATTGTTGATCTCGACGAAGAGCGGATCGGTCGCGCCGACGGGCTTGCCGGTGCGCGGATCGATGAGCCCGGTCGCGGCGGGGGCGACCAGCGTCTGGCGAGGTTGCCCGATCAATCCCATTCGAGCGCCCCCTTGCGCCACTCATAGACGAAGCCGACCGTCAGCACGCCGAGGAAGACCATCATCGACCAGAATCCGAAGGCTCCTGCCTCCTTGAAGGCGAGGGCCCAGGGAAACAGGAAGGCGACCTCGAGGTCGAAGACGATGAACAGCAGCGAGACGAGGTAGAAGCGCACGTCGAACTTCATGCGCGCGTCGTTGAACGGGTTGAACCCGCACTCATAGGCCGACAGCTTTTCCGGATCGGGCGCCTTGAAGGCGACGAGGAACGGCACGACGAGAAGCGCGCCGGCGATCACGACCGACAGCGCTCCGAAGATGATGAGCGGCAGGTATTGTTCGAAGAGGGGCGGCATGAATGCGCTCCGGTAATTTGGCGGCCCGCGGCCTATCTCAGGCGCTGCAATCGCTCCCTTCGGCGCTAGAGGCCTCAAGCGAAAGCCGCCGCCGCGGCGCGCGTTCCGTAACAAAGCGGCGCCGCGAAAGCAAGTGCGGAAGCCGGCTTTGTTTCCCCTGCGGAATTTGTCGCGGGCCGCCCACGGCTCCGCTCAAAATTGCGGCGCCTGCGAGTTCAACCGGAGAGCGCAACGCACAGCGCCGCAGCGCGCATTTCCTCGAGTCGGCGCGCGCGCCGCGCCAAGGCCTCGGCGTCGCCGCCCCACACGCGAAGCTGATAATCCTCGTCGACATGCGCCGCCGCAAAGCCCGCGTCCGCGTCGAAGTAGCGCAGCGCCACCGCCAGCGCGATGACCAGAGAGCCCGAGAGCGTGGTCATCGAATGAATCCCCGTGAGGCGGAACGGCGCCGCCCCGCCTGCGCCCACCGTGTCATGCAGCAGCCGGCCGGTCGCCTCCAACGCCTCGCGCGGCTGCGCCTGGTGGATGATGCCCTCCGAAAGCGTGAATCGGGCGCCGCAGCGGTCGCGAATGAAGGCGAGCGGCGGGTCCCAGGCCTCGCGCTGTGCGGCGACGAGCGCTTCCGGGTCGCCAGCGCGGTAGCAGACGAGATCGGAAGCCGCATATCTGGCCGCATCCGCCTCGACCTCCGCCATGCGCGCGCTGACGCCGTCGATCGCGGAATTGACGAGGCGCGTCAGGGGCATTTGCCCCGGCTCGACATATTCCGCCTGCTGCTCCCACTCCCTGGAAATCGCCAGGGCCAACGCTTCCGTGGGAGCCAGCAGCGGCGCCCGCGCCGGCGTGCGCACAGGCTTGCCGTCCAGCAGCACCGCGAAGCCTTGCGCCTGCGGCGCGACCGCGACCGTCTTATAAAAGCGCGCGAGCCTCTTGGGCTTGCCGCCATCGGCCACGATGCGCAGCGGGTCGCGCTCGGCGGGGGCGACGAAGATCGCCGAGCTCAGATCCTGTTCTTTTTCTTCAACCATTCACGCCTCCGGCGCATCCTCGATCGGATCGTAGGCTTTCGCGTCGAAGCCGAAGGTCTCCCAAGTCTTGCGCATATGCGCCGGGAGCGGCGCCGTCACGTCGATAACCCCGCCCTTGGGGTGCGGGAGCACGAGCCTTCGGGCCAGCAGATGCAGCTTCTTCTCCAGCCCCTCGGGCATGGCGCGCAGCGGATCGCGGCGGCGAACTTCGTCCTCGGGCCTATGACCGTATTTCGGGTCGCCGAAGATCGGATGGCCCATCGCTTCCGCATGCGCCCGCAACTGATGCGTGCGGCCAGTGAGCGGCTTCATCGACAGCCAGGCGCAGCGCGGCGCGGCCTTCTCGACCGTGGCGTAATAGGTCAGCGAATGCTGCGCGTCGGTCTCGCCGTGACGCGCCACGCGCACTCTTTCCTGGGCTTCTCGCTCCGGCGCGCGCCGACCGCTCGAAGCCTTGCGCGCGTCCCCCATGCCCTCCCCCTTGGCGAGGTAGAGGGAAATTCGCCCCTGCGCGAGCTTGGGAGCGCCTTCGACGAGCGCCCAATAGATTTTCTTGGCCTGCCGCGAGCGAAAGGCCTCGCCAAGCGCCGCGGCGCTGCGGCGATTCTTGGCGACGAGCAGCACGCCGCTCGTGTCGCGATCCAGCCGATGCACGAGCACGGGGCGATTATCGCCCTTGGCGAGCGCCGCGAGCATGCCGTCGATATGGCGCGTCGTGCCCGAGCCGCCCTGCACCGCGAGCCCGAAAGGCTTATTGAGGACGAGCACGTCGGCGTCCTCGTAGAGCGTCATGTCAGCGAGCGCGCGCGCATCCTCGGGGTCGGCGCGCCTCTCCGCCGGGGCGGCGGGCGCCTCGATATTTAACGGCGGTATGCGGATCGTCTGGCCCTCTTCGAGACGCGTCGAGGTCTCGACGCGCTTTCCATCGACCCGCACCTCGCCCTTGCGGCAGATCTTGGCGAGATGCGAGAGCGAGAGAGCCGGCACGCGCCGCTTGAACCAGCGGTCTAGCCTAAGCCCCGCCTCGTCCTCGGTGACGATCGCCGAGGAGACGCCGGCCCCGAGCGGCTTCGTCGCGGATTCGCTCACACGCCCTCACTTCATGAAATCCGCGCAGCGCGGCGGAGCATCGGAGCCCCAGGGATGGATCGGACCGCCGAGGTCAAATTGTCTGGACCGCCCTCGACGATCTTGCCGGGATAGGCCTCATACACGAGCAGGTCGCGCCTGGGGTCGCAGCCCCGGACGCTGAGCATGCGCTTGAGGCCGAGCGCGCCGCCAACGCCGCCCTCGCATGCGGGTATAGTCGCAGACGACGCCGTCGGCCAGCGGAAGGTCGATCCCGTAGGTCGCCAGCCTGCGCGCCCACGAGGAGCGCCGCAGTGCGCAAAGGCAGAGGTCGGCCTTGCGCGAGGCCATAAACGGGTCGACGCAGGGCGGCTTCCGGCCTGTCTCTCTACTGATGCAGAGCTTCGCCGTGCAGCGCGATGTCCAGGCCCTCGCGCTCCTGGTCGGAAACGACGCGCAGCGGCGCGAGCAGAATTCGTCAGCTTCAGCACGATGAACGTGCCCACCACGCACCAGAGCACGGTCACGCCCACCCCTTGCGCCTGCACCAGGAATTGATGCGCGTCGCCTTCGAGGAGGCCCGAGACGCCGGGGTCGTCGCCCGCGGCCGTCACCGCGCGGGTCGCGAAGACGCCGGTGAGCAGCGTGCCGAGAATGCCGCCGACGCCGTGGACGCCGAACACGTCGAGCGTGTCGTCGTAATTGAAGCGGTGCTTCACGCTGGTGCAGAAGTAATAGCAGACGGCCCCCGCGGCGACCCCGATGACCGCCCCGTGCCAGGGAAGCACATAGCCGGAGGCCGCGGTGATCGTGCCGAGGCCCGCGACCGCGCCGGAGATGACGCCGAGCACCGACGGCTTGCCGCGCTGCAGCCATTCGAGCGCGGTCCAGGTCAAGGCGCCGGCGCAAGCGGCGAGGTGCGTGGCGACGATGGCGAAGACCGCGCGCGAGCCCGCCGAAAGCGCCGAGCCGCCGTTGAAGCCAAACCAACCGACCCACAGCAGCCCGGTGCCGATCACCGCGAGCGCGAGGTCAAAAGGCGCCATGTTTTCGCGTCCGTAGCCCTGGCGCTTGCCGATGAGGAGCGCGGTGACGAGTCCGGCGACGCCCGCGTTGATGTGCACCACCGTCCCGCCGGCGAAGTCCAGCAGGCCCTGTTTCTGCAGGAAACCGCCACCCCAGACCCAATGCGCCGAGGGCACATAGACGACGAAGAGCCACAGGACGCAGAACAGGACGAAGGAGGAAAAGCTCATGCGTTCCGCCGTCGAGCCGCCGACAAGGGCGCAAGTGATGATCGCGAAGGTCATCTGATAGGCCATGAAGAGCATTTCCGGAATCGTCTTGGCGAGGGGGCTCACCGTGTCGATCCCGACCCCCGACAGCATGAAGCGGGCGAGATCGCCGATGTAGGCGCCGTCCCCCGAGAAGGCGAGGCTGTAGCCCACAACGCCCCAAAGCAGCGAGACGACTGCCGTCGCGATCAGGCTCTGCGCCATCGTCGCGAGCACGTTCTTCTTGCGCACCATGCCGCTGTAGAACAACGCGAGCCCGGGCAGCGTCATCATCAAGACGAGCGCGGTCGCGGCGATCATGAAGGCGGTGTCGGCGGCGTCGATCTTGGCGGCGGTTTCGGCAAACGCAGGCGAGCTTGCGAAAAAGGCGAAGACAAAACCGGCGAGGGCCGGGAAAATTCTCGACATCGAAGGTCTCGGTTGGATTGTTGCGGAGGAGGAGGGCCTGGATCCGCCCTCAGAGCGCGTCGGCGTCCGTTTCCCCGGTGCGAATGCGCAGAGCGTGTTCGATCGTGAAGACGAAAATCTTGCCGTCGCCGATGTGGCCGGTGCGCGCAACGCGCATGATCGTCTCAGCGACGTCCTGCGCCATCTCCTCGGCGACGACGATGTCGATCTTCACCTTGGGAAGGAAGGAGACGAGATATTCCGCGCCCCGGTATATCTCCGAATGGCCCTTCTGACGGCCGTAGCCTTTGACCTCCGTCGCTGTCATGCCATTGACGCCCAGGGCGTTCAGGGTCTCGCGCACCTCGTCGAGCTTGAACGGCTTAATGATTGCGGTGACGAGTTTCATGACGATTTTCTATTCCTGCCTTCACATCGGGCATGCCGGCCTAATCGTAGGCAATCGCGGCGCCAGACTGACCGAAAAGACAAAAAACTGTCTTCCGCCACATCATAGCCGCTTCAAAGATGTGCGACGATGCCCAAAAGCTAAACTATTTGAGCTTAATAATTAGACATATCGCCTGTTTTATAATCACTTTTGGTGGCCTTTCTGCGAGCATCGAGCCGCCGCAGGACAACGGCGCGCAAATCGGTTAGAGGCTTCCGATCCCTTCTTTCCTTGATCGAGGAGCATCGGATGTATCGCAGCTTGTATTTATTGGGCTTCGTCTCCCTTTTCGCGGCGGAGGCGTCCGGCGGCGCGCAGGCCTTCGAATTGAAGAGCCCGGACATTTCGCCTGGGAAGACGATCGGCGACACCTTTATCTACAATTCCTTCGGCTGCTCGGGGCAGAACCTATCGCCCGCGCTGGAATGGACCGACCCGCCAGCCGGCACGAAGAGCTTCGCCGTGCTTGTGCATGATCCCGACGCCCCGACGGGCGGTGCGGGCTTCTGGCACTGGCTGGCGATCGACATTCCGGCCGCCGTCCGCTCGCTGCCGCGAGGCGCGGGCGCGGCCGACGGCAAATCGATGCCGGCGGGAGCAAAGCAGCTCGAGACGGATTTCGGCGAGGTCGGCTACGGCGGCCCCTGCCCGCCCAAGGGCCATGGCCCGCATCGCTATGTCTTCACGGTCTACGCCCTGCCGGTGGAGAAGCTCGACGTGAAGCCGACAGACCGCACCGCGACCGTCGGCTTCACGATCAGCCAGAGCGCGCTGGCCAAGGCCAACATCACCGCGACCTACGGCCGCTAAAGCGCGATGTGAAAAAGTGGAAACCGGTTTTTCGCAAAATCACGTTTTCTGCGTTCAGCCCGTTGGCCCTGAACGCAGCGTGACCTCGCGCGTGTTCCCAAGGAAAGGGGCCTGATTGCACGCGGCGATCCAGGGTTTTCTAGGACTGACGCTGCTAGCCTTGGCCCTGGAGGCGGGCCTCGGTTATCCGCAGTTCCTCTTCGAGCGTATCGGTCACCCCGCGGCCTGGCTCGGCGCCGCGATCGACGCGCTCGATCGCGCGCTCAATCACGGCGAGGCCGGGCGCGCGCGGCGAGCGCGCGGCTTTCTGGCGCTGGCGCTGCTGCTTCTCCCGTTAGCCGCGGCGGGCGTCGGCCTGCAGGCGGCGCTCTCTCCCCTACCCCTCGGCATCTTGCCGCTGGCGGCGCTCGCTTCCAGCCTGCTCGCGCAGCGCAGCCTCCATGCGCATGTCGACGCGGTGGCGCGCGCGCTGGAGCGCTCGCTCGAAGCGGGCCGCGCCGCGGTCGGACAAATCGTCGGACGCGATGTCGCGGCGCTCGACGAGGCCGGCGTCGGGCGCGCGGCGATCGAGAGCTTGGCCGAGAATTTCTCAGATGGCGTCGTCGCGCCGGCCTTCTGGATGGCGCTCCTCGGATTTCCAGGCGCGCTGCTCTATAAGGCGATCAACACCGCCGACAGCATGATCGGACATCGCAGCGCGCGCTATGAGGATTTTGGCTTCGCGGCGGCGAAGCTCGACGATCTCGTCAATCTGCCCGCCGCGCGCCTCTCCGCTCTGCTGATCGCGCTCGCGGCGGGCGAAGGTTGCAGCCGCGCCTTCGCTTGCGTCGTGCGCGACGCCAAGAAACACGCCTCGCCCAACGCCGGCTGGCCCGAGGCGGCAATGGCGGCGGGACTGGGTGTGAGGCTCGGCGGACCCCGCACATACGGCGGCGCGGCTCATGAAGGCCCGTGGCTTGGAGACGGCCGAGAAGACGCCGGGCCCGCCGACATCGATCGAGCCCTCGCGATCTACCGCCGTGCGGATGCGGCGCTCTGGGCGATTATCGCCGCGCTGTGGGCGCTGATGCTTCTCTGACGGCTGCGCACTCCGGTTGTCGCGCAGCAACCGTTTCTCGCAGGGAAACACTTCGGCAACCCAGTCGCAGGGCGCGCTTCCATTTGTCAGGACCGGCCAGCCTCGCGATCTTGCCGGCTTCAAGGGAGCGGCCTTAAGGCTCACCCGGCCGCGCTCTCGGTCAACTCTGACGCTATGCTTGCGGGTCCGGGTCAAGCGCCTGGAGCGAGCAGCCCAAAAGTAGGAACACTCTTGCGGCTGCTCGCTCCACCATTTCGATCTCGCGCCCTTCTCGTCGCTCGAGAAAGCGTCCCTTGCGGGATGAGCGTTAGCGCAGCGCCGTATTGCCTTCGTCCTCGATCTCACGTTTGGGCACGTGAGCGAGCGCCAAACGGTGGATGATCCCACCGATCAGGCCGCCAACGAGCGGAGCCACCCAAAACAGCCACAGTTGCTGCAAAGCCCAACCGCCCACGAAGAGAGCCGGACCGGTCGAGCGCGCGGGATTGACCGAGGTGTTGGTCACGGGGATCGAGATCAGATGGATGAGGGTCAGCGCGAGGCCGATCGCGATCCCGGCAAAGCCAGCAGGCGCGCGCGCTTCGGTCGCTCCCAGGATGACCAACACGAAGAACGCCGTCAGCAAGGGTTCGATCGCCAGGGCGGAAAGCAGCGTGTAATGGCCCGGAGAGTGCTCGCCGTAGCCGTTTGCGCCAAATCCGCCGGCGAGCGAGAAATCCGCCTTGCCCGAAGCGACGAGAAGGAGCCAGCCTGCAGCCGCGACGCCGCCGAGGACCTGCACGATGATGTAGGGCCCAAGATGAAGCCACGGCAATCGCCCGGCCGTCGCGAGGCCCAGCGACACCGCCGGATTGAAGTGCCCCCCTGAAATGGGGCCGAAGGCGTACACTCCCGTCAGCACGGTAAGCCCAAAGGCGAACGCAACCCCAAGGAAGCCTATGCCGAGATGCGGAAAGGCCGCGTCGAGCACGGCGCTTCCGACGCCCCCGAACACGAGCCAGAAAGTGCCGAGGAATTCCGCTAAGAGCTTACGGGCGAGACCATATTCCATCGAAATCGCTCCTTGTTGATGTAGCCGAAAGTGACTGAGATTTTATGACCGGACGGCTTCGCTGCCGCAGGGGAATTGACGAATTTGGAGGCGATGAAGACCCGCGCGGCGGCCATGATAGCCGAGCTGAAGATGTTCCTCGCTTTGCAGCGAAACTGCCAGACAACTATGTCGATTCTGACAATCCTGTGAAGAGCGGAGGCCCAGCCGGGCCTCGATCGCTTGAGCTATTCACAGCTTTTGCCCACTTCACCGCGCATTGGCGGACGGGGCGTAAAGGAAAGGCCGTCGGAGCATGCCGCCCATGTGATGCGGATTGTGGCAACGCAGCGCAAGAGCGTTTGCTCCTGTGTGAAGCGCCGCGTTCAGCGGCACGTCCCATTCAAAATGATAATCGTCGTTCCACCAGAGCTTGGCCTGAGCGCGCCTGCCCACCTCGCGCCCATTCACATAGAACTCGCACTCGTTGAAGAGGCCGGGGAAGTGGATATGCGGATTTGCGGCGACTTGATCCGGAAAAAGCTCGATGTCGGTGCGATACCACAAGTCCCCGGTGTAGCTCTGCCGATCAGGATCCCGCACGCCTTGCGCCTGGATATAAAGATCCGTCCGCGCCTCCTCCCATTGATCAACAGGATAGTCTTTTCGCGCATCTCCTGTGTATTCGCTCTTGTGCGCGCGCCAGAATGTCAAATCTACGGGTCCATCCAGGAATCCGCGCTCCCTGCCGGAACCCTCCTTGTCGCGATGGAAGCTCCACTCGAGAGGGAGCTTGGTGACGAGGCGCCCTTTTTCCCCGTTGACCAAAGCATGCAGGTCGCGAAACTGTTGCAGCTCGCCGGGCCAAAATGCTGGGCCGGCCTCCATGCGCGTCGTCGTGAAAGATGGGTTCATTCGGGTAAGCTCGTCGCGCGCACGGAGCCCCACTTCGCCCGCGGCGATCGCGGTCGCGTAATCCACATGGGTCGCGGCCGCCGTTTCCATGAGGATGTAGGATTTAAGCGTTTCATATCCGAGACGGACGAAGCGCAACCGCTCCAGATAGAGTTCTTCGTTACGCGATAGCGATCGTCCCGAGTTCTGCACAGACGCGGTCGCCGCTTCGGCTTGCGCCAGTAAACCGCCGAGACGCTCGACCAGTTCCGGCGTGTAAATTGCCGGCGCCAGGAAATACTCGTGCTCCGTGACGAGCGTCTCCCGCCAGGCGTCGAATATCGCATTCCAGTAGGCGCGCATCGGCGCTTGCGTCGCGGGTCCAAAAAAGCTCTGATAGAAGTCTTCTATCAGGGCCTCGACGTCTTCATCCGGATTCTCACATGAGCCGGCCGCGGAGATAGAGGTTTATGCCGGTCGTCGCCAACGCCATGCGCGTTTCGGTGGTCAAGCCGAGGATCCCCAAGTCGCGATAGCGCTTGACGTCCTTGCTGAAAGCAAGATGGGAGGGGTTGGGAGATCGCGCCAAACGAGCATGCCCTGATCGTAGTCGTAGATGATCACGCGGCCCGGCCGCGACTTCACCCATTTCTCGAGGATCGCCGCATACTCGTTTTTCGGAGACTGCGGATCGCCCATCGCATGCGTGGGGTCGATGTCGATCGGCGCGACATGCGGGAAGAGCGTCGGCTCGAGCTCCATGTCGCGTTTGGGGGGAAGAAACATGTTGGAATAGACAAGGAAGTGGAGCTGAGCGGGACTGTCCGGATATTTCTCACGCAGTCTCTGAGCCACGCCATTCAAAAGCTCCAGCATCGGATCGGTGACGGACCACTCCATCATATATTTGTCCCACTGTACCTTCCTCAACTCCACGTCGCGCGGATAGTCCGACGCATAAATGCCGTCGTTCATCCCGACTGAGATCGCTCTCCCTTCTAGGTAAGGTATCGGGGGGCGACATTGCGCGCCACTTGCTCCATCGTCCCGGCGTTCGTCAGCGGACTCTCGAAGGGATTGTTGACCAAGCCCCTTGCGTAGCTCCACAAGGAGTGAGCCGCGCTCCGGATGTGTCGGCGGGCGACGAACATGTTTCTCAATTCGAATTCTTCCTGCCCGGCCGTGCTCCCGAGCCGAGAAACGCCGAAGGTGACGATCGGCACGACGGCGCCGGTCATTATCTTTATGTATTTCGCCAAGTCCTCGGCCGCTTTCTGCTCGTATCGTCCGGCTTGCGGCGAGCTTACGATGACGGCGTCGCTTTTGCCGTCCTTCACGATGAAGAGCGGTGAGACGCTCTGCATCGCCTGCGACGGAGCAAAGCGCGGGCGTCGCGAAGGCCACGACGAGCGCGATCGCGAAGAGCCGCAAAGGCTTCCACATGTCCAGTTTTGTGGCTCGGCTGTTAGACCCCGTCATTGCGACCACTTCCCGTCATGACGCGCGTCAACGGCGCCTGTGGCCCGCCGCGCGCAACAACAACGAACCGGCCTCCACAGCTCCGGACGCGATGATCCTTTGAAAGTCGCGTTTGACCAGAAGGGACTTTGACGCGCGCAAGATTTATGTTTGATGAGCGGCGCGAACCATGCGGAGACCCCGATGGACTCTTGCGAAAGAATTTCGACGCAAAAACCACTAATCGTTTCACGACGCTTCGCGCCATTGTTCTGGTGCCAGTTTTTTGCAGCGTTCGACGACAATTACTTCAAGGCGGCGCTCGCGCTGTTTATCCTCACGCATATCGGCGGCGAGCGAGGCGCCGCGCTCGCGACTTTGGCCACGGCGACGCTCATGGCGCCCTACTTCATCCTCTCGTCACTGGGCGGCGAGCTCGCTGACAAATACGACAAGGCCGGCGTCGCGCAACGGCTGAAGCTCATCGAGATCGCCGCCGCCGCGCTCGCTGGCCTGGGCTTCCTTCTCGGCTCGACGCCGCTGCTTTTCCTTGCGCTGGCGGCCTTCGGCGCGCTCGGCGCGCTGTTCGGGCCGGTGAAATACGCCGCGCTCCCGGATTTCCTCGCGAAAAACGAGCTTGCCGCCGGCAACGCGCTCATCGAGGGCGCGACCTTCGTCGCGATCCTGTTCGGCTCGATCGGCGGCGCCTTGTCCATGCAGGGCGGGGGCGAGCCTCCACTCATCGCCGCCGTCATGGTCAGCCTTGCCGCAGCAAGTTACGCCGCCGCGCGTTTCATGCCGCCGACGTCGCGCGCGGCGGCTGAGCTTGCACTCGATTTCAACATCGTGCGGGCGACGGCCAGGCTGCTTTTCGACCTTTGGGGCCAAACGCGGCTCTGGCGGCTCGGCGTGGTCACGACGATCTTCTGGCTCATCGGCGCCGTCGTCTTGGCGCTACTGCCAACGATCGTCACGCGCGAGCTACAGGGCTCGGAGCTCGTGGTGACACTGCATTTCGCCGGTTTCGCTGTCGCCATCAGCGCCGGCGCCGCTCTCGCGGCGTTCCTTCTACGTGGCGGGATCGTGCTGCTTCCCGCGGCGATCGGCGCGGCGCTGGGGGCGATCGTCTGCGGCGACCTCACGCTGACCTTGGCCGCGACTGCGCCCGCGGAGCCCGCTGCGCAGCTGGCGCCTGCCGCTTATTTTGCCGCGCCCGGGGCCCTGCGCGCCTTGATCGACCTGATGTTGCTTTCGGCGGCGGGGGGCCTCATCGTCGTGCCGAGCGCCGCGGCTTTGCAAGCGGAGTCGCTTCAAACCGAGCGAGCCCGCATCATCGCCGCCGTCAATGTGCTCAACGCCGGCGCGATTGTCGCGGGCGGCCTCATCGTCGCGGGCCTGCAAGATCAAGGCGCGCCCATGTGGTCGCTGTTCCTTGGCCTCGGCCTGTTCGCCGCGGCTTCGTCCCTGTGGATCCTGAGCGCCGTCGTCGTCTCGCCGCAGCGCGAGCTGCTGGCGATCACGCGCGGGCGGCCGCAGCCGTGACCTGGGGGCGCGACGCCGCGTCACGCTTTGCACCCCGGCGCGGACGACTATTTATGCTAACGCCTCTTGTGCAATGCCTCTTTCTTGAAGAAGTCGACGAATGGAACGTTTTTGGCTGAAATCCTATCCTCCGGGCGTTCCCGCAGACGTCGATGTCGACGCCTACCAGTCCATCGGCGAGATGTTCGATCGCAGCGTCGAGAAATACTCCCGTGAATCGGCGTTCGTTCACATGGGATCCACGCTGAGCTACGCCGAGCTTGATCGGTCTTCGAGAGCCTTCGGCGCCTATCTGCAAGAGGAGCTGAAGCTCGAAAGAGGCGCCCGCATCGCGCTGATGATGCCGAACATCCTTCAATATCCCATCGCGCTGCTTGGCGCGCTGCGCAGCGGATACACGGTGGTCAATTGCAGCATTCTCTACACCGCTCGGGAGCTCGAATGGCAGCTTGCCGATAGCGGCGCAGAGACGATCGTCGTTTTGGAGAATTTCGCCTCGCTCGTGCAGCAAGTTTTGCCGAAGACCTCCCTCAAGCACGTGATCACCACGCAGCTAGGCGATCTCTTGGGCTGGGCCAAGGGGAGCGCCGTCAATTTCTTCGTCAAGCACATAAAGCGGCTCGTTCCGGCGTGGCGCATCGCTCAGGCGGTCTCCTTTTCGAACGCTCTTCGCAAAGGCGCGAAGCGGCAAGGACGCGCGGTCTCCATCGCGCCGAACGACGTCGCCCTTTTGCAATACACCGGCGGCACGACGGGAACGCCTAAAGGAGCGACGCTCACCCACCGTAACATCCTGGCCAATTTGCAGCAGCACCACGCGCAATGCCGCTCGCGGATGCAAGAGGGAGGCGACATCGTCATCACGGCGATCCCCCTCTTTCACATTTACGCGCTCACGGTGAGCTGCCTGCTCGGCGTCAAAATTGGCGCGAGCAACGTGCTCATCACGGACCCGCGCGACGTCAAAGGACTGGTCAGAGAATTGAGACGGCGGCCTTTCACCATCTTTCCCGGCGTCAATGCTCTGTTCAAGGCGCTCGTCGATTGTTCCGATTTCGCTCAGATCGATTTCACGAGCTTACGTCTCGCCGCCGTGGGCGGGGCGCCGCTCGAGGAAGAAGTGGCGAAAAAGTGGAATGCGATCACCGGAGGCACAATTATTGAGGCCTACGGCCTCACCGAGACCTCTCCCGTGGTGACGTGCAATCCGATGGACACCGCCAAGTTCACTGGCTCCTGCGGGCTTCCCATTCCTTCGACCGAGATCGCGATCCGCGATGACGAGGGAGGCGATCTCCCCATCGGGCAAGCCGGCGAACTTTGCGTGCGCGGTCCGCAAGTCATGGCCGGTTACTGGAAGAGGCCCTCGGAGAGCGCCGCGACGATGACGGCCGACGGATTTTTCCGCACCGGCGACATCGCCACGATCGATGCATCAGGCTTCGTGCGCATCGTCGATCGCAAGAAGGACATGATCAATGTCTCCGGCCTAAAGGTCTATCCGGCTGAGGTCGAGACCATCGCCATGACGCATCCCGATGTCGTCGAGGCCGGCGTCATCGGCGTGCCGGACGCGCGTTCGGGCGAGGCGGTGAAGATCGTGATCGTCGCACGCAATCCTTCGCTGACGGCCGCCGACGTCATGGCGCATTGTCGAGCGCGCCTCGCGGCGTTCAAAGTCCCTCGGCATGTCGAGTTCCGACAACAGTTGCCGAAGACGCCGCTGGGCAAGATCCTGCGTCGCGCCTTGCGGGAAACCGCCGCGAGATAGGGAACGCCGCAGACGGCAGGTCGCGGCGGGACGAGGAGCGGAAAATTGACGAGCCCCGCAAACGATGGACGCCGCGAGGCGCAAAGCCGTCCGAAGTCGTCGGCCGAGGATGTCGGCGCGCAGGTTGTCGATATCGTTCGGGCGCTGGTTGCTGAGCTGCACCCGACCCTCGTCGATGCTCGAAGGGTCCGCTTGGACAGCGATCTCGACCGCGACCTCGCCCTCGACAGCCTTTCTCGCGCCGAGCTGCTGATGCGGTTGGGTCGTCATTTCAAGATCGAGCTTCCTGATAGTCTCCTTGGCGAAGCCCGCACCCCTCAAGACATCGCCAGGGCGGTCGTGGAAGCGGCCCCTTCGCTTAGCCAGAGGCTTGGCCTTGCGCAGCAGGAGCGGACGGAGCTCGACTCTGTGCAGGAGCCGATCGAAGCGGAGACCCTGATCGAGGCGCTGGCGACGCACGCGCAGCGAAGCGGCCAGCGCGGGCACGTGCTCTTATGGAAGAGCGCCGACCGCCGCGAATCCGTGACGTACGGCGAGCTCTACCGGGACGCCTGCGCCGTGGCGGGCGGACTCATCGACCGCGGGATCGAGCCGGGCGACCGTGTCGCCATCATGCTGCCGACGAGCAGAGACTTCTTCGTCGCCTTCTCCGGCGTCCTGTTCGCCGGCGCCGTTCCCGTTCCGATTTACCCGCCGTTCCGCTTGGCGACCATCGAGGATCATCTCCTCCGCCAAGCCGGCATCTTGAACAACGCGGGCGCTTCGGCGCTGATCACGAACCGCGAGATTCGCATCGTCGCCGGCCTGTTGCTCGGCCTCGTGCGTAGCTTGCGCCACATCGCGACGATCGCCGATCTCGCGAAAGGCGCGCCGCTCGCCGCTCCCCTGCCCGCCACCCCCGCCTCCACCGCGCTCATTCAATACACCTCGGGTAGCACCGGCGATCCGAAAGGCGTGGTGCTCTCCCATGGCAACCTCCTCGCCAATATCCGCGCCATGGGCGCGGTCGTGAAGGCGTCGTCGGCGGACAGGGTCATGAGCTGGCTGCCGCTTTATCACGACATGGGGCTGATCGGCTGTTGGCTCGGAAGTCTCTACTATGGCGCGCCCGCTCTGATCATGTCGCCGCTCTCGTTTCTCGCCGATCCCGCGCGCTGGCTATGGGCGATCCACGAGCACAGGGCGACGATCTCCGCGGCGCCCAACTTCGCCTTTGAATTCTGTCTCAAGGCGATCGACGACGCGGCCCTTTCGGGACTCGATCTCTCTTCGCTGCGCGCCGTCGTCAACGGAGCCGAGCCCGTGAGCCCGACCACGGTCGAACGCTTCGTCGAAAGATTTGCCAAATTCGGCTTTCGGCCGGACATGATGGCGCCGGTCTATGGCCTTGCGGAAAACGCGGTAGGGCTCGCCTTTCCGCCGATCGGCAGGCCGCCGCTGATCGAGCGCGTCGACCGAAGCGCCTTGGACCGAGAGGGCGTGGCCCGGACGGTGGAAAAGGAGAGCGCGAAGGCCGTGGCTTTTGTCGCCTGCGGCCAACCGCTGCCGCACAACGAGATTCGCGTCGTCGACGACCACGGCCGCGAGCTGCCGGACCGCCACGAAGGGCGCCTGCAATTCAAGGGCCCGTCGGCGACGCAGGGCTATTTTCAAAACCCCGAGAAGACGAAAGCGCTTTTCGACGGCGATTGGCTGGAGACGGGCGATCGCGGCTACATCGCCGGCGGCGACATCTTCATCACCGGACGCCTCAAGGATCTCATCAAGCGCGCGGGACGCAACATCTACCCGCAAGAGCTCGAGGAAGCCATCGGTTCGCTCGAAGGCGTTCGAAAAGGCTGCGTCGCCGTGTTCCCAGCGCTCGATCGCCGCGCGGGCACCGAACGGCTGATTGTGATGGCCGAGACGCGCGTGACGGACGCGACGGGGCGCGACGCGCTGCGCCAAGCGATCGTCGAGAAATCGCAGGCCGTGCTCGATCTCGCGCCGGACGAGATCATGCTCGTCGCGCCGCATACGGCGCCGAAGACATCGAGCGGAAAGATACGCCGGTCGGCCGCCCGCGCGATGTTCGAAGCCGGGGTCTTGGAAGGCGCGCGCGCGAGCCCGCAATGGCAATTGCTGCGCCTCGCGCTCACGGGGGCGGGGCCACGATTGCGCCGAACCCTGTCGAATTTGGGCGCGCTTCTCTATGGCGCCTATGTCTGGTGCGCGCTTCTCTTGACCGCCGCCTGGGTTTTGCCAAGCGTGCTTCTCGCGCCTAAGCCGAGCTGGCGACATTCTGCGCTGCGTGTCGGCGCGCGCGCTTTTTTTCGTCTCATCGGCGTTTCGTTGCGTCGTCGAAGAAGAGGCGCCTGTTCCTCGATGGCGAACGCGATCATCGTCGCGAACCACTCGAGCTATCTCGACGGCGCCGTGATGGCCGCCGTTTGTCCCGGCTCGATCGCCTTCGTGGCGAAGGAGGAACTGGCGCGACAAGCCGTCGCCGGCGCCTTTCTGCGGCGGCTGGACGCGATTTTCGTGCGCCGCACCGATCCGGCGGGCGGCGTTGCCGACGCGAAGGCGGCCTTGGAGGCGGCGCGTGCTGGAGCCCCCGCCGTCTGGTTTCCCGAGGGCACGTTCTCACGCATGCCGGGGCTTTTGGAGTTCCACGTCGGCGCCTTCTTGACCGCCGCTCAGCTCGGCCTGCCCGTCGTTCCCGTGACGATCCGTGGAACGCGCTCGATCCTGCGCGCCTACTCCTGGCTGCCGCGACGCGGGGCGATCTCTGTGCATGTCGGCGCGCCGATTGCGCCGACGGGCGACGACTTCGAGGCCGCGCTTGGCTCTACGGCAGGCCGTCCGCGCGCGAATACTTGCCCGATGCGGCGAGCCGGATTTGGCGCATGAGCGGGCCGTGATTCCGCAGGATCGGCGCAGCCCCGATGCCTAAATAGCGATTTTCACTGCAGTTCCATCGCGAAGGGCTTGCTCTCGAAGCAGTCCGCGCCGCGGCCGATGGCCGTCACGGCCTCGATCATGCGTCCTTGGCGCCCGAGCATCCGGTCGGCGAGCGCGACGAAGCGGCGGTTCGGCGTCGCATGCGGCGAGGCGAGGCGCAATTCGCTCGCGATCTCCATCTCGGAGCGCTCGGGCGACAGCGCGCAGGCGCCGATGAAGGCCGCCGCCGGCGAGCGGCTGACGCCAGCGTAGCAATGGATCACCAGCGGCTCGGCGCGGTCCCAATCATGCAGGAACGCCAGGAGCCGCTCGACATGCTCGGCGCCGGGGAGGACATGTCCATCAGTCGGCGTGTCAATGTCGGAGACGGAGAGGCGCAGATGCCGCGGCGGCTCGATCTCGCTCGGACGCGCGGAGGCCGCTCCCGCCGTCAAGATGGTCACGAGCGTGCGGGCGCCGGTGGCGCGCACCGTCTCCACGACCTTCGTCAAAGGGCAGACATAGAGCCGACCCGGTTTCAACGACTCCACGCGCAAGCCTCCCCCCCGAGAGTTCGCCGCGCTTTTCGCGCGAAACAAAAAACGCGTCGCGCGACGCCAAATCGTTTCGCGCGAGACGTCAGCGATTTCTCTCCAGCGCCCAAAAGCGCTCGAGGTAGCGACGCTCCGCAGTGTCGACCGAGAGCGGCGCGAGCCCCTCGCTCATGTCGTCCGGGAGGGTCGGGCGGCCGAAGATGCGCTCGGCCTCGCGCCGTGTAAAGCCCGCGAGCGAAACCGCCTCGAAAAAGGCCGCCGCGCGGTCGCTTCTTTTGCAAAGCAGCATCAGCGTGGGCTCGGGCTCCGGGGGCAGCGAGAAGCGGCGCAGGATCGCCGCCAAGATGCGGTTTTCGACCGCCTTATAGGCGTCGCCGATCGTCGCCTTGAAGGGCGAGATCATGTCGCCGATGACATATTCGGGCGCGTCGTGAAGCAAAAGGAACAGCCGCTCCTCGTTGGAAATCCGCGCGTTGAGCGCACCGCCGATTTTTTCGACGAGAAGGCTGTGCTGCGCCACGGAAAAGATGTGAGGACCTTGCGTCTGGCCGTTCCAGCGCGCGACGCGGGCGAGTCCATGCGCGATATCCTCGATCTCTATGTCGAGCGGCGAGGGATCGAGCAGGTCGAGGCGGCGCCCCGAGAGCATGCGCTGCCAAGCGCGCGGCGGCTCGTCCTTCCTGTGTGGCTTCACGGCGCTCTTCCTTCATCCGATTTCATAGCGGGCTTGAGCGGAGCGCGAAGGAGACGACGCCTTCAACCGATGTAGCCGCCGACAAGATAGACGAGGCCGACGAGGCCGAGGCCGCCGGCATAGGCGCTAAGATTCGTCTCGAGCCTCATCGTCGCGACCATGCGCTGGATTTGGGTCGGCGTGGCGAAGAGCAGCGGCAGGCCCGCGAAGAACAGCAGCCAGCCGAAGAGCGTCACAGCGACGGGCAGGAAGCCGCCGCTCCAAACGTCGTGGCCGAGCATGATCGCGAGCCCTGCGATCGAGCGCAGCGCCCCCGAGAGCATGAGAAAGCCCGGATCGTCGATCATGCGTCGGACGATCTCCAGGATCGCCCGACCGCGCAGGGCGACCATGGCGGCGAAAAGGATCAAGGTCGCGCCGATCAGCTTGGCGAGAAAGAGCGTGAGCGGGTCCATGCCTACGGTCTGCCTCCTGCGTTGGCGCGCAGGGCGTTCCACCCTCCGGCGCGCGGGCCTCAGTCCCCTCGATAAACGCAGCCCTCAAAACAGCTGTCGCGGAAAATGCCGACCTCCGTCAGGCCCGGCGCGAAAGGCTGCAAGTCTCTCCATATATAGAGGCTCAAGTTCTCGAGCGTCGGCTTGCCGAGGCCCTCCAGATCGTTGAGGAAGGAATGATCGAGCCGCTCGCGCAGCTCCGCCAGGCGCCGGCCGAGCTTGCCCAGGTCCATGACCCATTGCTCCTCGGGCGTAGGCGCTCCGCGCAACGTCACGCGCACCCGAAAGGAGTGGCCGTGCAGGTTGCGGTATTTGCCGCCCGTCGGATGTTCCGGGTCGTAGAGGGCGTGCGCCGCCTCGAAGTAGAACTCCCGGAAGATCTCGAAACTCGCCACGTCTACTTCACTCCGATGATCTTATGCGTCTGCAGCGACAATCGCCAGCGCGGATGGGCGAGGCAATAGTCGATCGCGGCCTTCGTATTGCGCGAAATCTCGGGCCCGTCCATGGGCTGCAGCAGGAATTCGCGAAAGTCGAGGCTCTCATAGCGCTCGGGCTCGGCCCCTGGCTGCGGAAAGACGAGCTTCAGTTCGTCGCCGCGCGTGAACGCGAGCGGCGCCCCGGCCTTGGGAGAGACGCAAATCCAGTCGAGGCCCTCCGGCGGCAGAAGCGTTCCGTTCGTCTCGACGGCGATCTCGAAACCCTGCGCGTGCAGCGCCGCGATCAGCGCCAGGTCGACCTGCAGCAGCGGCTCGCCGCCCGTCAACACCGCGAAGCGCCGCGCTCGCCCTTCCCCCCAGAGCCCGGCGAGATGCGCGCCCAGCTTTTCTGCGCTCGAGAACACCCCGCCGCCTTCGCCGTCGGTTCCGACGAAATCCGTGTCGCAGAAGCGGCAGTCCGCCTCTGCGCGATCCTTCTCGCGCCCGCTCCAGAGATTGCACCCCGCGAAGCGGCAGAACACGGCCGCTCGCCCGGCGTGGCGCCCTTCACCCTGCAAAGTGAGGAAGGCTTCCTTGACGGCGTAGGGCATCGCTTGGGCCGGCGATCTCTTGCGGGGCCTTATCCTTTCGGCGGCGTCTCGGGCTCCTTCCTGGCGGGCGGAGCCGAGGGGGCGCTGGGGTCGAGGCTACGTATATAAGAGACGACGTCGTCGATCTCCTGACGAGAGAGGCTCAGATCTGGCATCGGCGGATGCGGCTTGACGAGAAAGCTCGAGAGCGCGCGATCGTCCGGGCGCCGCCGCGCGATGTCGGCGAAGGTGGGAACATCGACCTTCGCCGATTTCTGATCGGCAGAGACGACGTGGCAATTGACGCACCAGCGCTTGGCGATCGTCGCGCCCTGCGCGACGTCGCCGCCGGCGTTGGCGGGCATGGCGAAGCCAAAGGATGTCAACGCGGCAAGCAGGGTGAAGACGGCGCGGTCGATGTTCATCTCGGTATCCCCTCTCCATATCCATAGGGCGCGCGAGCGCGCTTTCCGCTCGAAAGTGATTCGCGACGTGCAGCGCTGACGATAGAGTTAAGCGTCCTCTGCTCGCAAGCAAAGGGGCGCGATGCGTCAAGGCGACGTCTCGATGGTTTGCGCAAGGCTAAAGGAAGGCAAAACTGTTGCCTCTTTGCAACAGCAGAAAAACATTCCCGCGCTTGCGCGCCGCGCGGTTCAAAGGCCGCTTTTAAGCCATAAACGACGCGCAAATCTCGCCCTGTCACAAGCCCATTGGCGACGCGGCGACAACTTCCCGCAGGAGCAGTCCTGTAGGAGGCAGGCGTTGCTTTGCCAAAAACCGGGCCGTGACGAACGCGAGAATTCATTTGTCGCTCTTGAAGCGACGCTCGAAAGACAGAGCCGGCGATGCGAAGACGCGAAGGACACATATTCACTGGCGTAGAGCACAGGGGCGCGCTGATCGCTCGTCTTGGCGCCGGCGTGCTCGGCTTCGCGGCCCTGCTGGCCGTCTTCTCGGGGCCGGCGCCAGCGCTCGACTCCGGCGCCACTCTCGCCAAGGCCCAGGCCGGGGCGGAGAGCGCCACCGTGCCGCGGGACGCAGGCGTCGCCCCGCGGGACGGGCTCGAAAGCTACCGCGCCTCCGACGCGAACGCCTCGATAGACTCGCTGCGCTCTGCCGCCGACGGTGGCGAGCCGCTCGCCGCCTGGCGGCTCGCGCGCATGTATTCGGATGGCGACGGCGTCGCTCGCGACGACCGCAAGGCCTTCGACTATTACTCCAAGATCGTCGAGCGCTTCGCCAACGACGATCCGAGTTCGGGCGAGCGCGTCATGGTCGCCAACGCCTTCATCGCGCTTGGCGCTTATCTGAGGGATGGCGCGCCCTCGGCCGGCATCGCCGCCGATCCCGAGCGCGCCTTCGATCTCTTCCGCTACGCCGCAACCTTCTTTCGCAGCGCCGACGCGCAATACAGCCTGGGGCGCATGTATCTCGACGGCGTCGGCGTGAGAAAGGATGCGCGCCAGGGCATGAGCTGGCTCGGCCTCGCCGCCCGCAAAGGGCATACTGGGGCGCAGGCGCTCCTGGGTCAGGTCATGTTCGAGGGTTCCTCGGAACGCTCACGCGGTCTGATGTATCTTTCGCTGGCGCGCGCCGCGGCCGGCGATCGTCCGGCGGATAAATGGATCGTCGAGATGCATCAGAAGGCTCTCGCCTCGTCGACCGAAGCCGACCGCAAGGCCGCGGACGGACTCGTCGAGAGCTATCTCAAGCGCAAGGATTAAGACGTCGCAAAAGGGCGGAGCGCGCCAGCGCTCCGTCGTAGGCGGGAGCGCGCGTCATGCACTCCGCGGACGCTTGCGCCAACGCTGCGAGAACCGCGCCCTCCTCCTCGGATCGCGTCGCTCCGCGCGATGACGGCACAGTTTCGAGCGCCTCGGCTCGCCCTCACGTCACCCGGCGCAACGTCAGATTGATGCGCGCGCCCCCGGCCAAAAGCTCCGGCGGAAGCGGCGGCGCGAGCGTCGGCAGGATCTTGTCCACGCCGTGGAAGCAAAGCCGCGCTTCCCCGCCAAGGACAAGCGCGTCGCCCGAGGACAGGACGAAAGCGATCGTTTTGTCCGCGCGCTTCCTTCCTCCAACGCGAAAGCGACAATCGGCGCCGAGCGACACCGAGAGAATTGGCGCGCCGAAATCCTTCTCGTCGCGGTCCTGATGCAAGCCCATTTTGGCTTCCGTCCCGTAGACGTTGACGAGACAGGCCTGCGGCGGGAGCGCATAGTCCGTCAGACGCGTCCAGGCGTCGAGCAACGACGCCGGGATCGGCGGCCAAGGCGCGGCCGTCAGCGGATGGCGCGGCTCGTAACGATAGCCGCCGCTCTTGTCGGAAAACCAGCCGAGCGCGCCGCAATTGGTCATGCGCACCGACATGGGCGCGCCTGACTTCGGCATGGTGGAGGTATAGAGCGGCGCGGCGGCGATGACCGACGCGATCTCCTGCGCCAGCGCGACCTGCGCCTCGGCGTCGAAGAAGCCGCGATGGAGTCGCACGCCTGCGGGGAGATCAGTCATGTTCTCTCGTAGCGCTGTCCAACAGGTCCTTCCCGCCGACATCTCTGAAGCACCTTGCATCTCATGGCGGCGAGCGTGGCGAGCGGTCGGTCTTTGTCAAGGACGGCCTTACAGGCCGCCGCCAAAGGCGGTGCGCGAAGCGCATCCTTGACAAGGACCGACCCGTCTCGCCGAAAATGCTCCGCCAAGAGATGTAAGGCGCAATGCGAGCTTGTAGCCGCCGGCTTTTCAGCGGTTTTGCGCGGGGTCGTAAGCCTGGGAGAGGCCCTCATCGACTTTCATCCGGCTCCAACGCGCGCCGCATTTCGTCGATCCTCCTCGAGCTTCTCTTGCAAGCGGCCCCCAATCGTCTCGCTCGGAAATCGCGCTCCAGATGGCCTCGACCTCTTCGATGAGCATGTCGCAGGGCGCTCGCCTCGCGAAATAGGGATCGTCGAGGCGGCAGTCAGGACTTGGCTGATGCTCCGCAAACGCTGCGCGCAGAATGTCGAACTCGGGGCCCGCATAATGAGCCGACGCGGGGCTCGCCTTCGCCCGTTCCGCGCTGGCGAGACCGCCGCGCCAATCGAAAAACACCTGCGCGAAAGGCGCGCGCGAGGCGATCATGAAGTCGACGAAGGCCTTGGCGAGACGCGCGTCGGCCTCCTCGCCCGCGGCGAGCAAGCCCCAAGCGGGTGAGCAGCGCCTCGCGAAAGGCGGCGCGGACCTGGAGCTGGTAGGTCTCGACGGACTTTTCCGTCGCGGACAGGCCGACCAGGGGCAGCAGACATTCGGCGAAGCGCGCGAGATTCCAGGCGATCGCGCCGGGCTGCCGGCCAAAGGAGTAGAGGCCCGTCGGGTCGAAATAGGCCGCGGTGAACTGCGCGTCCCAGCTCGGCGCGAAACGCCAGGGCCCATAGTCGAAACTTTCGCCCGTGACGTTGATGTTGTCGCTGTTCAACACGCCATGCACGAAGCCCGCGCACATGTAGGATCCGGCGAGCCGCGCGACCCGCGCCGTCACGGCCTCGAGAAGAGCCTCGGCCCGGCGCGCGGCGGGCTCAGTGTGGATTTCCTCGAAATAATGGGCGATCACATAATCGACGAGCCGCCCGATCGCCTCATTGTCCTCGAGGAAGGCCAGGCGCTGAAACGTGCCGATGCGAATATGCGAATGCGAGAGGCGCACAAGCACGCTCGAGCGCGTCGGCGACGGCTCGTCGCCGCGCATCAGCGCTTCGCCCGTCTCGATCAGGCTGAAAGTTTTCGAGGTGTCGACGCCGAGAGCCTCGAGCATTTCGGTCGCGAGGATTTCGCGCACGCCGCCTTTCAGCGTGAGCCTTCCGTCGCCCTGACGTGACCAGGGCGTCTGGCCGCTGCCCTTGGTGCCGAGATCGAGCAGGCGGCCGTCCTCGCAATCGCGCAGCTGCGCGAAGAGAAAGCCGCGTCCGTCGCCGAGATCGGGATTGTAGGAACGGAACTGGTGGCCGTGATAGCGCAGCGCCAGAGGTTTCGGGAACGCGCCCGGCAGCGGCTGAAATCGGCCGAAATGGTCGATCCATTCCGCGTCGGTGAGCCCATCGAGGCCGACGCGCGCCGCCCAGCGCTGGTTCCGATAGCGCAGCAAATGCTTCGGAAACTGCGCCGGCGCCACCTCGTCGAAGAAGCTTTCGCCCAGCGTCGCGTGCAGCGTCTCGGCCTGATAGTGCGGGGAAGACGGCATGGGGGCTTGAACCTCTGGGCTATGGCCGTCAGCGGAGCAATTTGCGCGCCGCTTCGCGGGGCTGCCTTTTCTCGCCAAATAGGCGAGGCTCCGGGGGTCGCCTCCCCTCCCCCTTGGAGGCGTCCCGGTTCGTCAATGACCGTCGAAAAAAAGGCGGCCGCTCGGGCCGCCTTTTCGTTCGCCTGAGGCTTTGGGCCTCAGTAGCTGTAATACATGTCGTATTCGACCGGATGCGGCGACATCTCGAAGCGGTAGACGTCCTGATACTTCAGGTCGATGTAGCTCTCGATGAAGTCCTTGCTGAACACGTCGCCCTTGGTGAGGAAGTCGTGGTCGGCCTTCAGGCTGTCCAGCGCCTCGCGGAGCGAGCCGCAGACCGTCGGGATCGCCTTCAGCTCTTCCGGCGGCAGGTCGTAGAGGTCCTTGTCGGCCGGCGCGCCCGGATCGATCTTGTTCGTGATGCCGTCGAGGCCCGCCATCAGCATCGCCGCGAAGGCGAGATAGGGGTTCGCCGTCGGATCGGGGAAGCGCACCTCGACGCGCTTCGCCTTCGGGCTGGTCACGTAGGGGATGCGGCAGGAGGCCGAGCGGTTGCGCGACGAATAGGCGAGCAGCACCGGCGCCTCAAAGCCCGGGACGAGACGCTTGTAGGAGTTCGTCGACGGGTTGGTGAAGGCGTTGAGCGCCTTGGCGTGCTTGATGATGCCGCCGATGTACCACAGGCACTCCTGGCTGAGGCCGGCGTATTTGTCGCCCGCCATCACCGGCTTGCCGCCCTTCCAGATCGACTGATGCACGTGCATGCCCGAGCCGTTGTCGCCGTAGACGGGCTTCGGCATGAAGGTCGCGGTCTTGCCGTAGGAATTGGCGACCTGATGGATCGCATATTTGTAGATCTGAAGATGGTCGGCCACGACCGTCAGCGAGGCGAACTTCAAACCCAGCTCGTGCTGCGCGGAGGCGACCTCGTGGTGGTGCTTTTCCACCGCGACGCCCATCTGCGCCATCGCCGCGAGCATCTCGCCGCGCATGTCCTGCGCCGAGTTCGACCGGCGGCACCGGGAAATAGCCGCCCTTGGTGCGCACGCGGTGGCCGAGGTTGCCGCCCTCATAGGCGGTGTCGGAGTTCGTGGGCAGTTCGGTCGAGTTGACCGTGAAGCCCGTGTTGTAGGGATCGGCCGAGAAGCGCACGTCGTCGAAGACGAAGAATTCGGCCTCGGGACCGAAATAGGCGACGTCGCCGATGCCCGTCGACTTCAGATATTCCTCGGCCTTGCGGGCGATGCCGCGCGGGTCGCGGTTGTAGCGATGGCCGGTGGTAGGCTCGACGACGTCGCAGACGAGCACGAGCGTGGAGGCGGCGAAGAAGGGGTCCAGCGTGGCGGAGTCGAAATCCGGCATCAGCAGCATGTCGGACTCGTTGATCGCCTTCCAGCCGGCGATCGAGGAGCCGTCGAAGGCGATGCCTTCGTTCAGCGCGTCGGCGTCGACGATCGAGACGTCGAAAGTCACGTGCTGCCACTTGCCGCGCGGGTCGGTGAAGCGGAAATCGACATATTTAATGTCGTTGTCCTTGATCTGCTTGATGACGTCGTTTGCTGTGCCCATGTCGATGAACCCTCTTCTCTCTTTCCCCGAAGTTTTGGTCTGAGCGCGCGAAGCCGCGATGTCGAATGGTCGATTGCTGGGGCAAAAGGCGTCAGAGCGCGTCCGTTCCGGTCTCGCCGGTGCGGATTCGGATCGCGCCTTCGACATTAGAGACGAAAATCTTGCCGTCTCCGATGCGGCCCGTCTGCGCGGCCTTGCGAATGGCCTCGACCGCGCGCTCGACCGTCTCATCCGCAAGGACGATCTCGATTTTCACCTTCGGCAGGAAATCGACGACATACTCCGCGCCGCGGTACAATTCGGTGTGACCCTTCTGACGACCAAAGCCCTTTGCCTCGGTGACGGTGATCCCCTGCAACCCAGCGGCCTGCAAGGCTTCCTTCACTTCGTCGAGCTTGAATGGCTTAATGATCGCCTCGACTTTTTTCATTACACCTCGTCCTGCTCGCGCTCGACTTCCTTCATCCCATACGGCGACGCGGAAGCCTTGGGGCTCATACGCACTTGCCGCACTGTTGCGCTATGGCTAAAGTTTCGGCAGCCAAGCCGTTTTGAGCGCCGCCCAAGAGACCGGCGCCCGCCTGGAGACCAGCGGCTCAATCGCCGGAAACGACCGGAAGATCGGCGCGCGCGCCCCATTCCGACCAGGATCCGTCATAGACCGCCGCGGCGCCATGGCCGCAGGCGGCGAGCGCGAGACTTAAAATCGAGGCGGTCATCCCCGAGCCGCAGCTCGCGATGACCTTGCCTTTCGGGTCGAAGCCGGCGGCCGCAAATTCCGCCTCGAGCGCCTCGCGCTTCTTGAGCGCCCCGTCTTCCACGAGTCTGTTCCAAGGCAGATTATCGCGCGCCCGGCATATGGCCGGACCGCAGGCCCGCCCGCGGCTCCGCCGCCAGCCCCTTGAAGCGTTCGGCCGAGCGCATGTCCACGACTTCGGCGGACCCGCTCTCGAGCGCCGCCTTCACATCGTTCGCGTCGGCGACAAGAGCGTGGTCGAGGCGCGCCGAGAAATGGGCTTTCGGGCGCGCCGTCACGCGCTGCTGCAAGGGGCGCCCCTCGGCAACCCACTTCGGCAGGCCCCCCGCGAGGATCGCAACGTCCGAGCAGCCGAAGGCGCGCAGCGTCCACCACAGGCGGGGCGCCGAGAAGAGGCCAAGGCTGTCGTAGACGACGGCGCGCATACCGGAGCCGAAGCCCATCTCGCTCATCGCCGCCGTAAAGGTCATCGGATCGGGGAGCATGTGCGGCAGATCGGTCGAGTGGTCGGCGACGCCGTCGACGTCGAAGAAGACCGCGCCGGGTATGTGGCCGGCGGCATATTCCGCGCGCGCGTCCCGGCCCGAAGCCGGCATGTGCCACGAAGCGTCGAAAATGCGCAGGTCCGGCTGCTCCAGGCGCTCCGCAAGCCACTCCGTCGAGACGAAGAGCTTTGCGGGATCGACGGCGTTATGCGACATCAGGCTTCTCCGGGTTTTGGGGACTGATTCCGCGCGCTCGGCGGGAGCGCCCATATTGCTTCCCGGCCCATAGTCGGCAAGATGGGAAATCCGATTCGAGCCGTCGAAACGGCGCGCCGTTAGGAAAACCGTCATGCTGAACATCCCCGGAAAGGACTGCGGTTCCTGCTCCTTCTGCTGCAAGGTGCTGGAAATCGACGAGTTCCCCAAAAAGGCCGGCGTCATGTGCGCGCACTGCCTTTCCGGCGGAGGCTGCGGCATTTACGACTCCCGGCCGCAGGTCTGCCGTGACTATCACTGCGACTGGAAGGAGGATCGCGGCCTCTCCCCGCAGTTTCGCCCCGACCGCATCGGCACGCTGCTGATGGACGACCCCGACAGCGACGAGTACCACGCGGTGTGCGACCCCGCGAAGCCGTTCTCCTGGCGCAATCCGCTGATCTTCAGACACCTCGTCACGCTCGCGAAGGACGGCCGGATCGTCATGGCGAAGGCGGGCTTGCGGTCGTGGCGCATTTTTGAAGACGGCGCCTTCCAGGAGTGCGCGTGAGCCCCTCGCGGCTTGAGGCGGCGCCGGCCCGCGGCGCTTTGTGGCTGCGGCGTTCAAGCCGTCTTGCGTCCCTGGCCCTTGCGGCGGCGCTCTTTTCACCGGCGGCGAGCGCGGAGAGCTTCCGAGCGACTTACGCCCTCAGCCTGATGGGCATTTCCATCGGCGCCGCGTCCGCCAACGGATTTATCGACTCGCATGGCTATAAGCTCGAGATCGGCATGCGCACCTCGGGCCTCGCGACGCTCGTCAACAGCACGAAGGGGGCGGCCACGGCGACCGGCAAGTTCGCCCCCGACGGCGTCAGCCCCGCAACTTTCGCGCACACCATCGCCAATTCTTCGAACGAGATGCGCACCGTGCGCATGGCGCTCGCCGACAAGTCGGTGCGCCAGATCGAGGTCAATCCCCCGCCCTGGGACGCGGCGGTGCGGCTGCCGGTGACGGAGGAGCAGAAGCGCCGCGTTTTCGACCCGGTGAGCGCGCTGATCATGGCCATTCCGACCGGCGAGCCGCTCATCGGGCCCTCGGCCTGCAATCGGACCATCCCCGTGTTCGACGGCATTGCGCGCTTCGACGTGCACCTTTCCTACGTCGAGACGCGCAACGTCCATACGCGGGGCTACGCGGGTCCGGTGTCGGTATGCAGCGCGCGCTATCTGCCGATCTCCGGCCATCGCCCGGACAGCCAATCCACGCGCTTCATGGCGGAGAATCGGGAGATCAGCGTCTGGCTCGCGCCGCTCTCGAGCGCAAGGGTCGTTTTTCCGCTGCGCATCGACCTGAGAACGGCCGCCGGCATGATGTCGATCGAAGCGTCGGAATTTCAGGTCGGGCGCTAGAGCGCGATGCGAAAAAGTGGAAACCGGTTTTTCGCTTAAATCGCGCTCTGCCTTTTTACAATCGATCACGTTTTCCGCGTTCAAGCGTTTCCGCCTGAACGCGGCGTGATCTAAGTGAGCCGGCCGGCCCCGGCGGCCGCTCCGATCTCCGCGACGATGGCTTCCGCCGCCCCGCGCGGGTCGTCGGCGCGCGTTATCGGTCGCCCGACGACGAGATGATCCGCGCCGGCTGCAATCGCCTCGGCGGGCGAAGCGACGCGCTTCTGGTCGTTTGACGCGCCGCCGTGCGGACGCACCCCGGGCGTGACGAGAAGCATGGTCGGCCCGACCATCGCGCGGATAGAACGAAGCTCCATCGGCGAAAGAATGAGCCCGGCGACGCCGGCTTCTCTCGCCGCCTTCGCCCGGCTCGCGACGGTCGACGAAACGTCTTGCGCATATCCCAGCCTTGCGCAGATCGGCGTCGTCGTAAGACGTCAGCACGGTAACGGCCAGAATGCTCAAGCCCGAGTCTGCCGCGCCTTCTCGCGCGGCGCGCATCGTCTGCTCGTAACCATGCACGGTCAGAAAATCGGCGCCCCGGCGCGCGATCTGGCGTGTCGCGCGTTCGACCGTCGCCCCTATGTCGTGGAGCTTCAAATCGAGGAAGACCCGCTTGCCAGAGTCTTTTAGCTCCTGCGCAAAGTCGAGCCCGCCCGCGAAGGCGAGTTCCAAACCGATTTTGTAGAAGCCGACGCTCTCGCCGAGTTTTTCGACGAGCGCACGCGCAGCCTCGACGCTCTCGACGTCGAGCGCGACGATCAGCGCGTCGCGCGCTCTCATGCGGGCGGCGTCTCGCGCAAATAGCGCCAGACGCGCGCGGGCGGGAAGTTGAAGAGGATCGGCGCCGAGCCCTTGGCGACATAGGCGCCCTCGAGCTCTGGCGCATCGAGCGGAATCGGCGAGGTGGCGCCGTAGGTGAATTGGATCATGACGCCTTGCGGCCCCATCAGCTCGAAGGCCTGCGCCAACAGGCTGACGCGATCGCTCTCCGGGCGCACGAGCAGCGGGAGGCTCGAGACGATCGCCGCCGCCTGTCCCGAAAGATGACCGTCGAGAGTTCTTACGCAAATTATAGGCGTCGCCCTGCAGGATCTTCACGCCGGGATAACGCGCAGCCAGGAGATCGCAAAACTTCTCTTCATACTCGACGAGCAGCAGGCGCTCGCGCGGGACGCGCGCGAGCAAGGCTTCCGTGACCGGACCCGTGCCGGGTCCAAGCTCGATCACCGGCCCTTCGCGCTCCAGATCGACGCAGGCCGCCATCGCCTTGGCAAGGAACGGCCCCGATGGGGCGACGGCGCCGATGAGGAACGGATTCCTGGCCCAGTGGCCGAGGAAGCGCACGGCGTCCGCGAGAGTCGTAGAGGCGGACTGCTGACTATAGGTCACGAGCGGATTGCCTTTCGGTTTTCAAGCGTTGCTCCTGAATGCGTCGGGACCGACGCTTCGATACGAAGATTCGATGTCAGTAGGAGGCCGCAGCCCTTCCTAGACCTCCGAAGCCGCTTTGATAAGCCCCTACGGGGCCGCGTGAGTCCCCGCGACCGCCTCACCGGTTAATTCGTTGATTCCAAGAGACGATAGGACCACCGGGCCATGCGCGTCGCCCGCGGGAGGCCCTGCGACAGCCGCGCGCAGGGGAATCGCTTGAAGATCACCGCCATGGTTGAGTGAGGGCGTCGAAGAGATAGTCGTCATCCCAGGCGACGGTTTTCTTTCGGATTTTGAGGCTGGCCTTGTCGGGGATCTCCTTGATGAGGTTGAGAGCGGCGTGCTTGATGGCGGCCATGTTTGCGGGGCCGTTTTCGGTGCGCAGCCGCATGAGGTCGTCGTGGAAGACGACGTCGAGCACCCAGTGCAGGCGGTTCTCGACGCCCCAATGGGCTCTGGCGGCGTGCGCGAACTGCTTTGCCGACAGAGGCGCGGAGGAGAGATAGTAGCGCCTGGAGACGCTTGTCCTGCCGTCGCGTTCGACCACCGCCTCGATCATGCCGATCATGGCCAGCGCCGGAAAACGCGGCTCTCCGGGAAAGCGACGGTTGGTCGTGAGCCAGTCGACGTCCTGGGAGACGTAGTGGCGGCGGACCTCGATGCGCCCATGGTCGCCGTCGGTGGTTTCAAACGCGTCGAGGGCGTCTTTGGGCTCCCGCTCGAAGAAAAGACGCACATCCTCGGAGAGCGTCGGCCAGTTGTCCTTGAGCGCGAGCAGATAGTCGGCGCCTTTCTGGCGGATCTTCTCAGCGATCTCGCGCTGGCAGCCCATGGCGTCGATGGTGACGAGCGCGCCTTCGAGCTCGAGACGCTCGAGCAGCAGCGGAATGGCGACGATCTCGTTGCTCTTCTTGTCGACGGCTTCCTGGCCGAGCACGAGGCGTTGGCGCGCCGCCCAGGCGGAGACGAGATGCAAGGGCTGGCCGTCCTTGCCATGCGCCCGCCGCGAGGTCTTGCCGTCGATGGCGACGATATCGGGGTCCGTCTCGCGCAGGCTTTCGACCCAGCTCGTGAAGCATTCGGCGAAGAGCCGCGCCGGCAGGGCGTTCATCACGTCGTTGAGCGCGTCATGCGAGGGCACGCCCTTGTCGAAGGGCAGCAGACGCCGCAAGAAGGCGAGCTTTTGCTTGGCCCAGCGCTCGATCTCGCAGAAGTCCTCGGCGCCGGCCATCGTCCCGCAGAGCACGATGAGCAGGATTTCCGGGAGCGGATAAATCACCTTCCACGCCTGGCGGGGGTCTTCGAGCGCGGAAAAATGGTCGAGAAGCGACTTTTCGTGCATCGGCGGCCTCGCTGATTCGAGGCCTCCTATGAATCACGGCAAATCCCGCGCCGGAATCCCCACCCCTATCGAGCGATTGCCCTGCCGCGGGCTTGCCTTTGCCATAATCAACGTATATAGATATCTTTATGTTTCATCTGAGACCTCCGATGCCCCCCGAACTCCTGGAACTCGACGCCGCCCTCGCCGCGCTCAACGCCGCGGCCGAAGAGACGCGGCTGCGCCTCCTGCTGCTGCTCGCCGAGAGCGAGCTGACCGTCAGCGAGATCGTCGCAATCCTCGGCCAGTCGCAGCCGCGCGTGTCCCGCCATCTCAAGCTCCTCGTCGAGGCCGGCTTGCTGGAGCGCCGTCGAGAGGGCGCTTGGGCGTTTTTCCGCCTCGCTCAGTCGGGGCCGGCGGGCGTCCTGGCCCGAAAGCTTCTCGCCTCGGTCGACTCCAAGGACCCGACCCTTGCAGGCGACGGCGCCCGGCTCGCCGAGACGCGCGCCGCGCGCGCCGAGAACGCCGCCCGTTATTTCGCCGACCATGCCGACGACTGGGACGACATCCGCTCGCTGCACGTCTCGGAGGCGCGCGTCGAGGCAGCGATCATGAAAGCGGTTGGCCACGGACGCATTCGTCAACTCGTCGATCTCGGCGCGCGCCGGACGCATGCTGGAGCTCCTCGCGCCGCGCGCAGATCGGGCGATCGGCGTCGATCTTTCTTCTGCGATGCTCGCGGTCGCGCGCGGGCGCATGGAGGAGCTCAAAGCGCGCAACGTACAGCTGCGCCAGGGGGACGTCTATGCGCTGCCCGTGACCCGCGACAGCTGCGATCTCGCCATCATGCATCAGGTGCTGCATTATCTCGAAGACCCGGCGCGCGCGCTCAAGGAGGCTGCGCGTATTCTTTCGCCGGGAGGCCGGCTCGTCATCGTCGACTTCGCCCCGCACGACGACGAGAGCCTGCGCAACGACCACGCCCATCGACGCTTGGGCTTCTCGCATGACGAGATTTGCGACCATGTGAGTCGCGCCGGCCTCGAGATGATCCTGCATCGGGACCTCGCGCCCGAACCGCGCGAGGGCGCGAAGTTGACCGTGTCGTTGTGGGTCGTGCGCGATCCGCGCTTCATCGCCGACGTCGTTCCTTCCAAAGCTGTCGAGGCCGTTTGATGACGATCGAACCGCGTCACCCGCTGTCGCCCCGCCAAAAATTCGAAATCTCCTATGAATTTTTTCCGCCGAAGACTCCGGAGATGGAGACGCAGCTCTGGGACAGCGTGAGGCGTCTCGAGCCGCTCAATCCGCGCTTTGTCTCGGTCACCTATGGTGCCGGCGGCACGACGCGCGAGCGCACCCACGCGATCGTGCTGCGCATCGCCCGCGAGACGCGGATGAACCCGGCCGCGCATCTCACCTGCGTCTCCTCGACCCGAGAGGAAACCGACCGCATCATCCGCGCCTATTGGGAGGCGGGCGTCCGCCACATCGTGGCGCTGCGCGGCGACCCGCCGGGTGGCGTGGGCAGCCCTTTTATGCCGCATCCGCTCGGCTATCCCTCGTCGAGCCACCTCGTGCGCGGCATCAAGGCCATCGCCGATTTCGAGATTTCCGTCTCGACCTATCCAGAAGGCCATCCCGAGAGCCGCTCGATCAGTCAGGACATCGACGCGCTGAGGGCGAAGATCGACGCTGGCGCGACGCGCGCCATCACGCAGTTTTTCTTCGAAAACGAGGTCTATCTGCGCTTCCTGGAAGCGGCCCGCGCCCGGGGGATCACGATCCCGATCGTGCCGGGCATCATGCCGGTGCGTAATTTCAAGCAGGTCTCAGGCTTCGCCAGGAAGGCCGGCGCGAGCGTGCCGGCCTGGCTCGCCGATCGCTTCGAGGGGCTGGAGAATGACCACGAGACCCACGCGATCATCGCGGCGGCGACGGTGGTCGAGCAGGTGATGGATCTCGTCAAGAACGGCGTCAACGAGTTCCACTTCTATACAAACAACCGCGCCGATCTTGTTTTCGGCATTTGTCATCTCCTCGGCGTGAGGCCGGTCCACGAAAAGGTCGACGCATGATTTTCGACAGAGTTCATGGCCCTTCGATTCTCGAGGCCCTCGAAAGGCGCGCGAGCAAGCGCATTCTGATCCTCGACGGCGCGATGGGCACGATGATCCAGCGTCACAACTTCACCGAGGACGATTTTCGCGGCGAGCGCTTCAAGGCCCATCCCAAGGACCTGCGCGGGAACAACGATCTTCTGATCCTGACGCAGCCGGAAGCGATCCTGGACATCCATCGCCAATATCTGCGCGCCGGCGCCGACATCATCGAGACCAACACGTTTTCGGCGACGACGATCGCGCAGGCTGATTATGGGCTCGAAGCGATCGTGTCGGAGCTCAATTGCGAAGGCGCGAGGCTTGCGCGCCGCGCCTGCGACGAAGTCGCGCGCGAGACGGGGATAGCCCGCTTCGTCGCCGGTTCGATCGGGCCGACGAACCGGACCGCCTCGATCTCGCCGGACGTGAGCAATCCGGGCTTTCGCGCCGTCAGCTTCGACGAGCTTCGCGACGCCTACAAGCAAGCGGCGCTCGGCCTCATCGAGGGCGGCGCCGACATCCTGCTCGTTGAGACGATTTTCGACACGCTGAACGCGAAGGCCGCCATCGCCGCGCTTGAGGACGCCTTCGACGAGGTTGGCACGCGCTTGCCGATCATGATCTCGGGCACCATCACCGATCTTTCCGGCCGCACGCTTTCGGGTCAGACGGCGCGCGCCTTCTGGCATTCGCTCGCCCATGCGCGCCCCTTCTCGATCGGCTTCAACTGCGCGCTCGGCGCGAAGGAGATGCGCCAGCACATCGTCGAGATCGGTCGCGCCGCCGACACGCGCGTCTGCGCCTTCCCCAACGCCGGCCTTCCCAATGAGTTCGGGCTCTACGACGAAGTCCTGAATATATGGCCGAGCTCGTCGGGGAATTCGCGCGCTCGGGCCTCGTCAACGTCCTCGGCGGCTGCTGCGGCACGACGCCCGATCATATCGCAGCGATCGCCCGCGCAACGCAAGGAGTTGCGCCGCGCGAGATTCCGCAGATCCCGCCACTTTTGCGGCTCGCCGGCCTCGAGCCCTTCACGCTGACGAGCGATATCCCCTTCGTCAACGTCGGCGAGCGCACCAATGTGACCGGCTCGGCGAAATTCAGGAAGCTCATCACCGCGGGGGAATACGCCGCCGCGCTCGACGTGGCGCGCGATCAGGTGGCGAACGGCGCGCAGGTCATCGACGTGAACATGGACGAAGGCCTGCTCGACTCCAAGCAGGCGATGGTCGACTTCCTCAATCTCGTCGCCGCCGAGCCGGATATCGCCCGCGTGCCGGTGATGGTTGACAGCTCCAAGTTCGAGGTCATCGAGGCCGGGCTTAAGTGCCTGCAGGGCAAGGGCGTCGTGAATTCGATCTCGCTCAAGGAAGGCGAGGAGAAATTCCGCGAGGAGGCCAAGAAGGTCGGCCGCTACGGCGCCGCAGTGGTCGTGATGGCCTTCGACGAAAGCGGTCAGGCCGACACATTCGAGCGCAAGGTCAATATCGCCAAGCGCGCCTACAAGATCCTGGTTGAGGAGGTCGGCTTTCCGCCCCAGGACATCATCTTCGATCCCAATATCTTCGCGGTCGCGACCGGGATCGAGGAGCACGAGAATTACGGCGTCGACTTCATCGAGGCCGCGAAGGCGATCAAGGAGGCGATGCCGCTCGTCCATGTCTCGGGCGGCGTCTCGAACCTCTCTTTCTCCTTCCGCGGCAATGAGCCGGTGCGCGAGGCGATGCATTCCGTCTTCCTCTACCACGCTATTCAAGCGGGGATGGACATGGGCATCGTCAACGCCGGGCAGCTCGCCGTCTATGAGAAGATCGATCCGGAGCTGCGCGACGCCTGCGAGGACGTGGTGCTGAACCGCCGCAAGGATGGAACGGAACGACTCGTCAGGCTCGCCGAGAAGTTCAAGGGCGCCGGCGCAAAGCGCGAGGAGAAGGACGCGGCTTGGCGCGAGGCCTCCGTCGAGAAGCGGCTCGAATATGCGCTGGTGAATGGCGTCGCCGACTACATCGAGGCGGACGTCGAGGAAGCGCGCATAGCTTCCACAAGGCCGCTCGATGTGATCGAGGGACCGCTGATGGCGGGGATGAACGTCGTCGGCGATCTCTTCGGCCAGGGCAAGATGTTTCTGCCGCAAGTGGTCAAATCCGCCCGCGTCATGAAACAGGCCGTCGCTCATTTGCTTCCCTATATGGAGAAGGACAAGGATCAGCGCTCCAGCGCCGGCAAAATCCTGCTCGCGACCGTCAAGGGCGACGTGCACGACATCGGCAAGAACATCGTCGGCGTCGTGCTCGGCTGCAACAATTTCGAGGTGATCGACCTGGGCGTGATGACCCCGGCGGGCAAGATCATCGAGACGGCGCGAAACGAAAAAGTCGATCTGATCGGGCTCTCCGGACTGATCACGCCCTCGCTGGACGAGATGTGCTTCGTCGCCGCGGAGCTCGAGCGCGAAGGCTTCGAGACGCCGCTGCTCATCGGCGGCGCGACGACGAGCCGGGTTCATACGGCCGTGAAGATCAGCCCCAATTATCGACGCGGCCAGGCCGTCTATGTCACCGACGCGAGCCGCGCGGTGGGCGTCGCGCAGGCGCTGCTTTCGGCGACGCGCGGCGACGACATGGCCAAAGACGCGCGGCGAATATGAGCGGTGTCGCGGAGGCGCACGCCAAGGCGCAAGCGGAAAAAAAACAGGCGACGATCGCCGCCGCGCGCGCCAACGCGGCGGAAGCTCGATTGGGATAGTTACACGCCGACGAAGCCGACCTTCACCGGCGTGAGGGGCTTTGCGAGCTACGATGTGGCGGTAGCGATCCCCTACATCGACTGGACGCCCTTCTTCTCGACCTGGGAGTTCAAGGGGCGCTTTCCGCGCTTCTCGACGATCCTGAGCGCGGCGCGGCCGGCGCGGACGCTGTATGACGACGCGCGCGCCATGCTCGATCGCATCGTCGCGGAGCGCTGGTTTACGCCCAAGGCTGCGATCGCGCTTCTGGCCGGCGAACGCCGTCGGCGACGACATTGCGCTCTACAAGGGCGAGTCTCGCAAGGAGCGGCTCGCGACGTCCACACGCTGCGCCAGCAGCTGCCGCGCCAGGGCGCAAGGCCCAATCTCGCGCTCGCCGATTTCGTCGCACCCGAGGGCTCGGGCAAAGCCGAGTATGTAGGCGCCTTCGTCGTCACGGCGGGGGCTGAGGAGGCGAAGATTTCGCGTGGGTCACGCCCGTGCCACGACGACTACGGCTCGATCATGGTCAAGGCGCTCGCCGACCGGATCGTGGAGGCCTTGGCCGAGCGTATGCACGAGCGCGTGCGGCGCGAGCTTCGCGGGCGACGCCGCAGCGAGAGCCTTGCGCCTCAGGAGCTGCTCGGCGAGCCCTATACAGTGCATCCGCCCGGCCCCCGGCTATCCCGCGCAGCCCGATCACAGCGAGAAGGCGACCTTGTTCCGGTTGCTCTCCGCGGAGCGCACTGGAGCAAAGCTCACCGAGAAGTTCGCGATGTCGCCGCCCTCGACGATCCGCGGCATCTAGATCCGTCGCACCCGGAAAGCGCATTATTTCGGCGTCAGCAAGGTCGAGCGCGACCAGGTCGAGGATTACGCGCGCCGCAAGGGCGTCGCGGTCGCCGAGATGGAGCGCTGGCTCACGCCGGTGCTGAATTACGTCCGCGCGGTCGAGGCGGCGGAGCAGTGATCCGGGCGATAGATCGCAGGGACGCAATCTAAACGCCGCCCTATTGCTAAGGGTTAGATCGGCTGGTCCGGTTCATGCGTTTTTGAAGGATCACCCCCCTCCCCGCCACCCTCCCCCGCTTCGCGGGAGAGGGGGCGGCCGATGTTACGCGAAGTCTCGATGCAGGGCCGAGTTACACCCTCTCCCGCGGGAAGCGGGGGAGGGTTGGGGAGGGGGCGAGCAGATGAAATCCCGAGGTCCGCATCCCATGCCCCTAAATCGCCTCTTATCGATCGTGCTCTGGACCGGCGTCGGCGCACTCGCCTTGTTCGCGCTCGAGCGGTCGCTCTCGCGCGCGGCGAGAGCGTTACGCGCTGTGGCTCGTCACCGCGGCGATCTGCATCTATCTCTATCGGCTTCCGCTTCTATGCGACCTTCATCGCCAAGCGGGTGCTGCGGATCGATCCGTCGGCGTCTGACGCCCGCCCATGTCCTGAACGACGGGCTCGATTACTTGCCGACGAACAAATATGTGCTTTTCGGCCACCATTTCGCGGCCATCGCGGGCGCGGGGCCGCTCGTCGGCCCGGTGCTCGCGGCGCAGATGGGCTATCTCCCCGGTGCGCTCTGGCTCGTCATCGGAGTTGTCTTCGCCGGCGCGGTGCAGGATTTCCTCGGTTCCGTTGATCTCGACGCGACGCGACGGCCGCTCGCTCGGCGACCTGATCAAGAGCGAGATGGGCGAGGCTGCGGGACTCGTCGCGATGGTCGGCAATTCCGCCAACGACGGCGATACTGCTCGCCGTGCTCGGCCTTGTCGTTATTAGAGCTCTGGCCGACAGCCCCTGGGGAACCTTCACCGTCTTCGCCACGCTTCCCATCGCCGTGCTGATGGGCGTCTACGGGCGGTTTCTGCGGCCCGGTCGCGTCGGCGAGATGTCGCTCATCGGCTTTGCGCTGCTGATGGCCAGCCTCGCGCTCGGCCGGGTCGTCGCCGGGAGTGAGGCCCTCGCGCCGGACTTCACCTTCAAGGGCGAGACGCTGGCCTTCATGCTGATCGCCTATGGCTTCGTCGCCTCGGTGCTCCCCGTCTGGCTGGTCTCGCTCCGCGCGACTATCTCTCCACCTTCCTGAAGATCGGCACGATTGTCGGCCTCGCCGCGGGCATCTTTGTCGCGTGGCCCGACCCCGAGATGCCGGCGATCACGCGCTTCGTCGACGGCACGGGGCCGGTGTTCGCCGGAAGCCTTTTCCCCTTCCTCTTCATCACGATAGCCTGCGGCGCTGTCTCGGGCTTCCACGCGCTCGTCGCTTCAGGCACGACGCCGAAGATGATCGATAACGAGGCGCAAATCCCTTTCATCGGCTATGGCGCGATGCTGATGGAGTCATTCGTGGCGATCATGGCGCTGATCGCGGCCAGCGTGATCGAGCCCGGCGTCTATTTCGCGATGAACAGCGCGCCAGCCGTCATCGGCTCGACGCCGGAGGCCGCGGCGCAGGCCATCTCCAGCTGGGGCTTCGCGGTGTCGGCCGTCGACCTCCAGAACATCGCGCAGGACGTCGGCGAGAAGACCGTCTCTCGCGGACGGGGGCGCCCCGACGCTCGCTGTCGGGATGGCGCATATTCTGGCCTCAGCCGTCGGCGGCGCGGGGACGCGCGCCTTCTGGTATCACTTCGCGATTCTGTTCGAGGCGCTGTTCATCCTGACGACCATTGACGCCGGCACGCGCGTGGCCCGCTTCATGATTTTAAGACCTCGTCGGGACCTTCTACCCGGCGTTTCGGCGCACCAGCGCGTGGATTCCCAATCTCGTCGCGACGGGCCTCGCCGTCACGGGCTGGGGCGGGTCCTGCATCAGGGCGTCGTCGATCCGCTGGGTAAATCCACACGCTGTGGCCGCTCTTTGGTATTGCCAATCAGATGCTCGCAGCGATCGCGCTGACGCTCTGCTCGGTCGTGCTCTTCCGGCAACGGAAGCGTGAGCGTTACGCCTTCGTCGCCGTCGTCCCCGTGGCTCTACATCTGCACGCTGACGGCGGGGCTGGAGAAACAATTTCATCCCGACCCGCGCATC
>CAVXEI010000010.1:0-39344 GCA_963760695.1 uncultured Alphaproteobacteria bacterium | reverse complement strand
CGGCGATTTAGCTTATGGCGCGTCGATCAGGGCATATCGCCCGCGACGAACTTCGGAATGACCGGGCCGCCGATTTCGGCGCCGTAGCGCTGGCCGTCCGGCGTGAAGAAGAACAACAGGCCGCCGATCTGGCTGTCCGTGTCATAGGCCAGGTCAGACAGACGCTCGATGTCCCAACGCGCGTCCTGCACCTTCACCACGATGTCCTTCGTCTCGCCAGGAGCGATCGGCGTCGGGTCGGTCGACAGACCGCGGTCCGCAAGCAGATAGTCCGGGAACTCAGGCTTCGTCGTGAACACGTCCGGGTTGAGGAAGCGCAGGCCCGCCGTCGTATATTCGCCGAGGCGAAGCGGATGGGCGGTGGTGTTCTTCACCTTCACGTTGATCGTCAGCTCACGGCCCGGCACCTTGTAGACGCCGCCGCCGAGGTCAACGGTCACCTGCTCCTTGCCCACGCCCGTCGTGCCCACGCTGGTGATCGGCGTCAGCGGCTTCTGCAAGCCGGCCTGAAGCGGGATCGTGCGCGGGAACTGCGAGTTCGTGTAGGCGTAGCCGAAGATCGTCGCCAGGATCGTCAGCGCCAGGACGATCGCGCCAATGCGGCGGTCTTCGTCGGTGACCTGCTCATCGTCCTTGCCTTCCGCAACGCGGAGGTAGGAGGCGATGATGCCCTTGCGCACGAACCAGAACAGGATCCACGCCGCGCCCACGGCCAGCCACGGAAGATGCCAGGCGTAAACCCGGCTGATGCCGTAGTGCTCGAGGTCGATCGTCGTGCCGTCGAGGAGCGTCACCGGATCGGTGAAGTCCTTCATGTCGCCCTTGATCTCGATCCACTGGCCCGGGCCGATGATCGGTCCGCCGCCTTCGACGTTGATCTGAGCATGCACGTGCCAGCGACCGGCGCGACGGCCGCGCAGGTTGACCGAGAACGCGTAGTCGTTGCCGGGAACCAGCGAGAACGAGCGCGGCGCGAACTGCTCGCCGATGAACTGCGCCGTGCGAACCAGAACCGGACCGGGCTCGCCGGCGTTCAGGAAGGACACGCGCGGATTGGCCACAGCCTGCGGCCAAGCCGAGAACACGTGCACCTTGCCCGAGAGCACCAACTCTTCATTCACCGCCACCGAGGTCTTCGACCAGGCGACGTCATACCAGTTCAGCGTGCGCATCCGAAGGAACGCCTGCTGAGACTTCTCGCCGTGCGCGAAGGCCGGAGCCGCAGCTCCAACCGTCGCCACTACCGCCGCTGCGCCCAGCGCAGCGAGCTTGACTAGGGCTTTCATCAACAACCTCCCAGTTTCTTTCGTTTGGAGCCGACCCCGCTCTTCGCGCAGTTTCCGGCTCCCGCTCGTCTTTCCCTCCCCGCGGACCGCTTGGCTTAACGCCAAACCGGGTCCCGCGAGGAAGCGCGTCGTCAAGCTTTGCTTAGATTTCCTTGATGACCTTCGTCGTCGAGTAGAAGCGGCCGACCCACCACCACACGTAATACACGATCATCGACACGAAGCCGGAGAAGAAGGCCGCAACCGGCACGACGTCCTTACCGAAGGTGCGCAGCGTGCCGCGCTCGACCATGCGGATGTATTCCGGCATCGACGTGCGGACGTAGTGGAAGCCAATCAGATCCGCAAGCGACATCAGCTGACCATGCTGCTCGGTCGCCTGGTGATACTGACCAATCGCCGGCCAGTTGTTCGGGTAGAACAGCAGGCCCCAGCCCAGCGCGCCAATCACCGCGGTGATCACATAGCTGCCCGAAAGCAGAAGGATCACGTCCAGCCAGAGCGCCGGAACGATCAGAGCCGACGGGAACACCAGCGAGATCGGGAAGTAGGTCCAACCCCAGAAGTTCACGTAGCGGTTGATCCACTCGCCAATCAGCAGGCCAAGCGCCGCAAACACCGCGCCAAACGGCAGACGGAAGTTCACCCAGAAAAACGCCTGCGTCGCCGCGCAGAAGGTCACGCCCAGAATCGGCACGACCGTCGGCCACATACGACGATCCTTCCAGTCAACCCAGAAGTCCCAGTCGCCCGCGGTCAGCATGAAGTGGACGTGGTAGCCGCCCAGAACCGCAAAAAACAGCAGCGTCAGAAGCATCCAGTCGGTTGTCTGTACGCATCCCGCCGCTTCCGCGACGGAATGGAACGGACCGACCGCTCCTCCGCTTTTCGATGTCGACATCTCTCTTCTCCTTGGTCAGAACGCTCCGGCTTCTTCCCCGCCGGATTGTCGCTTCTTTTCAGTGTGAACGCTTTTTCTAGAGAGCCGCGCCCAAAGGCGCGACCCTCCGATGTCTCGCGACCGCCCGATCAGGCGAGCAGCGCGACGCCTTCCTTGCCGATCAGCGCATGGATGCGGCCGAGGATCTGCAGGACCACGCCGAACACGCCGAGCGCCATCCAGCCGAAGAACACGAAGCCCCAATGCAGCGGAGCCACGAACAGCTCTTCCATGAACCAGAAGGTGTGGCCCCACTCATTGAGACCCACGTTCGGGATGATCATGAACGGGCCGATGGCGACGATCAGGAACGCCAGCGAGTAGCCATGAGCAAAATACGGGATGCGGGTCTTCGCATAGAAGAACGCGCCCACCGCGATCACCGAATAGATCGGGTAGCTCATGTAGAACTCGATGATGTGCGACGGCGTGAAGTCCGTGTCGCAAATCACCGTCATGTGCCACGTGCCGTCCTGCTCCGTGAAGAAGGACGCGCCCCAGTAAATGGCGATGCCATAAACCGTCAGCCACTGAACGAGAACCACGAGACGGCGCAGCTCCTCGCGAGGAGAAACCGCGTCAACGTTGCGGTCGCGGGTCTTCCAGAGAAAGCCCGCAAGGCCGATGCCCGAGACGAGCTCCAGCGGGATCTCGGTCCAAAGGATCGACAGCCAGTAGGTCTGGAACTCCGGGGCGAACGAGTCGAGACCCGCGCGCCAGCCATAGATCTGCTCGTAGATGCGAACGAGAAGATAAAATACGTTCAGCACCACAAGGCCGATCCACATGCCTTTCAGATCGACGATGGTGTCTGTGGCGGCTGCGCCAGCAGCCGTGCTTGTTGTCGAAGTCATGCTTGTCCTCCTAAGTCTGCTCTGTATCCAAGATTTGCGCGTCTTTCGGCTGCTCCGCCCTCTTGATCAAGGCGGCGCAGCCCTCGTCCTGCTCGAGCTTTCAGGCTTCTCAACCCCCGACATTTCAGGCCTTCGCGCTTGTTCTTGCTCTTCTTAAGCGGTCGGCTCTTCGCGTTGCGGCGCTCTTCGCTCTTTTTTTGCTTTTGTCGCTCTCGTTTGTCTTCATCGTTCGTCTCGCGGACCGCGCGACGCCACCGGCGCCCCGCTCTCCCCAAGCTCCCCGGACTTCAAACGCCGCAAGCGCAAGCCGCGCCCCTACGTCCGTCCGATGTTTTTTCCAAACGAAATGCGCGAAGCTTTGCGCCCTTCCCCCTCGTTTCTTCTTCTTGTTTTTCTTCTTGTTCTTTTCTGTTCTTGTTCTTGCTTCTGCTCGTTTTCTTGTTCGTTCCCGTCGCAGCTCAAGCTGACGAGTTCGACGCGCCGCTTGGAGCCGCCCGCTGCGAAATGCGAAAGAAAGCGCCTGCGCGCCCCTCCTCGGACCTCGCCCCGAGCCAAGCCCAGCGTGCCGTGAGCATTTCTGTTTGGGGACCTAAAAACAATACTCGATAGGACGGGAGATGACAATCTATCGAAGGGGCTTATCGACCCATTAGGGCAGGATTTGAACTACCCTCAACCCGCCGCGCCTTTTCCCCCAGGCGCCCTTCGCTAGCGCAAAAAATACGATCCTGCCGCTATTTGGCCCCTCTCTCCCCAACGTCACGCCCTCGCCCCCGCCGAAATCCCCCTCCAAATAGCCCCCCAACCCAAAAGACTGCGACACCTATGTTGCACCGCATCAAAGCCGCAGCGCCGCGCCGGCCGATCAGGCGGGACGCCCCGCGTAAGTTCGTGTTTTCAATAATTTGCGTCGTCTACGGCTTTTCCGAGTCCCAGACGTTGACGTCGTCTTCCTCCAGCCGCCGTAACGCCTCCTTGACGGTCACCCCGCCCAGCGACCACTCGGGCGCGATCTCGGCCAGAGGGGCAAGGACGAATCGGCGCGCGAAAAGCTCCCGGTGCGGTATCGTGAGCTCGGGGTCTTCAATCGCCTGCGTGCCGTAGAATAGAATGTCGATATCGATCAGCCGCGGCCCCCAGCGGCGAGTCGGCTCGCGGCCCATATCGGCCTCGATCGTCTTGACGGCGGCGAGCAGCTCGTACGGGGCCAAAGAGGTTTCGCCGACGGCGCAGGCGTTGGCGAATTCGCGCTGATCCACGTCGCCCCAGGGCGCGGTGCGGTAGATGCGCGAAACGGCCGTGAGCCTCGCCACGTTGCGCGCCGCGATGAGACGCAGCGCTTCCCGAAGATTTGCCGGCGCGTCGCCGATGTTCGAGCCCAGACCGAAGCCGACCGTCGTCGCCGCCATCTCGTTCCCTCACTGTTCTCCGAAGTGGAGCGCCTCGAGCACCGCAAAGGCGGCCTTATGCTCGAGCACATCGTGCACACGGAATATCTGCGCGCCCAGACCTGCGGCGACAATATTGGCGGCGAGCGTTCCGAGGAGACGTCCGTCGATCCGCTCGCCGGAAAGATCGCGGAAAATCGACTTGCGGGAGACGCCGACGAGCACTGAGAATCCAAGGCTGCGCAGCCGCGGAATGGCGCGCAGGGCGGCGTAATTCTGCACGCGCGTCTTGCCGAAGCCGACGCCCGGATCGAGGAGAATGAATTGCTCCGCGATCCCGGCCCGGGCCGCGACCTCGAGCGAGCGCTCGAAAAAGCGCTGCATGTCCTCGACGATGTCGATTCCGTCTTCTGTCTCTTCCCGATTGTGCATGATCACGACGAGCGCCCGAGCCTCTGCAACGACCTCCGCCATCGCCGGATCGCGCTGCAATCCCCAGATGTCATTGATCATCATGACGCCGGCGGCCAGGGCGCGGCGCGCCGTCTCGGCCTTGTAGGTGTCGATCGACACGGGTGACGCCGCCTCGTTGACGAGCGGAGCCAGCAGCGCCTCCAGCCGACGCCATTCATCTTCGGCCGAGACCGGAACATGCCCCGGCCGCGTCGATTCGGCGCCGACGTCGACGATGTCCGCGCCGTCCGCGACGAGCTTCTTCGCCTGCGCCAATGCCGCGTCGCGCGCCAGGAACAAGCCGCCGTCCGAGAAAGAGTCCGGCGTCACATTAACGATGCCCATGATCGCGCGTCCGGCGTCGAGCCGTGTCAGAAAGGCGTCGCGGCGCGCCTCGAACGTCAGCATCTACGAAGTCACCGCCAAAACCCTGCCAACCCTTGCGGAATTCGCTCCACGGCGAGGGTTTTAATCACAGCGGAAGGGAATGGCGAATTGCTCGGCGGCGCCAATCAACCGGCGTCACGATCGAACGCAAGCTCGGTCGCCTCCCCGTCCATCTCGATCGTCGCGCCGGCCAGGCCTCCATCGTCATGGTAGCGATAGGAGTGGCGCAGCTCGACCTCGCCGTAGACGATCTTCTCGCAGAGCGTCATTCGATCTCGGCCGTCATATTGGGCGCGAAAATAAGTGTTGCGGTGCTCAAGCCCGGCCGGCTCGATTTCGGAAACGAGATTGAGCGGCAGGCCTCTGCCGCTATAGGACAGAAAATATCGGAAACTCTGACTTTCGCTCACGCTGGCGCGCCCCTTTCTGCATGCAAAGCAATCGCCGCGCAGCGAAGCCAAATGGACCCCTGCGCGACGATCGCTTCACAAAGTCAATGTGCCGGGACCTCGATTGGGCCCGCGTCGTTTGGCCGAACCCGATATAGGCGCGAACCGACAGTTTACGCTAGGCGTCGTCCACGTTCGAGCCCACCCGGGCAAAGCCCGTGCCGCGGATGCGAGCGGCGCTTCCTGCGGCTGCGCTGTCGCTATGATCTTGAAATCATTAGGCTTGCACGCCCTCGGGGAGAAAAAAACTTGTGCAAATCCCTAGCTTTCGCGAGGCAAAGAAGTTTGTTGTCCCGATCACTTGGCAAACGCCGATAAAGATGATTGAGTCCGCGCCGCTCGGGATGGTCCCGTGCGCATCGGGCTGGCAGGGGCTGCAGCTCCCGGCCGAGGAACGATAAGGGAGCGCCCCGGATCCTAGCAGGGATCCGCGGGAGGCGCTTTGTTTTGTCGAAAGGAAACTCACATGGCTTTAATCAACAAGATGCTGATTGGCGAGTCGCTGGTCGGCGAGGGCAATGAAGTCGCCCACATCGACCTGATCATCGGACCGCGCGGCAGCGCCGCCGAGACCGCGTTCGCCAACGCGCTTGTGAACAACAAGGATGGCTTCACGACCCTGCTCGCCGTCGTCGCTCCGAACCTCCTGACCAAGCCGAACACTATTCTGTTCAACAAGGTCACGATCAAGGGCGCCAAGCAGGCCGTGCAGATGTTCGGCCCGGCGCAGGCCGGCGTCGCCAAGGCGGTCGCCAACTCGGTCGCCGAAGGCGTGATCCCCGTCTCCGAAGCCGACGATCTCTTCATCTGCGTCGGCGTGTTCATCCACTGGGACGCCAACGACGACAAGAAGATCCAAGAATACAACTACCAGGCCACCAAGGAAGCCCTCGCCCGCGCCGTGCGCGGTGAGCCGAAGGCCGCCGAGGTCGTCGCCAAGCGCAACGACGTGAAGCACCCCTTCGGCGCGAACTAAGCGCAAGGGGCTTCGCGCCGCCAACACGCGGCGGGGGGGTCAGGCTCCCCGCCGCGCGTGACGGAAGCGCGAGAAGCGCCGGCTCCGGGGAGGGCGCCGGCGGGATGTCGAGCGGCGCGCCAAGCGGCGCTCGCAAGGCCGGATCGAGGACGGTCCGCCGCGTGACCCTTGGACCGAGCGACCTCTCGGAACTGGTTAGGGATCGGCGCGAAACGGGACCGGAACGCTTTTTCGGCCTCCTCGCGCCGCGGCGACGGCTGTATTGGCCCGGGGGGAAACGATAATCCTGCGCCGGAACCTGTCCGCGATCGGCGTTGCGGGCGCGTGGAGGCGATAACAGACCGGAAGGAATCCGAACAAATGGCCTCGATATTGGATACAATTCTCGGCGCGCTCCTGGGCAAGCCGGTCGGCGCGCCGGGCACTGGCAAAACGGGCGTCGGCGAATCGCTCGTCGGCGACGGCAATGAAGTTGCGCACATCGACCTCTTGATCGGCCCACGCGGCAGCGCGGTGGAGAAGGCTTTCGCCAACGCGCTCGTCAACAACAAGGACGGCTTCACGACGCTGCTCGCCGTCGTCGCGCCGAATCTTCTCGTGAAGCCGGCGACCATCCTGTTCAACAAGGTCACGATCAAGAACGCCAAGCAGGCCGTGCAGATGTTCGGCCCGGCGCAATATGGCGTCGCCAAGGCCGTGGCCAACTCGGTCGCCGAGGGCGTCATCCCGATCGACAAGGCCGACGATCTCTTCATCTGCGTCGGCGTCTTCATCCACTGGGACGCCAACGACGACAGGAAGATCCAGGAATTCAACTATCAGGCCACCAAGGAAGCCATCGCGCGCGCGCTCAAGGGCGACCCCAGCGCCCAGAGCGTTCTCTCGGCTCGCGTCGAAGCGAAGCATCCTTTCGCGGCCTACTGATCGCGTGAAGAATAAATCTCCTGAAAACGTTGAAGGAGCCGTTCGCGGCTCCTTTTGCGTTTGGGCCCGGCGCGACGCTAGATCACGCTGCATTCAGGCGTAAACGCCTGAACGCCGAAAGCGTGATCGATTGTAAAAAGGGGCAGAGCGCGATTTAGGCGAAAAGCCGGTTCCCACTTTTTCGCATCGCGCTCTAATTGGAGACTTCTCGCGTGACCGAAACTCGCGGATGGCTCGACGCCCATCTCGCCGATCTCGACGCGCTGCGCGCCGGAGATCGCTTGCGCATGCTCGCGCCCGCTCAGGGCACGGACTTCGCCTCCAACGACTATCTCGGGCTTGCCCGATCAGAGGCGCTGCGTGACTTGGCCGCCGCGGCGCTTGCGAGGGGAGTCCCGCTTGGCGCCGGCGGCTCTCGGCTCCTGCGCGGCAATAGCCCCGAGCATGAAGCGCTGGAGGAAGCGGCGGCGCGGTTCTTCGGCGCCGAGAGCGCGCTTTTTTTTGGCGCCGGCTTTTCCGCCAATGAGGGGCTGCTCGCCACGCTGCCGCAGCGCGGGGATCTCGTGCTTCATGACGCGCTCATTCATGCGAGCTGTCACGACGGAATGCGTCTGTCGCGCGCCGAGCATGTCGCGGTTCCCCACAACGACGCCGACGCCTTCTCCGATGCGCTCCGCGCCTTTCGCGGCAAGAACGCATCGGGCCGCGCGTGGATTCTCGTGGAGAGCCTTTACAGCATGGATGGCGACGGGGCTCCGCTGGCGGCGCTCGCCGAACTCGCGGACGCTTACGAAGCCTTCCTGCTGATCGACGAAGCGCATGCGACGGGCGTCTACGGCCGCGGCGGCCGCGGGCTCGCGCATGACTTCGAAGGCCGCGAAAATGTCGTGACGCTGCACACCTGCGGAAAGGCGCTTGGGCTCTCCGGCGCGATATTGTGTCTGCCGCGCGCGCTACGCGACTTCCTGGTCAATCGCGCGCGCAATTTCATCTTCGCGACGGCGCCCTCGCCGCTGCTCGCCGAGGTGATCCGCACCGCCCTCCCCTTGATCGAAAGCGCGGAAGATCGCCGCACGGCGCTTGCGCGCCGCGTCATCCGGCTCGGCGACCGATTGAAGCGGGCGACGACAGTGACGCCTTCGGGAACGCAAATCCAGCCGGTGATCGTCGGCGCGGATGGGCGCGCCGTCGCTCTCGCGCGCGCTCTGCAGGCCGATGGCTTCGATGTTCGCGCGATTCGTCCGCCGACCGTGCCGGAAGGCTCCGCGCGGCTTCGAACTCTCCGTCACGCTCAACGCGAGCGAAGACGACATCGACGCCATGGTCGCAACCCTCGCGCGAAAGCTCGAAGAGCTACCGGCATGAACGCCATTGTCGTGGCGGGAACCGACACGAATGTCGGCAAGACCATCTTCGCGGCGGCGCTCGTCGACGCCCTCGGCGCAGCCTACTGGAAGCCAGTGCAGGCAGGGCTAGACGGCGAGACGGACTCCGAGGTCGTCGCGCGCCTCGCGGGCCTGGGCTCCGAGCGCATCCTCCCCGAAGCATTTCGCCTCCGGACGCCGGCTTCTCCGCATCTCGCCGCAAGGCTCGACGGCCTCGCCATCGTCCCCGACAGGCTCGATCCGCCATCAACTCCACTGCCGCTCGTGATCGAGACGGCGGGCGGCGTGATGACTCCCTTGACGCTCCAGACGACGAACGCCGATCTGCTGGCGCGCTGGCGGCCTGCCTGTCGTCGTCGTCGCGCGCACCCGTCTCGGCACGATCAACCATAGCCTGCTGACGCTGGAAGCCTTGCGACGCCGCGGCGCGCCGGTGCTCGGCGTCGCCTTCATCGGCGAGGAGGACGCGGAAGCCCAGAGCGCGATCGCTCGGATGGGCGAGACGCGCGTGCTGGGGCGCCTGCCGCAGCTCGCGCCGCTAACGCGCGGGAGCCTCGCGGCCGCCTTCGCCGCCGGTTTCGACAAGCGGGACTTTTTATGACTCCCCGATCATGAGCCCGCTTTCGTCCTCGCCCGTCTGGCGCCCCTTCACGCAGCACGCGCTGCAGCCTTCGGCGATCGAGATCGCCTCGGCCGAGGGCGCGTGGCTTACGGCGAAAGACGGCGCTCGCTATCTCGACGCGATTTCCTCCTGGTGGGTGATCACCCATGGGCATTGCCAGCCGGAGATCATGCGGGCGATCCGCGACCAAACCGAGCGGCTCGATCAGCTGATTTTCGCGGGGTTCACGCATGAGCCGGCGGAGACCCTGGCGCGCCGACTCGTCGCGCTGACGCCGCAGGGCCTCGACTACGTCTTCTATACCGACAGCGGCTCGACCTCGGTCGAGGTCGCGATCAAAATGGCGCTGGGCTTTTGGAGAAACCGTGGCGAGAACCGCAGGCGCATTCTTGCGCTGGAGCACAGCTATCACGGCGACACGGTCGGCGGCATGTCGACCTCGGCGCGCGGTCCCTTCAACGAAAGCTACGCGACGTTGCTCTATGACGTCGAGCGCATTCCCTTTCCGGTCGCGGGACGCGAGCAGGCCACACTCGACGCGTTGGAGGCCGCCTGCAAGGCGAAGCCCACGGCCTTCGTCGTCGAGCCGCTGATTCTCGGCGCCGGCGGGATGCTGATCTATTCACCCGCGCATGCTGCTACGAAATGAGGGAGATCTGCGCGCGCCACAATGTGCTCTTCATCGCCGACGAGGTGATGACCGGTTTCGGCCGCACGGGGACCCTGTTCGCCTGCGAGCAGGCGGGCGTCATCCCCGACATCGCCTGCTACGCCAAGGGCATCACCGGCGGCGCGCTGCCGCTTGCGGTGACGATGTGCAGCCCCGAGATTTTCGAAGCGCATCTGTCAGAGGACCGCGCCAAGGCGCTGTTCCACTCGAGCTCGTTTACGGCGAACCCGATCGCCTGCGCCGCCGCGCTCGCCAATCTCGACATCTGGGAAACCGGACGTGCGCGCGAAGCGATGCAGAGAACTTGCGCCTTGCAAGACGAACGCATCGCCCGCTTCGCCAACAACGCGCGCTTTCGCAACGTCCGTCGGATCGGCACGATCGCAGCGCTCGATCTTGCGGTCGGTGAGGAAGGCTATCTTGCGACGATCGGCCTCGAGCTCATGCGCTTCTTCAACGCGCGGGGGCTTCTACTGCGCCCGCTGGGGCCGACGATCTACGTGCTGCCGCCCTACTGCGTGACCGGAGAGGACCTCGATTTCGCCTATGCGGCGATCGAGGAAGCTGCAGGATTTGCAGGCAGCATAGCTTAGAACAGGCTGATTCCACGGCTGCGCCTGCCCGCGACTCCTGCAGTTCCGCCATAGGCGTTAGCAGTCCGAAGCGCACCATCAAGCTTAATTCACAGGCTGAGAACCTGAGTTCTAGGCTCTCAGCGTCAATATACTTGCCGCTCCGCCTATGATTGATTGACAGTTACTTTTTATGTATGCTATAAGCTTGACACAGCGGGTGGAGAGAAGGCGCTAAGCTTGAAGTTAGTCGCCACAGCGATAAATCTCCGTTCACCGAATGCGTGCGCGCCAGCAGAGAACAAGCGCGCCGGCCCCGAAGAAGCGCTCCAGCAAGTACGCGATGCGCTTGGGATTAAGCGGGATGACTAACGCCATGACCACGCCAGGCAGGGATACGGATAAAACGCTAGCGGAAACCATACGCGCCACGCTGGCTGATGTCGTGGAGCAACTGTCCGAGGGAATCGACGATGATGATGTGGTCTGCGTCGCCCGCAACAGGATTTATACCGCCTTAGCCGAGCACGGCGTTGATATTTACACGCTTATTTCTGGGCCTGGAGAAACTGGGTAGAGATCTACGCCCCATTCAGCCAAAACAGCCTCTCTTGGGCCGTCCTCGGACCCCGCTCGCGGGCGGGAGCTAAGCTCTTTGAGAGAACGAGCGAGCTCATGAATGCGAGTTTAAAAATCTGTTGGGAAAGCGAGGAGCTTATGGCGGGGCACAGAGGCTTCTTCCCCCTCCCCCGGCAGGCGCCACAGCCGCACGCTTGCCCTGAAGACGACGACCGCCCTACCCCCGCTCTTTCAAATACTCCTCCCGCAGCACGCGCCGCAGAACCTTTCCGACCGGGCTCTTCGGTAGACTCTCGCGGAATTCGTAGCGCTTCGGCAGCTTGTAAGAGGTGAGGCTCTCGCGGGCGAATTTGTGGAGCTCCTCGGGCTGGGGCGGGCCGCCGCGCGGGACGATGAAGGCGATGGGCGCTTCGCCGGAATGGGGGTCGGGCGCCCCGATGATCGCAACCTCCTTCACCTGCGGATGATGCGCCAACACGTCCTCGACCTCGTTGGGGTAGACGTTGAAGCCGGACACCAGGATCATCTCCTTCAGCCGATCGACGAGCTTGATCTTTCCGTCGGGGAGCATCGTCGCGACGTCGCCGGTGCGAAAGAAACCGTCCGCCGTCATGGCCCCACGGGTCTCCTCGGGCTTCCGCCAATATCCCGCCATCACCTGGGGGCCCTTGACGCAAAGCTCGCCATTTTGGCCGAAAGGAACGACCGACCCGTCTTCGGCGCGGATCGAAATGTCGGTCGAAGGCACCGGATAGCCGATCGTGCCGGTGAATTCGTCGACGTCCGGCGAATTGACGCAGACGATGGGCGAGGTTTCCGAGAGGCCATAGCCCTCGATGATCGCCTTACCCGTAATCGCCTTCCACTTATGCGCGACCGCGTGCTGCGTCGCCATGCCGCCGGAAATACAGAAGGCGAGCGTAGAAAAATCGAGGCTCGCAAAGCCGGGCGCGTCGGCGAGCGCCGCATAGAGCGTGTTGACGCCCGAAAACATCGTGTAGCTCGCTTTGCGCAGAATCTTGATGAAGCCCGCGATGTCGCGGGGATTGGCGATCATCAGGCAGCAGCCGCCGATCTTCACCATCATCAACAGGCACGCCGTCAAGCCGAAGATGTGATAGAGCGGCAAGGCGGTGACGATCTTTTGCGGCTCGCGGCACCAGGGCTCGAGCCACATCGCCGCCTGCTCGACATTGCTCGCGACGTTTCTGTGCAGCAGCACGGCGCCCTTGGCGAATCCGGTGGTGCCGCCCGTATATTGCAGGAAGGCGATGTCTCCGGCCCCGACGGCAACGGGCTCTCGCAGATGCGAGTGGCCAAAGCGCAGCGCTTCATTAAGATGGATCGACCCTGGCAGGACAAAGGGCTTCACGGCGCGCTTGACGTAGCGCGAGAGGAAATTGATCAGCACGCCCTTCGGGCCGAGGAGATCGCCCGGCTTGATGATGATCGCCTTCTCGATGCGCATCTGCGGCCAGGCTTCGGCGACGACGTGGGCGAAATTCTCCAGCACGAAAATGAAGCGCGCCTCGGCGTCATTGATCTGCCGCTCGAGCTCGAGCGGGGTATAGAGCGGGTTGATATTGGTCACGACGCCGCCGGCGAGCAGAACGCCGAACAGTATGGCGGGATAGCTCGCGAGATTGGGCGACATGATCGCCACCCGCTCGCCTTTCTTCAACCCCTGCGCCAAGAGCCACGACGCCACGGCCTGGGCATGACTGCCGAGCGCGAAATAGCTGACGCTCACGCCAAAGCTCTCGAGCGCCGGTCGATGCGGATAGCGCTCGACGCTTTCCAAAAAAATCGCGTTGAGCGTCTGGTCCTTGAGATCGATCTCGGCTTTTGCGTGCTTGGGATAGGCCTTGAGCCAGGGACGCGACGCGTAAGAATCCTCGATCGACGGCATGGGTTTGTCCTGCGTGAAAAGAAGCGGCTGAGCGCGAATCGGCTAAGGGGAAAGCTAGCGAATTCCTGACCGGAAACCTCGCCTTGCGTAAATTTTTGCGTATTGCACCGCAGCAACGACGCTTCCGCTCAAGCCGCCGGCGCGGCGGTGGCTCCGAGCAGCAAGGTCAGACCGAGGAAGAGCACCAGCGCCGCGGCGACGAGCTCGGCCCCGCGCAGGGCAAGAAGCGTCGCCGGGCGCTCGGCGCCGGCCCAGCGCTGCGCTGCGCGCCGCGCGAGAACGGTGGCTGCGGCGAGCGCGCCCGTCGTCAAGGCCGTGCCGACAGACATCGCCAGAACCGCGGCGCAGCCGGCCTTGAAAATACCCTGCGCCAGCGTGAAGACGAGGATGAGGATCGCGCCGGAACAGGGGCGCAGGCCTGCAGCGACGACGGCGCCGGCGGCGCTGCTGAAGGAAAACTTCTGATCCGACAAAGTCCGCGGATCCACGAGGGCGCAGTGCTCGCAGTCTTGCGGATGCGCGCCGGAGACGGGCTCGACCGCCTCGCAACGGAAGCCGCCCGCGCTCGCCGGCGCCCGCGGCGGCGCACGCAGCGCGGCGACGAGCGCCGCGCCCTTTTTCCACAACAGAACGGCGCCGAGCGCGGCGATCGCCGCATAGCTTGCGAGTTCGACCCTGTCGACCGCGCTTCTCATCTCGAGCGCCGTGAAGCCCAGGAGCGCCGCCGCGAGCCCGACGATAGCGATCGCGACGAGGCCTTGCAGGAGGGCCGCAAGCGCGGCGAGAATCATGCCCCTGCGCACGGCGCTGCGGCTCGCGACCATGTACGAGGCGAGCACCGCCTTCCCGTGCCCAGGACCGGCGGCGTGAAAGACGCCATAGGCGAAGCTCGCGGCGAGCAGCGACCAATAGGCGGCGCTCTCGCTCTTCACCCGTCGGGCGGCGTTCTGCAGCTCAAGATGAAACCGGTTCTGCCAGGCGAGGATCGTCCCGGCGAAGCCTTCCGCGGCGCCAACCCCCTCGTTGCCGCCGACGGCGAAGGGGTTTTTGCGCCCGGTCGCCCGCGCCGCCCCGAAGGGTTCGGCGCCCGCTTGCGGGAGGGTGCTCACGGCGAGCCCCAGCGCAAGGGCGCCCTGCAACATCGCGCGACGCGAGGCTCTCACGGACAGGCCACGATGATTCGCGTCGCGAGCTTCACGCCGAAATCGGCGCCGGGCGAGAAATTTTGAAAAAAGGCTTCTGTTAGTTGCTTGTTGTCCTCGACAGCCAGCGGCTTGGGCTCGAGGGCGCTGAGCGAACAACCCTCGGGCGCCTTGGCGAGCGTCACTGGGTCCTGCTTCTCGAAGCCGAAAGAGACATAGTAGGTCGGATCGTACACCTGGAAAGAAAACGGCTTCTTGGCGCTGACGGGCGCCTCGAGCGGCAGGAAGAAGCGCAAGGTGACGATCTTGCGCGCATCCGCTTCGAGCGTCGCCTCCACGGGTGGTTTGAACTTGAGCTTGGCGCCGCCTTGCTTGGCGAAGGTGAAGTAGTCGAACTCCGCGAGCGACTCGACATTCGTCTTGGCGAGCGGCGCGAGCTCCTCGCGAGTCGGCGGCTTGCCGTCCTTGCCGAGGCCTTGCACCGCAAAGGCCGAATACATCTCGTCGAACTCCCAGGCTTGACGCAGTCCCACGATCTTTCCGTCCGGACCGAAGACGACCTGGCTGCGCGCCGCCACCCAGACGTGTGGATGCGCGTTGGCGGCTCCGGCGCTAAAGAGCCACGCCAAGCCGAGGGGTAGGAGAAGGGCCGCGGTGGAGCGATTGTACATTTGTCGAGACATGTTCGCCGCGAGCCAGGCCGCGGGCGCCTCCTTTATCACGAAGCGGTGGAGTGTCGTAAGGTTTCCTTGAAAAGGCGCTCCGGACTGGCGTATTCTCACGAAGGCGCGCCTTTGGCCCGGTCCAAGCTTGGCTGCGCGGCCGGTCGCCGCGGCGACCGAGCTCCCTTTCGAGGACTTCGGGGCGCCGCAGGAAGCAGCCCCGGAACAACACCTGTAGCGTTCGTCCCTCCCGGGACCCGCTTCGGCGTTTTTACGGTCGCAGGAGAGATGCACAACATGGCGGAATTTTCTGCCGAGGCCTCCGCGCTCGATCCCGTGCTCGGCTCCGCGACCCTCGAAGACAGATACGATCTTCGCAAGAACCGCGTGCTGATGACCGGTACGCAGGCGATCGTGCGCCTTCTCCTGATGCAAAAGGCGCTCGACGCCCGCGCCGGTCTTAGGACCGCGGGCTTCGTGACGGGCTACCGCGGCTCGCCGCTTGGCGGCGTCGACGCGCAGATGCTCCGCGCCAAGAGTCATTTGGATGCTGCCGACATCAAGTTCATGCCGGGCCTCAATGAAGATCTGGCCGCGACCGCGATCTGGGGCGCGCAGCAAGCCGAGATGCGCGGCGAAGGCAGGTATGACGGCGTCTTCTCGCTGTGGTACGGCAAAGGCCCGGGCGTCGACCGCAGCGGCGACGCCTTGCGCCATGTGAACCACGCGGGAACCGCTCGCCACGGCGGCGTGCTCGCGCTGATGGGCGACGATCATCTGGCCGAGTCGTCCACGATCGCGCATCAATCCGAATATCACTTCATCGACGTGATGATGCCCATCCTGTCGCCGGCCGGCGTCGAGGAGATATTGGACTACGGGCTCTACGGCTTCTCCTTGTCGCGTTACAGCGGCTTATGGGTCGGCCTGAAATGCGTCAAGGACACGGTCGAATTCGACCGCCTCCATCGACGCTTCGCTGGAGCGCTTGCGGATCCGGATTCCGCAAGATTTCGTCATCCCGCCCGACGGCCTCAACATTCGCGCCGCCGATCCCGTTCTTGCGCAGGAAGCGCGGATGCATGAGCAACGCATTCCAGCCGCGCTCGCATTCATCCGCGCCAATCGCCTCAATCGGATCGTCACCTCGGGCGGCCCAAACGCCAAGATCGGCGTGATCACCGTCGGCAAGTCCTATCTCGACGTGCGCCAGGCGATGGACGACCTCGGCATCGACGAGGTCAAGGCCAACCAATACGGGCTGCGGCTCTATAAGATCGGCTGCCCCTGGCCGCTCGAGCCCAAGGGCGTCGAGGAGTTCGCGCACGGGCTCGATCTCATCATCGTCGTCGAGGAGAAGCGCTCGCTGATCGAGACGCAGCTGCGCGGGCAGCTCTACGACGCGGCAAATCATCCCGTCTGCATCGGCAAGAAGGACGAGCGCGGCGAGTGGCTCTTTCCGGAAAAGGGCGCGCTCGACCCCAATGACGTCGCGGTCGCGCTCGGGCGCCGCCTCCTCAAGTATCACCGTTCGGACGAACTCGAGGCGCGCGTCCTGCGGCTCGAGCGGTTGCAGCAGCGTCGCGCGACAATGACCGAAGTCACGGCCCGCGTTCCGCATTTTTGCGCGGGCTGCCCGCACTCGACTTCGACCCATGTGCCGCAAGGGGCGCGCGCCTACACCGGGATCGGCTGCCATTACATGGCGCAGTGGATGGACCGCTCGACCGAGGGCTACACCCACATGGGCGGCGAGGGCGCCAACTGGATCGGCGAGGCGCCCTTCTCGACCCGCAAGCACGTGTTCCAAAATCTCGGCGACGGCACCTATAATCATTCGGGCTCGCTCGCCATCCGCTTCGCGGTGGCGACGAACACCAACATCACCTTCAAGATCCTGTTCAACGGCGTCGTGGCGATGACCGGCGGGCAGAAGCACGAGGGCGATCTCACGGTCGAAGCCATCGCGCATCAGGTCGCGGCGGAAGGCGTGCGCAAGATCGCGCTCGTCACCGACGATCCCGGCAAATATCCGGTCGCGATGCAATGGCCGCCGGGCCTGCAGATCCATCACCGCAACATCTTGAACGAGGTGCAGCGCGATCTCGCCGAGACGTCCGGCGTCACCGTGCTGATCTACGATCAGACCTGCGCCGCGGAAAAACGCCGCCTGCGCAAGCGCGGACTGCTCGAGGACCCCGATGCGCGGATCATCATCAACGAGCTCGTCTGCGAGGGCTGCGGCGATTGCGGCACCGCCTCGAACTGTGTCGCCGTGCAGCCGCTCGAGACCGAGTTCGGCAGGAAGCGCCGCATCGACCAATCCGTCTGCAACAAGGATTTCTCCTGCCTCGAAGGCTTCTGCCCGAGCTTCGTGACCGTGCATGGCGCGCGCATGAAGAAGGCGCCGCTGCCCACCGCCGCGCAGACGGCCAGCCAGCCCGCGCTCCCCGCCCCGCGCCTCGCCCCGATCGGCGAAACGCCCTATGGCGTGCTGGTGGCCGGGCTCGGCGGCACCGGCGTCGTGACGATCTCGGCGTTGCTCGGCCTCGCGGCGCATTTCGAAGGCAAGGGCGTCGGCGTCATCGACATGGCCGGGCTCGCGCAAAAAGGCGGCGCGGTCTATTGCCACGTCAAGATCGCCCGCGCGCCCAAGGATGTGCATGCGATCCGGATCGCCGCGGGCGAAGCCGACCTCGTCCTGGGTTGCGACCTTGTCGTCTCCGGGGCGAAGCTCGTGCTCTCGGTCGTCGACAAGGACCGGACCGCGCTGGTGATCAACAGCGCGGAAGTGTTTCCCGGCGACATCGAGCGCGATCCCGATTTCGTTCTGCCGGCCGAGGCGATCAAGCAGTCGATCCAGCGCGCCGCCGGCCAACGCATCGACCTCCTCGACGTGACCTCGCTCGCTCTGGCGCTGCTCGGCGATTCGATCGCCGCAAACATCTTCATGCTGGGCTACGCTTGGCAAAAGGGGCTGCTGCCGCTCGGCGACGCTTCGATCCTGCGCGCGATCGAGATCAACGGCGAATTGGTCGAGATGAACAAGCAGGCCTTCCTCTGGGGAAGGCGCGCCGCTCATGATCTCGCGAGCGTCGAGCGCGTCGCGCGCGCGTTACGCCCAAAAAGCGAGACGCGGCAACTGTCCAATAGCCTGGAGGAGATGGTCGACCGGCGCGCCGAATATCTCGTCGGCTATCAGAACGAAGCCTATGCCCGGCGTTATCGCGAGCGCGTGGCGGCGGTTGCCCGGGTCGAGGCGGCGCGCGTTCCGGGCTCGCAGGAGCTGACCGAGGCGGTCGCCCGCTATCTCTTCAAGGTGATGGCGGCCAAGGATTTTTACGAGGTGGCGCGTCTCTATACGGACGGCGAGTTCGAACGGCAGTTGCGCTCGGCCTTCGAGGGCGACCTCAAGCTCGAATTCCACTTCGCCCCGCCGCTGCCGGCGTGGCAGCCAAAGAACGACTTCGGCGGCTCACGCAAATTCACCTTCGGCGGCTGGGCTTTTGCCGTGCTGCGCGTGCTCGCGAAGCTGAAAGTGCTGCGCGGCACGCCCTTCGACCTCTTGCGGTTCGACCAGGACCGCATCAGAGAGCGGGAGATCCACGCGAGCTACGAGACGCTGCTCGACGAGATCCTCGAGAAACTGCACCCGCAAAACCACGCGACGGCGGTGGCGCTGGCGCGGCTGCCCGAAAAAATCCGCGGCTTCGGCCACATCAAGGCGCGCAACACCGAAGCGGCGCAGGCCGAGGAGAAGCGCCTGCTCGAACAATTCCGCCGCCGGATCGCCGCGACGCGCATCGCGGCGGAGTGAGGGCTACTCCACTCCGTGTGGACGCGCATGGCGATTGCGAAGCACTGAAAATGTGTGCCGAGTCTCGCCGCTGTGTCCCTTCTCCCCTTGCAGCAGAAGGTGTCGCCGAAGGCGACGGATGAGGGGGACCCATCACCAAGGCAAGCCACAGCGCGCGAGGATCGTGTCCGCGACCATTTTTGGCTTCGTCAGAATGTCATGGTTCCAGAAACGCAAAATCTGAAATCCCTGCTGGTCAAGAAAAGCGTCGCGCATTTCGTCGCGCCGATTTTCCGCGTGTTGCGAGCCGTCGGCTTCGACGATCAGGCGATGCTCGAAGCAGATGAAGTCGACGATGTAGCGGTCGATGGCGACTTGACGACGAAACTTCAGCATCGAGAGCCGGCGATCGCGCAGAATCCGCCACAGCGCTCTTTCCGCATCCGTTGGCGCACGCCGCATGGATCTGGCGTGGCCACGGATAAAAGCCGAAACGGGTTGATGCGCCATAAGACCCCTCACCCCACCCCCTCTCCCGCAAGGGGAACGCCCGGCAGAATGTCACCTTGATCCGCGCCACCAACGCAATCTCGGGACGAATTTACAGTTTCATCCGCCTTGAGGATTGCAGCTTAGAGGGGCTTTCGTCCTCGCCTGCGAAGTAGCTGCAATGCTGAAGTTGAATGTCGAGTCGTGCCGCCGCGCTCCTTCTCCCCTTGCGGGAGAAGGTGGCCGCGAAGCGGCCGGATGAGGGGTCACCCCTCCATCTTCAGCGCGGCGATGAAGGCCTCCTGCGGGATCTCGACGCGGCCGAACTGGCGCATCTTCTTCTTGCCTTCCTTCTGCTTCTCGAGAAGCTTGCGCTTGCGCGTCGCGTCGCCGCCGTAGCACTTCGCCGTCACGTCCTTGCGAAAAGCCCGCACGGTTTCGCGGGCGATGATCTTGCCGCCGATCGCCGCCTGGATCGGCACCTGGAACATATGCGGCGGGATCAGCTCTTTGAGCTTCTCGCACATCTGCCGGCCGCGCCCGTCGGCGCGGGTGCGATGCACGAGCATCGAGAGCGCGTCGACGGGCTCGGCGTTCACGAGAATGCTCATCTTGACGAGATCGCCGGGGCGATAGTCGGTGATCTGATAGTCGAAGCTCGCGTAGCCTTTCGAGATCGACTTCAGCCGATCGTAGAAGTCGAACACGACCTCGTTCAGCGGCAGGTCGTAGACGGCCATCGCGCGCTTGCCGACATAGTTCAGGTCCGCCTGCACGCCGCGCCGATCCTGACAGAGCTTCAGCACCGCGCCGAGATAATCGTCGGGGGTCAGGATTGTTGCGCGAATCCACGGCTCGTGGATTTCCTCGATTCGGACCACGTCCGGCATGTCGGCCGGATTGTGCAGCTCGATCTCCTCGCCGTTGGTGAGCAAAATCTTGTAGACGACCGAAGGCGCCGTCGCGATGAGGTCAAGGTTGAACTCGCGATGCAGCCGCTCCTGAATGATCTCGAGATGCAGGAGCCCGAGAAAGCCGCAGCGAAAGCCGAACCCAAGCGCCGCCGAGGTCTCCATCTCATAGGAGAAGCTCGCGTCATTGAGGCGCAGCTTGCCGATGGCCGCGCGCAAATCCTCGAAATCGGCGGCGTCGACTGGAAAAAGTCCGCAAAAGACGACGGGCTGCGCGGGCTTGTAGCCCGGCAACGCCTCGGCGCAAGGGCGCCTGTCGTCGGTGATCGTGTCGCCGACGCGCGTGTCCGCGACCTGCTTGATTTGCGCGGTGATGAAGCCGATCTCGCCGGGGCCGAGCTGCGCGACGTCCTGCATCTTGGGCTTGAACACGCCGATCCGATCGATCTCATAATGCGCGTCGGCGCCGATCATCTTGATCTTCTGGCCTTTTTTCATGACGCCGTCGAAGACGCGCACGAGCACGACGACGCCGAGATAGGCGTCGTACCAGCTGTCGACCAGGCCCGCTTTGAGCGGCGCCTTTTCGTCGCCCTGGGGCGGCGGCAGGCGCTTGACGATCGCCTCCAGCACCTCGTCGACGCCGAGGCCGGTCTTGGCCGAGATCGGCACGGCGTCGGAGGCGTCGAGGCCGATCACCTCCTCGATCTGCTGCTTGATGCGGTCGGGCTCTGCCGCCGGCAGGTCGATCTTGTTCAAGACCGGGACGATCTCATGCCCCGCGTCGATCGCCTGATAGACATTGGCGAGCGTCTGGGCTTCGACCCCCTGAGAGGCGTCGACGACGAGAAGCGAGCCCTCGCAAGCGTGCAGCGAGCGCGAGACCTCATAGGCGAAGTCGACGTGCCCGGGCGTATCCATCAAATTGAGGATATAGCTCTTGCCGTCCCTGGCCTTGTAGTCGAGGCGCACGGTCTGCGCCTTGATCGTGATGCCGCGCTCGCGCTCGATGTCCATCGAGTTCGAGCACCTGGTCGACCATCTCGCGGTCGGCGATCGTCCCGGTGAGCTGAATCAGCCGGTCGGCGAGCGTCGACTTGCCATGGTCGATGTGGGCGACGATCGAGAAGTTGCGGATGTTTTCGATGGGATGAGCGGTCATGCGCCCCGGATAGCAGCGCCGGGGCGTCTAGGAAAGAGCAGCGCGGCGTGGGCGCTCGCGCCTCGCGTCGCTATTTCTTCGCGAGCAGCTTTTCCAGCTCGACCAGGGCCTTCGCCCACAGCTCCTTGGCGACGGGCGTCGCCCATTTGACGAAGGCGACGCTGCTCTCGACGGTGAAGGAGCCGATCGCGTGCAGCCACTCGACGGAGAGATCGAACCATTTCAGGCCCGGATGCCCCTCCGGGATCTTCGAACGCAGAAAGGCCACCCCCGCCTTGGTTTCCTTGCAGGCGACGCCCCAGAGCACCTCGAGCGAATCGGTGGGGTTTTGGCGCGCGAGCTCCTGGGCGAGACGCCCTGCCTCCGCAAGCGCCGCCTCGGCGCGGCCGGCCGCCTCACCGAGCGCCTTCTTCAAGGCTTCGGCCTCGGCCGACAGCCGATCCCGCTCCTGCCCCAGGAGCCCGACGCTGTGAGCCAATTCGTCGCGCTCGCGCGAGGCCGCATCGGCCATGCGCAGCACCTCGGCCTTGTCCGCGGCATGACGATCGGCGTCGGCCATGGCGCGTTTCAGCTTTTCCTGCAGGTCGGCAATGAGCGCGTTTGCCGCCGCCGCCGCAGTGGCGACGGGCGAGTTCGAGGGGTCTTCGTGGTCTTCCAGCACGGCGGGGCTCCCGATTTGAGCCCGCGCTCGTAGCGGGGCTTGGCGATGATGAGACGACGACGTGGCGCCGCGGGATCGAAAAGCGGATTCGCCCGCTACATACGAGGTCCGGCGGGTGGACGCCAGCTGGATTTTGCGGAATGGAGGCGTCGGCCCGAAAAGCGGGTTGGGCGTCTCACCCGTGGCGCACGACGCAGACTTTGAAGCGTTCCGCCTGCTCGCTGGGTGGCTCGCTGTTTGCTTGTCGCAGGGAAACAGGAGCCAGGACGACGTGCCGGAAGCAGCGCTGACCAGAAACGTCAAAACCGAGAAAGACTTCGAACATCCGATCGACGCGCTCTGGCGCGCGATGACCGATTCCGAATGGCTCGCGGTCTGGTTTTTTCCAAACGACATTGAACCGGTCGTCGGACATAAGTTCACAATATGGAGCCGGCCGATTGAGCGTTGGGACGGCGAATTCAAATGCCAGGTGCTCGAGGTCATTCCGAACCAAATGCTGCGGTTTAGTTGGTCCGGCGGGCACGAAGAGCTAAAAGGCTTCGGTCGCGAGATGTCCACCACCGTCACCTGGACGCTCGCGCCGCTTCCAGGCGGCGGCGCGCGCTTCGTTTTCATACATGACGGATTTGAAACGGACCCGGCAGCGGACGCGCTTCACGACGTCATGCAGAAGGGATCGGAGAGCGTATTGAGGAGCCTCGCGAAAAGACTTCCGGACCTCATCGAACACGGCGCCTGAGGCCTAGTGCGCGATGGCCCGGACGTCCGGGCCGGGGCTTCGCATAACTCGCGCCGAAGGAGAAGCGACGCAAAATCAAAGCCCCCCGCGATTTGCCGATCTCGGCCCAGGCGAAGCGCTTCTCAGCGCGTCTTATCGACACCAGAAAGCCCCGCGCCTACGGTCCTGACCGCGGAGAGGCAATCCTCCGGGCGCTTGAGGCACTGCTCTTTCACGGTTTCGGCGAGTTTTTGCGCCGCGGCCTTCTTCAGCGTCTCGACCGCGTCGGCTTCATGCGCCGTGGGCGCGGCGCGGCGGGCCGTTTCGACCTTGGGTTTAGCCGCGCCCTGCGCGTCCGGCGGCTGGTCTCGGCTCGCCAGAAGGAAGACCACAGCGAGGACCAGGAGAGATTTGAAGAGGAACCACACGTCCGGCTCCGCGGATGTCGCCCACGGCGCGCTCGCGCCGCGGCTCTTATAGCCGGGGTTTCATCCAAACTGTTTCGGACGCCCTGATTCGTCAACATGCGCGAAAGGAGCTTTCGCAAAGGTAAACCCGATGCGCTTTCGAAATTCCGGGCGCGGCAAGGAAACGCCAACCATGATTTGAGCCGCGAGGGGACGTTCGCACGCGAGAATGACGCCCCGCGCCGGAACTTAGCACTCGCTTAACGCCGTTTTGCAAAACTCTGCGTCACTTCCAAGGAGTGTCGTCTTGCGGTTTTCCCCGGCCTTGAACAGCCCCAGCGCGCCCGGCTGGCTCGAGTTGCTCGCTCACGATCGCAACGCTGCGGACCCGGTTCAGCGCGAACGGCAAAAGCTCTTCATCCTCCTGCGATTGGCCGCCGGCGGCGGCGCGCTGCTGCTTGTGCCGGTCTATCTGCTGCTCGCCGGCCTGCCGACGCCGCAGCATCTTTCGCTCTTCGCCCTCTCCCTCACGCCGTTCGTCGCGATCGGCGTTTTGAATCGCACCGGCGATCTCTCCTTTGCGCAGAATGTCTCGATCTGCGGCTGGTCGGCGCTCGCGATCGGCGTCGGCCTGTCGGCGCCGGGCTTCGCGCCCGCCGCGGCGATGCTGCTGACGGTGGCGCTGATCGAAGCCGCGCTGACGCTCCAGACGATCGTCGTCGGCGCCGTCGCCTGCGCGGGTTTCGTGCTTGTCGCGATCTACGCGGGACTGCCGATGATCCTCGGCGACAGAGCGCTGGTTCCCGGCCGCCCCGAGGTCGCTCTCGCGGTCGCCCCTCTCCTTGGCTACGCGGCCCTGCTCGCCTTGGGTGGAGTTTTCGTCGAGCGAGCGCGCGCCCGCGCCGACCGGCGCAACGCCCGCGAGGTAAGAGTGCTCACCGCGGCGCTCGGGGACATTGTCGCACATTTCGACCGTCGCGGCGCCGCGACCTCAATCCTGGGCGACAGGCTGAGCGCTTACGGGTTTGAAACCAGCGATCTTCTCGGGCGCTCCTTTCTGCATCGCGTGCATGTCGCCGACCGGCCGGTTTTTCTGGCGATCGTGGCCGACGCGTGCGGCGACCGGGAAGCCGTCGCAGACGACGCTTCGGCTTCTCGTGAACAGAACCCCTCAGGACGGCGCCCCGTCAAGCTTCGTTCGCTTCGAAGCGCGCACTTGCCCTCTCCCCGCAACGGAGGGCGTCGTCGACGAGGATTCGGGGGCCTTCGTCTGCATTTTGCGCGACGTGACCGCGGCCGCGAAAGCGGAGGACGAGATCGCCGCGGCGCGGCGCGAAGGCGAGCTTGCGCTTGCCGCCAAGACGCATTTCCTCGCCAATGTCAGCCATGAGCTGCGCACGCCGCTCAACGCCATCATCGGCTTCGCCGAAATGCTCTCGAATCCCGAGGCCGAGCCGAAGCCGCAGGAAGCGCGCAAGCGGCGCGAATATGCGCGAATCATCAGCGAATCCGGGCGACGCTTGCACGACGTCGTCAACACGATCATCGATATTTCGAAGATCGAGTCCGGCTCGATGCACATTCTGATCGAGCCTTTCTCGCTCGGCGCGCTAATGGATCAGTGCTGCGAAACTTTGCGCCCGAAGGCGCAACCCCGTGGCATAGCCCTCGCCTGCATTTACCCGACTGAAATCGAGGACATCTGGGCCGACAAACGCGCCTGCCGGCAGATTCTCCTCAGCCTGCTCTCTAACGCGATCAAGTTCACGCCCGCCTCCGGGCGCGTGAGCTTAAGTCTGGCGATCGAGGGCGCTCACTTCGCCATTAGCGTCAAGGATACCGGCGTCGGCATTTCTGCCCCCGACCTCGCCAAGCTCGGCGAACCTTTCTTCCAGGCGAGCGCCCCGGACGACCGCGCCGTCGAAGGCGCGGGGCTCGGCCTCGCCGTCGTTCGCGGCCTCGTCGGACTTCACGGGGGCCGCATTGGAATCGAAAGCGCACCGCGGCTTGGCGCGACCGTGACGGTACGCCTGCCGCAAGACTGCCGGGGCCGCGCAAACAGGCTGGCTCCGGTCAAGATCGAGACCGTTGTCCGACGTGTCGGCCCGGGTTCTTCCGTGGGCGGCAGAAGCGAAGTGGTGAAGAAAATTGCCTAAAACCCCTCCTCTCGACTTCGACGCCCTTCAGCCCGCGCGCGGCGGCTGGTTTAAGCGGCTCCTGCGCTCCGGCCTGAAGATGCGCATGCGCGTTTTGATCTTCTTCGGGCTCGCGGTGATGGTCGTGGTGCCGGTGAACGCGCTCTTCCTGCAGGAAGGCCGCCATCCAGCGCCGTTGTTCCGACTGTCCTCGCTCCTGCCCGAGCCGCCGCGCGTCGACGCGCCCCTGCCCCCACCTCGCCCGGCCACTATCGCGCCGGCGAAGATCGAGGCCGCAAAGCCCGAGCCGCTGAACGCGGAGACCCCCAAGAAGGCCGGCGGTCTCGACCAGATCGCAGAGTTCCTCGACGGACGCCTGCCGAAGAACGACGCCCGGCCGCATCGCGGCAAGGACGCGATCGGCGAGGAGGTCGCGCATGCGGGCGACAACAAAACGACGGTGCTCTTGGCCCAACGCGCCCTCGTCAAGCTCGGCTATGTTCTCCACCAGGACGGGGTTTTCGGCGGGACCACCCGGCAAGCAATCGAGAAATTCGAGCGCGCCAACCATATGCCGGTGACGGGAGAGTTGACGCCCAAGCTCGTCAAGCTCTTGGGCCAGCGCTCCGGTCTCGAGACCCGATAGTTCAGCGATAACTGCGCAAAGAAGCACTCCCCACAGCGCGCGATTCGCGCTAGCTTTGGTCGTTGCAAGTCGCGTTGTTGGAGTGCGTCGCGTGGTTGCGGAAACAAAACGGCCGGGCGACGTCGCAAAACGCGCGGCTCGGGCTCTGAGGGAGGAACGCTCCCACTCCTGGCGGCGGGAAACCTATGTCCTGGCGCGGCTCGAGGCCCGCGCCAAGGCGCGCGAATGGTTCGATCACTACCCCAAGGCCGCGTATATGACCGAGATCGAGACCTGGCGAGAGCTCGCCGACGGAAGAATCGAATTTACGATCCGTCGCCTGCCGAGCGCGGATTGAACGCACGCATCGCCCTTCCCAACGCCATCATCGGGAAATAGTGGCGGTAGAGGTCATAGCGCAGCATGAAGGCGCGCGAGAGCTCCGGGCCTTGCATCAAGCGCTGCTGCAAGGTCGGATCGGTCAGCTTGATCGTCTGTCCGACGCCATAGCCTGGAAAGCCCGTGCCGGTGTAATGCGCCTCGGCCCAGGTTCCGTCCTTCTGATGCTCGATCAAATAGAGACAGCCGCGCTCGATCGCTTCCCTGTCCTGCGGCCGGTCGGCCGCCAGCAGCGCCATCAGCGCCCAGGCGGTCTGCGAGGCGGTCGTCGCGCCGCGTCCCGCCATCTCGACGTCCATGTAAGAGGCGCAGCTCTCGCCCCAGCCGCCGTCCGCCTGCTGGCGAGAAATCAGCCAGTCGCAGGCGCGCGAGACGTACTCCTGAGCTCATGTCCTCGCCGATGGCCTTTAGCGCCGGCAGCACCGCGCCCGTCCCATAGACGTAATTGACGCCCCAACGCCCGAACCACGCGCCGTCCACCTCCTGCTCGCGCTTGAGATAATCGAGCGCCCGCACCATCGCCGGATGCTCGCGCGATATCCCGAGCTTCCCAAACGCTTCGACGATATGCGCCGTCACATCGACCGAGGGCGGATCGAGCGCCTCGCCGAAGTCGCAGAAGGGAATTTTTGTGAGAATCGTCTGCGTATTGTCCTTGTCGAACGCGCCCCAGCCGCCGGTCACGCTCTGCATGCCGATGAGCCAGTCGACGCCGAGCTGAATGGCCTCTTCGATCCCCTTGGCGCGCCATTTCGGATCGTTGCGAAAGGACGCGAGCGCGATGAGCGCGACGGCCGTATCGTCCGTGTCGGGATAATGGATGTTCGCATATTCGAACGCCCAGCCGCCGGGCTTTACATGGGGAAGCTTCACCGACCAGTCGCCGGGCACGCGCACCTGACGGTCGAGCACCCACTGCACGGCCTTTCCGACGGGCTCCGGATAGTCATCCATGAGCCCGGCGTCGTCGAAGGCGAGCAGCGCGAGAATCGTGTCCCAGACCGGGCTGTTCGTCGCACCGATCCAGGTCGCCTCTCCCACATCCCAGCGCCAGCCGGGATCGTTCAGGGCCTCGAGCCCTTTGACCATCACGGGATGCTCGAGCGGATAGCCACAAGTGTTGAGCGCCATCAGGCTGTAAATCCATGGCGGCTGAATGCCGCCCCAGCCGCCGTCGGCGTCCTGGTGCCGCACGATCCATTCGAGCACGCATTGCAGCGCCGCGCCGCGAAAGAGCCCGATGTTGAGCTTAGCCCCGAGCGCCTGCAGCGCATGCAAGACGACGTCGGCGCCGCGAAAGAACTTGTCCCAGGCCCCTGCCCCGATCTTTTGCGGCAGGTTGTAGTCGAACTTGTCGCGGCCTTGCGGAAAGAGCGCGTCGAGACGGCGCTCTTGCGGCAGCGGGCGCGACGGGCGCTTGGCTGAGAGCACGGCGATCGCCATGAGCGTCGCACGCGCCCATTGCGCGAAGTGGTAGATCGAGAAGGGCGTCCAGAGCGGGAACCAGACGATCTCAACCGGAATGTTCGGCGTCTTGCGCCAGGGCCATTCGCCGATGAGCGCCAGCCAATAGCGCGTGAAGACGCGAATATGCGCGAGCCCGCCCTTGGAGGCGATCCAGGCCCGCGCCTTGACGAGCGCCGGATCGTCGTCGGAAAGCCCGAGCGAGCGCAGCGCCGCATAGGCTTCCACCGTGGCGTTGACGTCGCCGTTGGGCGCGCCGTGATAGACCTGCCAGGCGCCGTCCTCGCGCTGCGTGACGAGCAGCGATTTTCCTAGCCGCTCGCGCAGCGGGTGGTTTTCGAGCCCCAGAAACCAGAGCGCGAGAATCCACTCCGCCTCCATGCAGGCGTTGGTCTCGGGCCGGCCGACCCAATGTCCGTCGGGCTTTTGGTTGCGCACGAGCCAGTTGGCCGCACCGCGCGCGGCGGCGCCAATCGCGGCGCTGAGATTATGCGCGGGGGCGCTTTGCTCGCGTTTTGCGGCAGGCATCGTCACGGAAGGATTCTCCTATCAACCTGGAACCGTCATGACCGGGCTTGTCCCGGCCTGCCACGCCGGGACGTTGAACGATTTGCGGGATTTGCGTAGACTCGCCATCCGTCCGTAGCAAGTTCCTCCTCTTGGGCGCGTGACCCTTGAGACGCGACTTCCAACGCTTCGCAGCCGGCCGGCGTGGATGACCGGGACAAGCCCGGTCATGACGGCGTCGGAAGCCTTCGAGGCGCTGCTTAAGCCCTTAAGCCCGAGGTCATAGACGCTCGCGCGCTGGGAGAGAAGCGTGGCAGGTCGTTGTCAAAGGCGGCTTGTAAACCACCTCTCAACGCGGAGTTCGGGAGCGCATACTCGGTCATTTGAAAATTAGAGCAACTTCACGAAGGCCTTTCATACCTTTAGCTTAGCAGAGAAGGCCAAAGGCTGGCGTTTTTACGATAAATTGGAGTGGTAACTGGGCCATTGGGCCTTCAGCGCATCAAGCTTTTTCGAGAGCGAATTTGGTAGCGTCTTTCTTGAAAGGAACGTCTCTTCCCCTTTCCGGGAGCGTTAGGGTGGGGGGGAAAGTGATTGTAGAGGGATGCGATCGCTGCAAGCTGCATTTACACCCACTGCGCGAGTTCGATGGTGACGCCTTCGGGTCCCTCGATGAACACCAGTCGGCGTGAGTGGAAATCCATGATCTCGTTTCTCGTCTTGAATCCATGCGCCGTGAGCTTGGCGACTTCCGCCTCGATGTCGTCGACCGCGAAGCATACGTGATTGAAGCCGAGCTTGTGCAAGTCGCGAATATGGGGATCGGCCAGAGGTTCCGGATAAAGATAGCGCAGGAGCTGCACCTCAGTTCGTGGCGACGCGTTTTCCAAAACCAGCGTCACATGCTCGGCCTCGATGTCCGGAACGCCCATATAACTCGCGAAGTCTCTCCGGAGATGACCACGGACATGGCCTCTGCGAAGCCCAAGACTGCGAAAAACGCTTTGGCGCGGTCGATGTCGCGACGACAATCGTGACGTGATCGAAGTTTCTCACCATTTGCATCCCCGGAGCAGGCCGCGACGCGAGGACGGGGGCGCGGTTACATTAGACGATCCCACGCGAGAGACCTTGTCAAACATCTGTCAGCGCTTCTCGCCCCTCATCTCCCACCTCGCCGCCGCGTCACGGGGAGCTTCGCCGTGTTCAGCTCGCGCAGCAGGGGGTTGGGAAAGCGCCGGCGCCGGGTGATCGCGTAAAAGCTCTCTTTGATCTCCTGAAAGCGGTGGCGCTCGACTAAAATGCCGGCGTTGATCTCGTCCATCACGACGACGGGCGGCACGAGCGCGACGCATCGGCTTTCGCGGGCGATGAGACGCAACATGGTCATGAGACGGCGACGATCTCGACGGCTACGGAACGCTTATCCGCACTTCCTTTTCTTCCGCAGGCACAATGACTTTCTCGCACTGTCCTGCGACGTTCGTGATCATCCAAACGTGCCCGACAAAGGTGTCCTGCTTCACGGACTGTTTCGGGCCGATGGTCCCGTACGGCGCACGCTTTCCGTCGTAATTGATCCAGAACAATGCCTTCTCCTGATCCGTGTTGTTGTGCACGTCAAGCGTCACCGACTTGCCGGCCCCGGTCGACGACCGCAGATTCGTTTCGTCGGCGCAACCCGAGGGGCTTTCCGCTTTGAGGTTGATAAGCCAATAACCGCCGCCGCCGAGCGCCAGCACAGCCACGGCGGCAGCCCCCGCCGCCGCGAGGAGTTTCCATGAGGTGTTCTCTTCGGATCGCCGTAGGACTGCCGCAACTCGCCGATGAGACGCTCCACGTGATGATGGAAATCCCTTCCGCTGGACACCTCGGCCGCGTTGCGATGAGCAAGCGACTTCAGAGTTTCGGGCAGATCGTCGGCGGAAGGCATCGTGGCGCCGTTGACCAGCACCGGCCATATCCGCACGCCCTGCGAGAGCGCTTCTTCAATCTCGACTCGGACGAAATCCTGGAGCGTTTCAATTCGCGATCCCGCCCCAATCCTTCCCAGCCAATTCTGCCCGATCACCGCGAGGACGACGTCGGCGTTGCGGATGCGGTCGGCGATATACTCGGTGAAATCGACGCCTGTCGGAATGCTGTCGATGTCCATGAAGACAGCGTCTTTGCCGAAAGTTTCGGCGAGCCTGTCGCGAATGCGGCCCGCAATGTCACGAGTATCGTCTCTTCGGTAGGAAATTAGGATCTTCGGCATGCCGAGCTTCCCATAGCATTAACGCTCAAGGGTAGAATACGCAGGCAGGACATGGCAAGAGCCCGCGCCGCTCGCACGCGGCTGGCCGCTCGCGCGGCGCCGTGCTTTCCGGGCCTTTAGGTTGACCAGAGGCCGCATCAAAGAGCCTTCCAACTCTCGCGGGCCTTGACCGGAACATCTTCGTGGTGAGACAAGCTGGGTCCGGCGGGGGCATTCGCCGGCGCCTCCGCAACGTTAAACCCAAACGGCCGAGGAGACGATCGTAATGCAAATCCATGACAGCCGTCGTCGCAGGGTCGCGCTTCGCGTCAAGAGAGATGCGCGGCGCAGCGGATTCACGCTCGTCGAAATGCTCGTCGTCTTGGGGATTATCGGTCTGATCGTGGGTCTGGTGGGCCCGCGCGTGCTGAATTATCTCTCGGACTCAAAGGTCAAAGCCGCTCAGATCCAAATGGAGAATCTCGCGAGCGCGGTCGATCTCTATTACCTCGACAACGGCCGCTACCCATCGACGGAGGAAGGACTTGCGGCCTTGGTGCGACGTCCGACAACCGCCTCCGCCTGGAACGGGCCGTATCTGAAGACCAACGGCGTTCCGAAAGACCCTTGGGGCCACGACTATCTCTATCGAACGCCGGGACAGAATGTTCCCTATGACATCGGCTCGCTCGGACCGGAAGGGCGCGAGGGCGGATCGGCGTCGCTAGCGCGCAAGCAATAGGCGTTCTCGCGGCCCGGTCACAACGGCGAACGCGACTTCCACTGGCGACGCACCGACGACGATTTCGCGCGCCGCCGTTTTTTTCGAGCGCGTCGACAGCATTTTCCGCTCTTCGCTTCACGTTAGCATGACGCCCGCTGCACTCAATTCCCGCCATTGTGTGCAGTCGCGCGATCGAAGCTATCGCGTTTCGAACGCAATCTCCACACCATCTTTGCATCACATTTCAGGTAGAGACTGATTTTCATCGGACTACGCCCGGCGATGTCTTGATAATGTCAACTTCGTCAGTCTCAGGCGCGTTCGACCTCCGGCTGCCGCCGGTTATGCATACAGTAAAGCGAGTGGTCGTGAACGAAGCACAAGCCGTAAGCGGTGAACTCATCGATTTTAAGAAGGTGCGATCCGTCCGCTTGAAGCGGCCGTCGGTCGCGCCGCGGCAGACACTCGATGTCGATGGCGCCGATGTGGCGCAGGATCTCGACGATCTGCAATGGTCCGACGCCTCATGGAATAAAGCGATCCGTGACGTGGAGGATCGCATCACCAAAGAGCTGCGGGACGGCATCACGAGCCATGACCCCGGTCCGATCCTCCGCGACCTCAGAACGGAGGTCACACAGGTCCGCAGCCGGCTCGACCAGCTCAACGAACGGATCGAGCAGCTTTGCGTGTCGCCCGCGCCGAGAGTGGACCACGGCCACGCTCCGCCGCCGCCGACGGACATCGGCGCGCTTGAAATGCTCCTCGCCGATCTCGCCGAGAAAATCGATTCCGCGATCGCTCATACGGTGACCGGCGCTGACATCGTCGCTCCCGTCGATGGGCTGGGTATGTCGACACAGCGCCACCCGACGTTCGCCGAATTCACGCGCGGCCAAGCGACGTTCGAACGGAACGCCGAAGCAAAGACATCCGCGTAGGCTTCGCGCCGAGATTCTCAAGGGTCCGCCGTGTTTTCGCCGGCGCTCGATGTCGAACCCCGCGCCGACCATGGGCGCATGAAATGGAACGTCTCAAATCGACGGGGGCTGAAGGCCGCGCAATGGGTTCGCCTGATTTTCATTTCGGCTGCGCGGTGGAACAACCCGCGAGGCGTCGCTGACGCCACATCCATACATGGGCGGAAATCTTTCGACCGCGATCTCTGGATAAGCACCCCGCCGAACGACTTATCATCCGGCCGGATCGGCAAGCGAGACAGGATCGTCGGTCTGCGGTCGCTCACCCGCGCCGCTGCCTTCGGCATGGGGGGGCTGGTCTTTGTGTTTTGCGGTTATGCGCTCTCTCGTCCCGCCGTCACAAAGTCGAGGGTCGCGTCGAGCGCCCTTACCCCTGCAGGATGGCGCGGCCGGAGTCTCGGCCATGATTGGCATGGGCGCGGCGCACGCCACTGGCGCTCAATCCGTGGCAGTCCCGCTTCTCAAGAGACCGCAGATGACGGACGGCGCTCCGCTTCAAGCCGCTCTTTCCCTCATTCCACCCGTCAGAGAACAAGCCGCGGCGACGGGAGACCCGAGTGCTGGGGCTCCTCAGCCGAAGAGCGCGCCGAGCGCTGACGCGCATATGAGCGAGGCCGAGGTTCAGGCGCTCGCCGCGCAAGGCGATGGCGGGGCGCAATATGAATTGGCGACGCGTCTGCTTAGGCGGCAAGAGAAGGGGTCCGATGCGAAGGTCGCCGCGGGCTGGCTCGAAAAGGCCGCTCAACAGGGCTTCGCGCTGGCGCAGCTCCGCCTCGGCGTCCTCTATGGGAAAGGCGTCGGCGTTACGCGCGACTATGCTCTCGCCCGCAAATGGTTTCAGGCTGCGGCGGAGAACGGCAACGCGCTCGCGATGCACAATCTCGCCGTACTCATCGGCGAGGGTCACGGTCGCAAGCCCGATACGACTACGGCGCACACTTGGTATCGCAAGGCTGCCGAGCTCGGCGTCCTCGACAGCCAATATAATCTCGGCCTCGACTACATGCAGGGCGTGGGCGTCGACAAAGACCTCGTTCAGTCCTACGCTTGGTTTGCGGCGGCTGCGGCTGGGGGCGATGCCAAGGCGAGCAAAAAACGCAAGGAAATCGCCGCGCTCCTCGACCCCGAGGAACTCGAAGGCGCGCGGACGCTCGCAGATCGCTTCAAAAGAAAACAGACCTCAATGCAAGTGGAAGACTGAGGCCATGTCGAGAAGCGGAACGAACGTCGCGATCCTGGCAAAGGCGCCGCTCTCAAGTGTTGAGAGTCGTGGAAGGTCGCGATGATGGCAGACTACGCGAAGCGAAAGACGGCGTCCCTCCTCCTCTTGGTCCTCGTTGCCCTTGCTGTCGCGGGCTCCGCCTTCGCGCAAGGCGACGTCCATCGCTACCTGCGCTGGAAGCGGAATGGACAACTCGACTATCGTCGCCTCTTGCAACGATATGAATCGGTGTCGTCTTTCCCCTTCGGCGGGAGAACGTACGGATACCCCTACTCCGCCAACGGCGGTTTGAGACAACCCCGCTGGATTTACCGAAACACGCCGGATGGCGTTGTTATCGAGGGGCCTTATTACATTGGCTCGCCCTACGATCTAATATTTTGAAGGGGAGCCGAGGTCGTCGATGCCGGACGACGCTTCTATGTGAAACGCGGTATGAATATTGTGAAAGTTTAGTCGCTAGCAATCTCCTGCCAAGGCAGCCTTCGACAGGGAAAATAGCCTCGCTGCGCAATTGAATGCATGATGCAACTTGAGATTGCGCCAGCGCAGCCTTGTAGCTCGGGCTTGGCGCTCTTGCCGCTCGCTCGAATCGACGTTACAGAATCTCCGTGGGCTGCCTGCTCCTTGGGGCAACGACCCCGCAGGCCGGCCGTTCTTGGAAAGACAGCTCAAAAATGGGGGGATACGACACGATGAAATTCAAAACGTTACTGGCGGCCACCACGGGGGCCTGTCTCCTTTCCACAGCGGCTTTCGCGGCGGGCACTCAGCCTCCGACGCTTCCCGCCTCTTGCTCGGCGCTCCCGGGCCATGACGCGCTTGAAATCGGCTCTCAGGAGCTGTTGTCAGCCCCACTGCCAACGGCGGCCTCGGCTTCAACATGTGGGCGACCATCGTCGGCAACGACGGCGCCGTCTGCGCGGTCGCCTTCTCGGGCGACGGTTACACGGATCAATGGCTCGCCAGCCGCGTGATTTCCGCGCAGAAGGCGGCGACGGCCAACAGCCTGAGCCTCGCGACGGTGACTCGGGAGCGCGCACGACGAACGGCAATCTCGCCCTCGCGAGCGGCAATCTCTACTCGGCCGACCGCGAAGGCGGCAGCCTGTTCGGCCTCCAGTTCAGCAATCCCGTCGCTCCTTTCAACGCCTACCAGGGCGGCGTCGCCCTCACGGCGCCGGACCCGACAACCTTCGGCACATCGAATGATCCGATGGTCGGCCTGCCGATCGGCGGCATCAACGTCTTCGGCGGCGGGCTCGCGCTCTACAATAGCGCCGGTCAGAAGGTTGGCGGTGTCGGCGTGAGCGGCGACACGTCCTGCACCGACCACGTGGTCGCGTGGAAACTGCGCAACGCCTTGGGCCTCGACCATCTGGGTACGCCGGCGCAGCCCGGCCGCATCAACGGCCCTGCGGCGCTTTCGCAGGCGACACCACCCATCCGGATAACCTGATCTTCGACATTCCCAACAACACCCAGAAAATCGGTCCGGGCCATGCGCCGATCGAGGGAAACAACGCCATCAGCCCGAGCGGCTTCGGTCATCCGCAATGCCTCAATACGCCGGATATCAGTGCTCTCCCGGCCGTGACGGTCGATCGCAGCCCACTAGCAAAGACGTCATCGGGCTTACCTGGCTAGCCGCTGGCGGTCGCCTCGGCTACAGCATGCGACGACGGGAGGCGGCGATCTGCCGCCTCTCTTCTTTCAAGGCTGCGCATTGCCGAGGCTGATGCGTCAACCGGCCTCGATGGCGTTCAGCAATCAGAGCACGAGCGCGTCCTCGACGTTGTCGCCGGGTAAGAGACTTCCTGAAAAACGGGCTGGCGCGCATCGCGCCCTCCGATCAGCATCGTCAAATCGCGATGTAAACGTCGCAGCCATAGTAAGAAACGGGATTGCCCAATTCGTCGGCGATCTTGTTCCAGCAGCGCCCGACGCCTTCGATGCGACGGTAAACGAAGGTGCCATCCGGCTCGTCAGCGACCTCGTCGCGGACATGACGGACGCCGAGATAGTTGAAATAGGAGATCGCCACGTCTTCGCGGCAGCGATAGAGGACATGCCGATCGAGCACGTAAACGGAATTCTTGTCCTTCGCCTGGCTCACGCACCAGGAATAGAACTTCAGGCCGTCCGGCCGGACGTCGATGAGCGCCTCTCCCGGCGCCGGGATCGAGAGCGCCAGAGCGAGCGACAGTGCGAGCCTCGCGGATTTGGGCATTGCTCCCTCTACAGCTTGTCGACAATCGCGCGACGGCGCTTTCGATCTGCCCGTTGCCGCCTAGGTGACGCTGACCGAGCCTAGCGCGATCAGACTTTTGCGATCGGAATTCGCTCCAGCATATGATCTGGAGCGATTTCTTATCACTCGAACGATTCCGTTCGAGCGGAAGGCGCGCTAGCGCGCGGTTTTTCTTAGCCATCGGCTTCGCCCACGGCAACCGATTTCTGGCGTTCGACCCGCTGGGTCCTTCGGCGAGACGCTTGACAAAGCGGGATCGCGCTGGCGTGTTGCCGCGTCGAGGCCGGCCCGGCGATATCGGCTCACATGCCCGCATTCACATGTTTTGCTGCTTCGTCGCGTCGACGCTGGCGCCGGCTGGGAACACGCGCTCTGGCCATATTGCGCGGCGAGGAAGGGAGCCGCGCGCATAGCCACGTCCTCTGGCTCGGGCTTGCCGGCGCCCTCGTGCTTGGCGCGCAACCGGACGCCTTGGGTTGGTATGCGGCGCCCAGTCTTGCGCTTCTTTGCGGACTAGCGATCATCGTTCTCTTCGACGTCGAGTATTTCATCATCCCCGACGGCCCGCTGCTGTTCTTGTTCGCGACGGGCGTCGTGACCCTGTTGCTCGGCGCGCGCGACGAAGTGTGGCCGCGGCTGGCTTGCGCGTTCGGCGCCTGGGCCGCGCTGCGTCTCTTCGCTTTGGGCTACGAGCGGCATCGCGGCGTCGCAGGACTTGGGGCCGCCGATCCGAAGCTTTTCGGAGTCGCAGGCTTGTGGCTCGGTCTCCACGCCCTTCCCGGTTGTCTGCTGATTTCCGCGGTTTCCGGCCTGATCTCGGCGGCGGTCCTCATGCGCGAGCGTCAATTGACCGATAGTGGGCAACCCATCCCGTTTCGGCCCCCATCTCGCGCTCGGTCTCTGGCTGTCTTGGGTGCTGGGTCCGCTCGAAAGCGGCTGAGAACCGTGAGAACGTCTCCTCAGCGCTGAGGCAGCGCGACCACGAAAGAAACGTCAACCGTCCGCCCCGAACTCTCGCCGGCGAGCCGCACGCCGACCAGCAGCGGCAGGTCCGAATGGTCGATCCATTGATCTGTCCAGGCGGGCGGCCGGCCGTTCTCGACCTCGCCAAAATAAGACAAGCGGAAATAGGCGGCGTTACGCAAGACGGAAACCCGGCGCATCAACTCCCTCGGCGCCTCCAGTCCCGGAGACGGACGAAACACGCTGGTCCAAAGCGCAACGTCCTCGTGGGCGCCTTGCGGGCCCGCAATCTCCGTCAAAATAAGCCCGCCCCATTGCGCCCCGCCCTCGCTCAGAGCGAGGAAGCGGCAGCGGTCCGAGGACCCGCGAAAGGCGACGGACTGCCCGCCATTGGCTTGGGGCGGCATGCGGATAGAGGCGGCGCGCGCCAATTGTCCGTTGATCGCGCGGGCGGCTTCTTCAATTTCGCTGACGGTCTCGTAGGTTTTGCCGCTCTCCCACGCGCGCCGTCCCAGATGCAATCCGCCAAGGATCGCGGTGACGATCATCGAGAGCAGCGTAATGGCCAGCAGCATCTCGAGGAGAGTGAAGCCTGAGCGCGGCGCACGCTTCATCGTCGAGGCTCTCGCGTCGAAACGATTTTTAGCGTCGTCAGCGTCAGGCTCTCGCGCGCGCCTTCCTGCGCGCCTGGCCGGCGGATCGTCAAACGCAGCCAAAAGCTCGCCAACTCGGCGTTCCCTGCAGGCGACTTGATCGCAAAATCCGGCTGAATTTGCAGATCCCACAGCAGCCCGTCGTCATAGGCGCCGCTCGTCTCGCCCCGCGCGATCGGCCCCTCTATGCCGATGGCGTCGAGATGCGACTGTCCCTCTCGAGAAGCCCGTAACAAGAAGTCGGCGCGGCTCTCGTTGCGCGCGCCGCCGGCGAGCGCCGCCATGAGCTGAGACATCGCCAGCGCGAGCACAGCGAAGGCCACGAGCGTCTCGACCAGCGTGAAGCCTCCGCGGCGGCGGATCAGGAGACGTCGCACCGTGTCGCCCCGCTGAGCCAATTGACTTCGATGGTCGCCCGATTGCCGCCGATCTCGAGGGTGATGTCGCCGCCGGAGGAGCCCCCGCTGGGATAAAACTTCAAGCCGGCGTTCCCGTCGGAATTTCGCAGACCTTGGGCGACCGAAACCGCGACGCGCACCTCCGCTGGCAGCAGCGTTTCGCGCACGCTCGGTGAAAAGTAGCTTTTCCGCGCCAGATCGACGACGAATGTCGCCTCCTCATTGACGGAGATCGCGCGCGCGCGCGTCGCGCGCAGAGCCGGCGCAGAGCCCGCGCGCAGCGGCCTCCAGGCGAAGATGCGGGGCTGTGGGGCGCACGAGTTGCGTCGACAAGCCGGCCAGCAGGGCGATGATCGCCAGGACGGCGAGCATCTCGAGGAGGGTGAATCCCCCGCGCCGTCGTAGGAACGGGATCCGGCGCCGGCTCACTTGGTGGCCAACTCGTTGATTCCGAGCACGGCGTCCATCACCGTCATGATCAACCCGCCCACCACGACGGCGATCAGAATGGTCAGCGTCGGCGTGACCAGGCCCATCACGCGGTCGATTGATCGCTCCGTCTGCTTTTCAAACATCGCCGCGACGCGCAGCAACATCGAGTCGAGCTTCCCCGTCTCCTCGCCCAGCGAGATCATCTGGGGAACCACACGCGGTATGGCTTCAATGCGGCCGATCGCACTGCTCAAGCTTTCGCCGCCGCGCACCGCCTCGATCGACATCTCGATCTGCGCGCCGAGGTGGCGGTTCGACACCGCCGTGCGGCCGCACTCCAGCGCAGGCAACAAGGGAACGCCGGCCTTCAGCAAGGAGCCGAGCGTGTGGGTGAATCGGGCCGTCTCGAATTGCGCGCTCAGCGCGCCCACGAAGGGAATGCGCAGGAAACGTCGATCGATGGCTTCCATCCAATCCGGGCGCTGGCGAGCGGCGCGCCAGAAGAGAAAAAGGCCAAAGCCCGCGAAAAAGAGGCCGAGGGCCAGCCCTCGCCAATTGTCCTCGACGTCGAGAATGAACTTCAAGCCCGAAGGAAGGGGGCGGTTGTTGTCGACGAAGATCGGCGCAATGTTGGGGACGAGCGTGGCGAGCACGATCCCCGTGGAAATGATCGCGAGCGTGATCAGCATGGCCGGATAGACCAGCGCGCTGGTGATGCGAGAGCGCAGCTCGACGCGACGCTCCAGCATGTCCGCGAGATCGCTGAGGGCTTGGCCCACGTCGCCGATGGTCTCGCCCGCCCGCACCACATTCACGTAGTCGGGCGAGAAGACGTCGCTGCGTCCGGCAAGCGCCTCGGAAAGAGCGGCGCCGTTGGCGACGCGACCCAAAATCTCCTCGGCGAGATCGCGTAATCGGGGCTTGGCGCTTTGGGCCGCCAGGATCCGAAGGCCATGGTCGAGCGGAATGTCCGCCTTCTCGAGCGTTGCGAACTCGCGGGTGAACGACGCG
>CAVXEI010000009.1:0-80921 GCA_963760695.1 uncultured Alphaproteobacteria bacterium | reverse complement strand
TCACAAACTGCGCCATCAGCGCTTTCTTCGTGATCGAGTTCCGGCCTTTCTGTAATTGCCGCCGCAGCAAGCGCATTCTCGAGCAGCGGCCTTGCGCCGGTCACAACATTGCCCTTGGTCATAGGGCTCCGCCTACCACCGCGCAGACTATTGGGAAGAGCGCGTCCGAATTATGAATTGGTGGGCTGATCGCTGCGAGGAAATGCGGAAGGGCGGCGAGGTGATTTGTTCGAGAAGCAATCCGCGTAGTGGATAATTGGGATTTGCAGGATTTCCGGGAGCAAACCGGCAGCGCCACTTGCGCTCGGCGCCGCATCAGTTCAAATCAACCTAAAGGGACTTCGTGAGCCCTTCGCGCGCCTCCCCGCACGGAAGGCGAGACGAGAAGGCCGCACCAACCCCTGGCAGGGTTAATGCGGCCGAAGGGTTTGAACCCGTGCTCGGTAAGGAGCGGGTCGACCCTACTCGGCGGATCGGGACGCGTAAAGCGCAATCTGAAACGTCGGCTCGTCTCACACTTGAGACATAAGGTAGCGATGACTCTCACAGATAGCCGCGCTGACGCCGGCCCGAATATCCTGCCTACGCCCCTTCCCCATACCGGCTTCGTCCGCCTTACCACAATCCTCGCCCCCAACGGCCCTATCCCTGTGGGCCGGTCGACATGGTGGGCCGGTGTCAAAGATGGTCGATTCCCAAAACCCGTGAAGCTCAGTCGCCGCGTGACCGCGTGGCGCGTCGAGGACATTCGCACGCTCATCGAAAACGGCGGGTGATCCATGGCGCGGCGATATGATCTCCGCCGCGTCAAAATCCATCGGAGCTACTCAGTCTCAGACGCCGCAGAGCTTCTGGACGCGAGCCGGCTGACCGTAAGCCGATGGATCAAACGCGGCCTCCCCCTCATCGAGCAGAAGCGCCCGCTCCTCATTCACGGGAGCGAGCTGCGCGACTTCCTCAAAGCGCAACGGCCCAAGCGCAAGCGTGGTCGACCGGGTGAGCTTTATTGCGTGCGCTGTCGCGCGCATCGTCGGCCGGACGGCGACATGGTCGAATATATCCCCAAAACGCCGACGAAGGGGCTCCTTCGCGGCATCTGCCCCGTCTGCCAAACGCTCATGAGTCGCTTCGTCTCTGAGCGAAAGCTCGCCGCCGTTTGCGCCGACTTGAGCTTCTCACGCGCGCAGCCGCAAGAACGCATAGACGACTTCTCTCCCCCCAACTCCAATGATACATCCGAGAAGGATCAGAAATGACCGTGAAGAGAACCCCTGAAAACGAGCGCGTGAAGCGCCGTTATCTTCAGTTCCTCAAGGAAGTGAGAGGCCGGGACGAGGCCTCGCTGGACGCCGTCGCCAAAGCCCTTGAACGCTTCGACGAACATAGCCGGCGCCGGAACTTCCGGAAGTTCCGTGTCGAGCAGGCCATCGCCTTCAAGAAGCATCTTTCCGAGCAGCGCAACGTTCGGACGGGGGAGGCTCTCTCCGCCTCGACGATCAATGCGACGCTCGCCGCATTGAAGGCCTTCATCATCTGGCTTGCTGACCAGACCGACTATCGCTCCCGCATCCGCTATGCGGACGCCGAGTATTTCAATCCCCCGGACAACCTCGTTCGCGTCGCGACCGCGCACCGCCATCGACCTTGCGCGACGCTTGCGCAAATCCGAGCCGTGCTCGACGCCATGCCGGCGGAGACCGAAATCGAGCGCCGCGATCGGGCGCTGGTCGCCTTCACGATCCTGACCGGGGCGCGGGATCGGGCCATCGTCTCCTTCAAGCTCAAGCACATCGACCTGGAACGCGGGCTTATCGACCAGGACGCACGCGAGGTTGCTACAAAGAAAGGAAAGTCCTTCACGACGTGGTTCTTCCCCGTGGGCGAGGACATCGAGAAAATCGTCGTCGACTGGGTGTCCTTCCTGCGAAAGGAGAAGGGCTTCTCCCCCGATGCCCCGATCTTTCCGAAAACCCGCGTCGAGCCCGGAGCGGACCTCGAATTCAAGGCGGTCGGCCTCGACGTGGCCCATTGGGCCAACGCCGACCCCGTGCGGGCGATCTTCCGGGAAGCCTTCGCGCGGGTGGGCCTCTCCTACTTCAATCCGCACTCCTTCAGGAACACGTTGATGCAGCTCGCCTATGAAAGGAAGCTCGACGCCGAGCAGGTGAAGGCATGGTCCCAAAACATGGGCCATGAGAGCGTCCTGACGACCTTTTGCAGCTACGGGACCATCAGCCCGCATCGGCAGGCCGAGCTTCTTCGCGGCGGCTGCAACGGTAACGAGCCCCCGCCCGATTCCGACCTCACGCCGGATATGCTGCGGCGCATCGCCAATGCGCTGGAGAAAAAGCGGAAAGCGAGCTGAAGGCGGAAACGGCAATCTTTCCGCGCTGAATCGCTTATGATAGCGATTGAAGCCCAGGCCTCGGGGCGGCGCTTCAGGCACCCCGGGGCGACGGCATTACCCCGCGCGGCGCATCATGTTCGAACAGACGTTCAAGAATCTCGACGACGTGCTGTGGAAAGAGGCCGGCTGCACGACCGAGATCGACTACACCGAGCAATCCTCCTGGCTGCTCTTTCTCAAATATCTCGACGATCTCGAAGAAGAGCGCAAGGTTCAGGCCGAGCTGCACGGCAAGGCCTATAACTACATCCTCGACGAGCCGCGATCCGCATTATTGCGAGCGCGTCACTGCGAATGACGGCAAGGTCGGCGACCAGCATCTCGAAGCCTTTCGCGACAATGAGAAGACCATTCCGACGATTTTGACCACCTCGCAGAAGCTCTCCACCGGGGTCGATGCGCGCAATGTGCGGAATATCGTCCTGATGCGGCCGATCGGCTCGATGATCGAATTCAAGCAGATCATTGGACGCGGGACGCGGCTCTATGAGGGCAAGGACTATTTCACGGTCTACGATTTCGTCCGCGCCTATGAGCATTTCAACGACCCGGAATGGGACGGCGAGCCGCCTGAGCCGGAAGCGCCTGCGACGCCGCGTCCGCGCCCCAATGGCCCCGAGGATGGACCAGAAACGCCTCCGGAAGCAGGGGGCGAGGACGAGGACGGGCGACCGCGAAAGCTCAAAATCAAACTCGCCGACGGCAAGGAGCGCGCCATTCAATCCATGGTGGCGACGACCTTCTGGAGCGCGGACGGTCGCCCCATGTCGGCGGGGCAATTCGTCGAAAGCCTGTTCGGCGAGCTTCCCGCCTTCTTCAAGGACGAGGACGAGCTGCGCCGCATCTGGAGCCGTCCGGACACGCGGAAGGCGCTTTTGCAGGGGCTCTCCGAAAAGGGCTTCGGCGCGCAACAGCTCGGGCAGATCAAGGACATGATCGACGCCGAGAAAAGCGATATTTTTGACGTGCTCGCCTATGTCGCGTTCACCAGCTCGCCAAAGACGCGGGCGGAGCGGGCGGAGACTGGCAAAAGCCGGATGGTCGGCGAATATGACGAGAAGCTCGCCGCCTTCCTCGACTTCGTGCTGGCGCAATATGTGAGCCAGGGCGTCGAGGAGCTGGAGCAAGAGAAGCTCGGCCCGCTGATCGCGCTTAAATACGGCTCGGCGACGGAAGCGGCGGCAAAGCTCGGCGGCGCAGCGACGATCCGCGACGCCTTCGTGGGTTTCCAGCGTCACTTGTATGAGACGTAAGGGGTTAATTTCTGCGGGCGGGCGATGGCGAACTCAATCGAGCCGACTCTCACGCGCAGAATTTTTCCGCCGGGTGGATCAAATCGGAAACTGCGAGCCTGCCTACCCGAAAAATCTGTTGGTATATTTGTTGGTATAAATATTTTTCGCTCTCAGAATCATCTCTTCAGTTCAATATCTTAATGCATCAATTTGATGCCGCCCCCGGCACCAGCGCCTAAAATTAAGGCGCCTCATAGCGACACAATTTAAATTGAAAATCAGTGCCTTGCGACCTCAGCGCTCCACCCGTTTGCTTGGTCAGCTTCGGGTTTTGGGTGGACCTCAGCCGGCGCTTGTTGAACACGGCGCGTTCCTTATTTGTCGTCCTCTGGTCTGACAAAGCCGTTGCTACGCCGCGACAAGGCTGAAGGCGATAATCATGCGGCCATCGCCTTTTCCTTTGCCCCGAGATCAACTCCCCGCACATGGACCAAGCATTTACGGTTTTGCAGAGAGAAGCCCCAGGCGAGATCAAACGTGAAGCGGCTGGCCAGCCCGGCCCGTCCGTGCAGCCAATCCCGCACTGGGCTTGGCAAAACCGCCAAATTTGAGGATGCTTCTGTAAGGCCACCGTTGGGGAGGGCGTCTTGATGGGAAAATATGCACTCACACTTGCGGCCCTATTTGCTGGGCTTTTCTTGTCGCCGTGGGCCGCGGCAGACACCCTCCATCCCGAGTGGCGCGCCCTTCTCGCTTCTCCCGGCTTCGAAGGCCAGCCCGTGAAAGGGGTTTATTTTTTTCCAGGAGACTCTGCTGGAAATACTGACTACTATACGATACATCCGATCCTACCTGAAGATCAAAATTGGAACGGCGAGTGTTTCAGCGCGGAGGTGGCTTGTTCTAGAAAAAGAAGCGTTTGCTGCAACAGAGAAAGAGTGCTGAATTGTATTGCCGCCACTGGCGCCAATACGATCGTAATGAGCTATTGGAGCAACATGCCACAATGGTCGCCTATGCGGCTTGATAATAATTCAGTTTCTGGTCTGCTAGATGCTGTCGATGCGAAAGATCGTCACCTAGTTATTTGGCCTGTCATTGAAGGGGGCTTCGACCCCGATCAACCAGACACTCCGCATTGGCAGTTTGCCAAAGACTTTCCTGCTCCTTTTGAGGGATTATTCTATCTTGCGCCGGGTCTTCTGACCCGCATTGACGAGGTTGTTAACATATTACTCAAGCACCAGAAATTATGGGCACAACTGTATGATCGAGAAGGTCGCCCACGCTACGTCATCCAAGTCCTACACGCTTGCTCATTCCTTTCTATTGACGACCGACAGTTCGCTGACGCCTTCGACAGGGTCGCAGATCATGTCCTCGGAACCCATAAACTACACATAGGCTTCGTACTCGACCTCATCGGTAACAATCGAGATGAGTGCACCTACGTCGCTGCTCCCGCAACAGCCGGGCCGATACTCGCGAGTAAGTCCTCGGTGCTTGCAGTGAACGGCTTCGCTTCCGAGGTTTACAGTGGCAAGCTTAAGCCAAAAGACCAATGTCCCGACCCCGGCAAGCTAGCCCGATTAAGCAATTGGTATTTCTGTAATCCGCATGACAATAACAAGGACAATCTTGAGAGCCTTGCTGATTGGAAGGGCGAGGCTGTAAAGGCTTGGCATGACAATAACTTGCCTCTCATCCTTGATGTGTCGACTGGAATGGACCGCCGCATCATGTCGGCATACGACCCCGGTGGTATAGCTTTCTGGGGCGATAACATGGACTACATCGACGACCGCTGGCGCAACTGGTTGAGTGAGCTAAAAAGTTCAAAGATCAAAGGGATCGTGTTTGACACATGGAACGGTTACACGGAGGGATATGCTGCGACGCCGACACACGAGTATGGCGAAACCGTTTACCGATGGCTAACCGACCTTTTCCAGCCGGACCCTCGTGATTGCAGCCACATGCATTACGTCAATGGCGCTCCGACCTGGCGTGTCTACGGCGCAATCTGTGAGAAGTGGATTTAGCTAGGAGCTGATCGCCGCTTCGGCGCGCCGGTGAGCGAAGAACTTCCAACCGCTCACGGTCGAGTTTCTCATTTCACGGATGGCAAGTCGATTTACTGGGGAGCGGTGACGGGTGCGCATGAGATCCACGGAATAATTGAGAAGACTTATCGGGAGTATAATACAGACTACAGTTGCCTCGGCTTGCCGACAAGCGACGAAGAGACGACTGGAGAAGGAACTCTGTCCAGGTTTGAACACGGAACCATCACCTGGCGCCAGGGGGAGGGGATTGGACACGTCAACTGCCAGTAAACCGCAGGAACTGGCGCTCCCTCTTTTTCTCGCCGGGAGCTGAATTTACGCTTCGTTCGGCGAACGGTCATCGCGTCGCAGGGCGCTGTCGCCTTCTATGACGGTGACGAGCGTATCGGCGACTGCGTGACAGCGCTCAAGCTGTCTGCCCCGAGGAGCATCACGCCTTATGCCGAGATCGAGCGGACGATCCGCGCCTGCGGAAGCGATGCAGTAATGCGCGTGGAAGACGTGCGTTGAATCATGTTACAGGATGTGTCGGAGGGCGCTTCTGTGGTAAAAGTGATTCCGTCATCAAGACTCGAACCACTGAACGGAACGGGCATTTCGGTATTGGTACGTATTAAATATTCCGATTATGCAGAAGTCGCAGACATATCAAATACTTATACAAGCAATTCGGTTCCGCCCCCGGGCACCATTGAAATCAGAGACTTAAATCTAGCGCCGCGAAGCGTGTAACCATCTTTCTCCCTCCGTGTGGGCGCTTCGCTGCGCGTGGATTCGTTTCGAACGACGCTTCTGCAGCCAGCGAATGACGCCGGTCACGAAAAGAAGCGGGCAGGCAAGTCCAGTGAGGGACACGAGAATGCGCCCCGTCCAGCCGAAGGCGCGTCCGGAGTGCAGCGGCCACAGCCATTGCATGAAGACGTCGCCGGCGGTACGAGGACGTCGATCTCAACGGGAAAGCCTGGGGCGTCGTGGCGGCGCGCACGCCGCTCGCGATCAAATGCGGGCGATGTCTCGAATTTGAAGAGGCGGTCAATATAGCGCGGATCAAAGGAAATCGGCGGGCAATCGAATCGGTTCTCGCCAACATCGTCGACAATGCGCTGCGCGCTGAGCCAGAGGGCGGGACGGTTCTTGTCCCAAACGATTCCCATGGGCGCTTGCGTTGTTCCAAATTCAATGGGGCGGCATCCAGATCCATAGCGGCGGCGCGCCGGGGAAGCGCACGTCCTTAAGAATTGTCGCGTCGTCCACGCCGTCGGGCTTGAGATAGACGAAATAATTGTCGTTGCGCTGGAACAGCTCGTCTTTTGGCGCGCTCTCCGGGCTTACGAGCATGTTGTTGCTGAAGCGCACATGCATGTAATGCGGCAAGAGCTCCACAAACTTCTCGACGCGCGTCTCCAGCACGAACTTATAGAGCTGGCGACCCGTCACCTTCAGCACGGAGGCGGTCGCCTCCGCGACCGGGGTCAGCGGCGCTTCCTGCCATGCCGCGCCGACCTGCACGAAGGCCTGAACGCTGGGCGACATCACATAAATCGGCGGCTCGCCTTTCGTGTTTTCGAGGTAGAGAGTCACATTGTAACGGTGATCGCCGAGGCTCGTGATGTCGGCGATGTCGCTGCGGAGCGTCGAGGTTGCGAGTTCCTCGAGCGCGGCAAGACGCGCCCGCCGCGCCTCGACCTGGTGCTGCTGAAAGCGCGCCACACCCTCGTTGACGAGCGAAGCGAACGCAAAAAACATCGCGGCCGCGGCCGACAGCCGTCCGAAGGTCGCCCAAAGGTGCCCGCCGAGCCGCTGAAACGCCGCTGCGCCTTCCGACGCCGCGACGGTCGATCGCCTCCGGCGGCGCGGGCGCGGGCAGCACGATCGGCCGCGCGGGGCGCGCGACGCCCGGCGTAGCGTCATGCGCGAGCAGCCGCCCCTGCTTCATCTCCAGCTGGCGATCGGCCAGAGCGGCGAGATCGCGGTTATGCGTGACGAGCAACAGGCCGAAGCCTTCGTCCTTGCGCAGCGACTCGAGCAGCGCGACGATTTCCTCTTCCGTCTCCTCGTCGAGGTCGCTCGTCGGCTCGTCGGCGAGCAGAAGCCGAGGCCTGTTGATCAGCGCGCGGGCGACAGCGACGCGCCGCTGCTCGCCGCCGGACATCTCGCCCGGAAAGCTCAAGATGCGGCGCGCGAGTCCGACGCGCGTCAGCAGATCATGCGCGCGCGCATAGGCCGCTTCCGGCGCGATCTCTCCGCCGAGCATCGCCGGCAGCGCGACATTATCGACCGCGCGCAGATTGGGCAGCAGGCTCGAAAACTGGAAAATGAAGCCGATGCGCCGCCGGCGCAGATCGGCGCGCGCAATTTCGGACAGCGCCCAGACGCTTTCGTCAGCGACGACGATCTCGCCTTCGGTTGGGCGCGTCAGCGCCCCGATCATGGCGAGAAGCGTGGACTTGCCGGAGCCCGATCGTCCGACGATCGAGATGAATTCGCCGGCCTCTACGCTGAGATCGGCGCCGTCGACAGCGTCGACGCGGGTCAACCCGTCGCCATAGGATTTGCGCAGGCCAACGGCGCGCAAGATCACGGCGCGCTCTCCATCTGGATCATGCGGTAAGGATCGAGCCGCAGCGCGCGCCGGCTTGCGATGAGCGCGCCCATGACGCCCAGCAGCAGGCCGCAACACAGGCTGAGCGTGGCCGCCGCCCAGATGAAAGCGTCTGGAGGACCCTCGAACGGCACGCCGAGCGAAGCGGAGTAGGCGCCAAGCGACCGCGCGCAGATGAAAATGAGCAAGAAGCCGAATCCGACGCCGATGACGCTGCCCATGCCGGTAAGAAGCACGGCCTCCATGAGCGTGAGATTGACGATCTGCGCGGGCCGCGCCCCCATGGCGCGCAGCATGCCGATCTCCCGATAGCGCTCCTGCACGATGGCCGAGAACAGCAGCGACACCACGAACAGCAACGCCAGCAGCAGGAGGCCCGCAAAAGCGGCGACGCCCCACAGCAGCGTCCCGAGCGACTGTCGCGCCGCGGTGAACACGGGATTGCCGGCGACGATCTTGAGGCCCGGGATTTGACCGATGGCGAAGCGCGCCTGCGTCGGCGAGGCGTCGGGCGCGAGTTGAATGAGATAGGCGGTGACGCGCCCCGGCGCGAGATCGGGCAGGCATTCTGGCGCGCCATGATGCGCATGGCCTCCGACCTGTCCCGCTGAGGAGACAGGACGCGTCTGCCGCGCCGCCGCCAACAACTGGTCGAGCCCGGCGAAAGAAATGAACAGCGACTCGTCGACCGGCCCGACGCCTGTCTGGCCCAAACGACCGGCAATGGTGAGCGTGCGGCCGCAGATCGTCAGCGTGTCCCCGGGCTTCTCCGCGCCGCGGGCGCCGACGAGCAGGCCCAGCGGGTCGAGCGACGTCGGCTGGCCCTGAGGCAACCAGGGCTCCACCGTGAAATCCCGCGCGGGATCGTAAGCGATGAGATTGATCGCGCGCCCCTCCGCTCCGGCGCGCACGAGACGCTGCGGCGCGACTTTCGCGACGCCGGGAACAGCGCTTAGCGTTCCGCCCAGGCTCTCGTCGAGGTCGAGATCGGTCGGCTGCACCGTGAGCAGAGTGCTCGTGATGTTCACGAGCGCGCCTTGCGGCACGACGACGAGATCGGCGCCCATGCGAGAGAAACTGGTCACAACGCCGTGGCGAAACGTCCAGCCGAGTAACGGAGCCGGAGAAGCCGACGCCGACGGCGATCATCACCGCGAGTCCCAGAAAGAGGCTTCGCAGCAAGCGTCGCCCGACGTTCTGCGCGGCGAGTCGAAGCAGGAGAAGATGCGGCGCGCGCCGTCTCCGTCATGACACGCTCGGGTTGATTGTCTGAACACAGGCGGCCCGGCGACGCTCCGCCGGGCCGCGCATTTGCCTCCCCGGCGTCAGACGGTCGTGCAGCGGCTGTGGATCAGCTCTTGGTTGTTGCGCGGGACGATGACGCAGTCGTGGTGACCGCCGAAGTTGGGGATGTAGCCCACGGGCTCCAGCGTATCCTGCGTGAAGATGAACGTTCCGCCCTCCAAGCGCTGGAAGCCGCTGAAGATCGCCAGCACATATTTGCCGTCGTAGGTGACATGCATGGTCTGGGTGTCGACGCCGACGTTCTCGAAGCGCTTGATGGTCGTCCAGCTATTGGTGTCGACGACGACGATGGCGCTCTTCGCCGGCTTCTGATGTAGCTCGGAGACGAACATCTTCGAGCCGTCCATGGAATAGGTGATGTGGAACGGACTGGGCGTCGAGCCGACCCAATGCGAGTCCTTGAAGTCGCGAACGCGTGTCCATTTCCGGGGATCGCGGTCCTGGCAGTCGAAGACGCCCATGCTGTTCTGCCGGGTGTTGTTCGTCATCGTGAACCATTTGCCGTGCGGACCGAAACCGCATTCGTGGCCGGAGGTCACGACATTGTCGAGCGTGATGCTCCCACATGCCGTCGGCGATCTTCTTGACCGGGAATGCTCTCCTTGGTCGTCCCTTCCGGCGAGGAGATGCAGGCGAGCGGCTCCATGGTGGTTCGGTCGAACACGACGCCGACGGCGAACATGCGCAGGGTGACGAGCGACAGCGGATGAATCGGATGATGGACGCAATTGTCGGCGCCCGTCAGCGTTTTCACGGAGTCGCCGGGCAGCTGGCCGGTGTAGGCGAGATACTCGCCCATCGGCACCATTTCCCAGTCGAGCTTGTTGCCCTTCGTGCCGCGGTAGTCGTAAAGGCCGGTCTCGGGCGCTTTGACGAGTCGGGTGATGCGCACCTTGCCGCCTTTGAACCAGTTGTCCTGCAGCAGGCCGTTAGGCTCGTTGCCGATCCAGTCGAAGCGGAAGGCCTCGATCACCTCGGTCTTGTTGGCGCCGGTCGCCCGCTTGAAGAAAGCGACGATGTCCTTCTGGCCGTCGGAGACGGAGAAGCCCGATGCGTCCGGGAAGATCACCGTGTGCACGCCCAGCCCGACGCCGGTCGTCTCGGCGACATTCTCCAGGAGGTTCATCTGCGAGCCGTCGAAGCCGACGCGATAAATTTGATTGCCCTGGCCCCACAGCGGATCGAGCATCCCATGTTCGCGGATTTGGGTCGGGATGCCGTAGATCAACACGTTCTGGCCGCCCTGGGTGGAGTTCACGAACTCGAAGCCCTTGCGCGGGTCCGCCGAGGGGAAGGCCGCGAGATGATGCGCAATCGGACAGCTGTCGCCGTAATTCCAATATTCGATCCACGCCATGGTCTTGCCCGTGGCGAGATCCTGCACCTGGGCGCCGCCGCCGAGCTTCGTCGGAGTGAGCCAAACATAGTCGCCGAGCGTCGCAATCCGCAGCGCGTCGGCCTCGGCCGCCTTGGCCGGAGACGCGAGGAGATTGGCGTCGCCCATCAAGCGTGAGAACAGGCCGGTCGCATTCGCGGATCGCGCGCCGAGGATCGAGCCGACAATGCCGGTTGTCGCGGCGCGAAGCAGCTTACGTCGATCGACGGGGCCGTGTTCGTTGTAGAGCCTCGTCACGTTCGGCGCGGTCACGCTTGGCGCGTCGACTCGCGGATTCGTGATTGCGTCATTAGACATCGACCTCTCCCCGGTGATTCTCGTGAACTCATCTCGTCGGCCTGCGCGACGATCTGGGTCGACGTCGCGGTGAACATGTTTCTGAAGCGCGGAGAATCGCATCAGCGCCTTTGAGAGTTTAGCCAGCCCTGCGCAGGTCTGTTTGATTCTTTTGCTCAAGAGAGCGGGCAGCGCCCTTAGGACCGCGAGGCCTGCCTCGCCCAAGTCGACCATGCTCTGCCCAAGCCCGTCTCCACAGGCGTATCATTTGGCTTCAACTGAGCAATGCTTCATTTGAGCAAGTCAGGCGTTGACTGGAGCGCTGATACGTGCAGGCTGCCTTCGCAGCGGCCGTGCTCACGATACGGCGCATTCAAAAGTGAGAGGTATGGAAATGATTTTTTCTAAGGCGTGGCTCGCCGCTGGCGGGCTGATCATGATGGTGAGCCTCCTTCCTGCGACGGCCTCCGCCGAGGGGGCGGCGATCGGCACCCTTCAATGCCATATTTCTGGCGGGGTGGGCATGATCCTCATGGAGAATCAGGCGCTCGATTGCACCTACCAGCCCATTCGCGGGGGCAGGCCGTCTCACTACATCGGCCGCTTGACGAATGTTGGCGCCAATATCGGCATCAACGGTCCGGGTGTGATGACGTGGGAAGTCGTGGCGGCGGTGAAGCAGCAGGCTCCCGGCGATTTGGCGGGCGACTATGTCGGCGCGCAGGGCGACGTCTCCGTAGGAGTTGGCATGGGCGGAGCGGTGCTCGTCGGCGGATCGCAAAACGCGTTTTCGCTGCAACCCGTCTCCTTCTCGCTGAATTCGGGACTAGATCTGTCGGTAGGCTTCGGAAAGATCAGCCTTCAATACATGCCTGTGACCCCGGCGCCGATCCTCGTGAAGTTCAAACGTCCTGCGCCCGCCGCCGCGCACTGACGAGCGAATTGGCGAGCGGCGCTTGGATCGCCGGGGATGCGCCAAGCGCAGGCCCCGGCGCCATCCGCATTGGGGCCGTCATTGAGAGGAGTCCGCACATGAATCCAGGAAAGCGTTTCCGGGTCGAGCCAGGTTCATCAGTCGATCTCTCCTCGATCGACGCCGCCTTTCACGGCGATTACAAGAATGAAGCCGACGCGCAGGCCGATCTGCAGAAGCATCTGCACCGTATCAGCAAGCTTCAACGCATGCTTTACGCAGATCATCGGCATGCGCTTTTGATCGTGCTGCAGGGCATCGACGGGGCCGGCAAGGACGGCACGTGCTGGCACGTCATCAGCGCGATGGACCCCCAGGGCGTGCAGGTAAAGGGCTTCAAGCAGCCGACGACAGAAGAAAGCGAGCACGATTTCCTGTGGCGTGTTCACCCTCACGCGCCGCAGCGCGGCGCCGTCTCGATCTTCAACCGTTCCCATTATGAGGACGTCTTGGTGGTCCGCGTGCATGAGCTCGTCCCCAAAGACGTCTGGAAGCCGCGCTACGATTTCATCAACGATTGGGAGCGGTTGCTCGCCGTCGAAAACAACACGACCATTCTCAAGTTCTTCTTGTACATCTCGAAGGAGGAGCAGCTCGAGCAATTCAAGCTCCGCCTCGACGACCCCGATCATCAATGGAAAATCAGCGACAGCGATTACAAGGAACGCGAAAAGTGGGATGACTACATCAAAGCGTTCGAAGCGGCGATCTCCAAGTGCTCCACGCGCCACGCTCCCTGGTATGTGATCCCCTCCAACCACAAATGGTTTCGCAATCTCGCGGTGTCGCAAATTATCGCCGACGTCCTCGAGGACATGCGCCTCGAGACGCCGAAACCTACCGTCGATATCGAGGAAATCCGACGGCTTTATGAGCAGGCCGCGGCGGATGAGAAAAAGGGGCGCAAATGAGAAGAGGTCGCTGCGCCGTTGCTGCGGCCTCCCCCGGCGCTCTGCAGCTTCCGTGAGGGACCGACAACATCCTAAGCCTCGCACGCCGAACGCCGATCAGGCCGGTAACCTCGATGACCGGCGAAATGCGTCGAGCGTTGTCGCCCGCTCTAAAAAAATTTCCGAAGCCAGCGTGAGGGAGCCAGCTTTTCTGACACGCGCTTGTTTTCAACAACCCGGTTTCAAGATGACGATGCAGTGAACGTCCGCCGTGCTCCTGCGACGAACGGCGCGCTCAATTTGGGCGCCTCACCCATTGTGCGCCGCAAAATCTCAGCTAGCCTCATCATGCTGGACGCGCTGAACGGTCCACTTGCGGAAAACTGCGCGACATCTGCGCCCTCGCAAGAACATGACGGCGGGCCAGCATCTGCGCCATTGCTCGACGGGCACAGCATAGAGACGACGATGGGTTTTGCGGGATTGACCGGCTTGCCCATGTCGACCCGCTCCGGGGACTTCGCCGCCGACGCACTGTTCATACCCACGAATGAAGAGCTGATGATCGCCGAGCATACGCTGGCGCTCACGCAGCTCGGATCCAGGTGAACGTCACGCCTTTGCTGTCCGTTTCTCCAGGGATGCAGTAAGGTCACGATACCGAAACAACTCGTCTCGCAAGGGGGAGAACGGGCAAATGAACGTAGCGGTGGACTTAACGAAATCTCCGATCGCCGAAGTGCTGGCGTCGCTTGCGACCGATCCGCACACGGGTCTCGACGCAGGGGTCGCGAAGGACCGTCTCGCCAAATACGGGCCCAACGCGCTCGAAGAGAAGAAGACCAGCGAATGGGTGCTCTTCTTCCGTTTCTTTTGGGGTCCCATACCGTGGATGATTGAAGCCGCGGCGATCATGGCCGCGATCGTCCATGACTGGGGCGACTTCACAATCATTCTCGCCTTGCTGCTCTTCAACGCTGGCCTGGGTTTCTTCGAGGAGCATCAGGCGTCGAACGCGCTTGCGGCGTTGAAGAGCGCGCTGGCGCTGAAGGCGAAAGTGCTGCGGGGAGGCGCCTGGAGCGAGATCGACGCGAAGGATCTCGTGCCCGGCGACATCGTCCGCATTCGACTGGGCGACGTCGTCCCAGCGGACGCGCGGATTTTCTCGGGCGATTATCTGAGCGTCGATCAGGCGGCGCTCACCGGCGAGTCGCTGCCGGTGTCGAAGAAGCCCGGCGACATTCTCTATTCCGGCTCCATCGCCAAACAGGGGGAGGTGCAAGCGGTCGTCACCGAGACGGGCGCGCGCACCTTCTTCGGCCGCACCGCCTCACTGGTTCAAAGCGCCGGCGCCGCCTCGCATTTCCAGGCCGCGGTCATGCGCATCGGCGACTTCCTCATCGCCGCCGCCGCCGTGCTCGCCGCGATCCTCATCGCCGTCCAGCTTTCGCGCGGCGTCGACGTGATTCGGCTCGCCGAATTTGTCCTAATCCTGCTGGTCGCGTCCGTCCCCGTGGCCATGCCCGCGGTTCTCTCCGTGACCATGGCGCTCGGCGCGAAGCTTCTCGCGCGCGAGAAGGCGATCGTCTCCCGCCTCGAATCGATCGAGGAAATGGCGGGGATGGAAGTGCTGTGCTCGGACAAGACGGGCACGCTGACGCAGAACAAGCTGACCTTGGGAGAGATCAGCCCCTGGAAGGGCGCGACGGCGCAAGAGGTGCTGCTCGCCGCGTCGCTCGCCTCGAAAGCCGAGGACCGCGATCCCATCGATCTCGCCGTGCTGGCGGGTCTCAAGGATCGACTCGGCGCTCTCGGGCTATCAGCAGACGGCGTTCAAGCCCTTCGATCCCGTGGTCAAACGCACCGAAGCCACCGTGAAAGGGCCGAGCGGCGAGTTCCACGTGGCGAAGGGCGCCCCGCAGGTCATTCTCGCGCTCGCCAAAATCTCCGGCGCGGAGCTCGAGGCCGCCAACAAGCAGGTCGACGCCTATGCCGCGAAGGGTTTTCGCGTGCTCGGCGTGGCGCAGGCCGATCACGGTGACGAGTGGCGCTTCCTGGGCTTCGTGCCGCTTTATGATCCGCCGCGCGTCGACTCGGCCGAAACCATCAAGAAGGCCATCGGCTACGGCGTCGCCGTGAAGATGGTGACGGGCGACGACGTCGCGATCGCCAAGCAGATCGCGGGCGACCTCGGTCTCGGCCAGAACATCCAGCCCGCGACGGACCTCTTCACCGGCGACGTGACGAAGGGTGTGATTCCGGCCGGAGGTGGCTGCGCGCATCGAAGCGGCGGACGGCTTCGCCCGGGTTTTCCCCGAGCACAAATACGCCATTGTGAAAGCCTTGCAGGAGCGGGGCCTCATCGTCGGCATGACGGGCGACGGCGTCAACGACGCCCCGGCCTTGAAGCAGGCGGACATCGGCGTCGCGGTCTCTGGCGCGACGGACGCGGCGCGGGCGGCGGCCGCGCTCATCCTCACGGCGCCGGGTCTCTCCACCATCATCAGGGGGATCGAGGAAGCGCGACGCATCTTCGAGCGGATGATGAGCTACACGCTCTACCGCATCGCCATGACGTTGGACATCATGGTGTTCATCGTGCTGGCGACGATCGTCTATGGGTTCTTCCCGCTGACGCCGATCATGATCATCATGCTGGCGCTGCTGGACGACGTTCCGATCATGACGATCGCCTTCGACAACGCGAAAGTTCCGAGCCTTCCGGTGCGCTGGCAGATGGATCGCGTGCTGGTCGTGTCCTCGATTCTCGGCCTCTTGGCCGTCGTGCAGAGCTTCGGCCTGCTGGCGATCGGCCAGAACGTCCTGCATCTCGATGCGCCCCACCTGCAGACAGCGCTCTTTCTGCAGCTGGTCGTCGGCGGACATCTGATGCTGTTCGTCACGCGCACCAAGGGGCCGTTCTGGATGCCTGACTTCCCGGCGGCGCCGTTGTTCCTGGCGATCGTCGCCACGCAGGTGCTGGCGGCGCTGCTTTGCGCTTTCGGAATCCTCGTCCCGGCCATTCCGTGGTGGCTGATCGGCCTAGTGTGGGTCTACAACATCGTCTGGATGTTCCTTCAGGACTTGGCGAAGCTCGTCATGCAGCGCGAGTTCACGGAGCGGGCCGCGAAGTCGACGGCGTTCCTGGCTCGGCTCAAGGAGCCGTTGCAGGGAGCGAAAAACCGCTTGGGTTCGGCCGGCGCCGCGGGTCGAGGGGCGGTCTCGCGTTGGGGAGCGGCCGACAACGTCGCCGCCGTGCTGGGGATCGCCGCCCTGCTGCTGCTCATCGGCGCCGGCGATTGGTATTGGCGCCATGAGGGCGTCGCGGTCGCCAAGGCGGCGCCTCTGGCAGGGCAAACCAAGACCGAGCCGGAAGCGTCGGGAGCGGAAGCTCCGGCGAAGTCGGTGACGGCGGCTCCGGCTCCGGCGCCCTTGGCGGCGCCGAAGGAAGAGACCGCGGCGGCGGCTCCGGCTACTCAAGCCAAGCCCAGAGCCGAAGCCGCTGCGCCGGAAGGGACGCCGCGGAAAACGGTTGTCGAGGTCGGCGCGCTTCCCTCGCAGGCGCAGGCTGTCCGTGAACTGCGCGCTTTGAAAGCGCGCAAGGCGGACTTGCTCAAAAATCACGAGCCCGTGGTCGCACGCTCCGTAAGGGACGGGCGCACGCTCTGGGTGCTGGACATCGGCGGCTTCGGAGGCGAGGCGGAGGCTCTGGACTTCTGCCAGCAGCTTCGCAATGGCGGCGCACAGTGCGAACTGGTCATCGTCGAGTGACGCCGCTAGACCATTCGGTTTAGACAGCGAGGGTCGGCGGCGAATCTTGCCGCCGACCCCGACCGATTTAGGAGCCGTCGATGCAGAAGCAATTCGAAGTTTTCGTCACCCAGACGCCGCCCGAGCTCGCGGCGCATTGGTTTTGGCTCGTCGCTCTCGGCGTGACGCTCGCCATTCTCGGCTTGCTCGCCATGTGGCGGGCGCGCGCGGCCAGCGTGATCTCGGTTCAGGTGCTGGGCGCGATCTTCTGCGTGTCCGCTTTGGCGATTCTCGGGTTCGCGTTTCTGACGACGGGCTACTGGACGCAGTTTTTCGTGCATGTTCTTTGGGCGTTCCTGCTCGGCTTGACGGGTATCGTGTTGCTGACTCAGCCGAGAGTGGGCGCCGAATCCATCACCCTTCTCATGGGCTTTTATTTCCTCGTCGCCGGTTTCGGCGAGATCTTTTTCGCGCTCACGGCCCATATCCAGGGAGAGGCGCTTCATGCCCTCGATGGCGTGATCAGCCTCATTCTCGGATTTCTGCTGATCTTGGGCTGGCCCCTGACCGGCCTGTGGGCGGTCGGCGTCTTCGTGGGCGTGGCCTTGCTCCTGAGGGGCGCGTCCATCGCCGCTCTGGGCCTCTTCCTTCGGCACGTGGCAGGCTAAAAGCAAATCCCGCAAGGGGAGACAGGCTTGCGATCGGAGTTCGCTCCTGCAGTTTGATCGGGTGCGATTTGTCATCGCTCGAAAGATGCCGTGAGAGCAGGGAGCCCGCCGCGCCTGAGCTGACAGCACCGCCGTCCCTTGTGGCAAGGTTATGAGCGTCGCAGGCTTCTCGGTCTGCGGCGCTCTTTCAGCCAGAAGAAAAGGCTGCGGGTCAGCCTCGAAAAATCCACGGCGCCTAACCTGACCTTGAGATGGCCCATGACGGGCGTCATGCATCGGACTTTGAGAAGCGCCATGCGGAAAGCATTCTCCTGGCGCTGGCGAGAAGCTCACCGCCTTTGCGGTTGCAGAAATTAATTTATGTGTTAATTAAACGCGCCGGCGACATCGGTGAAGGAGACTCGGGCGATGGAAACGGGTGAGGGGTGGGTGCAGACGCCCTCCATCGGAGCCGCGACGCATCGACGTCCCGGGCGGCCGACGGGCAGGGCGGACCGGCGGTCCCTACTCTTGGACGCGGCGCTGACGCTGTTCGCACAGCAGGGCGTCCAGAACACGACGCTGCGAAACATCGCGGATTACGTGGGCCTCACGGCGGCGATGGCCCACTATTACTTTCACAGCAGAGAGCAGCTTCTCGACGCGCTTGTGGAGGAACGGCTCCTTCCGCTCGCCATCCGCATCAACGAAGCCTTCGACGAAGACGGGAGAAGCCCTGAGGCGATGGTCTCGGCGTTCGTGCGCCGACTTCTCGAGGCCGCCGAAGAATGCCCGTCCCTCCCGCCTCTTTGGGTGCGCGAGATGCTCAGCGAAGGGGGCACGCTCAAAGGACGACTGCTGAAAAGGCTCGAGGAGGCAGGAAGGGAAAAAGCGGATCGACGGCTGGAGGGTTGGGGGCGCGAGGGGCTGTTCGCGGGCGACGTGGAGCCTGCTCTTGTCTTCACCTCGATCGTGGCGCTTACCTTGTTGCCTCTCGCCGAGGGCTGGTGCGCCACGGCTCCGGTCACGCGCGATCGATTGGAACGGCACGTCAACGCGCTGCTTTCGGGAGGTCTCTTCGCCAAATGACTGAGATCGACGAGTCGACGAGCGCGCCGCGGCAGAAGGCCCAGCCTTCCGACGTGACAGGCGGGCCAACGCAACCCCCAAAGGCCGGGCCGACGGCTCGGGCGACGACCCTTCGCCTCGTCGGCGGTCTCGTGGGCGTGCTGGCGTTCGGCGCCGGGGCCTATTACTGGATCTCGTCGCGCAACGTGGAATCGACGGACGACGCTTTCACCGACGGGCGCGCGATCGCCGTCGCGCCACAAGTTGCGGGGCAGGTCGACACGCTGAACGTGCGGGACAACCAATTCGTCCACAAGGGCGATCCCTTGATCCGCATCAATCAACGTCAGTTTACGATCGACCGCGACTCCGCCAAGGGCGCCTTGGAGACGGCAAAGGCGCAATTCCAGGGGTATCGATACGGCTCCGAGATCGCCCGCAAGAACTTCCCGGCCCAGCTCGCGCAGGCGCAGGCTCAACTCGCCAACGCGCAGGCCGTCGAGGCGCGCGCCGCCTCGGACTTCCAACGTCAGAAGAGCCTGCCCGCGAAGGCGACGACGCAACAGGAGATCGACGCTGCGGCCGCCGCCTTGAAGCAGGCGAAAGCGCAGGTGGCGCTTGCTGAAGCGCAGGTGCTGCAAAACCAGCCCGTCCCGCAGCGCATTGGCGAGGCCGATGCGCAGGTGGGCCAGCTCGAAGGTCAGGTCCAATCGGCGCAAGCCCGTCTCGACCAGGCCAATCTCAATCTGGCCTGGACGGTCGTCACGGCGCCTCAGGACGGCTGGGTGACGAAGCGCAATGTGGAGGCTGGGAATTACGTCACGGCCGGTCAGCAAATCATGTCGATCGTCTCCCCCGAAATCTGGGTGACCGCGAACTTCAAGGAGAACCAGCTCAAGCGGATGCGTCCCGGCCAAAAGGTCGACATCGAGGTCGACGCCTATCCGCAGCTCAAGCTCAAAGGTCACGTCGACAGCATTCAGTTTGGCGCGGGCTCGAAGTTCACCGCCTTTCCGCCCGAGAACGCGACCGGCAATTTCGTCAAGATCGTTCAGCGCGTGCCCGTCAAGATTGTCATCGACTCCGGGCTCGATCCCGCAAGTCCATTGCCGCTCGGCATCTCGGTCACACCGAAGGTCTTCCTCGAATGAGCGAAGCCCTTGCCGTCGACGATCATTCCGACTGGAAGCCCAAGGCCAACCCTTGGGCGATCGTCGTCGTCGTCACGCTCGCGGCCTTCATGGAGATTCTCGACACGACCATCGTCAACGTCTCGCTTCCGCACATCGCCGGCAGTCTCGGAGCGAGCTACGACGAGTCCACCTGGGCGCTGACGTCCTATCTGCTCGCAAACGGCATCGTCCTGACGATATCGGGCTGGCTCTCCTCGCTGCTGGGGCGCAAGCGCTACTTCGTCATTTGCGTCTTCATGTTCACCGTCTGCTCCTTCCTGTGCGGCTCGGCGACGAGCCTCGGGCAACTCGTGGTCTTCCGACTGTTGCAAGGGTTTTTCGGCGGCGGCATGCAGCCGAGCCAGCAGTCGATCATTCTCGACACCTTCCCCCCGGAAAAGCGCGCCGCGGCCTTCGGCGTGACCGCCATCGCAACCATCGTCGCGCCCGTGCTCGGGCCGACGCTCGGCGGCTACATCACCGACACCTATAGTTGGCGCTGGGTCTTCTTCATCAATATTCCCGTCGGCGTCGTCGCCGTGTTCTTCATCTCGATGCTGATCGAGGATCCGCCATGGCTGCCCCGAAGCAGCCTTGGCGACATCGACTATGTCGGCCTCGCGCTGATCACACTCGGCCTCGGCGCCCTTCAGGTGACGCTCGATCGCGGCCAAACCGAGGACTGGTTGTCGTCACCCTTCATCCGCGCGACCGCTTTGCTCGCGGCGTTCGGAATCGTCGGCGCGATCGCCTGGCTCCTCACGGCCCGCAAGCCGGTGCTCGATCTCTCTGTGCTTAAAGACCGTAATTTCGCCATGTGTTGCGTCTGCATCGCCGCGACGGGCGGGGTGCTCTATGCAGGCGCGGTCGTGATCCCGCAATTCACGCAGACGCTTCTTGGCTACAACGCCACCTGGTCGGGCTTGGTGCTCTCGCCGGGCGCGCTCCTGATCATCTTCCTGATCCCCCTCGTCGGCTACCTCATGCCGCTCGTGCAGACCCGGTTTCTGATCGCGACCGGCTTCCTCTGCATGGGCGTCTCCTTTTTCTATTCGATGCGGCTCACGTTGGACATCGACTTCACGACGCTCATGCTATTTCGCGCGGCGCAGACCCTGGGGCTGGCTTTTCTGTTCGTTCCCATCAGCACGGTCGCCTTCATCAACATCCCGCGACAGCTGAACGGCGACGCCACAGCGCTGTTCGTCATGCTGCGCAACGTCTTCGGCTCCGTCGGCATCTCACTGGCGAGCGCGATGATCCTCCGTCGCTCACAAGTGCATCAGGCCTATCTGTCGCAATGGGCGAGCACGCTGCATCAACCCTTCAACGCGCTGGTCGAGACCTACGAGCGGGCGCTTCTTGCGATGGGGCGGACGGCGAGCGCCGCGCATCAGGAGGCGCTCGGCAAAGTCTACCAAGTCTATCAGGACCAGGCCGCAACGCTCGCCTATGCGGACGTGTTTCTCGTTTCGGGCATTATTTCCATAGCGGTTGCGCCGTTCTGCATCCTGTTGCTTTCGCCAAGCAAAGGCGGCGGCGGGCGGGCCGGAGCGCACTGAAGATGCGCAAGATCCCCAGTCGACTTGCGTGCAGAGCCGCAGTCCTGGCTTTCCTGGCTACGCTCTGCGGCTGCAGCGTCGGTCCAGATTTCAACCCTCCCGATCCGCAGTTGCCGCAGAAGTCCTTCTTCGGGCAAACCCGAGCCGCCGCCGCCGGAGCTCGGTCCCGAGCCTCTGAGCCTCGACGCCAAATGGTGGCGCCAATTCAGGGACCCGAAACTCAGTTCGCTCATCGAGCGCGCTTCGGAGGTCAATCTCGACGTCCGGGTTGCGTCGGAGCGGCTGTGGGAGAGCAGAGCGGATCGCAACGCCGCCGCGTCGGCGCTGTTGCCGACGATCAACAGCTCGGCGCAATACACGCGGCAGCTCATGAGCCAGAACGGACTCATTTCTCTCGGCAAGGCCTTCAATCCGGGCAGGCCGTTGCCGTACATCCCGGCGTTCGGCCTCTGGCAGGCGGGCTTCGACGCCTCCTGGGAGATCGACCTGTGGGGCCATGTGCGCCGACAGGTGGAATTGGCCGAGGCGCAGGTCGAATTCGGCGGAATATCAAGCGCGCGACACCTTGATCGCGACGATCGCCGAGCTCGCGCGCGACTACGCCGAATTGCGCGGAACCGAGGCGCAGATCGCGATCACCAAGGCCAATCTCGCGAGCGCCGAGGAGATTTTCGACCTGACCAAAACGCGCGCTCAAGGCGGCGTCGTGACCTATCTCGACGTCGAAAACGCCGCGGCGCAGGTCGAGAGCACGCGCGCTCAGTTGCCGAGCCTGGAAAATCAGGAATCCGCCCTCATCGACGCCATTGGGAAGCTCCTCGACCAGCCGCCGCAGGCGCTGCATGGGGAGCTAGCCTATTCGGGGCCCCAGCTCTTCACGCCGCCCCATCCCCCTGTAGGCCTGGCTTCGGAGCTCGCGCGGCGGCGGCCCGACATCCGCCGCGCCGAGGCCGATCTTCACGCCGCGACCGCAAAGATCGGCGTGGCGGTCGCGGAATTCTATCCGACCTTCAAATTCAACGGGTCGGTCGGCGCCAGCGCGCTCGACGCGAGGAAGTTCTTCGAGGGGCACTCGTTTCAGTACCAGATCGGGCCGTCGGTCTCCGTGCCGATCTTCGACGCCGGTCGCCTGAAATCCCAGTTGGAGCTGCGGGACGCGCAGGCGCGAGAAGCCGCGATCAACTATCATAAGACCGTGCTGAACGCGTGGACCGAGGTCGTCGACGCGCTGGTCGCCTATCGCTCGGAGGAGGTGCGTCACACGCGCATCAAGGCGCAGGCCGCACATCAGCGCGAGGCGCTTACGCTCGCGCGGGCGCGTTACAGGACCGGCGTCTCTCCCTTCATCAACGTGCTCGACGCCCAGCGCGCAACGCTGCAGGCGGAATTGCAGGAGGCGCAGAGCCGCACGGCGCTGGCGACGGATTTCGTCACCCTCTACAAGGCGCTTGGCGGCGGTTGGGAAGAGGCGATGCCCTGATCGTTACTCCCGGCGGGGGGAGTAGAGAGGCTTCGCCAAAAGCCTCGGTCTATGGATCCTGGCGTTCGCAGCGCGCTTTCCGTGCTGCGTTTCCCGGATAACGGCTTGCGCCTAAATATGGGACGTGCTATTCTCCTTCTGTAGAATATCTTTATATAATGCTCATAGGAGTCGATAATGCGTAAGCATTCCGTCCTCGCAGCGTTGCTATTTCTGTCAACATATTCAGCTGTGCAAAGTGTTTCTGCAGATACGTTCAAATCTGAGCTTCTATTTGCGGTTCCAAAAGAACCATTTTTGACAAATAACGGATTGATCCCGCCGACGGACAAATATAATGGCCCTCTATTCAAGCTTAGCTACGCTTGGCCTAATCAGCCGCTCCCGCTCATCGTCGATCCGCCTTGGAGGAAAGCTATCGGATCTGGGCAAATCACCCAGAAGAATGCTGCGGCCTACGTAGCTGCATTAAAAGAATACGTCGGCACAAACGCCCGCAAGCTCTTCTTGGACTACGCGAATTGGGACGCAGCTAAGGCGCGCTGGTTTAATGAGCCCTGGCTCGGCTCGCTTCGCGAAAGCATCCACGGGACATATCCCGCCGGCAATTTTGATGATCAATCCTTTCCCAACACCGGTTTGAAAGTGACTTTCGATACGCATGTGCTCACCTACTACGACGAGCGCGCGGCCTATTCGCTCTATAAAGTCTGGAAGGCCGACGCGATGAATCCCGAGATCAAGACGGAGAATTTCCAGTTCGACGAAGGCTCGGTCATTGTGAAAGCCGCGATTTTCATCTCGGACGATCCAACGCAGCAGAGCGACTGGTGGCCCGGGGTGACGCAAGGAGCGGCGCAGTGGCCGCTTTATGTCGCCGTTCCGGAAAGCTCGCAGAATGCCACGACGGCCGTCCTCAACGGCTATGTCATCCAGTTCGATATCATCGTGAAGGACTCCGTCGCCGCTCCAAAAACAGGCTGGGTGTTCGCCACGCTGGTCTACGATGCGAATGCGCCGGGTGGCGACGCCTGGGACAAGATGGTTCCCTTGGGCGCGCAATGGGGCAATGATCCCGACGTCAATTCGTCGCTCGTGCCGCCGCCTCCGCTCAAGGAGAACTGGATCAATCCGGTGGCGCCCTTTTACGCGACGGAGACTTTGGGATGGGGCGGCCGGCTTTCCGGCCCTAATGACGGCGCGAGAAACGACATATTGGTCGGGGACAAGGCGATTCTGAAAGCTCCCAACTCGTCGTGCATGAGCTGCCATTCGCCGGCGGAGTGGCAGCCAGCGAAACATGAGATGCTGTCCTTCTTGCTTCCTTCCTTCCGAAACGACAACCCGCCGCCCTCGTTCAAGGCCTATGGGCAGTTCATCATATCGCCGGCGCCTGGCTCGCATGATTGGTTCCGCTGGTTCCAAGACCGTTTGGGAACGGAACCCTTCGATCCAAACACGGGCTCGATCGCGACAGACTTCGACATGGTATTCGCATTCAAATCGCTTCCGATGTGGTGGAAAGCGAGCGGTCCAGCCGGTCAGCCTCCGCTCTTCGCGACCCGGCCCTTCCACGCAAAAACGGGCTCGCCGAAATTATACAACGAATATTCGGGCGCGCCGCTCGCGAGATAGGGATAAACGCCAAGGCCATGTCGCGCGCTTCGCCCCAAAGCGCGCGACGGGCTGACGCCGCGGCGCCCCGATCCGTTGCTCAAGGCCAAGAGGAGGAGCTCCGAGATGGACAGCAACCCTCTCGTGGAGGAGGTTCTCGATTTCTGGTTTGGCTCGGCCGACTCGGCGGAATTGGGCAGCCGGCGTCAAATCTGGTTTGCGGCAACCCGTGAATTCGATCAGGAGATAAGGCAGAGGTTTTCTGAGGCCAACCGGCTTGCTGCAGCGGGAGCGTTAGACGATCTGAAACAGACCCAAATGGGGACCTTGGCGCTGATCATTTTGCTCGATCAGTTTTCAAGAAATATTTTTCGAGGCGCAGCAGAAGCCTTCGCCAACGACTCCAAAGCCAGGATGCTGGCGGAATATGTGATCGAGAAGCGCTTCGACAAGAATGTGCTGACGGTCCAGAAGCTTTTTTTCTATCTCCCTTTTGAGCATGCTGAAGATTTGGAGCTGCAGGAAAGGAGCGTGGATCTGTTCGTAACGCTCGGCGACGCGACGTCCCTTCAGCACGCGCTCTGCCATCGGGATCAGATTATTCGGTTTGGCCGTTTCCCGGATAGGAATGGAGCGCTGGGCGTAAAAGCACGAAAGCCGAAGAGGAGTTTTTGAAGAATCCTTTCTGCTGAGTTGTCCCTGTCGTAAGCCCTTGTCGAAAGCCCAAAATCGAGCCTTAATTGACCCTGCGGCTGCTGGAAACCGGCCGCGGAGCGCTCATGAACGTCCCGCCGAAAGATTTGTGGAAGGCGACCGCCAGCAGCGGGGATGCGCAACGCGCGATCGACGACCGCTACGCAACCGCATGGGTCTCGGAGCCCTCCGACAGCGCCTGGCTCGAGGTCGATCTCGGCCGTGCGACGACACTGGGCGGATTGGAGGTCTATTGGGGCAGCCACGCGGCGGATAGATACGATTTCCAATCGTCGCTCGACGGAAAATCGTGGACGCATCTTTGCAGCACGCGTCATGGCGAAGGCGGACAGGACGTCTTCGCATTCCCGCCCACCGAAGCGCGCTTCGTGCGCTGGAGCTGTGACACGCCGGGAGCGCCGCAGCGACAGGAAATCGTGCAGATCAATCTCTTTGGTCCCGCCGACGGCGTTACCGTGCTGGAGGAGGGCCGCGTGGCGGCTCTCGGCCATACGCCGATCAAGCTTCCGACAGGCGGGAGCATAACCGTCGATTTCGGCCGCGTGAGATACCCTCTCGGCGCGTTAGTCGAGTGGGGCAAACGCTTTGGCGTCGTTTTCTCGGCGCATCTCTCCGACGACGGCCGGAGTTTCCGCGAAGTGGGCCGTATGGCCACCGGCGACGGCGGCACGGACAGCTTCTGGTGGCGCTCGACGACGAGCCGCTATTTTCGCCTGACCCTAGAGAGGGCGAGCGCGCCTGAGGGCGCGATCGTCAAGGAACTGAAGCTCAGAATCCTCAACAAGGATCGGATGCCGATCGGACAGCTCGAGCGCGCCGCGCGCAAGGGGCGCGCCGATCTCTATCCGCAGTCGCTTCTCGGCCGCCAAGTTTACTGGACGGTGCTGGGCGAGTTCGGCCAGGATGGGGAGGCGCTTTTCGACGAATACGGAAATCTAGAAGCCCAACGGGGCTTCGGTCAGCTCATGCCGCTTTTGCGCGTGAGCGGCGCCTTGCACGGCGCCCCCGCAAGCGGAGAGATCAGACAATCCCTGGTCGATGGGTCGCTGCCCATTCCAAGCGTCGTCTGGTCGGCGCAGGACTTGGAGCTTAGGGCGACGGCGCTGGCTCACGCCGATCAGGCGCTGGTGGAATACCGGATCGCCAATCGCGGCGGCGTGCGCCAAACGGGCGCGCTCGTCCTGGCGGTGCGCCCCGTCCAGATCAATCCCTACTGGCAACATGGCGGTCACGCGCTCATCAACGCCATCAGCGTCGACGGCGCCAGGATGCGCGTCAACGATTCGCACTACGCCGCATTCTCGCGCGAACCCGACGTCGTGACGATCGCGGACTTCGACGAAGGAGACGTCGTCAGGCTTTTGGAGTACGGCCCCCAAGAGACGGTCCTGAGCCTTCGCTCGGAGAGCGGACTACTCAGCGCCGCCTGCGAGTTCGCTTTTTCACTGAGTCCCGGCGAAGACGTCGCCTTCGTCGCCGCGTTGCCCCTGCGCGACGAGATCGAGCCTCACGCGAAATTCAGCTTTCCCGAGCTGTGCGACAGGGTCGCCGGCATCTGGCGAGAGAAGCTCGGTCAAAGGAGGATCGCTGTCGGCGACGCCGAGGTCAGCGACACGATTCAAGCGCAGACCGCGCTCATCCTCGTCAACGCGACGCGCCACGCCTTCAAGCCCGGCCCGAGGAACTACGACCGCATATGGATACGCGACGGCTCCTCGCAGGCCCTCGCGTTGCTTTGGGCCGGTTTGGTCGAGGAAGCCAAATCCTATGTCGTCTGGTACTCAAAACGCATTTACCCGAGCGGCCTGGCGCCCCCGATCCTCAATCCGGACGGAACGGTCAACCGCGGTTATGGAAGCGATATCGAGTATGACGCGCAGGGCGAATTCGTCGGCGTCGCCGCGGACGCCTATCGCATCAGCAAAGATCGCGCCTTCCTCGACGAAATTTTCGAACCCGTGGTTCGGGCCACCGAGTTCATCGAGACGCTCTGCGCCAGGACCAATGTGCGGCGCGGCCCAGATTCGCGCTTCCACGGTCTCTTGGCGCCTTCGATCAGTCACGAGGGCTACAGCAAGCCTTCTTACAGCTATTGGGACGATTTCTTCGCGTTGAGCGCGTGGCGCAACTGCGAATATCTGGCCATCGAGGCCGGGAATCGGGAAGTTGCGCAACATGCGAAAGCCAAGGGTCGCGAGCTTGCGAAAAATCTCGCGCGCTCCTTGCGCTTGACCTCGGAGCGCCTGGGGACAGGCGTCATCGCAGGCTCGGCCGACCGCGAAGACGTCGATCCGAGTTCGACCGCAATCGCCTTCGAGCCCTGCCGCGTCGAGGATGTTCTGCCGGCGGAGTATATCCACGCGACCTTCGATCTCGTCGCCGCTCACATCAAATCCATCTCGGCGCCGGACTTCGAGGGGAGCTATAGCCCCTACCTCTTGCGCAACCTCAACGCCTTCGTCTCTTTGGGACGGATCGACGACGCCTTCCGTCTGCTTGCGGTCATGCTGGCCTGCCGCAGGCCCCGGGGCTGGCGGCAGTGGGCCGAGGTCGTCTGGAGCGATCCGCGCGCGCCCGAATATGTCGGCGACATGCCCCACAGCTGGATCGGCGCCGAATTCGCGACGGCGATGCGAAGAATGCTGGTGCGGGAAGATGGCGGAACGCTCGAATTGTTCCGCGCCGTCCCGGAGAGTTGGTGGGAGGGGGAGGGGATTAGGCTGCGTGAGCTGCCAACCGCTTTCGGCGCGCTCAACCTAAAGGCTCAGCGAGGCGAGACCCAGGCGACGGTCGAGCTCGCTTTGTCCGGGGCGGCGCCTGAGCGGATCACTTTTCGATATGCTGGAGCAAAGGCCGCTCACGCGGACGTGAAGCCTTGCCGGTTGGAGCGAGACCTCATTGTGACGACGAACTTCACTCGGTTGACGATCGATTTCTGATCACCCATCCGTCGTCGTCAACGGTCGCGGTCACTCCGGCGATTTTGCCGCCGCCTCGCCCGGCACCGCGACTTCTTCATGTAGTGTCTCGCGCACGTAGAGCTTCGTCACCAGCACATAAAGCAGGACGGTGATCGGCGCGGCGAAGACCGTCGCCGTCACGCCGAACAACTCGCTGAGCGTGACAATGCTCAAGAGCATGAGCGCGGGCGGCACAGACACCATGCGCCGCTGGATGATCGGCATGATTACATAGCCGTCGACCTGATGGATGACGAGATATGCGGCGATGGTCCAGAACAGCGTGGTCCAGTTGACGGTCGTTGCGACGAGCAGGGCGGGAACCATCCCAACAAGCGGGCCAAGATAGGGCACAAATTGCGTGACCCCGGCGATCGCGCCAAGCGCAAAAGGCGAAGGCAGCCCGACAATCCAAACGGCGGCGCCGACCATGGCGCCGACGAGCGCCATCTCCATGAACTGGCCGAGAATCCACAGCCTCAGCGCGCCGGCAAGGTAGTCGATGGTTTCATTGGCCGCTTCTCGCTGGGGCCGCGGAAAGAGAAGGCTCAGGCCATCACGATAGAGTTCCGGCTCGACGGCAAGGAACGCGCCGCCGACGATGGCGATCGCGACGCCCGCTAGAAAGCTCGCGCTGATCCTGAACGCCTGCGCAAAGAGGTCGGGCAGGGAGAAGGTGCTCCCCTGGACATGCGAAAGCACCGATTTTCCGAAAGTCGAACCTTGCAGCAGCTCGGTGATTTGCCTTTGTCCGGCTTCGGCGCGGCGCAGGAGCTCCTGCAGCTCTTTGCCCATTCCGCTGCCGAAGAGGTAGAAGACGCCGCCGATTACGGCGGAAAGGAGCAATCCAGCGATCGCCAGCGCCAGAGGTCGCGGCAACCTGATCTTCCGCAACGGCCAGGCGACGACGTGAAGCAGCACGGCGAGAAGGATGGCGCCCGTCAGGATCAAAACGACGTCGAAAAGCTTCCAGAGGAGAAGCGGCGTGAGCGCGAGCGCAATGAAGATGGCGGCGCGGTACGCGAATTCTGCGGTGCTGATCGGCATCGAAGCCTATAGGAAAACGCGCTGCCCCCCTCTTGTCCATAAAGCGCGTTTTTGAGGGCTGGCCAGCGTGGCCGAGCCTTCGATGTTTGGCTTGGTCGGAGAGCTGTTCGCGTGTCGACCGGTCTTTCGACGACGCGCGCAAAGTCCGTACGGCGATCTCGATGGATTGCGCGACCACAAATTCGAGCCGCTTCGGGCGGCGAATGTTCGGTAGTTGAGCGCTGACCGGGCGGCGAACTCAAAAGCGAATTTGGCAATAGGCGGAGCGGGCAGGGCGCTTTAGATCACGCTAGCTTCAGGCAAAATCGCCTGAGTTCGCATCGCGCTCTAGGCGCCCCTCCCGCTCCGGTTTCTCGGTCACGCCTCCGGCTGCGGGCCGCTTCCGTCGGTCTTTGCCGCCTTGCCCTCTAGGTCCTCGCCGGTGGTCTGATCGACCGCGCGCATCGAGAGGCGCACCTTGCCGCGATCGTCGAAGCCCAAGAGCTTCACTTTGACCTTGTCGCCTTCCTTGACGATGTCGGTCGTCTTGTTCACGCGCGTCGCGGCGAGCTGCGAGATGTGGACGAGGCCGTCCTTCGAGCCGAAGAAATTCACGAAAGCGCCGAATTCCGCGGTCTTGACGACCGTGCCTTCGTAGATCTGGCCGACCTCCGGATCGGAGGCGATCGACTTAATCCAAGCAATCGCCGCCTTGATGGAATTGCCGTCGGAGGAAGCGACCTTCACCGTGCCGTCGTCCTCGATGTTGACCTTGGCGCCGGTCTTTTCGACGATCTCGCGGATCACCTTGCCGCCCGTGCCGATCACCTCGCGAATCTTTTCGGTCGGAATCTTCAAGGTCTCGATGCGCGGCGCAAACTCGCCGAGCTCCGCGCGCGACGTGGAAAGCGCCTTCGACATCTCGTCGAGAATGTGCAGGCGGCCGTCGCGCGCCTGCCCGAGCGCGACGCGCATGATCTCTTCGGTGATGCCGGCGATCTTGATGTCCATCTGCAGCGAAGTCACGCCTTCCAACGTGCCCGCGACCTTGAAATCCATGTCGCCCAGATGATCCTCGTCGCCGAGGATATCGGAGAGCACGGCGAAGCGCTCGCCCTCGAGGATCAGGCCCATCGCGATGCCCGCGATCGGCCGCTTGATCGGCACGCCGGCGTCCATCAGCGCCAGCGAGGAGCCGCAGACCGTCGCCATGGAGGACGAGCCGTTCGACTCCGTGATCTCGGAGACGAGGCGCAGCGTGTAGGGAAACTCGGCCGGCGCCGGCAGCACCGGGCGGATGGCGCGCCAGGCCAGCTTGCCGTGACCGATCTCGCGCCGCCCGGGCGAGCCCATGCGGCCCGTCTCGCCGACCGAATAGGGCGGGAAGTTGTAATGGAGCAGGAATCGCTCCTTGTAGGTGCCCTCGAGCGAGTCGACGAACTGCTCGTCCTCGCCGGTGCCGAGCGTGGCGACGACCAGCGCTTGGGTCTCGCCGCGTGTGAAAAGCGCCGAGCCATGCGTGCGGGGCAGAATGCCGACCTCGGAGACGATCGGCCGCACGGTCTTCACGTCGCGCCCGTCAATACGAAGCCCGTCGTCGAGGATGTTCCAGCGCACGACCTTGGCCTGCAGATCGTGGAAGGCCTCGTCGATCTGATCCTTGGAGAACTTCGCTTCGGAGCCTTCAGGCAGTAGCGTCGCGAAGACCTTGCGCTTGACGGCGTCCACTGCCGCGTAACGTTGCTGCTTGACGGTGATTCTATAGGCGTCGCGCAGCTCCTTTTCGCCGACTTCGGCGATGGCTTTGGCGACGGCCTCCTTGTCGGGCGCGGTGAAGTCGCGCGGCTCCTTGGCGGCGCGCTCGGCCAGGCGGATGATCGCGTCGATGACAGGCTGGAAGCCGCGATGGCCGGTCATCACCGCCTCGAGCATCGCGTCTTCCGACAGCTCCTTGGCCTCCGACTCGACCATCAGCACGGCGTCAGCCGTTCCGGCGACGACGAGGTCGAGCGTCGAATTCTTCATCTCCTCGATCGTCGGATTGAGCTTCATCGCGCCGTTGATGTAGCCGACGCGCGCCCCGCCGATCGGTCCCATGAAGGGCACGCCCGAGAGCGTCAGCGCGGCGGAGGCGGCGACCAGCGCGAGGATGTCGGGATCATTCTCGAGATCATGCGACAGCACGGTCGCGATGACTTGCGTCTCGTTCTTGTACCCATCGACGAAAAGGGGTCGGATCGGCCGGTCGATGAGGCGCGAGATCAGCGTCTCGCGCTCGGAAGGACGGCCCTCGCGCTTGAAATAGCCGCCGGGGATGCGACCGGCGGCGAAGGCCTTCTCCTGATAGTTGACGGTGAGCGGGAAGAAGTCCTGCCCCGGCTTGGCCGACTTGGCCGAGACGACGGTGGCGAGGACGGTTGTCTCGCCCCAGCTCGCCAGCACGGCGCCATCGGCCTGACGGGCGACCTTGCCGGTTTCGAGCACGAGCTTGCGCCCGGCCCAATCGATCTCTTCGCGATGGATTTCGAACATCGACTGTCTTTCTCTCATGAGGCGAGCCCTGGGATCGTCATGAGCAAGACGGCGAGAGGCTGCGAGGTCTCTGAAAAAGCCTGAAGGGCTTTTTGCGCAGCGTCTGGCGATCCTGCCCTGACGCGGGTCTGGCTCTTTTCGCCGAAGGCCTGATTGCCCTCGGCCGGGGGTGACGCCGCGAATGCGGCGCGCGCCTCTCCCAGCGGGTGGGAGAGGCTATGAGGCGAATTCCGAAAACTAGCGGCGGATGCCGAGACGCTCGATCAGCGAACGATAACGCGGCTCGTCGTCGCGTTTGACGTAATCGAGCAACTGACGGCGCTGCGACACGAGCTTGAGCAGGCCACGGCGCGAGTGATTGTCTTTCACATGCGACTTGAAATGCTCGGTGAGGTTGACGATACGCTCGGTGAGGATCGCGACCTGCACCTCGGGCGAGCCCGTGTCGTTGGGCTTCGTCGCATATTCCTTGATTAGCGCCTGTTTGCGCTCGGCGGTGATCGACATCGGCAGTTCCTTTCTCTTGGGTCTGAGCCGCTTCGAGGAGGGCCATTGCCGGGATGTCGTCCAGCATGGTCGCCTGAGCGGGCGCCCGGGTTCTTCCAGGCTGGCGCGGCTTATAGCACAAAGGACGCCGCACGATAGAGGCAGGGCGGCGGGGCTCTCGGACAGAGGTCGCCGCGAGGCTCAATGTGGCTGATCGCCGCGGGACATCACCCACAAAGTTGATATAAGATGGGATTGGTTCGCGCGTTGCTCCCGCAAGGCCGCTTGAGGCCTCGTCGGTAGGGCGGCGCGCGCAATAAGGGCTGTCTCGCCCACAAAAATGCAAGGGGGATGAAATATGAAGAGGATGCTTCTCGCCGCTCTGGCGACCGCCGCGCTCGGCGTCTCTGGCGAGGCCTACGCCCACGGCGGCGTCAGCCTCGACCAGGGCCAGTGTATTATGAAGCTCGGGCCGGACACGATGTCGTTCACCGGCTACCAGCCCATCAAGTCGCGCGAGACTTTCTGCGACGACATTCCGGACGTGGGTCCGACCATCATCGTGCTGGACGCGCAACAGGACGAGCTGCGCGACATGGCGCTCGACATGCGCATCGTTCGCAACGTCGGCCAGAAGGACCCCAAAGAGAATATGGAGGCGAATACGGAATACTATAAGCCTCCGCAGAAATACAAGAGCGGCACGTTGAACTTCGAATACAACTTCGCCAAGCAGGGCAATTATATCGGTCTCGTCACGGCGAAGAGCGACGATGGCAAGGAATACACCTCGGTGTTTCCCTTCGCGGTCGGCCAGACAGCCGGCAAGGACATCACAGTAGCGGTAGTGCTTACGCTTGTGGCCGTCGCGGGCTTCGGACTGGCCTACAAGCACTTCTTTCTCGACAAGAAGAAGCCTGCCGCCTGACGGCCTGCCCCTCAAGAGTCGGCGCGCGCGCGAAAAATCGGAACTTGGTTTTTCGCGCGGAGCGCGCCTGCGTCCTTCGCTAACCGATCCTCTGAAAGAACGAACTCAGATCCTCGATTTTTCGCGTGCTCTATCGCAGCGTCGACGCGCAGCCTTCGCGTCAACCTCTCCTTAACCATGGCGCCTCGTGGTGAGGGGCTGGTAACTTTATTTTCGACAATTGGATGCGAAATCACGGCGTTGTCTGCGCCTGCAGCGGGCCAGAGCGAAATTCCGCAAGAGTTGACAGACTTTTGCGATCAGAATTCGCGCCGGCACGTCAATTTGGCGTGATCTCTTGTCGCTCGAACGAGTGTCGGTCGGGCGAAAGCGCGCTAGCGGAGTTGCGTGATGAGCGTCAGCGGATTGGAAAGAGATTGGCTCCTCGAGCCCCGTCAGGGGCCTATTCAGGCGAGACCCTTTGGTGTTCGGGCCTCTCTTGGGCTCGGCGTCTCCGCCGTGGTCATCCTCCTCGGCTTCTGGGCTTTCTCCGGACATCCAAGCGAGACTGGGCCGAGCGCCCCGCCGCAGGCCCGCGCGCCCGTCGCGGCCGAAGCCGCGGCTCAATTCGATCTTCGCGCCCCGGAATTCAACGCCCTGCCGCGCTCCGTCGCGACGAGCGACGGAGAAGCGCTGCGCATCGACAGCTTGACGATCGGCCATTTCGGTCCAAGCGGCGCCTTCGCGCGCTTCGACCTTCGTCAGGCTTCCGGCGACGCGCGCGCCAATCCCGATTTCTCGCTCGACCTCGCGCATGAGGCGGAAGCCGCCGGCCTCAAGATCGTGAAAAGCGGACAGCCATTTCCCTTCGCCTCTCGCTTTGGCGCCTTCGAGGCCGCCGAGGCGAAAGTCCAGGGCAAGTCGCTCTCGGGCGCAAGCCTCGAGCGCGACTGTCAGACGCTGCGCCTCGCAGGCGCGAAGCTCGGCGTTGAAATCGCCGGCGTCGTCTGCGCGGGTCCCGGCCAGACCTTCGATCGTCGAACCCTGGGATGCCTCGTCGACCAGCTGAGCTTCCGCTCCAGCGGGGCGGCGTCCGGCCTGGACAAATTCTTCCTCCTTGCCGAGCCGCTGCGCGGGCAGGCCTGCGCCCAGGCGGCGGCCTCTTCGGAAAAGGCGGATTGGATGGCGGCGCACTCCGCTCTTGCCGGGACGCCGGGCCCGGCTCTGCCGGCGAAAACGGCAAAAAAAGCGCGCTAACCAAAGAATTGCGATGTGCGACGCTTTCCTCGCGAGCGGAGGAGGCGGGCCTATCGCTTCCCAAAGCGATGGGCTAGTGTCTCCGCGAGTTGGTAAAGCTTGAAAAGGAGCCCCGCACGATGCGCAAGCTTTTTGGAACGGCGACGGCGCTCGCCCTCGTCATTGCCCTTGTCCCGAGCGCGGAGGCGAAGACCAAGCACAAGCGTCTTCACGCTCAATCTCAATCTCAATATACCTACATCGCTTCCGGCGGTCGCCAGCCGATCGTCATCGAACGTCGCAGCTGGCTCGATCCCGGCCCCGAGGTCCCGGTCGGGACCTACACGCAGTACGTTTACATGCGCCCCTATGCCGAGGTTGATCCGGTCGGCACTTATCAGGCCGGACCCTTCATGTTGGACACGCTCCACCCGGCCATGGGCGCGAGCCCCGAGCACGGCTTCTACGGATATTAAGCGCTTGCGCGCGTTGACGCCGGTCGAGGCCCTTTGAATTGCCGGACCTGCCGCGTTTTGGCGTGGCGGGGCATTGTGGCGGCGAAACTTGAGCCCGCTCGGGTTTTCTTCGCCGCCAAAGCGCGCTAGAGCGAATTTGAGCAAAAGTTGACCGACTTTTGCGGTCAGAAATCACTCCCGCAGTCTGATCTGGCGCGATTTCTCATCGCCCGAACCATGCGTTCGAGCGGAAAACCCGTCCCAGCGCGGCCCGAAGAAACACGAAAGTTCGAGGAATTCGACGATGACGCAAGCCGATTTGCCCCGTCTCGCCCACAGCGGCGTTCTTGCTGGAAAGAAGGGGCTGATCCTCGGCATCGCGAACAATCGCTCGATCGCCTATGGCATCGCCAAGGCCTGCAGCGAGGCGGGCGCCGAACTCGCGTTGACCTATCAGGCGGAAGTGCTGGAGAAGCGCGTGCGGCCGCTCGCGGCCGAGCTTGGCGCCCACGTCGTCGGACGCTGCGACGTCTCCGAGACCGAGACGATCGACGCCATCTTCGCCGAGGTTGAGAGGCTCTGGGGCAAGCTCGACTTTTTTGTCCATTGCCTCGCCTATTCGGACCGCGACCAGCTCAACGGCCGATATGTCGACACGACGGCGGAGAACTTCACCCAGTCGCTGCTGATCTCCTGCTATTCCTTCACGGCGCTGGCGCAGCGGGCCGAGAAGCTGATGACGGACGGCGGCTCGATGCTGACGCTCACCTATTACGGCGCCGAGAAATGGATGCCGCACTACAATGTCATGGGCGTCGCCAAGGCCGCGCTGGAGGCCTCCGTGCGTTACCTCGCCGCCGACCTCGGCGAGAAGAACATCCGGGTAAACGCGATCTCCGCAGGGCCGATCAAGACCGCGGCGGCCTCGGGGATTGGCGACTTCCGCTACATTTTGCGCTGGAACGAATATAATGCGCCGCTACGCCGAGTCGTGACCATCGAGGAAGTGGGGGAAAGCGCGGTCTATCTGCTTTCGCCCATGTCGCGCGGCGTCTCGGGGGAAATCCTGCATGTCGACGCGGGCTATCACGTCGTCGGCATGATGCACCCGGCCGCTGCGCCAAAAATGGCGGACCTTTTGGCGCTGCTGCCGCAGCACAAGGAATAAGCCGAAAACTCTTGCGAACTCAGTCCTCCTCAGGGGGCGCCGCGTGGATGAGGTCGCTCAACCTGCGGATTTCCTGCTTGCAGATTTCGCGCGCACGCCAGTCCCATTGCCTCTCATAGGCAAGGCGCAGCCGCAGGCGCCAGCTCTCCAGCTCACGATTGAGGCGGTGCGGACGCGCGCCGCTCTCGAAGGGAATGATCTGCGCGAGGGGCATCTCTTTCGCCTTTCCGCCGCGGAAAAAGCCGCGGTAAAACGAGTAGTTTCCAGAGAAAATGGCGCAGAACGATCGCGCCGCCAGGGACGTACGCAAGCTCCCTCGTGAATAGAGCCGGGGTCGGCTCGCATCTCCGGTCGTCATCGGCGCCGGCGCTCCACGTTCCCTCGCGCCTCGAAATCCCCTAATGCTCGGCGTCATGCCTGAGTCTCGCGCCTCGAAGCCTCCGCCGCTGCTTTTCCAAAACGCTCGCCTCGTCGATCCGGCGACCGGCAGCGAGATCAGGGGCGGCCTGCTCGCTCTCGACGGGCGCATCGCCGATCTCGGGCCCGGCGCGACCTTCGCGCCCGAGGGCGCGCGCGTCGTCGACTGCGGCGGCGACGTGGTCGCTCCCGGCCTCATCGACATGCAGGCTTTCGTCGGCGAGCCGGGCGCCGAGCACCGCGAGACGATCGCGACCGCGACCTTCGCCGCGGCGGCGGGCGGCGTCACGACGATACTCGCCTCGCCCATGACCTCTCCCGCCGTCGACGATCCAGCCGTCGTCGATTTCGTGCTGCGTCGCGCCCGCGACACGGGCCGCGTCCGGGTGCTGCCGATGGCGGCGCTGACCAAGGGCTGCGCGGGTCGCGAGATTGCCGAATATGGCTTGTTGCAGCAGGCGGGCGCGGCCTGTTTCAGCGATGGGGGCCGGTCGATCGCGAATGCGCTCGTCATGCGCCGGGCGCTGACCTATGCGACTGGCTTTGACGCGCTCGTCGCCCATTTCCCGCAGAATTGCGATCTCGCCGCCGAGGGCGTCATGAACGAGGGCGAGACGGCGATGCGTCTCGGTCTCGCGGGCGTGCCGGGGGAAGCCGAGACGATCGCGCTCGACCGCGACCTCCGCCTCGTCGCGCTGACCGGCGCGCGCTATCATGCGACGATCCTCGCGGCGCGAGACTCGTTGGACGCATTTCGCGCGGCGAAGGCGCGCGGCCTTCCCGTCACCTGCGGGACGACGATCAATCATCTGACCTTGAACGAGGCCGACATCGGCGACTATCGCAGCTTTCTGAAGCTGCGCCCGCCCTTGCAGCGCGAGGAGGACCGGATGGCGCTCGTCCAGGCGCTGGCCGAGGGGGTGATCGACGTGATCGTCTCGGATCACGATCCACAGGACGTGGAGACGAAGCGCCTGCCGTTCGGCGAGGCGGAATTCGGCGCGGTCGGTCTCGAAACGATGCTCGCGGCGGGTCTGCGCCTCGTGCATTCGGGAGACCTGCCGCTACCGCGGCTCCTCGCTGCGATGTCCTCGCGTCCGGCCGAGATTTTGAGACTGGAGCAGGGCCGGCTGCAGAAGGGCGCGCCGGCGGACGTCATCCGCTTCGATCCCGACGCGCCCTTCGTCGTGGATCGAGACAAGCTCCATTCGCGCTGCCGCAACACGCCCTTCGACGAGGCGCTGCTGCAAGGCGTCGTGAAGCTCACGATGGTTGCGGGCGAGGTGGTGTACGAGGCCTGAACGTCGCGGCCGGCTTCATGCGCCCCGTGTCAAATCCCCCGCGAGCGCCCGCGCGATCAGCGCGCGCGTCTCCTGCACGCCATAGAGCGCGGCGAAAGAGCCGAAGCGCGGGCCCTTCTCCTCGCCGAGCAGCACCGCGTAGAGCATGTTGAAGAAGTCGTTGGAGACGCCCGGCCGCTCCGGCGTCGCGCCCTTGGCCTTCAAATCCTGATAGCGCGGCACGGTGCGGGCGAGATCGTAGAGCGCGGCCTGGATCGCCTCGCCATCGGCGCCCTCGGGAAGAGCCGCGAGCGCCTCGGAGAGCTTTTGCAGCACCTCGCGCTCGGTTTCGTCGGCAGGCCGATAGCGCTTCTTGGGCCGCACGAAGTCGCGAAAATAGGCGACCGCATAGCCGACGAGCTTGTCGAGCCGGGGATGGTTCTCGGGCGAGGCCTGCGGCGCGTAGCGGCGCAGAAAGCCCCAGAGCACGCTCGGGTCTTCCGCATTGGCGACGGTCGCGAGATTGAGCAGCATCGCGAAGGTGACGGTCGTCCCCTTGGCGTTGGTTTCGCCCGGATGATGCAGGACCTCGGACGCGGGCGGACGCCCGCCGTGAATGTGCCAGACCGGATTGCCGAGCCGCTCCTTCCACGCCTGACGCGGATAGGCGTCGAGAAAGGCGAGATAGTCGTCGACGTTTCGCGGGATCACGTCGAAATGCAGGCGCTTCGCGGCGCGTCGGCTTCTGATACATGAATTGCGCGAGGCTCTCGGGGCTCGCATAGGTCAGCCACTCGTCGATCGTCAGCCCATTGCCCTTCGACTTCGAAATCTTCTGCCCCTCGGCGTCGAGGAACAGCTCGTAGTTGAAGCCCTCGGGCGGCTTGCCCCCGAGCGCGCGCACGATCGCGCTCGAGACCTTGACCGAGTCGATGAGGTCCTTGCCGGCCATCTCGTAGTCGACGCCGAGCGCATACCAGCGCATCGCCCAATCGGGCTTCCATTGCAGCTTGCAATGGCCGCCGGTGACGGGCGTCGTGAAGCTCTCGCCGCTCTCGGGATCGCGCCAGTCGATCGTGCCGGCGTCGACGTTGCGCGCCGTGAGCGGGACCTGCATGACGACGCCGGTCCTGGGGTGAACGGGCAGGAAGGGAGAATAGGTCGCCGCGCGCTCCTCGCGGAAGGTCGGCAGCATGATCTCCATCACCGCGTCGTAGCGCGCGAGCATGCGCAGGAGCGCCTCGTCGAAGCGGCCCGTGCGGTAGTAATGGGTCGAGGAGGCGAATTCGTAGTCGAAGCCGAAGGCGTCGAGAAAGGCGCGCAGCCGCGCATTGTTGTGCGCGCCGAAGCTCTCGTGCGTGCCGAAGGGATCCGGCACCTGCGTGAGCGGCTTGCCGAGATGCTTTGCGACCAACTCCTTGTTGGGGATGTTGTCGGGGACCTTGCGCAGCCCATCCATGTCGTCGGAGAAGGCGATGAGCTTCGTCGCGATCCGGCCTTCGGTCAGAACCTCGAAGGCGTGGCGCACCATCGAGGTGCGCGCCACCTCGCCGAAGGTGCCGATATGCGGCAGGCCCGAGGGGCCGTAGCCCGTCTCGAACAGCACGTGCTTCTGCCCGGTGGCGCCGATGCGTTTGACGAGCTTCCTCGCCTCCTCGAAGGGCCAGGCGGGCGAAACGCGCGCGGCGTCGACGAGCTCGGAAGGAAAAACGGCGGATTTCAGCGGGAAGCGAGGACATTGGCGTCTGTGTGAAGGGGGAGGGGCGCGCACAGTAGGAATGCTGCGGCGCCGCGTCAACGGCGCGGGTTCTCTCCCATTGGCGCTCCTGCACATAACTGCTTGGCGATATTCGCCAAAGCGAGAGCCGCGAGGCGCAAGGCCCGCGCCATTTGGGCCGCGGCGTCGCAGCGTTTATGATGGGACGACTCGGCGACGCCTGAAGCTCCTCTCAATGTCCGTCCGCGAAAAGCCCTCTTCACTCTCCCTCGGCGCCTCGTCCTGCGACGCGGGCGAGGTCGCGCTTTTGACGATCGATCTCGGGGCGCTCGTCCAAAACTGGAAGCTCCTCGCAGCGCGGGCGGCGCCGGCGGAATGCGCGGCGGTCGTCAAGGCGGACGCCTACGGGCTCGGCCTCGAGCCCGTCATGCGCGCGCTGCTCGCCGCCGGTTGCCGCACCTTCTTCGTCGCCACCGCCGGCGAAGGCGCGCAGGCGCGCGCGATCTCGCGCGACGCGATCCTTTATGTGTTCAACGGCGCGCCGCCGGGCTCAAGCCCTCTGCTTGTCTCGCAGGAGCTGCGGCCGGTGCTGAACTCGCTCGACGAGATCGCCGAATGGGCGGCGCTCGCGCCGGGAAAGGCGGCGGCGCTCCACATCGACACCGGCATGAGCCGCTTGGGGCTTGCGCCTCAGGAGGCGGCCGCCGCGGCCGCGCTTGCGCGCGGTCTTCCGCTCGAGCTCGTCATGAGCCATCTCGTCTCGTCGCAGCAGCCGGAAAATCCCTGCAACGATCGGCAGATCGCGCAATTCGCGCTGGGGCGCGCGCATTTTCCCGGCATCGCGGCGTCGCTCGCCAACTCGTCGGGGATTTTTCTGCCGCACCGCCCGCACTTCGAGCTGGTGCGACCGGGATATGCGCTCTACGGGGGCAATCCGACGCCCGGAAACCCGAACCCGATGCGCCCCGTCGTGAAGCTCGAGGCCCGCGTCCTGGCGCTGCGCGAGATCGAAAAGGGCGAAAGCGTCGGCTATGACGCGACCTGGACCGCGCACCGGCCCAGCCGGCTCGCGACCCTCGGCGTCGGCTATGCGGACGGCATGCCGTGGGGCGCTTCGCCCAGGCCCGGCGCGCCGGCGCTCGAAGCGCTCGTTTCCAGCTTTCGCTGTCCCGTCGTCGGCCGCGTTTCAATGGACGCCATTGTGGTCGATCTCACCGACGCGCCGTCCTCCATCGCGCAACGCGGCGATTTCGTCGAGATCCTGGGCGAGACCACCGGCGTCGACGCGCTCGCCGAACGCGCCGGCACGATCGGCTACGAGATTCTCACGCGGCTCGGCCGCCGTTACGCGCGGCGTTACGTGGGCAGTTGATCTCTGCCCCGCTCTTTGGTTTAAGCGGCGCGCTTAGCCTCGCCTCGGAGTTCCACGATGACGGCGGTCGGAACGGAACATTTCGACCGCGCCGGCTTTTGGCGACGTTTCTTCGCCTTTTTCGTCGACGCGGCTCTGATCTTGCTTTTCCTGCAAGCTATTGGCGCACTCAGCTACTCGCTGACGGATGGAGTGATCCAATCCTCGGCCTCGGCAATCATCAGCGCGACGGAGTGTCGAAAGCTCTCGCGCCTTCCCCCCGGTCTGGTCATTCCGGAACAATTCAAGGTGAATGCAGCGATCACTCGTACAAGCAGTTTCTTCGGCTTTCCCAATTCCAGCGTTGCGAAAGTCGGGTGGATCGAAAAACAGGGAAATTTGACGACCTCAATCTTTGAGACCGTCACCCTCGATGCCGCCGGCAATTATCGCCGCACGTTTGATCTTGGCTGGCTCAGCTTGCCTTTGTTTCTAGGTCTAAGGATCTGGCGCGAGAGCGCGGGCAAGCGGTCGCCGGGACGGCGTTGGGCCAAGGTGCGTCTCGTCGCGCTGGACGGCTCACAACTCGGAGTCGTCCGTCTTATGAAGCGCTATGGCGTGGCTCTCGCGCCCATTGCGCCCGGATTTCTCGCCTCGCTCGCGGAGGAATTCGCGCAGCCCTTTTTCGTCTGGAAGTTCATCGGTCTTGACGCCATTCTTTGGGCAACCGCGGCCTTTGCCCTTCCCGTTGTGGTCATGGGCCTATGGGCGGTCATTGATGTGGTGCGCAGGCGGGACACCTATTACGATCGATCCGCCGGAACGAGCGTCGTCTTCGAGCCAAAGTGACGGGTCGAAAGGCTCCGTTTGCCATCGTCGACGCGACGTGGCACTGCGGCGACATGTCGTCTTCCGCAAGCTCCTCTTCCTCCGCGCCGCGCGTCTCCTTTGTCTCGCTCGGCTGCCCCAAGGCGCTCGTCGACAGCGAGCGCATCGTCACGCGGCTGCGCGCCGAGGGCTATGAGCTCTCGAAAAGCCACGCCGGCGCCGATGTCGTCGTCGTCAACACTTGCGGCTTCCTCGACAGCGCCAAGGCCGAGTCGCTCGGGGCGATCGAAGCAGGGCTGAAGGAGAACGGCAAGGTCGTCGTGACCGGCTGCATGGGCGCCGATCCCGCCGACATCCTCGAGAAATTTCCTGCCGTTCTCGCGATCACGCGTCCGCAGGACTATGAGAGCGTCGTCGACGCGGTGCACCGCGCCGCCCCTCCCGCGCACGACCCTTTCCTCCACCTCGTGCCGGAAGAAGGCGTGAAGTTCACGCCCGCGCCATTACGCCTATCTGAAAATCTCGGAAGGCTGCGACAATAGCTGCTCCTTTTGCATCATCCCGCATCTGCGCGGGCCGCTCGTCTCGCGTCCTGCGGCGGAGGTGCTGCGCGAGGCCGAAAAGCTCGTGAAGGCGGGCGTCAAGGAGCTTCTCGTGATCTCGCAGGATACGAGCGCCTATGGACGCGACCTGCGTTACGCCGAAAGCGCTTACAAGGACCGGGAGGTGCGCGCGCGCTTTCTCGATCTCGTGAAGGAGCTTGGCGACTTCGGCGTGTGGGTGCGGCTGCATTACGTCTACCCTTATCCGCATGTCGACGACGTGCTGGCGCTGATGGCCGAGGGAAAGGCGCTGCCCTATCTCGACATTCCGTTCCAGCACGCGGCGCCCACCGTCTTGCAGGCGATGAAGCGTCCGGCGAATGAGGAGAAGGTCTTGGAGCGCATCCACGCGTGGCGACGGGCGGTTCCGGATCTGACGTTGCGCTCGACGTTCATCGTGGGCTTCCCCGGCGAGACGGAGGAGGATTTTGCTTATCTGCTGGACTGGTTGGAGGAAGCCGAGATCGACCGCGCCGGCGCCTTCAAATACGAGCCCGTCGCGGGCGCGCCGGCGAATGATCTGAGGCTCCCGGCCGTTCCCGAGGACGTCAAGGAAAGCCGCTGGAACAGATTCATGGCGCGCCAGCAGGCGATCAGCGCGCGGCTCCTGAAGCGCAAGGTCGGCAAACGCCTCTCCGTCATCATCGACGAAGCCGGCGGCGGCGCGCTCGGCGAGTTGGCCAAGGGCCGCAGCAAGGGCGACGCGCCGCAGATCGACGGCGCGGTTCACGTCGCTTCGCACCGCCCGTTGCGGGCGGGCGAGATCGTCAGCGCCAAGATCGAGCGCGCGGACGCCTATGATCTGCATGGAGTGGCGACGTAGGGGCGCAAGCCCGGGTTAACGGCCTGCGGGCGTCTCATTCGCCCCGGAGCCATCGGCGCTATCCGCGGCAACGACTTCGCCCTCGGGGCTCGCTGCGAGGCTATGCTGCAGTGCAACATTTTTCCTTGACAGATTTGTGCGATGCACATAAACCAGATTCGGCAGAACAGCGGGGGGCCCCCGCGCCACGACCTCGAAAGGACAATCCATGCTCTTCGACTTTTCCGAAATCAAAGCCTTCGGCGCAAATCCGTTCGAAGCCTTCTCCACGTCAAATCCCTCGACCCAAAGCCTCCAGGCCATCGCCGCCGAGACGGCTGAATATTCCAAGACCTCCTTCGAGAAGGGCCGCGCCTTCTACGAGAAGCTGATGACCGTCAAGCAGATGGACGAAGCCTTGGCGCTTCAGTCGGACTTCGCGAAATCCGCCTATGAGGATTTTGTGGCGCAAGCCACGAAGATCAGCGAACTCTACGCGACTTTCTTCCAGAGCGCCTTCAAGCCCCTCGCGGCGGCCGTCCAAAAGGTCTAAACTGCGTCGCTCGATCACGCTGCGCTTCAGGCGGAATCGCCTGAACGCAGAAGACGAGATAGACTCTAAAAAGTTAGAGCGCGCGCCGGGGCGATCCCGGCAATCGGCGTTTCGTGAAAAGGCTCAGGGGCATTCGCCTCTGCGCCGCGCGAGAGCAAGCGTAACGGCTTCGACGTGAGCAAATCAAAGACGGCAGAGGTGGGCCCTGTGACGCCCACCGGGTTGTTGCAAGCGCGTCAGGACGCGGCGAAGCACTTTTTGCGCGCCCAAGAGCGCGGCGGCAATTGGACGCCGCTTCCCGCCTCGGCGCCCATTGGCTTCATGGACCTTCGCCCAGGCCTATGCCGCTGGCCGCTCGGCGACCCGCGGCATTTGGAAAAGTTCCGTTTTTGCGGCTGCGCTTGCGCCCCCGAGGCCATTTACTGCACGTCGCACGAGGCCCTGTCCAGCGTGCCGAACAAGCCCAAAACGCCGCCAAGGATCGGCGCTGCGGCGAACCAAGGCCCGAGCCGCCTGAGACCGGCCCGCCACCGCTAGGCGGAGAGTTGACTCCAACGCATCGTGGGGCAGGCCGCCCTCAAGCTCTCGGCGTCCTCGGCTTGGCGACGCGACGAGAAAGTCTGTATCCTTCGCGAAGCCTAGGGGAGCGTGAAGGGAGGGCGGCGTGAGAAGTCTCGAGCCGGCGCGAGCCATCGCGGGCAAGCGTATTCTGCTCGTCGTCGGCGGTGGGATCGCGGCCTACAAGGCGCTCGAGCTCGTCCGCAGGGTGCGTGAGGCCGGCGCTTCGACCCGCGTCGTGTTGACGGCCGCGGGCAAAGAATTCGTCACCGAGCTGTCCTTCGCCGCCCTTTCCGGGGCTTCCGTCCATTCCGATCTCTTCAGCGCGGCGCTGGAAGGCGAGATGGGGCACATCCGACTGTCGCGCGAGGCCGATCTCGTCGTCGTCGCGCCGGCGACAGCGGATATGCTGGCGCGCGCCGCCAATGGTCTCGCCAATGATCTCGCGACGACGCTGCTGCTCGCCACCGACAAGCGCGTGCTGTTCGCGCCGGCGATGAACCTGCGCATGTGGCTTCATGCCGCGACGCGCCGCAACGTCGAGCGCCTGGCTTCGGACGGCGCGCTCTTCGTCGGCCCCGAGGAGGGGGACATGGCCTGCGGGGAATATGGGCCCGGCCGCATGAGCGAGCCTGAGGCTATTCTTCGCGCGATCGAAACCGCGCTCGCGCCCGTCTCCGGGCCGCTCAGAGAGCGCCATGTGATCGTGACCTCCGGCCCGACGCATGAGCCGATCGACCCGGTCCGCTACATCGCCAACCGTTCCTCCGGCAAGCAAGGCCATGCGATCGCCGCCGCTGCGGCGCAGGCCGGCGCGCGAGTGACGCTCGTGACCGGCCCGGTCAATCTTCCGGATCCTGCCGGGCGTAGACATTCGCCGCGTCGAAACGGCGCGCGAGATGCACGCCGCCGTGGACGACGCTTTGCCCGCCGACGTCTTCATCGGCGCCGCGGCGGTCGCCGACTGGCGCGTCGAGGCCGCAGGCGACAAGATCAAGAAGAAAAAGAGGCGGCGCGCCGCCGGCGCTGGCGCTCGTCGAGAACCCGGACATTCTCGCCGCCGTCGCCGCGCGTGGACGCGGGAGGCCCCGTCTCGTCATCGGCTTCGCGGCCGAGACCGAGAATCTTCTCGCTCACGCGCGCGAGAAGCTTGCCCGCAAGCGCGTCGATCTCATCGTCGCCAATGACGCGGGCTCGGGCGTTTTCGGGGCCGGCGAGAACGAGGTGCATCTCGTGACGCCTCAAGGGGTTGAAAGCTGGCCCCGCCTCGGCAAGGACGAAGTCGCGTCGCGGCTCGTCGCGCGGATCGCGACGATGCTGGAGCGAGACGCGGGCGAGGAGGGAGCGGCATGAAAGTCGAAATCCGTCGTTTCCCTCATGGGGAAGGACTCGATCTGCCCTTTTATGCAACGAGCGGCTCGGCCGGCCTCGATATCTGCGCGGCGCTGCCGGCGGGCTCGAAGCTCGTGCTCGAACCCGGCGCGCGCGATCTCGTGCCGGCGGGCTTCGCCATCCGCCTGCCGGCGGGCTTCGAGGCGCAGCTGCGCCCGCGCTCGGGGCTCGCGCTCGAGCACGGCGTGACGATCCTCAATGCGCCCGGCACGATCGACAGCGACTATCGCGGCGAGGTGAAGGCGATCCTGGTCAATTTGGGCCCGCGTCCTTTCGAGATTCTGCGCGGTATGCGGATCGCGCAGCTCGTCGTCGCGCCTGTGGTCCGCGTCGAGCTCGTCGAGGTGGTGGAGCTTGCCGAGACGCCGCGTGGGGCTGGCGGTTTCGGCTCGACCGGGCTCGCCGAGGGCGCGGGTCGATGATGCTCTTGCCCCGCGCCGCGCGCGCGGCCTTACTGGCGGTGCTGGACGTGGCGCTGCATGCGCGCGGGCGTCCGGTCAGCTCGAAGGAGCTGGCGGCGCGGCACGCGCTGCCGCCACGCCGGCTCGAAGGCCTGCTGCAGGCGCTGGTGCATGCCGGCGTGCTGAAGTCGCTGCGCGGGCCCTCCGGCGGCTATGAGCTCGCTAAAGAGAGACGGCGCCTGACCCTTGCCGAGATTCTCCGCGTCGCCTTGCGCGTCGACGAGGAAGAGGACGTCGAACCCAATATTTCGCCGACCTCGCTCGAAGCGGCGATCGCTCCTGCGCTCGAGGAGATCGAAGCCGAGATCTTCCAGAGACTGGAGCGGGTCACGCTCGACGATCTTTGCGCCCGTGCGCTCGTCGTCGGCTTTGGAGATGCTGAGAAGACGCAAGCGGATTTCGAGATTTAAAAGACTGCGCTTTTTCGAGCGACGGCGCCCGTCAAACTTTTGCCTGGAAAGTCGCAGATCCTGATGGAGATCGGACGATCGAGCGCCGCCGACGCAGAGATGTAGGCGTCCCGACCAAGCTCCAAAGGTCACAAGGCCTTAGCTTAGCGGCGCGCCGAGATCGCTTCTAACCGTCATCACCGAGGTAAACGCATGAAACGCACCGCTCTAGCGCTCTTCTTCCTGCTCATTTCTTCCACCGCGTACGCCGACAACATTGTGGTCGGCTGTCCTTTGCTTAATAAATATAGCGACTCCGATGTCCGCACGCTCCTTGGCGAAGTGCGCTCGGTTCTGAGCGACAAGGAGGTGGGGACAATCTGGTCCCGTTACGTGTCGCTGCGAAGCGCCTGCCAGACAAATTCGAACGCTTCGCGAGTCCTGCCGGTCTCCGACAAGCTTCGCAACTGGCTCGCGCAATATGGCGTCGACGTGAGGCAGCTGGGCCGTCAGCTCTAAAGCGCGATGCGAAAGAGTGGACACCGGTTTTTCGCACGGGACGCGCTCTAAACTTTTAGAATCGACCACCTATTCCGCGTTCAGGCGATCGGCCCGAACGCAGCGTGATCTTAAGCCCCTCAATCGCCGCTCTGCGACCGTCGCGCCTGCAACAAAGGCCCGGCGGTCCCGCGTCCAGCGGGGTGACAATCCGGCCCGACCATGCCAAAAGCATCGCCACCAGAGCGACGGGGGGCGGGAGAGTCGGATGTCGGTGCTCAATTCCTTTCGCAAATCGCTCACCCCGATCCATCCTGAAGGCTATATTTTCATCGCCGTCTTCGCGATTGCAGCCTTTCTCCTTCATTGGGTTTCCGGAACGCTCGGTTGGATCGGCTTCATCGCCACGGCTTGGTGCGCCTATTTCTTCCGCGATCCGCCGCGCGTCACGCCGTTGCGCGAGGGATTGGTGGTCTCGCCCGCCGACGGCGTCGTCTGTTCCGTGGGCTTCTACTTGCCGCCGGCCGAGCTTGGGCTCGGGGCCGATCCGCTGCAGCGCGTCTCCGTCTTCATGAGCGTCTTCGACGTGCATGTGAACCGGGCGCCCATCGCCGGCCGCATCGCGCGCATCGCCTATCGCCCGGGCCTGTTCGTCAACGCCGATCTCGACAAGGCGAGCGAGGACAATGAGCGCAACGGCCTGGTGATCGACGCGCCGCAAGGCCGTTTCGGCGTCGTGCAGATCGCCGGCCTGGTCGCGCGCCGCATCGTGTGCTTCGTGCGTGAAGGCGAGCAGCTCGCCGTCGGCCAGCGTTTCGGCCTGATCCGTTTCGGCTCGCGCGTGGACGTCTATATGCCCACCTATGCGAAGCCCATGGTGGCCATCGGCACGCGCGCGATCGCGGGCGAGACGGTGCTTGCGGATCTTTCCGCTCACACGCCGGCGCTGTCCTTCAAATCGGGTTGACGCCAATAGGCCGGCGCTTACCCGACCTCCGACAGGCTCGAGCCACGTGACCGAAAGCCAGTCCTTCGAAGACCATCCCGAGAACGAGCTCACGCCGATTGAACGGCGTCGCTTGCGTTTTCGCAACATTCCGATCCGCGCGGTGCTGCCCAATCTCGTCACGCTGCTGGCGCTGTCGATGGGGCTGACCGCGATCCGCTATGCGGTGGACGGAAAATTCGAGACGGCCGTGCTCGCCATCATCGCCGCCGCCGTGTTCGACGGTTTCGACGGCCGCCTTGCGCGAGCGCTTAAAGGGACGACGCGATTTGGCGCCGAGCTCGAACTCGCTCGCCGATTTCGTGGATTTCGGCGTTGCGCCGGGGCTCGTGCTCTATTTCTGGCTGCTGCACGAAGTCAAGAACTTCGGTTGGTTCGCGACGCTCGCCTTCGCCATCGCGGCGGCGCTTCGCCTCGCGCGCTTCAACGTGATGGCGGAGGACCCGACGCGGCCCGCCTGGCACGCGAAATTCTTCGTCGGCATGCCCTCGCCGGCCGGCGCGGTGACGGCGCTGCTGCCGCTTTATTTGCACCTTTCTGCGCTGGAGCTTCCGGCCTCCAAGGCCTTCGCCCCGTTCTTCATCGTCTATGTCTTGGCGATCGCCTTTCTGATGGCGAGCCCCATTCCGCATTTTTCGGGAAAAAAGATGGGTCGCGTGCCGCGCGATCTGATCATTCCTTTGCTCTTTTGCGTCGTCGTGCTGCTCTTGCTGCTGTGGACCTATCCGATGGAGATTTTGACTCTGATCAGCCTCGGTTATCTCATCTCCATTCCCTTCGCCGTCCGCCGCTACAAATCGCTGGCGCGGGCGGAGCAGGAGCGCGCGTCGTCCGCCGCGCCGTGAAAGCTCCCCGAGCCGGGGCTTGAGGGCGTCAGGCTGCGACATTTCGCAACCCCTGAACTTTCACGGGCCCCTTGCGCCGGCGGCGCCTCGACGTGCATAGTCCTCCAAAACAACAACGACAGGGGAGCGTGGCGCGCCGAAGACAGGCTGCGCCGGGTTCGATCGAGCGACATGCGCATCAGGATTCTCGGATCGGGAGCCGGCGGCGGCTTTCCGCAATGGAACTGCAACTGCGCTAACTGCCGCGCCGTGCGCGCGGGCGAGCCGGGATTTTTGCCCCGCACGCAATCGTCGCTGGCTGCGACCGCAAATGGACGCGACTGGGTTCTGCTCAATGCGTCGCCCGACTTGCGGGAGCAGATCGCGCAAAACCCCGTCCTTGCGCCGAGCGGCGACGATCCCGTACGCGCCAGTCCGATCAAAGCCGTCGTCGTGACGAACGGCGACGTCGACCATGTGACCGGGCTTCTCACGTTGCGCGAGGCGCAACCCTTCACGGTCTACGGTTCGTCGCGCGTGCTGGAGGTTTTATCGCAAAACCGGATCTTCAACGTGCTTGCGCCGGCTTGCGTCGCGCGGGAGGAGCTGCCTCCCGGCGCCGCGGTCGCGATGCGGGGGGCGGGCGCGGACCTCGGCCTATCGGTCGAAGCTTTCCCGGTCGCCGGCAAGATCGCGCTCTGGCTCGAGGACGCGCTGAAGGCGAATTTTGGCGGCGCCGAGGGCGACACGCTTGGATTGAAGATCACCGAAACCGCGAGCGGCAACGCGTTCTTCTACATCCCCGGCTGCGCCGGCGTGGATGCGGCGCTCGCCCAGCGCCTCAGCGGGGCCGCGCTCGTGTTCTTCGACGGCACGCTCTGGCACGAGAACGAGATGATCGAGCAAGGGCTGCTCGGCAAGACCGGAACACGCATGGGTCACATCAACATGAGCGGGCCGGACGGTTCGATCGCCGCCTTTGCGTCGCTCGGCGTCGCGCGAAAGATTTACGTGCACATCAATAATTCCAACCCCGCCCTCTACGCCTTCTCGAAGGAGCGGCGGGAGGCGGAAGCCGCCGGATGGGTGATCGGCGAAGATGGCATGGAGGTTCTTCTGTGAACAACGACGTTCTCGACTCGCACGCGTTTCTCAATTCGCTACCGCTCTCGCCCGAGGCCTTTGAAGCGGCGATCCGCGCGGTCGGCGCCGAGCGCTATCACGACAAGCATCCGTTCCATAAGCTGCTGCACGGCGGCAAGCTCAATCGCGAGCAAGTGCGCGCTTGGGCGCTCAACCGCTACTGTTATCAGGAGGCCGTGCCGCGCAAGGACGCCGCCTTCATGAGCCGCGTGCATGACCGCGAGCTGCGTCGGGAATGGCTGCATCGCATTCACGATCACGACGGCCTCGGCGAGGAGGCGGGAGGCATCGAGCGCTGGCTCGTGCTGACCGATGGGCTCGGACTGCCGCGCGACTATGTGCTCTCGCGCCGCGGCGCCTTGCCGGCGACGAAGTTCGCCGTCGAAGCCTACGTTCGCTATGTCGTCGAGCAGCCGCTCGTCGTCGCCGTGGCCTCCTCGCTGACCGAGCTCTTCGCTCCGGCGATCCATAGGGAGCGCATCGCCGGCATGCTCGAGAATTACGACTTCGTCGACGACCACGTGATGGCCTATTTCAAGCGCCGGCTGTCTCAGGCGCCGCGCGACGCCGACTTCGCGCTGGACTATATCAAGAGGAACGCGCGGAGCCGCGCGGAGCAGGAGGCCTGCATCGACGCCGTGCGGTTCAAATGCGACGTCTTGTGGGCGCAGCTTGACGCCTTACATCACGCCTATGTGTCGCCCGCCATCGTTCCTCCGGGCGCCTTCCAACTCGGACAGACCTTCCCGTGAGCAGGACGCCGGCGCGATACGTCATCGATCCGAACAGCCGTCCCGCCTTCGAGCGCTGGGCGCGGCTGCATCATGATCGGGCGCGCTCGCGCAGCGTGGTGCTCGCGCCGGAGCGCGCCTATGAGATCGACGCAATCTCGCTCGCGGTCTTGAGCGAGATCGACGGCGCGAAGACCGTGGACGAGATCGGTCGCGCGCTCGCCTGCCGCTACGGCGCGCCGCGGGACGTCGTTTTGCGCGACGTCATCAATCTGCTGCAAGGCCTCTCGGACAAGCGGCTCCTTCGCGATGGACCGTCGCCTTTCTCTGCGCCGCCTCCCTCGCCGCGCGCGCAGAGCCACCAGCCTTTCGCTGGCGGCCCCACCGGCCTCTTGGCCGAGCTCACGCATCGCTGCCCGCTGCAATGTCCTTATTGCTCGAACCCCATTGATCTCGAGCGCGCGAATGTCGAGCTAACGGCGCGAGAATGGGGCGACGCCTTCCGCCGCGCGGGGGAAATCGGCGCGCTGCAGCTGCACCTCTCGGGGGGCGAGCCGACCGTGCGCAAGGATCTCGAGGAGATTCTGGCCTTCGCGGTCGACGCCGGACTTTACTCCAATCTCATCACTTCGGGCGTGACGCTGACGCGCGAACGTCTCGATGGTCTGGCCAAGCTCGGGCTCGATCATGTTCAGCTCTCGATCCAGGACGTCGAGCCCGAGAACGCAGACCGCATCGCCCATTATGAAGGCGGCTTCGACAAGAAGCGCCAGGTGGCGCAATGGACTGCTGAGCTCGGGATGGGCCTCACGATCAACGCGCCGATGCACCGCCAAAACATCGAACATCTGCCGCAGATCATCGATTTTGCGGTGGAGGCGGGAGCGCAACGCATCGAGATCGCGCATATTCAATATTACGCCTGGGCCTTGAAGAACCGTGCGGCGCTTATTCCGACCCGAGAAGTCTTCCTCGGCACGGTCGACATCGTCGAGAAGGCCAAGCAGCGACTGAAGGGCGTGCTGAATTTCGATTTCGTGATCCACGACCACTACGCGTCCCGGCCAAAGGCCTGCACTGGCGGCTGGGGCCGCTCGATCGTCGCCGTGACGCCGTCGGGCAAGGCGCTGCCCTGCCATGCGGCGCACACGATCCCGGGTCTCGTCTTCGACGATGTTCGCGAACGCGATCTCGCCGACATCTGGTTCCACAGCGCAGCCTTCAACGCCTTTCGTGGGACCGACTGGATGCAGGAGCCCTGTCGCTCTTGCGAGCGACGCGAGATCGACTTCGGCGGATGCCGTTGTCAGGCGATGGCCGCGGTCGGCGATCCCCACGCGACGGACCCCGCTTGTCATCTCTCGCCGGCCCATGCGGCCTTCGCGACAGCCGGCGAGATGGAGGCTGCGGCGCCGGCTCCCGCCTTCATCTATCGGCGGATGAGGGCCGAGGCGGCCAAAGCGGCCGAGCCGGTCTGAGCCGCGGCGTTCCGGGCATGCGTCCCATCCAATTGAAATCGAATGCTTTCTCTTGTCGTCTTGTTGTCATCTTAGCGTCGCAAAAGACTGGTCGACGCCAGCTAGCATGCTGCGCGCGTCGGAGCTCGCCGCTCGCGCGCTCTCATACTCAAGCCAGGAAGCATCTCCGTCATGACTTCGCAGTTTCTCAAGCGCGCGGCGCTGGTCGCCGTCGCTCTCGTCGCGTCCGCGGGCGTCGCAATCGCCGTCGACATCTCCGGCGCCGGGGCGACCTTTCCCTATCCGATCTATGCGAAATGGGCGGAGGGCTATAAGGCCTCAACCGGCGCGAGCCTGAACTATCAATCGATCGGCTCGGGGGGCGGCATCAAGCAGATCAAGGCGCGGACCGTGACCTTCGGCGCCTCCGATCAGCCGCTCAAGCCCGAGGATCTCGAAGCCGCTGGCCTCGTGCAATGGCCGCAGATCATCGGCGGCATCGTTCCCGTCGTCAATCTCGACGGTGTGGCGCCGGGCGAGCTCACGCTGAACGGGGAACTGCTCTCGAAGATATTCCTGGGCGAGATCACAGGTTGGGACGATCCGGCGATCAAGAAGCTCAACCCCAAAGCGAAGCTTCCCAAGCAGCCGATCGTCGTCGCGCATCGCTCCGACGGTTCGGGCACCACCTTCAACTTTACCAATTATCTCTCCAAGGTCTCGCCGACCTGGAAGGAGAAGGTGGGCGAGAACTCCGCAGTAGAGTGGCCGGTCGGCGTCGGCGCCAAGGGCAACGAAGGCGTCGCCAACGCCGTCTCCAACACGAAGGGCTCCATTGGCTATGTCGAATACGCCTATGCGAAGCAAAACAAGATGACCTACGCGAAGCTGGCGAACAAGGACGGCAAGGTCGTCGCGCCGACCGCCGACGCCTTCCAGTCCGCTGCCGCGAACGCGGACTGGGCGAAGTCGCCGGGCTTTTATCAGATCCTGACCAATGAGCCCGGCGCAAAATCCTGGCCGATCACCGCCGCGAGCTTCATCCTGATGCCGAAGCAGCCGCAGGACGCCGCCGCCGCCGCGGAAGCCCTGAAGTTTTTCGGCTGGGCCTTCGCCAACGGCGCCAAGGCGGCCGAGGAGCTCGACTATATTCCGCTGCCGGCGAGCGTCGTCGCCTTGATCAAGAAGTCGTGGGCGGCCGAGTTCAAGAGCGCGGACGGCAAGCCCGTGTATAATTGACGCAAGGGCTAGGACGGTGTGCGTCTCGCGCGCTTACCGCTTGAACGGTTTCGTTCGAGCGGCAGGAGATCGCGCCAGATCAAAACGCCCGAGCGAATTCTGATCGCAAAGCACTATCAACCTTGCGCAAGTTTGCTCTAGGACCGCGCGCGACGGAAGCGCCGCCGGCGAGGAGAGGAAGCACAGGTGATCGAACGAGTCATGGAGCGCCCGAGTGCGCGGGCGCTGGCGCCGGAGGGCTCCGCAACTGCGGAACGGGGGCGCGTGCTGCAACGCCTCGCCCTCGTCGACGTCGTCTTCCGTCGTGCGACCTTCAGCTGCGCTCTCTTCGTGCTGATCCTCCTCGGCGGCGTCATTCTTTCGCTGATCCAAGGCTCGCTGCCGGCGATCCGAACTTTCGGTCTCGGTTTCATCACATCGCAGGCCTGGAATCCCGTCACCGAGAACTTCGGCGGAGGGCCGGCGATCTATGGCACGCTCGTCACCTCGGCGATCGCGCTGGCGATCGCCGCCCCGGTCGGCATCGGCATCGCGGTGTTCCTGACGGAGCTGTGCCCGGCGCCGCTGCGTCGTCCGATCGGCGTTGCGATCGAGCTGCTCGCCGGCATCCCGTCGATCATCTACGGCATCTGGGGCCTCTTCGTCCTGGCGCCCTTCCTCCAGCAGTATGTTCAGCCCTGGCTCATTGATACTTTCAAAGGAGTTCCGGGACTGAGCTCGCTTTTCGCCGGCCCGCCCTACGGCATCGGCATGCTGACGGCCGGCGTGATCCTCGGCGTCATGGTTCTGCCCTATGTCGCGTCGGTCTGCCGCGACGTCTTCGAGACGGTTCCCCTCGTGCTGAAGGAGGCGGCCTTCGGCGTCGGCTGCACGACGACCGAGGTCGTCCGGCATGTGGTCATCCCCTACACCGCGGTCGGCGTCATCGGCGCGATCATGCTGGGGCTCGGCCGCGCCCTCGGCGAGACCATGGCGGTAACCTTCGTCATCGGCAACGCGCACAAGATCTCCGCCTCCGTTCTCGCGCCGGGCACGACGATCTCCGCGACGATCGCCAATGAATTCACGGAAGCCGTGGGAGACCTCTACACTTCGTCGCTGGTTCTGCTCGGCCTCATCCTCTTCGTCATCACCTTCGTAGAGCTTGCCATCGCGAGGCTTCTGCACATGCGCATCGAACGCAAAGGAGGAGGTTGAGCGTGTCCATATACGCCCGTCGTCGCGTCGCCGATTCCATCGCCACCAAACTCTGCCTGGCTGCGGCCGTTTTCGGCCTCGCATGGCTCGTCGCCATTCTCGCCGTGCTCATCTATGAAGGGGTGAAGGGGCTGTCTCCTGCCGTCTTCACGCAAATGACGCCGGCTCCCGGCAGTTCCGGCGGCCTGCTCAACGCCATCTTCGGATCCTTGCTCATGACGGTGCTCGGCGTCGTGGTCGGAGCGCCGCTCGGTCTCCTCGCCGGCACCTGGCTCGCCGAATACGGGAACAATTCAAAGCTCGCCACGGTCATACGCTTCATCAACGACATCCTCCTGAGCGCGCCCTCCATCGTCATCGGCCTCTTCGTCTATGAGGTGATCGTCGCGCGGCAGAAGCATTTCTCGGCCTGGTCAGGCGCGGCGGCGCTAGCGATCCTGGTGATCCCGGTGGTGCTGCGAACCACGGAAGACATGCTGCGCCTCGTGCCCGGTTCGCTGAGAGAAGCGGCGACGGCGCTGGGCCTGCCACGCTCCTACGTCGTCCGACGGGTTTCCTACCGCGCCGCGAAGGCTGGGCTCGTCACCGGCGTTCTGCTCGCTGTCGCGAGAGTTCTCGGGCGAGACGGCCCCGCTGCTCTTCACCGCGCTCAACAATCAATTTTTCAGCGTCGACGTCAACGCGCCGATGGCGAGCCTGCCGGTCGTCATCTTCCAGTTTGCGCTCTCGCCATACAAGGATTGGCAGCAGCTGGCGTGGACGGGCGCGCTTCTCATCACCGCCGCCGTGCTGTGCCTGTCGATCGTCGCGCGCGCGCTCGGCGCGCAGAGTACAAAGGGATGAACGTGGCCTCCATCGTTAACGCCGAACTTCCCACCAAGCTATCGGTGCAGGATCTCGATTTTTTCTATGGCGACCACCACGCCTTGAAGAACATTTCGATGCCGCTGCGCACCAACAGGGTGACCGCCTTCATCGGCCCCTCCGGTTGCGGCAAATCCACGCTGCTCCGCGTGTTGAACCGCATGTACGATCTCTATCCCCACCAGCGCGCCGAGGGCGAGGTGCTGCTCGACGGCGAGAACATTCTCGATCCTCGCGTCGATGTGAACCTCTTAAGGTCGCGCGTCGGCATGGTCTTCCAAAAGCCGACGCCTTTTCCGATGACAATCTACGAGAACATCGCTTTCGGCGTCCGACTTTACGAAAAGCTTTCGAGATCGGAACTCGATGGGCGGGTCGAACTGGCGTTGCGCGGCGCGGCGCTCTGGAACGAGGTCAAGGACAAGCTGCAATCCAGCGGGCTCGGGCTTTCGGGCGGCCAGCAGCAGCGGTTGTGCATTGCGCGAAGCGTCGCGGTGCAGCCCGACGTGATCCTGTTCGACGAGCCCTGCTCGGCGCTGGACCCAATCTCAACCGCCAAGATCGAGGAGCTGATGGACGAACTCGCGACGCAATACACGATCGCGATCGTCACCCACAACATGCAGCAGGCGGTGCGCGTGTCCGATTATACGGCCTTCATGTATCTGGGCGAGCTCATCGAATTCGCCGAGACGGACGCGGTTTTCACGACGCCCAAAGAGAAGAGAACGCAGGATTACATCACGGGTCGCTTCGGTTGACGCTTTCTGACGCATTTATCCGCGGCCGCCCTCGGCCGCTCCAGGGACAACAGCAATGAGCGAACACACCGTCAAAGGCTACGACCGGGAGCTCGAGGCGCTCGATCGCAAGATATCCGAGATGGGCGGCATCGCTGAGAAGATGCTCTCCGACGCGATGGACGCGCTGTCGACTTTTGACCTCGCCTTGGCGCAGCAGGTCGTCTCCACCGACCAGCGGCTGGACGTCCTGCAGCGCGAGATCGAGGAGGCGGCGATCTTGACGATCGCGCGGCGCCAGCCGCTAGCGGTCGATCTGCGCGATTGCATCGGCGCCATGCGTATCTCGGGCGATCTCGAGCGCGTCGGCGATCTCGCCAAGAACATCGCCCGACGCACGACCAAGCTCGTCGACGAGGCGCGCACGCTGCGCGCGATCATCGGCTTGAGGTCGATGCACGATCTCGCCGCCTTGCAGCTCAAGGAGGTTCTCGACGCCTATGCGCAGCGGGACGCGGAACGCGCCCGCGCCGTGTGGTTGAACGACGCCGATCTCGACGCGTTGGAAGACTCGGTGTTCCGCGACCTCCTCACCTTCATGATGGAGGATCCGCGCAACATATCCTTCTGCACCCATCTGTTGTTCTGCTCCAAGAACTTGGAGCGGATCGGCGACCACACCACGAACATCGCCGAGACCGTCGTGTATCTCGTCACCGGAGAGCCCATGCCGACCGAGCGGCCGAAGACGCGCAGCTTCGGTGGACCGCCGGATAGAACTTGAGCTCGAGCCGCACTAGCGAAGGCAGAGACATGAACGAAACCCGCAGCATTCAGCGCGAAGTCATCGCCCACGACCGGGCTCCGCGCATTCTCATCGTCGAGGACGAGTCGTCGCTCGCCCTGCTGCTCGTTTACAACATGGAGGCGGAGGGCTTCGCCGTCGAACATGTGGATCGAGGCGACGAAGCCGAGATCCGCATCGCCGAGTCGCCGCCCGACCTCGTCATTCTCGATTGGATGCTGCCTGGGGTCTCTGGCCTCGAAATCTGTAGACGGCTGCGGGCGCGCGACGACACGCGCGACATGCCGGTGATCATGCTCACGGCGCGCGGCGAAGAGAGCGAGCGGGTGCGCGGCCTCTCGCTCGGCGCAGACGACTACGTCGTCAAGCCTTTCTCAATGGAAGAGCTGAAGGCGCGCGTTCACGCGCTTCTGCGCCGCGCCCGCCCGGAGCGCGTCGCGAACAAGCTGAGCGCCGGCGACATCGATCTCGATCGCGAAACGCGACGGGTCAAGAGAGGCGGGCGGGAAATTCATCTGGGGCCGACGGAGTTCCGACTGCTCGAATATTTCATGGAGAAGCCGGGTCGCGTTTTCACGCGGGCGCAGCTTCTGGACAGCGTCTGGGGAATGTCGGCGGAGATCGACGAGCGCACCGTCGACGTGCATGTCGGACGCCTGCGCAAGGCGCTCATCCGCTCCCGGGAGAAGGACCCGATCCGAACGGTGCGAGGCGCCGGCTATTCGTTCGATGAGACCTTCGGGCGCAGCTGACGCGCTCAAGAACTCGGGCCCGGTTGCTACGGGAGCGCCTACTCCGAGCGGGCGAAGCGCTCAGCGTCCCGCGCGCCCCGCGTGACGGCGGCGATCGGCATGAGGCTGATAGGCCATCCTCGCATGGTGACGGCAATAGGGGCCTTCGCCATCCTCGTAACGCGAGCCGCAGAAGCGGAATTCCGGCGTCGTCGGGTCGCCGAGCGGCCAGTGGCACATCGTCTCGCGCAGATCCATCAGCGTGACGCGCAGCGAGATCGGAACCACCACCTCTTCCTCGGGACGCAGCGCCGTCGTGATGACCGGCCGCGGCGAGACGGCGAGCGCGACGTTGCCCATCACCATCGCGCCGCCGCCGCCGTTGCGGTGCGCGACCTCGCCTACGGTTGCGCGGGCAGGGCGCGGCGCGCGCGGGCGCGGCGCATTGGCCGGCTTCCCCCGTTCGGCCAAACCAAGCCGGTGGATCTTGCCAATCACCGCATTGCGCGTCACCCCGGCGCCGAGCTCTGCGGCCACTTGGGCGGCGCTCAATCCGTCGAGCCAAAGCTTGCGCAGCAGTTCAACCCGTTCTTGCGTCCAGGACATATGGGGGCCTCCGTTCGACGGTCGCGCCGAGTATCGGCTGCGACGCCGATCTGAGAATCCAATAACGTTCGCCGAGTCGGTCAGCCGACGGCGGCAGAGCACGCGAACTCAAGTGAAGACGTCGAAGGGCTCTAAGACCGTCGATGACAGATACGACGTTACTCTTTGCAGTGAATCACGCGCAAGAGTCACTGGCAAGCGAAAGCCACGTTCCCCACAGTCTTTCCTGCGGACTGTGGCCGAATGCGCACAACCCGCAAAGCGCCGGCGCGCGGGGACAGGAGGCAAACTTGGGCCGAACCGCGCAGACCGCCTAAATTGCAAGGCGCCCTCGAAAGGTGCTTTAATTTGCGCGGGAGGCGGCGCGCGCCGCACCGCCGATCTCGAAAGCTCCGCATTGTCAATGAACGCCGCCGCCGCAACACGCGATCTGCTCCCGCTCGTTTCCGGAAGAAGCCCGGCCGAGACGCGCGTCGTCGTCGCCATGTCCGGCGGTGTGGATTCGAGCGTCGTCGCTGCGATGCTGAAGGAAGCGGGCTATGACGTCATCGGCGTCACCTTGCAGCTTTACGACCATGGCGCCGCGATCCATCGCAAAGGGGCCTGCTGCGCCGGGCAGGATATCAAGGACGCGCGCAATGTCGCGGCCCGCATCGGCGTCCCGCATTATGTTCTCGACTATGAACGCCGCTTCAGGGAGAGAGTCATCGACGGCTTCGCGGCGAGCTACGCCAATGGCGAAACGCCGGTTCCTTGCGTCGCCTGCAACCAGTTCATCAAATTCGCGGATCTCTTCGACACGGCGCGCGATCTCGGCGCCGACGCCCTCGCGACAGGCCATTACGTCTCGGCGCGTCCGGACGAGACAGGCGCGCGGGCGCTTTTTCGCGCCCGGGACGCCTCGCGGGACCAGAGCTATTTTCTGTTCGCGACGACCCGGGAGCAGTTACGACTGTTGCGTTTTCCGCTCGGCGATTTCGCCAAAAGCGAAGTTCGCGACTTCGCACGCCGTTATGGCTTGAGCGTCGCCGACAAGCCCGACAGCCAGGACATCTGTTTCGTGCCGTCGGGCCGCTACGTGAACGTGGTGGAGCGCTTGGCGCCGCAGGCCATTGTTCCCGGCGAGATCGTCCACCTCGACGGCCGCGTGCTCGGCCGCCACGCCGGAATCGTGAACTACACGGTGGGACAGAGACGCGGTCTCGGCCTCGGCTCCGCCAAAGCCGCCAATGCGAGCGAGCCGCTCTATGTGGTGCGGATCGACGCCGCCCGCGCCAAGGTCGTCGTCGGGCCACACGAGGCGCTGGAGACCAGCGCCGCGAGCCTTCGCGACGTGAATTGGATTGGGCCCGGCGCCTTCGATGATCTGCCTCTCGAAGGTCTCAAGGTTTTCGCACGCGCGCGTTCGACGCGCCCCCCGGTTGCGGCCCGCCTGCTGCCGCGCGGCGCGAAAGAGGCGGTGGTCGCCTTCGAGGAGGGTGAGTTTGGGGTCTCCCCCGGACAGGCCTGCGTCTTTTACGAAGATGGCGGACCCAACGCCCGCGTGCTGGGCGGGGGCTTCATCCAGACGACGCAGCCGGCGCAAGATCACGCTGCGTTCAGGCGGACTGCAGAAATCGACTCTCGGAACTGAGGGCGGGCCTTCACGAACAACCGGTTTCCGCTTTTTCGCGGCGCGCTCTCCTTCGCCTCGCCCGCTACTTTTCGGGCGCCGTGCGAGCCAGCGCCGCAAACTCCGCTACGACCCGCTCATAGACCTTGCGCTTGAAGGGCACGATCAGCTCGGGCAGACGCGCGGGCTCCTCCCAGCGCCATTCGTCAAACTCTGGCTTATGGGCCCCGTTGGCGGGATGGTGGATGTCGATCTCGGTTTCCTGGCCGGTGAAGCGGAAGGCGAACCATTTCTGCGTTTGCCCCGTATACTTGCCCTCCCAACGCCCGCCGGCCCCCGGCGGCAGGTCATAGCTCAGCCAGGGTTCTATCTCGGCGAGCAGCCCCACGCTGCGGACATTCGTCTCTTCCCAGAGCTCGCGGAGCGCCGCCTGATAGGGCGCTTCGCCATGATCTATACCGCCTTGCGGCATCTGCCACTCGTGCCGGGCGTCGATCCGGTCCTGCGAGCCCTTGGGGCGACGCCGGCCGATGAAGGCCAGGCCCGAAGCATTGAGCAGCATCACGCCGACGCAGGGCCGGTAGCGTCCGTTCATCGCGGCGCCTCGGCGGCCGTCGCCGCGCCCGCGTTCTTCTCGACGATCGCGGAGATCGGCGCGACGGCCAGCCCGCGCTTTTCGGCCTCGCGCGCGAACCGGGCGAGACGGGTGATCGTCGAGGCCTGCGCGTTGGCGAAGCCCACGGCCGAGCCCGCGCGGCGCGCCTGCGCTTCCAAGGCCGCCAGCGCCGCCTCGAGAGACTGCGGCGTGCCACGCTGGTCGAGGACGATATCGACGCGGGCCGCAGGAACCGAGAGCCGCGTCGCCAAGGCCGGGATCAGCGACTGCGGCGAGCCGCCGTCGTCGACGATAAAGAGGCCGCGGCGCGCGATCTCCGCCAGCGCGGGCGCAAGCGCCTGTTCGTTTGCGGTGAAGCGGGAGCCGAGAACGTTCATGAGGCCAACATAGCCCGTAAAGCGGCCCATGAGCCAGTTGAGATCCTCCTTCACATCGCCCGCCTCGACCCGCAGCGTGTGCGGGGCGGGGTCACTGGGTGGGTCGAAGGGCTCCATCGGCGTCTGCAGCAGAATCTCGTGCCCGCGGGCTCGCGCCCTCGCCGCGTCCGCGGCGACACTGAGGCCGTGGGGCGTGAAGGCGAGCGTGACGTTTGCGGGGAGCTCGGCGATCGCCGCCTCCGTCGACTGAGGATTGAGACTCAATCCCCCCACGACGAGCGCAACGCGCGGCGCGCCCGCTTTCAGTCGCTGCGAGGCGTCGAAAGGCCTCGCATAGACGTCCATCGGTCGAGAACCGTCGGCGCCGATGCGAGGCAGGAGGCCAAAGCGGCTCTTCTCGACGAGTCGGTTGTCGGGCGCGGGCGCAAGTCGAACGGTCGCGCCCGGATCGACCTCGATGATCAGCGGATTGGCGCCTGCGCCGCCCGAGCGCACGACGCGCACGCCGTTCTGATACTCGACCTCCGGCTCAGCGAGCGCATGGCGCTCGGCGTTACGGACCTGGACGAAGGAAGCGAGCGGGGCGTCCTGCTTGGCGACTTCCGGCGAAGCGGCGACGGGTCCGGGAGGCAGCGGCCGGTAGGGTTCGATCTTGGCGATGGCGTAGGGTCTTCCGCCGAGCGTTGCGTCGAGCGGGCCCTGCGGCGCGAAGAAGAACAGCCCCACGACGCCCGTGGCCGCCAGCGCGACGATGGCGAGCGCGACGTGGCGAGGGCGAAGGCGCGCAATGCGGGATGCGTGCAACTCGTCGCGGCCCAAGGGGCGGTCCAAATCGTCGTCCATCTCGCCCAAGCTGCGAGGCTCCGTCGGTCAGCGCGAATCGCCCCACATTTTGGCGGTTTTCGCGACAGGCGTCGAGAGCCGCCGCAGAGAGGCGCGACGGCGAACCGGCCGTCTGGCCAATCCAGGCAAAGCGGACTATGGCCGCCGCCCAGGGGGCGCCTCTATTCCGATCGCTGAAAGCTTGAAGATGAACGAGCCCTTCACCGCCGCCGTGCGAGAACGCAACGTTTGTTTGACAAACATTTCTAGAGCGTGACTTCCGTACCACAGAAATCTCTGATCAATACTTTATTAACGCTAAAAATCGCATCAGAAAGCTATCTTCTACCTTGGTCGGGGTGTGGCGACGGCAGGGCGATCCGGACGTCTGATGCATCTGCATCGTGTATTGTACGTATAACTGTGCATTGTACGCATGCGTTGCCATTCGCGTGAGCGGCCAAGAGCCAGCGACCGCGGTAGCCTGAATTTGTTGTTGAAAAACGCGATGTTAACTCATTACGCCCCGGCCCTCCTCTCCCGTGGAAGGCGGCGGTTCCGTTGTTGCAGAAATGCAACATAGGCTATTGTACTTATACAACAGGCTATGACTTTTTTCTCAGTTTTGCTTGCAGCGAGGCCGCCGCCCGCCGCGGTTGTTGACAAATATATACACAGAATCAATTATTTATGGAGGGTGTTGTAATCCTGCAACGGTCAAACGAAGATTTGGGACGCCCACCTGCTTGAGTACAGACACGGAGATATTTTTCTGATTATGTTTTTCTGAGAGTGCGAAGCCCATAACGCGCACGAGTCAATAGTAAAATGCTTCTCTGGAGAGAACACCCATGGTTGCTCGGCCAAAGCCCACTGTAGAAATCTCAACCGTAGCGCATGGTAAGGCGCTTCGCAAAGCACTGCTATGCGGTTCTGCAGTCATCGCGATGTCGACAAGCTTCACAGCAAGCAACGCCTGGGCCGTCACCTGCGCCCAGCCCGGGACCTATGTCGCGACAGGCGGCCAGGTTGGCGCTGTGGCGGGAGCTGATTTGATCGGCTTCGCCCTGCTCACGCCGGTGCTGGCCGTCGCCGGTTCGGTGGGCGCCCCCGGCGCGCTCGCCGTCAACCCCACCGTGACGATCCCGGGCGCCGGCGCCGACGGAGGCGACGCGACCAACACGGCCTGCGGCACAAACGCCAACGCGGCCGGCGGCAACTCGACGGCCTATGGCAACAACGCCAACGCCCCCGGCAACAACGCCACGGCCGTCGGCGCCAACTCCAACGCGCTGAACCCCTCGTCCACGGCTCTGGGCGCCGGAACGAAAGCGGCCGGCGATTTCGCCACCGCGATCGGCGGCTCCAATGCCAACGCTAGCGGCACGCAAGCTGTGGCGATCGGCGCCAACGTCGTCACGAACGGAGACTTCTCGACGGCGGTCGGCAACAACAACAACGTGACGGGCGCCACGTCCCAGGCGTTCGGTAACAACAACGCTGTGACCAACGACAACGCCACCGCGGTTGGCGCTTCCAACGCCGCATCCGGGAAAAACTCCTTCGCCGCGGGTTTCAGCAGCAAGGCCACCGGCGCGAGCGCGGTCGCCATTGGCGACACCTCAACCGCGAGCGCGAACGCCGTCGCGATCGGCGCCCAGCAGACGGCGAACGGCAACGGCGCGGTGGCGATCGGCGATCCCAACAGCGCGACCGGGACCGGCGCGGTGGCGATCGGCGCCAATAACACGGCGAACGGCGACGGCGCGGTCGCCCACGGCAATGCGAACAACGCGCAGGGCCAGGGCTCGATCGCCCAGGGCAACGGCAGCCAGGCGCTCAGCGCGGGCTCCTTCGCCGCCGGCGACACCGCCACGGCGAACAACCAGAACGACGTGGCGCTCGGCTCTGGCTCGACGGCGACGGGCGGCGGCGCGGGCCTGTCCGCGACGGCTGTCGGCGCAGGCGCGCAGGCCGCCAGCGACAACACCGTGGCCGTGGGTCAGAGCACCAACGCCGCCGGGGGCAATTCGACGGCGATCGGCAACAGCGTCAACGCGAACGGATTTGCTTCTGTCGCCGTGGGCAGCCAATTCACGGTCGACGGCACGGGCTCCATTGGCGTCGGCAATGTGTTGAATTCCGGCGACGCCAGCGCCGGCCAAGTCTCCCTCGGCAACCTGACTCAGACTACCGGCCAGGGCGCCTTCGCTGCCGGCAACGCCAGCACCGCCAACGGCCAGGGCTCCTTCGCTGCGGGCAACCAAAGCACCGCCGCCGGCACGGGCGCCTTCGCGGGCGGCAACGCCAGCACCGCCAACGGCATCGGCGCGGTGGGCCTCGGCAACAACGCCAACGCCAACGCCAACGGATCGGCGGCGATCGGCAGCAACGTCACGGCGAACGACGCCGCGTCGGTCGCCATCGGCTCCGCCTTCCAGGTCAATGGAGTTGGCTCGGTCGGAATCGGCAACCCGATCAACTTCGGCGCCGGCGACGGCCAGGTCTCGATTGGCAACCTGACCTCCACGACGGGTCAGGGTTCGGTCGCGCTCGGCAACTCCAGCACGGTTGGCGGAGCGGGCGGCGTCGCCATCGGCGATGGGGCTCAGGCCGGCTTCACAGGGGGCGTAGCAGACGGCACGACTGGCAACATCGCGCTCGGCTCGGCCTCGTCGGCGACCGGCGGTAACTCGACCGCGCTCGGCCAAGGCGCCAGCACGGCGGGCTTCGCCGGCTCGACGGCGCTCGGAACCGGCGCGACCAATACCGGCCGCCAGCCAGGTCATGCTCGGCACGGGCGCCAACACGCTGCAGGCGCCAGGCATCACCTCCGCGGCGAGCCTCGCGGCGGCCACGCTCCCGGCTTCGGGCGCGGTGCCCTTCGCGGACCAGCCGGCCCACTTCACGATGACCGATGCGGCGGGCCATCTCGCCACGTCCAACTTCGGGCCCAGCAACATCAACGATCTCTACAATCGGACGAATGTGCTGGCGCTGGGCGAGTTCGGACTGCAGCAGCAGATCTACAATCTCCAGAAGTCCGTCTACCGCGGCTATGAGGGCGCCGCGGTCGCCTTGGCGACGACCGGGCCTGCGCTGCCTGACAATAAACAGTACGCCATCTCGGCGCATTGGGGCGGCTTTCGCGGCCAGAACGCTTTCGGAAGCTCGGCGCAGGTTCGTGTGCATCCGAACGTGGTTGTCGACGCGGGCGTCGGCGTCGGTCTAAAATACGGCGGCGTCGGCGGCCGCGCGGGCGCGACCTGGGCATGGTGAAAATGAACCGCCAAAGAAAAGGCGTTGTTGCTCTCTTGCTTGCGGCCCTCGTGGCCGCAAGCTTGCCTTTAGGGGCGAGAGCGCAGGGCACGCTCCAACCGCCGGCCCCGAAAGCCGTGCAAATCGACCGCAACGGTCTCATCATCCTGGTCAAGTCGACGCTGATCGCGCTCGACCAAGCGAACAAGACCGGCAACTACTCGGTGCTGCGAGATCTCGCCGCCCCCAACTTCGCGGCCGCCAACAATCCGGCGCGTCTAGCGGAAATTTTCTCCAATCTACGACGCGACAAGGTCGATCTTTCGGGTGTGCTCGTGCTCGAGCCGCAATTGACGGTTATGCCGGAGCTCATGCAGAACGGCATGATGCGCTTTGCCGGCTTCTTTCCCTCCGCCCCGGCGCAGATCAATTTCGAGATGATCTTTGCCCCGGTGGACGGGCAATGGCGCCTGTTCGGCATCGGCGCCAATATCGGCTCTTCGGCGCCGGTCGCACCGCAGCCGGCCCCGGCGAAACCCGCGCCTGAAGCCGAGAAGAAGAAGCCTAAAGGCGAGAAGCCCTAGCGCGCTTTCCGCTCGAACAGAATCGTTCGAGCGATAAGAAATCGCGCCAGACCAAAGTGCTGGAGCGAATTCTGGTCGCAAAGTCTGTCAAACTTTGCGGAATTCGCTCCAAGCGCGATGGCGATGGGGACGCCTCAAGGCTCCCCCTCGCCGAACAGCCCCATCTGCGGCGGCGCGCTGGCCGGCGGCGCGATCCCCAAATGGCGAAACGCCGACGCCGTCAGCATCCGCCCGCGCGGCGTGCGTTGCAAAAAGCCCTGCTGCAAGAGATAGGGTTCGATGATGTCCTCGATCGCGTCGCGCGGCTCCGCGAGCGCCGCGGCGATGGTCTCGATTCCGACCGGCCCGCCCAAAAAATTCACCGCGACCATGTCGAGATAGCGCCGGTCCATCACGTCGAGCCCGATGTCGTCCACCTCGAGCAAGGTCAGCGTCCGCGCGGCAAGCTCGCGCGTGATCTCCGCCGCGCCCTCGACGATCGCGAAATCGCGCACGCGGCGCAGCAGGCGGCCGGCGATGCGCGGCGTGCCGCGCGCGCGTCGCGCGATCTCGCGCGCGCCGCTCTCGTTCATCGCCACGCCGAGCACGCGCGCCCCGCGCCTGACGATCCTCTCGAGCTCCTCGACCGTGTAGAAATTCAGCCGCACCGGAATGCCGAAGCGGTCGCGCAAGGGGGTCGTCAACAAGCCGGCGCGCGTCGTCGCGCCAATGAGCGTGAAGCGCGCGAGGTCGATCTTGACCGAGCGCGCCGCCGGCCCCTCGCCGATGATGAGATCGAGCTGGAAATCCTCCATCGCGGGATAGAGAATTTCCTCCACCGCCGGATTCAGGCGATGGATCTCATCGATGAACAGCACGTCGCGGGGCTCGAGATTGGTGAGCTGCGCGGCCAGATCGCCCGCCTTGGCGATGACGGGGCCGGACGTCGAGCGGAAATTAACGCCGAGCTCGCGCGCGATGATCTGCGCCAGCGTGGTCTTGCCGAGGCCGGGAGGACCGACGAAAAGGACGTGATCAAGGGCGTCGCCGCGCGCCTTGGCCGCGCCGATGAAGACTTTGAGGTTCTTGCGCGCCGCTTCCTGGCCGGTGAAATCGTCGAGCGCGAGCGGCCGGATCGACGCGTCATCGCGATCGTCCTCGCGCTTTTCGGGCGTCAGCAGGCGACGGGGCGGCGTGGCCAAAGAGAATCGCTCCAACGGGGGCCCATGGGCGGTTTAGAGCCTGGGGTCGCATAAGCCAAGGGAAGAAGACGAGGCCGAAGGCTCCAGGGCGCAGTCAGACTTTCGACCGGACTTCGCTCCAGCCTTTTGACTCGGCGATGTTTCCGATTGCGCTCACGTCCCCCTCCGAGGGGAGATCGCGCGCGCCTGTCTCGAGGACGACTGGATCCGCACCCCAAATTTTAACCTAATTGTTTGCATATACCTTCCCGTCGCGAAAGCGGAAACGCAATCACAACGCGGAGGCTCGAATTCATGCGAAGACTTCTTCTCGGCTTGCCGATGATCCTTCTTTGCGCCGCGCCTGCCAGCGCCGGCGAAGCGGTGGTGGACAGCATTCTCGGAGGCGCGGCGGGCGGCCTCGTGCTCGGGCCGGTCGGGCTCGTGGGCGGCGCGCTCATCGGCGCAACCGCGGGGCCGGGCATTTCCCAGAGCTGGGGCTTGAGCGGCCACGGCCATTCACACCACCATCCTCATCATCCGAAGCCACATCCGGAGCAGGACGGCTGAGGCGCGGCGGCTTCGACGCAAAGCGCCGAAGCTTTCCGGTTGCGCTGAGCGGACTTATCCCCCGTCCAAGCCACAGGCAAGGACAAGCGCACGGTCGAACGCGCCGCTGCGCCCGGGGAAGTCCGCGGCGATGATCAAAACGCGAGAGCGTGTACTAAGCTAGCTCCATCTTTTCCCGGAGATCATATACCGCAAGAGCCAGCCAATACCGAGGGGCACGACAAAAGCGGCGATGAGCGAAAACGTTATGCCGCTGTCTCCCAACAGTTGGTCGAACAAACTCCGCTTAATGTCTTTCGCTTCAGCATAAAGCAGAAGTCCCGCGCAAACGATTTCAGCTATGAATCCGAAATAGAAAGCCGCATCGCCGACTTTCTCGGCCATGCTTGCTCTGGCTGGCGGCTTTTGGGGCATGGATCCACCTTGTCTTTTCTCTTCGTCAGCCTCACGCGCGACCCGGCCCATGCGCGGCAAAAACTCGACATTTGCCAATTCCATTGGGGCGCGGAAGTCCTTTGGGATTCCGCTTGCCACGGCGCGGGTCGCAGGGTGCGGCGTTAATCCCCCATAGCTACCCCAGCGCGTTTAGAGCAGAGCTGAAGCTTTGTATCTAAGCAAGTCATTGAAATTATTGGCGACCCCGGCAGGATTCGAACCTGCGACCTACTGCTTAGAAGGCAGTTGCTCTATCCAACTGAGCTACGGAGTCGAAGACCGAGCGCGTCAGTGCGTCCAGAGGCCTTTGCGGGTCGGCTTGAAATTGTCGGCGTAGGAGACGATGCGCCGCCAGGCGTTGTTGGGCTTCGGCTCCTCGACCCGATAGGCGACGCCCTCGCGCTCGGCGTAGGCGATCGCTTCCTCCTTCGTCGCGAAGCGCAGCTTGACCTGCGCGCGCATGTCGGAGGAGGAGGTCCAGCCCATCAGCGGATCGATGCTGCGGGGTGATTCTGGGTCGAAGCGCAGTCGCCAGGGCTTCTTCTCGTTTTCGAGCGATTCGCTTTCCGGGCGAAAGTTGTCCGGGCGATAGATGCAAGCGGTCATAAGGCCTCGCCTTGAATTTCGTCTAAGCTCGCCGCCGCGACCTCGAGGGGGCATGGTCGGGGCAGCAGGATTCGAACCTGCGACCTGAAGTACCCAAAACTTCCGCGCTACCGGGCTGCGCTATGCCCCGACGTTCGCCTGCGGCGGCGCCATCGCTACCATGGGGAGGCCGCGCTCACAAGAAGCCGCTGAGAGCGCAGGGGCCATTTTGAGGGTCGTCAAAGTTCCTTCCGGGCTTAAGTTTAATGTTGTTGGAGAATGTGTCTTTGGCGCCACCGTAAGTATAAACCTTGCGCCCCATTTGAGCGCCGCAACCTTGCCTCGCCGGCGCTGGAGCCGTATTCCCCGCACTTAACCCTCCAGCCTAAGAGCGCCTCGTCTTGGCCGATCCGAAGGTGCCCCTGCATCGCCAGCTCTATGCGCAGACGCTCGCCGCGATCGTGCTTGGGGCGCTTTTTGGCGCGCTGTTTCCGACGCATGCCGACGCCCTCTGGGTGAAGGCGCTCGGAGACGGTTTCGTGAAGCTCGTCAAGATGACGATCGCCCCGGTGATCTTCTGCACCGTGGCCGGCGGCATCGCGCATCTTTCCGACGCGCGCCGGGTCGGCCGCGTCGGCGTCAAGGCGCTGGTTTATTTTGAGGTCGTCTCGACGGTCGCGCTGCTTTTGGGCCTTCTCGTCGGCGAACTGGTCCGGCCGGGCGCGGGCTTTCCCGGCAGGCCCGACGCCGCCGCCGTCGAGCAATATGCGAAGCGGGCGAGCGAGTCCCTCGGCGCGGTCGACTTCCTGCTCGGCGTGATTCCGGACACCATCTTCGGCGCCTTCTCCCAAGGCCAGATTCTGCAGGTCCTCTTTGTTGCGATCCTCTTCGGCTTCTCGCTGATGGCGGGGGGAGAGAAGACCGAGCGGCTTCGCGCCTTTCTCGACGACGCCGGGAACGCGACCTTCGGCGTCGTCGGCATCATCATGAGGGCCGCGCCCATCGGCGCCTTTGGCGCGATGGCCTACACGGTCGGCCATTACGGGCTCGCCTCGCTGGCGTCGCTCGCCTGGCTCGTGGGCTCCTTCTATCTCGCTTCGATTCTCTTCGTCGTCCTGGCGCTCGGAGCCGTCGCGCGGCTTGTCGGCTTCTCCATTCTTCGCTTCCTCTCCTACATCAAGGACGAGGTCATGCTGGTGCTCGGCACGTCGTCGTCCGAGAGCGCGCTGCCGCGGCTGATGCAAAAGCTCGAACGTCTCGGTTGCGAGCAAAGCGTGGTGGGTCTCGTGGTTCCGACCGGCTATTCCTTCAATCTCGACGGCACCAATATCTACATGACGCTTGCGACGGTCTTCATCGCGCAGGCGCTCGGCGTCGATTTGACGTTCTGGCAGAAGCTCACGATCATTGGCGTCGCGATGCTGACCTCAAAGGGCGCTTCGGGAGTGGCCGGCGCGGGCTTTGTGACGCTCGCCGCAACGCTCGCCGCCGTCGATCCGCGACTGGCCCCGGGGATGGCGCTCGTGCTCGGCGTCGATAAGTTCATGAGCGAGTGCCGCGCGCTGACCAATCTCTGCGGCAACGGCGTTGCGACGATCGTCGTGGCGGCCTGGGAAAACGAGCTGGATCGCGAAACGCTCCTTCGGGAGCTCGCGGGTTCGGCCAACGCGCCGCCCGACCCCGAAGAGACGAGACCCGAGCTTCACGAGGGCCGACAGCTCCGTAGATGAGGCTCTGCGACGCGGGGCGATGAATTCGAGACATCGATGAGCGCCTCGGCCATGCAACGCATGACCGCGTAGAAGGCGACCGCATCTTTTTCCTGGGATCTATTATACAACGCCACGAAACTGGCCGTTGTGACAATGAGTGTCGTGACAATACCTTTCTGCGTCTGCTCTAGATCTAGGCCGGACTCGAGAGCGGTAATTCTCGCGTCGAAAATAACGCTCTCGATCTTCTTGGCCGTATCCTCCAAGAAGGCTCTCTCTTTTGCTCCGAGTTCACGCAGCTCCGTAAGGTTGAAGCACTGATCTGATGCGAGGCCGGCAAGAGCCGCATAGTCTTTGATGCTAACCATGATAAAGACCCTCGCCGCGCATGTCTCTCAGAGCCAATTTCGCAAATGCTGACAGGCTTTTGCGTTTGAGGATTTCGCTCCAGCCTGTTGATTGGCGCGATCTCTTGTCCTTCGAACGGCGTCGTTCGGCGACAACCGCGCCACGGAATTGCGCTCTTTCGGCTCTGATAGCTGGGCAGTGGAAATTTTAGAATTGTGGTCTTTCCGTACCGCAGGTCTCAGGCGAACCCTGCACGGCTTCACCCTTCTGTTTCGGCGCGTTTTCTCAAAACTCGAAAAATTCCATCCGAGGGAAATGCGCGGTAGAGAGTGGCTGCCAGCCCCACAACCCCCGACACATGCAGCAATGACCGCGAAGACGGACACGCCCACCGCAGAGACCGCTTTTTCCTTCGTCGTCGCGCCGGAACAGGCGGGAACGCGACTCGATCGATATCTCGCGGAACGCGCCGAGGTCGCTGCGGCGCATGTCTCGCGCACGCGTGTCAAGGCGCTGCTCGAGGCCGGCGCGGCGAGCCTCAATGGCCGTGCCGCGCGCGACGCGAGCGCGCGGCTGAGCGAAGGCGATCACGTGGGGCTGGTCGTGCCGGAGGCCGAGCCTGCCGCACCGCAGGGCGAGGACATTCCGCTCACCATCGTCTTCGAGGACGAACATCTGCTCGTCGTCGACAAGCCGGCGGGCCTCGTCGTGCATCCCGCGCCGGGACACGAAAGCGGCACGCTCGTCAACGCGCTGATCGCCCATTGCGGGGACAGTCTCTCCGGGATCGGCGGCGTCAAGAAGCCCGGCATCGTGCATCGCATCGACAAGGACACGAGCGGCCTCGTCGTCATCGCAAAGACCGACGCGGCCCACGCCGGCCTCTCAAAACTATTCGAGGATCACGGCCGCAGCCTCAACCTGACGCGCGACTATCTCGCCTTCGTCTGGGGCGCTCCCATGCGCGCGCAAGGGACGGTGGAGGCGCCGGTCGGACGGCATGCGACGCAGCGCGAGCGCATGGCGGTCGTCTCCGCAGCGCGGGGCCGCGAGGCGGTCACCCACTGGGAAAAGCTGGAGGATTTCGGCGCCGCCGCGCTCGTCGGCTGCCGGCTGGAGACCGGGCGCACGCATCAGATCCGCGTGCATATGGCGCATATCGGGCATCCGCTGATCGGAGACTCGACCTATGGAGCGGGTTTCAAGACCAAGGTCGCGAAGCTGGCGCCTGAGGCGCGTGCGGCGGTCGAACGGCTCGGACGCCAGGCGCTGCACGCCGCGTCGCTTGGATTCACCCATCCGGTGACGGGCGAGGACGTGTTGTTCGAAAGCGAATTGCCGGAGGACTTGGAGGCTTTGCGTCAGGCGCTAGCCGAGGGCGCTTGAGGGCAGGGCGCATGGTTTTGCGTTCGCCCCCTCCCCAACCCTCCCCGCTTTCGCGGGAGAGGGGCATACTTGGGGACTTTAACACCGCGAAAAACGTCGGCGTTAGGGACCATCCCGCTTGCGGGGGAGGGACAGGGAGGGGGCCTGCCCGCGCAACGACAGCCCCAAACCTCAACTCACCTTGCGGCGCAGGGCGCGATTGGCGACGCGCTTTACGCGCTCCCTGAAACCGCGCTTGATCCGCTCGACCGTGCAGGCCGAGAGAAAGGCTCGCGGCCGAGTGGGATCGAGCGCGACCGCCACATCGCAGACGCCGATCCGATCCGGCCAAAAGCGGTCGATCATCGGGTGATGGGCGATGGCGCAGGAGTCGGTCAGCGCAATGTCGTCGCGGACCGCCAGCACGGCGGTGAGCCGATGGACGAGGTCGATTCCCGGCGCAAAGGCGCGGAAGCGCTCGTCGAAAGCGATCTTCCAGAAATAGGCGCGGTCGCCGCCTCGCAAAGAGAATTCCCATCGCCAGCGGCCTTCCGTCGAGCGCGAGCCGCGCGATCGCGCATTGGCCGCCGCGCGACATCGCTTGCGTCGCTGCCGCGCGCGAAACCGGCAAGCTTTCGCTCGCGCAACAGCGCGCCGCGCTCGCCCTTCCAGCCGGAGGCCTCGAGCGCCAGAAACTCCTCGAACGCGCGCTGCGCGCGGCGGGCTCGTCTATCAAGGTGAACTCGACCGCGCCGAGCTCTTCGAGTCGCCGGCGGCGGCGATAGAGTTCTCGCAGCGCGTGGTTCGAAGCGCCGCGGCGCGCGAGCGCGTCGGCGTTTCGAGCCCGCATAGAGCGCAGCGCGCTCGAAGGCGCAAAGCGTCTCGCTCTCGCGGTCGGTCTCGCGCGCGACGGCAAGAAGGGCGCGATGCAGGCCGCCGTCTTGCGTCAGTCGCGGAAAGACGAGGCCGACGGCGCGCTCGGTCTTCCTGCACATGCGCGAGCAGCGCGCCCAGCGTCGCCTCGGCGCAGTGGCGATCGACGAGCGGCATTGCGAGCGGCGTCTGCTGGTCAAGCCAAAGTCGGGCGAGGCCGCAGGCGTCGCGGCGAGCGGGAACAAGCCGACGAGCCCCTGCCGACCTTTTCGCGCCACACAGCGACAAAGCGCGGCAGGGCGCCGGAGCGATGCTGCGCGAGCGCCAGGGCGAAGCCCGGCTCGAAGAAGACGTTGGGCTCCAGCGCCCGCCCCGCGAGCGCGGTCCACGCCTCGGCGTGGGTCGTCCATCTGCTCGAGATCGAGCGTCTCGACGTGAAGTCCCGCTCGCGCGCCCCTCGATGGAGGAGCGAGCGCGCCCGCGCGCTCGCCGCCAAGACGCCGACGAGCGGGTCCGCGACGTCGCGGGCATAGGCCGAAAGGTTCTCGATCCAAAATGGCGCCGCCATCGCCGTCGCTCCGCTGCACATCCCGGATTGGGTCAGCGGCGTTCGAAATCGCCGAGCGCCACGAGCCTTTGGTGATCGAGAGGCAAGAGGTGGACCACGTTAGCCAGTGTTAACCGAGCGTCGAGGAATTGCCGCCAAACGCCCTCAGCGTAACCATCGATGGAACCTGTCCGACGGAAGCGACAGCATTCAAAGCTTCGAACGCCGCCGCCTACAGTCATTGAGGCGCTGCTCAACCGTCAGTTCCCAGCCGAAGCGGAGCGAAAGATAGCATTACCGAGCGATCAGACAAAATCGCTCCTTAGCGCGCCGCCAGGTGGCCGTCGCAATTATGGCAGTTTCATCCACCCATGAACGTTGCCTGATCGACCGTCCCGTTGTCACGTTCGGAAGATGAACGATGCGCGCAGCGTCTGATGTCGAGGCAGGACTATTCGAGATTCATTCTACGTCTTGTCGCAGATGCCAGATAGAAGGCAGAAGTGCCGGGTTTCTCGATGCCGGAAGGAATGGGCCACCTGCTGCATGATCATCTGAGAATATTGCCGCGGCATTGGTGACTTAGACGCCGTCGACGCCAAGACTTCGATACGCGCTGTCGTTGCGCGTGGTGATACGGTCCGAGTACCAATTCTTACGAGTCAGGTCACGTTAAATCGCGTCGCTTAAATCGATAGCGTCGGCCGGCGTCGGTTCGGCGCGGCGAACGGATGCCTGACATGGGTTGTCTAGGTTTCCCTAGACACAGTAGATCGGTCGCGGGCATGGTCTCGGCGAAATCTGCCATGTCAGATTGAAGCAGTATTGTCTAGGCGTCGGCTTAACCCGGGACACGTTGCAATGGCTCGAACTACCTAACCACTGAGGCGCGTCGTCGTTCTACGATACGCAATCCTGAAACCCATGGCTTGCGCTGACGCGCAAGTCTGGCTCCGGATCCTGACACAAGCTGTCTAACGTAGTCCCGTTGATCGCAGGTATCGGCACCGCTTGCCGTGTCTATCAAGCGCGATTGCAATCGATACGTTTCACGGCTGACATGCTTGCCGCCGTCAGGAGCGCCATTGTGCAATCAGGTCGGATTGCCGAGTCTTGGACCGAACATACCATGATCATCGAACTTACTGCATTTGCTGGTTCCCGACGCGATAAGCGCAATAAGTCTGCTACGTTCGATCCGCTCCATATGGCCCCAGTAATGGCCCGCTGGCGCTAACCGATCTGGCGGCCACGTTCATCGTAAGCCTTGTGACGAGCGCGAGTCACTGTTGCTTTTGCCGTATTCGTGTTCTTCGCCAGGCGTTCAGCCCTGAACCGGCGAAGCCTGCCTAAAGCGAAAGCCGCCAGCATGATATCTAGGCGAACTCGCGTAGGATGCGAACGTAGAGTAGGACAGATTTCCTAGTATCGCCTAGTAATCGAAAATGCGAACAAGCTGACCAGGTGGTCTGACGCGTCGAAATAGCCCCCGTGCTCGATCTTCACCGCAAGTCATGTACTGACGTATCGAACTACTGTCAGTCAACGTCGAGCTGTTGTTCTGACGGTTATGTAACGTTTCCAGCTATGCTGACGTCGAGGGCTAGCGTCAGCGAGATGGACGGCGTCGGAAGCTCGCATTCTCTTGTGCGCCAGGATCGGAGCGCTCTTCAGAGGACGCACGCTGTCGCAGTAGGCTTCTCAGAGGTAGCGTTGACAAAAACACAAGATCCAGTGCTTTATAGCGACTGTCATTATTTGGTCATGCGCACTGACTGCCTAGTTTGCTGAAATCCATACTCGATATGCGCCACAGCAAATAGAAGGCTTTGTATACCGGACGCCGAAGAGAACGTGCTTTATTGCGGACATCCGCGCTGTTCCAGGCGAAAGTCGAAAACAGCATCTCGAATACGTCGTCTCAGACGCTTTGATGCTTCTTGTGAGTCAACAGCCGCAGAAACAACTGCGCTATACGGCGCAATTGAATCGCCGCGCCAACGTCACAGAGATCATAAGCGGCATCCTGCTCGCAGCATTGTTTGCGGTAGCAGTGGGTCAAAAACGTTGATGTGGCTGCGAATCCACAGGCCAGTCCGTGATTTAAGTCGTCAAGTTTTTCTCCTAGTCGCGTTATCGCCGCAAGTAGGTCAAGATTGTTTAGCGGAATCGATGCCTGCGCTTCTGTTGTCAACGGCCTGAAGCCAAACTCAGGTTCCCGGGAGCGCGCGCGAGCGCTCCTGAGTTCAGCTGCGCGTCACGAGCTGAAACAGCGCTGATGCAACTCGGTTTCCGGTCCTCAGAGAATTTCCGTACCACGCTCGCCGCCAAGATGGGCCCGAACAGTTTCGAGCCGTAAGCGCGTTCGCACCTCGCGCTCGCAATTGACCTGAGCGCTGCCGCCGGTCCCCACAGCGGCTCTGGCCGCGCCGTACTCGGCGCAAGCAAGCTGGCGCCGCGGAGCAAAAGCCGACGCTTAACCTCCGCAGGTGAAGGCAGTGGGCTCCGTCGGAGCAGACGCCGCACTCGTCTTGCGCGATCGAGGCGGCCTCACGCGCCAGGTCGGCTCGTCTTCGCGGCGTGACACGTGGGCGGGTTTGGAAGGCTTGGGCAGCGGCGGCGTGCTCCGCCTGCGGCTTCTGAGCGGCCGTCTTTGGCTTCGCGGGCTGCTGGGCCGCGGCCTTCGGCTTTCCGGCCTCCGCCGACGTCTTGGTCTTGCCCGCCGCTGCGCCCGCTTTCGACTTGGCGTCGTGCTTGATCGCATGCGGCTGCGCTGGGAACCGGCGTCGTCTCCATGCCGACGACGTCGCCCGTATCCTTGTGATAGATGTCGTCGCGGAACTGCGTCGCGCCGTCGGGCGAGCCCCAGGCCGTCACATAGACCCAGTGGACCGGCACGGGCGGAACAATCTTCACGTCGAGCCGCTCGCCGGTGCGGATGACCTCGTCGATATGGTCGCGATCCCAGCCGGGCGTCTCCTTCAAGAGCCAAGCCACATAGTCGCGCACGTTCTGCAGGCGGATGCAGCCCGAGGACACGAAGCGGAAATCGTCGCCGAACACGCCCTTCGCCGGCGTGTCGTGCATATAGACGCCATAAGGATTGTTGATGTTGATGCGCACGACGCCGAGCGAGTTGAAGTCGCCGCCCGTGTCCTGACGGAAGCGATAATTCATCGCGTCGAGCGAGTTCCAGTTGATCTGCTCGGGCTGGAGCTCCTGATTGTCCTTGTCATAGACGCGGATGTGGTTGTCGCGCAGATAATTCGGGTCGGCCTGCATCTTCGGGATCAGGTCCTTACGGATCACCGAGGCCGGCACGGTCCAGAAGGGATTGAAATTGATGTCGAGCGCCCGGGTCTGCATGATCGGCGACTGGCGGTCGATCTTGCCGACGCCCGCGATGTGATGGGTCATCACCTGGCCGTTCTCGACCGTCTCGACATGCGCCGCCGGAATATTGGCGACCACCATGCGATTGCCGAGGTCATGCGTGACGCTCTTCAGGCGGGCGAGATTAATCTCGAGCTGGCGCAGCCGCTCCTCGGCGGGCACGTTGAGCGCGCTCAAGGTCTGCGGGGTGACGACACCCGTCTCGATGAAGCCGTGGCGCGCCTGGAAACGGCGCACCGCCGCCTCGACGTAGGAATCGAACACAGCGCTCGTTCCGGTCTCCGAGCCGATGTCGCCTGACGCGATCAGACGCCGGCGCAGCGCCGAGACCGCCGGCCCGTTCGAGCCGACCGAGAGCTGCAGTCCGCCCGGAACGGGCTGCCAGCCGCCGTCCGCGACAATCTGGCGATATTGCTCGATCGCGCGCTCGGTCGCGGCGATCGTCTGCTCGGAGAGAAGCGGCGTCGTGGAGCGCGAAACCGTCAGTTTCTCGGCCGCGTCATAACGCTGCGCCCATTCGGCTTGGCCGTCATAGGATTGGGCGAGGGCCGCGCCCGAAAGGCTCAGAGCCAGCAGCGCGCCGGCGGCAAAGCGCATCGTCGTGGTCCTGGACAAGGCAAACTCCAATCGGGAGAAATCCGCGACATGCGCGGGGAACCGGCGATAGTGTTTTCGCCGAAAGGGATGACGTTGGGGTTAAGAAGCCCGATTTCTCGGGCGATTTTGTGACCGGGGGGAAGTCGTCCAACCCCGTGAATGGCTTGAAAAAGCGGGCAATTCGACTTCGCGGTTGACAACCTGCGCGTCAATGAAGCGCTAAAAAAGGCCGCCCCGAAGGGCGGCCTCCGATTCGAAACCTCACTCCGCCGCCGGGACCGGCGGAAGCAGCGGGGCCTTCTGCGCCTTGGCTTCGTTGGTTTCGGCGCGCTGGGCGATGATGAGGTCGTCGCGGCTCGTCGCGAGATGGCGGAACTTCGCCATCGCCGCGCCGGTGCCCGCCGGGATGAGCCGGCCGACGATGACGTTCTCCTTCAAGCCGACCAGCGGGTCGACCTTGCCGTTGACGGCGGCTTCCGTCAGCACGCGCGTCGTCTCCTGGAACGAGGCCGCCGAGAAGAAGGAGCGTGTCTGCAGTGAGGCCTTGGTGATGCCGAGCAGCACCGGCGTGCCGGAGGCGGGCTTCTTGCCCTCTTCCAGCGCCTTGACGTTCGCCTCCTCGAGCTCCGTCTCGTCGACCTGCTCGCCCTCGAGGAAGCCGGTGTCGCCGGGATCGACGATATCGACCTTTTGCAACATCTGACGCACGATCACCTCGATGTGCTTGTCGTTGATGTTGACGCCCTGCAGGCGATAGACCTCCTGGATCTCGTTGACGAGATAGGCCGCAAGCTCTTCGACGCCCTTGATCGCCAGAATGTCGTGGGGCGCCGGATTGCCGTCGACGATGTAATCTCCCTTCTCGACGACGTCGCCGTCCTGTAGATGGATGTGCTTGCCCTTCGGGATGAGATATTCGACGGGCTCGGCGCCCTCCTCGTTCGGGATGATCGAGAGGCGCTGCTTGTTCTTGTAGTCCTTGCCGAACTGCACGGTGCCGGAGATTTCCGCGATAATCGCGTGATCCTTCGGCCGGCGCGCCTCGAAGAGCTCGGCGACGCGCGGCAGACCGCCGGTGATGTCGCGCGTCTTGGCGCTCTCGAGCGAGATGCGGGCCAGAATATCGCCCGCCGCTACCTTCTGCCCCGGCTCGACGGCGATGATCGAGTTCGACCGGCAAGGGGTAGCGGGCGTCGCTGCCGCGCTGTAGCTTGATGATCTTGCCGTCCGCGCCCTTGATCGTGATCGAGGGCTTGAGGCTCGCCGAGCGCAAGTTGAGGCGCCAATCCATGACCATGCGCTTGGTGATGCCGGTTGATTCGTCGGCCGATTCCGCCATCGACTGGCCTTCGACCAGATCCTCGAAGCCCACGACGCCGTCGACCTCGGTCAGAATCGGCCGCGTGTAAGGGTCCCACTCGGCGACGCGCTGCCCGCGCTTGACCGCGTCGCCCTCGTCGACCTTGAGCCGCGCGCCGTATTGGACGCGGGTGACCGAGCGTTCAGTTCCGTCGGCTCCTAGGATCACCACGGCGACGTTCCGCGCCATGACCATCAGATCGCCGTCGGAATTGCGCGCCACGTGGCGGTTGCGCACATGCACATTGCCGTCGAAATTCGACTCGACGAAGGACTGGTCCGCGAACTGCGCCGCGCCGCCAATGTGGAAGGTGCGCATGGTGAGCTGCGTGCCGGGCTCGCCGATCGACTGCGCAGCGATGACGCCGACGGCCTCGCCCATGTTGACGGGCACGCCGCGCGCCAAGTCGCGACCGTAGCAGGCGCCGCAAACGCCATTTGCGGCCTCGCAGGTCAAAACCGAGCGAATCTTCACCTCCTGGATGCCCGCCGCGGTGATCGGCTCGAGGTGCCATTCCTGGATCATCTCGCCGGCGGGGAGGATCACCTTGCCGTCCGGCGCGCGCAGATCCTCGGCCGCGGTGCGTCCGAGAATACGCGTGGCCAGCGAGGCGACGACCTGGCCCGCGTCGATGATCGCGCGCATGCGGATGCCGTTTTTGGAGCCGCAATCCCTTATCGAGATGATCGAGTCCTGGGCCACGTCGACGAGGCGGCGCGTCAGATAGCCGGAGTTCGCCGTCTTCAACGCCGTGTCGGCGAGACCCTTGCGGGCGCCGTGCGTCGAGTTGAAGTATTCGAGAACGGTCAGGCCTTCCTTGAAGTTCGAGATGATCGGGCTTTCGATGATCTCGCCCGAGGGCTTGGTCATCAGGCCGCGCATCGCCGCGAGTTGGCGCATCTGCGCGGGCGAGCCGCGCGCGCCAGAATGCGACATCATGTAGATCGAGTTGATGGGCAGATCGCGGCCGTGCTCGTCCTTGCGCACGGACGAGATGCGGATCATCATCTCCTCGGCAAGCTTCTCCGAGCACTTGCCCCAGGCGTCGACGACCTTGTTGTATTTCTCGCCCTGGGTGATCAGACCGTCGTTGTATTGCTGCTCATATTCCTTGGCGGCGGCGCGCGTCTCGCCGACGATGCGCTCCTTGGTCTCCGGCACGATCATGTCGTCCTTGCCGAAGGAGATGCCGGCCTTGAACGCCTCGCGGAAGCCGAGCGTCATGATGCGGTCGCAGAAGATCACCGTCTCCTTCTGCCCGCAATTGCGGTAGACGGTGTCGATCATGTTGGAGATTTCCTTCTTCGTCATCAGCTTGTTGGCGACATCGAAGGGAATCTTGACGTGGTCGGGCAGAAGCCGCCCGAGGATCAGGCGGCCGGGCGTCGTGTCGAAGATCTTCTGGACGCGCTTGCCGTTCGCGTCATAGGTCCAGGCGCGGCCCTTGACCTTGGCGTGCAGCGTCACCGCGCCCGCGGCCAAAGCATGCTCGATCTCGCCCATGTTGGCGTAGATGCCGGACAGCGGAGCCTTGGTCTTGGGATGCTCGCGATACTGTCCCGGCTCGCCGTCTCGCTCGAGCGTCAGATAGTAGAGGCCCAGCACGATATCCTGGCTCGGCACGATGATCGGCTGCCCATTGGCCGGATGCAGGATGTTGTTGGTCGACATCATCAGCACGCGCGCTTCGAGCTGCGCTTCGAGCGATAGCGGAACGTGCACGGCCATCTGGTCGCCGTCGAAATCGGCGTTGAAGGCCGCGCAGACGAGCGGATGCAGCTGGATCGCCTTGCCTTCGATCAGCACGGGCTCGAAAGCCTGAATGCCGAGCCGATGCAAGGTCGGGGCGCGATTGAGCAGAACCGGGTGCTCGCGAATGACCTCGTCGAGGATGTCCCAGACCTCGGGCTTCTCCTTCTCGACGAGCTTCTTCGCCTGCTTGACGGTGGCCGAAAAGCCCTTGGCGTCGAGACGCGAATAGATGAAGGGCTTGAAGAGCTCGAGCGCCATCTTCTTGGGCAGGCCGCACTGATGCAGCTTGAGCTCGGGGCCGACGACGATGACGGAGCGACCCGAATAGTCGACGCGCTTGCCGAGCAGGTTCTGGCGGAACCGGCCCTGCTTGCCTTTCAGCATGTCGGCGAGCGACTTCAGCGGCCGCTTGTTCGCGCCGGTGATGACGCGGCCGCGGCGGCCGTTGTCGAACAAGGCGTCGACCGCCTCCTGCAGCATGCGCTTTTCGTTACGGATGATGATGTCCGGAGCGCGCAGCTCGATCAGCCGCTTCAAGCGGTTGTTGCGGTTGATGACGCGGCGGTAGAGATCGTTCAAGTCCGAGGTCGCGAAGCGCCCGCCGTCGAGCGGCACGAGCGGTCGCAAGTCCGGCGGAATGACCGGAACTTCCTTCAAGACCATCCACTCTGGGCGATTGCCGGACTGAATGAAGGCCTCGATGATCTTGAGGCGCTTGGCGAGCTTCTTGGGCTTCAACTCCGTGGTCGCCTCGGCGATCTCCTGGCGCAGCCTCGCCGCGATGGTCTCGAGGTCCATCGAACTCGAGAAGCTTGCGGATCGCCTCGGCGCCGATCA
>CAVXEI010000008.1:0-7685 GCA_963760695.1 uncultured Alphaproteobacteria bacterium | reverse complement strand
TCGTAGGCCAAAGCGCCACAGCAAATGGCTTGCTGGCTACTAGTCAAAATGGGCAAGGAGTTACAGCTTTCAGTGATAACGATATTGGCGTTTTTGCTCAGGGGGGAACGTTTGCTGCAGTCTTCAAGGGCGCTCTAGTTGTCGGGAAAGGTCCCGGGCCGAATAATCGAAACATTCGCCGAAACCAAGTCGATGGGAGCATCGTCATCAATGATGGAGGCAGCCTTTTTCTGAACGGTGGAGGCGACGTCATCCTGGCGAACGCGGACTGCGCTGAAGATTTCGATATCGCGAATGCGGAGGTTGTGGAACCCGGCACCGTCATGGTGCTAACTGATAGCGAGGTGTTGGAGACCAGCCACGCGCCTACGACAGGCGAGTCGCTGGCGTCATCCCCGGCGCCGGAGATTACAAGCCTGGTATCGTGCTTGATAAGCAGGAGTCGCGGCCAAATCGTAAGCCAATTGCCCTGCTTGGCAAAGTCTATTGCAAGGTGGATGCGAATTACGGGCCGATTAAGATCGGTGATCTTTTAACGACCTCACCGACGCCGGGTCACGCCATGAGGGCAACGGATCAGAACAGGGCATTCGGGGCCGTGATTGGTAAAGCTCTGCGCCCCCTTGCGACGGGTCAGGATCTGATTCCGATTCTAATTGCGCTGCAATAGCACATCGAAGGAAGGGATTGACCATGCCTGCCCGCGTTTACCGTGTGCACCTCTGGAATGGCACAGAGTTCAAGTTAGCGCGTCAGGATCACCATCTGTGTCATGGAGATTGGACGCCCGGTGGCTGGGAGCCGCCACCAACTATTCAAGCCCAGTCGGCGACAGCTGCGTGGCAATCAGAGTCAAGTGCGCTGTTGAGGGGAACAGAAGGCTGGGTCAAATACAGGCTGACCTCGGCCTCGTCTGGGCAGGACATTGGCGAACAAGTGTACATACACTGGCAAGTCCCTTATATAGGCACTGGCATCATTCCAGGCCCCCCGCCTCCCACAGGCGGAGATCTTTTCGATCGCAGTTCCGCTCAAGTGAGCAGTGGAGACGTTACGCCACACTGTGACGCAGGCACATCGGGCGGCGGGAGCACTTTTGACGAAGCGAAGCACGAGCTAATTTTCTTGGGTTTGAACAGGCCAGCGGGCGACTTGTCTCTCGGGCAAATGCTCGCGGACTTCAGTAATCCGGTTTCTTGGATAGCCGACTTCTTAGGCTCGAATGATCCGTGGGATGTCACGTTGCTGCTGCGCCAAAAGGGAAGCGTCCGCCAATCTGTATCCCTCCCTCCCCCCGGCCAAAAGAGTCTGAAACCTTTAGCGCATCAAGCCAATATGCACAGCATTAGACAGCTCTTGCGTTTCTGATTGCTGCTTCTCGATTATCAAAGCTTCAACGCTGCAAGACGCTCCCCGACCGTCAACGCAAGAGAGCCCGTCACGACCGCGTGGACTCGTTGATCGAGCCCGGAGCGAACTGCTTCTGGAAAGCGCAGGCGAAGCCGCCAACTAATATACCAATTTCGAAAAGGCAAAAATCGTCGTCGCCGATTTCAGCGGCGAACGGCTCCGCTCGCGCCTCTCAAAAGAGCCTCACGGCTCAGCGCCCTGACGCCACTTCGCCAAAAGGCGAGAGCTCTTCACAACCGCGTCGATTCGTTGATCGAGCCCGGCGGGAACTGCTTTTCGAAGGCGCAGGCGAAGCCGCCGTCAAAATGGCGCACGACGACGGCGGGAGTCGAGCCCACGACGACTTGCGAGCCGAGCGGCGGTCGCAGTTCGCTCTCGCAGACCCGCGCCCGAGAGCGAAATGTCCTGAATCCGGACGATGATCTCGCGAGCGATCGGGCGTGCGCAGCACGGCGCGGCGCATCACCGGCACGATGCGCTCGTGACGGCGATCGTCGGCGATGCCGACATTGTCACGATTGGCGAACCAGGTCAGCTGATCGGCCAGCTTGTCGCGCTTTCCCGGCGGCAGATCGAACATGAGCGCGAAACCGGCGTCCGTGAGGCGCACGCAGGGCCCGGCGAACCGTCCCAACTCGTCGAGGTAGACGACGACCTGCTCGCCGAGGCCCGGCTTGCTCGGCGCCTGCAAGACCATGCCGCCCGGCGACATCTGGGTCGTCTGGCAGGGAAACTCGCTCTTCGATTCGAGCATGTAGCGGCCAAACAGCGATACGGTCACGCGCTGGAAGCGTCGGCTTTCCGCAACTTCGAGCGCCATTTCTGAATTCGACGTCATGCCCGTCATCAATCGCGTTTGGTCAAGCCATGAACAGGCAACGAGGTTAACGACTCCGCCTTAACGCGGACTTACGGCGGCGAAGATGCGACTTCCGGCGTCTCGTGGGCGACGGCAGGCGCGCATCTCGAGGGTTTCCGACGCCGTCTTGGCCGGGATGGTTCCGGCCAGGACGACTCCCTGGGGATGTGCGACTTCCTCTGATCTACGCGCGGGCTTTTCCGCCCTCGTAGACGATAAAGCGGCGGCCGCCGCTCTCCTGAGACGGGATGGAGGGCCGGGTCGCGCGCGCGCTGCTGAGCCCTTCGCGTTCTCTGGCGCTCATCATCCGCAGGGAGACGATCTCGAGCTTGGCGGCTGGAACGCGGCCGAACCAGTCGACCTCTCCTAAGGGCGCGAGAGCGCCGAGCAGCCGCGAACGGGTCTTGCCGAAATGCCGCAACGGCAAGAGCAGCAGTTCCAAGTCGAGCGCGCGGCGGGAGGCGTCCACCCCCTCGGAATGGGCGGCGCCGGCGTGCGCCTTCACGCCGCCGACGAGCGGCGTCGCGCCATCGATGACCGTCAGCAGGGCCGCCGCCATTTCCCGCCGATCCGCGTCCAGCCACATGTCGAGGAAGGCGGCGCCCCTGCCCTCGCCGCCCCAAAGCGCGTTGAGCCGCGTCCCGGAGAGTCTCAGGGGGAAGAGGCAGGCCCGATCGATCTCGACGATGAAACAATCGGCCAGCAGGTGACGAATGGCGCCGGGATCGAGGTCATTGCGATCGGGAGCGGCGCGCGCCCCGCGCAGCCTGTCCCAATAAGCGTAAAGCTCCTTGCTGACGGAATGTCTCATGCACGCTCCTCATTCCGAAGTTTGAACGGAGTTGCGTCGCTTCGGCACGACGGAAGCGCCTGAGGGGCGCTTCGACTCCCCGATTGCAGACGGCGCGCCATATCTGTGTTTACCTTTGCTCACGGCTATGATTGCCCCTCGGAGCCACGCATGGCATTCTTTCGCGATCGTCGGGAAGTCGCTCGCGAGGGCTCCGCTCGTAGGCGCCGCCTCCCGAACGCAAGCGTGCGATCGCCGGCCTTTTGGCTCCGCCGGCCGCATAGCGGCTCGCATGATCCTGGCGCGCTTTGCGCTCGAACGACATGGCTCGAGCGACAAGCGCGCCAAGCGCCATCGGATGAGGAGGCGTGGTGAAGCGGGAGCCGATATTCAACGTCCCTCCAGCGGTGGTCGCGCTCGTCGGCGTCATCGTCGGCGTTCAACTTGCCGTCGAACTCCTGCCGCAAGCCTTCGGGGTTTGGCTGTTTTCACAATTCGCCTTCATCCCCGCGCGCGTGAGCTTTCTCGTGGCGCCCGTGGCGACGCTCCAGGCCCTCGCAGATCTCGACGCCGATGAATTGACGGGGCTCTTCGACCTCGGACCTTTCGCGACCTTGACCATGGCGAGTTATGCTTTTCTTCACGCGAATTGGACGCATGTCGGCGTGAATGCGGTGTCGCTGGCGGCTTTTGGTTCGCCAGTGGCAAGACGGCTTGGATCGCTGCGCTTTTTCTTATTTTTCATGGCGACCGCCGTCGCCGGCGCGCTCGCGCATCTCGTGACGCATCCCTTCTCGCTCGAGGCCGTCGTCGGCGCGTCGGCGGGCATTTCGGGCGCGATCGCGGCGATTGCCCGCTTCGCCTTCGCACCGGGGGGCGCGCTCCACGAGGACTGGGGGCGCGCGGGCGCGGGCGGGGCCACCGAGCCGCTGCACGGGCTTCTCGACAATCGGCGCGCGGCGATCTTCGTCGTGACGTGGCTTCTCGCCAATGTTCTGTTTGGAACGCTCTCGACCGCGCCCGGTGGCGCGGGTCCCATCGCCTGGGAGGCGCATCTGGGGGGGTTTCTCGCGGGACTGCTGCTCTACGGCTGGTTCGAGCCGCGGCGGCCGGCGGGCGCTTCGGTTTGAGAAGCCTCTCGGGACCGCCTATCGGCTCTCGTCCCGCGGATCGCTCCTCAACTCGAGAGCGCGGCGGCCGGGATATGCGAGAAGATCGTCGGCAGAGCGCGCTTGGCCGCGTCTCGTCCCATGGCGATCGACTGTTCGGCCCTGTGAAAGTCGAACATGCCGATGTCGTCGCCGCGCGCGTTGACGATCGCGTCGGGCGGGTCGCCGGCGAGGCGTGAGCGCAGAATCCGGTCCTGGACGATGTTGAAGGCGTCGACCATGGCGGTCGCCACATTGGGCGCGGCGCCGCCCGCGCTGCGACGGAAATAACGCGGCAACAGCACTGATTCGGGCGCGGCGCTCGCCCGACCCCCGGAGGTCTCCTCAACCGGCGTTCCCGTGGACGCAGCGGCCAGCTGGTCGGCCACGACCTTCGATCGATACATCATGTCGCTCGCCATGTTGATGGCGATCACATATTCGGCGCCTAGCGCCCGGCAGACGGTGACCGGCACGGGATTGACGAGCGCGCCGTCGAAAAGAAAGCGCTCGCCAATGCGCACAGGCTCGAGAATCCCCGGCAGCGCGTAGGACGCGCGAATCGCGAGATCGAGCGCGCCGCGTTGCAGCCAGATCTCATGGCCCGTGCCGACCTCGGTCGCGACCGCCGCGAAGGGGATCGGCAGTTCTTCGATCTGCACGCCCTTGACCTCGTGCTCGAGCGCGGCCTTCAGCCGCTCGCCGCTGATGAGGCTCATGCCGGAAAAGGAAAGATCCATCAGCGCGAAGACGCGCCGCTTGGTCAGCGAGCGCGCGAAGGCTTCAATCTGATCGAGCCTGCCAGCGGCGTAGCAGCCGCCGACCACCGCGCCGATCGAGGTGCCGGCGATCACGTCGGGGACGATCCCATGCTCCGCGAAGACCCGGAGCACGCCGATATGCGCCCATCCGCGAGCCGCTCCCGCGCCCAGGGCCAAGCCGATCTTCACGCGCCGCGGCGCTTGCTCCTTGTTCATCTTTTCCGAAGCAGGCGGCGGCGGGACGCTCAACCGCTCGTCCGACATGTCGAAGCTCTTTCGCATGATGGAGAACATTGAGCAGCTTCGTCCCTGTTCCAGCCCCTAGCAAGCATTGCTATTGAGTCAGATTTAGGACCGAAGGCTGCTCCCGAAAAGTGAGGGGTTTGCTAACGACCGGGCGCTTTTCGCCTCATTCGACGAAAACGAGCCGGTCACGGTCACGCTCCAGTCTCCTATAAAAGCAGGATTTTCTCCCCGTGTGGCAGGCGCCTCCATCGCCCTGAGGCTCGACCTCGAGCAAAAGCGCATCCTGATCGCAGTCGACGCTCAAGCTCACGACGCGCTGGAGCTGGCCGGAAGTCTCGCCCTTGCGCCACAGAGTCTCGCGCGAGCGCGACCAGTAGTGAGCCTCCCCGGTTTCGATGGTCTTCCCCAGCGCCTGCTGGTTCATATAGGCGACCATCAGCACCCGACCCGTTCCCGCCTCGGTCGTCACGCAGACGATGAGACCCTGTGCGTCGAAACGGGGAGCGAAGTTAGCGCCTTCCTCGAGCGCGCGCTTTTCTTGAGGCGTCATGACCGCGCCAGATTAGGACCGAGGCGATGGCCCGCGCAAGTATCAGCGAGGCGCGAGAGTTCGGCCTGCCGCTTGACGACGCGCCCGGGAGGCTCTTTAGAGAGAGGCGCGTGAGCGTCGGGCGGCTTCCGCCCGCGAAGGGTGTTTGCTTCGAGCAAAGAGCCCGACGACCCGGCGAGAATGAGATGACGCGCCCGAAGGCGCGGGCGGAAGGCGACATGGGCAAGGCGACGGGCTTTTTGGAGATCGACCGGCAGGACCGCAAATACAAGCCGGCCGCCGATCGCATCCGCCATTACGACGAATTCGTCATCCCGCTCTCGGAGGAAGCGACCCGGGCGCAGGCCGCGCGCTGCATGAACTGCGGCATCCCTTTCTGTCACAACGGCTGTCCGGTCAACAATCAGATCCCCGATTGGAACGACCTCGTCTACGAGGGCGACTGGAAAATAGCGCTCGCCAATCTTCATTCGACGAACAATTTCCCGGAATTCACCGGAAGGGTCTGTCCCGCGCCCTGCGAAGCCGCCTGCACCCTCAATCTCACGGACCAGCCGGTCACGATCAAGTCGATCGAATGTGCGATCATCGACCGCGGTTTCGCCGAGGGCTGGGTCGTTCCGGAGCCGCCCCGCCGCAAAACGGGCAAGCGCGTGGCGGTCGTGGGCTCGGGGCCGGCGGGACTCGCCTGCGCGCAGCAGCTCGCGCGCGCAGGCCACGAGCCGCATGTCTTCGAGAAACGCGCCAAAGCGGGCGGCTTGCTGCGCTACGGCATCCCCGACTTCAAGATGGAGAAGCATCTCGTCGACCGAAGAGTCGCGCAGATGGAGGCCGAGGGCGTGGTTTTCCACTACAATGTGGCGGTCGGTTTCGACAAGGACGTCAAAGCCTTGCTCGACGGCCATGACGCGCTGGCGCTCGCCGGCGGCGCGGAAGCGCCGCGCGATCTACCCATGCCGGGGCGAGAGCTCGCGGGCGTCCACTACGCGATGGATTTCCTGCCCCAACAGAATCGCCGCGTGTCCGGGGAGCCTGCGACGCAAGGGGCGCCCATTCTCGCAACCGGCAAGCACGTCATCGTGATCGGCGGCGGCGACACGGGCTCCGACTGCATCGGCACCTCGCGCCGCCAGGGCGCGCTCTCCATCACACAGCTCGAGATCCTCCCACGTCCGCCGGACAAAGAGGACAAGCTGCGCGTCTGGCCGGACTGGCCCTTGAAGCTTCGCACGTCCTCGTCGCATGAGGAAGGCGCGGAGCGCGAATTCTCGGTCAGAACGGCCGAATTCGTCGGCGAGAACGGCGTGGTGAAAGCGCTGCGTTGCGTCAAGGTGGACGACAAGTTCAACGAAATCCCGGGCAGCTCCTTTCTGCTTAAGGCCGATCTGGTGCTTCTCGCAATGGGATTCGTCGCTCCCGTAAAAGAGGGAATGCTGGAGAAGCTCGGGCTCGCACTGGATCCGCGCGGCAATGTCGCCGCGGATACGCGCAGCTACGCCGCCTCTCGTGAAAAAGTCTTCGCCTGCGGCGACATGCGCCGCGGCCAGTCGCTCGTCGTCTGGGCGATCCGCGAAGGGCGACAATGCGCTGCCGCAATCGACGAATTCCTTATGGGTGAAACTGACCTGCCGAGGTGAACCTTATGTCGAACATGGAAAACTGGTACTGCGAGCAGGTGGTTGCCGGTCCCTGGCCTTTCTTGCTGCTGCTTATCCCGCTTGCGGGCGCCTATTTTTATGGCCGCGGCAAGCGCAGGCTCGCCTGGATTTTGATTGGCGCCTCGATTCTGATTCAAGTGCCAATGTCCTTCGTCAACAACCTGATGGTCAATTGTCAGGGCGACGCGCCGGCTCCGGAGGATATCCCGCAGCTCAATCAAGAGCCTCCGCCACCGCAAGTCAAGTGACGCCGGGAACGCTGG
>CAVXEI010000007.1:0-44523 GCA_963760695.1 uncultured Alphaproteobacteria bacterium | reverse complement strand
GGTCGATCGGAGGCCAAGCCGAGCGAATGATGAGGTCGCGCTCCTCAGGGATGAGAAAGGCGACGCTCTTTATCCCCAGCGTCTTCTGGGCGTGGGTGGCGGCGGTCCACAGCACTTCGTCGAGATCGCGTGCGGCCGAGACTTTTCGCGAGAATTCGAACAGTGACTGGGCGGATTGAGCGCGTTGGCGCATGGCGCGCGAATGATCGCGCAGCCGGCTCGCGAGCATGCCCGTGACGGCCGCCACAACGAGCGAGACGGCCAGCGTGATGAATTCATGCGGCTCCGAGATCGTGATGCTGTAGCGCGGATCGATGAAGAAATAATCCTCCGCGAGAAAGGAAACAATCGCCGCGACGATCGCTGGCCACAGGCCGAAACGCGCCGCGCATATAAGGACTGGCAAAAGGAAGATCGTCGCGAAATTGACGGGCGGCAACCAGCGCTCGAGCAACGTCCCGACGCCGACCGTCATGGCGACGAGCAGGAGGGCGGCGGCGACGCCGAACTGAATCTCGCTCCTCTCGATCTTCTTTCGCTGCGGCCGGGGCTCGGCTTCCTCGTCGATCTGGACAAGGACGGCGATGTTCGGGGAACGACGCACCAATTCGGCGGCGAGCGAAGGTCGCCACAGACGCGTCGGAAAACTCGCCCGCGAACGGCCAACGACAATCTGGGTGATGTTTCCTTGGCGCGCGATTTTGAGCGCCTCTCCCACCATGTCTTCGGCGATGCGCCGCTCGACCTCCGCCCCCAGCGTTTCGGCAAGGCGCAAGGTTTGGTCTACTCTTCGGACGCCTTCGGCAGATTCGCCTTCGCCGATCGCTCGCTCGATATAGAGCGCAATCCAGGACGCGTTGAGGCCGCTCGCCAGTCGCGCGGCGGTGCGCACGAGACGTTCGCCCGAGCTTCCAGGACCAACAAGCGCCAGGAGACGCTCCGAGGTGGCCCAGGGGCCCTCGATGGCGCCTTGGCGGAGAAGGTCGACCATATCGTCGTCGACGCGTTCGGCCGTGCGCCGGAGCGCGAGCTCGCGCAACGCGATGAGATTTCTTGGGACGAAAAAGCTTTGCTTGGCCCGCGCCGCCATGTCGGCGACATAGACCTTGCCTTGCGACAGGCGCTCCAGAAGCTCGTCAGGCGTGATGTCGACGAGAATCACGTCATGCGCATCCGCCAGCAGCCGATCGGGAACAGTCTCGCGCACGGCGACGCCGGTGATCCGCGTGACCACGTCGGCGAGGCTTTCGAGATGCTGGATGTTGAGCGTCGTCCAGACGTCCACGCCCGCGCCGAGCAGCTCCTCCACGTCAAGCCAGCGCTTGGGGTGGCGGCTATCGGGGGCGTTGGTGTGGGCAAGCTCGTCGACGAGGATCGTTTGAGGCTTGCGGGCGAGGGCGGCGTCGATATCGAAGTCTTCGAGCGTGCGGCCGCGGTAGTCGATGCGGCGCCGCGGCAAGACCTCTAGCCCCTCGATGAGCGCTTCGGTTTCGCTACGCCCGTGGGTTTCGACCAGGCCGATCATGATGTCGTGGCCGAGGGCTTTCGCCGCGCGCGCGCGCGCGAGCATCGCATAGGTTTTGCCGACCCCCGGCGCGGCGCCCAGGAAGACGCGGAGCCGGCCTTTTCCCTCCTGGCCGGCAAGCGCGAGTAGCGCGTCGGGATCCGGCCGGCGTTCCAAGCCGCTGTCTGGCTGCGCCAATTTCCCGGTCCTCCAGCATCCCTCGAGTTTGCTCGCGCGCGGCGAACCCATTGTCGGCGGGTCGAGCCATCCTAGAACTTACGGCGATCCAGGACGCTCGAACAAGACCAATCGCGGTTCCGCGGCGTGAGGCAGACCTGGGCTCGGCGCGGCGTCAAAACGTCCGACCGGCCATCATGAGCACATGTTCGACCAAGGGGCCAAGCATGATGGCGGGAAAGAACTGTAACAGCGTGACGATCAGCACGACCGAAAGCAGAAGGATGACGAAAAGCGGCCCATGGGTTGGAAACGTGCCGGCCGACTGTCGAGTCTTCTTCTTTTGAGCGAGGGAGCCAGCGATCGCCATGATGGGCGCCACGCCCGCGATGCGACCCAAGAGCATCACGACGCCGGTCGTCGTATTGAACCAGGGCGTGTTCACGGAGAGACCACCGAACGCGGAGCCGTTGTCGGAGGCCGTCGATGCATAAGCATACAGGACTTCGCTCAGCCCATGTGGACCCGCGTTGCCAAGACTGTCGAGAGCGACTTTCAACATGACCGCGCCGGCAGCAAAGACGAGCACGAGCGCTGGTGTCAGCAGCAAAGAGAACATAGCGAATTTCATCTCTCTCGCTTCGATTTTCTTACCGAGATATTCAGGGGTGCGGCCGACCATGAGCCCCGCGATGAAGACGGATAAAATGGCGAGAAGAAGCATCGTGTAAAGTCCCGTTCCGACGCCGCCCGGCGCGATGCATCCCATCAGCAGATTGAACATCGGAACCAGACCGCCGATCGGCATCAGCGAGTCGAAGGTGGCGTTGGCGGCGCCAGTGCCGGTTCCCGTCGTCGCAATTGCGAACAAAGCCGCGCCGGCCTGACTGAATCGCACCTCCTTCCCCTCCATATTGCCGGCGGACGGGTCAACGCCAAGATTCGTCAAAAGTGGATTGCCGCTCCCCTCCATCCGGTAAAGGACTGCGAGACCAAGGAGAAAGATGACCGCCATTGCAGCAAGCAGGCTTCGGCCCTGGCGAGCGTCCCCCACCATTCGACCAAAAGCGAAGACGAACGCCACGGGAAGAACGAGCTGGCTCCAACACTCGACCACGTTCGACCATGCGTTGGGGTTTTCGAATGGATGGGCTGAATTGGCGTTGAAAAATCCACCGCCGTTGGTTCCAAGCAGCTTGATCGCCTCCTGGCTGGCCACGGGTCCAATGGCGATGGTCTGCTTTGCGCCTTCAAGCGTCGTCGCCTCGAACGACCCCTGCAATGTTTGCGGTATGCCGAGCGCGACGAAAATCAGCGCAAGCAGGATCGAAATTGGCAATAGAATGTAGAGCGTCGCGCGGGTCATATCGACCCAGAAATTCCCGATCGTCTGGGATTCGCCGCTTACGAACGCCCGCGTCAATGCGACGGCCAAAGCCATGGCGACCGCAGTATCGAGGAAATTGTGCGTGGTGAGACCGGCCATTTGCGTGAAATGGCTCATCGTCGTCTCGCCGGCATAGGCCTGCCAATTGGCGTTGGTGACGAAGCTGATCGCCGTGTTGAAGGCGAGGTCCGGAGCTATTGCGTCTCGGCCTGAGGGATTGAGCGGGAGGAAGGCTTGAAGTCTCTGAACTAGATAGAGGGCGACAAAACATCCGGTGGTAAAAAAGATCATCGACAACGTATAACGAAGCCAATCCTGTTCCTCTCGAGGATCGACCCCCCCAAGACGATAGAGACTGCTTTCGAGCGGCCCGATCACGGGGGAGAGAAAATTTCGGCGACCCTCGAATACGTCGGCCATGAAGACTCCAGTCGGCCAAGCTGCGCCGAGAACCAGCGTCAAAACCAAAAAAATTTCGATCCACCCGAGGAGATTCATCAAACTACATCCCCACGGTTACAGAGCGGTTCGCCCTTCGCTACCCTCAATGCGCCGATCCTGGCTTTCACGGACGCCTTTCTGTCGCTTCGCGTCTGTCACAGTGGCGCGTGCGCCCTCGCAGAAGCCGACCAATGACCGGACCGGCTTGGCCGTCGCCCAGGAACGCAACGATGAATAGACGAAGGACGCAAAGCATCAGAACTGATCCGAGGAGCAGCTTGATGAGGGAAAGTTCGTCCATGACACCCTCGAATTTTGGTCAGTGTCCGAGATGATCGATAACTCCAGGACCCGCGCGGGTAAAGCGCGGGTCCTGGTCCGGCGTCAGTTCCTGTCTTAACGCAAAGCATCCAATGCGAGATTGAGACGAAGCACGTTGACGCGCGGTTCACCGATGAATCCGGCGGCGCGGTGCTCGACGTTGTCTTCCACCAGCGCGCGGACACGCCCCTCACTCAGGCCGCGCGCTTTGGCGACGGCGGAAACCTGCATGAGCGCATAGGTTGGGGAGATGTCCGGATCGAGGCCCGAGGCCGAGGTCGTCACCGAATCGGCCGGAACGTCCCAGAGCCGCCCTTCGGCGACGCCGGCTTCGATCGCAGCCTCGACCCGATCCACGAGCTTCTTCGACGTCGGGCCGAGATTGGAGCCGCCGGAATTGGCCGCGTTGTAGGGCGCGTCGACTGTTTTCGTCGCGTCCGCCGGGTCCGGCGCGCTCGTCGCCGAGGGCCGGGGATGGAAATAGCGCCCGGCCACGAAATTCTGGCCGATGAGCTCGGAGCCCAGAATCTTGCCGTCTCGCTCGATGAGCGAGCCGTTGGCCCTGGCGGGAAACGACAGTTGCGCGAGCCCCGTGATCGCTAACGGATAGAGGAGGCCGGTCAAGAGCGTGAACAGGGTCACCATGACCAGGGATGCGCGGAGTTGAGAAAGCATGGCGGAGTCCTCAGGCGAGATGCAGAGCCGAAACGACGAGGTCGATGAGCTTGATGCAGATGAAGGGAGCGACGATGCCGCCGAGCCCATAGATCAGCAAGTTGCGGCGAAGCAGCGCCGCCGCGCCGACGGGCCGGTACTCGACGCCCTTCAGCGCCAGGGGGATCAGCGCGACAATGATCACCGCGTTGAAGATCACGGCCGACAGGATCGCCGACTGCGGTGACGCCAGCTTCATGACGTTCATCGCTCCGAGCTCGGGATAGGTCACGATAAACAATGCCGGAATGATCGCGAAATACTTCGCGACGTCATTGGCGATCGAGAAGGTCGTGAGCGAGCCGCGTGTCATGAGGAGCTGCTTGCCGATGGCGACGATCTCGATGAGCTTCGTCGGATCGCTGTCGAGGTCGACCATGTTGCCGGCCTCGCGCGCCGCTTGCGTTCCGGTCTGCATCGCAACGCCGACATCGGCCTGCGCCAGCGCCGGCGCGTCATTGGTGCCGTCGCCGCACATGGCGATGAGGCGTCCGCCCTGCTGCTCCTTGCGGATGTAGGCCAGCTTGTCCTCCGGCTTCGCCTGCGCGATGAAGTCGTCGACGCCGGCTTCGCCCGCAATGGCGGCGGCGGTGATCGGATTGTCGCCCGTGACCATCACCGTCTTGATCCCCATGGCGCGCAGCTCGGCGAAACGCGCCTTGATGTCCGGCTTGATGATGTCCTTGAGGTGCACAACGCCGAGCAGACGTCCGTTTTCCGAAACCGCCAAGGGCGTGCCGCCAGCGCGCGAGATGCGTTCAACGGCGCGCGAGAAGTCCTCAGGAGCGAGGAACCTTGCGGCCGCCGCGCGTTCGCGAAGGCCGAGGCCAGCGGTGTCGGCGCCGTCCTGCCACTGCTCCGCAGAGGCGCTCGGCGCCGTCTGCAACTGCGCCAGAATGGCGTCCACGGCGCCCTTTCGCACCGAGCGGCCCGGCAGATCGACGCCCGAAATGCGCGTATGCGCCGAGAAGGGGACGGTCCGGGCCTCCGCCCCGAGGATCGGCGCCTCCAACCCATAGCGGCTCTTCGCCAGCGCGACGATCGAACGGCCCTCAGGAGTTTCATCCGCGAGGGACGCCAGCAGAACGGCTTCCGCCAAGGCGCGTTCCGAGACGCCGCCGACCGCGACGAACTCGTCCGCCATGCGGTTGCCGAAAGTGATCGTCCCGGTCTTGTCGAGCAGCAAGGTGTCGACGTCGCCCGCCGCCTCGACGGCGCGGCCGGAGGTGGCGATCACGTTGAAGCGGATCAGCCGATCCATGCCGGCGATGCCGATCGCGGAGAGAAGACCGCCGATCGTCGTTGGAATGAGGCAGACGAGCAGGGCGATAAGCACGCTCAATGACAGCGTCGTTCCCGAGTAATTGGCGAGCGGCCACAGCGTCACGCAGACGATGAGGAAGATGATCGTCAGGCCTGAGAGCAGGATCGACAACGCGAGCTCGTTAGGCGTCTTCTGCCGTTGCGCGCCTTCGACCAGCGCGATCATGCGGTCGATGAAGGTCGAGCCCGGCGCGGCCGTGATCTTCACTTTGATCCAGTCGGACAGCACGGTCGTGCCGCCTGTGACGGCCGAACGGTCGCCGCCCGCCTCGCGGATGACGGGCGCGGACTCGCCGGTGATCGCCGACTCGTTCACCGAGGAGACGCCTTCGATGACCTCGCCGTCGCCGGGGATCAGATCGCCGGCCTCCACGAGCACCACGTCGCCGATCTTGAGATCGAGCGCGGAGACGCCTTCCACGACGTCGCTCATTCCGTTCTTGCCTGCGGGATCTATGAGCCGCTTGGCCCGCGTGTCGGTGCGGGTCTTGCGCAGCGCGTCGGCTTGCGCCTTGCCGCGCCCTTCCGCCACGGCTTCGGCGAAGTTGGCGAAGAGCACGGTGAACCAGAGCCAGGCCGCGATCTGGCCGGTAAAGAACGCGTCGCCATTGCGCGTGACGACGTCGCGCAGGAACAGGATCGTCACGACGAGCGAAACGACCTCAGTGACGAAAATTACGGGGTTTCGGGCAAGGTGTCGCGGATCGAGCTTGCGGAACGCATCGATGGAGGCGCGTTTGATGATGGCCGGATCGAAGAGTCCGGGCGAGGCGAGTTTCGAGGACATGCGATGCGACTCCGTTAGAAGGTCTTTCCGGCTTGCAGCAGGAAGTGTTCGACCACGGGGCCCAGCGCGAGCGCCGGGAAATATTGGAGGAGGTAGAGGATGACGATCACGCCGATCAGCAGGCCGATGAAGAGCGGTCCATGCGTCGGGAAGGTTCCGGCCGAGGCGGGGGCCTTCTTCTTGGCGGCGAAGGCGCCTGCCAGCGCCAGCACCGGCGCCACATAGGCGAAGCGGCCGATGAACATGGCGACGCCGAGCGTACTGTTGAACCACAGCGTATTGCCGGAGAGGCCCGCGAAGGCCGACCCGTTGTTGGCGTTGGTGGAGGCGAAGGCGTAGAGGACCTCCGACAGACCGTGCGGTCCCGAATTGCCGAGGCTGTCGAGCCCCGTCTTCAGCATCAGCGACGCCGCCGAAAAGCCGAGCACGCTCAGCGGATAGATCAGCACCGCCAGCATGGCGAGCTTCATCTCGCGCGCTTCGATCTTCTTGCCGAGATATTCGGGCGTGCGGCCGACCATCAACCCTGCGACGAAAACGGCGATCACTGCGAGCACGAGGAAACCGTAAAGCCCCGCGCCGACGCCGCCCGGCGAGATGCAGCCGAGCAGCATATTGAAGAGCGGCACAAGCCCGCCGATCGGCGTGAACGAGTCATGCATAGCGTTGACGGCGCCGGTGCTCGTCCCCGTCGTCGCCGCCGCGTAAAGCGCGCTCATCGCGGGACCGAAGCGAACTTCCTTGCCTTCCATGTTGCCGGGCGCAACCTCGACGCCGAGCTTGTCGGTCAGCAGGGGATTGCCCGCCGCTTCCGCCCAATAGGCCACAGAGATCCCCGCCAGGAGCACGATGCCCATGGTGATGGCGATGGCGCGTCCCTGCCGAAAATCGGCGACAGCCTTTCCGAACGCGAGGACGGTTGCGAAGGGAATGACGAGCAGCGCCCAAATCTCCAACATGTTGGCGAGGGCGTTGGGGTTCTCGAAGGGATGCGCGGAATTGGCGTTGAAGAAGCCGCCGCCGTTGGTCCCGAGCTGCTTGATTGCCTCCTGGCTCGCCACGGGGCCGATGGAGATGACCTGCTTCGCGCCTTCCAGCGTCGTCGCTTCGACGGAGCCGGCGAGCGTTTGCGGAACGTCGAGCGCGACCAGCGCAAGCGCGACAAGGATGGAGATCGGCAGGAGCACGTAAAGCGTCCCGCGCGTGAGATCCACCCAGAAGTTTCCAACCGTCGGCGATTCCGCGCGCGCGAAACCGCGCACCAGCGCAAACGCCATGGCGAGACCCGTCGCGGCCGACACGAAGTTATGCACGGTGAGACCGAGCATCTGCGTGAGATGGCTCATCGTCGTCTCGCCGGAATAGTTCTGCCAGTTGGTGTTGGTGATGAAGGAGAGCGAGGTGTTGAAGGCCAGATCGGCCGGACACGCCATCGAACCCTTGCGGGTTGAGCGGCAATAGATTTTGCAGGCGCTGCAGGGCGTAGAGCGAGAGAAACCCCACCACGCTGAAGGCCAGCATGGCCATGGTGTAGACGAACCAGCTCTGCTCGCGCTCTGGATTAACGCCGGAAAGCCTGTAGAAAGACGCGCTCGACCGGCGCGAGGATTGGCGTCAGGAACGTGCGCTCGCCAGCGAGCACCCGCGCGATGTAACCGCCAAGCGGAATTGCCGCGGCGATCACCGCCGCGAGGATGAGGGCGATCTGCGCCCAACCCACGATTGTCATGATGATCCTCTCGCAAAAGCCCGAGGCTATTTCAGAATTTCTCGGGATGAAGGAGCGTGTAGACGAGGTAGATCCCGAGCAGCACGGCGACGCTCAGGCCAATGATTGGTTCGGTCATGTCAGGCTCCCTCAGAGCTTGCCGCAGAAGCGCGCATAGGCCGCGGTCAGCGCGAAAAGCAGGAGGCCTGAGCCGATGAAAATGAAATCCAGCATGCGCTGTGCTCCGTCTTTGAGTTGAGACAGGGGATGTCTCAACCGTCGGGAGTGAATTTAAAGATTGACGCATAAGGGCGCCATGCCGAAACGCGGCCCAGCGCATAAGGGAAATATAAAGGGCCCGAAGGCCCGTATTCACAAGGCCTTGGCGGCCGCGAGCACCTCCTCGGCGTGGCCGGGAACCTTCACCTTGCGCCAGACCTTTGCGATCCGCCCATCCGGGCCGATGAGAAAGGTCGTGCGTTCGACGCCCATATATTTGCGTCCATACATGCTCTTCTCGACCCAGACGCCATAGGCCGACAGCATCGCCTTCGTCTCGTCCGAGGCCAGTGGAATCTTCAGCTCATATTTGGCGCGAAACTTGTCGTGGCTTTTCTCGGGATCCGGCGAGACGCCGAGGATCGCCGTGCCGGCCTTGGCGAATTTGTCGCGCAGCCCGTTGAAGTCGATCGCCTCCTTGGTGCAGCCGGAGGTGTCGTCCTTGGGGTAGAAATAGAGCGCGACCTTCTTGCCATTATACGAGCCGAGCCCATGCTTTTCACCTCCGGCCCCAGGGAGGGAGAAGTCCGGGGCTTGGTCTCCTTCTTCCAGTCGCTTCGCGTCGCTCATTTCTTTCTCCTTGCCGGCCGCATGGCCAAAGCCAAGCCGCAGTAAGCCTCGTCGCTTTCGACAAGCAAGAAGTTTTCCATGGGGGTCGGAACATGGCGTCTAGACCGGCGGCGCCGGTCTTGATCTCGAGCAAAGCGAAACGCGGCGCTTCGCCAAACTTTACAGTGTCGATGGAGGCAGCGGCGCAAGCGCCTGGCTTTCGGCGAAAAGTTTTCGTCAGTGGCCGGGGAGGGGTTCGGCGCGCGCGTAGGAGCGAGCGTCGAATGCTCGCGCTAGCTCGCGGCGCGCAGGCTCCGGTCGATCGCCAACGTCTCGAAATTTGAGTCGAACATGTGGACGAGCTTCTTCGCCGTCGTTTCGTAATCGGCGGGCGACGACCAGCTCTTCATGGGGTTCAAAAGACCCGCGTCGACCTCTGGCGCCGAAAGCGGGACCGACAGCCCGAAGAAGGGCTCGGTCTCGAAGCGCGCTTGCTCGAGTTCGCCGGCGAGCGCCGCGCGGAGCAGGCGCCGCGTCGCCGAAATCGGCATCCGCGCGCCGACGCCATAGCCGCCGCCGCTCCAGCCGGTGTTGACAAGCCAGCAATTCGCTTCGTGCCGCAGGATGAGATCGCGCAGCAAATCGCCGTAAACCTGCGGGCGGCGCGGCATGAAGGGGGCGCCGAAACAGGTTGAGAAGGTCGCTTCGGGCTCTCGGACGCCCTTCTCCGTGCCGGCGACCTTCGCCGTGTAACCCGACAGAAAATGATACATCGCCTGCTCCGCGCTCAGCCGCGCGATCGGCGGCAGCACGCCGAAGGCGTCGCAGGTCAGCATCACGATGTTCTTGGGGTGCCCGCCGCGGCCTTCCTCCACCGCGCCGTGCATGAAGTGCAAAGGATAGGCGATGCGCGTGTTCTCGGTCCGGGAGCCGTCGTCGAAATCGCAGACGCGCGTGTGCGGATGGAAAACCACGTTCTCCATCACCGCGCCGAAACGCTCGGTCATCGAGAAAATCTGCGGCTCGGCCTCGCGCGAAAGCTTGATGGCCTTGGCGTAGCATCCGCCCTCGAAATTGAAGACGCCGTCGGCGCTCCAACCATGTTCGTCGTCGCCAATCAGTCGGCGCATCGGGTCTGCGGAGAGCGTCGTCTTGCCAGTGCCGGAGAGCCCAAAGAAGATGGCTGCGTCGCCTTCAGCGCCGATATTGGCCGAGCAATGCATCGGCATAACGCCCTGCGCCGGCAGCATGAAGTTCAAAAAGGTGAACACCGATTTCTTGATCTCGCCGGCGTAGCTCGTGCCGCCGATGAGCACGATCTTTCGCGATAGATCCATCGCGATGATGGTTTCACTTCGGCAGCCGTGACGCTGCGGATCGGCCTTGAAGGAGGGCAGATCGATGATCGTCAGCTCCGGCGCGAAACCGGAAAGCTCGCGCGGTTCGGGGCGAATGAGAAGGTTTTGGATGAAAAGCGAATGCCACGCGAACTCGGTGTAGACGCGAACCTTGACTTGGAACGCGGGATCGGCGCCGCCGTAAAGATCCTGCGCGAACAGCTCTTTTTCCTGGACATGCGCCAGAAAGTCCGCAAGCAGGAGATCGAATTTCGCCCGCTCCAGGCGTTGGTTGTTCTCCCACCAGACGGCGTTTTGCGTCAGTGGGTCGGCGACGATGAACTTGTCCTTCGGGGAGCGACCGGTGTGCGCGCCGGTCTCGGCGACGAGCGCGCCGCCGTGGACGATCGCAGCCTCGCCACGCTGCAGGGCCTGCTCGTAAAGATGCGGGACGTCGAGATTGTGGAAGAGACGCCGGCATCTTGATGCAAACGGGTCGACGAATCCCATGGTCCTCATCGCGCCGCCAGCGCTGGCCTGTCCTTGGGCATGCATAGCCGAATCCTCTTGGGGAAGCTTCAAGCGCGCGAAAACCTCTTCACGCTCGAAACTGCGCGTCCAAAAAGGGACAGGCTTTCTCGCCTTCTCCGACTCAAGACCGCCCCTTGCCCTAGCACCAGATAGGCGGCGAAATTGACTGCATCAAGGAAGAAATCGAGATGTCGATGTTAAAAAAAGTGCAATAAGCATCGTCAAGATTAAGATTTTGCTCCCGGAGCGGCTCGCGAAAGCCTCACAGCCCCACGTCATGCGGGGGCGCCACGCTTTCCGTCACGCGCGCGCCACGCCGCATCCAGGCGCGCTCGTGCAGGTAGTAGAGACCGACTTTCGCAACCGCCTCGGTCGCGGTGATCGCGAGCGAGAGGCCCAGGTCTCGGGTGAAGGCGAGGACGATCGCGAAGGTCAGCACGCTGCCGAGCGCGCGCCAGGAGAGCGCCTTCAGGAAGCTCGTTCGACGTGTTGCGAGGGTTGTGGAGGGGGGCGGCAAGCCTTCCATCGAGGAGTAGCTCGCCTCGAGAAAGGAGGCGCCGCCCTTTGACGCCGTTTCCGCCTCGGTCACGAGTCCGACCGCGACTGTCTCGTTCGTCACGCGGTCGATCAGGATGAAACCGCCCGTCTCGCGATTCTCAATATAGCGGTCGCAGACGATCGGCTGCGCGAGCTCTATCTCCGCCTCTCCGATCGCATTGAACGCGAGCGTCTCGCCCTCTTCCGTGAGCGGAGCGGTCAGCCCCGTTTCGATCTCGACGCGCGCCGTCACGGCCTTCACCGTGGCCGGGACCATGCGCGTCGCGAGCTTCAAGGAATAGCTTTTGTCGCAGACGAGCGGCTCGCGCACGAGCCACAACAACCGCGCCTTGAGCCTGTCGCCGACCTTGGCGGGGGAGGCCGGCGACACCAGCATGTCGCCGCGCGACACGTCGATCTCTTCGGTGAGCGTCAGGGTCACGGACTGGCCGGCGAACGCGGCGCTTAGATTGCCGTCGCCGCCGACGACCCGCGCGATCTTCGTGTCGCGGCCGACCGGTAGAACGCGGACGATGTCGCCAGGCCTGACGTTGCCGCCGCAAACGAAGCCGGAGAAACCGCGAAAGTCGTGACTTGGGCGGTTGACCCATTGCACCGGAAAACGGAACGGCTGAACGAGCGCGCCGCGATCGACCTCGACGCTCTCCAGATAGGCGAGCAGCGGCACGCCCTGCCGCCACGGCATATGCGCGCTTTGATGGACGAGATTGTCGCCGTCCTTGGCGACGAGAGGAAACGCCTCGATCGAGAGGAAGCGCAGATGTCGCGCGAAGTCGCGGAACTCGGCCTCGATGCGCCGGAAGGTCGCCTCGTCGTAGCCGACGAGATCCATCTTGTTGATCGCGAGCGCGACATGGCGCACGCCGAGCATCGAGACGATCACCGCATGGCGGCGCGTCTGACTCAGCACCCCCCTGCGCGCGTCGATCAAGAGCACGGCGAGCTCGGCAGTCGAGGCGCCGGTCGCCATGTTACGCGTGTATTGTTCGTGACCCGGCGTGTCCGCGACGATGAACTTGCGCTTCTCGGTCGCAAAGTAGCGATAGGCGACGTCGATCGTGATGCCTTGCTCGCGCTCGGCCGCGAGCCCGTCCACGAGCAGCGCGAAATCGAGCGCTTCGCCCTGCGTGCCGTGCTTCTTGGAGTCTTTCTCCAGCGCCTCGATCAGGTCGTCCGGGGCAAGCCCTGCATCATAGAGCAAGCGGCCGATCAGAGTGGACTTGCCGTCGTCGACCGAGCCGCAGGTGATGAAGCGCAGCAGCGGCTTATCGGCCAGAGCCCGACGAGAGGAAGCCTGGGCAGGAACGCCATGCATCTTCAGAAATAACCTTCCTGCTTCTTCTGCTCCATCGACGCCGAGCCGTCATGATCGATCAGACGGCCCTGCCGCTCCGAGGAGCGGCTCGCGCGCATTTCGGCGATCACGGCGTCTAGCGTGTCGGCCTCGCTTTCGATCGCGCCGGTGAGCGGGTAGCAACCGAGCGTGCGGAAGCGAACTTTTAGAGGCTCAACGGCTTCGCCTGGGCGCAGCTTCATGCGATCGTCATCGACCATGATGAGCGCGCCGTCGCGCCGCACGATGGGCCGCTCCTTGGCGAAATAAAGCGGCACGACCGGGATGTCCTCGCGCGCGATATAGTCCCAGACGTCCGCTTCCGTCCAATTGGAAAGCGGAAAGACGCGCAGGCTCTCGTCCTGCGCCTTGCGCGTGTTGTAGAGGCGCCAGAACTCGGGGCGCTGGTTCTTGGGGTCCCAGCGATGTTGCGCGCTTCGAAAGGAGAGCACGCGCTCCTTGGCGCGCGACTTCTCCTCGTCACGCCGCGCGCCCCCGAAAGCCGCGTCGAAGCGCCATTTGTCGAGGGCCTGCTTCAGCGCTTCGGTCTTCATGACGTCGGTGTGAAGCTTCGAGCCATGCACAAAAGGGTCGATGCCCATCTCGATCCCTTTGGGATTGGTGTAGACGAGCAACTCGACGCCCATCTCCTTTGCGCGTCGGTCGCGGAATTCGATCATTTCGCGGAATTTCCAGGTCGTGTCGACATGGAGCAGCGGGAAGGGCGGCTTGCCGGGATAGAAAGCCTTCAGCGCGACATGCAGCATCGCGGCCGAGTCCTTGCCGATCGAATAGAGCATGACCGGCCGCTCGCACTCGGCGACGACCTCGCGCATGATGTGAATGCTTTCCGCCTCGAGCCTGTCGAGATGGCCGAGCCTATTGGGGCCGAGCGAGCTCATGGCGTCGTGGCCTGCGTCGCTGAGGGGCGCCGCGGCAGACCGTCCTCGCCCACATGCAGCCCGCACTCTTTCTTCTGGTCTTCTTCCCACCACCAGCGCCCGGCGCGCTCGCTTTCGCCCGGCCTCACCGCGCGGGTGCAGGGCGCGCAGCCGATCGACAAATAGCCCTTGGCATGCAGCTCGCTGACCGGCACGTCGAATTCCTCGGTCAATGCGACGATCGCGTCGCGGGAGTAGTCGAGCAATGGATTGAGCTTCACCAGCCGGTGCGCGCCGTCATATTCGATCATCGCCGCATCGGCGCGCGCGTTCGACTGGTCAGCGCGCAGACCCGTGATCCAAGCGGCGGAGCCAGCGAGCAGCCGGGCGAGCGGCTCGACTTTGCGGATGTGACAGCAAGCCTTGCGGTTTTCCACTGACTGGTAGAAGCCGTTGACGCCGTGCTCCCGCACGAAAGCTTCGAGCGGCTCCGGAAAAGGGTAGACGGCGGCGATGCGCTTGGCGTAGCGCGCCTCGGTTCGCTCCCACAAGTCGTATGTCTCGGGGAAGAGCCTCCCGGTGTCGAGAGTCGTGACCTCGATGTCGAGACCCAGCGTGAGGATCGTATGGGTGATCCACTGATCTTCGATCCCGAAGCTCGTCGTGAAGACGATCCGTCCGGGAATGAACTCGCGCGCGAGCCTGAGACGATGGGCGAGATCGAGCGGGACGAGCCGCGGTTCGAGCAGGTCAACGAGCGAAGGCTTCATCCGCGCCCCTTTCGTCTTTCCTCGAGAATCGCCTCGCGGCTCGCGTAACCCTGCTGGTAAAACGCGCCGTAGGCTGATGAGGCCGCAGCCCACTGCGCGGCGTCCTGCCGCGCGGCGATGTCGGCGGCGATCTCGATCGTGTCGAAGCCGCAGCGAAGCGCATGCGTCGCTTGGTCGGCGATGAGGCGGCCGCTCGCCCGCAGCTCTCCCTTGAACCCCGCGCGGCGGATCAGTCGCGCGAGCGAAAAGCCGCGGCCGTCGCCGGGAGCCGGAAACGCGATCGCGACGAGGGCGAGACGCGACAGGTAAGGCGCGAGCTTCGCGGGATCAGCCGTGTTGGGCAGGAAAACGCCCAGCGGCGCCTCAGCGGGAAGCGCGCTCGCAGCCTCAGCAAGACGCGCCTCGGAGACGACGCAGTTCCCGTTCTTCGGCAGGCTCTCCTCGTCGGCCAGGCGCCGCCAGGAGTCCTCTATGAGACGCCCTTCAGATATCAGCGCCATCTTCGCCCTCCCGGGTCAACGCCTCTTTGAAACGCTCTTGGCCCAGGCGCCGCCATGCGTCGAGGAAACGCTCGCCGTCGCGGCGCTCGCGCAGATAGATTTCGATGAGGCTCTCGATGACGGTCGGGACATTCTCGGCGGCGACGCCCGGTCCCAAAAGCTCGCCAATTGCGGCCGAAAGCGTCGGGTCGCCGCCGAGCGTGATCTGGTAGGATTCCTTGCCGCGCTTCTCGAGCCCGAGAATGCCGATCGCGCCGATGTGATGATGGCCGCAGGCGTTGATGCAGCCCGAGATCTTTATGCCCAGCTCGCCAACGAGGCGCTGGCGTTCCAGATCGCTGAAGCGGCTCGAGATCGCCTGCGCGATGGGGATGGAGCGCGCCGTCGCGAGCGAGCAGTAATCGAGCCCGGGGCAGCAAATGATGTCGGAGATCAGTCCGGCGTTGGGCGTTGCAAGCCCGGCATCGTCGAGGAGGCGCCAGAGCGCGTGAAGATCGTCCTGCTTCACATGGGGCAGCACGATGTTCTGCGCGTGGCTCACGCGCAGCTCGCCGAAACCGAAGCGCTCTGCGGCGTCCGCCAGGAGTCGCATCTGCTCGGAAGTCGCGTCGCCGGGAATGCCGGCGATGGGCTTGAGGGAAACCGTCACGATCGCATAGCCGGGAATCTTGTGCGTGGCGACGTTTGTCTTCGCGAAGGCGTCGAAGCCGGCGTGCTTGCGCCGCGCTTCCTCATAGGCTTGCGAACGCTCGGGCAGCGCCTCGTAGGGCGGCGGGTCAAAGAAGCCTCTGACGCGCTCGAACTCATCGAGGTCGAAAGCGAAGGGCGCCCGATCCATAGCCGCGAACTCGGCTTCGATCTCGCGCGTCAGCGGCTCGAGGCCCGTCTCATGCACGAGGATCTTGATGCGCGCCTTGTATTTGTTGTCGCGCCGACCGAAGCGGTTGTAGACGCGCAGGATCGCCTCGAGATAGGCCAGGAGGTCGGCGCGCGGAAGCCAGGCGCGCACGGTCTTGCCGACGAAGGGCGAGCGGCCGAGCCCGCCGCCGACGATGACCTCATAGCCGGCTTCGCCCTGCGCATTGGCGTGAACGCGCAGGCCGATGTCGTGAAATTTGATGGCCGCGCGATCCGTCTCGGCGCCGCTCACCGCGATCTTGAACTTGCGCGGGAGGAAGCTGAACTCGGGGTGCAGGCTCGACCATTGGCGCAGGAACTCGGCGGTCGGCCGCGGATCCTCGAATTCGTCCGGCGCGACGCCCGCGAACTGATCCGCCGTGACGTTGCGGATGCAGTTCCCGGAGGTCTGGATCGCATGCATCTCGACGTCGGCGAGCGCCTCGAGAATTTCCGGAACGTCGACGAGCTTCGGCCAATTGTACTGCAGGTTCTGGCGCGTCGTGAAATGGCCGTAGCCCTTGTCCCATTTGTCGGCGATCTCCGCGAGACGCCGCATTTGTCGCGAGCTCAGCGTCCCGTAAGGGATGGCGACCCGCAGCATATAAGCGTGGAGCTGCAGGTAGAGGCCGTTCATCAGACGTAGCGGCCGAAACTCGTCCTCGCTCAGCGCGCCGGAAAGGCGCCGGCGCACCTGCTCGCGAAACTCCGCGACGCGCGCCCGCACAAAAGCCTTGTCATAGGCGTCGTAAAGATAGCTCGTGGTCGGCGCGTTGGCGCGCGCCGCGTGACGCTGGTCGTGCGCGTTCATGACTTAGCTCCCGAAACTTCCCGTGCTGTGCGCCTGCTTGCCAAGGTCGCGCCGCACGCTCGGTCCCGCCAGCCGAGCCCGCTCGCGAAAGTGCAGCGGCCGCGGTCCCATGGAGGGCGTCAATCTCGACTTCGGCGAGGTAGACGTCCACGACCTTGTTGGCGGCGACGTCGGCCTTGCCGCGCGCTTCCAGCGACGCGGCCTCAGTGGGGTCCCGCGCGACCGCAGCGGCGCGCGCATCGCGCACCCAGTCCTCGGCGCCAAGGAACAGGACCTCGCCGTCGCGGAGGTCGCTCGCCAGCAGTATCTGTGGGTGCGTGGGCTTCGCCATTAGGTCGCCGGTGCGACGGTCACTTTCATCCCGTCGTAGTCGTCGGTCCAGAGAATCTGGCAGGAGAGGCGAGAGTTCTCATGGATCAGCGGCAGCTCGTCAAGCTTTTCCAGCTCCTCCTCAGAGGCCGGCGGCAGCCTGTCCATCCAGGCGGGATCGATGAGCACGTGGCATTCCGCGCAAGCCAGCGCGCCACCGCAATTGGAGTCCATGCCGACGCCGTGATCTCTCAGGATTTCCATCAGTCGCCAGCCTTCGAGCGTCTCGAGCTCATGGACCTGGCCTTCACGATCCTCGACGAGCACGACCGCATGCTGTTGACGCACGCGCGCAGCCGCATCCTGCATTTCCGGGCCTTCTCCTTCGCTGCTGGGCTCGCCGGACGTTCGACCGTCCTCAACGTCTTAAATACCTATCGCAGGGCCAAGTCAATTCACCTCTGTGAACGGTCAAATATTATATTTTACATCATTAGTCTGTGCTTAATGGCGTTTCTCTTGCGCGCGCACCCAGAAATCGAGCATCGCGCTGCGACGGCCTTGCCTCTCGGAGACCACGAATGGAACTTCGCCCGCTTGGAAGAACAGACCTTCACGTCTCGGCGCTCTGTCTCGGCACCATGACCTTCGGTCAGCAGAACAGCGAAAGCGAAGGCCACGAGCAGCTCGACTATGCGCTCGCACATGGGATCAATTTCTTCGACACCGCGGAAGTCTATTCGATCCCGCCGCGGCCCGAGACCCAAGGCTCGACCGAGCGCATCATCGGCTCGTGGCTCGCGTCTCGGCGCAACCGCGACAAGGTCGTCATCGCGACCAAGGTCGCGGGGCGCAGCGAGATGACTTGGCTGCGCAGGGACGGCCATGCGCCGAAGCTTGATCGCAAGAACATACTCGAAGCGGTTGAAGGCTCACTCAAACGTCTGCAAACCGATTACATCGATCTCTACCAGCTCCACTGGCCCGATCGCTCCGTGCCGCTTTTTGGGGCGGGCGGCTCTACTTGGCGCGAGCCGAGCGTGCGCGAGGAGGTGGCGATCGAAGAGACGCTCGCCGTTCTCTCCGAACTCGTTCGCTCGGGCAAGGTTCGGCATATCGGACTGTCGAATGAAACTCCTTGGGGCGTCGCGCGCTTCTTGCGCGCCGCCGAGGAAGGACGCCAGCCGCGCGTCGTCTCGATCCAGAACGCCTATCATTTGATGAATTGCGCCTTCGAGATGGGACTTGCGGAATTCGCTTGGCGCGAGCAGGTCGGGCTCCTCGCTTACTCTCCGTTGGCCCAAGGCTACCTCACCGGAAAATACCAGAAGGGCGCGCGGCCGCCGAGGGCGCGCACGACGCTTTTCGAGCGTGGGCAGCGATATGAGACGCCGGGCGCGGCCAGCGCGATCGACGCTTATCTCGGACTTGCGAAAGAACTCGGGCTCGACCCGGCGCAGCTCGCGATCGCTTTCGCCGCCTCGCGCAGTTTCGTCACGTCGGCGATTATTGGCGCGACGACGATGGCGCAATTGAAGACCGACATCGACGCGATTTTCGTGACAGATCACCCCGGAGATCGAGGCGCGGATCGACGCGATTCACAGCGTCCACACCAATCCGACGCCGTGAGTTGGGTTGCGTTTGGCTAGAGCGCGTCCCGATCGCGTGGAATCACGCGATCGAAAAGGACTTCGCTCCAAATCAAAACTTAGACCATGTCCTTATCGGAAAACCGCTTCGCACTTTTCCGGGACATGCTCTAGGCGTGCCCGGCGCTCACCGACAGCTTGCCGAGGTCGACCCCGATCGAGCGCAGCGCACGCAGATATTTCGTGTCGAGATCGTGATCGAAGAGGATGGCCGGATCGGCCGGACAATGCAGCCAGCCGTTGAGCTGAATTTCGCTCTCGAGTTGGCCGGCGTCCCAGCCGGCGCAGCCGAGCGCGAGGAGCGCGCGGTCCGGTCCTTGTCCCGTTGCGATCGCGCGCAAAATGTCGATCGTCGCGGTCAGGGACACGCCGTCGTTTATCTTGAGCGTTGAATTGTCGATGAAAAAATCGCCCGTGTGCAATACGAAGCCGCGGTCGGTCTGCACCGGTCCGCCCGAGAGCACCTGCACGTTGCGGGCGGCCGGCGGCAGGCTGATACGCTCGGCGGAGTTGATCACACGCAGTTGCTCCAGGAGCTCCGGGAAATTGCGCACGCTCGATGGCCGATTCAGAATGATGCCCATCGCGCCTTCATCCGAATGCGCGCACATGTAGATCACAGAGCGCGCGAAGCGTTCGTCCGACATGCTGGGCATGGCGATCAGCAACTGCCCGTCGAGAAAAGACCTTTGCGCCGGCTGCGAAGAGCCGTCGGACGCGGCGCGAGCTTTTCCCGTAGCGCGCTTCCCCCGCGTGGGCGGAGCGGCAGCTTCAGGGCGGGCTCCGCTCTCAGGCTCTTCCTCGCCCTGTTGTGACGGGTCGCGGCCGGCGGCCTTTGAGGCGGGTTGCTTGTCACGAGTTGTTTTCATAGAGTGATGCTACGCCCGCTGCGTCTCGCCGACAAGGCGTCCAAACTGGCCCCGCGGGGAATTAAGCGGAATTTTTCGAGGAAACCGTCATCGGTTTTCAGACAAATCTCGCGCGCCCGGATCGCGAATCCTTCTGGTCTAGCTTCATTTGGCAAGCTTTGACCGCCCCTTCACAAGCTTCGGAGCAAAAATGCCTACGTTGCGGGCGACGCCGCTTCTTCTTCTTGCAGTCATCTTCTGCTGCCGGCCTGCCGCCGCCGACCCTTTCGCCTCCGATGCTGCGGTCGGACGACTGTCAACGGCAAGGCTTCTCGCCGGCGATGGCGGGCCCGCCGGCACACGACTCGCGGCGCTGGAGATCGGGCTCGCGCCAAAGGCAGTGACGTATTGGCGAATGCCCGGGGAGGCCGGCGTTGCGCCGACGCTCGATTTTTCGGCTTCTGAGAAACCTTGCAAGCGTTGAGACGCTTTTTCCGGTTCCGAAGCACATAAAAGAAGCGGGCGGCGTGGTGGCCGGCTATGAATCCAAGGCGCTCTTCCCGCTGCGGGTGACGCCGCGCGACCCCCGGGCTCCGGTGAAGCTCGACTTGAATCTCGATTACGCGGCTTGCGACAAAATATGCCTGCCGGTGCGCGCGCATTTGAGAGTGCAGCTCAATCCTGGCGTCGCGTCTCCTTATGCAACGGAGATCGCCCGCGCGCTGGCCGAGAACGTGCCTAAGCGACTCGACGCGGCCGAGGCGCAAAGACTATTCGCCTTGCGCCGCGAAGGCGAGGCTGGAGGCTGGCGGCTGGATTATCGCGGCCAGGGCGCGCTTCTCGATGTCTTTAGCGAGGTGAAAGACCCCTTCACCCTCGAGGCTTCGCGCGCGGACGACGGCTTTGCGCTGACGCTCTATTCGGCGAGCGGCGCCCGCGCCGCGCTCAAGGAGCCTTTGACCGCGACGTTGACGCTCGTGACCGACCAGGGCGCGTGGGAAGCGCCGATCGTCCTGCAGTGAGCGAGAGCAACTCTCGCGGCGACGGCTGGAAATTTTAGAGGGAATAAAGCCGCCCTCTCCTGAGTCTCCTCTCTGCCGGCCTCGATCCGGCGAGAGGAGACGAAGATGAACGGCAATCACAAAGGCGATGGCGTCGACCGTCGACAAGCCCTCGAATGCATGGCCTGGGGCGGGACGGGCCTCGTCTGGACGCTATCGGGAGGCGTCCCCGGGGCGAAGCGCATCGGTGGGGCGGAAGCCGCCACGACCGGCTTCTCTTTCGTGCAAATCTCCGACAGCCACGTCGGCTTCGACAAGCCGGCGAACCCCAATGCGCTGGGCACGCTGGAGGAAGCCATCGCCAAGATCGGCGCGCTTCCATCGAGGCCCGCCTTCATGATCCACACCGGCGACATCACCCACCTCTCCAAACCGCAGCAGTTCGACGACGCGGAGCAGCGGATCGCGCGCGCCAAGCTCGACGTGCACTATGTTCCCGGCGAGCACGACATCATCGACGAAAGCAACGGTCAAGCTTATCTCGACCGCTATGGCAAGGGCTCCAAGGGCAGGGGCTGGTTCTCCTTCGATCATGGCGGCGCGCATTTCGTAGGGCTCAACAACGTCTTCGACCTGAAGGCGGGCGGCATGGGCAATCTCGGGGCCGAGCAGCTTGCCTGGCTTGCCGACGATGTTCGCGGCAAGCCCGCGTCGACGCCCATCGTCGTCTTCGCCCATGTTCCTTTGTGGACGATCGCCCCCGAATGGGGGTGGGGCACGCAGGATGCGGCGGAGGCGCTGAAGCTTTTGGCGCGATTTGGGTCGGTAACGGTTCTCAACGGCCACATCCACCAGCTCATGCAGAAGGTCGAGGGCCATGTGACCTTCCACACCGCGCGTTCGACGGCTTTTCCCCAGCCCGTGCCGGGAACGGCGCCGGCGCCTGGCCCAAAAGTGGTTCCAGCGAGCGAGCTGCACGGCCTGCTTGGCGTCACAAATGTGGCGGTGAAGCGCGGGCAAGCGTCGCTCGCCATCGTCGATTCCTCTTTGGCAGGTTAAGAGGGGGACGCCGTCATGATCCACGCTCTGTTACAGCTTTCTCTCGCGACCGCTCTGGCGGTCCTTTCCGCGGGCGCCGTCAAAGCGGAAGAGACGACGATCGGCATCGACAATTTCACCTTCACGCCCGCCGCGACGACGGTGAAGGCCGGAACAAAGGTGCATTTCGTCAACCACGACGATATTCCGCATACGGTCGTTCTCGCCGATGCCAAGATCCGTTCGAAAGCGCTCGATACGGACGACAGCTTCGTCTACGTCTTCGACAAGCCGGGGGATTTCGTCTATTTTTGCGGACTGCATCCGCAGATGAAGGGCGAGATCAAGGTGACGCCCTGAGCAGCCGCGACGGTGAGACGTGACCAGCGAGACGGCGCGGCGGCGCTTTACCCAACAAGTGTTGCCGCACCTCGACGACGCCTATTCCCTGGCGCGTTGGTTGACGGGCAATGCGACCGACGCCGAGGACGTTGCGCAGGAGGCCTGCCTGCGCGCGCTCAAGGCTTTGGATGGCGCGCTGGTCGAGAATCCGCGCGCCTGGCTGCTTTCGGTCGTTCGTAACACGGCGTTTACATGGCTCGCCAAGAACCGGCCGCATGCGCTCGTGCCTTCGGGCGGAGAGGAGGAGGTGCGCACGCAGCAGATCGCTTCTTCGGAGGAAACGCCGCCGACGCCGGAAGAAGCGCTCATCGCCAAAGCGGATCGCGAGGGCGTCGCCGCCGCGATCGAAGCGTTGCCGCTCCTCTTCAAGGAAACCCTGGTCATGCGTGAGATCAACGGCCTTTCTTATCGCGAGATCGCCGAGGCCACCGGCGCGCCCATCGGCACGGTGATGTCGCGCCTGGCGCGTGCGCGGGCGCTGCTGATCGCGACGCTGGGACGAAGGTCATGAGCGACGACCAGGACGCGCTTCTCATCAACGCGCTGGCCGACGGCGAGCTCGACGCGGCGAGCGCGCTCGCGCTCGAGAAAAGGATTGCGAGCGAGCCCGAATTCGCAGCCCGTTACACGGCGGTCGTGTCTCTGCGTCGCGTGATGCGCGAAAACATCGAGCGGGAGAACGCGCCGCCGAGCTTGCGCGACCGCTTGACGACCCTGGTGGAGGGGGAAAGCCCGGGCATTCAAGCGAGGCGCCGTCGAACCGCGTCCTGGCCGCGCCTTTTCGTCCCCGCGCTCGCCGCGGCGGTGGCGCTCGGGATCGGGCTCGATCGCCTTTGGCTTTCCGCTGAGGCGCCAGATCCGAGAATTCGACTCCATCGTCGCCGCCTATCGACGCGGACAGATCGCCGATCAACCGGTCGATGTCGCCGCGAGCGACCGCCATGTCGTGAAGCCCTGGCTGGCGCGAAAGCTTCCCGTCTCAACGCTCGTCGTCGACCTTGCGGCCGAGGGCTTTCCGCTCGCTGGCGCGCGCATCGACATCGTCGCCGGAGAAGCGGCGCCGACGCTCATCTACCGCCGCCGCGAGCATCAGATCGCTTTGACCGAGCTTCCCCCGGCGGCGCTCCCGAAAGCGAGCCGCGCGCGGCTAGGCTACGCCTCGGAAGCCTGGAGCGACGCCGATCGCAGCTATGTCGCCGTCTCGGACGTTTCTCCCTCCGAGCTCGCGCTCTTCGCCGAGCTTTTCCGCAAGGCGGCGGCGGCCGAGAGGAGCGGGGGAAAGGAGGCGGTGCGCTGAGCCTTGCTTGGATCACCGGCGCGGCGGGGCAGCCCAGTCCCGTGGCGTGCGAGATCAGCAGGAAGGCGCGGAGTTGAAGAGATCTTGACCCTGGCGCGCGCCGAGAGCACGGATAAACCCCTGCATCCAGTTTCGCTCGTCGCGCGCGCGAATGCGGGCCATGAGCGCGCGGTGACGCTCGATGCGCTCTTCTCGTGGCATGAAGATCGCGCGTTGTATCGCTCGAGCGACTTCGTCTGCATCATAGGGGTTGACGATCAAGGCCTCCTCGAGATCCTCGGCCGCGCCGGCGAAGCGCGATAACACAAGAACGCCAGGATCGTTGGCGTCCTGGGCCGCGATATATTCCTTTGCGACCAGATTCATGCCGTCTCGAAGGGGCGTGACGAGCCCGACGCGGCTTCCTCGATACAACGCGGCTAACGTATCCTCCGCGACCGTTTGGCGCACGTAACGCACCGGCGTCCAGTCGTAATCTCCAAACTCTCCATTGATTTGGCCAGAAAGCGCTTCAAGCTCGTGGCGAATATCGATATAGGCTTGAATGTCCTCGCGCGTCGGCGGTGTGATCTGCATCAAAGTCACGGCTTTGTGGTGGTACGGAAATAACTCCAGAAACCGCTTGAACGCTCGGAGCCTGTCCGGCAAGCCTTTGCTGTAGTCCAAACGATCGACCCCAATGATATTCACGCGAGCTTCGCCGCGTCGATGTAATCTCTGGATCCGCGTTTCCGCCTCCGGCGTTTCCGCCATGGAGACGAAGTGATCCACATTGATTCCGACTGGAAATACCGAGACGGTCAGCCGCTTGCCTGAGACGATCAGCGTGTCTTGCGAGAGCATTTCCCCGCCCATGAAACCGAAAACGAAGCGGCAGAAGTTGGCGTGATCCGTCTTCGTCTGGAATCCGACGACGTCATATTCGAGCATCGTATTGATAAGCCATTCATATTCGGGCATCGCGACGAGCACATCCGGCGGCGGAAATGGAATATGCAGGAAAAAGCCGATGCGATTAGTGGCGCCGCGGGCGCGCAAGCCGGCAGCGACCGGGATCAGATGATAATCCTGTACCCAGACGAGATCGCCCTGTGTCAGCTCCGGCGCGAGAAATTGCGCGAACCGATCGTTAACCCTGCGATAGCTTTCGGTGTTCTCTTGAGTAAAGCGCGCGAGATCGAGGCGATAGTGAAACACTGGCCAAAGGCCCTCATTGCAATATCCGAGGAAGAATTCCTGAAAGTCGCGCTCCGTCAGCGGCATCGTCACCAGGGTGACATTGCCATGTTGGGTATGGCCGATGCCGATTTCGGATTCGTCCGCTACGATGGAGCCGTTCCAGCCGAACCACAGTCCGCCACGCTCGCGTAGCCCCTGAAGGATTGAGGTCGCGAACTCGCCAGACGTCTCACATTGCGGATCGGCGACACAGCTGGAAACAATGATCAGCCGACTCATGTCAACGTTTCCCAATTGTCCGAAAACGCAGGGCGTAAGCAGCCCCGGTGAGGGAGCGGCAACCTTCACTAACGCCAAATTCGAAGTCGCTCATTGATCGGCCCCGCCAACGGCCCGGCTCGATATCTTAGTGCGTCGTTGCGTCGAATCTAGCGCGGGCGGTGGGCTTTAGCTGTTCGTCGTGCTGCGCTCGCGCCAATTGGGGAACGTCACAAAGAATCAGGCGTCGGCCTTTCGCATGAGGCGTGGCGGCCTCAATGCGCCTCATCCCAGTTGCGCGCCGCGCGGGCATCGACCTTCAGCGGGGCAGCGAGGGACACCGCAGGAAGCGGCGCCTCGACCATGACGCGCTTGACGATTTCGATGGTCTTCTCGGCTTCCGCCTCCGGCGCCTCGAACACCAATTCGTCATGCACCTGCAGCAGCATCTGCGCCGAGAGCTTTTCTGAGAGCAGCGCCGCGTCCATGCGGACCATCGCGCGCCGGATGATGTCGGCCGCCGCGCCCTGAATTGGCGCGTTGATCGCCTGACGCTCGAAGAAAGCGCGCTCGGAGGCGTTGGCTGAGCCGATGCGCGGGAAATGGCATTTGCGCCCGAAGATCGTCGTGACCACGCCCTTCTCGCGCACGGTCTTCCTCATCGCGTCCATATAGTCGCGGATGCCGGGGAAGCGCTCGAAATACGTCCGGATATAGAGCGCCGCCTCCTCGCGCGGAATGCCGAGCTGATTGGCGAGACCGAAGGCGGAGATGCCGTAGATGATGCCGAAATTGATCGCCTTGGCGCGCCGCCGCACCTCCGACGGCATGCCCTCGATCGGCACGCCAAACATTTCTGAGGCCGTCATCGCATGAATGTCGAGACCTTCGGCGAAGGCCTTTTTCAGTTGCGGTATGTCAGCGACATGCGCGAGCAGCCGCAGCTCGATCTGCGAGTAGTCGGCCGAGATCAGCACGCGCCCGGGCGGCGCCACGAAGGCGGCGCGAATTTTGCGGCCAATCTCGTTTCTGATCGGAATGTTCTGCAAATTGGGGTCGGAGGACGATAGCCGCCCCGTGCTCGTGGCCGCGAGTGCGAAGGAGGTGTGCACGCGGCCCGTCTTGGCGTTGACGAAGCCCGGCAGCGAGTTGGCGTAAGTGGATTTGAGTTTTGCGAGCTGTCGCCACTCCAGGATCAACCGCGCGAAGCCGTTTCCCTCTTCGGCCAAATCCTCCAACACCGAGGCCGAAGTCGACCACTGCCCGGTCGCCGTCTTCTTCGCGCCGGGCAGTCCCATCTTGCCGAACAAAATGTCACCGAGCTGCTTGGGCGAACCGAGATTGAAGCGCTCGCCGGCGGCGTCACAAATCTCGTCCTCCAGCCGCGCCATGGTCTGCGCGAACTCGCCCGAGAGGCGGGCGAGTATCGTGCGGTCGATCGCAACGCCGCGCATCTCCATGGCGTGTAGCGTTGCGACCATCGGCCGCTCCAGCGTCTCATACACGGTCGTCGCGCTCTCGGCCGCAAGCCGCGGCTTCAATAGGCGCCACAATTTCAGACATGCGTCCGCGTCTTCGGCGGCGTATTCGGTCGCCTTGTCGACGGGCACGCGCGCGAAACCGACAAAGTTCTTTCCCGTCCCTGCGACCTCGCCGAAAGCAATGTTCTTGTGACCGAGGTGCTTCTGCGCGAGTTCGTCGAGACCGTGATTATTGCGGCCGGAGTCGAGCGCATAAGAGATCAACATCGTGTCTTCGATCGGCGCGACGGTGATGCCGCAGCCGCCGAGAACGGTGAGATCATATTTCATGTTGTGGGCGATCTTGAGCACGGCCGGGTCTTCGAACAACGGCTTCAGACGCGCGATGGCGTCATGCATGGGAATCTGGCCTGCGACGAGCTCGGCGCCGCCGAAGAGATCGTCTGGCCCCATGCGATGCCCGAGCGGAATGTAGCAGGCGCGTCCTCCCGGCAGCGCGAGCGAGACGCCGACCAGATGGCAGCTCATCGGATCGAGCGAGGTCGTCTCGGTGTCGAGCGCGACGAGGCCGGCGTCATGAGCGTCGGCGATCCATTGATCGAGCCGCTCCAGGGACTGCACGGTCTCGTAGCCGCTGCGGTCGATCGGCGCCGCAAGCGCAAGTTTCGCGCGCGCCGCCGCGAGCGACGACGGCGAGAGCTCCGAATCCTCTCGCGGGCCGGGCAGGGGCGCGGGGGCAGGGGACGGCGGCGGCAGGAGGGCGACTTCGCCGTTGCGTCCCCGCCATCCGCTTGCTCCCAAGAAGGCAGGGTCCGGATCGATCTTCGACGGGTCGACGCCGTAAATCTCGCCGACGCGGCGGGTGATCGTCGTAAACTCCATCGCGAGCAGAAAGGCCACGAGCTTTTGCGGATCGGGATCGTGAACGCCGAGGTCCTCGAGCGGGATTTCGAGATCCACATCGCGGACGAGCTCGACGAGCTTTTTCGAGATGCGGATCAATTCGACGTTTTGCGGCGCGGTCAGCGCCTCGCGGCGCTTGGGCTGCTTGATCTCGGCTGCGCGAGCGAGCAGCGTGTCGAGATCGCCATATTCGCCGATGAGCTGCGCGGCCGTCTTGACGCCGATGCCCTTCGCGCCCGGCACGTTGTCCGTGGAGTCGCCGGCGAGCGCCTGCACGTCGACGACCTTGCCGGGCTCGACGCCGAAATATTCGAACACCTCGTTCTCGCCGATGAACCGCTCCTCGCGCGCGCCGAATTTGCCGGCGACGCCAGAGGCCGGGTCATACATGGAGACGCCTTCGCCGATGAGCTGCATGAGATCCTTGTCGGCCGAGACGATCAGCACCCGCGCGCCTTTCTCGCGCGCGAGCCGGGCATAAGTGGCGATGAGATCGTCGGCTTCGTAGCGGTCCTGCTCGATGGGCTTGAGGCCGAAGGCGCGCACGGTCTCGCGCATGAGCGGGAATTGCGGCACGAGATCCTCGGGTGGATCGGGCCGATGCGCCTTGTATTCGGGATAGATCTCCTTGCGGAAGGAATTCTCGGACTTGTCGAAGATGATCGCGAGATGCGTGGGCTTCTCGCCCGCAGCGCCGTCGCGCAAGAACTGCAAGATCTTGGCGCAAAAGAGCCGCACCGCGCCGGTCGGCAATCTGTCGGAGCGGTAATTGTATTTGGCGTCCTGCCGGATCGATTGGAAATAGGCGCGAAAGACGAAGGACGAGCCATCGACCAGGAAGACTCGGGAGTTCGGGCCAAGCTCTGCGTGGGACGCGCTCATTTAGGGCTCGCGATCGTTTGTCTCTGCGGGCGACGGGCGGCGCGCCGCCCAAGCGTCGAGATAATCCGTCGAGCGCATCTCCGAGAGGCGCGACGCCGCGCGGCGGATGTCCCAGACCTCCGTCCCGTGCTCCGCGTTGTAGAGATGGCCGGGTTCGGCCTCGGCGCTGAGCATCAGCCTCACCTTGGCTTCGTAAAGAATATCCACGAGCGTGATGAAGCGGCGAGCCTCGTTGCGCTGCTCATAGCCCATGCACGGGACGTCGCTGACGATGACCGTGTCGAAGGCCTCGCCGATCGCGAGATAGTCGGCGGCGCCGAGCGGGCGTCCGCAGATCTCAGTGAAATCGAATCGCGCCGTCCCGCCGCTGGCCCGGGCGATCTCGAGGCGCCGGGCGCCAACATTGATCGTCGTCTTCTCATAAGGCGCGGAGTCGAAGCGCGCGCATGCGCGCCGCGCCTGCTCCGGGTCGCAGATGAGAAAGAACACCTCCTCGGCGCGGCGCTTGCCGAGCCGAAAATCTTCAAGCGCGTCGAGGCGGACGATCTCTAGGCTTTTTTCGACGATGTCGATGAAGGGCAGGAAGAGATCGCGGTTGCGGCCGCCTTCGTAAAGCCGCCTCGGCTCGACGTTCGAGGTCGCGACGACGACGACTTGAGCCGCGATGAGCGCCGAGAAGAGCCGCGCCAGGATCGTCGCGTCAGCGATGTCGGAAACCGCAAACTCGTCGAAGCACAGAAGCCTCGTTTCGCGCGCGAGCGCGGCGGCGACGCGCGTCAGCGGATCGGGGCCTCCGTTGCCGGCGCGGCGGGCCGCATGGAGCCGGCTGTGGACCTCGCGCATGAAGGCGTGAAAATGTGTGCGGCGCTTGCGAGGCTCTGGAGCCGCCTCGAAAAAAAGGTCCATCAGCGTCGTCTTGCCGCGCCCGACTTCTCCCCAAAGATAGAGACCGCGCCCCTGCGAATTGCCGCTCAAGCCCCAGGGCAGGCGCGGGCGCCGCTGCGCCTCGAGTTCGCCCAGCAGCCGGTCGAGCGCGCCGAGCGCCTCGCACTGCGCTTCGTCGCGCACGATCCTGCCCTCAGCGACGAGAGTTCTCGTAGCGGGCGGCGAGCAGCGGCGGGGCTTTCCGAAACAGGGAGGACAAGGCACCTCTCACGCGACCGTCAACTTTAGAGCCGGCGCATCCGCCCGCTTGTCGCAGCCAACGCGCCCTCACGCAATTCGAAATAAAGAAGGCGCTTCGGATCGACCGGGCCGGGCATCGCGATTTTGCCCACAGGGGCCCTGGCGAAGCCTACTCTGCCGTAATATTCCTCGTCGCCGACGAGCAGCACGAGACCGTGGCCCGCCCGGCGCGCCGCGTCGAGCGAAAGCTTCATGAGCGCCTCGCCGACCCCTTGCGAGCGGAAGGCGGGTTCGACGGTAAGCGGTCCGAGCAGCAGCGCCGGCGTCGCGCCGACGAGGATCGGCGTCATTCGGTTGGCGCCGACGAGCAGCGTGCCGACGCGGGCGACGAAGGAGAGCGCGTAATCGGGGGAGACCTCCTCGCGCAGCCGGTAGGCGGTGCGGGCGAAGCGTCCCGGTCCGAAGGCGCGCTCGTCGAGCTTTTCGACGGCGGCTTCTTCCTCGGGGGCGAGCGGCGCGAAACGCAGGGCGAGGTCCATGGGGGCGAGGTAGCATGGGTGAGGCTGCGCCGAAAGCCGGTCGGGGTCTGGGTCGGGGGTGCGGATGCGCCCGCCGCTGATCCGCGCTGCGACGCCCGACGACGCGGCGACCATCGCGCAAATTCATGTTGGCTCCTGGCGCGAATCATACGCGCAGCTGATTCCGGCCGAGACGCTTGCGCGCCTCGACGTCGCCGAGCGCAGCGCGCGCTGGCGCGAGATCATCGCGAGCGCGCCGGCGAGCGCCGCGGTGTTCCTGCTGGAGTCTGCGCAGGAAGGGCCGGTGGGTTTCTCGGCTTGCGCAGCGCAGCGCAGCGAGAGGCTTGAGGCCTTGGGCTATGGGGGCGAATTCGAGGCGCTGTACATTCTGAGACGCGGACAGCGGCGAGGCGGCGGGCGGGCGCTCATGCGTGCGATGGCGCGCCATCTTCTCGCGCAGGGTTGGAGGGCCGCCTCGGTCTGGGTCTTCCGCGACAATCCGCCGGCGCGTCGCTTTTACGAGGCGCTGGGTGGCGTTGCGACCGGCGTCGACGGAACCTGGACGACGCTCGGCCTGACCTTGCCGGACATGTCCTACGGCTGGCGCGATCTAGAGAAGGTGGCGGAGCCGTCCGGCGACACGCGGCAGACGTAGACGGGTATTGAGGGGAGAGCAGGCCTTCGGCTCATGCCCCGCCCGGGAGGCCGCCGCCATCGCCCGGCTCGCGCAAGGTGAGAGGATTGTCGCCACGCTGCCGAGAACGGATCCAACCCCAATGGAACGGCCGGGGGCGTCGCGCCCGTCGAGGATCGACGCTCGCGAGTTCGTGTTCATAAAGATTATCGAACTTGAAAAGAGTGGCTGCGACGGCGGCTAACCAAGCTGTAAGGCGCACAGGTTATCTCCTTACGCTTGGACGAAAATCGTCGGGGATGGCTCCATCACCAGCGTGACTGGAAGCGACGTTGCAAAATGATTGCGAGCATTGTCAAGCTAAAATCAAAGTAAACACGACTTTTTTAAGTATACATTAAGCGACTGTAAGGATAAATACGTACGAAATAATACGTATTTTAATCACACTGGCGCCAAGCTGCCAGGCGATCCATCTCTTTGGCGTCTCGCTGCAGGGCTCGGGAGATGTTAGCTGCATCGAACGGGTGATTTTAGAAGAGAGCGATCGTCGTCTCGGGTTTGCGCCTCAAGCAATCGGAGCGGAGGTCCTGGCGTCGTGCAACGCTGTTTCCCTCACCAATAGGCCGACGTGGCGGCCCCCATGAGCACCTCGGCGATGCGGGCGCGCGTGCCGCGCGTGGCCGTGGCGGGCAGCGCGTCGATGGGGAAGAAGCCAGCTTCGGCAATCTCGCGGTCGGGGACATGTGGCGCGATCTGGCGGAATTCCCGCGTCACATAGAGCGCGACGTGGTCGCGCTTCGACACCGCCCGGTTCAGATAGACCCCATGCAGCGCCAGCGGCCCCTCGGCCTCGACATTGGTCTCCTCAATGAGCTCGCGCCGCATCGCCGCCTCCATGGTCTCGCCGCCGTCGACGCCGCCACCGGGCAAGAAATAGCCCGGCACATAAGTATGGCGAACGAGCAGCACCCGATTTTTCTCATCGACGACGAGGGCGCGCACACCGAGCGTCATCGGCCGCAACACGAGCGCAATTCGGGCCAGAAATCGAATTCTAAGGTGCGCGCGGGGCGCGGGCGGTTCTTGCATGTCTCCTCTCGTCGCTTCTAACTGCCCCAGTCTAGGGCAAAGCGACCCCGAGGTTCTAGCACCAAGGCGCGGGGGCGGCCGCGCGTCGCATCCTCCGCCATCGCAGACGATACGGCGCGCGGTTGCAAGGCTCTACCGATGGATCGTCGGCGACGCATCGCTGGCGCCGCCGCCCAGATCCGCGGCGCTCACGCCGACGATGTCCTGTCTCGGGCCGCCGATGTCGTATTTGAGGCCGAGGAAGTAGGTGCGTTGCGGATAGGGATTGGGATTGACCAGCGCTTTGTTGTTGCCGATGTTGTTGACGCCAGCGGTCGCGGTCCAGTTCGGCGCGAATTTGTACTGCGCCTTCGCGTCGAAGACGAGATAGGAGCTGTCCGTGCTGCCATAGGTGTCATGACTGAAGTCGGTATTCGCGAGGCTCACGAAAGCGCCCGTCGCGAAGCGCATGGCGGCGCCGACGGAGAACTTGTCGTCCGGAGAGTAGGTGATGGTTCCGCGCAGGCGAATGCGTGGGATGCGGGGGAACTGATTGCCCTGGAACCAGGGCGCCAGCTTGTCCGACAGCAATTTGGAGTCCGTGAAGGTCGCGCTGAACTGGCCGTCGAGCCCATGCCAACCGAGGCCGTTCGCAGTGAGAAGGCCTTCTATGCCGTGGAAGTGAACCTTATTGATGTTGATGGTCTGCGATATTGTCGTGGCGCCGATCGTGTTGGACTGGGTGAACATGTAATCCCAGGCGTCGACATTGAAGAAGCTGACCCGCGGCGTGAGCATTTCGGCCGCGCCGTCGAAGGCGTTGCGCCAGCGATACTCGCCGGAGAGATCGTAGTAGGTCATGGATTCAGGTTGCAGGTTGGGATTGTTGAAGACCACCGTATTGGGAGTTGAGATCGCCTGGAACATTTCGGCGACGGTCGGGAATCGGTAGGCTCGGTCAATCGAGCCTCGGAGCAGGAAATCGGGCGTGACCTGCCACTCCAGCGCGCTCTTGGGCGAGAAAGCGCCCTTGTACGCCTTGGGAAACAGGGCGAGAGGGGTTTTGCTCACTTTGCTGACGTTGCTCAGGCTGTCATTTGCGCCTTCAAAGGCAGTCCACCAATCGCCGCGCGCCCCCAAGGTGAGACGCCAGTCTGGCAGGAACCTCCATTCGTCCTGGATGTAGGTGCTCTTCGTGTTGGTCTTGCCGTAGTTGATCGTTTGGATGCTGTTATAATAATTCGCCGTGGCGACATTGGTGTTGGTCTGGATGCTGTTCAGCGAATAGAGCCAGTCGCTGAGGCCGAAGGAGAGGATATGCTTGCCGAGCAGATCCTGCTCGGGGCGCGCGATGAAGCGCCCATCGAAGGTGCGCCAGAAGTTGCCGCCCTGATTGACGTTCGTGCCGGTCGGGTTGATGCTCCACGCGGTCACCTTGCCCGCCGCGTTCGCGGCGGTCGGGAGGAAGCCATATTGCGAATAGGTGTTAGTGTAGTCGCGCAGGAAGTCATATTGCGTGCCCACGAGGTCGAAATCGAAGACGCCCTTTGTGTCGCTCTTGAACTCCGCCGTGTTCATCAAATGCGACGCGTTGGAATGCGTCGGATTCAGTGCGCCCAGCGGGTAAGACCCAAACCGGCCGTCATTGATTTTGAGGCCGTTGCCGAGGCCGAAAAGAGGAACGCCGTTTGTCGTGTACATGTACGGCTGGACGAGCGTGTCGTCGACCAGGGACCAGAAGCCGGTCTGCCAGGTCGCGCGCACCGCAGGCGTCACGTCATAGGCGAGCTTGACCTTGCCGAAGTGCTGCTGGCTGTGGTCGGCGCCGGCGCTGCCGGCGATATTGCCCAGAGTTCCGCCAGGGGTCGGGAAGCCGTTCGTCGCCGTGCCGCCGGCCACAAAGGGGGCGAACATGCCGCCGAAGGCGCCCACGCACTTGCCTGCGGCGCAGGAGGGCGTGAATTGATTTTGAGAAAAAGTCTGCGTCTGTCCCTGCGCGTCGAGCCGGTCGTAGACGAGCCAGTACGAGAAGTTCTCCTTGCGATCGCCGAGCGCGGCCGACAGATGCCCGGAAATATCCGTCTCCTTGGCCTCGAACCAGGTGAAATACTGCAACGAAGAATTGCCTTCGGCATGAAACTCGAAATGCTCGGGCATGCGCGTGGTGATCGTGTAGACGCCGCTCTCCGAATTGCCGCCGTAGAGCGCCGAGAACGGTCCCTGCATCACGTCGACGCGCTCGATCTCGACCGGCGACACCATGTTCCAGCGTGGCGGAAAGGCGAAGCTGTTGCCGAGATAGTTCGAGAGCAGCACGCCGTCGGCGTAGAGCATCGTGCGTGCGCTATCCTGTGGATTGTTTATGCGTCCTTGAATGGTCGCGTTGCGGTCGCCGATGAAGCGCTCGCGCACGAGCGTGCTCGGGAGATTCTGGATCGTCTCCGCCGACGTCATGACGTTTACGGTCTCATTGATTTGCCGCCGGGTCACCGAGGCGACATCTCCGACATGCGCGACGCTCGCCGGCATATAAGAACCGCTGAAGGGCTTGTCGGTGTGACCGAGCGCATCGGCGACAGGCGCGGGCGCTGGGACCGCGACCGGCGCAGGACCCGGCTGAGGGGAGACAGGCCCGGCTGCGCGGCTTGGCGCGCTGCGCGCGGCGCTGAGCGTGGGGCGATGCGCGTTTTGGGGCTTATGGGGGCGCACCGCATGGGCGGCGCCGACGTCGATCGACGGCAGCGATTGCTGTGCGTGTAGCTCGGTCGAGCCGAGAGCAACGACGGCGCAGACAGAGACGCCTCTCAGAAGATGGGAACGGGACATGGTGATCCTTCCGCGTCGAATACAGACGCGTCGATGCAATCGCTCCTTGGAGCCCGCGAGGAAGTGCGGTCCGCTGAGCAGGGGGAATTTGGTCGGGTGGAAACCGGCCGGACTTGCGCCCCATCAGGGACTGCCGGGCCGGGAAAGGCGCCTCAGCCCAGGCGAGGCGGCGCGCGCGACGACCAACTTCTGGTAAGACCCAATGGCGAGGGATTGAGAATATCGGTCTCATAGCGAAGCGCGGCGACGAAGCGCGGCGCCGGTGCAAGGACGTAATCGACAACGACAGCAACGAACTGAGTCAGCGCGTCGCGACCAGCGACGCTACAATAGGCGCAGCAATCATGCGCGGGCGCGTGCGTGTCGCCCGCGGGAGAGCAGTGTGAAAGACGCGGTTGTGCCAGCGCCGAAACGGCCGAGCCGTCCCGACGCAGCGACGGGCCGTGACAAGTAGAGGCGAAGCCTTGCAACAGCAGCAAACAAACGGTCACGCACGCCGCCAAGGCGCGCATGCGGGACCGGCGAAAAGTTTGCTTTATCTTCATTTTGTGACGATGACCCGCGTGCAGGAACAAGTCAACGGTCAAGCTTCCCTTGGTATGATTTTTGGCGGAGGTGTTGCAAACGCGCAACAGACGCAACGCGAAAGCAGCCTGCAGAAGTTTGAAGCGTCCCGCTTGCGGGGGCGGCCGCGCGCTTCTCGACGGTCTTGGCTTTAAGCCCATAGCAATCGCTTGAGCGGCGCTCGCTCGGTGCGTCCTACCTCTCGTCTGACTCAAATCTTCTCCCCGTCGATTGAGATTGAATCTGAGGCATCGCGCTGCGAACCCGGCGCTCAGATTGCGCCGCGCCTTGAGAATGAGATGGATCGGGCGGAGCGCGTGATCGGTTCTAAAAGTTTAGAACGCGCCTTGGGCGAAAAACCGGCTTCCACTTTTTCGCAGTGCGCTCTACAACCCGCCCTGGTCCGCGTTTCTGTCTAGACGGCAGAAGGGACAAGAGAACTCACACTCTGGGTGTTGGAGCGAACGCCGATCGAGCTTCGCAACTTTTGTCCCAATCGGTCTAATGGAGACTGCGCTTGAAAGCTTTTTCGGACCTGAGCGAGCGCGAGATTTTGGCGCTCGCCATCACTTCCGAAGAGGAAGATGGCCGCATCTATATGAGCTTCGCGGAAGACCTAGCCGAACGCTATCCGGCCTCGGCCAAGATTTTCGAGCGCATGTCCGCCGAGGAAAGCAAGCATCGCCATCTCCTGCTCGAACAGTATGAAAGACGATTCGGCCCGCATCTGCCGCCGATCAGACGCGAAGATGTGAAAGGGTTCCTGCGGCGCCGGCCGCTTTGGCTGACGCAGAACCTGCCGCTGGAGACGATCCGCAAGCAGGCGGAGGTCATGGAATATGAAAGCCGTCGCTTCTATGAGAAGGCGCGCGACCGCACGACTGACATCGGGGTGAGAAAGCTCCTCGGCGACCTTGCGGCGATGGAGCATGGCCACGAGGTCATCGCCGAACGGATCGCCGCCGCGACGTTGACCGACGGGGCGCTGGACGAAGAGGAGAGGGCGCGCAGCCGCTTCTTCGTGCTGCAATATGTGCAGCCGGGCCTGGCCGGCCTGATGGACGGCTCGGTCTCGACGCTCGCGCCGCTTTTCGCCGCGGCCTTCGCGACGCAGAGCAACGAGAAGACCTTTCTCGTTGGCCTCGCCGCCGCGATCGGCGCCGGGATTAGCATGGGCTTCGCCGAGGCCCTGTCCGACGACGGCTCGCTCACGGGCCGCGGCTCGCCCTTCCTGCGCGGCGGCGTCTGCGGCCTGATGACGACGTTGGGCGGGCTCGGCCACACATTGCCCTATCTCGTGCCGGATACGGTCGAAGATCATTTCCGCATCGCGACGGGCATCGCGGGCTTTGTGGTCCTTCTCGAGCTTTGGGCCATCGCTTATGTAAGAGCGCGCTACATGGACACGCCCTTCCTGCAGGCCGTCTTTCAGATCGTCGTCGGCGGCCTGATCGTGCTGGCGGCCGGCGTGCTCATCGGCGCGGCTTGAGAAGGAAAGCGCCTTGCTTCTCGCTCATCTCTCCGACGCTCACATCGGCCCCGTCCCGCGCCCAAGGCTCCGCGAGCTCTTGGGCAAGCGCGCGACCGGCTACGCCAATTGGCTGCACAAGCGTGCGCGCCAGCACGACATGGGCTTGCTCGCGCGGCTCGTCGACGACCTTCTGGCGCAAAGGCCGGATCACGTCGTGATGACCGGCGACGTCGTCAACATCGGCCTGCCCGCCGAGATTACGGCGGCGCGCCAATGGCTCGCGCGACTTGGCCCTGCGCACGACGTGAGCTTCTCGCCCGGCAATCACGACGCCTATGTGCCGGGCGCGATGTCCCTTCTCGAGGAGACCTTCGCATCCTGGACGACGGGGGACGACGGCGTCTCGAGCTTTCCCTATCTTCGGCGACGATCCGGCGTCGCGCTGATCGGGCTGACCTCCGGTGTGCCGACAGCCCCGTTCGTCGCCTCCGGCCGGCTGGGCGCGGAGCAATGCGCCAGGTTAGAGGCGGTTCTTGAGACAACAAAGCGCGAAGGTCTCGCACGCGTCGTGATCGTGCATCACCCGCCCTACGTCGGCGGCGCGCGTCCGTTGCGCGGGCTCGAGGACGCGGAAAGCTTCGAGGCGGCGATTGCGCGCGCGGGCGCGGAACTCGTCCTGCATGGCCACAACCACGCGCAGAACTTGCGCTTCCTGCCGGGGCCGGCAGGCGAGGTTCCGGTGGTCGGCGTCGCTTCCGCCTCGGCGCGGCGCGGCGCGCATTACCCCGGCGCCGCTTACCATCTCTATCGAATCACGCGGGAGGGCGACCGGATCAGGATCGAGGCGAGGGCGAGAGGGCTTAAGCGAGGCGGGCGAAGAGATCGTGGAGCTCGGGGGCCTGGAAGCTCTTACGCTCGCGACGGCGTGAATCTCCGCGCTCAATCGCCCCCGCCATGCAATAAGAACCATCGGCCAAGCATCGTCAGCAAGCCGAAGGCGAGGACCGCGCCGATGACCTCCCACAAATAGAGATAGGCCTGCATGGCGCGCCCCTCGCCCTCAGGTGACGGGCCTTCTGGGCGCGGGGAGGACGGCTTGGCCTCGGCGGTCTTCGCCGCGGTGCGCGCGACCTGAGCGGCGCTCGTCCCGCTAGCGAAGTCAGAGGCCAGCGCCTTCTCGCGCTCGATGAGTCGATGCGCGATATAGGCGGTTACGGCTTCGACCATCACTTCCGCCTTGTCGCTCTCGCAGACCTGGATGCGGCCGTGGCGGGTGTCCTGCAGGAAGCGATAGACGCGCCGGTCGCGCCCGATCTCGACGAAGCCGAGCTGGTCGACGAAGAGCCGCGGCCGCTCGGCGGGCGAGATCGCGACGTCGAAGAGATCGCAGTCGTCTGGAAGCTGCTCCAACACGGGCTCGATCGCGTCGCGCAGGACCTCGAGCCTGACGATCTCGCCGCCTCTGATGTCGGAGACCGCCTCGGAGCGGTTCGCGTTGTCGAGCCGGGCCCGGCGCAACGCCGCCGAAAGACTGGCGACGCGCGGCTCCTGCGCGCCCCTGAAGGTCGCGCTCGCCGGCTCCGTTCTTTGCGGCTCGAGCGGCGGTGGCGCGTTGTCGCCGGCGGTGTCGATCATGGACGCCATGCTATGGCGGAAACCTTCGAGGGACATGCGTGTTTTCCGCTGACTATATAGACCGTCCCAGCGCCGGTGCGAAGGGGCGCCCCGCCGGCCCAAACAGGCGACGAGCCTCGACTTTTGCCCGCGCATGCGGCAAGGAGGCAAAAGTCCCGGCGGCGGGACTTAGGCGAATTTTTCGCTTCGAGCACTTCTAGGTCAAAGGAAAGCGATGTCGGTATCGTCCGTCGAAACGAGAACCAGACTTCGCAATTTTGAACGCGCCGCGATCGGCGCCGCTCTTTCGGCGACGGCGGCTTTCGAAGCGGTACGCGGCGGCGGCCATGCCGCGATCGCCGGCCTCGCCGCGGCCCTGGCGCTGCTGCTGCTGCGCGGCGGCGATCGCCCGACGGCCGTGAGGCTTGCCTATGGGGCGGTCGACTTCCTCGCCGTCGCCATCTTCTCCTCTCTTATCGATCCCGCCCTAGCGCTGTGGAGCGCGCCGCAAAACCTCTCGAACGTCTTCCATATGACGGCCGTGGGGGCGGGCGCATCGACCTTTCTCTACTGCGGCGCCGTGGGGATTCTCGCGGGACGGGCGCCGTGGGCGATACGCCTTGCGCTTTTCGCCTTGCCTTTCCTGTTTTCCCTGCTCGTCGCGATCGGCTCGCCCGCCGAAGCGCAGATCGGGCAGGTCTTCCTGCTGGGTCTGGACGTCCCGGCTCCGGTCACCGCATTCGTCGGTCGTGTCTATATTCTCTTCCTGTTGAACGAGGCGGTCGTCGTGGGGGCTCCGCTGGCGCTCGGGCGTTTCCTGCCGCGCGAATGGCGTCCCCATCTGGTCTTGTTCGTCTCGGCCCTGCTCGCGGCGCTCACGCCCTATGTCGCGAGCTCGGTGTCGACTTTCATCGCGCCTAACCTACCCTCGCCGTTTTCCGACGTGGCTGCGACGCTCGCGGCCGCGCTGGCGCAGGCGGGCCTATGGGGAGAGACCTATCTCGTCACCCAGTCGCTCGCGGGACTTCTCGGCGGCACGCCCTCGCTCGCCGTCATCGTGCTCGGCGATTGGAAGAGCGGCGCGAAGAAGGGCTTCGTCTACGGCCTTGTCTTCATGGGGCTGCTGCTCGCGGCGAATCTCTTCTTGAAAGTTAAGCCTCTGGTGGCGCTCATTGCCGCGGCGCCGCCGGTTTTTGGCGCCCTGATCGGAGCGGCGCTGTTTCCGCTCGCTCGCGCTATCCTCGAGAGCACCAATTCGACCCCGCCCTTTTTCGGCCGGCTCGAGCAGGCCTACCGGCGCCGCACCAATTTCGCCCGCGGCCTCGTCGCGGGCGCCGGCGCGGGCGTCGCGTTCGCCGTCGCCTTGCCGCAGGCGGCGGGCCTCGATCGTTTCACCTTCGGCTGCCTCGTCGGCGCGCTCGCTTTCGCGGGCGTCGATGCCGCGTTCGACGGCCACGAGCTGTGGCGGGAACGCCGCCAGCACTTGCGCAGCTGGCGCGTCTACGCGCTCGGCGCGCTGCTTGGCGGGCTCGTGGCGGGAGCGATCGCCTGGTATCTCGACCACGGTCAGATCGAGGTCATCGTCAACAAGTTCTATGCCTATGTCTCGCTCGACTACCGGGGCGACGGGCGTCCGGTGAACCCCTACATCATTCGTCCGCTCTTCTCGAAATGGGGCGGGACCGATCTGGGGCTTGCCGACGGCGGCGTGCGGATCTTCTATGACAAGTCGCTTTCCGGGCGTGATCCAGTGGGTCTTCGCGGCGCCGCTCTTCTCGGTCAATCTCTTTTTCCTGACCGCGCTGCTGCAGCGCAGCCTGCGGCCGCTGCGCCAGCTCGCCAGCCTCGAAGGACTCGATCTCCTCGTCGAGAACGCCGTGCGCGTGCTGCGCTGGGGCCTCTGGATGGCTCCGGTCATCTATTCGTTCCTGAAGGCCTCCGGCGACCCGACTTGGTATAATCAGGACGGCCTCGTGCGCACCTTCGTCGCGAGCTGGATGTCCGACGCTCTTGCCTCCGAGCGATTTCCGCCAATGGAGTCTGGACGTCTTCACGGCCATCCTCGCTTTCGACGCGTTGCGCGTGCTGATCTGGTTCGATCACATGGGGCTGCGCGTCGCGACGCTCGTCAATCTCTCCTTCGTTGGCGGCGACATGGCCGACGAGCACGCCGCGCGCTTCCTCGGCAAGGCGCAGATCAGCCGCGCCATTCCGGAAGGCATCCGCCGCTTCGGCACCTGGGCGCCGCTGCTCTTGCCCTTCTACATCCCGCGCGGCGCCGAATGGGACAAGGCCTGGAGCGCCGCGGAGCAGATGAGCAATCTGCGTCCGCCCTCCTATCTGTATCTGCTGAGCGGCTATCTCATCTACGTCGGCATACTGGCGCTGGCGCTGATCGTCTTTCTGCTCGCTCAGCTCTCCCGCGGCGGAAAATTCGTCATCCCGGGCGTCACCGGTCCGGGCGGAGCGCCGGGATCGAGCCCCTTGCAGCTCACCAACGGGCTGATCACGAGCGAATGGTTCGAGGACGGGCAGGGCTGCGCGCGCATCGAAGGCATCACGCGCGGCGGCCCACCGATCGACCTGACCCGTCGACCGGAGGATCACGCCCATCCGCGCGGACGCTTCCTGTTCATCCGCGAGGAGAACTGCGTGCTGTGGTCGCTCGGCTCGGCGCCGACCTGTCGCGATGGCGCCGCAGGCCCGGCCAAGGCCAATGTCACGCTCGAGCGAGAGGGCGAGAACGGCCTCGTCTTCCGAACATCGCAAGAGGGTCTCGACGTCGAGGCGCGCGTGACTCTTTCCGCCAATGAGGCGGTTGAGTCGACCAGGCTGCGCATCGTCAATCACGAGCCGCGATCGCGCAGGATCCTGCTCGCCTCCTTGCGCGAGTGGGTGCTGAACGAGACCGGCGTCGAGATGCGGGACGCCGCCTATAATGCGATCCATGTCGGCACCTGGTTCGTCAAATCGCTCAACGCTGTCTTCGCGCAGAACCGGCTCCTGAAGGGTGGCGCGCGCCGCCAAGCCGACCGGCGTCTGTCGCCGGAGATCGGGTTTCACGCGATCAGCCCGGCGCCGGGCGCGCGCGTGCGGCTGCTCGGCTACGAGGACGTGAAGTCGCGTTTCTACGGCCTGGGGCCGACCGGCGCGCCCGACAGCCTCATGGGGCTTGGACCGGGGCCGCGCCAGCCCGAGGACGAGGGCTTACTTTACGGTTTCGAGCCAATCGCGAGCTTGAGCTTCGAAATCGAGCTGCCGGCGTCGGGCGCCGTCGAATTCGTCATTCTCGATGGCTGGGCGAAAGATATGGGCGTCGCCACCGAGACGGTGGCGCGCCTGTTGGGGATCGCTCCCGCCGCGTCGGACGTCCTCGATCGCGCGCTTTCGCGCCGGCGAAATCTCCTCCCTCCCGAGCCGACCAGGGAGTCCCGTTACGCCTTCGCGGCGGACGGCCGCAGCCTCACGGTCGCGCAGGACACGCCGCGGCCTTTCTCGCATGTGATCGCCAATGCGCTGGGCGTCGGCGCGGTGCTGACGAACGACGGCGAGATCTTCTCTTTCTGCGGCAATTCGCGCTTGAACAGCCTCACGCCATTCAGAATGGGCGAGGGACGGATGGCGCCAGCGGGACAGGCGATCTACGTCTTCGATCTCGCGCGCAAGGATCTTTTCACCGCGACCTTCACGCCGCTGCGCCGCCGAGACGCGCGCTATGAAGTGAGCTACGAGCCGGGCGTTGCGATCTTTCGCTCGCAGCGCGACGGACTGAGCTTGGAGCTGACGGTGTTTTGCGCGACGTCGGCGCCGATCGAATTCAAGCTACTCCGCATCAAGAACGACTCTGACCACGAGCGGCTCCTGCAGATCGCGCCGATGCTGGAAATCGTGCTCGGCGAAACGCCGAGCGAGACGCTGGGCAAGGTGGAGGCGGCGAAGGACGAAGATCTCAAGGCGCTTTACTTCCGCAATCCCAGAAACGACTTCGTGAAAGGCTGGGCCTTCGTCTCGACCTCGCTCGACGCCGAATTCGCCGAGACGTCGCGTCGCCGTTTCCTCGGCCACGAGGCCCGCAATCCGGCGCTGCCCTACATGGTAGAGCATGGCCATCCGGACGCCGGGGCGCCGGCGCATGAGCGCAAGGTCGCCGCCTTCGTCGGCTCGATCGACGTTGAGGCGGGGGGTGAGGCGCTCGTGGTTCTTGCGCATGGCCAGACCGGCTCGATCGATCCGGCTGCGGGCGGCGACGCACTCGCCGTTCTCGCGCAGGGCCTGCCGGGCTCGCGCGAGCAGGCGCAGGCTCTCGCGCGGCGCGCGCGCGATCCTGGATATGCGCAAAGATGTCTTGCCGAAACTCGCGCGGCTTGGCGCGAAACCACCTCGGCGCTGCGCATCAAGACCAACCGGCCCGAGTTCGACCGCCTCATCAACGACTGGCTGCCTTATCAGCTACTCGCGGCGCGCCTATGGGGACGCACCGGGCCGGCGCAGCGCTCTGGCGCGACGGGCTACCGCGATCAATTGCAGGACGTCATCCCGCTGATCCTGCTCGCGCCGGAGCGCGCGCGGGCGCAGATCCTCCTGCACGCCCGCCATCAATATCTCGAGGGCGACGCTGCGAAATGGTGGCACCGCGCGCCCAACGGCGGCACCGGCCTCGCCGACCGGACGCACGCCTGCGACCCGCACCTGTGGCTGCCCTATGTCACGGCGCGCTACGTCAAGGGGAGCGGGGACTGGACGATCCTCGACAGCGTCGAGCCTTTCCTCGAGGCGCCGCCCGTGCCGTTGACGCAGGAAGGCGAGGCCACCGTCCCGCTCGCCTCGCGCGACAAGGATACGCTGCTCGGCCATTGCGCTCGCGCCATCGATTACACCCTGGCGCGTTTCGGCGCCCACAACCTTCCCTTGATGGGGACCGGCGACTGGGACGACGGCATGGACCGCGTCGGCGCCTTCGGCCGCGGCGAAAGCGTGTGGATGGGCTTCTTCCTGCACGGCATTCTTCTGGACACCGCGCCCCTCTTCGAGGCGCGCGGCGACGCGAAACGCGCGGCCCGCCATCGCGAGCGCGCCGAGAAGCTTCGCCAGGCGCTGGAAAAGTGCTGGCGGGGCGACCGCTATTTGCGCGCCTTCGCTGATGACGGGCAGGAGATTGCGCCGATGAGCGCGATGGTCGCCTCCTGGCCGGTCCTCTCCGGCGCGGTGGAGGCGACGCGCGGGCGCGAATGCATCGAGCGCGCGCTGGAGGTTTTGGCGCGACCCGATCGGATATTGCTCGTCAGCCCCGCCTACACGGAGCATTCCAATCCCTATCCGGGGCGCAGCGCCGACTATCCCCCGGGCGTGCGCGAGAATGGCGGCCAATATTCCCACGGCGTCTCCTGGTTCGTCGACGCCTTGGCGAAGCTCGGCGCGGAGGCCAACGAACGCGGCGACGCGGCGGCTGCGCGCGCGCTGTTCGCCAAAGCCGCGCAAAGCTGGTTCGCGATCTCGCCGCTCTCGAAATTCGCGACGCTCTCCACGGCGGATGTCTATGGCCTCGCGCCGCATCAGCAACCAGCCGACGTCTATGAGGGCGAAGGCTACGACGGACGCGGCGGCTGGTCCTGGTATACGGGCTCGGCCGCCCGCATGATCTCGGCCGCCTGGGCGCTGCTCGGGATCGAACTCGTAAACGGCGAGCTCACGCTCCGGCCAGATGCCTTTGAATTAAAGGGAGATTTTCGAACTCGAGAGCGTCACCTGGAAGGGCAGGATTTTCTCGCCCTGAAGCGGAGCGTTAAAAAAAAATTGACGGGATTCACCCGCTCGTCATGAGGCTGTCATTAACGCCAATTTGCATTGTTTTCTCGGGGTGTATTCAGACAATGCCCTATTCACGCTGGGGCGGAAGCTCGACGTCTGGCGCTATTTTTCTTTCGACTGTGGCGGGTAGGCCACAGTCTTGCCCGGCTTCGCGTGCTACTGTGGTGACGTCGATTGATTCACTCTCGACATCCTCCCTCGACTCGGGCCGCCTCAATTGGCGGCCCTTTTTTGCTCGATAACTCCCCGCGCGCGAGCAAATTATCGTTCTTAGCTGCAGGGTTAGGGCGCCCAAGCTGCGCATCTGGCGGGGAGATCAGCGCGCTCACTCTTCTCAATAGCGGTCCAGCCGCCGTTCTTCTTGGTTGCCATGCTCGCGCCATTCGTGTCTCTCGCGCCACGCCGCGCGCTCGAGCCACCCATGACTCAGCTTCATGGCCGATGAACCCGCGCTGCGTACGCCCCTTGCGTCGTACCCCTAAATTTCGACCTGTCCCCCCAACTCGACGACGCGCTCGGGCGGAATTCGGAAGAATTCCGTCGCAGGGAGCGCATTGCGGTGCAGAAGACGAAAGACGCCAAACCTGAAGCGTCTCCAGCGCGAAGTCGCCTTTGTGACGAGCGTGAAGCGGCCGGAAAAAAAAGACGTGTCCTCCTCTGTGAATTCGAAGGGGCAGCCGTAACACTCCCAGAGGAGGGCGCGCGGAACGTCGGGACCCTCCACGAAGCCATAATGGACAAGCAGGGTGTAAAACCCATCGCCAAGGGCCTGTCACTCGATGCGGCGCTCTGGTTCGACCCGTGGGAGGTGTTCGGTGGCGACCTGCAGGAGAA
>CAVXEI010000006.1:0-16043 GCA_963760695.1 uncultured Alphaproteobacteria bacterium | reverse complement strand
CGCAGATGCGAATACCCCCTCCCCGGCCCTCCCCCGTTTCACGGGAGAGGGAGTCCGGTTGCGCGCGTCATCGAGGTTGCGCGCAATGCCCGCCTTCCCCTCTCCCGCGTCAGCGGGGGAGGGTGAGGGAGGGGGCTAAAGGTTACGTCGATCAGGGTTCCGAACGCCCTACCCCGCCGTCGGCAGTTGCGGCTGCGGCCGCGACGACGCGTCGCCCTCGATAATCGCAAAGAGCAGGTGATCGCGCCACTGGCCGTTGATGCTGAGGTAAGAGCGCGCATAGCCTTCCTGCTGGAAGCCGACGCGCAGCAGCAAGCGCTTCGACGGCTCGTTCGTCGGCAGGCAGGCCGCCTCGATCCGATGCAGCCCCTGGAACTCGAAGGCGTAATCGATCGTCGCGCGGACCGCGCGGGTCATGATCCCCTGCCCCGCATAAGGCTGTCCCATCCAATAGCCGAGCGTCGCCGCCTGCGAGACGCCGCGCCGCACATGGCCGAGCGACAAACCGCCGACGAGCGCGTCGTCCTCGTCGCGGAAGATGAAATAGCTGTAGGCCTCGTCGCGCGACGCCTCCTCCGCGTGGCGCTTGACGCGAAAGCGGAAGGCCATGCGCGTGAGATCGTCATGCGGCCACACGGGCTCCCAGGGGGTGAGGAAAGCGCGGCTTTTCTCGCGCAGCGCCGCCCACTCGGCATAGTCGCGCATCTGGCAGGCACGCAGATAAATCCCCTCGCCCCGAAATCGTCACTTCACGCCTGGGAAAGCTCACGCCAAAAAGCGCCATGGTCACGCCCCCGCGTCGACGCGCGCCGCCCGCGCATGATCCAGAATGAAACGTTTCACGCTTTCGGCGTCCTTCGTCACGCGCGCGATTCTCTCCTTTCGCTGGAGAACCGGGGCGAGTCGCGGCGGCGGCTCGACGCGCAGGCCGATGGCGCGCTCGATCGCATCGGGAAATTTCGCCGGATGGGCGGTGGAAAGCGCGATCACCGGCGTCCCCGGCTCCTTCTCAGCCGAGCGCGCGCCGCGCGGACGCCCGTCGCGGTGTGCGGATCGACCACATAGCCGCTCTCGCGATAGGTGCGGGCGATCTCGGCGCGGGTTTCGTCCTCCCTCACGGCCAGGGCGTCGAAATCCTCGCGGATGGCGCGCAACGCCGGCGGCGGGATCTCGAAGCCGCCGTCGCGGTCCAACGCGTCGAAGGCCTGGGTCACGCTTGCGGGCTCACGGCCGATCGCGTCGAACAAGAGTCGCTCGAAATTCGAGGAAGCTGGATGTCCATCGAAGGCGACTGCGTCGGCGTCACGCCGCGCGGCTCATAGCGTCCGGTCGCCAGCGCGCGCGCCAGAATGTCGTTTACATTCGTTGCGACGATGAGGCGTTCGATCGGGAGCCCCATGCGCTTCGCGACATAGCCCGCCAGCACATCGCCGAAATTGCCCGTCGGCACGGCGAAGGAGACCTTCCGATGCGGCGCGCCAAGCGCCACGGCGCTCGTGAAGTAATAGACCATCTGCGCGACGACGCGCGCCCAATTGATCGAATTGACGCCCGCGAGGCCGACGCCCAAGCGGAAGGCCTCGTCGCGGAAGAGGCCCTTGAGCAGCGTCTGCGCATCGTCGAAGGAGCCATCGAGCGCGATCGCATGGACGTTGTCGTCGGCGACGGTCGTCATTTGTCGACGCTGCACGTCGGAAACGCGGCCGTCCGGATAGAGGATGAACACGTCGACGTTGCTTCGGCCGCGAAAGGCCTCGATCGCCGCCGCGCCCGTGTCGCCCGAGGTCGCGCCAACGATGGTCGCGCGCAGCCCCCGCTTCAGCAGGAGGGCGTCCATCAGCCGCCCGAGAAGCTGCATCGCCAGATCCTTGAAGGCGAGCGTCGGCCCGTGGAACAGCTCCAGGACGAAAAGATTGTCGGCGATCTGGATCAGCGGCGCGACGGCTGCATGCGAGAAGGCAGCGTAGGCGCCCTGGGCGGCCTCGTGCAGCAGCCCGCGCGAGAGCCCCTCGGCGAAGGGCGCGATCAGGGCTTCGGCCGTCTCGGCGTAGGGGCGGCCGGCGAAGGCGGCGATCTCCTTTTCGCCAAAGGAGGGATAGCGGCTCGGAACATAAAGACCGCCGTCGGAGGCCAGGCCGGTGAGCACCACCTCATCGAAGGGAAGCTCGGGCGCGCGCCCTCGAGTGGAAAGATAATGCAAGGCCCAACTTCCGTTGCGTGGCGCCGCCGATCTAGGCGGCCAGGATGTTAGCATGGAGATCGCCGCCAGAGGAAAGACCTTGTCGTCCTTCCTCGCGCTCCAGGTTGCGAAATAGCATGCCTCCGAAGAGCGCGCGAAGCGGTTTTTGAGAAGCGTTCGCTATATCAACGAGATTTAGATCGCGCACGTTTCGATGGCGCCGAACGCGGCTTTGAAAAGCTTCCGTCGAACGCGATGGCGCCCGGTCAAGACGCCGGACCGAATTCGGATCGCAAAGCCCGTCAGCCCGCAGGATGGTGCGAGGCGATTCCGAGCTTCACAATCGTGACGACGTAGATAAGCGCGATGAAGAGCGCCACGCCCACGGCGATCGCGATATTGCGCTTGCGCCTGGCCGCCTCGCGCGGATCGTCTGAGTTGTTCGCGCTCACAGGACCCCCGCGATGGACGAGAGCCGCTCGATGACGATGATCGCGAACAAAAGAAAAAGATAAGCGATCGAGAAGCCGAAGAGCCGCCAGGCGGCCTTGCTTGCAGCGGCGCCGTGACGCAACGCGTAGACGCGCCAGGAGAACCAGATGAAGGCCGCGCCCAGAACGACGGCCGCCGCCCCGTAAAAGGCCGAGGCGAAGCCCAGAAGGTAAGGCGCGAGCCCAAGCGGGACCAACGCCAGCGTGTAGACCAGGATCTCGAGACGCGTGCGGTCGGGGCCAGCCACGACCGGCAGCATCGGCACGCCCGCGCGCGTGTAATCCTCGTTCTTGACGAGCGCCAGCGCCCAGAAATGCGGCGGCGTCCACATGAAGACGATCGCAAAGAGCACGACGCTCGCGACGCTGATCTCGCCCGTCGCCGCGGCATAGGCGACGATCGGCGGAAGCGCGCCGGCCGCGCCGCCGATCACGATGTTCCACGGCGTCACGCGCTTGAGCCACATCGTGTAGATGACGACATAGAAGAAGATCGTGAAGGCGAGAAGCGCGGCGGCGAGCCAATTGGCGACGAGGCCGAGCGTCACGACCGAGGCGCCGGCGAGCACGAGCCCGAAGGCCAACGCCTCATCTCCTCCGAGTCGCCCCGCCGGAATCGGCCGCCCGCGCGTGCGCGACATGATCCCATCGATGTCGGCCTCGTACCACATATTGAGCGCCCCCGAAGCGCCGCCGCCGATGGCGATCGCGAGGAGCGCGGCCAAGGCGATCACCGGATGCGGCGGCTGGGGCGCAAGAAGCAGACCCGCCAGCGCGGTGAAGACGACGAGCGACATCACGCGTGGCTTCAACAGCGCGAAATAGTCGGCGGGAGAGGCGGAAAACGGTTGATCGAGGCCCCGCCCGGCGTCCGTCGCGAAAGTCGTGTGGCTCATCTGGTCCGATCCGTCGGCGCGCGCCCCGGGGGCGCCGCCTCGCGCGTTAAAGCATGGCCCCTGTGGCTGGCCGCGACGCCTTCGAGCGTCACGGATTCGTCTTGCCGCCGCTGCGGACCGATCTCGCCTCTTTTCAACCACAAAGCAAGCCGGGGCGCAATTGCTGCGTTGCACTAGATTGTCGCAGCGCCCGGCGCAAGCGAGGGCGGCGGCGGTTTCGCTACTCGATTTCGAGCGATTTCATCTTGCGGTGCAACGCCGAACGCTCCATTCCGATGAACTCGGCCGTGCGGGAGATGTTGCCGGAGAATCGGTTGAGCTGCGCAACCAGATATTCGCGCTCGAAGACCTCGCGCGCCTCGCGCAGCGGCAGGCTCATGAGCTTTTCTCCACGCACCCCGGCGGGAGTCGCCGGCACGAGCTCGCCCACGTCCGCTGGGAGCATTTCCGCGGTGATTTCCGCCCCCGGCTCGCCGGAGGTCAGGATCAGCAGGCGCTCGACCGCATTGCGTAGCTGCCTGATGTTGCCGGGCCAGTCGTGCATCTGCAGCACGGCGAGCGCATCTTCGGTGAGCTTGCGGCGCTGCAGGCCCGACGCCGCCGAGGTCTGCTCGATGAAATACTCGGTCAGTTCGCCGATGTCCTCGCGCCGTTCGGCAAGCGAGGGGACACGTAGCGTCGCGACGGCGAGGCGATGGAAAAGGTCCTCGCGCAGAAGGCCGTCCTCGATGCAAAGCTGTAAATCGCGCGAGGAGGAGGAGATGATCCGCACGTCGACCTCGACGCGCGTCGAGCCGCCGACGCGCTGAAAGTTCTGGTCGACCAGCACGCGCAGGATCTTCGCTTGCGTCTCCTTCGGCATGTCGGAGATCTCGTCGAAAAAGAGCGTGCCGCCATGCGCCTCCTCGAGCGCGCCGACCCTGAATTCACCGGGCGAGGAGCCCTCGAAGCCAAAGAGCTCGACCTCCATGTTCTCCGGCGTCATCGTCGCCGAGCCGATCACGATGAAGGGCGCCTCGGCGCGGCTCGATTGGGCGTGCATGACGCGCGCCGCGAGCTCCTTGCCCACACCGGACGAGCCGGTGATGAGCACGCGCGAATTGACGGGGGCGAGCCGTGTGACGGCGGCCTGCAGCTGATTCGCCGGCATGGAGGAGCCGATGATGCGATCCTGGACGGCGGCGCGCTGGCGCAAGGCCGACACCTCTCGGCGCAGCTTATAGGCCTCGAGCGCGCGTTCGGCGACGAGCACCAGACGATCCGCCTTGAAGGGCTTCTCGATGAAGTCATAGGCGCCCATCTTGATCGCGCTGACCGCGGTCTCGATGTTGCCGTGGCCCGAGATCATCACGACGGGCAAGGAGCGATGCAGCTTCTGGATCGCCTCGAGCACCTGCAGCCCGTCCAGCCGCGAGCCCTGAAGCCAAATGTCGAGGAAGACCAGGTGCGGACGGCGCGTCGCGATCGCCCCGAGGGCTTCGTCGGCGTCCCGAGCCGTGCGGGCGTTGTGCCCCTCGTCGCTCAATATGCCGGCGACGAGCTCTCGGATGTCTTCTTCGTCGTCAACGATCAGAATGTCGTTCGCCATCACGCCCCGCCGACCTGGCTCGCTATCGCCTTGGTTCTTTCCGACCCAACCGGCGCAGCCCCTGCGGGTGGCTCGATGGGCAACAGAATACGCACGCAGGCCCCCCTCCCGGAGGGCGCGTCGAGCAACTCCAGACTACCGCCGTGATCTTCGACTATTTTGGCGACGATGGGCAAGCCCAATCCGGTGCCTTCGGCTCTTGTGGTCATATAAGGCTCGAGCAGGCGCTGCCGGTTCGCGGCCGGGAAGCCCTTGCCATTGTCGATCACGTCGAGCTGGGCCATGCCGTCCCTGCGCTTGAGGGCGATGCGCACGACTCCCTTTTCCTTGAGGTCGGAACCCTCGCGCGCCGCGATCCCCTCGATCGCGTTCTTCACGACATTTTGCAGCGCCTGGGAGAGGAGACGGCGGTCGATCTGCGCGTAGAGCCCCTCGGTGGGCAACTCCTCGACGATGTCCACATCGGCGTTGCCGACCCGCATCAGAAAGGCCGTCTGACGCACGCTTTCGCAGAGATCGTCGCGCTCCGGGCGGGCCTTGGGCATGCGCGCGAAGGTGGAGAATTCGTCGACCATCCGCTTGATGTCGTCCACCTGCCGCACGATCGTGTCCGTGCACTGGTCGAAAATCTCGCGATCCGTCTCGATGAGCTTGCCGTATTTCCGCTTGAGCCGCTCCGCGGAAAGCTGGATGGGAGTCAAGGGGTTCTTGATCTCATGGGCGATGCGGCGCGCCACGTCCGCCCAGGCGGAGCTGCGCTGGGCGGTCACGAGATCGGTGATGTCGTCGAGCGTCACGACGAAATTCGTTCCTCCCGCCGCCGCTCCGGAAGAGGTCACGCGAATGTTGTAGATCCGCTCGCTCGCCCCGCGCTTGATCGTGAGTTGCCGCTGCACCGCGCGCGGGAAGATCTCCGCCGCGTCGGCGAGCGCGGGCGCGATCTCGGGCACCGCGTGCTCCACCTGTTTCGGCGCCGCATCGTCGCCGCCGCGCAAAAGCGCTTCGGCGGAACGGTTCACGACCGTGATCCGACCCGTGGCGTCGACGCCGATCACCGCGGCCGGCACCCCAGCGAGCACGGCCTCCGTGAAGGCGCGGCGCTCCTCGTTGATCCGGCTCGCCTCCAGCAACCGCTTCTGTTGCAGATCGAGCTCGGTCGTCATCTTGTTGAAGACGGCGCCCAGCCGTGAGAGGTCGCCATGAGCGCGGTCGACCTCGACCCGCACGGCGAGATTGCCGGCGGAGACCTGGTCGGTCGCGGCGATGAGCGTCCGGATCGGGGCGACGAGGCGGTCGGCGAAATCGAGACCGACCCAGATCGCCGAAAGCAGCAGGATCATCGTCAGCATCGCGTAGATGATCGCGAAATTGCGCTTGACCGCCACGCCGAAGGTTTCGAAGGTGTCGTAGTTTTTGATGAATATGCCCGCCTGCCGCGGAAACTCGATCGCGAAAGGATGCATCGGCCGCGTGACGTAGAGATAGGTGTCGGGGAAGCTCGTCAGCACGCGCAGACCGACGAATGTGCGATCGTCGTCGATCATGCGGCACTGCAGCTTGCCGAGACGCGCGTCGAGGAAATCCTCTTGCGGCAACGCGATGACGATGGCGCTGGCGGCGGTCGGGTCGCCGGCGACCTGATCGAGGATCTGGCCGTTGGGATGGACGAGCGCCGCGACCGAAAATCCTAAGGTTCGCGCGCGGGTTTCGAAATATTTGTGATAGAGATTGCGGTCCGCGTCATAGATGGCGCGCGACTGGTCAAGGTCGGAGGCGGTGAGCTGCGCTTCCTTCAGAAGCTCGCCGCATTGGGTTTCCCGAAACGTTTGCGCGGCCTCCGCTGTCTTGTGCACGAAGCCCTTGAGATTGGACATGAAGGCGGGGGAGAGCGCGCGCTCGAGGCTGACCGTCCCCACGACCGCGACGGCGAGCGCCGGAATGAGCGCGACGAGCGAGAAGAAGGCGACCGTGCGCATGTGCAGACGGGCCGCGGCCTCGCCCTTCCGCCAGGCCCGCCAGAGCGTCACGGACTGGCGCAGCACCATGGCGAGCAGCAGCACGATCGCCACGCCGTCTGCGATATAAAGCAGAAGCAGCGTGTGGCTGCTGGGCTCGATCGGCCCGGCCCAGGCGATGACGAGGAAGGTCGCGGAGGCGCAGGCGAGACCGGCGAGAACGACGACAGGACCTGCCCAAGCCCAGAGTGAGCGGCGACCTGGCGGCGCCACGAGCTGGCCGGCGGATTTTCCCCCTTCAGTCATCGGCCGCTATAAGCAGGAACTCGCGGCGGCAATGAGGCGGCAGCAGACCGCGACCGTGATCGCAAGAAAGCCCATCGAGGGCGATGTCCGTTTGCGCGCCGGCGAGCCGCAAATGGCCGAGACCGACAATCATGGCGACCGACGCGGCTGCTAAGGCCGCTATGATCGTCGACACGGGGCCGAGAGCCTGCAAATCTTCGCAGTGGGTATGTCTGCAATCCCACATAAAATGTCACACGGCTGGTGGTCCGCTCCCAATTCCCGAACCCAGAATTCGTAGATCCGGGTTTGTAGATCCAATATCATCTCTTCATATTGTCAAGCGCACTCCAACTTCGCGCGCCGTCTGCCGTCCCTACCGCGGCGCGCGCATCAGCCTGATGTCGAGATCGTTGATCTTCTTTCGCAGCGTGTTGCGGTTCAGCCCCAGAAGCTCGGCGGCCTTGATCTGATTGCCGCGCGTCGCGGCGAGCGCCGCGGAGATCAGCGGAACCTCGATCTCCCGGATCACGCGGTGATAAAGCCCCGGCGGCGGCAGGCCGTCGCCGAAGTCGCGAAAGAGGCGCGCGAGATGCGTCTCGACCGAGGCCGAAAGCGACTGGCCGCTTTCCAGCTCGCGGTCGGCGCCCGGGGCGCTCGCACTCGGGACGAGAAGCGACGCGGAGCGCGGCGCCTCGGCCGAAAGCTCGGCCTCGATCAGCGCTTCGCTGACGACTTCCTGGGGATGCAGCGCGGCGAGGCGGCGGATCAGATTTTCAAGCTCGCGGATGTTGCCCGGCCAGCGATAGCGCTTCATCCGGTCGAGCGCCGCCTGCTCGATGTATTTCTGCGGCAGCCCCTCGGCGACGGCCTGCTTGAAGAAATGATGCGCTAGATCGGGAATGTCCTCTGTGCGCTCCCTGAGCGGCGGGATCCGCAGCGGCACCACGTTCAGGCGGAAGTAGAGGTCCTCGCGAAAGAGCCCCTGCTGAATCAGTATGCGCAGGTCCTTGTTCGTCGCCGCGACAATCCGGACATTGGTCTTGATCGGCGTGCGGCCGCCGACAGTCGTGTATTCGCCCTGCTGCAGCACGCGCAAAAGCCGCGTCTGCGCCTCCATCGGCATGTCGCCGATCTCGTCGAGGAACAGCGTGCCGCCCTCGGCCTGCTCGAAGCGGCCGGCCGAGCGTTGCGCCGCGCCGGTGAAGGCGCCCTTCTCATGGCCGAAGAGCTCGCTCTCGATCAGATCGCGCGGAATCGCCGCCATGTTGATCGCGACGAAGGGGCCTTTCTTGCGCTTGCCGTAGTCGTGCAGCGCGCGGGCGACGAGCTCCTTGCCCGTGCCGGATTCGCCGTGGATGAGCACGGTCAGATCCGTCAGCATCAGCCTGGCGAGCGAACGGTAGATCTCCTGCATCGCCGGCGAGCGCCCGACGAGCGGCATGCCCTCGAGCTCCTCGCCCCCGCTGGAAACCTGCCTCTTGGGCTCGGCGAGCGCGCGGCCGACGATGCCGACGAGCTCCTTCAGGTCGAAAGGCTTCGGCAGATAGTCATAGGCGCCGCGCTCCGAGGCGCGGATCGCCGTCATAAAGGTGTTCTGCGCGCTCATCACGACGATGGGCAGCTCGGGCCGCAGCTTCTTGATGCGCGGCAAGAGCTCGAAGGCGTTCTCGTCGGGCATCACGACGTCGGTCACGACGAGATCGCCCTCTCCCGACTGGACCCAGCGCCAGAGCGTCGCCGCCGTGCCCGTCGTGCGCACCTCATAGCCCGCGCGCGAGAGCGCCTGGGCTACGACCGTTCGGATCGCAGCGTCGTCGTCGGCAACCAGGATCTCGCCTCGCGTCATCGGCCGTATCTCCTCCTCAGCGCGATTACCGGAACATCGGCATGAGGATGCGGAAGCAGGTTCTTCCGGGCTTCGATTCGCATTCGATGACGCCGCCATGGTCGTTGATGATCTTCGCCACCAAAGCAAGTCCAAGGCCAGTTCCCGAGGTCTTCGTGGTCACAAAGGGATCGAAGATATGGGTGAGGATCTCCTCGGGCACGCCCGGACCATTGTCGCGAACGCGAAATTCGAGCGGCAGCCCGACCGCGCGCTCCTGTCCGCGCATACGGAGGCTGACGCCCGGACGGAAGGCGGTGGAAAGCTCGATTTCGCCATTGGGCGCATCGGCGATCGCCTCCGCGGCGTTCTTGATAAGGTTCAGGAACACCTGCACGAGCTGGTCTCGGTCGCCGGCGAGCGGCGGGAGGGACGGGTCGTAATTCTCGACAAAGCGCACGTGACGCGCAAAGCCCGAGCGCGCAAGCTGCTTCACGTGATCGAGCACCGTGTGGATATTGATCTTTTCGCGCTTCAGAGGACGCTGGTCGGAGAAGGCCTCCATGCGGTCGACGAGGCGGACGATCCGGTCTGTCTCTTCGCAGATGAGCCGCGTCAGGGCGCGGTCCTCGTCGTCCAAACCGGACTCCAGAAGCTGAGCCGCGCCTCGTATGCCGGAAAGCGGGTTCTTGATCTCATGCGCGAGCATGGCGGCCAAGGCCGAGACCGAGCGGGCGGCGCCCCGGTGGGTGAGCTGTCTGTCTATTTTTTCAGCAATTGTCCGTTCCTGCAGCACGACGAGAACGTCTCCAAACTCGCCCGGCAGCGCAGCGCAGTGGGCGTCGACTCGCCGCTCATCCGCCGCAAAGCGTCCGATATCGAGCTTATATTCGTTGATTGGCGAGCCACGCTCGCGCACCTCGGCGATGAGCGTCAGCAGAGACGAGCCGAAAGGCAAGATCTTGTCGAGGGCCGCGCCGATCAGGATCGGCTTCGAAACTTCGAAAAAGCTTTCGGCGGCGGCGTTGGCGTCGGCGATCGTGCCGTCCAAGCGCACCGTGAAGATCGCGCTCGGCAAAGCCTCGAGGATGCAGGCGCGGTCTCCCCCGCCGATGACACGCAGCCGTGACGTGGCGTTGATGCCGAGCCCAACGGGCTTGCACTCTGTCGTCATGCCGCGGCCTCGATCGGGGGCATCGAGAAAAGCGCGGCGAGAAGGCGTCGCGCGCCGTCGAGATCAGTCTCTACGAGCAAGGCGCGGCGTAGCGCCGGGTCGCGCTCGCCAAGGCCCGCGCAGTCGACATAGGCGGCCAGATGCTTGCGGGCGTGCCGCAGGCCCGCCAGGGGGCCCATCGTCTGGCAAAGCCCCGAAAGATGCTCGCGTGCGATCTCGAGACGCTCGGCGAGACAAGGCTCTGGTCGCAGGCGGCCGGTCTTCAGGTAGGAGGCGACGTCCCCGACGAGCCAGGGCCGACCCTGCGCCGCGCGGCCGATCATCACCGCATCGGCGCGAGAAAGCCGCAGCATTTCCTTCGCGGCCTGGGGCGAATCGCAGTCGCCATTGGCGACGACGGGGATCTGGACCGCGGCCTTCACTGCGGCGATCGCCGCCCAGTCGGCGCGGCCCTGGTAGAACTGCCGGCGCGTGCGGCCGTGAACGGAAAGCAGCGCTGCGCCCTCCTCTTCCGCCGCGCGTGCGAGCTCCGGCGCATTGCGCGTGGCTTCGTCCCAGCCGAGCCGCATCTTGACGCTGACCGGAACGCCTGCCGCCTCCACGGCCGCCGCGACGATCCGCCGTGCGAGGTCGAGATCGCGCATGAGCGCCGCGCCGGCGAGCCCGCCGGTCACGCGCTTGCAGGGACATCCCATGTTGAGGTCGATCCACTCGGCGCCGGCTTCGACCGCGCTTTTCGCGGCCCGCGCGGCGCTCTCGGGATCGCAGGCGGCGATCTGCACGATGTCGGGGCCGCCCTCGGAAGCCGGGCGCGCGAGCCGCATCCGGGTCTCTCGATCGCCCCGCGCGAGTCCGGCCGCAGCGATCATTTCGCCGACGGTGGCCGATGCGCCGAATCGAAGCGCGATCCGGCGCATGGCTGCGTCCGTGACCCCCGCCATGGGCGCAAGGAAGGATCCGCCGCAGAGCGTGAACCGCCCCACACGGATCGGCGTCGCGTAAGGGGCGCCGCCTAAAGTTTCCGCATCTTTCATCTTGCCCGAAGCATAAGCAATGGGGCTGGCGAGGGCAAGGCTTGTTTGTTGCGCCGACGACGCCCGCCAAGCCTGGACGGAAGGCCCGGCCGCATTAAGTGACCGTTCCATCGCGGGAGGAAGCCTTGTCAGACGATCGTGCCCAAACAGTCGTCGGCGTGGAGCGCAAAAAACTCGAAGAACTGCTCGGCCGTTTGCGCGACGTCACCCGTCAGCGCGACGAATTGCTCTCTCAATACGAGTCCATGGCCGTACAGGTCGACGAGTCGACAAAAGATGTCGACGGCGCTCTCCTCGAGGCGCGGACCAGCGCCAAGAGGGCCGAGACTTGCGAGGTCGTGGAGCGGCAGGAGGCTGCGCAGATCGCCGAGCTTACGCGTCAGCTCGATGAGGAGCGCCGCAAGAGCGGCGCGATCGCAGCAGACTTTGCCCGGTATCGTGGTTCCGTGGAACAAAAGCTCGCCGAGCATGCGCAACGCGAGGACCCCTGGAGCCTATTGGCGTTCGCAATTTCGCAGAATTCTTTGCCAATGGGTCGCCTTGGGCGCGCGCGAAGATCCCGCCCGAGAGCGCGTTGTTGCCGTGGTTCGATCGGATGGTCGAGTTAGTCAAAAAGACGGGACAACTGACCTGGGAGTCGATCAAGGCGCTATTCGAATGGGCGAGGCCGCGCGTCCTTGGCTTGTGGAGCCGTCTAAAAAGCGAGCTCACCCAGCGCACGAGCAAGGAATAGCGCCCTGTCGGCGACGCGCCCAGGGGGCGTTCGTTAAACCTTGGCGAGACCAGGGCGGTCACGCTAACGGCGTCCATGCCGATTGACCGACCGCGACGAACCCTGACGACGACGCGCGGCGGGCGCGCGTGGAAAACCGGAAATGTGTGTGGCGCATCGGTTCCAACCGGATGACGGCGCCAATGAATTCCCGTCAGCAGGGTTTTTCACACAGTCTGCTTGAGATATGCGCTCAGCGCCAACGTCGGGGTTCGTATTGCTCTGCCAAGTCTAGCATAAGGTTGCTAAGCTTCTCTGTTTCCTCCTTGTCCATAAACAACCTTTTTATGCTGTTGCTCTTCTCCAAGCGGTCCACCAGCTCATAGGGCGAGGTGACGCCTTGGCTTAGCTTGTCGACCAAACTTTTGGGATTCGGCCCTACGTAGTTCAGCAGTCTTTCGTACAACTTGTCCAAAAATTCCTCCGATAACGCCGGGGGTGTGGTTGATTGGACCTCGGCAGTCGGCGAAGTAGCATGGTCGTTAGTCGCATTTACGAGCTGAACCTGAGCCACAGAGGCGGCCGCCTTTGTCATCGTGGAGTTGATTTCCATCCCGGCCTTCCACAGCGAATTCCGTATGGCTTTTGCTATTTTTTTTTCGATGATCAAGTCATCAGACTTAGATTGCCAACTACTAAGGTCGGCCATCATACGACTCCGGAGCAAATTAAGAACTTTTTCATTAGATTGGCATCTATCAAATTCATCGATATCGGTATACTGAATTGGGAATATCAGATCGTCGCGTCCACGGGATTCCTCCCAACTCCGAAAAATCATGACTTCGTCGCAGCAATACTTGCTTTGCAGGAACCCTCTCGTCAGGATCGGGATAAAGAAGGAGACATCTTCTAAGGCTTCACCAATCTGTCTTTCCCATGTGCTTCCGAATGCGATCGAGGTGCTGTCCAGAAAGATACTTACTTTTTGACCAATCTCCAGTTGTAATGCGCCCCTCACTCGATCGCGCAACAGACCTAATTGACCTAGAGAACTTTCCTCGTCTAAGTGGCTATAGCTCCAAAATCCGGTCGGCTTCAGCATCTTGGTTTCCATCTGCATTGTCGCTCTCCAATGTGCGCTACCGGAATTATTTTTGCTCTCCATGTTGCGACGACAGCGAGCCCTGGTCCTCGTCTCCTGCGCGGGCCCTTATGAGTGCCCTCCGCATCAGCGTGAAGGACTGGGCAAGCTCCGCGATCTCGTCCGTTCCGCGCCTATCGAACTCGTCTTCGGCGGTGTCTTTGCCCATACTCACGAGCTTGGCGAGTCGCGACATCTCCCGGACCGGACGCGTCACTATCCACCCAGTCCCACGTTGAGCGCCACCCACAGCGCGCCCAACACCCCAAGATACATACCCAGAAACAACTTTTTGATCTCCGTCGCGCGGTCGAGGGCCACCTTCAAAGGGACCGTCACGATTTGCGCGCCGATGATGTTTCCCTCCTTCCAGCGGAATCCGTGTTCGGAGCCATAGGTCTCGCGCATCGACAGCGGAGCTGATCCTGGAACGCCATGGCATTCGAGACACGGAGTCTCCGCCATGAGCGGTGTCGAAATCATCAGCTCATCTCCTTTGGCTCCGCGTATATCTCGCACATCTTCCTGCTCCAACGGATTCCCCAATCTGTTATTCTGGGCATTGTTCTGGAAGTACTCAATAACTTTTCTTTCCTCGTCGCTCGCTGTCTCCTCGGGAATGGTCGGGTTCAGCGCACGCTCTTTGTAGGAATAGCTGGTGAACTCACCTTTGTGGCTGAGAATGTCGTGCATACGACGAAACGTCTCCTTGGCCACGTAGGCGGAAACAGCCTCGACATGAAACTTCTTGTCCTTTTTCATTTTTTCTTCGAAAATCGGTGCAACCTTTTCTGCGTTATAGCTACGCACGCCCTTGGCGCTGGCCATCATGATGCGCGCCTTCTCTTCCACCTCTTGCTTGGCCAACGTCTCTAAACGGTGAGTTGAGGCCAACCAGAAAAGAGTTGCACCCAAGGCGCCGACGATGAGCAAGAGCAAATTGAGTTTTGTCCGCAAACCCATGGGCCAACCCTCCATAAAGAAATGCAAAGCTCAAGATTGAATTACTCCGCCGCATAACCTTGATCGGCGGCAGCGCCACTGCGTGGCTTGCGCTCATATACTATCTCACGATTTCCTGCCGAAGCGAAATCATTGCGCGCTCCCAGACGACGCTGTGCCTACGACCGAATTCGGCGGATCTGAGATCGCGATCGGCCGGCTGGGGCGTGACGGCGACGCCGCGCCTCGACGGGGCGCGCGCAATCCTGCAATGGCGGCGCAAGCTCGGCGCTTCAAAAAGTCAGTTAGAAAGCTTGCGCCGCGTCAGAAGCAAGACGCGCCGGGAATATGCGATGACGGTTGCAGACCCTCAGAAGGACAGGCGAAATTCCTTTCGGCGCCGGATTTTCAAGCCTGCCCGGATCGGGTTCCACGAGCTTTCGGCCGCGATCGATTGCGTGGTCCGCGACTCCTCCGACACCGGCCTTCGCCTGCTGGTCGACAGCCCGGTTGGCGTTCCCGACTGTTTCTACATCGTGCGTGAAGGGCAGCCGACGCGAAAATGCCGCGTCGTCTGGCGGCGGACCAGCGGGCTGCTCGGCGTGGAGCTCGGCGTCAAGTTCATTTGAGCAACTCGCCAAGGCCAAGATTCGCTGAGGGGCTGTAGCGTCATATCCTTCGCCATTTCAAACAAAACCGGAAAGAAACAGGTGGTGAACCGGTTTGGCTTCGTCAGACTTGCCGCACACTCAAGCAGCGCCATCTAGACAGCGTGACGCCTTCTGCGAAGCGCAAGCGTCACATTACACGACAACGTCAGCGCTAACTTCAGGAGAGTAAAAATGAAAACCTTTGCATTCTTGAGCGTTATAGCCTCTTTTTTCAGCGGGCAGGCGCTCGCTGCGACCCATGTGCAGGAATTTACCTTCAACATGGACCGCCCCGAAGGCTCCTGCGCGAGTTTCAATAGAAACCTGCTTTCCGACCCAAATCAAAATATCATCTGCGTTTTAGCGCAAGTTGGCGGCAAGTTTCAGGGAGGGGGAGAGTTCGGCAATGTTTTCAGAGATAACACGAATACTTGGATTTTCAAGGGAAACTCCTGTCAGCCTGGCGTCTCCTTCAAGGTAGAATGTTTCAGGTAAGGCTGTTGCGCCACCCCATCGAAGGGGGTGGCGTCCCCAAACCGGTCGCCGAAAGCACGCGAACGCTCAAAGGCATCCATTCGCTTGGAGCTGAAGCGGCCAGGCGTTGCAGTTGATGTGCTCCCAGGGGTTCGCCTGCTGCTGCGCGACGCAATTGTTGAAATTCATGCGAAGCGTCGTGCAAACCGCCTCCTTGTTGTTGACGGGCGGGGCGACGTAGCCCGGTCCCCCTCCCCCGCCGCCGTATTCCTGCGCCCGTCGTTGTTGACGCATCTGTCTGAGGCGCCAGCAGGCGCGATCGTCGCCGTAATCGCAGGCCGCCCGCAGCTGCTCCCAGTAGGCGTGACGGTCGTAGTCGCCCCCGCCGCCGCCGTACCATTCTTGCGCCTGAGCGACCGCCGGGATCGTGAGAGCGGCAATCAGGATGAACAGCGAAAACTTGCCTCGCATGAGTGGTTTCTCCAGGGGAGCTCTCGGCCGAGATTGTCGGACGCGCAAGCATAGAGCGCAGCCTTCCCGAATTTGGGGTTTTTGGCAAGGCCGCCGTCCTGGCTGCACGGACTTCGCCAGCCGCGAGCGATAACCATCAAACCCTGAGGTCGAACATCGAAAGCGGTTGAGGTTCGTTGGTGATCCCGGCAGGGCTCGAACCTGCGACCTACGGTTTAGG
>CAVXEI010000005.1:0-304100 GCA_963760695.1 uncultured Alphaproteobacteria bacterium | reverse complement strand
TGATCCGCGAAGGCGTCCCACGCAGCGCTGCGGCGGATTGGCAAAGCAGGGCCGGCGCGGCGGTTTCAGGTTCCGTCGCGCCGGTTCCAACGCGGAGGTCAGCGATGCGAATTGTTGTGGCGGCTCTGATCATCGCATGTGCAGCGCTGGCGGCCTTCGGCATTTTTGAAGCTGGCCGCGCCTGCTGTGGGGGCGGTTCCAAGGCTGCGGCCTCACGTTCGTCCTGTCCTGCGGACGAGGATCGCATCGTCAGAGATTGGCAGGTGAGCCGGTGAGCGCCGCGCCTGTTCCTCCATCCCTTCACGATCTGGCGAGCTTGCCGCGCCACGAAGTCGCGAAAGTCTCGCGCCGCATCAAAGACCCCTGGAAGCGCGCGTGGTTTCTCGGCTTAATCCTGAAAGCCCGCGTCACGTGCCCGCCGCACGATTGCGTCAACAGGCCGGCGACGCTTTCGCGTTGCGACAAGCTCGAAGCCTTGCCGCCTATGGCGTCGTCGCGTTTGGCGCGTTCACGCTGTTGTGTGCTGCGATGGCGCTGTGACAAAAGTCGATCGGCGGCCACCTGCAACTTTTCGGCCGCGAGGACGCGCCGACGACGATGGACGCGATTGAGTTTCACGCGCAACTCGGCGGCGAGAACGCCGAAGCCGTCGCCGAGGCGCTGCGCCAAGGCTTCACCAAAGTCGCGACGGCGCTAAACAGCCCCTCGACGCTGATCAAGAGCTTCCCGAAGCCGCGCGGTTAGCTCCCCGGCGAGTAGGAAAGGGCGGCGATGAGGTCTTGAGCAATCTCGTCGTTGCCACCATCTTCGAGAGGGAGGACCACACCATGAAAGGCAAAACCGTCTTCATCGTCGCTTGCATCCTCGCTGTCGCGGTGGCCCTCGCTGCCGTCATCGTCGAGATCGGCCTACGGTAGCGCTGATGCATAAGTTCTTCGCCGTCGCCTTCTTCGCTGACGTGATCGGCGGCGCACCCTTCGCTACGAAATCAATTTGATGCAATAGCCATTACGAAATTAATTGCTGATAGCCCCTTGCGCTCGTCGCTCGGCCGGACGTCCCAAAGGGTCACAGCCAATAGCAACGGCAAATTTTAGCGCTGCTTTTACAGTGCCCAGCTCGATCGGCCCTCTGTCCGTTCTCACAATAATTCGGCGGCTTTGGATTGCGAAACCTTTCCCAAATTTGCGCAAGATTGGGTATTGTCTCAGTTTGAAATTTGATGCCCTTGACGCGGCGCTCGCGCCGGGCAATCTCCCTGCTATGCTAAGCGCAAAGCACGGGGAGGGCGACTGATGAGTGATACCGATAAAATAGTCGCTGCGATCTTTGCTGCGGCAAAAATTTCGGCAATGGGTGAACGACCTGCGGACGAATACGTCGCAGCAGTATAAGTCGTTTTTGAAAGTCTTAGAAAAACGTGAGAAGGAGGCGAGGGCTACCGGCCCAGATTATGACGCGTGGCCGGAGGTTAACGCCGAACTTAAAGCTGAACTAAATGACGGGCAGAAAGAATAATGCCCACAGGCCCTAAAATTTATGGGGCCGGCTCTGTTGGCTTTGGACATCGCTACGTTTATCGAGAGAACTTTACAATTTTGAGTATTTTCCGCGGTATATAATTAAGAATGGCGTGGAGATCTACGATGGGTAGCGTAGTAGCATTGCTATTCGGCTTACCGTTGTTGCTACTATATGGTCGGCTGATTCACGCCTGGGAAAATCCTAAGATTGCAGTGCGTGCTTACCTAGTTATTCCTACAGTCTTTTTGATAGGATCTTTTTGTGGGTGCGATCTCGGGCTTACTATTTTTATTTTCGCCCTTGTTTTTGTTTTAGATTTTTTCTATGCCCTCCCTTGCTTAAGAGCGTTTGGCATCGATCATTCTAACTGTTTTTTGATAGCATTTGTTAACCTGTTTATTCCCGGAGTTTGGCTTACGCTGGTCTTCGCGCTGGGAAATTTTGTCTACGTTGGCGGGTTTCCAACCTATGTCCAAAGTTTCTCGTTTTTCTATGGACCGCTCATATGCTTTGCCGTGGCTTCACTCCTATTGATTTTTACTGACTAGATGTTTGATCCCATGGTTTGATGGTGCAATCTTGTCCAGCGAATGGAGGGATGCGCTCTAAAGGCGAGAAGCGCCCCGCCCGGATGTACGGCGGGGCGTTTTGCGTTTGGAGCGTGTTGGCGCGCTCGCGGCAATCACCGCGCCAGGAACGGAATGCGGCGTCGGCTGGCGGTGCGGCGCTACGGGACATCTTGTGGAAAGCTGAAAAGGAGGCACCTATCGATAGGGAGTGCCAAGATTGATTTTCATGCCCGCCTTGGCTTACTATCACGCGGAAAATCACCGAGTGTGCGTCAAACGGAAAATCGCCATGGCTCCCGAATTAGAAGACTTTCGGCAGCAGCTTATTACACACGCAAAGCAAGCTGTTAGTAGAGCTGCCAAGATTGAGTCTGAAGCGAGCACCAACACGTCGCTTGTCCAGCCCTTTTCTGATGACGCTCGGATATGATGTTAGCAACCCCGACGAAGTTTCTCCTGAACACCACGCGGACTTCTCGGAAAAATATCAAAACAGGGTAGATTATGCGATCTTGCGCGAAGGTATACCCGTTATAGCGGCTTGAATCAAAGTGCGTCGGCTCTCCGCTAAAAGATGACCGCGGTCAGCTTCGCAGCTATTTCAACGCGTGCATGACAGTAAAGCTTGGTATCCTTACAGATGGCCTTAAATATGAACTTTATGCCGATTGCGACAAGCAAAATATGATGGACGATATCGCCTTTCTACGATTCGATTTGGCAGAAATAGCTAATGACGGAAATTTAGACGAAAATACTCTTGATGGAATTGCCGCAATCCGAAAGGGTTTCTTCAATCCGGAAGATGTTGGAGCAGAAGCAAAGCGCAAGCTACTATTTGAGTCTTTTGTCAATATTATAAAGAAATTCAAGTCTGACCCTTCAGAAGACTTTATTCGGTTTATTATTGGACAATCTGAGGTGGGGAGTAAGATACTTAGGGTGACCCAAAACATAGTTGAAGCCAACCGCGAGGTAGTGCGGGCTGCAATGGAAGCCTTTGTCGCGCAAGAGGCGCTGTCGCGTTTCGGCTATGCGCCAAAAGATGTAATAAAGACTGAGCCCCAACAGAAAGTCTCTCCGCCGGAGATAGAGGAAGCCGTTTTCCCGTCAGAAGCGGAGATAAGCGCGCTGACCTATTCAAAGAACAGACTTTTCTACCTTGTTCGAAACGACGTTCTGTTTCAGGAGGTTCAGAAAATTTCATTCAAGAAGACGAAAACGTCATTTCGCGTATATTACGAAAAACCCAACAATGGTTCTCTATTCGATTATCACGGGCAGAAGGACGGAAACGCTATTTTACAGTTCCCCGCGCTCGGAGGCAAACAGATTCCATATATGTTTTCTGCCGCGCTGGATGATTGCTTATTGAAAGTGTTTACTAAGCGCGTTTCTGAGGCTGGCATCTCATTCGATTCGAAGCCATCGCTGAACGCGATAAAGAGCGGGTAGGCGACAACCGGCGCGTGACGAGCACTCGATCTGGGTCACCGCCCGGTCGAAAAAATTTCGACGCTCTAATTTGCCTCCGGCCAAAATCAGTCGGCTTTCTTGTGCATGTCCCGGACAAGATGCGTGAGAGACGGCTCATCAAGATCGTGGAGCACGTCTTTCAATTTTTCGTCCCCAGAACGCCCTGGAGCAAATCCTGCTCCATATGTCTGACGCAATGTGGAGATGAGTGTATTGCCATGCTTTTTGCTGATTTCACCATCCTTATCTCGATGGCGGCCATCGAGCCCCACATTCTTTGACATAACGACTTCCTTTGTTAGATGGGAGCCGGGATTCGCTGGATAGGCCCCCGGTTCAGATGCAAGAATCCTCGAATTTACCGCCTTTTACAAGGCCGCGCGGTCTGCGCGACCGCCGACTCTCGAAGCGCCCCGCCACGGATGCACTGGCGGGGCGTTTTGCTGACGGCGGGCGTCGCGGCTTATAAGTACATAATAATGTCTTTGATCATATACCAACGGAGGCGACTGCGATGGGCGTTGAAGAGGACCTGGTCCGCCTCAAGAAGTCTTGAGGAAAAAATCGAGTTCAACGAAAAAGTATTGGCGCGGGTGCGGGCTCGGCTGAGAGAATGGGATCGGCGCGAGAAATTCGGAGTGCTTAATCCCGAACGGAGAGCGGAGATCCTCAAGGAATTGGAGTTTATCACAGATCGCCTTAAGAGCCGGATAGACGAATATGACAAGCTTCTTTCGATTAGCGATTAGCGCATCAATTCACCTATTGCTGGGTCAACTACCCGTCACAAGCCGCCGGTAGAATCGGTCACAAGCCGCCGCTAGAAGCGGCGCGGCTTTCAAGGTGCTGCTTTCATGCGGTGCACAGCCCGGCCCTCTTGGCCGGGCTTTTCTTTTGGGATCACCCCCATTGCCGCTGCTCTATGCCCGCGTCGGACCGGCGGCACGTCGGCGCGCGGCGCAGACGAAGCGGCGCGCCCTCTTACGACGGCGAGCCGTCTTGCATTTTTCCGAGAGTCACGCGCGGGACACCTCGTCGCCGCTCTTTGCATCGAAATCCCGGCTCTCCCCTGCGGCGACACAACTCCAGTATCCCAGAACCCTTCTGGAACAAAATCCTCCGCGTCGTCACTCCAAGGTAGGCGATGCAAATCGTCGCGGCATCCTTCGATAAATTTCTGCCAAGCTAAGCTTTTGCTTGCTGGAGTGACGGCGTGATTATAGCTCTCCATCTTGTGCGCTAGTGCGATGAGGGTCGTCATAACTCCCTCCTTTATAAGAGAAACAACTTCGGACATTGAAAGTTGCGTCACGCACGAAGAAACCGGCGCGAGACCGATCGCGGCGAAGGCAAAGGGCGTCGAGCGCAAGCAAATAAGATTGCGGCGCGTCACCCATGCGCCGGCGACGCCTTGAGCCTAGTGGCCGGCGATTGAGGGCGGGGCGATGCTCATGCGCGGGCGTTTGCCTCGGAGGCGTAAACCAATTCGCGCCGAGCGCGAGGAGGTAGTCGCGAAGAACGATTTGTCGCGAGCTAAGAGTTCGAGGACCCGTGCTGGCGCGTCTTGGCTCCGCAGGCGCGCCCTTGTCGGCCGGCTTCAGCTGCCAGCGCACAGGCGGCGCGCTGCGCCGCCAGGCGATGGCCGCAGCCTTCGCGCCCGCTGCGGCAAAATCGCGCGCCCTGCTTATTAGGCGCTTATTAATTCGCTCAAGGTCATAGTCAAGCTAGCTATAAGTCTTTGATTTTATTGGTGGGCGGTGACGGGATCGAACCGCCGACCCTCTCGGTGTAAACGAGATGCTCTACCAGCTGAGCTAACCGCCCACGCGCCGAAGACTTAAGCGAGGCGAAGGCTGGGCGCAACAGCCGGCGGGCCGCAGGCCGCGACGCCGAGAGCGAAGCCCTCGGCGAGTCTATTAATCGGCCTGACCGCGTGGGCGTTACTTCTTGTTCAGCGCCGCCTTCAGCGTCGCGCCGGATTTGAAGCGGGCGCTCTTGGAGGCCGGGATCTTGATCTCCTCTCCGGTCGCCGGATTGCGGCCCTTGCCGGCGGCGCGCTTCTTGACTGAGAATGTGCCGAAACCGACGAGGCGCACGTCCTCGCCTTTCTTGAGCGCCTTGGTGATGCCTTCGATCACCGCGTCCAGCGCCGCCGCCGCTGCCGCCTTCGACATGTCAGTCGCTTCGGCAACGTGCTCGACGAGTTCCAACTTATTGACCATGGGCTGTTCCTTCTGCTCCGCGTCGTACGAAGCCGCTGAGGCCTCCTGCATCGCTCGTTCCGGCTGTCGAAATCGAATCGGCCGGCTACGGCGGCATCGCGACGGTGACCTCAATTCTGAGAGAATGCAAGGCTGCAACGGCGTTTTGGCTCCAAAAAGCCCCCAATCCCGGGGGATTATCGGGTCACGGCGTAAAATTTCCAGAAAATCCGGCGGCTCGGGGCGGCCTAATGGTCGCAAGTCCCACTAGGCTTGGGCCTTCCTAAAGAAGCGCCCCGCCCCGGCGAGGGGCGAGGCGCGAAGACTGCTGCGTGCGCGGGGGCGCCGTCGCTCACCGGCTCAGTGGGCGCGCACGCCCGTCGAGTCTTCGTCCGACCCATGCGTCGTCAGCGACGCCGGCGGCTCGTGCCAGACGATCGGCGTCGGCTGCGAGACGAGCGCGTGCTTGAGGACCTCTTCCATGCGGGAGACCGGCACGATCTCGAGGCTGTTCTTCACCGCATCGGGAAGCTCCGCGAGATCCTTAGCGTTCTCCTCGGGGATCAGCACCTTCTTCAACCCGCCGCGCAAAGCCGCGAGCAGCTTCTCCTTCAAGCCGCCGATGGGCAGCACGCGACCGCGCAGGGTGATCTCGCCCGTCATCGCGATCTCACGTCGCACGGGAATGCCCGTCATGACCGAAATGATCGCGGTCGCCATCGCGACGCCCGCCGACGGCCCATCCTTGGGCGTCGCTCCTTCCGGCACGTGCACATGGATGTCGCGTTTGTCGAACAGCGGCGGCTCGATGCCGAAAGCCACCGCGCGCGAGCGAACGTACGAGGCCGCCGCGGAGATGGACTCCTTCATCACATCGCGGAGATTGCCCGTCACCGTCATGCGCCCCTTGCCCGGCATCATGACGCCCTCGATCGTCAGCAACTCGCCGCCGACCTCGGTCCAGGCAAGGCCCGTGACGGCGCCGACCTGATCCTCCAGCTCCGCCTCGCCGTAGCGATATTTCGGCACGCCGAGATAGTCGGAGATATTGGCGTCGGTGACGACGACTTCCTTGCGCTCCTGGTTGAGCAGGATCTCCTTCACCGCCTTGCGGGCGAGGTTGGAAATCTCGCGCTCCAGATTGCGCACGCCAGCCTCGCGCGTGTAGCGGCGAATGAGCGTCTGCAGCGCGGCGTCTTCGATACGCCACTCTTTGGGCTCGAGCCCATGCTTCTTGATCGCGTTGGGGATGAGATGCCGCCGCGCGATCTCCGCCTTCTCGCTCTCGGTGTAACCCGCGATCCGAATGATCTCCATTCGATCCATCAGCGGCGCGGGGATATTGAGCGTGTTGGCCGTCGTGACGAACATCACGCCCGAAAGATCGTAATCGACCTCGAGATAGTGATCATTGAACGAGGCGTTCTGCTCCGGGTCCAACACCTCGAGCAGCGCCGAGGACGGGTCGCCGCGAAAGTCCATGCCCATCTTGTCGATTTCGTCGAGCAGGAAGAGCGGATTGGCGGTCTTGGCCTTGCGCATCGACTGGATGATCTTGCCGGGCATCGAGCCGATATAGGTACGGCGATGGCCGCGAATCTCCGCTTCGTCACGCACGCCGCCGAGCGACATGCGCACGAACTCGCGTCCTGTTGCGCGCGCGAGGGACTTGCCGAGCGAGGTCTTGCCGACGCCAGGAGGACCGACGAGGCAGAGGATGGGTCCCGCGAGCTTGTTCGCTCGCGTCTGCACGGCGAGATACTCGAGAATGCGCTCCTTGACCTTCTCCAAACCGAAGTGATCGGCGTCGAGCACCTCTTGTGCGGCGTTCAGGTCCTTCTTGACTTTGGAGCGCTTGCCCCAAGGGATCGACAGCAGCCAGTCGAGATAATTGCGCACGACCGTGGCTTCCGCCGACATCGGCGACATCTGGCGCAGCTTCTTCAGTTCCGCCGTCGCCTTCTCGCGCGCTTCCTTGGAGAGCTTGGTGTTCTTGATCCGCTCCTCGAGCTCGCCGAGATCGTCCTTGCCGTCCTCGTCGCCAAGCTCCTTCTGGATCGCCTTCATCTGCTCGTTGAGATAATATTCGCGCTGCGTCTTCTCCATCTGGCGCTTGACGCGAGTGCGAATCCGCTTCTCAACCTGCAGCACGGAGATTTCGCTCTCCATGAGGGTGAGACACTTCTCGAGCCGACGCGCGACGTTGACCGTCTCGAGCACATCCTGCTTGTCGGCGATCTTCACGGACACCTGCGAAGCCACCGTATCCGCGAGCTTCGAGTAATCTTCGATCTGCGTGACGGTGCTGAGGATCTCCGAGGAGACGCGCTTGTTGAGCTTCACATAGCTTTCGAATTCCGAAACGACCGAGCGGCCGAGCGCTTCGATCTCGACCGGGGAATCGAGTTCGTCGGCCAGAACCTCGGCGTCCGCCTCGTAGAAATCGTCGGTTTTCGTGTAGCGGCGCACTTTCGCCCGACTCTGTCCCTCGACCAGAACCTTCACCGTGCCATCGGGGAGCTTGAGCAACTGCAACACATTCGCCAGCGTGCCGATCGAATAGATCGCGTCTGCCGCCGGATCATCGTCGGACGCATTCTTTTGTGTCGCAAGCAGGATCGGCCGGTCGCCTTTCGCGACCTCTTCGAGCGCGCGAATCGACTTCTCGCGCGCCACGAAAAGCGGCACGATCATGTTGGGGAACACGACGATGTCGCGCAAGGGCAGAACCGGAAAGCCCTCGATCGTACCGGGCGCTACCGCCCCGCGCTTCTCATTCGTCATTTGCTTGTCCCTAACCTTTCCATTCGATCCACACGCTGCCTGCGGCAAAAGATGCAATCCTGGCGCCGATGCGGAGGGAACCCCTTCTGACCCGGCGCGCGTTCAGGCCAAAAAACAGCCCGGCCGGAGCGCTTCAGTACGCAAATTGGGAGCCGTGGACGCGGTTTCAAGGCGCAGTTCTCGGCCGCGCCGAATCGCCGCTGCGCCAAAAAAACCGGCTGTGTTTTGCAAATGCGGTAGGCGGCGCCCGCGTCTCAGGCGGAGGCGCCCGCTTTTTCGCTGCGCTCCGCATAAATGTACAGCGGACGCGCTTTGCCCTCGACCACCTCGGGACCGATGACGACTTGCTCGACTCCTTCGAGTCCCGGCAGGTCGAACATCGTATCGAGCAGGATGCCTTCCATGATCGAGCGAAGCCCGCGCGCGCCGGTGCGCCGCTCTATGGCCTTGCGAGCGACCGTGGTCAGCGCCTCGTCCTGGAAGGTGAGCTCGGTGTTCTCCATCTCGAAGAGGCGCTGATACTGTTTGACCAGCGCGTTTTTCGGCTCTGTCAGGATGCGCTTCAGCGCCGCTTCGTCCAGATCCTCGAGCGTCGCGATCACCGGCAGACGGCCAACGAATTCCGGAATGAGGCCGAATTTCAGCAAGTCTTCGGGCTGAACCTGCCGGAAGATGTCGCCGGTGCGCCGCTCGTCCGGCGCCTGCACGCTGGCGCCGAAGCCGATCGATGTGCTGCGGCCGCGCGCCGAGATGATCTTCTCGAGGCCCGCGAAGGCGCCGCCGCATATGAACAGGATGTTGGTCGTGTCGACCTGCAGGAATTCCTGCTGCGGGTGCTTCCGCCCACCCTGAGGAGGCACCGAGGCGACGGTGCCCTCCATGATCTTGAGCAGCGCCTGCTGGACGCCTTCGCCTGAAACATCCCGGGTGATCGAGGGATTGTCGGACTTTCGCGAAATCTTGTCGATCTCGTCGACGTAGACGATGCCGCGCTGCGCGCGCTCGACGTTATAGTCGGAAGCCTGCAGCAGCTTGAGGATGATGTTCTCCACATCCTCGCCGACATAGCCCGCCTCGGTAAGAGTCGTCGCATCGGCCATCGTGAAGGGCACGTCGAGGATGCGCGCCAACGTCTGCGCCAGCATGGTCTTGCCGACGCCAGTGGGGCCGATCAGCAGGATGTTGGACTTTGCGAGCTCGACGTCGCTGTGCTTCGTCGCGTGGTTCAGGCGTTTGTAGTGGTTATGCACCGCGACCGACAACACGCGCTTGGCCTGAGCCTGGCCAATCACATAGTCGTCGAGCACCTTGCAAATTTCGCGCGGGGTCGGAATGCCGTCGCGCTGCTTGACCAACGCGGTCTTGTTCTCTTCCCGGATGATGTCCATGCAGAGCTCGACGCATTCGTCGCAGATGAACACCGTTGGCCCGGCGATGAGCTTGCGCACTTCGTGCTGGCTCTTGCCGCAGAACGAGCAGTAGAGCGTGTTCTTGGAGTCGGTGGAGCCCACCTTGCTCATCTTCATATCTCCTGGTGACCGATCGCGGTCTCCGAATGCATCATCCGAGCCACGCCCCATTCGCTCCTGTCGCCGGCAGCCCGAATCGGCGATCCTGCTTCGCGCGCTCGCTGCGCAGAATCTCGGCGCAAGCAACGCAGACGTCGCAAATGATCACTCGGGGACCGGCCCTGGGCTGGCGCGTCTCGCGCTGGCTCTCACCGCAGAAGGAGTACGAAAGCGGCTTCGGCGATCTTCCGAACATCCGTCTGACCTTTTCCTTCCATCCGCCGAATCCGCGCCACCTACACCGTTATCTGTCTCTGGCTAACAAAGTGTGCAAGGGCCTGGGCTCGGCGCGCCCCCTTTCCGGGCACGACGACCTTTCACTTTAATTGCCTTGCCAGGGATTGCAACTCAGCCGCGCGAAAGAAAAACGGCTACGGCTCAGTTCAAGCTGAAGTTTTCACGAGCTTCTGGACGGGCGCCAGCCTCAGCCGGAAGGCGTCCGGCATGCCGCTGCCCAAAAGGGGCCGCAAATAGAACCGGTAGGCGTCGGTCACGTCCGAACCGCAAGGCGCGATGAACTCGTCCGGCATCACCCGAGTCTTTGCGGCGATCTCCTCCAGCGGGGTCAGCTGATAGTCGGCAGAGTAAAAGCCGGTGCGGTGGATCGTGACCGAGCCGTCGCGGTCGCCCCAGATCGCATATTGCACCGCCTTCTCGCCGACCTCGCGCGCCTCGCGCTGGTCGACGTCGGAGACGCAGCCGACGAAGCTTCGCTGCAGATAGCCGAAGGTGTCGGCCCGCACACGCTTGAAGCCGAGCTTCTCGCGCACGAGATCGGTCAATTCGTCGGCCAGCGCGCCGCCGCCTAGATGCACGTTGCCGTGGTCGTCGCGCTCGACGCGCGTGGCGAGTTTTTCGGCAATCGGCGTGTGATTCTCGTCACAGACGCCTTCCGAGACGGCGACGACGCAGCGCCCGAGACGATCCATCGTCGCTTTCACCCCGGCCAGGAATTTGTCGACGACGAAAGGACGCTCCGGCATGTAAATCAGATGCGGGCCGTCGTCCGGGAATTTCTTGCCGAGCGCCGAGGCCGCGGTCAGGAAACCCGCGTGGCGGCCCATGACGACGCCGATATAGACGCCCGGCAGCGCCCAATTGTCGAGATTGGCCCCCGCGAAGGCCTGCGCGACGAACCGCGCCGCCGAAGGGAAGCCCGGCGTGTGGTCGTTCACCGTCAGATCGTTGTCGATCGTCTTCGGGATATGGATCGCGCGCAGCGGATAGCCGGCGGCCTTCGCCTGCTCTGAGACGATGCGCACCGTGTCGGAGCTGTCGTTGCCGCCGATATAGAAGAAGCAGCCAATCCCATGCGCCTTCAAGACCTTGAAGATTTCCTGGCAATATTTCAGGTCCGGCTTGTCGCGCGTCGAGCCCAGCGCCGAGGACGGCGTGCCGGCGACGAGCTCGAGATTGTGGGTCGTCTCCTGAGTGAGATCGGCGAAATCCTCGTTGACGATCCCGCGCACGCCGTGAAAAGCCCCGTAGACCCGCGAAACCTCCCGGAACTTCCGCGAATTCGAGCACGGCGCCGACGAGCGACTGGTTGATCACGGCGGTCGGTCCGCCGCCCTGGGCGACGAGCACCTTGGAGAAGTCGATGGCGGACAAGCAAAGGCCCCCGGGTTTCAGAGCGAAAGAGAAAGAGCGAAGAGAGAGCAAAACGGATTGACGAGACGCTTCATTCGCAACCCTGTCGCTGCTCTCTCCCTAAACGAGCACCCCGTGACAGTGCTTATACTTCTTGCCCGAGCCGCAAGGGCAGGGCTCGTTGCGCCCGACCTTGCCCCACGTCCCGGGGTTCTGCGGGTCGCGCTCGGGGGCGGACGGCGGCGCGCTGAGAAAATCGGCGGAATTGATTCGCGCATTGAGCTCGGCAAGCGCCGCCTGCTCCCCGCCGGGCTCGCCGAGCCCCAAGGGCGTCGGATGCGTCATCTGCATCGGCGGCAGCTCCATCGGCGCCGAGGGGGGCGCCTCGAAGGTCACGTCGATGCGCATGAGCTGCTCGGTCACGCGCTCGTCCCAATGCCCCATCAGCGACTTGAAGAGCTCGAGGGCCTCGGCCTTGTATTCGTTCAAGGGGTCGCGCTGCGCCAACCCGCGCCAGCCGATGACCTGGCGAAGATGATCGAGCGCCACCAAGTGGTCTCGCCATAAGAGATCGAGCGACTGCAGGACGAACTGCTTCTCCAGCATGCGCTGCACCCGCGGCGTGTTCTTCTCGACCCGCGCCGCATAGGCTTCCTCTGCGCCGGAAAGGAGCCGGTCCACGATCTCCTCATCGGCGATGCCCTCCTCAGCCGCCCATTCGCGGACCGGCACATCGAGATTGAGCTTCGTCTTCACCTCGCGGTCGAGACCCTCGACGTCCCAGGCGTCGGAGTAGGCGTCGTGCGGAATGTGGCGCCCCACCAGGGCGTGCACCACGTCCTCGCGCATCTCGGCGACCGTCTCCTCGACGCTCTCCTCGTTCATGATCTCGCGGCGGCGCTCGAAGATGACCTTGCGCTGATCGTTCATCACATTGTCGAACTTCAGCACGTTCTTGCGCATGTCGAAGTTACGCGCTTCGACCTTCTGCTGCGCCTTCTCAAGAGCCTTGTTGATCCAGGGGTGGACGATCGCTTCGCCTTCCTGCAGCCCGAGCTTGACGAGCATCGCGTCGAGCCGCTCGGAGCCGAAGATGCGCATCAGATCGTCTTGCAGCGACAGATAGAATTTCGAGCGCCCAGGGTCTCCCTGGCGGCCGGAGCGCCCGCGCAGCTGATTGTCGATGCGGCGGCTCTCGTGGCGCTCGGTGCCCATGATGTAGAGGCCGCCGGCGGCGATCGCCTGCTCCTTGAAGCGCGCGACCTCGGCGCGGATCTCGGCCTCCTTGGCGGCGCGCTCTTCGCCCTCCAATGCGACGCATTCCTGCTCGACGCGCATTTCGACATTGCCGCCGAGCTGAATGTCGGTGCCGCGGCCCGCCATGTTGGTTGCGACGGTGATCGCGCCCGGCACCCCGGCTTCGGCGACGATATAGGCTTCGAGCTCGTGAAAGCGCGCGTTCAGCACCGCGAAGAGCTTCGACGGCTTGCCGGAGCGCGCCGCCTCATAGAGCTTGGGGATCCCCTTCTTGTCCTCGAAGTCGATCTGCTTGTAGCCGCGCTTCGCCAGATATTTTGCGAGCTGCTCGGATTTCTCGATCGAGGTCGTGCCGACGAGCAGCGGCTGCAGCCGCGCGCTGGCCTCTTCGATCTCCGCAGTGATCGCCGACAGCTTCTCCTCGGCCGTGCGATAGACCTCGTCGTCCTCGTCCTTGCGCTGCAACGGGCGGTTCGTCGGGATCTCGACGACGTCGAGCTTGTAAATTTCCGCGAACTCCAGCAACTCCGTCGACGCCGTGCCGGTCATGCCGGCGAGTTTCCCGTAGAGGCGGAAATAGTTCTGGAAGGTGATCGACGCGAGCGTCACGTTCTCCGGCTGGACCTGCACATGCTCCTTGGCCTCTAACGCCTGGTGCAGCCCTTCCGAATAGCGCCTGCCGGGCATCATGCGGCCGGTGAACTCATCGATGATGACCACCTCGCCCTTGCGGACGATGTAGTCCTTGTCCTTCTGGAAAAGCTTGTGGGCGCGCAGCGCCTGATTGATATGATGGACGATCGTGACGTTTTGCGCCTCATAGAGCGCGCCCTCGACGAGCACGCCAGCCTCGGTGAGGAGCTGCTCCATATGCTCGTTGCCGGCGTCGGTCAGATTGACCGTGCGCTGCTTCTCGTCGAGCTCGAAGTCCTCGGGGCGAAGCTTCGGAAGGAACGCGTCGATCGTATTGTAGAGATCGGACTTGTCGTCGACCGGGCCCGAGATGATGAGCGGCGTGCGCGCCTCGTCGATCAGGATGAAGTCGACCTCGTCGACGATCGCGAAACTATGGCCACGCTGCACCATGTGCGCCAGCTCATATTTCATGTTGTCGCGAAGATAGTCGAAGCCGTATTCGTTGTTCGTGCCGTAGGTGATGTCGCAGGCGTAGGCGTTGGCGCGCTCCTCGTCGGAGAGATCGTGAACGATCACGCCGACGCTCATGCCGAGGAACCGGTACACCTGCCCCATCCAGTCGGCGTCGCGCTTGGCCAGATAGTCGTTGACCGTGACGACGTGAACGCCCTCGCCCTTCAGCGCATTGAGATAGACGGCGAGAGTCGCGACGAGCGTCTTGCCTTCGCCGGTGCGCATCTCGGCGATCGCGCCTTCGTGCAGCACCATGCCGCCGACGAGCTGCACGTCAAAATGGCGCTGGCCCAGTGTTCGCTTGGCCGCTTCACGCACCGTCGCGAAGGCCGGCACGAGCAGCTCGTCGAGCGTCTTGCCAGCGGCGAGCTGGTCGCGGAATTCCTGGGTGCGGGCGCGCAGCTCTTCGTCGGAGAGCGTCTCAATCTCCGGCTCCAGAGCGTTGATCGCCTTGACGCGCGGCTGATAGGTCTTGAGCCGCCGTTCGTTGGCCGTGCCGAAAATCTTCTTCGCGAGCCCGCCGATCATAGATGTGTCCTTGATAAAAGCCGTTGTCCCCGGCTTCGAGGACCCGCACGAGGGCCGACGCTTTCCGGCGCCCTTTTTTCGGCCGGAGAGATAAGAGGGGGGGCAGAGGTTGTCAATGTAACGGCAGAACCCCTTGGAAGCAGCCTAAATCTTGAGGTTTTCGTGGCTTTCTCGACCGCAAGCCCGGGGGCGACACTGGCAAAGCCTCCGTCAAAGCCGAATTAGACTTGCATCATCCACCAGCTGGAGATCCTGCACGCACGCCATGAACCCGAGAGTTCTCGCCTCTGCATTCTCCGTCCCCCCTGCTGGAGGCGCGGGGGGTGGTCAAATCTTACGCCACCCCGCAGGGCCGGCTGCCCATTCTCAAAGGCGTCGACCTCTCGCTCGCCCCGGGCGAAACGCTGGCGCTGATGGGGGAATCGGGGAGCGGGAAGAGCACGCTGCTCAATCTCGCGGCCGGGCTCGACGCGGCCGACGCGGGCGAGATCCGGATCTGCGGCGCGGCGCTCAGCGGTCTTTCCGAGGCCGAGCGCGCGAGGCTTCGGCGAGAGACCATCGGTCTCGTCTTCCAGCGCTTCAATCTCATCGCGAGCCTCACCGTCGCACAAAACTTAGGCTTTCAGGCGCGGCTCTGCGCCCGGCTCGATCCCTCCTGGCAGGCGGAGCTCACGGCGCGCCTGGGGTTGGCCGGGCTCGAAGCGCGCTACCCGGAAGCGCTTTCGGGCGGGCAACAGCAGCGCGTCGCGATTGGTAGGGCGCTGGCGGCGCGGCCAAAGCTGATCTTTGCGGACGAGCCCACTGGCAATCTCGACGAGGCCACGGGCGACGAGGCGCTCGGCCTCATGCTCGATCTCGTCGCAGCCTCGGGCGCGGCCTTGCTCATGGTCACGCATAGCGCAAGGCTCGCGGAGCGCCTGAGCCGTCGGGCGCGGCTCGAACACGGCGTGATGGCATGAGGCGGCTCGTCTTCACGCTCCTGGCGCTGCTTTCCCACTGGCGCCGCCATCCCGGCAATTTCGCCGCTCTCTTCGTCGGCCTGGCGCTGGCGACGGCGCTCTTTGCAGGCGTCGAGGCGCTCAACGCCAAGGCGCGCGCGAGCTATGCGGACGCGGCTTCGCTCCTCAACGAAGCCTCGACGCAAAGCCTCGTCGCGCCGCATGGCGGCCCCTTTCCACAAGAGCTTTACATTCGCCTGCGCCGCGCCGGCTGGAAGGTCTCGCCGATTCTCGAAGGAACGCTGCGCATCGGCGACGGCGCGTTCACCCTCCTCGGCGTGGAGCCGATCACGTCGCCGGGGGATACGCGGCTCCGCGCGCTGGCCGAGTCCGCCGGGACGGAGCATTTCCTCAAAGGCGCCGGCCTCACGCTGGTATCGCAAAGCACGCTGGAGGCGCTCTCGGCGCGCGAAGGCGACCGTCCGCCGGCGGATCGTGGCGCCCGCCTGCCGCCGCTGACCCTCGCTCCCTCGGCGCCGCCGGGATTTTTGATCGTCGACATTGGCATCGCGCAGGAGCTGCTCGACCGGCCGGGACTTCTCTCGCGGCTCGTCATGCAGGCCGGAACGGAACGAGGGGCGCCGCCGCTCCACTCGATCGTCGGCGACGCGCTGCGGCTCCTCGAACCCGACGAGACCCCCGACCTCGAAAAGCTCACCCGCTCCTTCCACCTCAATCTCTCGGCCTTCGGCGCGCTCGCCTTTCTGGTCGGGCTCTTCATCGCCTATGCCGCGAACGGCCTCGCCTTCGCCCAGCGCCTGCCGACGATCCGGACGCTGCGGGCGATCGGCGTCTCCACGCGGACGCTTGGCGCCGCGCTGCTTTTCGAGGCTTTGCTTTTCGGCCTTGTCGCCGGCGGTGTCGGCCTCGCGCTCGGCCGACTCATCGGCGCGGCGCTGCTACCGGACGTCGCGGCGAGCCTGGAGAGCCTCTACAACGCGCGTCTCGACACGGCCTTGCCGCTGGAGCCACAGTGGGCGGCGCTCGCGCTCAGCGTGGCGCTGCTCGGCGCCGTCGCCGCCGCCTCGAGCGGCCTCTTCCGCACGCTAACCCTGCCCGTCACGGAGATGGCGCAACTGCGGGCGCGCGGCGTCAATTTCCGCGCACGCGCGATCCTCGGAAGCCTCGCCTTCGCTGCAGCCATTGCGGCGCTGTTTCTCTTCGAGAGCCTTCCTGCCGCTTTCGCGGCGGTCGGCTTCCTTGCTCTGGGCGCGATCCTGCTCTTTCCCGCGCTCGTCGCGGGGGCAATGCAGCTCGGCGAGGCCTTTGCGCAGGGGCCGCTCGCGCAATGGTTTTGGGCGGAATGCCGCGCCGAGACGCCCGTGCTGGCTTTGGCGCTCGGCGCGCTGCTCTTGGCGCTCGCGACAAACATAGGAGTCGGCGCGATGGTCGAAGGCTTTCGCAGGACCTTCGTCTCTTGGCTCGACGAGCGGCTCGTCGCGGAAGTCTATCTCGAAGCGGCGAGCGACGCGGACGCCGCGCGGATTTGGGATTTTCTCGCAACCCGCCCGGAGGTGACGGAAATCCTGCCGACGGCGCGCGCGCCCTCCACGTTTGCCGGACAGCCCATCGAGGTCTTTGGGCTCAAGCCCAGCGCGACCTATCGCGCGCATTTCCCAACGCTCGCCGCCTTTCCAGATTCCTGGGCGCGCTTGGCGTCGGGCCAGGCCGCGTTCGCGAGCGAGCAACTCGCGCGCCGCCTCAAGCTCGGTCTCGGCGCGACGCTCGAACTGCCGACGCCGCAAGGCGCGTGGCGTCTCGAGATCGTTGGAATTTACCCCGACTACGGCAATCCCAAGGGGCAGCTTCGCGTCGATCTCGACGCGCTCGGGCGGCGTTGGCCGCAGTTGAGGCGCGTCGCGCTGAGCCTGCGCGTCGACCCGCAGGTCGCGCCAAAGCTGCTCGCCGATCTGCGCGGGCGTTTCGGCCCGGCACTCGCGCGGTCGATGGATCAGGCGAGCGTCAAGGCGCTGTCGCTGCGCATTTTCGACCACACTTTCGCGGTGACGGCGGCGCTCGGCGCCCTGACCCTCCTCGTCTCGAGCGTCGCGCTCTTCTCGAGCCTGGCGACGCTCGCCAATATGCGGCTGTTGGCGCTCGCGCCGGTCTTTGCGATTGGCGTCACGCGCCGACGCCTCGCCCTCTTCGAGGTCGCGCGCGTCATTGCGCTCGCCTTCGCCACGGCGCTCTGCGCTCTGCCGCTCGGGCTCGCCATGGCGTGGATTCTCGTCGCCGAGATCAATGTGCGCGCCTTCGGCTGGCGGCTGCCCTACCATGTCTTTCCGGAGCAATGGATGGAAATGCTGGCCCTCGCGCTCGTCGCGGCGCTGTTCTCCGCCGCTCTGCCCGCGCTGCGCCTCGCGAGGAGTCCGCCCGCCGTCCTGTTGAAAGCCTTCGAAGATGATGCTTGATCGGCGCCGCGCCCTGGCGGCTCTGCTCCTCCTCGCCTCACCGAAAGCCCGCGCCGAAGGTTACGCCGGCCTCGCGGATTCGGCGGCGGGCTACGAGCCGGTCCTGCCCGGGCGCCCGCTCGTCTTCCCGCGCGATCTCGGCGCGCATCCGGGCTTTCGCATCGAATGGTGGTATCTGACCGCCAATCTGACGGGAGACGACGGCGCGCGCTATGGCGCGCAATGGACGCTGTTTCGCTTCGCCTTGCAGCCGGGAGCGGAGGGCGCGGGCTGGGCCGACCGCACCGTCTACATGGGGCATGCGGCGGCGACGAGCGCCTCCGAACACGTCTTCGCGCAAACCTTTGCGCGCGGCGGGGTGGGGCAGGCGGGCGTCACGCGCCGCGCCCTTCGAGGCCTTCATCGACGACTGGCGTTTCGTTTGCGAAGACGACCGGCGCTGCCGCATCGACGCCAAGGCGCAGGACTTCGCCTACCGTCTCAATCTTTCAGCAGAGGGCCCGCTCGTCCTGCACGGCGACAAGGGCTTCAGCCGCAAGTCCGAGCAAGGACAGGCGTCCTACTATTACAGCCAGCCCTTCTTTCGCGTCGTCGATGGCGTGCTCGCCCTGCGCGGCCGCGAAGTGAAGGTGATGGGGCGCGCTTGGATGGATCACGAATGGGCGAGCCAGCCGATGAGCCCCGATCAGAAGGGCTGGGACTGGTTCGCGCTGCAGCTCGCGGACGGCGCGAAGCTGATGCTGTTCCGCTACCGTGGCGCTACCAACCACCTTGCCGGGACATGGATCGAGCCGGATGGCGCGACGCGCGCGCTAACGGCAGACGAGATCGCGCTCACGCCCTTGGAGGACACTGTCATCGGCGACCGAAGGCTGCCCGACGAGGTGGCGCGCAACGGTGAAGAGCCTCGGCCTCGACATCGAGACCACGCCGCTCAACGCCCGCGCGTTCAATGGAACGCGCAATCCCTATTGGGAGGGACCGATCACCTTTCGCGGCAGCCATGAAGGCGAGGGATATCTCGAGATGACGGGGTATTGAGGAGCGACCCCGCGCAAGAAAAGTCACGCAGCCCCGTGCTCCGCAAAAAAGCGTCCCCGAAAAAGCTCACATTGCTCCTTGCATCTTATGGCGGCGAGCGTGGCGAGCGGTCGTCTTTTGTCAAGGATGCGAGCTTCGCTCGCACCGCTACGGCGGCGGCGCAAAGCGCCGTCCTTGGACAAAAGACGATCCGTCTCGCCGAAAATGCTCCGCCAAGAGATGTAAGGCTTACCGAAGCTTCCGGCCGTCAGACGCACCTTCGAAGCGCCTACCGCCCCCTCTCACACGTTCAAATGCTTCAACGCCGCTTCGGCGCTCGAGACGGTCGCCTTGCTGGAATCGTCCTCGGCATGGATCCACAGCACGACGCCGTCGGCGATGAGCGCCGCATAACGTTTCGAGCGCACGCCCAAGCCGTGTCCCTTGAGGTCGAGCTCCGTGCCTGTCGCCTTGGCGAATTCGCCCGAGCCGTCGGCAAGCCCGTCGATCTGGCCCTTGGCGCCGCTCGAATCGAGCCAAGCGTCCATCACGAAACAATCGTTGACGGCGGTGACGGCGATCGCCGAGACGCCCTTCTTCTTGATTTCGTCGGCCTTGGCGACGAAGCCCGGCAGATGGGTCTTGTGACAGGTCGGGGTGAAGGCTCCGGGGACCGAGAAGAGCAGCACCTTGCAATTCTTGAAATAGTCGGAGGCTTTCACGGGCTCGGGTCCCTTCGCCCCCATGATCGTGAAGGTCGCCTCGGGAATTCTGTCTCCGGCCTTGAGCGTCATCGCGTGTCTCCCAGTCTGAAAATCTTCCGAGCATCTTAAGCCCGCCCGCTCATAACATGAGACGGAAATGGGTGCGATCAAGCTCGGGGGCGGTTGCTTGCATCGCTCACGCGGCGCTTTAGATTTGGCGCCGGGCTCGCAAACGGGGGGAGCGATATGACGACCAGCGGCGGGAGTCGTGAGGCGGTAGGGGTCTTCGCCGATGCGGCGAGCCTTCAAAGCGCGGTCGACGAGCTGCTCGCCGAGGGGTTTCCGACCGAGGCACTCAGCCTCCTCGCTTCCGAGGAGAGCGTGGAAGCCAAGCTCGGTCACAAATATCAGAAGGTCTCGGAGCTCGAAGACGATCCCGCCGCGCCCCGCGCCCATTATGCGCCCATCGAGGAAGCCGAGCGCGCGACGGTCGGCGCGCTCGGTCTGCTCGGAGCGCTGGGCGCCACGGGGGTCGTCGCCGCCTCGGGCGGAGCGCTTGCCCTCGCCCTGCTGGCGGCGGGCATCGGGGCGGGCGCCGGGGGACTGCTCGGCGAGCTTCTCGCGAAATTCCTCGGAGCCGACCATGCGGAAAGCGTCACGCAGCAGATCGCTCACGGCGGGCTGCTTCTCTGGGTGCGCTGCGCCGACGCCGAGCAAGAGCTGAGCGCGCAAGAAATCCTGGAAACACATTCTGGCAGGGACGTGCATGTCCACACGCTGCCGGCGGCGGCCTGACGGCCTAAAAGGGGCGCCTTCATCCTGAGGAGGCTCCGAAGGAGCCGTCTCGAAGGATGAGGGTTTCCTAATCCGTCGAGAATTCGCTCTTGGCCATCCTTCGGGACGCCCGTTTCGCGGGCTCCTCAGGATGAGGATGGGGATTATGCATCCGCCAAATTGCGCTGACGGCGCTGGCCCTTTCGACGCATTTCCCGAATCGTTGCTGTATATGGGGAGACGAAAGGGGCCTCACATGGGAAATCTCGACGCCGTTCTTTCCACCATCGACGCCAATATCGAAGCCTCCAAGGGACGGCTCGTCGATTTGCTCAGCATCCCGTCGATCTCGACGGACCCGGCCTATACGAAAGAATGCGAACGCGCCGCCGACTGGCTGGTCGCGGCGCTGCAAGGGCTCGGCTATTCGGCCGAGCGGCGCGTGACGCCCGGCCACCCGATCGTCGTCGGCCACGCCAAATCAAAACGGCCGAACGCGCCGCATGTGCTGTTTTACGGCCATTACGACGTGCAGCCCGCCGATCCGCTGGAGCTATGGGAGGCGCCGCCCTTCGAGCCGCGCGTCCGTCGCGGCAAGGACGCCGAGGAGATCGTCGCCCGCGGCGCTTCCGACGACAAGGGTCAGCTCATGACCTTCGTCGAGGCCTGCCGCGCCTATGAGGCGAATGGCGGCCTGCCCTGCAACGTGACATTTCTCTTCGAGGGCGAGGAGGAGACGGGTTCCCCGTCACTCCCGGAGTTCCTCGCCAAGTACCGGGAGGAGCTGTCCGAGCCCTCGCTGGCGCTCGTCTGCGACACCGCCATGTGGAACGCGAAGACGCCGGCGATCACCGTGATGCTGCGCGGCCTCGCGCATGAAGAAGTCGTGCTGACGGCGGCAAGCCACGATCTCCACTCGGGCATGTTCGGCGGCCCCGTCGTTAATCCGATCCATGTGCTGAGCAAGATCATCGGCGATCTGCACGACGCTGAGGGCAGAGTGACGCTGCCGGGCTTTTACGACGGCGTGCCGGAGGTTCCCGCCGACGTCGCGGCGCAGTGGCGCGGACTCGATTTCGACGAATCCGCTTTCCTATCCGCCCTCGGCCTGACTCAGGTCGCCGGCGAGCGCGGGCGCGGCGCGCTGGAACAAATCTGGGCGCGCCCGACCTGCGAGGTGAACGGGGTCTATGGCGGCTATATGGGTAAAGGCACGAAAACCGTGCTGCCCGCCAGGGCCGGCGCCAAATTCTCGTTCCGCCTCGTTGGGACGCAGGATCCCGAGAAAGTTCTAGAGAGCCTGCGCGCCTTCGTGCGCGAACGTCTGCCCGCCGACGTGAAAGTCGAGTTTTCATCGCAGGGCGCGTCCGGGGCGCTCAGTCTTCCCTTCGGGTCAACCGAGCTTTCGCGCGCCCGAAAAGCGCTCGCGGAGGAATGGGGCGTGGACGCGGCGCTCGTCGGCTGCGGCGGCTCGATCCCGATCGTCGGCGCTTTCAAGAGCGAGCTTGGCATGGACGCGCTCATGATCGGCTTCGCGCTCGACGACGACCGCATCCATTCGCCCAACGAGAAATACTCGCTGACCTCGTTTCACAAGGGCGCGCGCAGCTGGGCGCGCGTGCTCGCGGCGCTCGGCGAGTAAAAGCCGAGAGCGGCCAGTCTGCGCGAAATTGTCGCCTTTGCGCCGGCGGCGGATTGTGGGAGATTTGACCCGTCTGGAGAGGCCAGATGCTTTTGCGCGATTTCGGAGAGACGGATGAAAACTTCAAAAATTTTCACAGCCCAGTTTGCGCACAGCGCCGCCATCGCTTTGCTTGCCGCAGCTTCGTTGACGCAGCCGGCCGGAGCAGAGCCGGCGCAGAACATTTATCTCAAGCTCGAGGAAATCACAGGAGCGGTTACGGCGGTACATCATGCGGGCGAGATTGCTCTCATCGGCTTCAGCACGACCTTATCGACGCCAACAGGCGTGGGCCAGGGCGGCGCTGGCGGCGTCACCGGGAAACCGGTCGGGTGTGGGCAGTTCATCGTGACAAAAGAGCTCGATCAGGCGAGTCCAAAATTTTTCATGGACGAATTGACGGGAAGGGTCATTCACGCGGGAAGGATAACCTTCGAGAACGTCAGTGGCGGCCAGCCATTCGATTTTTTCACCGTCAGCTTGACGGATGTGCTTATCGTTGGCGTTGCTCAGTCCGATCCCAAAGGCCCGCTCGTGACCGAAACCGTGACGCTGCAGGCCAAAACGTTTCTCTACAAATATACCCCGCAGAAGGCGGACGGGACGCCCGGCGCGCCTGTCTCCTTCGGCTTCGACTGCTCGAAAAATGCAGGAAACTAGGTTTGAACTCCTGAAACCATGACCCGCTTCAATCCTTCTCGGAGCCGAGCTGGCGCTCGATCCGCAGATCGGGAACGAACCAGATCACGGCGACGAGCGCATAGAGGGCTATGGCGCGTAGGGATGCGCGAAGAGGCTCGTCGCGATGCCCAGGGCGTAGAGCGCGAGCGAAATCTTTCCCTTCAAATCGTCACCGATGGCTTCCGCGACCTTCGGCTCCAGCGCTTGCGAGCGGATCAAGACGGTCGAGAGGGCGTAATAGGCGAGCGCCGGCGCGAGCAACGTCACCCCGTAAAAGGCGCTCGGCGCCCTCGCGAAATGCGTCGCGCTGAGCCACGCCGTCGAGAAAGGCACGAGTGAGAGAAAGAAGAGCAGCACCGTATTGGCCCAAAGGATCGCGCCATTGACCCAGCGGGCCGCATGCAGCAGATGATGGTGATTGTTCCAATAGATCGCGATATAGGCGAAGCTCAGCGCATAGGCGAGAAAGGTCGGGGCGAGCGGAGTCAGCGCCTCCCAGCTCGGGTCCGTCGGCGCCTTCAGCTCCAGCACCATGATCGTGATAATGATGGCGATGACGCCGTCGCTGAAGGCCGTCAGTCTTTCGGTGCGCATCTCTGGGTCTCGGGTTTGCCGTCTCTTAGGGGAGCGGGACTAACTATGCCAGCTCGTGCAAACGCGCCAAGCCCCTCGCCCTGACCCTCTCCCCGCGGGGAGGAAAGCCGCTCCATGCCGAAACGCCTGCTCATTGTCGTCCATGCGCCCTCGCCAAACCTCAAGCGGCTGCGCGACGCGGCGCTAGCCGGCGCCCGCGCGCCCGAAATCGAGGAAGTGGAGACCGAGGCGCGAAGCCCCTTCGACACCCAGCCGGAGCACGTGCTGGCGGCGCAGGCGATCATCCTCGGCACGCCCGAGAACCTTGGCTATATGAGCGGCGCGCTCAAGGATTTTTTCGACCGTTGCTATTATCCTCTGCTTGAGAAAACCGACGGACTTCCCTATGCGCTCTTCATCCGCGCCGGGAGCGACGGCACGGGAACGCGGCGCGGGGTCGAAAGCATCGCGACGGGACTGCGCTGGCGCAAGGCGCGCGAGCCGCTGCTCTGCCGCGGTCCCTGGCGCGAGGACTTCGTCGATGAAGCCCGCGAGCTCGGCGAGCTCATGGCCGCGAGTCTCGACGCAGGGATTTTTTGAGTCCGGTTCGTCCGGCGAGCTCGACCGCAGGACGCGGCGCGAGGGCGCCGAGATGGTGCGGCTTCTCAACTCGACACCGATCCTCTTGAGCAATTTCATGATTTCGCCGCTCGAACGGCCGCATCCACGGGCTCAAGATGCACGTCGCCTATGATCGACGCGCTGATCGCCCCTTTCGCGTCGAGATCACCCTCGCCAACGTCAACGACGTGACCGTCGGCAAGAGCACGCCGATCGAGGCGGACGCCACCTATGTCTTCGACAAAGGATATTACGATTTCAAATGGTGGGCCGGCATGGACGAGGCCGGCGCGCTGTTGGTCACGCGTCCCAAGACGAACACGGCCTTTGCGGTCGTGGCCGAGCGGGCGCTGCCGACGCGCCGCGGCGACGGCTTCGTCGTGCTCGAGGACTGCGAGGTCAAGCTCGCGAGCAAGGGAGATCCAAGCTGCCGATGCGCCTGCGTCGCGTCCGCATCGAGCGCGACGCCGCAAGTAGGAACGCAAAGCCGCAGATCATCGTGGTGATCACCAACGACATGACGCGCGCCGCAGTGGAGATCGCGGCGCTCTACAAGGCGCGCTGGGCGATCGAGCTGCTGTTCCGCTGGTTGAAGCAGCATCTCAACATCCGCAAGTTCGTCGGCAAGAACGAGAACGCCATCTGCGTTTCGCCGAGCTGGTCGGCCGCTTCCTTTTTTCGCGGCGACCCGCGCTTGCTCCTCACTCGCCCCTCCTGTATGAGGCGCGCTCTAAAGGCCTCGTGGCGGAGTGGCTACGCAGAGGACTGCAAATCCTTGTACGGGGGTTCGATTCCCTCCGAGGCCTCCAGATTTCTCGCAGTTTAATTTTTCAGTTCACGGCGGAACGGAGCCGGGCGTTCGAGCGCCGCTCAGTTTAGCGCCGAACTTATGTCCGATGCTTGCCCCAACCTCGGAAACGACCCCTCAGAAGCTAATGACTGGGCGTGCCGACACGCAGTCGGACAGTCTGAAGAGCGAGGTTTTCGGCCGGCCTCGCTGTTGCCGCCGGCAGGGGCCACCCACCCTGAGGTCCGCAGCGCCGGGCGCCAGAGAGAGGCGACCAACCCGCATTTCACCGGCTCTGCTCTTCTCGCTGCGCGTGTCGTCCCCCGTAAAACCGGAGCGCGTAAAGTATAAGTATAAATATTTAAGAACCAGTTTTATGATATCGTGTACAGACGCAGGCGGTTATATCGTATGAAGACGCCTCATTCTGAGTAGACGTCCGTGACAGTTTTTTGCCTATACTTGGAGACACGCATCAAGGACGAAAGAGCCGACTAGCATGTTTCGCAAGCACGCCGCGACGTCATTTCTTTCCTTGGGACTTATGTTGTCATTTTTTCTAGGTCTGAAGCTGCATGACGCGGTCAGTCATGTTCTCCACCCCAATGTGAAGCCGGCGCTTTATGGGTTCACTGTTCAGCTCCTGGAGAAATTCCCTCCCAAGGGCGACATAGCCTTTGTCGGTGATTCGCATATCGCGAGAGCGGATTGGAACGCCCTTTTGAACCGCTCGGACATTGCCAATTTTGGCGTCGGCGGCGATGGAACTCAGGGCGTGCTCCAACGACTGGATTCCGTGATCCATTCCGGCGCAAAGCACGTCGTCTTACTGATCGGCGTGAATGATCTTATCGACGGTAGGAGCCCGGACGACATCGGCAATGACATTCGCCAAATAATACAGAAGCTGCGGCCGCATTTGAAGATAAGTCTCGTTTCAGTGATGCCGACATCCGGCAATTACGCGCATATCAATAATGATGTGAGGTCGCTCAATGAAAGGCTACGCTCGCTTTGTGTCGATGAGTGCCAATTCATAGACGCATCGGAATTCATTAGGTAAAAAAGAGCTTGATAAAAGATACTCACTAGACGGCATTCACCTCAATGTCGTGGGTTACACGCGATTAGCTGAGTTGCTCGGCTCCACATTGTTTCATTGATTTCTGCGCGATAACGCATCTAATAGTTGGATATTCTGCTCGACTTTGCCGCATCTTATTATGAAACACTACAAATTTGAACGGGGATTGATTCTCTGCGAGGCCTCGAATACCTCTCTCTCGTTTCGTCACTCGTCGCGCGCAGTTCGTCGCCATTGCGCCGCTTCCGTCATATTCGCTCCCCCAGCAGGTCTTGCCGAGAAAGGACGCCTGTGACCGCTCAGAACGAGACGTGCGGCCGTTCCCGCCTCGCCTTCCTCCCCGAGGTCCTGCTCGTCTTTTTGCGCCTGGGGCTCATGAGCTTCGGCGGCCCCATCGCGCATATCGGCTATTTCCGCACCGAATTCGTCGAGCGCCGCAAATGGCTCGCCGCCGACACTTTCGCCGATCTCCTCGCGCTCTGCCAGTTCCTGCCGGGCCCCGCGAGCAGCGAGCTCGGCGTCGCGATCGGCATGACGCGCGCCGGGTTCCTCGGGGGCCTCGCCGCCTGGATCGGCTTCACCGCCCCGTCGGCGCTTGCGATGATCGCCTTCGCCTATGGGATCAGCCTCGTCCCGCATCCCGAGACCATGGCCTTTCTGCACGGCCTGAAAATTCTCGCGGTCGCGGTGGTCGCGCAAGCGGTCTGGGCGATGGCGAAAGCTCTCTGTCCCGACCGGGAGCGCGCGACGCTGGCGGTTGGCGCGACGATTCTCGTCCTCGCCTTCCCCTCGGCGCAGGGGCAGATCGCCGCGATTCTCATCGGCGCCTATCTCGGCTGGCGCTATCTGCCGGCGGAGATCAGGCCTGAGCCCGCGGAGCGCCTCGCGCCGCTCGTCTCGCGCCCGGTCGCGACCGGCGCCTTCATCCTCTTCGTTCTGCTGCTCGTGCTGCCGTCCTTCGCCGCGAGCGTGACGGGAGACCGCACGACGCTGCTCTTTGCGAACTTCTATCGCACCGGCGCGCTCGTCTTCGGCGGCGGCCATGTCGTGCTCCCGCTGCTGCAAGAAGCGGTCGTGCAGACCGGCTTCGTCGGCAAGGAGGCGTTTCTCTCGGGCTATGGCGCGGCGCAGGCCGTGCCGGGGCCGCTCTTCAGCTTCGCGGCCTTTCTCGGCGCCGTGGCGGAGGGCCCGCTTTCGGGCTGGCGGGGCGGGCTCTTCTGCCTCATCGCAATCTATCTTCCGTCCTTCCTGCTGCTCTTCGCCGCGCTGCCCTTTTGGGAGCGTTTGCGCCGCGAGCCGCAGGCGCAGGCGACGCTCAAAGGCGTCAACGCCGTCGTCGTCGGCCTGCTGGCCGCCGCGCTCTACTCGCCGGTGTTCACGACGGCCGTCCGCACGCCGGGCGATTTCGGCCTCGCGCTCGTCTGCTGGCTATTGCTCGAAATCTGGCGCGCGCCGCCGGTGCTCGTCGCGCTCTTTGCAGCGCTCGCCGCCGAGACGCTCGGTCTGTTGCGCTACTTCTTCCTGATCGGGTGAACTCAGGCGCTCAGCGCCGCCGCCGCCTCGGAAACGCCGGCGTGCGCGCCGAGCAGCGTATCGAAGCCGCTCACCGACATCACCTTTCCAACGCCCCCCTTCAGCCCGCAAAGCGTCAGGGCGCCGCCGAGCGACTTCGCTGTTTTCGCGGCGATCAGCAGCGCCCGCAGGCCGGCGGAGCTGATGTAGTCCACCTCGGAAAAGTCGACGATCACCTGGGCCGGTCCTTCGCCGATCAGCGACGCGCAGCGCGCCTCGAAGGCGCCGGCCGTATCGCTGTCGATCCGGCCGTTCGGCCTGATGACCAGCAAGCCCGCCGAAACTTCATGCGCGAGGTCCATGAATTTATTTCCTCGGTGACGGCCGCCTGACCGCCTCTTATGATCGCAAGGCGCGAATAGCTCTAGCCCCTGCACACAGCAGACCTCCAGCGGCGCCAAATTTATCGAGGTATCGGCATGAGCGTAGCGTTGGAGCGCCCAAAGAGCACTGAGAGCTTGCCGCAGATCAGCCTGATCGAGGAATTTCTGCTCCTGGCGCTCGAAGACAGCGGCGGCGAGTTCGACAGCGCGCCAGAGATTTATCTCGGCTGCGGATTGGCCGGCGCAGCGCTGATGGACCTTGCGCTGCGCGACCGCATCGATTCCGATCTCGACGGCGTGTTCGCCATAAATGCAGCGCCGACCGGCGACGCGACGCTCGATCGCGTTCTCGCCGAGATCGCGGCCGAGCCGAAGCGCCTGAGCGCGCAGGACTGGATTTCGCGTCTCTCCCGCCAAGCGCCGGCGATGCGCAGGGCGGCGCTCTCGGCGCTATGCGCGCGCGGCGTCTTGCGCCAGAGCGACCACGCCTTCCTTTGGGTGCTCAAGGAGCGCCGTTACCCGATTGTCGAGGGACAGGCAGCGGCCTGAGGCCAAGCGACGCATTCTCGCGCTGCTCTATAGCGACGACCTTCCCTTTCCCGAGGATGTCGCGTTGACCGCGCTCGCCAACGCGTCCTTCATTTTCGAACGCATCCTCACGCCCAAGGAGCTGAGGCGCGTCCAGCCGCGCATCGAGCAGATCGCGCGCATGGATCTCATCGGCGGCGAGATCTTGCGCACGGCGCAGCGCGTCAACAGGGAGACGCGGGCGGCCGAGCGGCGCACCGTCATTGCGGGCCTCGCCGGCAACGTCATGGAATGGTACGATTTCGGCGTTTACGGCTTTTTCGCCGCCGCGATCGGCTCGCAGTTCTTTCCGAGCGGCGATCCGTCGACCTCGCTTCTCGCCTCCTTCGGCGTTTTTGCGGTCGGCTTCATCGCGCGGCCTCTCGGCGGGCTGCTCTTTGGCCATATCGGCGATCGCCTCGGCCGGCGCGCGGCCGTCGTCTCCTCCGTCGTGCTCATGATCATCCCGACGCTGTTCATGGCGCTGCTGCCGACCTATGGGCAGATCGGCGTCGCGGCGCCGATTCTTCTCGTGCTGCTGCGGCTAGCGCAGGGTCTCGCGGTCGGCGGCGAATATACGACGTCGATGGTTCTGCTCGTCGAAGAAGCGCAGCCGAGCCGGCGCGGTTTTGTCGGCAGCTTTGCGCCCTTTGGCGCGCTCGGCGGCCTGCTGCTCGGCTCTGCGGTCGGCGCGACGCTGCTTGCGATTTTGCCGGAACAGGACGCCTCGATATGGGGTTGGCGACTGGCCTTCTTCAGCGGGTTGTTGATCGGCCTCGTGGTCTTTCTCATCCGCAGACGTCTGCCGCCGGACGAGAAAATTCTGGAGGCCGAAGCGGCGCGCAAATCGCCGCTCGCCGAAGCCTTCCGCACGCAGTGGCGCACGATCATCAAGATCGTCGGCTTCTCACTCATCAATAGCGTGGGCTTCTATCTCTGCTTCGTCTATGTCTCGACTTGGCTGAAGGAACAGCAGCATGTTCCTTCCTCCACGGCGCTGGCTCTGAACAGCATCGCGCTCTTCTCCATGCTGTTCTTCACGCCGCTCGCCGGAGCGCTCTCGGATCGGATCGGGAGGAAGCCGGTGCTGATCGTCGGCGCGGCGGGATTTGCGCTTTCCGCTTGGCCTGTCTTTTGGTTCATCAACACGCCGCATCCGCCCGTGATCCTCGCCGGGCTGCTCGTTTTCGCGCTGTTCATGTCCTGCTATGGCGGGAGCCCCGCCTTCCTGGTGGAAGCCTTTCCCATGCATGTGAGATGCTCGGGTCTCTCGATCGGTTACAATCTCTCTCAGTCGATTTTCGGCGGCACCGTGCCGATGGTCGCGGTCTTCCTTATCAAGATCACCGGCAATCCGCTGGCGCCTGCCTTTTATCTGGCGGCCGCGGCGACGGTGTCCTTGCTGATGACGCTGCTCATCGGCAAGGAGGCGGAAGAGGGGGAGGGCTGATCGAGTATCGAGCCGCGAGCGACTGCGGCGCAGCTTGACCCCCCGCGCTTTTTGCCACGTTGCTTTGCTGCGCCGAAATGACCGAGGCCGCTGTTCACGACGAAGGTTGGCCCCAGCCTACGACGATCGTCGCCGAGGAGCGGATATCACTGTCGCCTCGTGCCTGTCTTCGGTCAGGTCGAGGCGCCGATCTGTGGGTGATCCTGGATCGGGCATTACGAGCCCCGCCGAATAAGTCCGGCGACGTCGCGGAGCCGCTTTTGGCGGTCGGCAGGCATTCTCCGCAAGCACGATGAGAAGCATCGCGTGCCCCGTCTCGATCGGCCACTATCTACGCTCAGTCGATTTTCGGCGGCTATCGTGCCAATGTGAAAGCGGTCTTCCTTATCGCGCGCACGGCGGCAATCACTCGCAGCCCGCTCTCGACTTTGATGGCCGCGACGGCCGTCGTCCGTGCTGAGGCGCTGCTCATCGGCGGCGGAACATGTCGGATAGGATGAGTATGGCGCCGTGACTGAGACTGGCCGTCGCGCTTTAGCCCAGCTGCGCGCTTGGCGTCGCGAACCGCGCTGCCTCCGGCCCGGCGTGGCACTGGTTGCCGAAGAGATTTTATGCGCCGGGCGAACGAGCTAGCCGCGCGCTGCGCGCAGGTCGGCTCAACGAGGCCGAGCATCGCGTCACATCGCCGAGGAGATCGAGAGCATGGCGGAAGGCGCGAACATATCGCGGAGCGCGTCTGTCGCGTACTTACCTGTCCTGCTACCTGCATTTGCTGACAATGGCGCGTTCAGCCCGGAATGCGCGAAGCTCTTGGCAGGCGACGATCAGAGGTCGCAGCGCCGCGACATATCCGCCCTGTTGCGCGACAATGGCCGGATGCAGTCTCAAACGGTCTCGAACTCGACGGAAGCGATGATCGCGACGCCTATCGGCGACGCGATTACATCCTTCGCCGCGAGCGAGACACGTCTCTCGGAAGCCGGCTTGCGTAACCTGTCTCTGGAGCCTCGAGACAGGCGATGGCGCCGACTTCTCGGCCGCGACTGAGCTGTTTCCGGGCAGAAAGTATCTCGATTTTCACAGGCGCAACGTATTCAAGGGGTGACCCTGTGATGGACAGAATATTGCACCGCCCGCTGCGGGAAGCCGTCCAGCGGCCCCCGCAATAGTCGCTCCCCGAGGACCAGGCGCCCTTGCCGCCGGAGCCGCTGAGCTTTCCGTTCGCTCGCGACACATGCCCGTTCGCATCGGTAAAGCGCGCGACGAAGGTGCCGTTGCCTTCCACATAGCCCCACGGCTGCGAGGTCCCGCCATTGGCGGAGACGACACGGCCGCCCTGGATCGTCACGTCGCGTGGCTCGAGCTGAGGGCAGCTGCCGGCCGTCGTCGTCGAGTTGAAGGTCCAGACGCCGTCGTTGCGGCCGCCGGAGGCGCCGTCCTCGCCGCCCGAATGCGAGCGCCTCGCGAGGGACGGGCTGGCGGAAAACACTACAAGCGCGGCAAGCGACACAACAGACACAACGCGCGAAATCATGTGGCCTCCTCGATGGCGCGCTGCAACATGGGGAGCATGTCGCAGCCCACGAAGATGAATTGCTCCACGCCCGTCTGGCGAAGCTCGGCTTCCAGATCCCCCGGCCGCCCTGCGAGGTATAGGGTCGCGCCGGCGCCCCGCAGCGCAAGCGTGGCCGACTTTGCGGCGTCGGAGTAAATCGCGTCGCTCGAGCAAAGACAAGCGAGTTTCGCGCCGCTGGCGCGGAGAGCCGCGACGATCTCCGTCGTATCGTCCGTCGTCGGACCGAAGACCGCCTCGACGCCGCCGGCCTCGAAGAAATTTTTCGCGAAATTCGCCCGCGCCGTGAAGGCCGCGACCGGGCCGAGCGTCGCGAGGAACACGCGGGGTCGCGCGCCTGTCTTCACGAGATGCGCGTCGGAGCGCCGCCGCAACGCCTCGAAGGGCTCGGAGAGCCGCGAGGGCAGCAGCGTTTTGGGATCGGCCCGCGCCTCGCCGCCCGCGCAGGCGTCGAAGGGCGCGAGGACCGAGAGCGGCTTCTCGGCGATGTCGGGAAATTCGTTGGAGCCCGTGATCTTCTCCTTGGCGCGCGCGACCGCGGCGGCGCGGCCCTTGGCGATTTCGGCGACCTCGGCCTGGAAACGCCCGGCTTCCAGCGCCTTCGGCAGACCGCCCGCCGCCTCGATCTTGCGGAAGGCGTCCCAGCCGCGCTCAGCCAACGCCTCGGTCAGGGCCTCGAAGCCGCCGGCGCCGGCGGTCGGGTCGTCGACGACATGGAGATAGCTTTCGTCCTGCAGCACCAGCTGCGTGTCGCGGGCCAGGCGGCGCGCGAAGGCGTCCGGCGCGCCGAGCGCTTGCGTGAACGGCAGCGCCGCGACGGCGTCCGCCCCGCCCACGGCCGCGGAAAAGACCGCGACCGTCACGCGCAACAGATTGCTCCACGGGTCGCTGGCGCTCATCATGCGCCATGCGGTCTCGGCATGGATCAGCGCGGGCTCAGGCTCCAGGCCGCAGGATTCCTCGACCTTCGCCCACAGCCGGCGCAAGGCGCGCAGCTTCGCCACAGAAGCGAACTCGTCGGCGTCGACCGCGAGGCGGAAGAGGACCAGGCGACGGGCTTCGTCCAAGCCAAGGCCCGCCTCGGAAAGCGTTCGCAGATAAGCGACGCCGGCCGCGAGGGCGAAGCCGAGCTCCTGCGCCTCGGTTCCGCCGGCCGCGTGGACGAGGCGCGCGTCGGCGGCAACGACGCCTTGCTTGTAGCCCGCGGCGGCGAAGCGCCGCACCCTTTCGCCGAGGCTTTTCGCCAAAGCTCCCCAGTCCTCGCCGCGAAAACCGAAGCGCAACGCCGCGCCGAGCGGGTCGAGGCCAAAGAGCGCCTGCGTGATCGAGGGCTCGATGTGGAGGCTCTCGATAAGTCGCGCCAAAGCCTCAGGGGCCTTCGGCGCGAGGCTCGAGTCTTCGAGCGCGATGGGCAGGCCCCAGTCGATGCGCACCTGGTTGAGCGCTTGGGCGAGCGCCGCGTCGGCGTCGCTGGCGAGCGCAGTCCCATAGGCGCCGAGCGCGCCGCGGAACACGAGCTGCAGACCGTCGGCGCCGCCTTCGAGATCCTCGAGCGCCTGGGCGTTGGCTTTCTCCGCGTCGGCGAGATCGACCCTGGCCAAAATCGCCCATCGCCCGGGCTTCCGGCGCAAGGCGCGCGGGCCAGGGGCGGCAGCCGGCGGATAGAGCGGCGCGATCTTGCCGCCGTCGTAGGTTTTCGCGATGAGCTTCTCGAACGCGCCGCCCTTGAGCGCGCGTTCGACGGCGTTCCGCCAATGATCTTCCGCTGCCGGCGGGAATTCTCCCCCGAGGCCCTTATCTTCAAACGTCATGCCCATAGCCTGGATTTAGCCTTTGTCCGCGTGACTTTTGGCACGAACCGCGCGGATGGCCAATCCCGCGCGTCGCCGCAGGATGCGGTCGGCCCGTGGGCATAGATTGCGCAGCTTCCCATCTTCGGCGCGGCCGCAGCGCAACATGTTGGACGCTTCAACTCTTTCCTTCCGTCATACGCTACTTAAGTACCTCTCGAGTTCGCCAGGGACTGCGCTCCAATCGCGCCCAGCCTCATACAGGAGTTGAAAGCCGTGGGTGTCGATGGGGGCTATGAATGGCTGAAGACGCTGGTGGACACATCTTTCGCCAGTCGGTTCCTCGTGAGTAGCGAGGGCAAAATCATTTATGCAAACCCCGCCGCTCAGGCCATGTTCGGGCTACAGTGCGGAGGATTTTGAGGGAAATTCCATAGATATGATTTTTGCGACGGAGATCGACCATGGCTTAGGCATGCCGCCGCTGACCCAACCCGTTAGGCTCATGGTGGGAGATGAGCAAGAAATTAGAGGTAAAACAAAGGACGGAACGCATTTAATAATGCGGGTCGGAACAACGCCATTTCGGACACTTGTCGGGACGTATTTGGCAATCACCTGCTTCGATGTAACAAGTTTTAAAGAAAAAGAACGTCAACTTCAATTAAAGACTTATGAGTTAGAAGCTGTAAATAAGCGCTTAGAGGCGACAAATCAACGCATCGAAGCTGCGAATAAAAGAATCTCTCAGTTTGCGTATCTAGTCTCACATGATCTTCAAGAACCAATTCGAAAAGTGTGCTCATTTTCAGACCTGATAAAGGCGGCTATCGCCGAGGGGGATATGAAGACGGCGGTTCATGCAAGCGACGTCTTGCACGCATCGGCGTCGCGCGCTCGCGGGCTGGTCACTGCTTTACTAGAATATTGCTTTGATACCTCTGTTGCACTGAATGTTGAGCCAATAAACGTACGAGACGAGGTTGAACATGCGATTGCCGACCTATCCACCTTAATAAATGAGGCAGAAGCGAATGTGGACGACGCCATTCCCATTCAACTTCGGGTGAACGCCGATAAAGCTCAGTTCATGCGACTGGTGAGCAACTTGGTCACCAACGCGGTGAAATTTCATAAGGCGAATGAGCGTCCCGAGATCGTCATATCGGCCTCTACCCAAGAGCGAGGCGATGGAGTTAGCCTATCTATCAAAGATAATGGAGTTGGATTTGAGCCGCGGTACAAGGAGGCCATTTTTGAGCCTTTCGTCAGATTACATTCGGCTACGCAAATCCCCGGGAATGGCATTGGCCTCGCGGCCGTCAAATCCATCTGCGACCGGCACGGCTGGAATGTCGAGGCCGAATCCTGTCCCGGCCAAGGCGCCGTCTTTAGCGTTCATATCCCGACAAGAGAACCGCCTAAAGCGGTTCCTGAGGCGGCCTAACGCTCCCACGGGATCGCCCGCGCGTCGCCGAGACGGTGGGCGCCCTCAAGCGGGCGAGAACTTCTCGCTGAAGATGCGATCGTGGGAAATCCCGGCCTTGAGGCTGACGTCTTGCGACGTTTCGATCAGCGCCGGCGGGCCGCAGACATATATGTCGGGCTTCGTGTGCGCTCCGATGAGTGCGACAGAAAGCGCATCGGCCGGCGTGCCAGACGAATCCCGCCCAGTCCGGACCGGGATTCCAGATGCTGATTGTCGTTCTTAGGCCTGGAAGATTTTGCTCAAGCGCTTCGATGGCGTCCATCGCAAACAGCTCTTCCTGAGAATTGACGCCGAAGAAGAGGCGCGCCTCCCGCGCGTCGTCAAACTCGGCCATTTGCCGCAACATCGAGAGCATAGGCGCAACGCCCGTGCCGCCGGCGACGAACCAGCGCGCGGCTTGGCTGGCCTCGTCTGCGGCGAAGCTGCCTTGCGGCCCTTTCACGAGCAAGGGGTCGCCGACTTTCGCTCCGCCTTTGAGATAGGCGGAAAAAGCGCCTTGCGGATGCAGACGGATGAAGAACTCGAGCCTTCCATCCCAGTTGGGCGTGTTGGCGAGCGAATAGGCCCGGGACGTCGAGGTTCCGGGAAGCGTCAGCTCCATGAACTGTCCGGGAATGAACTCGGCGGCCCGTCCATGGGTGGGGTCGTCCTCGTAGAGAAGGACGAGTCGGACCGCCGCGCCGGCGGGCGAGATCTCCGAAATGCGCGCGATGCGCTCTGGAACCGGAGCGAAGCCGACGGCGCTCTTGTCGAAGGGGGCCGATAATTCCAGATCGCTTTGCGCCTTGGAGCGGCACAAGAGAATGTCTCCAGCGGCGCGATCCACCTCGGAGAGCGCGGAGGTCGAATAGGGGTCGAGCGTGACCACGCCGCTCTTCTTCGTCACGCGGCAGGCGCCGCAGCCGCCTTCCCGGCAGACCGAGGGCAAAAAGACGTTCGTCTTTGCCGCGGCGTCGAGCAGCACGTCAGCGGCGTCCGCGTCAAAGGCGATCGACGCGCCGTCGCGGGTGAGGAGATTGATCTTGAACATGCGGACTCGGGCGGTTGACGCGAAAAGCCCGGACGCTGGGCGCGTCCGAGCAGGGATTGCCGGGCGGTCAGGCGGCGCGCGCCAGCGAGGCTTCGATGTCGGCTTTCGCGTCGCCGACCGGCGCGATGCCGAATTTCTCGACGAGCACGTTGACGAGCGCCGGCGTCAGGAAAGCCGGCAGGGTCGGACCGAGACGCACATTGCGCACGCCGAGCGCCAGCAGGGTCAGCAGAACGGCGGCAGCCTTCTGCTCGAACCAGGAGACGATCAGCGACAAGGGCAACTCGTTAACGCCGACGCCGAAGGCCTCTGCGAGCTTGGTGGCGACGACCAGGGCGGAATAGGCGTCGTTGCATTGGCCCATGTCGAGAAGCCGCGGCAGACCGCCGATGGTCCCGAAATCGTGGCGGTTGAAGCGATATTTGCCGCAACCAAGCGTCAGCACCACCGTGTCCTGCGGCGCGTGCTCGGCGAAATCGGTGTAGTAGTTGCGGCCTGGCGCCGCTCCGTCGCAGCCGCCGACGAGGAAGAAATGGCGGATGGCGCCGGCCTTCACGGCGTCGATCACCTTGTCGGCAACGCCGAGCACCGCGTCGCGCCCGAACCCGATGGTCACAGTCTCCTCCCGCGCATCCTCGGCGAAACCCGGCAACGCCAGCGCGGCCTGGGCGACCTGCGAGAAGTCCCCGCTCTCGATGTGGCGAATCCCTGCCCAGCCAACTGGGCCAGCGGTGAAGATGCGGCTGCGATAGCGCGGCTGCGGCTCGATCAGACAATTGGAGGTCATGACGATCGGGCCGGGGAATTCGGCGAATTCCTTCTGCTGATCTTGCCAAGCGCCGCCGTAATTCCCCGTCAGATGCGGATAGGCCTTGAGCTTGGGATAGGAGTGTGCCGGCAGCAGCTCGCCATGCGTATAAACGTTGATCCCCTTGTCCTTGGTCGCTTCGAGGATTGCCGCGAGATCCTTCATGTCATGGCCGGAGACGAGGATCGCTTTGCCCTTCATCGGCGTCATGCGAACCTGCGTCGGCTCCGGCGTTCCGAAATTGCCCGTGTTGGCGGCGTCAAGCGCCTCCATCGCGACGAAATTGGCGCGGCCGAGCGCCAGCGCCTCGTCGAGCAAGGGCGAAATCTCCTTCGGCTCGCTCGCGAGCAGATCGAGGGCGTGCTCAACGGCTTCGTAAATGGCGTCACGCTCCTGGCCGAGCACCTCCGCGTGATGCGCATAGGCGCAGACGCCCTTGAGGCCATAAAGCACCAGCGAACGCAGGCCGACGACGTCTTCGCCAAGGCTCTCGACGTCTTTGCGCACCCCCGCTTCGCCGGCCTGAGCGAGGAGCCCCTGCATATCCTTCGCCGGTTGGAAGACCGCCGCGCCCTGGAGCTGGTCCGGCGCTTTCCCGGCCGCTTTCGCAGCCCCTTCATAAAGCGCCTTGGCGCGGTCCAGATGGTCGGCCGCCTGTTGAATGAGCTCGACGAATTTGCCGGCGTTGAAATTGACGTTCGTCAGCGTGGTGAAGAAGGCAAAGAGAATGAAGCGGTCGGCTTCCGCTTCCGTCGCGCCGAGCGCGCGGGCGCGATGCAAATATTGGCCGATTCCTTCACAGACATGGAGCAAGACGTCCTGAAGATCGGCCGTGGCGGCGTCTTTGCCGCACATGCCCTTCGCGCTTGCGCAGCCCGTCCCGGCCTCGGATCGAAACGTCTGCTCGCACTGGTAACAAAACATCGGCGCGCCCTTTCTTGGCAGTTGGACTGGCGCTCGGGGTGGGCGCTCAAATCAGTATCTGAAATACCTATTATGAGCCGACGCTGTCAAGCTGCCGCACTGAGGACGTGCGCGCTCTAGTCGGCGAGTTGGGCTAGCGGCGAAACGCTCGCGCTTTCAAGGCAGTCACTGATCGTGAAGCGGTCGAGCTCGCGTAGAAACCCGAGTTGCGCGCGCGCCAACATGCCTTTCAAACGACAGCGCGGCAAAAGCGCGCAGTCGTTCCATCCCTCGCGAAAGCAATCGACGAGCGCCTGTTCCTTATCGAGTGTTCGCACGACGTCACCGATGCGGATATCGCGGGGATCACGCGCCAAACGCACCCCGCCTTGCGCGCCACGAATCCCCTCCACGTAGCCGGCGGCCGCCAGTTCTTGCAGCACCTTCGCCATATGATGGCGGGAGACGTGGAAATGATCGGCGATCGCCGCGGCGCTAAGGACTTCCCCCTCTCGATCCGCGAGGAGGATGAGAGCCCGCAGTCCAAAATCGGTGAAGCTCGTCAACTTCATGAAGCGACTTTTATCACGGTATCTCACATTCCGGAATAGTCGGTTGTTGGCTCAGGATACGTTTCGCCTCAGCAGCCGGACAAGGCGTGGGGACGTCTCGGCGAGCTCGCCAGCCAAAAGCGGAATGGAGAAAGAAAACGCGGCGCCCTCGTCTGGCCGGGCCTTCACCGATATGCCCCATCCGTGCCGGTCGGCGATGGCTTTGCAGATCGCGAGTTCTATTCCGGTTCCCGCATATTCGATCTTGTCGTCGAATTTCTTGAACGGCTCGAAAATCGTTTGCGCGAAGTCGTCTTTAAAGCCGACGCCGTAATCAGTGATCGTCAGGCTGAGCGTTCCTTCGCGGGCGACGACGGCGACGATGTCTATTCGCGGCGCTTCGCCGGGCTTTCGGTATTTGATCGCATTCGAGATGATATTTTGCAGCAAGCAGGCGAGCTGCGACCGATCCGCCAACACCCTAACGGGGGGCGCCGAGACATTCACTTGCGCCTTGGTCTCCGCGATCTGGGCCGATAGCTCCCCAAGTATCGTGTCGATCTCCTCTCGAAGATCCAGCGCCTCCATTCGTTGCTCGCCCAGAATTGCGGAGGAGTAGATCAGGAGATCGTCCACGAGCTTGCGCGCGGACTGCGCGCAGCCGCGCATGGCGTTTCTCGCGTAGTCCATGTCTTTCTTGTTGGAAGAAGCGATCGCATTGTCCAGAAGCTCAGAAAACGCTTCGATTTTTCGGAGCGGCTCTTGCAGGTCGAGCGACGCCACGAAAACGAACTGAGCCAGGCGCTCCGGGCTCGCAGCGCTCGCGTGCCGGCTTTCCAAAAGCTGCTTGATGTTTTCGACCGTCCGCTGCGCCCCCGCCTGCAACGAGGCGCGAAAGAGCGCACCGAAGGCCAGCATGAAAGGGTCCTTTTCCTCCACCTCGAAGCTGAAGGCGATCTGCGTCGCCCCCGTCGCCGCTTCCTCGAATTCGTACAGGGTTCTGAAGGGCTCCGATATTCCTTTCACACCGAGAACCCGGGGCGGACCGAACTGCGCGATCTCGAAGGTGGACTCGGTGCGAACGCCGTGATCCAGCGTCACCTGTCGCGCCTTCACGCCCTCACGCACCGGTCCCGCCGAAAGCGGCTCGAGCTCCACCACCTGCGGCGACCAGCGGGTGTAGTTTTGAAAAAAGCCATGCCCCACAAAATTGAATGAGCTTCCGAGCGGACATTCGACCACGGCTCGGGCCCGGGCTGAAATCGCCCTCGCGGTTCCGAAGCGGAACATTGCCAATCCTCCAACAGGTTCATTGCTAGAAATTGGCGCGCCGGCCGAATAATTCAACGCAAGGGCCGCAGAAAAACGTCCCGCTAAAGCTCGCTTAGACGCCTCGGTGCTTTGGCAGAAAACTCGGGATTTTTGTCATTGCCATTCCCCGGATGTCATTCATGTTGAAGAGGACAATTGGAGCGGTTCTTAGAGATTAGGCGAGGCTCCGGCGTGATCTGGGCGGTGCGTGCTTGACGTTAAAGGAAAGCTTCCAAGGTACCCCCGTGGAGGGGATTCGCGGCGGGAACCATGAAGCATAAGCTGGAGCGACAATAATGAGCGCAATCCATACGACTGAGAACGTTCTATTTGCGGTCGCGACTGTGCGGCTTCGCATTGATTCTGTTGCTTGAAAAGAAACGACCTCACCGTAAACACGAAATGTCGGGCCTGCAACGGTCGTTCGCAACCAATACCTCCGCATTTTTGTTCAACAACGTGACGATGAATGTCCTGTCCATCACGAGCTTGCTCGTCATCACCGCGACATACTCGCGTTATGGCCTGCTGAGCGGCCTGACGGACGGTCCTTTCAAGTGGATCCTTTCCTTCATTGCCTTTGATTTCGCCGTATACGCTTGGCACTTTCTCGGACATAAATCCTATCAGCTCTGGCGCTTCCACAAGATCCACCATAGCGACAAGAACCTCCATGTCTCAACGGGCTTGAGGTTCCACGTCTTCGATCAATTTCTAGAGGTCATTTTCAAGTGCTTCTGCATGGTCGTCATTGGGGTCGAATTTCCTGTCGTCATCGTGTGCGAAATTATTCGCATGTTTTTCGTGTTTTTCCATCATGCCAATGTGGCGATTCCCGGAGAGAAATGGCTGTCATACGTCGTGATCACGCCCGCCTTGCACCGGGTCCACCACTCGACTCTTCGCAGCGAGCATGACAGCAACTACGGGATTGTTCTGTCCATCTGGGACATTCTGTTCGGCACGAGGAAAGAGCTGGTCCCGAAAAAAATCGGCTTGGAGCTCATCGAGGCGGAGAATTCTGCTTCAGCTCTTCAGTCTGGCGTTCGTCTCCGAGGGGCGCGTCGCGAGGATGCTGCACCTGCTCCCGCGACTCGAGGCGGCCCCGGTTAGGCGCGCCACCCGTCTTTAAAACGCCAGAGCTGTGGAGCCGACGCTCGCCCGCGGGCATGCCCAGTGGTAATGGACCGCATCACCGCGGCGCAGGTTGCGGCAACGACGTTTCTGCGCGACCATGCCGACGTCACGCCGCGTCTCCGCCGCGAATGACGAGAGCCTTGTTTAAGGCCGCCTTCGCTGCCTTCGTCGCGCAGCAAGTGCGGATTCACGGCGAACGCGGCTGAGCTCTTCGCTCGCCTGCAAACTCGCGGGCTTCCCCAAGGTTCACGCATGGCCTTGCATCTCCTCAATTCGGCGATTGGGCTTACCGTCAAGACTGTGTCAGATGTGCTTCCGCTCACGGCTCTTGTCGCGGTGAGTTTTACAATCGCTTCTCTATTCGAAAGGCTGGCCTGTAATGCGGGCAGAAAATGGTGGAGAAATAGCGGGTTAAAAACCGATATGTTTTACATATTCATTATACCTTTCATCGTCCCGCAGATGCGAGTCATCGCCGCCCTCATCGTGACCACGTCATTCTATATTTTAAAAAGCGCATCTGCGATTGATTTCGCCGGTCTAAGATTCATCACGGGACTGCCGCTTCCCTTGCAGGCCGTCGTCTATGTGGTCGTGGGGGATTTCTTGGCATATTGGGTGCACAGAGCGTTCCATGGGCACCTTCTCTGGCCTATCCATGCAATCCATCATTCTGCAACAGATGTCGACTGGACAACAAGCAACAGGTTTCATCCCTTGAACACGCTGATGGGCTCGATGGTCATTACCATATCGCTCTTATACATGGGGATATCGCCGAAAGTCGTTATCGTGATGGCGTATCCTGATGCGATATATGCATATTTTGTTCATTCAAACCTCAATTTTACACTCGGCCCATGCAAATACCTGCTGGCAAGCCCCGTCTTTCATCGTTGGCACCATACCCTGCCCCATCAGGGAGGAAACAAAAATTTCGGCGCGACCTTTGCGCTGTGGGACTATCTGTTCGGGACGTTTTACATGCCCGAGGCGATGCTGCCACAGCGCTATGGGCTTGAGGCGAGCGCATTCCCTACTAGTTTTGTCGGCCAGCTCGTGCACCCCTTCGCTAGTCTTCTCTCGCGGAGTAGGGACTGTTTCAATTATTTCCGAAACAGAAATTTTCGGACGCGCTAAAACCGGCCCGCAAGAGGTTGCCGATGAAGTGCTTGCCATGATTGATTCTACATGAAGCATCCGGCGCGGGCAGGGCGAGGATATTGTCGCAGGCCCCCAAACCGGGCATAGAGGATCCCATCGAAAACAGCGTTGGAGAAAAGAGCGCCGATGGGAGGGCTGCTTCGTAAATTTCTGACCCAATTCATCAAGGTTGGCGATCTCGAGGTCGAGACCGCCTCCGGGCAAAAATTTCGGGTGGGCGACGGCACGGGAACCTCGGTCGCGGTCCGCTTCAAGGACGCCGGCGCCGAGCTGCGCCTGCTGCTCGACCCCGAAAGCGCCTTCGGCGACCTCTTCACCGACGGCCGTCTCGTGGTGACCCGCGGCTCGATTTTCGACGCGCTGATGATCGGCACGCGCAACGTCAATGTGGCGCAGCCGCCAAAGTGGCTCGTCACGTCCAACGCTATCGCGCAGCGATGCGGCTCTTCATCCAGCGCAACACCCCGGCCATCGCCAAGCAGAACGCCGAGAGTCATTACGACATCGACGGCCGGATCTACGATCTGTTTCTCGACGCGGACAAGCAATACTCGTGCGCCTATTTCGAGCACGAGGGCCAGAGCCTCGACGACGCGCAACGCGCCAAGAAGCGTCACATCGCCGCAAAGCTCGCGATCGCGCCCGGCCAGAGCCTGCTCGACATCGGCTGCGGCTGGGGGGGCTTGGGCCTCTACCTCGCCGAAAGCCGCCGGCGCCAAAGTCACCGGGATCACGCTCGCGAGCGAGCAGCTCGCCATCGCGCGAGAGCGCGCCGAAAAGGCCGGCCTATCGGAGCAGGCGAAGTTCGAGCTCATCGATTACCGCGACATTGCGTCGCGATACGACCGCATCGTCTCGGTCGGCATGTTCGAGCACGTCGGTCAGCCGCATTACGACGAGTTCTTCCGTCGCAGGTCGCCGCATTGCTGAAGGACGACGGCGTGGCGCTGCTGCACACGATCGGCAACACCGGCGAGCCGGTCCCGACCAACGCCTGGGTCGTCAAGAACATCTTCCCCGGCGGCTATGTTCCGAGCCTTTCGGAAATCGTTCCGGCGAGTCGAGCGCGCCGGGCTGATGATCTCCGACGTCGAGATCCTGCGGCTGCATTACGCCGAGACGCTTCGCCATTGGCGGGAGCGCTTTCTCGCCCGCCGCGATGAGGCGAAGGCGATCATGGACGAGCGCTTTTGCAGGATGTGGGAGTTTTACCTCGCAATATCCGAAGCTTCCTTCAGGCTCGGCGTGACGGTCATCTTCCAGATCCAGCTCGTGAAGAAAGTGAACGCCCTCCCGCTGACGCGCGACTACATCGGCGAAACCGAAAAGAATCTGCGCCAAAGCGAGAAGGTCTTGGCCTGACGGGGGCGAAGAAGCCGGCGGGCTGCGCGAGGCGCAGCCGCGCTTGAGGCCCGTTACTCCCCGGCCGCCACATAAATCTCCGCGCCGCGCTCCAGGAACTCGGCGGCCTTCTCCGCCATGCCGCGCTCACGGGCGATCGCGTCCATTTCCTGCACCTCCCGGCGCAGCTCCTGAGTGATCTGCATCGAGCAGAATTTCGGGCCGCACATCGAACAGAAGTGCGCGACCTTGTGGGACTCCGCCGGCAGCGTCTCATCGTGGTATTTGCGCGCCGTGTCGGGGTCGAGGCCGATGTCGAACTGATCCTTCCAGCGGAAATCGAAGCGCGCGCGGCTCATCGCATTGTCGCGCTCGATGGCCGCCGGATGGCCCTTCGCCAAATCCGCCGCGTGGGCCGCGATGCGGTAGGTGATGACGCCGGTCTTCACGTCGTCGCGGTCGGGCAGACCCAGATGCTCCTTGGGCGTCACGTAGCAGAGCATGGCGGTGCCGTACCAGCCGATCATCGCCGCGCCGATGCCGGAGGTGATGTGATCGTAGCCCGGCGCAATGTCCGTCACGAGCGGCCCGAGCGTGTAAAAGGGCGCCTCGCCGCAGGTCGCGAGCTGCTTCTCCATATTGGCCTTGATCTTGTGCATCGGCACATGGCCAGGACCTTCAATCATGACCTGGCAGCCCTTGGCCCAGGCGATCTTGGTGAGCTCGCCTAAGGTTTCGAGCTCGGCGAATTGCGCCGCGTCATTGGCGTCGGCGTTGCTTCCGGGCCGCAAGCCGTCGCCGAGCGAGAAGGAGACGTCGTAACGCCGCATGATGTCGCAGATCTCGTCGAAGCGCTCGTAGAGGAAGCTTTCCTTGTGCTTGCTCAAGCACCATCGCGCCATGATCGAGCCGCCGCGCGAGACGATGCCGGTCACGCGCTTCGCCGTCAGCGGCACATAGGCGAGGCGCACCCCGGCGTGAATCGTGAAATAGTCGACGCCCTGCTCGGCCTGCTCGATCAGCGTGTCCTTGAACACCTCCCAATCGAGCTTCAGCGCGTCCCCGCCGACTTTCTCCAGCGCCTGATAGATGGGCACGGTGCCGATGGGCACGGAGGCGTTGCGGATGATCCAGTCGCGAATGTTGTGGATGTTGCGGCCGGTCGAGAGGTCCATCACCGTGTCGGCGCCCCAGCGGCTCGCCCAGACCATCTTCTCCACCTCCTCGGCGACGGAGGAGGTCACCGCGGAGTTGCCGATGTTGGCGTTGATCTTGACGAGGAAGTTGCGGCCGATGATCACCGGCTCAAGTTCGGGGTGATTGACATTGGCGGGAATGATCGCGCGTCCGCGCGCGATCTCGTCGCGCACGAATTCCGGCGTGACGAATTCGGGGATCGAGGCGCCAAAACTCTCGCCGTCCTTCAGTCGTGCGCCCGCCTCGTCGAAGGCCCGCTCACGGCAGAGGTTTTCGCGATGCGCGACATAGCGCATCTCTTCGGTGATGACGCCGGCGCGGGCGAACTCGAGCTGCGTGACGGGCGCGCCGCCCACGGCCCAATAGACCTTGCGCTTGGCGGGGCAGGGCGGGACGAGATGCCGCCCCATGGCGAAGCCATTGTCCTCAGGCTTCACGGCACGCCCATCGTAGGACACCAGACCAGCGCGCCCTGTGAGCCAGGGCCTTGCGATGGGAAGGCCCGCCTCGAGATCGGGCGCGAAGTCCGCGCAGCCATAAGGGCCGGAAGAATCATAGAGCCGCAATGGCTCGGCCGCGCCAGGGTCGCTCAGATCGAGCGCGCGATAAGGCACTTTCAGGCCCGGCGCGCCGGGCGGCGAGGAATAAGCCTTGCGCGAACCGCCGATCGGGCCGGTCGTCACGCGCCTCGGCGTGGCTGCTCGCGATTCTTGTGCGCTCATGACGCTCTCCTCGACTTAAGCCGTCGGCGGCGAGAGAGGCGACGCGGCCAGCGCGCAGGAGAGCGCTAAGCCTTGGCGTTCCTCCGCCGGCACGACCCGGATCAGGTTCAAAGGGTGCTTCTCAGCCGCGACCGCGGCGCCCCTCGCCAAATGGGAATTAGTAGGCCTAACCGAGATCAAAGCAAGCTTCGCGTTGCAGACGCAGGGCAATCGCTTATAGGGGTAGGGATTCCGGCGCGGGATTTGCCGTGATTCATATGAGGCCTCGAATCAGCGAGGCCGCCGATGTCCAAGCGACAATTCTCAGCCATTTTTCCGCGCTCGAAGACCCCGCCAGGCACTGGAAGGTGCGCGTGCTCGACGTCGTCTTCCACGACGACCTCCTGCGCCTGCGGACCGAGAACGGGCCGGCCAACATGGCGACGATCAAACACGCCGCCCGTAACATCATCAAGCAAATCCCCGACAAGGCTAGCCTAAAAATCAAAAAGAAAACAGATGCTTGGAACGACGCCTATCTCTCCGACGCCCCCGCACCCATGGCCGTGAACATCAAGCGATTCTTCTGGACCGGACCACCCTTGAACGCGATAAACGCTGCGTTCAGACGATTGCGCCTCGGCGCGGCGTGATCGCGCGGCGCTTGCCTTCTGGCCCGACCCAGTCAGTCTAGAGCGCGAGCGAAAAAGCTCAAACCGGTTTTTCGCATGACGCGCGCTCTCACATTTTGAAATCGATCGCGTTTTCTGCGTTGATGGTTTTGCCTGAACGCAACGTGATCCAGTCGGATGGGAACGCGGGCCGGGGAGACGGCAATGAGCATTTTGCAGCGAATCAAGGGCTTGATCTTCAACCCCGAAAGCGAATGGGCGGTCATCGACGCGCAACAGCCGAGCGTTTTCGAAATCTACCGGAACTATGTCCTGCCGCTCGCGCTGATTCCGCCCCTCGCGAGCTTCCTCGGCGGTTATCTCTTCGGATTCGGCGCCTCGCCGCACGAGGTCGCGCACCTCACCCTCTCCGGCGGGCTCATCAGGGCGGGGCTGCAATATGTGTTGAGCCTGCCGCTGCTCTTTGTCGTCGCCTTCGTCCTTTCCAGCCTTGCGCCGCAGTTCAACGGGGAATCGAATGATGCGCGCGCCCTGGCGCTCACGGCCTATTCCTACACGCCGGCCTGGCTCGCCTCTTTGTTTGGCCTCTTTCCGGGCCTGCGCTGGCTCGACATTCTGGGCCTCTACGGCCTCTATGTCTTTTATCACGGCCTGCCGCGCATGCTGAGATGCCCAAAAGACAACGCAGACGTTCTAACGCTCATCGCCCTGGTCGTGTCGATCGCGGCCGGCGCCCTGCACGCCTGGCTCGTCCATACCCTCGCGCCCTGGCGCAGCATCGCCTTCTAGAGCGCGATGCGAAAGCGTGTTCGAGCATGGCCGCTCAAATGGGGCGTGACCTGAGGCGCGATACTCCCAGCGCGCCAGCGCCGCCTCGTCGGTTGTCTTGGCGTCGACCCAGCCGCCGTCGCTGCCGTCCGCGAGAAGCAGCCGCTTCCAGAAGGGCGCGCGCGATTTCAGGTAATCCATGACGAATTCGGCCGCCGCAAAGGCTTCGGCGCGGCCCTTCGCCGCGGCGATCACGAGCACGATCTTCTCGCCGGGGCGCAGGCGACCGTAGCGATGCAAGGCCGTGAGCGCGATGAGCGGCCAGCGCTCCTGGGCGCGCTGCGCGATATCGGCGATTTCGCGCTCGGCCATGCCGGGATAGTGCTCGAGATCGAGCGCCGCGACCGAGCCGCCTTCGCTCCGGCAGATCCCCGTGAAGGCGACGAGCGCGCCGATATCGGCGCCTGCGGCGAGGATGTCCCGCTCCTCCTGCGCGGCGTCAAACGGCTCGGCGCAGAGACGAATCACGATCCTCGGCGCTCCCTGCGCTTGTTTCATCGGCTAGGCCTCTAAAAACATTGAAGGAGAGGGTCGCGCGCGCCCAGGAAATCGTCCTAACGCCCGCGCGCCCGACACGCTCGTCAACCCGAAGCCGCGTCAGCCCACCGCGCCCCCGGCGTCCTGCCAGTCCAGGGTCACGACCTTGCCGTTCTCCACCGCGAGCGCCAGACGTCCGCGCTTCAACTCCAGCGCCTTCTCGCCGAACACGGTGCGACGCCATCCCTTGAGCGCCATCACATCGGCGTTGTCATTGGCGGCGATGGCTTCGAGGTCGTCGACGGTGGCGATCATCTTCGCGGCGACGCCGGTTTCTTCGCAGACCTGGCGCAACAGCACCTTCAGGAGTTCGACCGTCGCGCCATTGGCGTTGCGCCGGTCTCGCTCGATCAGCGGCAGGGAGGCCGGGTCGCGCGCCATCGCCCGCTCAATCGCCGCTAGGATCTCGGCGCCCGAGCGCGAGCGCTCGAGACCGCGCGGAGCGGCACGCAAATTCGACAGCGCTTCCTCCGTACGGGGCGCGGCGAGCGCGATTTCGACGAGCGCGTCGTCCTTGAGCACGCGCGCGCGCGGGACGTCGCGCGCTTGCGCCTCCGCCTCACGCCAGGCCGCAAGCTCGATCAGCGCCGCGAGATCGCGGGGCTTCCGCGCCCGATGGCGCAGTCGTTCCCAGGCGTCGTCGGGATGCTGCTCATAGATCGCGGGGGAGGTCAGCGCCTCCATCTCGTCGACGAGCCAGTGGAGCCGGTCCGAACGCTCCAGCTGGCTACGCAGATGGAGGTAGATGTCGCGCAGATGGGTCACGTCGGCGATGGCGTAACGCACCTGCGCCTCCGAGAGCGGACGCCGTGACCAGTCCGTGAAGCGGGAGGATTTGTCGACGTTGACCCGGGCGATCGATTTGGCAAGCTCGCCGTAAGAGGCCTGATCGCCGAAGCCGCACACCATGGCGGCAACCTGCGTGTCGAAGAGGGGCTTGGGGATGAGCCCCGCGAGTCGCCAGACGATCTCGAGGTCCTGGCGGGCGGCGTGGAACACCTTGACGACCGCCTCGTTCGCCATCAACTCGAAAAAAGGCGAGAGATCAAGGCCTTCTTCAAGCGCGTCGATCGCCGCCGCCTCCTCCGGCGAGGCGAGCTGAATCACGCAGACCTTTGGCCAGAAGGTCGTCTCCCGCAAAAATTCGGTGTCGACCGTGACAAAAGGATGTTGGGCGAGCCGCGCGCAGAGGGCGGCCACTTCTTCGCTGGTGGAGAGGAGACTCATTATGAGAATTCTAAATCATTTCCCTCTGGCCCAGAAGCCTTTTCCTGAGCGAAAAGCGTCATGCTGGCTCGAGAAACGGCTTCAAGCGGCGGACTCTAATGCGCCGCTTGCGGCAGATCGGGCAAATACCAGAAAGGCCTCTGGACCTCGACCAGGGCTCGGCCGGGGTCGCCCGCCAATTTGCCGTCTCGAATGAGAGCCACGAGATCGCGACGCACGGCAGGATCCGAGAGGAAGTAGCTGTGCCCGATCAGACCGCCGCCGCCGCCCTGGACGGATATGAAGTCGGCAACCCCCGCCACATGGGGCGCCAGCTGCAATTCGCCGGCATCCGAATGCGCATCCAGCAATCCCAGCCGAAGCTGACTTCCGAACAAGGCTTTCGACAGGCCCAGCGCCCTGTCGCCCGTGGAGGAATAGATGGTGTAGTGCATCTTGCCGGTGTTCATGGCGATGCTTCTTTGCGGCGAGGGACCGTAGGCCAAATCCGGATCGGATGGAATCCCCATCAGTCTCGCGAAGGCGACATCGATATCGATGTCGGGCGCCGCCAAGATGATGTTTGCGACCTTGAATTTTGACGAGAGCGAACTCTTCGAGACATAGGCCTCGATACCGAGATGCTGGAGAGCCGTGGTCAAAACGTCCGTGCCGCGGCTATGGGCGAGAAAATGAATCTGTTTGACTTGGGGCGTTCCGGCGATGATGCGGATCGCCTTGCGTATATCGGTAACGGCGAACTCTCCTGACTCGCGATCGACGTTATAGCCGAAGAGAATGCCTTTCGAACCGCCCGCTGGCCATGTGAGCGCGATGCAGGTGAAGTCCTGCGGTCCGAGATCGCCGCAGAGCTGCGCCGCCGACTTAACCGCGTCTTCGAAACTATTGTTGTAGCCGTGAACGAAGACAACCACTTCTTTCCGACCCGTCGCGGCAACCCGCCGGGTGAGTTCACGCTGCATGTCCGCTAAGGAGCGTTCGTGCGCCGCGATCGCGTCGGTGGCCCGTCTCACACCACCTTTTGCCGGCTCTAACGCATAAGGCGTCTCCGGGAAACGACCAACCTCGCTTGGCAGCCCGACGATCGCCTCATCCGCCTCCTGACCCGAGACTTCGACGGAGCCGAATGCGAGCGCGTGCGAGCGCTCATGTCCGTAAGACTGGGTTCCGTCTTCCCGGGCTGCGGGGGCTCGATCCGTTACGTAGAAAATCTCGAGCGGACGCGCCGAACGCGATGATCGAGTCGTCACGCCATCGGCGTCGAGGGTCGACATGCACCCTGCAAGCAGGAAGGAAATCGCGAGGCAGGCAAGATGCTTCCTCAGACACAGCATGCGAATTGCCTCACCGAAACTATGGACATCACCCCTATGCATACGCTCGCCAATTAAGCCCCTTTTTGGGCGGGTTCGACGATGAGAAGCCCGGCGGGAGGCCGGGCTTTCTGTTGTTTGGCTTTGGAGCCGATTACTTCGCGAGAACCGGAGCCGGGGCGGCCCAGTTGAAGTGATAGTTCACGCCGGCGCGGACGATGTTGATCTCCGGATGGAAGTGGTAGCCGTAGTTGTATCCGAAGGCGCCGGTGATGCCGCCGCTCCAGGCCGGCGTAGAGATATTTGACCTTCGCCGACCAGTTCGGCGCGAGCATCCACTCCAGGCCGCCGCCGGCGATCCAGCCGCTGCGGATGTTGGTCTGGCTCCAGGCGCTCACCCCGCCAGCCGCTCTCGCGCCCAATAATCAAGAACACGGAATCCATGATCAGCGTCGCACTCACCGAGCATGATTTCGACTTCGTAGTAGGTATCGATTGCGGCATCGTAGCCAAAATGTCTAGCCGACCGCCTTTTCCGGGGGATTGCCTCAATTCCTTTGCTTTGATGGTTACGTTGCCAATACCAAGCCGTTGAGGATCCGCGACAAGCCATTCTTGAAGCCACTTCTCATCTTTGCCGACCTGTCTGAGCGTAGTCGCAATGCTATTTTTGATATCCATAGCTGACCTCATGCACGAGGCAGGCGGTTCTGAAATTGTCTCAAAGCTTCTTGCATTTCGGCGGCGGCAGAAGCGTCAGGCTCGAGCTTTTCGCGCCGAGGACGAAATCGCCATAGTCCAGCTTCATCGAATAGGTCACCCCATTGTCGAAGAGCTCGAGCGACAGCACGTAGCTCGGCGGCTGGTCCTTCTGCTCCGGATCGAAATAGGAGATCGTGATCGGCCAGCGTCGCAAGTTCTTGAAGGCCTCGACCTGAAAGGGTTTTTCCGGGGGCTCGACCTTGAGGGGCGCGCCGATGATCGTGAGCGTATCGAAGCGCTTGGAGCCGTCGCCGGAGGCGTCATAGACGCGAGCGGCGAGCATTTTTTCGCCGTCACGCGCCGTTTGGAGAATTTTACGCAGGTGTTCGGTCGGGAAGAGAATTGGCCCCGAGTAGTCGAGCTTGCCGCGCTTGGGTTTGTTGAGATCGATCTCTAGGTCCCCGGTCGTCCTGCGCTTCTTGGCGACCCCGTCGGTTTCCTCCGACGCGCCCGAGGATTCCGGGTTGCTCACCTTCGTCGTGATCTTGAAGCGGAAGTCCGAGGCGTCGGCCGCCTCGAAAGTGGCCGAGCGCATGTCGGAAACCTGGGTGTCCCCCTCCTGCGGCTGCAATTGCGTCAGTTGGCGAACGTTCTGGATGTATCCGTCGCAGGCCGATCCCGAGAAGTCGAAGGTGATGCGGCCGCGCGCCTCGCTCGGCGCCTTGGCTCCCTCGGCCTTCAGCAAGGTCAGGTCATAGACCGCGCGGTGCGGCGCGAGCGGCGGCGGCGCGGTTTGCGCAGTCGCCCTCGGCGCGAGAAGAGCCGCAAGGACGCAGGTTAAAGCTGCAACGCCAGCCGCAATTCGTTGCAACGCCATGGATGAGGATCTCCGAAACGGGCCGCAGGCGGCTAGAGCGCATCCCGATCGCGTGGAATCACGCGATCGAAAAGGACTCGCTCCAAATCAAAAGTTAGAGCATGTCCTGACCGGAAAACCGCTTCGCACATTTCCGAGACATGCTCTAGCGTTGCGCCGGACGCCGCGAGAAATTACGGTTTCGCTCCCGAAGGCGCAAATCTTAATTCCCGGAGAGGTTACGATCATGACGGAAAACTCGCCGCTCGCCCGGCTCGCTGCGCTGGGCCTTGCGCTTCCACCGGCCGCCGCGCCAGTCGCCAACTACACGCCCGTCGCGCGCGCCGGCAATTTGCTCTTCGTCTCCGGACAATTGCCGGTCGCCGCCGGCAAGGTCGATCCCGCGCACCAGGGCAAGCTCGGGGCCAAGGTCTCGCTCGAAGCCGGTCGGGAGGCGGCGCGGCTCGCGGCGCTCAACGTGCTGGCGCATGCCAACGCCGCCGTCGGCGATCTCGCAAAGCTGCGCGCCATTCGCCTGGGAGGCTTCGTGAACGTCGTTCCCGAGTTCCAGCAGATTCCGCAGGTCGTCAACGGCGCCTCGGACCTCTTCGCCACTGTCCTCGGCGAGAACGGCAAGCATGCGCGCGCGGCGGTCGGCGTCGCGCAATTGCCGCTCGACGCCGCAGTCGAGATCGAGGCGATTTTCGAAATCCTCGGCGCATGATGGGCCGACGCCCCGTTATTGCGCCTCCTGCCCCTCGGGGGTGACGCGCAGCGAGGTGATGCGATTGCGCATCTTGCGCAGCACCTCGAAACGGAAGCCGTGGAAGCGAAACACCTGGCCGGCCTCGGGGATGGCCCCGGCCTCGTGAATCACGAGGCCGGCGATCGTCGTCGCCTCTTCGTCGGGCAGGCGCCAGTCCATCGCGCGATTCAGGTCCCGCAGCGGCGAGGCGCCGTCGACGATGACCGAGCCGTCCTTTTGCGGGCGTACGCCGGGCATCGCCGAGTCATGCTCGTCGCGGATGTCGCCGACGATCTCCTCGAGAATATCCTCGAGCGTCACGAGACCCATCACCTCGCCATATTCGTCGACGACGAAGGCGAAGTGGGTCTTGCGCTTCAAGAAAGCCTGGAGCTGGTCTTCGAGCGTGGTCGCTTCCGGCGTGAACCAGGGCGTCAGCATGATCTCGTCGATCTTGAGCCCCGACGCGTCGCCGCCCGCCGCGTCGAGCGCGCGCAGAAGATCCTTGGCGTGCAGCACGCCGATGAAATTGTCCGGCCGCTCCCGCCACAGCGGCATGCGCGTGTAGGGGGAAGCCAGAACCTCCCTGATGATCTGATGCGGCGGCAGATCCGCATCGACGGCGCGCATCTTGGTGCGGTGGACCATCACGTCCGACACATGCATGACGGTCAGATCGAGGACGCCGCCGAACATGTCGCGCGCGCTGCGCTCGACATTGCCCTCCTGGTGCAGGATGTCCACGGTGCTCTTCAACTCGTCGAAAGGCGAAAGCATCGTCCGGCCGCGGCCGAGCTCGACGCCAGCAGCCTTCAGCACGGCGCGCACCAGAAGCTCGACGCCCGCGAGCAGCGGACCGAAGACCGCGACGAAGAGATGGACCGACCGCGCCACCGTCAATGAGAAGCGGTCGGGATGGTTGATCGCCAGCGTCTTAGGCAGCACCTCGGCGCATATCAGCAGCAAGGCCGTCATGACGAAGGTCGCATAGACTGCGCCATTCTCGCCGACGAGCACGATGAGCACGCTGGTCATGACCGCGGAGCCGGCGATGTTGAAAAGCGTGTTGCCGAAGAGCAGCGCGGCGATCATCCGGTTCTTGTGGCGCAGGAGCTTCGTGACCACCACGGCGCGCCCTTCGCCCTCCCGCTCGAGCGAATGCATATGCGCGAGCGACGCCCCGGTGAGCGCCGTCTCGGAGCCCGAGAAGAACGCCGAGAGCAGCACACAGCCCAGCACGACCAGAAGGGCCGAGAAAAGGTCGACAGCGCTCAAGGACCGCTCCCGCTTGGCGAGCCCATCACATCTCGCTCTTCAGGAAGGCCAGGACCTCTTTCGCGTCGACGTTCTTCGCGACGAAGGCGCCGCCGATCTCGCGCGCCAGCACGAAGGTCAGCGCGCCGCGCTCCACTTTCTTGTCCTGTTGCATCGCTTCCAGAATGGCCTCGGCGTCGGCGCCGAAACCGGAAATATCGGAGATGCGCGTCGGCAATCCGACCTGCTCCAAATGGCGCTCGACGCGCGCCGCATCCTGCCCATTGCACAGGCCAAGGCGATGCGAGAAGCGGTAGGCCTGCGCAAGGCCGATCGCCACGGCTTCGCCATGCACGAGACGGCTCATGTCGTAGCCCACGAGCCGCTCCAACGCGTGGCCGAAGGTATGGCCGAGATTGAGCAGCGCGCGCTCGCCCTGCTCGGTTTCGTCGTTTCCGACGATGCAGGCCTTCATCTGGCAGCTCACCGCAATGGCGCAGATTTGCTCCGGCTTGCCGGAGAAGACGGCTTCGCCGTCGGCCTCGAGCCAGTCGAAGAAACGGCGGTCGCGAATGAGCCCATATTTGACGATCTCGGCGTAGCCGGCGCGAAGCTCGCGCTCGGGCAAGGTTTCGAGCGTGTCGATGTCCGCGAGCACGAGCGAGGGCTGGTGGAAGGCGCCGATCAGATTCTTTCCCTGCGGGGAATTGACGCCGGTCTTGCCGCCGACCGAGCTGTCGACCTGAGCGAGCAGCGTCGTCGGGATCTGCACGAAGCGGCAGCCCCGCCGCAGGCTTGCCGAGACGAAGCCGGCCAAATCGCCGACGACTCCGCCGCCGAGCGCGATGACGACGTCGCGTCGCTCGATCTTCGCAGCCAGCGCCTCCTCCAGCACGCGGCCGAAGACGGCGAGCGACTTCGAGCCTTCGCCCGGCGCGACCACGATCGCGGCGGACCGCAGCCCGCTCGCCTCCAGGCTAGCCTGCAGCGGTGGGAGATAGAGCGGGGCGACGTTGGAATCCGTCACGATCGCGCAGGCCGCACCGGGCGCCAAGGCTGCGATTCTCGCGCCGGCCTCCCGCAGAAGGCCTGACCCGATCAATATGTCATAGGACCGGGGACCGAGGTCGACCCGGACGGATTCGCGGTGGAGGGGCTCGTCGCGGCGCGGGGCAAAATGATTTATCGAGGTCGGCAAGTCTTCGAACGCGCGTTTTGCGCCATAGGCCAGCGTCGGCAGATGCTCGGCGAGGAGCGCGAGCGTTTGCTCGACCATCGCCTCATGGGGCAGGTCTTGGGAGACGATCCTGATGTCGGCGGTCGCATAGAAGGGATTGCGCTCGTCCATGAGCCTGCGCAGCGTCGCCGCGGGGTCTTCCGTCTGCAGGAGCGGTCGATCGCCCTTGCGGCGCACGCGCCTTAGCAGGGTTTCGTGATCCGCGTCGAACCAGATCGAGACCCCGCGCTCGGCAATGCGCCGCCGCGTTCTCGGATCGAGGAAGGCGCCGCCGCCGGTCGCCAGCACCATCGGCCCGCCGTTGAGAAGCCGAGACAGCACGCGCCGCTCGCCGTCACGAAAATAGCCTTCCCCGAATTTCGCGAAAATCTCCGGGATCGACATGCCCGCCGCGGCGGCGATCTCGACGTCGGCGTCGACGAATTTCAGGCCGAGCCGCTGGGCGAGCCTTTGTCCGATGGAGCTTTTTCCCGATCCCATCATGCCCACGAGCACGATGCAATTGTCCTCGAGGAGCGCCCGGATCGCCGCCGGACGCGGATCTCCCGGGGCAATGGCGGTTTCGGCGCAAGGACTCGTCGTCATGACGCCAATCTATACCGGGCCGCTGGAAATTTCAGCCGCAAATGCGCCCCTCGCCCCCTCACGCCGGAAGAACGGTTTCAAGGAAGGCCCTCATGAATTCAGGCAGGCGCGGATCGGCGAGCTCGGCGCGCCGCCGGAACGCGTGCATCTGCGCAAGCTCGGGCTTTTCTTGCGAGCGGATGTAGCGCAAAGCTTGCTCGACCTCGGTTTGCGCGTCGCCCGCAAGATTGACGATGCGCAAGCAGGCTCTCTGCTTCTTGTAGGATACGATGAGCCAGACGGGGCCGAGATCGCGTTCATCGATCTGAATCCCCGTCTCCTCGGCAAGCTCGCGGATCAGGCATCCGGTAAGGTCGACCCGGTCCCCGACGACGTCGTCGCGGTCGGGCGTGCCGCAGGGGAAATAAATGCGTCCGGGCTGCGAATGGTCCCAGCCCATCTCGCCAGCCAAATACGCCCCATCGCTCGAGCGCAGCGCTGGCGCCGAAAAGCAGTTGAAGACGCCCCAGTCCGGCTGTCCGAAGCGCTTCCAGGCGAAGTAGCGCGAGAAGGGCGCCTCGAAAAACTCGAGCGCGAGCGTTGTTCGGCCGAAAGCGTCTTGGACGGCGTCGGCCCGCCGCGCCATAAGGATGCGGCCGTCATAGAGCGACGGGTTGCGACTCTTCTGCTCACGCCACTCTTCCTCAACTCGACGCTCATCGGCCTCGCAAAGGTCCAGCCGATGCTCGACGAGGCGGCAGTCCAAGCGATCCGCCTCGAAGATTTCGCAGCAGGCCGTCATCGGCACAACTCTCCCTTGGCGACAGAGACCGTCTGAGCGCCGAGGCTCAGGCTGTCGAGCGCGCCGTCGGCGATCTCGAAGCGCAGCGTGAGGCGCGCGCGCCGGCCATGCTCATGCAACAGGTCGACGAAAAATTCATGCGCGCCCTCCCCTGGGCGGTCGAACTCGACCACCGCGCCGGCCAGGGCGACGAGCGCCTCCGCGCCGACACCCGCGCCGATGATCCGCGCTTCGATCGCCCCCCCTGCCGCCGCCGTGTCATGCGTATAGAGCAGAACGCCAGTGGCCGCGGCGGCGAATTTTTCTTCAGGGGCGACAGTGAGCAGCGCGTCCCGGGTCCGGACGGGCAGCAGGTCCAGCGCGCCACAAGTTTCGAAGCGGCTCGGATGGTGCCCGTGGGAACCGATCGCCCCTCTCGCCAGTCCAAGCGCCGCAGCGAGGCCCTCAGCCGGGCGCGCCGGATCGACGCGGCGGGGCCTCGGCGCGAGCTTAACCTCCGAGTAACAAATTCCCGCGCTGTTCACGATCACGTCGCAATGCCAGCACGCGTCGCCTACTTCGAGCGCGATGGTCAGTCCGCCGCGTCGCAGCACATCGCCCGCGCGGTCTTTCGCGAGGAGCGCCGAGAGCGCGAGGACGGCCTCGAGGCGAAGATCGCATTCTCCCTGCGGAGAGAAGATGAGCGCTCGCGCGGAGTTCGTGGGATCCCGGGGCGGCAGCAGGAAGGCTGTCAACGATTGATTGAGCTCCCGCGCGATGAGGAGCATTTGCGAGGGAGAGAGCGCCTTCGCGCCTTCGACCGCGGCCAGCGGGACGCCGGCGAATGGCTCGCTGGCGCAGGCGTTGACGAGGCGGAATCGCGCGCCCGTCACCGAGCTTCCAAATCGCCCTGCATCTCCAAAATCGTTATGCTGTCGCGATATTCGACAAGCTCGACGATCTTGCCGTTCTCGAAGCGGACAAATTCCGCGAGTTCCACGACGCCGCGCCGCCCGGTGCCGCGATGCCGCCATTCGACGGTTCGCCGGCAAGCGAGCGCATCGCGGTCAACGACGATGTCGGAGAGAGCAAAATTCAATTGCTCGAAGTCGACATTGATGGACTTCACCACGCTGATGACCGCTTCGACGCCGATATGCCGCCCTGCGTAGGGGATGCGCGTGCGGTCGCCGACGAATTCGCAGAGGATGTCGGCCGCGTAATAGCGCCGCAGGAGCCCGAGGTCGGGCCCGCGTGGCGTGTGGTAATCCGCCACCCGCTGCACGTGGTCAACCATCTCCGCGCGCGTCAAGCCCGGATCGGGAGCAACCAGGAGGCTCGCCAAGGGCCTCACGGCGCCGAAGACGTCGGGCGTCGCGATGGGGGAATCCATGAACTCGTGCATTTCGACGATGAAACCGTCCCGCCAGCGCATGAAATACGTCATGTCCAGAGGACAGCGGCGTCCCGAGCCGCGATGGCGCCAGCAGGTGCGCCACCGCACGGCGCTCCGCGCTCCCTCGACCAGCATCTGCACGATTTCGCCGTCGAGCGGCTCCCATTCTTCCTCGGCGCGCCGGAGATTTGCGACAAAGGTGTCGCGCCCGTGGATCACCCCCGGCGAGAAGATGCCGTATTTCGAGCAATGGATGACGACGTCGGGCGCGAAATGCCGCGCGACAAGATCAAGGCGGCCGGCGATCCGCGCCTGCGTGATCTCCACCACTCGCTGGCGTATCTCGTCGCCCGTTCTCTTGGTGTGAGGTCTCGCCCGATCTTGCATGAAGCCTTCCCCCGGAGGCGTATTTGCTTCAGGAGCCGCGCCCTGGATTCACCTCGGCAGGAGCCTCGCTCTCCCGTGAATTTCGCCGGAGAGACAGCCGTCTCGCCGCATTATGCGCTAATTGCGGTCCTTGTCGACAAGCTTGTTCTTGCCGATCCAGGGCATCATCGCACGCAGGCGCTTGCCGACTTCCTCGATCGGATGCGCGTTGTTGCGCGCGCGGATGGCCTTGAAGGAGGTCTGGTTGACCTTGTTCTCGAGCATCCAGTCCCGCGTGAAGCGGCCGGTCTGGATGTCGTCGAGGACGCGCTTCATCTCGGCCTTCGTCTCTTTCGTGATGATGCGTGGGCCGGTGACGTATTCTCCATATTCGGCGGTGTTCGACACCGAGTAATTCATGTTCGCGATGCCGCCTTCGTAGATCAGGTCGACGATGAGCTTCACCTCGTGGAGGCACTCGAAATAGGCCATCTCCGGGGCGTAGCCCGCCTCGACCAAGGTCTCGAATCCCGCGCGGATCAGTTCGACCAGTCCGCCGCAGAGAACGACCTGCTCGCCGAAGAGGTCGGTCTCGCACTCCTCGCGGAAGGTCGTCTCGATGACCCCGGCGCGACCGCCGCCGATCGCGCTGGCGTAGGACAGCCCGAGCTCCAAAGCGTTGCCGGAGGCGTTCTGGTGCACCGCGATGAGGCAGGGCACGCCGCCGCCTTTGAGATATTCGCCGCGCACCGTGTGGCCGGGGCCCTTCGGGGCGACCATGGCGATGTCGAGATCCTTGCGCGGCTCGATGAGATTGAAATGGATGTTGAGCCCGTGCGCGAACAAGAGCGCCGCGCCTTGCTTCATATTGGGGGCAAGATCCTTCGTATAGATCTCGCCCTGCAGCTCGTCGGGCGTCAGCATCATCATGACGTCGGCGGTCTTGGCCGCCTCGGCGGCCTCCTGAACCTTGAGCCCGGCGCTCTCCGCCTTCGCTGCGGAGGGCGAGCCCTTGCGCAGCGCGACCGAGACGTTGGGAACGCCGCTCTCCTTCAAATTGAGCGCGTGCGCGAAACCTTGGCTGCCATAGCCGATGATGACGACATTCTTTCCCTTGATTAGATTGATGTCGGCGTCACGATCGTAATACACGCGCATTTCGTTCTTTTTCCTCTGTCATTGGCTTTGGCCCGCGCGCCAGGAGCCGGCGACGGTCGAGCGAGGCGAATTTGCCGGCCCTTGTAAGCGGCGGCGCCCCGAAGGTCAAAGGCGCAAGCGCCGCTGCGCTCAGGCGCCGCGTTCGCGCGCGCTATCGTGCCAGCTCCTCAGCGCAAAATAGCTGAGCAGGGACAGGGCCCCATAGATCGCCATGCCGGCGAGCGAGAGCAGCGCCAACGCGCCGAACATGCGCGGGATGTCGAGCCGAAATCCCGCTTCGACGATGCGAAAGGCGAGGCCCGTTCCCTGGCCCGCGGCGCCGGCCGCGAGTTCGGCGACGACGGCGCCGATCAGCGACAATCCGCCGGCGATGCGCAGTCCGGTCAGAAACTGCGGCAGCGCCGCCGGCGCCCTCAGATAGACGAGCCGGTCCCAAGCGGAGGAGCGATAGAGGTCGAAGAGATCGAGCAGGCCGTGATCGACCGAGGCGAGCCCCAGCGCCGTGTTAGAGAGGATCGGAAAGAAGGCGACCAGAAAGGCGCAAACGAGGACGGCGTTCTGCGGCGAAAGATAAATGAGCAGCAGCGGCGCGATCGCGACGATCGGCGTCACCTGCAGCATGATGGCATAGGGCGTTAGCGTGCGCTCCAGCCATTTCGAGCGCGCCATGAGGAGAGCGAGGCCGACGCCGCCGATCGTCGCAAGGCCCAGCGCTTCCAGCGCGATCTTCACCGTCACCCAAAGCGAGGAGGCCATCAGCGCGCGATCCTCGACAAGGCGCGAGAGGATGAGGCTCGGCGCTGGCAGCACATAGGGCGGAAGGCCCTGCAGCCGCACGAGCCCCTCCCAGATCGCCAGAAACGCCGCGAAAGCCGTGAGCGGCGCGACGGCGTTTTTCGCGAGGTCATGCAGAGGGCGAGCTTGCGCCATATGTCTTTAGGGCTCTATCCGGGCCTGAGGCGGAGCCGCGCATTGGCGCGGGGCCAAGCGTGCTTATATAACCGCGGGGCGGCGCAATCTTGGAGAATCGCCGTGGGCGATCGAAATTCCGAAAAACCAGAAACTCCCAGGGGCGAGGTCGAGATCCTGCCGCCGGAGGATCGCACCGGCCCCTGGGGCGGCGCGGTCTATACGACGAAGCGCTTTGGCACGGTCAAGGTGGTGCGCCTCGGCCCGGTCGGCGGCGCCCTCTTGGGGTTCGGCCTCCTCGCCATGGTGAGCCTGGGCTTTCTTTTTCTGAGCGGCGCGCTGCTGCTGCTCTTGCCGATTGCCGGCCTCTTGACCTTCGGCGCGGTCCTCTCCGGCCTCCTCGCCAACCCCTTCAAGCGGCTGCGCTGACGCCGTCCTAGCGATGTCGCGTCGCGCGAGCGACGAGGGGAGGCCCGCGCGCTTGAAGCGCCGCCGGCGGACGCCGCCTAGAGGCCTCGTACGATTTCCGAATGATGGCTTCATGCGAGCCATACGCTCGCCAAGCGGCATTCGTATCAGTCCTTCCACTTGATCGAGCAGCCAATCGTCGGAATTTGCTCTTTCGGCGCGTCGCCCGTTTGGCCGATGGCGCGCATCGCCTCAAGCAGCTCGCGCTTGGCGTTCTTCGGCGGCGGGCTCGTGCGGCCCGCGTCGAGCCGCCCGCGATATTTGAGCTTGCGATCCTTGTCATAGCCGAAGAAATCGGGCGTGCAGACCGCCTCATAGGCGCGCGCCACCGCCTGAGACTCGTCGTGGAGATAGGGAAAAGGGAAGGCGTGCGCCTTGGCGAATTCCTTCATCTTGGGAAAAGAATCCTCGGGATAGGCCTTGGCGTCGTTCGAGCAGATCGCCGCGAAGCCGAAGCCTTCCGCCATCAGCGTGCGCGCTTCGGCGACGAGACGGTCGATCACGGCGATCACATAGGGGCAGTGATTGCAAATGAAGACGATCACCGTTCCCTTTTCGCCGGCGATGTCCCCGAAGGTGTAAGATTTTCCGTCGGTCGCCGGCAGGCGGAACTCCGGCGCGGGCGAACCGAACTCGGTCTTCTCGGGGCCTATGGCGGCCATCATAGAGCCTTCCCGCTGGCTGGACTGCGCCTAGACGGAACGTGGGCGCTAAGCGGGCTAAGAAAATTTGGTCCCATGCAACGCGAAAACCGCCCGTTTGAGCGGCTTCGCTGAGGTCAAACCCGCACGGCTCGACCTAATACGCTCGCCCCGCCAGGCGGTCCGTTCGCACGGTCTCGGGCTGTTGGTGGGCGGCGGCGCGACCAATGCGTTCCCTGCGCGACCCAAGGGTCGCCAGCTCATAAAGACCGAGCAGGAACGGCGCCCCCAGTAGCCAAGCTGGCAACAGCCAGCCCAAGTGGTCCATGTTCATATCAATCTCCTTGTCTTAGTGACCGCGTCGAGAAACAACGGAGAATTTGGGAATATGTTCCATTCTAACCGAGAGTTAATCGAGGAGATAAAAACCTCCGCTATAGCTGAAGCTAAGTTTTGCTGTCTGCACAATGGAGTAGGACAGCGACGACCAGACTTGGCTCGAGTGCCCAATCCTCGATCTTCGCCATTTGCCGATGCGGTTTCTGGCGGTTTACGCGCCAACAATGGCGGGCTTTCCGAGACCGCCGCTCTTTGGGTCGAAATCCAGGCTCTCCCCTGCTGCGACACAACTCCAGTATTCCCAGAACCCTTCCGGAACAAAATACCTAGCGTCGTCACTCCAAGGCACGCGATGCAAATCGTCGCGGCATTCTTCGATAAATTTCTGCCAAGCTACGCATTTGCTGTTTGAAGCGACGGCGTGATTATAGCTCTCCATCTTGTTCGCTAGTGCGTTGAGGGTCGTCATGACTCCCTCCTTTATAAGAGAACAACTTTCGGGCATTGAAAGTTGCATCGGCGCAGAAAGAAACTGGCGCAAAGCCGGCGCGAGAGTGGGGCCGTGTCGGCGCTCCGCGACGCGATCGAAGTCCTGGCGCTGGCCTTACGTCGCCTTGTCGGCGTGCGGTCCTCGACCTCGCCCGTGACGATGTCGAACACGCGCTTTGCCCATTGGTTTAGATCAGGGGGCGATTGGAGTTTTCGGCTATTGCCTATGATGCCTTACTTCACCAGCGTGATCCGTCCGGTGGTTTTGTCGGGACGGCTAAAATCGATCGCCTCGCGGCCGTCTAAATCCTGCAACTTTGTACAGAATTCATCGCTTCACGCAAAAGATGAACAAAAGCCATATCATCATCTGCCTCGAATGCGATCGGAGGCAGCTCGCCGATCTTGGCGACGTAGCTCTTGGGAGCTTCCATGAAACCGGCCATAGGTTTGAAATGGGATTTTGGACTGACGGTTTACAGGGGTCGCCGGCGCGCCGCTTCGTTAAAATCGACAATCTTCAAAAAGGCATCCAGGCGCGGGCGACGCCTTGGGAGCGAAGATCGGAGAGCGTGGGCGGGGCGATGGTCATGGGGAAGGCGCTGCGCTGCGAAATTGGTCGCTGGCCACTTCCTCGAATTTCCGATTTTAGGCCGCTCAAGTGCGCTGGCGTTCGTCTTGAGCCCGCGATTTCTGGGGACTAAGCGGGGGATCGGCACCGTCGTTCTAACTGTAACTAGCGCAAAAACATGTGCTTATAATGAGCATTGGTCGGAGTGAGAGGATTCGAACCTCCGACCCCCTCGTCCCGAACGAGGTGCGCTACCAGGCTGCGCTACACTCCGACTTTGCGGTTTCCCCGCGAGCGACGCCCGCGGGCGTCGGCGGCGCTTATAGCTTCCCGGAACGCGCGCCGCAACAGCGCCGTATCTCTCTCGAATTTACGGCGAAAAGCCGACAGTGGACCACGCCCGGCGGGCTTGCATCTTCGCGCCCTCTCCCCGATATCCCCGGTGGCGCATCCGCCCGAGGTCGGAAAGCGCCGTTAAAACCGCAAATCCTTCGGAGACCTGACAAGTGACCGACGACGCAAATTCCGCGACTCCTCGACGCCGCCCCGGCCTCGAGCCACGGCTTCACCGCCGACGTGGCGCGGCTGCTGCAGCTCATGGCGCATTCCGTCTATTCCGAGCGCGACGTGTTCCTGCGCGAACTCGTCGCCAACGCGGCCGACGCCTGCGAGAAGCTGCGCCATGAGGCGCTCTCCGACGCGGCGCTCGCCGAAAAGGCCGGCGCGCCGCTTGTCACCATTGCGCTCGACAAGGAGAAACGCCTTCTGACCGTGACCGACAATGGCGTCGGCATGGACAAAGACGAACTCGTCTCGGCGCTCGGCACGATCGCCAATTCCGGCACGCGCGCCTTTCTCGACAAGCTCGGCTCGGAAAAGACCGAAGGCCTCGCGCAAAACCTCATCGGTCAGTTCGGCGTGGGCTTCTATTCGGTGTTCATGGTCGCCGACAAGGTCGAGGTCGCAACGCGCCGCGCCGGCTCGGATCATGCCTGGCTTTGGACTTCGGAAGGCAAGGGGACCTACACGATCGAGCCGGCCCCGGACGACGCCGCGCCCACGGTCGGCACGCGCGTCACGCTCCATCTGAACGCAGAGAGCGACGAGTTTCTGGAGGGCTGGCGCGTCGAGCGCGTGCTCAAGGAACATTCGGGCGCGATCGCCATTCCGATCGATCTCGTCAGCGCCCCGGGCGAAGGGCCGCGCCGCATCAGCGACGGCCAGGCGCTTTGGACGAAGCCGAAATCCGAGGTCACGCCCGAGGAGTATACGGATTTCTATCGTCAGCTTTCCGGCCAGTTCGACGAGCCGGCGCTGACCATCCATTGGCGCGCGGAAGGCCGCACCGAATACACGGTGCTTGCTTTCATACCCGGCGCACGGCCGCTCGATCTCTTCGATCCGCTGCGCAAGAGCCGCGCGAAGCTCTATGTGCGACGGGTGCTGATCTCCAAGGAGATCGACCTCTTGCCGGCCTGGCTGCGCTTCGTGCGGCTCGTCGTCGACAGCGCCGACATTCCGCTCAACGTCTCGCGCGAGATGGCGCAGAAGAGTCCGCTGATCGCCCAGATCGGCAAGGCGATCACGACGCGCATCGCGCAGGAAATATCCAAGCTCGCCGAGAACGAGCCCGAGAAATTTGCGCAAGTTTGGAAGGATTTCGGCGCCGTGATCAAGGAGGGCCTGCACGAGGACCCCTCCCGGCGCGACGAGATTTTCAAGATCGCGCGCTTCGCGTCGACGCGCGCGCCGGAGCAGACGCGCACGCTGAAGGATTATGTCACCGATCTGCGCGAGAACCAGACCGCGATCTATTATCTGCTCGGCGACGACCGGAAGCGACTGGCCTCCAGCCCGCAAGTCGAGGAGTTTCTCGCGCGCGGCGTGGAGGTTTTGCTGCTCGACGATCCCGTCGACGCCTTTTGGGTGACAAGCTGCGTGGGCTATGAAGGCAAACCTTTCAAATCCGTGACGCAGGGCGCGGCCGATCTGAGTCTGGTCCCGCTGAAGGAAGGCGAGGCGGCGCCCGAGGCGCCGGAGAGCGCGGTGGAGGTCGCGGCGCTCGTCGCGCGCCTCAAGGAGACGCTGAAGGAGCAGGTGGAGGACGTGCGCCTCTCGACGCGCCTGCGCGACAGCGCCGTCTGTCTCATCGCGCCGGAGCACGGCCTCGATCTGCGGCTGGCCAAGATTCTCGCCGAGCACGGCGAGAGCGGCGCGCTCGGCAAGCCCGTCCTCGAGATCAATCCGCGACATCCCGCAATCCTGGCGCTCGCGAAGGTCGGCGAGGGAGAAGAGGCGAGCGACGGCGCCTTCATGCTGCTCGATCTGGCGCGCATCGCCGATGGCGAGCCGCCGGTCGACGCTGCGGCCTTCGCCCGCCGGCTCACCGCGCGGCTGGCAAAAATCGGCGCGTGACCGGAACCGACACGTTCGAGGCTCTTCCCAGCGAGCCGCGCGAAAAAGCTCTTGCGCGGCTCGCGCGCTTTCTCGAGGTCCGCGGCGTCGAGGAGGCGCGCGCGGACGCGCGTCTCCTGCTTTTCGACGCCTGCGGCCTCACCCATGCGGAATTTTTGCTCTCGCCCGAGGCGCCGCTCGGCAAGGAGGCTGCGCGCCTTCTCACCGAGCGTGCGGCGAGACGCGCCGCGCGCGAGCCCGTCTCACGCATTCTCGCGACGCGCGGCTTCTGGACGCTCGACCTCGCCGTGTTTCCCCATGTGCTCGATCCAAGGCCGGACACGGAGAGTGTGGCGGCCCTGGCGCTCGCGCTCGTCGCCGCCCGTCGTGACGCGCCGCTGCGCCTGCTCGATCTCGGCTGCGGCTCGGGCGCGCTGCTTTGCGCGCTGCTCGCCGAGCTTCCCAACGCCTTCGGCGTCGCGGTCGATCTTTCGCCGCACGCGCTGCTGGCGACGCGAGAAAATTTGGCGCGTTGCGGGTTCTCAGGGCGCGCCGCTATCCTGCGCGGGATCTGGGGCGGCGCGCTCGCCTGCGGCTTCGACGTCGTCGTGTCCAACCCTCCCTATGTGAAAAGCCGCGAGATCGAAGAACTCGCGCCGGAAGTGCGCCTTCACGACCCGCGCTTGGCGCTCGATGGCGGCGCAGACGGACTTTCCTGCATCCGCGAAGTCGCCGCGGAACTGCCTCGCCTGCTGGCGCCGGGCGGCGTCGCCGTCTTGGAGGTGGGATTGGGACAAGCGCGCGAAGCGGCGGCGTTGCTCGCCGCAGCGGGGCTCGATGACGCCGGGACGCGCCGGGACGCGGGCGGTCTGGAGCGCGCCGTGGCCGCGCGCCGCCGACTGTGTTAAAGTTGCCACGGTTACAGTCTTTTTTACCGACAGCTTGCAGGAGCCCTTGGCGAAGCCGCCCGCGTCTTATATAGAGGGGATAGAAACGTCGGCTTGCTCGTATTGTAGCGATGCAGTCAAAGTCCCCGCACTAGGTGGGCGGACTGCCAAGTTTAACCTTCGGGCAAAGGATGCGGGCGCCGACGATGGCGGTCCGGTTTTTCCTTGGTTCGCCGACGGTATCGCTTGGTTTTGAGGCGCTCCGCTGCGGAGTACGCGTTCAAGCGCCCAGGCGACAAACGACCCGGCATGGAGACGAAGGCGCATGGGCGCCGGTCTTGTGGGGCGGCCAATCGAGCCGCCAACCCGAACAGTTGGCCGAGCGTGATCACACCCGTTCATGGAGCCTTGACGCTGCCTGCGGGTCGAAGCCTCAACGCAAGAGAACGCAGGGCTTCACGCCGGAATGAGGATCATTGGGGACAATCGATGAGACCAGGACAGAACAAACGATTGCGCGGACGTCCGGGGCGCAAGGGACCCAATCCGTTGACGCGCTCCTTCGAGTCGAACGGACCCGATGTCAAAATCCGCGGCACGGCCCAGCATGTCGCCGAGAAATATCTCCAGCTCGCGCGCGACGCCCAATCCTCCGGCGACATCGTTCTCGCGGAGAATTTGCTGCAGCACGCCGAACATTATTTCCGCTTGATCTTCGCGGCGCAGCAGCAACAGGGCGGGTACGGCCGTAACTCCTACGAGCAGGAGGCCGAGCTCGAGGACGACGACGATTTCACGGGGCTGCCGGACCGTTTTGCCTCGCTCGCCGAAAGGCTCCCACCGCCCGCCTATGCGGCGCAGCAGCCGAATTTCCAACCGCCGGCCAATTACCCACCCCCGAGCGCGCCGCAGCCGAGCTTCCAACCGCCGCAATCGCAGCCGCAGCCCTTCGAAGAACGGCCCGCCTATTCGGAAATGCGGCATGAGCGCCCGGTGCGCTCCGACCGCGTGCAATTCGGCCGCAACCGCGATCGCGATCGCGGCCAGGAGCCGAACGCTGAAACCGGCGAACGACCCGACCGGGGCGAACGTCGGCCCCGCTTCGGTTTCGACCGCAATCGCGAACGCCCGCCTTTCGAGCCACGCCGGGACCGCGAGCCGAACTTCAACGCCGAGCCGCCTGCTGCGCCCGAGGGCGGTGCGGGGCTGCCGGCCTTCATCACCGCGCCCCCTGCCGCGCCGCGCGTCGGCGCGAACGAGCCGACGGAGTCCAACGCCGGAGAGGAGCGCGGGAGCGGCCGTGGCGGCTTTGCAATGACTCCGCGCCGTCGCTCGCGCGCGCCGCGCGAGGAGACCGGCGGCGAGGAAGCGGCCCGGGCCGCCGGAGACCTGCCACCCGGCGAATAAGCGAGTCCGCGCGTCCCAAGCCCTTTCAGAAGTCGAGCGATTCGGTCGTGGAACGCGCGCTCAGCGACGGAGCACGTCGCCGACCTTCACCTCGCCGCCTTCGAGGACCCTCGCGTAGACGCCGCAGTCGATGTGGCCGAAGCTTTTACGCAAGGCGTCCACCAGATCCATGTCACGCGTCCCCGTGCCGGGCTCGACGCCGGTTGCGGCGCATCTGTCGATCATCTTCAAGACCTCGAGCCTTGCGCCGCCGAGGGTGAGCGCCTTGCCGACGAGATCGGTCTCGGCCCAGGGCGCCATGTCTTCGAGATGAATGTTGGCGCGAAAACGCAGCGGGTCGACGGGTCTCGCCATCGCCTTGGCGATCGCCTCGACGCTCGCGAGGTTGATCAGCGAGACGAAGCCCGATTTCGAATCCATGAAGCGATGGCCTTCCGGCGCCGCGAGCAGACGGACCGGCCCGCGAATTGCATCGCCCAGGAACGTCGTGAGATAGTTCTCGATCGCGACGCGTCCTTCTAGACGGTCCAGCCTCCCTTGCGCCACGACCTTGCCCTTGCGCTTGATCGTCAGCGTCATCGTCGCCTCGTCGTAGCGCGTCGCGAGGCCGGCCAGCGCGCCGTTGCGCATCAGCATCAGGAACTTGATCTTCGGCAGATGGGCGGGCGCCGCGGGATCGAATCCCGAAGGTCCGTTCTCGAGCGCAAACAGGCGATCGCAGGGGAAATAGCCGCCTTCGGCGAGCCTTGCCGATTGCATCGGCTCGGGCGATAGGCCTTTGACGGGATGGCGGTAGAGGCTGACGACGCGCATTGAAACCTTTGTCTGGCCCTGGGCGAGCGCCCGCAATTCGCCCGCCTCGTCTTGGGGTTCTCTGGAGGCGACGCGCGTCTCCGCGGCGACCCCGAGATCACGCTGTGTGCAGGCGGAACAGCCCGAACGAAAAAACGCGATCGATTCTAAAAGTTTAGAACGCGCTTCATGCGAAGCGCCGGATTCCACTTTTTCGCATCGCGCTCTCGCGGGCCATCCCTGATGCGGCCGCGCGCATCATAAGCGTTGAACCGCGTCTCTCAAGGAAGAATGTTCCGGGATATCCCTTGGGGCCTCGTCGCCAGAGGCGCCGCAAAGCGCTATTTGAACGTTGCGCCGATCGCGGCGGGCAAAGGCAGGGGGAGCGAAGTGAGCGAGCATTGGGTCGTATCCGGCGCGAGTTGCGGCATTGGCCTCGAGCTCGTGCGCCAGCTTGCGGCGCGCGGGGAGCGCGTCACGGCGAGCCTGCGCAATGAGGCGGCGCGCGACATTCTTCTCGCGTCGCTGGCGGCGCAGCACGCGCGCGTCGAAACCAAGCTTTTCGACATCCGCGACGAGGCGGCGATCCTTTCCGCCGCGCAAACGGTTGCGGCGCCGATCGACGTGCTCGTCGCCAACGCCGGCGTCTACGGACCGAAGCCGCAAACGACGCTCGAGGCGGATTTGGAGGCGGCGCTCGACGTCTTCTCGGTCAACACGCTCGGGCCGCTGCGCCTCGTGCGCGCCCTCCTGCCTCTATTCGCGGGCGCGGCAAATCCGCGCATCGCGCTCGTTTCGAGCGTCCTCGGCGCGTCGGCCGACGTCCGCCCCGTAAACGCCGTCTACGCGGCAAGCAAGATCGCGCTCAACAAATTCGCCCAGTGCCTCGCCGAGGAACTGACGGCGCAGGGCATCGTCGTGATCGCGCTGCATCCGGGCTGGGTTCGCACCGACATGGGCGGTCCCAACGCCCCGCTGTCCGTGCAGGACAGCGTCTCCGGCGTTCTCGCGACTCTCGACGCGCTGACGATGAACGACAGCGGCGCTTTCATCGACTACCAGGGCGAGCGCCTGCCCTGGTGAGGCGCCCAGAGCGCGATGCAGATCTGGAGTGACTTTAACCGCGCCGCGTCAGGCGGGCGGCAAAAAAGCCGTCGACGCCGGCGAGGCGTGGATCTTCGTTCGGCAGCATTTGCGGCGTCGTGCGCAGATCGCCGTCGCGATTGACGAATTCCGGCGGCGCGCCGAGCGCCGCCAGGTCCGCGGCCTCCCGCCGGAAATCAGGATTGCGCCTCAGAAACGCGGCGACCTGATTCTCGCCTTCCTCCGGCTCGAGCGAGCAGACGCAATAGACGATGCGTCCTCCGGGGCGCGTCAGCGTCGCGGCGCGATCGAACATTTTCGACTGCAGCGACGGAGAGCGTCTCGATATCGCCGGGCTTCTTGGTCCAGGCGACGTCGGGATGGCGGCGAATCGTGCCGGTCGCGGTGCAGGGGACGTCGATCAGCACGGCGTCGAACGGCGGGGCCGAATAGCCGGTGGCGTCGGCGACGGCGATATCGGCGTGAAGCTTCAGGCGATCGAGATTGGCCGCAAGGACCTTGAGACGCTCGGCGGAGCGATCGAGCGCGATCACCTGCGCGCCCGTGCAGGCGAGCTGCGCTGTCTTGCCCCCGGGGGCGGCGCACATGTCGAGCACCCGCTCGTCGGGTTTCGCGTCGAGGAGCCGCGCCGGCAGCGCCGCCGCCGCATCCTGAACCCACCATTCGCCTTCGTCGAAACCTTCGAGCTCGATGATCGGCTTGCGGGTCAACAGCCGCACCGAGCCGGTCGGCAACAGGACGCCACCCAACCGCTCGGCCCAGGCCGCCGCTTGCGATTTGGTCGTGAGATCGAGCGGCGGCTCGCGCATCTGCATTTGGATGATGCGCCGGGCCTCGGCCTCGCCATAGGTCCGGCGCCAGCGCTGCGCGAGCCAGGGCGGGGCGTCGAAGTCGCCGCCTTCGGCGAGCGCCAGGAATTCTTCTCGTCGCCGGACCAGATTGCGCAGCACGCCATTGACGAGACCCGCGAAGCCCGCCGACTTCGGCTCGAGCCGCACGGCGCGGACGGCAAGGTCCACCGCCGCGTGATCCGCCGCGTCGAGAAAGAGGATTTGCGCCGCGGCCGCGATCAGCGGCCATTCGAGGCGCGTCGCTTGGCGCGGCAGGCCTTTTTCGAGCAGAAGCGCGAGGGCGCGTCGGATGACGCCGAGGCGCCGCAGCGCGACCGTGGCGATGGAGCGGACAAGCGCGACGTCGCGGGCGTCCAGACCCGCGATCCGATTGGGAACTGCGAGCGGGCTAAAGCACTCGTCGAGCCGGTGTCCGCCCTGAACGACGTCACAAATTACAAGCGCCGCCGCGAGCCGCGCCGGCAGGCCGGGGATGCGTTGCGCCTCGGCCTCGCGCGCCTCCTCCGCGAGGAGGAAGCCCTGGCGCGGCGAAGCCCTCGCCGCCATCTTGGCTTTCGGAACGAAAGGTCTAGTGTTTTGTGTCGCCAACCAACGGCTCCCGGTCCCTGCTGTCCTACCCATAGCATGCTATGGTCCGAAGCTCGCGCGAAGATGGAGACAAGATGACGACAAGCCGCGTCGGGACTGGCGAGGAGTTGCAGATATCCACGTCGAAAGCGGAAAATGCGCGCGCCGAGAGAGTTCTCGCGGCGGGGCGTCGGGCGCTGGCGGAGGCCGCGGCGCGTCGGGCCGCCACGCCGCAGGGCGCTCCCGGCGACGAGATCGGCGGCCGCGTCGGTCTCGAGCCTACGCGCTACGGCGACTGGGAGAAAAAGGGGCTCGCGACCGACTTTTGAGGCTCAGGCGACGCCTTGCGCCGTCAGAAAGGCGAGCATCCGCGCGAATGCGTCGCGCGCGGCCTTCTCTCGATAGCTCTCGCGATAGTCTGCGAAGAAGGCGTGAGGCGCGTTGGGATAGACGACAATCTCGCCCTGCGCTGGCGCGGCGCGAAGGCGCGCCCGCATCGCCTCGACGAGCGGCAGCGGGATGGAAGGATCGGCGCCGCCATAGAGCCCCAGATAGGGGACCGAAAGTTTGTCCGCGACGTCGATCGGCCACTGCGGCTGATGTTTCGTGCGTTCGCCCTCGAGGCGACCGTACCAAGGAACGACGGCTTTAAGCTTTGGGTTATGGGCCGCATAGAGCCAGGCCATGCGGCCGCCCCAACAGAACCCGGTGACCGCGGCCCGCGTCGCGTCGCCGCCGAGCGAAGCCGCGAAAGCGAGCGCTGCGTCGAAATCACGCATGGCTTCCGCGTCGGGAACCTTCATGACGATCGCCCGAATCGCCGTCATGTTTGTTTCCTTCGACGGATCGCCGACGCGAAAGAAGAAGTCGGGAGCGATCGCGAGATAGCCCTTTGCGGCAAAGCGACGGACGACGTCGCGAATGTGATCGTTGAGGCCGAAAATTTCCGCGACCACGATCAGGATCGGCGGATTGGCGGCATCCGCAGGCTTCGCCACGTAGGCCGGCATCTCGCCCACGTGCGCTTCTCTTGCGTCTATGTTCGGCGCGCCGTCCTGGCTCAACGAATGCGACATGACTCGCTCCTTTTCCGGCTAGGCTGCCAGACGACCAGGATTTTTCGCTTTCCTGGAGCGGCTTCTCAAGTCCGCAAAAGGAGAGTATAGGCCGCGCCGACCCGCGATGGCGACGAGGCCACTGTCGCTGCGCCGCTTTGCGAAAGGTCATGGAAGGTCGCTGTATGACCGATAATTCGACCGCGCAAAGGTCGCCAACTGAGTCTTCGCCCGCGTGCGCTCCGGTGGAGGCGTCGCACGAGACGCACGCAAAGGCGCCGATGCCGGCGCTCATTCTCGGCGCCGTCGGCGTCGTTTACGGCGACATCGGCACGAGCCCCCTCTATGCGCTGCGCGAGTCGCTCTCGCACGTCTCCAAAGCCGGAGTGCTCACGCGAGAGGCGATCATCGGCGCGACGTCGCTTCTCATCTACGCGCTGATCTTCACGGTTACGGCCAAATATGTGCTGTTCCTAATGCGCGCCGACAACCGCGGCGAAGGCGGCATCCTGTCGCTGATGGCGCTCGCGCAGTCCGCGTTGGGAAAACGCGCCCAGGTGGTTTTTCTTTTGGGCGTCGCCGGGGCGGCCTTATTCTCGGGCGACGCGATCATCACGCCGGCGATCTCGGTCCTTTCCGCCGTCGAAGGGCTCGACCTCGTGACGGAGCGATTCAAGGATTACGTGAACATCAAGGAATATGTGCTGCCGATCACGATGGCGATCCTCATCGCGCTCTTTTGGGTGCAAAGCCACGGCACGGCCAGGGTCGCCGCTTTCTTCGGCCCGATCATGGTCATCTTCTTCCTCGTGATCGGCGCGCTCGGCGCGTCGCACATTCCCGATGCGCCGGAAACGCTTTACGCCTTCAATCCCATCATCGGGTTGCGCTTTCTGCTGACCAACGGGTGGCTCGGCTTCGCAGTGCTGGGCTCCGTGTTCCTCGGCGTGACGGGCGCGGAGGCGCTCTACGCCGACATGGGCCATTTCGGGCGCCTGCCGATCCAGGCGGCGTGGACCTTTTTCGTGCTGCCAGCGCTGCTGCTCAACTATCTGGGGCAGGGCGCGCTGATCCTCTCGGATACGAGCGCGATCGACAATCCGTTCTTCCGGCTCGCACCCCAATGGGGTCTGCTGCCGCTCGCGCTCGTGATCCTCTCCACGCTCGCGACGGTCATTGCGAGCCAAGCCGTCGTCACGGGCGCCTTCTCGCTGGTCCGGCAAGCGATCCAGTTGGGCCTGCTGCCGCGTCTCGAGATCACGCACACGTCGGAAACGCAGGAAGGCCAGATTTATATTGGCCGCGTCAACCGCCTGCTGCTCATCGGCGTGCTGATCCTCGTCTTCCTGTTCAAGAGCTCCTCGGCGCTCGCCTCCGCCTATGGCATCGCCGTGACGGGCACGATGGTGACCACCACCGCCCTTGCTTTCGTCGTCGTCTGGAAGCGCTGGCATTGGCCCCTGTGGGCGGCCATTCCTTTCGTTTCGGCCTTCCTCGTCGTCGATCTCGCCTTCCTGAGCGCCAATCTGATGAAGGTCGTCGACGGCGGCTGGGTCCCCTTGCTGCTCGGCGCCTGCTCGATGGTGGTCATGTGGACTTGGGTGCGCGGCACGCATCTCCTGGCGGAAAAGACGCACCGCGACTCGATTCCGATCCTCGAACTCATCGCGATGCTGGAGAAGTCGAAGCCTACGCGGGTCAAGGGCACGGCGGTGTTTTTGACCAGCGACCCCAATGTCGCCCCCGCCGCGCTCATGCACAATCTCAAGCACAACAAGGTGCTTCACGAGCGCGTGCTCGTGATGTCCGTCGTGACCAAGGATGTGCCGCGCGTTTCTCCAGCCAAGCGCTACGCGCTCGAGAAGCTCTCCGAGGACTTCACCCGCGTAACGCTTTACTATGGGTTCATGGAGAGCCCGCGCGTGCCGGCGGCGCTGGCGCTCATGCGCAAGGCGGGCCTGAAATACGACATCATGACGACGTCCTTCTTCCTGGGGAGGCGCTCGCTCATGCAGAGCTCGGGCTCCGAAATGCCGGGCTGGCAGGACAAGCTTTACATCGCGCTCACCCATCAGGCGGCCAACGCCACGGACTTTTTCTCCATTCCCTCGGATCGGGTCGTGGAACTCGGCGCGCGCGTGAAGATTTGACTCGCGCGCGCTCGTGAGCTCTTGCCGCAGCAGGTGAGCTTGGCTAGCCGCGACGCCGCTCGAGCGTCACGAAGGCGTAATCCGCCTCGTCCTTCGGGCCGCGCTCGGCGGCGACGCGCGCCGTCTCGCGCCAGATAGCGGGATCGAAGGGCGGAAGATAGGCGTCGCCCTCCGGAGCGAGGTCGACCTCGGTGAGCTCGATGCGGTCGGTGGCCTCGATCAACGCGCGATAGATCTCGGCGCCGCCGCCGATGCAGATTTCCGTCGCGCCCGAACGTCGCGCGATTTCGCGCGCCGCCTCCAGCGCTCCTTCCGGCGTTCGCGCCAAATGCGCGCCAGGCGCAGAGGCCTTCGGGTCGCGCGTTACGACCACAAGCTCGCGGCCCGGAAGCGCTCGCGGGAGCGCCTCGAAGGTGCGCCGCCCGAGGATCAGCGGCTTGCCCATCGTCAACGCCTTGAAGCGCTTGAGATCGCCGGAAATGCGCCAGGGCAGTCCGCCCTGAGCGCCGATGACGCCGTTTTTCGCCACGGCGACGATCGCCACAATTTCGGGCTCCGCGCCGCCGCTTTCCTCATTTGTCTTGTTCGGGGCTTCGGGAAGGCTTTGCGAACACATTTCAATAGATCCCTAGCGCGATTGGGTCTGGGATGGAATTATTCCGATTCAGGCGGGCGGGCGTCGTAACCTTTTAGCAATAATCGAGTGTTAACCATAAGGGTCGGGAAAACCGCAGAAACATGAACGTCGGGTTTTGGCCACGAACGGACCTTATTCTCGTCCAGAGCGCCGTCGAAGCTGTCGTATCGTGGGAACTCTGGAGGGTCTTACATGCGTGCGAAGCCATCGCCCCAGCATCAGGTCAGCGAGCAGATCGGCAAGGAGCTGAGGGCGATCTACGACGGCGTCCTCCACGAGCCGATCCCCGATCGATTTCGCGCGCTGCTCGAGCGGCTGGGGGACGATATGCCGTCGACAGCGGCCGACGCCCGAGGGACGTTCGCTCCCCGGAGCCGTGTTGCCGCCGCCGCCGCGAGGGCTCCCGCGCCAAGAACGAGCCTCGCCCGCCGAGCCGTCTAAATCCGCGAGACTTAGGAATCACGCCGCGCGCGCGTTAGCGAATTCCGTCAATCTTCAAGCATGCGACCCGATGCCGCGCGTATTTTGCTCAGTCTCGGGATAAAGGGGTTGCTTCGCGCCAGGGATTTCACTGGACAAGTTGGAGCGACCATGTCCGAAGGTTCGGATCGTCTCGCCTCGCCAGGGGCGTTCAGAATGGCGCTGGCCCTTTCGGTCTTCCTGCACCACACGACAGGCTACAATATCGGCATGTCGGCCGTGCTGATCTTCTTCGTTCTGAGCGGCTACTGGGTCGCCACCATGTGGACCGCGACCTATTCGAAGACGCGCGCGCCCTACCTCACCTTCGTCGTCTCGCGGTGCTGGCGCATCATGCCGGTCTTCGCCCTGTGCTCAGTGGTCACCTGGGCTTTGCTCTATTGGCGCGGCGAGACGCCCGCGCACATCGCTGGCCTAACGCATCAGATTTTTTCGAACCTCTTCATCCTCGGCTATAACACCCTGCCCTATCAGGCGAACGTTCCGGGCTGGTCGCTCGATATGGAGCTGCAGTTCTATCTGATCGCGCCGCTCGTCATTTTCCTCATCTCGAAGAGCATCCACGTCCTCGCCATTTTCGTATTGACCACGGTGCTTTCGCAGTGGCTTGGGGGAGCGGCGACGGTCGCGCCCTTCATCATCTTTTTCGCGCTCGGCGTCGCCTCCGCAGTCTACGATATAAAGCCCGGTCGCGCGCTCGCCTATGGGACGCTCTCCGCGACGCTCGCGCTGTTGGTCATCTTCGCGGCCCTGTTTATCAAGAACATCGCGCTTGGCGAGTTGCAGGGCAAAGACCTCGTGGCCTTGAGCAGCACGAGCAATCTTCTCGTCGCGGTGATGATGACGCCTTGGGCGCTCTATACCGTGCGCCAGAAGAGCGGCTCCATCGACCGGATGTTCGGCGATCTGACGTATATTTTCTATCTGCTGCATTGGCCGATGATCGGCGCCATTCAGACCGGAGAGGGATCCTATTGGAACCGTCTGTGGCTCTGCTCGGAGGCGCTGATTGTGATCCTCGCAACGTCTTTTGTGATCTGGCGCTTCTTTGACCGTCCGGTCAACCGATGGCGCGCCGCCTGGGTCGCGAGCCGGAAGCTGCCGGCATCAGCGGCCGAGCGCGTCGCGGGCTTGGCGTAGCCTGTCCATTCGCTGGGCAAGATTGCAGCGTCAAACCCCGGGATGAAACAGAATGTTTGACGAACGCCAGAGGTTCGAAAGGCCTCGGCGGCGACGCTACTCGCGCCGAACAGGCCGGCCAGAAACGAAACACGATGAGGACATCCCTTGTTCCGGAACGCGCCTCGCCTTGGTGAGCGGGAGCGAATTCTGATCTCGCTCTCGCAGGACTGCCTGGCGGCTTCCTTTGCCCTCATCAGTAAACCGTATCGAGCAAATCGTAATAGGAGAGGTCGAGATGACCGGCCTCCTCGCCGCGGTTCTTGAAGTTCCAGTCGTTGAACCAGTCGAGCGTGGACCAGAAACGCGCGCTGTTGCGCGGAACGCCATAGCGGTTTCGCAACGCCGTCCATGCGTCGAGCGTTTGGACCGAACGCAGCTCTTTCAGGAATGCGGGCGCCTGGGCGAGATCGAGCTCCATGAAGAGGTTGGGAAAACCGCCGACAATCGTCGGATAGACGCTCATGGTGTACTGGTCGGGCAGCGCCTCGCCGTTCTGGAACAGCAGATCGAACTGCGTCTTGTAGACGCGATTGGCGATCAGCGAATAGACCTTGGAGTCGTGGCCGTCTTGCACCCGCAGCAGCACGACGCTCGGCAGAAAGCGCGGAAACTTGTAGGTGGTGGTTTGGGTCAGCGTCGAGACCGCCTTGACCCATTGCTCAAAGCCGCCGATCGGCTCGTCGAGCGAAATCTTCGGCTTGATCCGGGGATTGAGCGCATCGACCGGCCCGCTGACCGCCGGACCCATATGCGCCTGAAGCCGGTCGACCACTTGCAGCACCGACAGCGGCTGGTCTCCCGCGACTCCGCCAGGCAAATTGCGGTCGGGAAACGGCACTAGAAAGCGTCCGATCGCTCCGGGAATACCCTGCGACAAGCGCTGGCGGATCGGATCGCGATCCTTGCGCGGTAGCAGGAGCAGGAAATTATCCTCCATCTCCTGCCGGAGGAAATTGAAGAAGACCAGAAGTCTCGAGCTTGCCGCGATCGCCTCCCCAATATTTGTAGCTGGCGACCGTGTTGTAATAGAGACGCTCCAATCCGCTATAGCTGACCAGCCATTGGCTGCGCGGAATGCCGCCCTGCCGGCCCTTCATGACCGAGACGTTGGTTTCGTGACGAAGCACCGTCAGCCAGGCGTTCGGATTCCTGCCGCCGCCGTTCCAGACCGCGTCGAGGGTCAGGCCCTCGGGGGTGAGTTTTCGCAGGGCTTTTGCATAAGCTTCCGCATATTCGGCGTTGCCGATGGGAAAGCGGTCCATCATGACGGACCAGGTCTGCAATCCCAGCTCCGGATTTTGCACGGAGGGGTCGTGACGCGGATCGAGAAAATAGACCCAAAACTGGTCCTTGACCGCATAGGTCGCCGTCTGTCCCAGGCACACGGGGCCGTAGGTGATGCCGCCGACGATCACCTCGGCGTTCTCCAACAGAAATAGGGACCGCACCTCTGCCGGAATGGCCCGGTAGACGAGGAACGGATTGCCGACGCCCCAGGGCGGGTTCATGTCCTGCGTCGCGCCCCAGTCGCGCTTGAGGAAAAGCTCTTTGAGATGCGCGAGCGACGCTTGGCTCAGGCGCCAGACGAAATGGTTTTTCTGAACCCGCGGAGCGGTGATCTTCTGGAGGCGATACCAAAACCGATCGACCCCCGCGTAAGCGTAGGGGTTGTCGTAGGGGAGCGGCGTATCGATGACCTCGATCGACGCATCGGTCGCGGTCGCGGCGCCCTTCGTCGCTTGGCTCGCCGGCGTTTTGGATCGCACGAGACGGAAAAAGTCCCCCGGGCTCTCCTCGAGGACGATGCTGGCCTGGAAGACGTGATCGAAGATGAAGCGAGCAACCAAGCGGTTGCGCGGATCGGGATCGTTAAGGAACGCCTCCCATTCGCCGACCGCCGCCTTGCCGCTGACCGCCTCGGCCTGCCTCAGTTGCTCCTGCGTCGGGCCGGGCGAGCCATTGCCCACCCAGGACGCGAGCTTTTCGATGTCGGCGCTGTCGATGGCAGGCAAGCCAAAGGGCATTCCCGCGGCGGGATTTGCCTCGAGGTAAGCGTCGAGCGCCTTCAGGGTCGCGGGGCATTGGTGGTCGTAGCGCTTGGCGTAGAGCGGCATGACCGCTTCGCGCGAAAAGCCCGGCTGGTTATACTGGCGGCCTGCCGCCACCAGCTTGTAGAGCAGCGACCGATTCAGGCGGTCCGACGAAGTCCCCTCGCGGTCGAGGACGGGATAGAAGCCCCGCTGCCGCCACTCCTCCCGGGTCTGAACCACATCCATGCCGACGCGCGGACTGGCCTCGATGTGGCTGCTGTAAGGATTGACGCCGAAGCCGCCGCGGTCGGCGCCGCGGAAGGAGTCGAGCTTCACATTGCAGGGCGAGCCAAGACAGCCGTGACAGGCGATGCAGCGGCGGTTGAAGATCGGCTGTATTTCGGCCAGGTAATCGGGGGACGCCAAGGGGGTCGGTCCGGTCTGGACGACCGTGGGGCTCTTCTCGTCGCAGCCCGCCAGGAGCAGAAGTCCCGCGACGAAGGCCAGGAAGAACCAGGGGGGCCGTTTGGACTGCCTCGCCGCTTTCATGAACGCCCCTCTTGTTTGGCGGGGCGACAAGGTCGGGGTCTCGCGGCGACGCTGCCTTCGCCCTGCACCGGGTAAAGTTTAACAAGCCGATGGGCCGCCCGCAAATCAAGGCTCGGGCGGATCCAAGAACGGTAAAGCGCATTCAAATTGATCCGCTCCCCCAACCGTGCTTGGCGTAGCGGGAAAAATCGGCTTCACTCGCGGGCCGCGCTTTGCGACAGAACCCAGGAGGCCATGCGCCGTGAAGATCAAGGACCGTCCGGAATTCGCCAGCAAGCCCCAGGCTTTCGCGCTCAGGGGTGAGGAGACGGTCGCGACCGCGGTCAAGACGATGGTCGAGCGCAACATCGGCTCGGCCGTCATCGTCGACGCCGACATGAAGGTTCAGGGCATCGTCACGGAGCGCGATATTCTGCGCTTCGTCGCCCAAGACCTCGATCCGAAGGCGACGCCGCTCTCGAGCGTCATGTCGACCCAGATGAAGACGGCCAGTCTCGACGACGACGACATGGAGTGGCTCCAGCACATGTCGGAGGAGCGCTTTCGGCATCTCCCCATTGTTGACGACAAGGGCCGCCTGATTGGCATCCTGTCGCAGGGCGATTTCGTCGCCCAGACCTGGGAAGATGTACATGCAGTCCATCCGCAAGAAGACGGAGGAGACGTTCAAGAAACCGACGACGCAGGTCGTCGGCGCGCTGGTCCTCTACACGCTCGCGATCATCGTCATGTCGCGGTTTTGGCAAGGGTTTTCTTTTCGCTAGAACTCCGAATAGGCGCCGCCTTCCCCGCGCGATCGCCAACCGGTCCGCGCGCGCTTGATCTTGCGCCGGAACTCGGCGGGGATGCTCAGGCGCAGCCGGTCCTTGGCGATGCGCGCTTCCTCCCTGGCGGCGCTGAGCCACAGCAGGATGCGGCCCCACGGCCGAACCGCTAGCCGGTAGGTCGTGGCGGGCCGGTCGCCCGTAGCCCACATGAGCTTGTAAGGCTCCTCGCCGAAGCGGAAGTCGTAAGTCAAGCCGCGCTCCCGGCACCATTTCAGACATTCCATGAGGGCAACGGAGCCGGGCGAATAGTGCTCAAACTCCCGGTCCTGCGTTTCGAGAAAATCCTCGTAACCGAGAGCGTCCAGCGCGCCGATCCTCGTGGCGACGATGCGGCCGTCGAGCTTCAGCGCGAACATCACCAAGCCCTCGCGCATTGAACGCGACGCGCCCATCTCGCGCAGGAATACGGGGAACTCCGTCGCGCCCAGGAATTCGTTGTCGAGCCCGGTGCGGGCCATCCATTCAATCTTGCGTGCGATTGTCCAGGCCTGGAGCTTGTCGAACTCCGCCTGATCTTCGACAAGGCCGAAGGTGAGCTCGCCGAGCTCGGCGAGCCGGCGGGACAACCGGCCGACGTTGTTTTTCGTTTTCCGGCTGCGCGCCTTCCAGTAGGAGGCCCAATCTGGGAAATGTTCCCACGACACGTAAGGCGACGGCTGGGTGCTGACGGCGCGCGGGGTGAAATCGGAACCCATCACCTCGTGAAGAGGCTCCCCTTCGCGACAATGCGGAATGTGGATGATGTCCGCCGGACAGTTTTTGCGCAAGAAGTCCCAGGCGGCGCGGATATGCGCCACGGCCTCGGGAGAGTTTTTCACGAGACCCGGATCATATTCGGTCCACTCCGCGCCGAGCGGCGCCGCGACCCTCCAGAGCCCGCGCTTGCGGCGGATCGCCAAGGGCCAGATCAAGGCCGCCCGCCCCTCGACCCGCATGACCAGGATGAAGAGGCGGTGGCCACGCGGCCGTCCCGTTGTTTCCCACCCGCAACGGAACCAGGCGAAAGACTGGGTGTAGCGCGGCTCGCGAACCTGCGCCCGGAGGCCTTCCCATTCAGGCTCCAGCGCCAGGAAGCCCGCTTCGTCGATGACGATCTCGAATTTCGGCTCGGGGCCGCCCGCCTCGGACCCCGCCTTTGCGACGGGGGCGCCCCAATCTCTAGGCCATCATTGTCATTCCATCGCGCTCCCGCCCGTTGCAGTCTGCGGTGAGAGGTTCCTTGATTAGCTGTCATCCCCTTAGCCACGCGACGCGAGCCCCGCCTTCGAGTTGGAGAGACGCAGAAAATGAGGAAGAGTAGGGAGGGGTTGATCAGGAGCCGCCGAGGGCGGGGTCCGACACCGACCAATAGACAAAAGAATTGAGAAGTCAATCGCTTACGGCAACGCTCGCGGTCGGGGCAATCAACTTTCGGGTCAGTGATGCGCTCCGTCGAGCGGCCTGGACGGGGATGCCCTTTTATGGCATGCGCATCAACATCGCACCCGGGGAGGATCATGGCCCAGTTCAACGACATCCCGCTTCCTGAACTGCAGCAGGGCCTCGCCGACGGCACGGTGACCCTCGTCGACGTGCGCGAGCAGGACGAATGGAACGCCGGCCATATCAAGGGCGCGCATTTTCTGCCGCTCTCGAAATTCGACCCGTGCCAAACTGCCCGCGCCCGAGGCGGGCAAGAAAATCGTGATCTACTGCCGCTCCGGGCGGCGATCCGTCTCTGCCATGGAACAGGCGCGGCTGGGTGGGCGACGCGACTGCGACACGCATTTTGGCGGCGGCATTCTGGCCTGGGTCAACGCCGGGCTCGAGGTCGAGAAGTAAGGGGTAAGACGGGCGGCGAGCCTCCAGGCTCGCCCTCCTCTCCACCAGCGTCTCTATCCCCACAACGCCGCGGTCGGCGGAAAGACCGTCGAGCCCTCATAGACGAGCCCCGGCTCTCGGTCTTTGGCGAGCAGCAACGGCCCGTCGAGGTCGACCCAATCGGCCCATTGGCCGATCAGCATCGCCGGCGCCATGGCGAGCGAGCTTCCCACCATGCAGCCGGCCATGATCGAAAGTCCCAGGCGCTGGGCTTCTTTCGCCATCGCCAGCGCCTCGGTCAGCCCGCCGGTCTTGTCGAGCTTGATGTTGACCGCGTCATAGCGGTCGCAGAGCGCCTCTAGATCATCGCGTGCGTGCGCGCTCTCGTCGGCGCAGACCGGCACGGGGTGGCCGATCTCGGCGAGGAGCCCGTCCGCCCCGGCCGGCAGCGGCTGCTCGATCAAATCGACCCCGGCCTCGGCGCAAAGCGCGAAATTCCTTTCGAGATCCGACTCGCGCCAGGCTTCGTTGGCGTCGACGATGAATCGTGTCCGTGGCGCCCCGGCGCGCACCGCCGCAAGTCGCTCGGCGTCGCCGTCGCCAGCGAGCTTCACTTTGAGCAGCGGCCATGCGGCGGCGGCCTCCGCTGCGGAGAACATTTCCTCGGGGGTTCCCACCGAAATCGTGAGCGCCGTGACAAGGGGCTTTAGCTTCCCAAGTCCGGCGATCTCGGCAGCCGTATGCCCGGCTCGCTTGGCCTCCAGGTCGAAGAAGGCGCAGTCGAGCGCATTGCGCGCTGCGCCCGGCGGCAGCAGCGCCTGCAGGGCGGCGCGGTCCGCGCCCTGGGCCAACGCGGCGCGCAAGCCTTCGATCGCGGCGAGGACTCCCTCGACGCTCTCGCCATAGCGGGCGTAGGGCACACACTCGCCGCGCCCCCGGAACGCGCCGTCTTTAAGCGTCGCGGTGACGACGCGCGCCTCGGTCTTCGCGCCCCGCGCGATGACGAAGCGCCCGGCGATTGGAAACACCTCAATGGCGACGCTCAGGTCATATTCCATGCAAAGCTCTGTATCTCCTGGACTTTTGAGTTAGGCGCGGCTCGCCCCCGCCTCGGCTGGGCTCGACAGGGCTCCTTCGCGAAGCTAAGAGGATTCGCACGAGGCGCAATGACGGGCAAAGTCGCAATGGCGCCGCCGGAAATCTCCGGCCAGGCTTCTGGGAACGCGCGACGCTTGGCGCCGAAGGGCGCCTGGACGATCGCCGCCGCGCGCAAGCTGGAGCGGGCCTCGCAGGATCTCGTGAAACGTGGCCGCGGCGCGCGCGCCGTAGCAATTGATCTCTCCTCCCTCGATCTGCTCGACACCGCGGGCGCCCTCGCGCTTAATGACGCCCGCCACGAACTGACCGAGGCCGGCGCCGTCGCCTCCTTCGAGGGGGTGAGCCCCCAGCACGCCCTACTGCTCGAGCGGGTCGGCTTTCGCGAGACGACGCCCGCGTCCCGGCCGATCCCTCCGATCCTCGCGACATTGGCCGATCTCGGCGAGCAGATCGTTACTGGCCTGCGCGACGCGTTCGTCATCGTCGCCTTTCTCGGCGAATTCATCACGGCGATGGCCCGCGTGGTGCGAAAGCCGCGACAGTTTCGCGGCGTGTCCGTCGTCTACCAGATGGAGAATTTCGCGCTCCGCAGCATTCCGATCATCGTGACGATCAATATGACGGTCGGCGCGATCGTCGCGCAGCAAGGGATCTACGAGCTGCTTCGCTTCGGCGCCAGCATCTATGTCGTCGATCTCGTCGGCATTTTGGTGCTGCGCGAGCTTGGGGTGCTGCTTACCTCCATCATGGTCGCTGGCCGCTCCGGCTCGGCGATCACGGCGGAAATCGGCTCGATGAAGGTGCGCGAGGAGGTCGACGCGCTGCGCTCGATGGGCATGTCTCCAATGGAGGTGCTCGTCATTCCGCGCATTGTCGCGCTCATTCTGTCGTTGCCGATCCTGACCTTCATCGCCGACATGTCGGCGCTATTTGGCGCGATCATGATGTCCTGGTGGTATGGTGGCATCAGTCCGTCGGAATTCATCGGTCTGCTGCAGACGGCGGTCAGCGCCAGGACCTTCTCGGTCGGGCTGATCAAGGCGCCCTTCATGGCGCTGGTCATTGGCCTCATCGCCACGCAGGAGGGGCTCGCCACGGCGGGCTCCGCCGAATTGCTCGGCTGGCGGGTCACCGCCTCGGTCGTCAAAAGCATCTTCACCGTCATCATCCTCGACGGCGTTTTTGCGATATTCTTTACCGCAATCAACTATTGAGCGAAGTCGGCACACTTCTGGCTCGAACGGAAACGATCGCGCCAAGTCGGAATGCTGGACGATTTCCGGTCGCAAAAGTCTGTCAGCTTTTGCGTGAACTCGTTCTGAGCGGAGCTGAGGCTCAGAGGGGAAGATGAACGCGGTGCGGGCGATGAACGGCGGAAACGGGGCGGAACCGGACCGCGAGGTCGTGATCCGCGTGCGCGACCTCGTCGTCGAATTCGGTCGGCACAGGGTCATGAAGGGCCTCAACCTCGACGTGTACCGCGGAGAGGTGCTGGGCTTCGTCGGCGGCTCAGGCCAGGGAAAATCCGTGCTGACACGCGCCATTCTCGGCCTGCTTCCCAAAACCTCGGGCCGCATCGAGATTTTCGGTCAGGATCGCGACCGCTTGACCGAGACGGAGCTGCGTCTCCTGGAACGACGCTGGGGCGTGCTGTTCCAAAACGGCGCCCTGTTCTCGGGCATGACCGTCAAGCAGAACATCCAGCTGCCGATGCGCGAGAGTTTCGATCTCTCGCAGCGCTTTATGGACGAGCTCGCAATGCTCAAGATCGAGCTTGTGGGGCTGCCGCCCAGCGCCGCCGACAAAATTCCGTCGGAATTGTCGGGCGGAATGGTCAAGCGCGCCGCACTTGCACGAGCTCTGGCCCTCGACCCGGAGCTGCTGTTCCTCGACGAGCCCACCTCGGGCCTCGATCCTATCGGCGCCGCGGAGTTCGACCGCCTCATCGGTACGCTCAAAAAGACGCTCGGGCTGACGGTCTTCATGGTGACCCACGATCTCGACAGTCTCTATGCGATCTGCGATCGCGTCGCGGCGCTCTACGACGGCAAGGTGATCGGAGAGGGCCCCCTGGACACAGTGCTCGCCTCAAGCGAGCCCTGGCTGCGCGCCTACTTCCACGGGGAACGGGGCGGCCGGTTCCTGACGTCGCGCGGCGCGCGAACGGGAGCGGAAGGAAGGGACTAAAGCCATGGAAACCCGAGCCAGCTTCGTGGCGATTGGCGCGCTGGCGCTTGCCGCGGCCTTCGGCGCCTTCGCCTTCATTTATTGGATTTCCGGCCCGGGCAAGACCGCGGAGCTCAAGACCTACCAAGTGGTCGTGCGCGGCTCCGTCGACGGGCTGACGCGCGGCAGCGCGGTCCAGTTCAACGGACTGAAAGTCGGCGAGGTCACGAGCCTCAAGATCGACGAGAAGGACCCGGGCCTCGTCGACCTCCTCATCGCCATCGACAAGGCGACGCCCGTCAAGACCGACACGCGGGTGCGGCTGGAGCAACGGCTTCTGACCGGCGTCGCGATCGTCTCGCTCGTCGGCGCGACGCCCGAGGCCCCGCCGCTCGTCGCGAAACCGGACGAAAAATATCCGCGCATCGCCGCCGAGCCCTCGGAGATCCGCAACCTGGTCGACAATATTCAGCGGCTGTCTTCGCGCGCGAGCACTGTGCTGGAGAAGGTGGACAAGCTCCTCGAGGACAATTCCGGCTCGTTCACCGCCTCGATCAAGAACGTCGAGACCTTCAGCAAGGCGCTTGCCGACAACAGCGAGCAGACCGCGAGCCTGATCAAGGACTCCGCCGCCCTCATGCACTCGCTGAAGCCGGTCTCGGAGAAGTTGGATCATCTGATCGGCAGCGCCGACAAGACCATCAAGGCGCTCGACCCAAAGACCGTGAAGAGCATCGCCGACAACCTCGCCGGGCTTTCGGAGAACATCAACCGCTTCACGCAGACGGGCTTGCCCCAATATCAGCAGCTCGCCATCGACGCCCGCCGCGCCGTCGATACGCTCAGCAAGGCGGCCAAGAACTTCGATCGCGACCCGTCGCAGGTGATCTTCGGACCGAGCTCGGCGCTTCCCGAGGTGAAGGGGCACTGAGGAAAACGCCGCGCGGGTTCCGCTATGCGCTGCGCCCCTCCGCGATTGCCGGGCGCGCGACGTGAAAGAAGCGCTCACCCGCTTCGGCGCCGGCTTCTCACGATTGCTGTCGGCAGCCTGCTTCTGACGCCCTGCGCGCCGAGAGCAGCATCCTGGTCGTGTTCGTCGCCGTCGTATTCCTGGCGTTGAAGGGAAAACTTACAGCCTCGCCGGTGAATTTTCTCCTCGCGAGATCGACTAACTCTTTCAGCAAGATAGGGCTAACGCCCGTGCTTACGCCGCCATCGCCAGCCGGTAGGCCGCAACCACTTCCCTCGGGTCGCCGTCGGCCTTCACGACGCCGCCCTCGAGCCAGATCACGCGTGTGCAGAGCTCACAGATGAATTCCAGGGAGTGTGAGACGATCAGCGAGGTGCCAGTCTTGGCGAAATTGGCGATGTAAGCCTCGCATTTCTTCTGAAAAGTCTCGTCGCCGACGGACAGCGCCTCGTCGACGATGAGAATATCGGCTTTGACGAAGACGCAGATCGCGAAGGCGACGCGCGCGACCATGCCGCTCGAATAGGTGCGCATCGGCTCTTCGAAGGCCGCGCCGATATCCGCGAAACTCTTGATGTCCTCGATGCAGGCGTCCACCTGACGTTTCGAAAGGCCGAGGATCGCCGCGCCGATGCGGGCGTTCTCCCGTCCCGTCAGCAGGCCGTCGAAGGCGGAGCCGAGCGCGAGGATCGGCGCGATGCGGCCGCCGACAAAGAACAGGCCGCGCGTCGGCCGGGTGATGCCGCACAGTACTTGCAGAAGCGTCGTCTTGCCGGCGCCGTTACGCCCAATGAGGCCGACGCATTCCCCCTGCGAGATCTGGAAGCTCACGTCATTGAGCACCCATTTTTCCCGGTAGTAGCGCCGCCACGCGCCGAAGAGGATCTGCTTCAGCTGGTCGTTCTGATGGGCGTAGAGCTGGAACGCCTTGGCGAGCCCCTGCGCGGCGATCATGACGGGCTTAGATGACATCGACGATGACCGATTTGTAGCGCATGAAGAACTGGTATCCGAACAGGAAGACCGCATAGGAGATGGCGACGATGGCGAGGTAGGCGAAGGGGTTTGGCAGCCGGTCGTGCAGCGTGACGTCGCGCATCATCTCGATGTAGTCGCCGATGGGGTTCATCCGTAGCCAGAGCGCCAGATTGCTCGGCACTTGGCTGAAATTATAGAACACCGGCGTGCCGAACATCAGAATCGGAACGATGGAGGCCATCACATGCGCCACGTCGCGCGTGAAGGCGCCGAGCGCCATCAGGAACCAGACCACCCCCAGGATGAAGAGGGTGTAGGGGATGAGGATGAAGGGCGCGAGGACGATCGTCCAGTGGAAGCTCCCGCCGGTCAGCAGGCGGAAAACGACGAAAACCAGGAAGGCGACGCCCGCATAGGTGAGGGCGCGGATCGTGACCGTCCAGGCGATGGTCTCGCTTGGGAAGATCGACTTCTTGACGAAATTCACATGCTCATGCAGCAGCATCGGCGCGCGATAGGCCAGCTCGCTGAAGAGGTTGAACATGATCAGGCCGACGAAGATGTTCGCGGCGTAATTCGCGATTCCCGTGGGAGCGGCGAGCTCCGGCAAGGTCAGGGAAAACATCGCCGTATAGGCCAGCATCATGATGAGCGGCGAAAGCACCGCCCATAGCGGCCCGAGCATCGAGCCGCGAAAGCGCGAGACGAACTCCCGCCGCACAACGGCGCGGATCAGCTCCCTGTGCTGCCAAGCCCGGGTGAAAGGCTCGACGATCTGAGGCGGCACGGTGAACGATGACAGATTGACCTTCCTTCACTCTCGGGCGACGGCGGGCAGGGGCATAGACCAGCCGGGGCCGCGCCCTGTCAATGGCGCTCTCAATCGCCGCTAAAAGACGCCAAAATAAAGGCGCTGCTATTCCACCGTGACGCTCTTTGCGAGATTGCGGGGCTGATCCACGTCCTTCCCCATGAAAACGGCGACGTGATAGGCGAGAAGCTGCGCGGGGATCGCATAGACGAGGGCCGCGAAGGCGCCGGCGGCCTCCTCGGGCATTTCGAGGAAGCCAGCGAGATCCGCCGCGGCGGCCTTGCGGGCGCTCTCGGGCCCGATCAGGATCAAATGGCCGCCCCGCGCCGCGACCTCCTGCAAGTTGGAAACGGTCTTCTCGAGGCTCGCGTCGTGCGGGGCGAGCACGATGACCGGCATCGCATAGTCGATCAGCGCGATCGGTCCGTGCTTCAGCTCTCCGGCCGCATAGCCCTCCGCGTGGATGTAGGAGAGCTCCTTGAGCTTCAAGGCGCCCTCCAGCGCCAACGGGTAAGAGGGTCCCCGACCGAGATAAAGCGCGCTGGAGGCCCGCGCCACGTCGCGAGCCAAGGGCTCGACTCGCGCCTCGTTCTTCAAGGCCTGCGCCATCAGGGCCGGCGTCGCGATCAACTCGGCGACGAGCTCTTTCTCCTGCGCTTCGCTCAGCACGCCGCGCGCGCGCCCGAGCGCCAGCGCGAGACAAGCGAAGACCGCGAGCTGGCAGGTGAAGGCCTTCGTGGAGGCGACGCCGATCTCGGGTCCGGCGAGCGTCGGCGCCGCGATCTCGCTCTCGCGCGCGATCGTCGAGGTGTCGACGTTGACGATCGACAGAATATGCTGGCCCTCGGCCTTGGCGTAGCGCAGCGCCGCGAGCGTGTCGGCGGTCTCGCCCGACTGCGACACGACGATCATCAGCCCGTCCTTCGCGAGCGGCGATTCGCGGTAGCGGAACTCGGAGGCGATATCGATGTCGACGGGAAGGCGCGCGAAGCGCTCGAGCCAATAGCGCGCCACGACCCCGGCGTAAAAGGCCGTCCCGCAGGCGGAAATCGTCACGCGCGTCAGCGCCTTCGGGTCGAAGGGGAGGTCGAAGGGCAGGCGCACCACCCCATTCGCGAGATCGAGGTAATGCGCCAGCGTGCGCCCGACGACCTCAGGCTGCTCGTGGATTTCCTTCGCCATGTAGTGGCGGTAGTTCCCCTTGTCGACGAGGAGCGATCCCGCCTGCAACGGCCTGCGGGCGCGTTCGACGACCTGGTCCACGGCGTCTCGATACACCACGCGCTCACGCGACAGCTCGACCCAATCGTCTTCCTCGAGATAGGCGATCTGAGTCGCGAAGGGCGCGAGCGCCAAAGCGTCGGAGCCGAGATAGGCCCCGTTCGGGCCGAAGCCCACAGCGAGCGGCGAGCCGCGCCGTGCGCCGATGAGGAGATCTTCCTCGCCCTCGAAGAGAAACACCAGCGCGAACGCGCCCTTGAGCCGCTTCAGCGCCCGCCCGACCGCTTGACCCGGCGTCGCGCCCCCGCGCAGCTCCTCCTCCACGAGATGCGCGACGGCCTCGGAATCCGTCTCGCTCGCAAAAACATGCCCCTTGGCGATCAGCTCCTCGCGCAGTTCGCGGAAATTCTCGATGATGCCATTGTGGACGACGGCGACCTTCTCGGTTGCATGCGGATGCGCGTTGTTCTCGGTCGGGCGGCCGTGCGTCGCCCAGCGCGTATGGCCGACACCGATATGGCCGCCGAGCGGATGGGCGGCTAGCTTGTCCTCGAGATTGCGCAGCTTGCCGCTGGCGCGCACGCGCGTGAGCTTTCCGCCCTCCAGCGTGGCGATTCCTGCGGAGTCATAGCCGCGATACTCAAGACGGCGCAGGGCCTCCAAGAGTCGCGCGCCACGGGCTCGCGACCCAGGATTCCGACGATGCCGCACATGAAGCTCCTCCGACTCTTGCGATAACTGTTGCAGAAATCCTATTGTCGCCATAACCGAGGCGTCAAAAGGGCGAAGCGCCCGGCCGAAGCGCCGTCATTTCTGGCGCTTCTTGGCGAGTTGCGCCTCGCGGAAAACCCGCGCCCATCCGGGTTTCTCGACCTGCCGTCCGCGCGCGATCGCGAGCGCCTCGGGACTCTACGTCGCGCGTCACCACGGAGCCCGACCCCACATAGGCGCCGGCGCCGACCGTCACCGGCGCGACCAGCGACGAATTGGAGCCGATGAAGGCGCCCTCGCCGATCACGGTGCGGTATTTCAGGAAGCCGTCGTAATTGCAGGTGATCGTCCCCGCGCCGATATTGGCCTCGGCGCCGACCTCGGCGTCGCCGAGATAGGTGAGATGGCTGACTTTCGCGCCGGGACCGATTTTAGACGCCTTGATTTCCACGAAATTGCCGACCTTCGCGCCGCGGCCGAGATCCGCGCCCGGCCTCAGCCGCGCGAAGGGACCGACGCTGGCGCCTGGACCTATTCTGGCGGACTCGAGATGTGAGAAGGCGTGGATGATCGCGCCCTCGCCGATCTCGACCCCCGGTGCCGATCCAGACCTGCGGCTCGATTGTCACGTCGCGGCCGATCTTGGCGTCGGCGGAGAGATAGACGGAAGTCGGGTCGATCATCGTGACGCCGCTCTCCATGGCGGCGCGACGCAGCCGATCCTGCGCGATTCTTTCGGCCTCGGCGAGCTGCACGCGATCGTTCACGCCCAGAACTTCGCTCTCTTCGCCGAGCACGACGCGGGTCTCGAGGCCCGCGGCGCGAGCCAGCCCCACGACGTCGGTCAGATAGAACTCGCCCTTGGCGTTGCGATCGTCGATCTGCGACAGGAGCGCGAGCGCGCGCCGCCCATCCAGCGCCATGAGCCCGGCGTTGCAGAGATCTATTGCGCGCTCCGCGGGGGTGGCGTCCTTCTCCTCCGTGATGGCGAGGAGCGCGCCGGACGACTCCTGCACGAGCCTGCCGTAACCGAAGGGGGAGACAGGACGAAAGCCGAGAACCGCCACCGCCGCGCCCTCGGCGAGTGCGCGACGCAGGGCCTGCATCGTCTCAGGTCTGACGAGCGGCGTATCGGCAAAGAGAATCAGAAGATCGTCATAGCCCGCAGCCAGAGCCTCGCGCGCCGCGAGCACGGCATGGGCGGTGCCCCGCCGTTGCTCCTGCACGAAAACCTGCGACTGAGGCCAGGCGCGTTGGGCTTCGGCGCGCACGTCGTCGCGTCCCGGTCCGAGGACCACCGCGACGTCGGCCATGCCGGCGTCCTCGACGCTCGCCAGCACATGGGCGAGCATCGTGCGGCCCGCGACCGGGTGGAGGACCTTCGGCAAAGCCGATTTCATCCGCGTGCCTTCGCCGGCCGCAAGGACGACGGCGAGAGCGCGGCGCTCTTCCCAAGATGACATGCGCAGCGGCGATCCTTCGCTCGAGCGTGACGGAATTGAGTCGGCGCCCCTTTTATCAGTTTCGGCGCAAATTCGTAGTCCGGATTGCGATTTGAGGACATGAAAACTTGAGACTTCGTTGCAACCTGAAAACCCGCGCCCCATTCAAGAATTCCGTTTCGAAACCTCTGCGGACTTGTATAGAGGTAGCGAAGGGTCCGCGGGGCGGCGCCTCCCTGGGTTTGCGCAACAGATGGTCGAACGTCGAGACTTATTGAAGGGAGCGCTCGGAGCGCTCGCTGCCGCCGTCATGCCCCCCGGTGAAAAGGCGATGGCGCAAGGCTCAGGCCAGGAGCCAGGCGTCCCCTTCACGCGCGACGGCCTTCTGGCGCGCGCGCGCGACCTCCTCAAGCAGCCATTCGCCGCGCCGGGCGCCGAACTTCCGGATTACTTCGCACGCCTTTCGCGCGAGCAATATGAGGCGGCGGAAGTACGCCCGGAGGCCCGGATCTGGGCCAACGAGCAAAAGAATTTCACCCTCGAGCCCCTGCTGCGGGGGTGGGTCTATGGCGCGCCGGTCAAGATTTTCGTCGTAGAGGGCGGCAAGGGCGAGTTGCTGCGGCCCGCTTTGCAACAGTTCTCCTTCGGGTCGCAAAAGCCGCCGGAAAGATTGCCGGAGTCGGCCATCGCCGGGCTCCGCGTCTGGCCGAACGGCCCCGGCGGAAAGCCGATGGACGGGGCGGCCTGCCTCCAATTTCTGGGCGCGAATTTCTATCGCGCCAAGGCCGCCGGCCAGAAAAAATGGGGCGTCACGGCGCGCGGCCTGTCGATCCGCACGGCCGATCCGGGCGAGGAATATCCGATATTTCGGGAATTCTACATTGAGACGCCGCCCGCCGGAGAAGACGCGCTCGTCATTCACGCCCTCCTCGACTCTCCAAGCGTCGTGGGCGTCTATATGTTCACCCTGCGTGCGGTCGAGGCCACGATCCTCGACGTGGAGCTCACGCTGCTGCCGCGCGTCGACCTCGACCATATCGGCCTGGCGAGCCTTGCCGGCGCGTCCTTCTTCACGCCGCTGGACCAGCGGCGCCTCGACGATATCCGCCCCGCCGCCTGCGAGATGAACGGGCTGCAAATCCATACGGGCAATAACGAGTGGCTGTGGCGTCCGCTCTCCAATCGCAACAGTCTGCAATTTGCCTCCTTCATGGACGCCAATCCGAAGGGCTTCGGCTTTCTCACCCGCAATCGCGACATCGCCGCCTATCAGGACGACAATGAGCATTGGGAGCAGCGACCCTCGATATGGATCGAGCCGCACCACGACTGGGGAGAGGGCTCGGTGCAGCTCGTCGAGATTCCTTCGGAATCGGAGTTCAACCAGAACATCATCGCCTATTGGCGGCCCAAGGACCGCGTCGCGGCGAATTCGGAGAAGAAATACGCCTATCGCCAGTTCTGGTGCTGGAATCCGCCGACCCGGCCGCCGCTCGCGGTGGTATCCGCGGCGAGGAGCGGTCGCGGCGGTGCGCCCAAACGTCGCCGTTTTGTCGTGGTCTTCAGCGGCGAGGCCTTGGGCGACCCTGCGCGGCCGCCTGCGCAAGCAAGCCTGAGCGCGAAACCGGGGGCGTGCGTGAAACTGCATGACGAATACGATGCGTCGAGCAAGACGCACCGGGTGGTGTTTGAGCTCGATCCGAACGGGGAGACCTTCAGTGAGCTGCGCCTCGAGTTGAAAGCGGGCGACGAACAGATCAGCGAATCCTGGATTTATCGATGGACGCTGTGAACGAGACTTCAGAAATCGCGCCCCCGCAAGCGGCCCCGCTCGCGGCGGGCGATGTTTCGCTTAACGCGCCGCCCACGCCGGTCGAGAGCCGGCTGTCGATGCCGGCGCAGAACATCTTCAAATTCGACTCTCGCAGCCGGCGGCGGCGTCCGGCGCTGGGGCGGCGACAAGACGACGCCCCTCGCGCCGGAGCGGGAGAGGGGGAAAGCGCGCCCGCTCAGCCTGTCGGCGCCGATCCCTGGCTCGCGCGTCTCGTCGCCTTTGGCGGCGGCGCGGCGTTGACTGCCTATGGCGCCCACGAAATGTATCGGGTCATCGACGTCGGCGGCGTCACGGCTCCGAAATGGGCGCTGCTTGGGCTCTTCATCCTGAACTTTTCCTGGATCGCGCTCTCCTTCACGAGCGCGGTGGTCGGCTTCGTTGTCCTTCTGCGCCGGCGGCGCGGACCTCCCATCCCCACCCGCCTCGTCGAAAAGACCGTCGTCGTGATGCCCATCTACAACGAGGTTCCGAGCCGGGTCTTTGCGACCCTGCAGGCGATCTTCGAGGATGTGGAGGCGACGGGGCTCGGCGCCTATTTTGACTGGTTCTTTCTTTCCGACACGACGAACCCCGACATCTGGATCGCCGAGGAGCGCGCCTTCATCGCCTTGCGTCGCCGATTAGGGGGCGCCGGCGCGCGCATCTACTACCGCCGGCGCGAGAAGAACACGAGCCGCAAGGCGGGCAATGTCGCCGAGTTCGTTTGCCGCTGGGGCGGCGCCTACAAGCACATGGTCGTGCTCGACGCCGACAGCCTCATGAGCGGACGAACGATCGTTCGCCTCGCCGCCGCCATGGAGGCAGATCCCGACGCCGGCATCATCCAGACGCTGCCGCTCGTCATCAACCGCAACACGCTCTTTGCCCGCGTTCAGCAGTTCGCCGCACGCATCTACGGACCGGTTATCGCTGCTGGCCTCTCCGAATGGATGGGTCGTGACGGCAATTACTGGGGCCACAATGCGATTATCCGCACCGAGGCCTTCGCCGCGCACTGCGGCCTGCCAGACTTGCGCGGCCGCCCACCTTGGGGCGGCCACATCATGAGCCACGACTTCGTCGAAGCCGCCTTGATGCGCCGCGCCGGCTACGCCGTCTACATGCTGCCGACGATCGGCGGCTCATACGAAGAGAGTCCGCCGTCGCTGATCGATCTGTCGATCCGCGACCGGCGCTGGTGCCAGGGCAATCTGCAGCACAGCCGTATCCTGTTCGGCAGAGGCTTCCACTGGGCGACCCGCCAGCATTTCCTGACCGGCATCTTCGGCTACCTCACTTCGCCGCTGTGGTTGCTCCAGCTCTTCATCGGCATCACGCTCGTCTTTCAGGCGAGCTATTTCCGTCCCGAATACTTCACTGCGGAATTCGGAATCTTCCCGGTGTGGCCGCGCTTCGACGCCGAGCGTTCGCTTGCGCTCTTCGGGCTGACGATGGCCATTCTGCTCACCCCGAAATTCTTCGGCCTCCTCGTCGCGATCTGGGAGCGCGACACGCGGCGCGGCGCGGGCGGGCCGCTGATGCTCCTCGTCTCGACGCTCTTCGAGATCGTGCTGTCGGCGCTGCTCGCGCCGATCATGATGCTGATCCAGACTGGCCATGTGCTGCACATCGTCTTCGGCTTCGACACGGGGTGGGACCCGCAAAGGCGCGATGACGGCTCCGTCCCCTTCTCGGCGATCGTGCGCAAGCATCGCTCTCACGTCGCCATGGGCGTGCTGAGCCTCATCGCCGGCCTCTTGATCTCGCCCTCGCTCGTCGCCTGGATGTCGCCGACGATCGCCGGCCTCATTCTCTCCATCCCGATCTCTTATCTGACCGCTCAGCGCTGGCTCGGGCTCGTCTTCCGGCGCGCCGGCGTGCTCAATACGCCCGAAGAGACGACGACGCCGCCGGTGGCCAAGCGAGCCAAGGCGCTCTACAAAAGCCTCCAGCGCTCGGGAGAGGACGAAACGAACGGCCTGCAGGCGATCCACGACGATGCGCAGCTGCGGGAATTCCACGAGCGCTGGCTGCCATCGCGCCGGCCGCGGCAAAAGGGCCAGATCACCGCCGATCGCGCGCTCGCCGAAACCAAGCTCGCAGAAGCTGAGACGATCGAGGACGCGATCGAGTGGCTCAATCGCGGCGAACGGCTCGTCGCCCTCTCCGATCGCGCGCTGATCGGCGTGCTGGCGCGGCTGCCGAGCCGAGAGAAGCTCGCGGCCAAGCCCGCAGAGGCGGCCGAATGACGGATCCCGCGCCCGGCGGCGCCGAGGTCATCTACAAAATCGTTCCTTCTTTGCTCTGGTCGGCGGGGGGCGGGTGCTTCGGCGGCGCCCCGGTCGACCTGGCCGACGGCTTCATCCATTTCTCGACGAAGGCGCAGGTCGCGGAGACCGCCGCGAGACATTTCGCCGGCGAGGACAATCTGCTGCTCGTCGCGGTCGATGCGGCGCAGCTCGGCGACGCGTTGAAATGGGAGCCGTCGCGGGGCGACCAGCTCTTCCCGCATCTTTACGCCCCGTTGCCGCTCACGGCCGTGCTCTGGGCCCGCCCTCTGCCGCTCGGCGGTGACGGCCGCCACGATTTTTCGAGCCTCACGACGTGATTCTCGATCTCGCCGCAGCCGCCCTGCGTCGGCTCGACCCCGAGACCGCGCATCGAGCGACGATCGCCGCCTTGCGTCTTCTCCCCCAGACTCCTCCGCCGATTGACGATCCGCGCCTGAGAACAGCCGCCTTTGGGCTCGCGTTCGACAATCCCCTCGGTCTTGCGGCCGGCTTCGACAAGAACGCCGAAGTTTTCAAGGCGGCGCCGGGGCTCGGTTTCGGCTTCGTCGAGGTCGGGACGCTGACGCCGCTCCCGCAGCCCGGCAATGCGCGTCCGCGCGTGTTCCGGCTGCTCGAGGACCACGCCGTTATCAACCGCTACGGCTTCAACAATGACGGCCATGCCCCGGCGCTCGCGCGCCTCTCCGCGCGCTTGCGAAGCGGAATCGTCGGAGTCAATGTCGGCGCGAACAAGGACTCGGACGATCGCGTCGCCGATTATGTCGCGGGCGTCGAAACTTTCGCGAATGTCGCCGATTATCTGACCCTCAACGTCTCCTCGCCGAATACGCCCGGTTTGCGCGATCTGCAGGAAACGGCCGCCTTGCAGGCGCTTCTGGCGCGCGTGCTCGAGGCGCGCGAGCGGGCGTCTCGACGGCCGCCCCTGCTCTTGAAAATCGCGCCGGACGTGACGCTCGCTCAGCTCGACGAGATCGTGCGCGTCGCCCGCGACGCAAAGATCGACGGGATGATCGTCTCCAACACAACGATCTCGCGCCCCGAGACCCTGCGCTCCCCTCTCGCGAAGGAGGCGGGCGGCTTGTCGGGACGGCCGCTCTTTGCACTCTCCACGCGCCGGCTCGCAGAGACCTATCTGCGCGTCGAGCGGCAATTTCCCTTAATCGGCGTGGGCGGGATCGACGGGCCGGAGACCGCCTTCGCCAAGCTCGAAGCCGGGGCGAGCCTGCTGCAGCTCTATTCGGCGCTCGTCTTCGAAGGACCGGGACTGATCGCCCGCATCAAGCGGGGCCTCGCGGCGCGGCTTGCCGCGACGAACGCGAGCCTCCCCACGATCGTAGGGCGCCGGGCGGTCGAGCTCGCCGCCGGGGGTTAGGACAGGAGCGATTGCCGAGCCGCGTGCTTTTCGACATGATCGAATCGGGACACAACAGCGCGATGCGAAAAAGTGAAAACCGGTTTTTCGCATAAATCGCGCTCTAAACTTTTTAAATCGATCACGTTTTCTGCGTTCCGGCAATTCCGCCTGAACGCAGCGTGATCTAGAGGCGGTACGCCAATCCGCGAGGAAACAAGAATGAAATGTGTGACTGCCGTCATTCGTCCGTTCAAGCTGACCGAGGTGAAGGAGGCCTTGCGCAAGATCGGCGCCCTCGGGCTGACCGTCACGGAGGTGAAAGGCTACGGGCGCCAAGCGGGGCGTGCCGACCCCTACCCAGGCGCCGAAAATGTCGCGATGCTCGTCCCCAAGCTCAAAATCGAGGTCGTCGTCAACGCCGGTCTGGTCGAGACGGTGATCGACACGATCGTCGGAATCGCGAGAACCGGAACGCATGGCGACGGTAAGATTTTTGTCTACACCATGGACCAGGTGGTGCGCATCCGCACGGGCGAACGCGATAAAGAGGCGGTCTGAACGGCCGGGGGCTCGCCGCCGTCCGCGACGCTCACTGCGCCAGCGCGTCGCCCTCGTCCACGCCGTAAACGTCATCGCGGAAATGCACGATCCCATCGGCCGAGGCCCAGCCCGTCATATAGACCCAGACGACCGGCACGGGACGGTTCAAGCGCACCTCCTCGCGCTCGCCGCTCGCGATCTTGGCCTTTAGCTTCTCCTTGTCCCATTGGCCGGTCGCGTCCTGCATGAGCCACAGCGCGAGCTCGTCGACGCCCTGCACGCGCACGCAGCCGTGCGAGAGAAATCGATAGTCGTTGGCGAAGAGATTCCGCGTCGGCGTGTCGTGCATGTACACCGAATGGGAATTCGGCATGGAGATCCGGATCGAGCCCAGCGAGTTCTGCGCGCCCGAATCCTGGCGCAGCGTGTAGTTCAGCGCGCGTTCGCTCGACCAGTCGATGCGGCGCGGATCAACCTCCTCGCCCTGATGGCTCAACACGCGAATATGCATGCGGGAGAGATAATTGGGATCGCGCTGCATCTTGGGCGCGATCTCGTTCTTGATGATCGAGACCGGGACGGTCCAAGTCGGGTTGATGTTGACCGCCATGATCTTGGCGGAGACTTCCGGCGAATGATGCTCCGGGCCGCCGACGATGGCCGCATAGCGGCGCACGACCCGGTCGCCTTCGACCGCGTCGACCGCCGTCGAGGGAATGTTCACGGCGACATAGCGGGGCCCGTAGGGGAATTCGACGCTGGCGAGGCGCGCCGCGCTCGCGGAGAGCTGCCGGTAGCGCATGTCTGCGGGCACGTCGAGCTCGCGCAGCGTGGCGCCGGCGACGATCCCGGTCTGGCGCAGCCCCATGCGGAACTGGAAGCGCTTCACCGCCTGAGTGAGCGCCGCGTCGAACAGGGGGCCCGTCGTCGCGACCGTATCGTCCTCGGCCGCGAGGCGACGGCGTAGCGCGAGCACGCCCGCGCCCTTCATGCCGGGACTGAGCTTGACCCCGACGCGCGGCCAGCCGCCCCGATCGACGATCGTCCCATAGCGCTCCGCGGCCTTGACGGTCGCAAAATACGTCTCCGGCTGCAGCGCCGGCGTCGGATCGTCGGAAAGCGCCGTCTCGCGCGGCGGCTGCGGTTTGGGTTTTGGCTTGGGCTTGGGCGCTGGGGTCTCCGCGGATGGGGCTCCGGCAGGCGGGGCCTCGGGCGCCGCCAGCGGCGCGAGCACCGATGGGAAGACGGGCTCCTCGCCGGATGGGGCGGGAGGCGCCTCTTGCGCGAGCGCGGCGATGGAGAAGAGGCTCGCTGCGGCGGCAAGGATCAGCGCCAGCAGACTTATTCTTGTGGCTTGCGCCCACGGCGTAAGAAGCAAACTCATGACGCGCGTCGCTCGCCCTTTGTTGAAGGCTGCAGGTGTACGCATAGCTTTGCCAAGGTCGCGCGCCCTGCGAATCGCTTGAGCCTATCTTACACGAGCAACGCGATCGGATGTTCGATCGCGCGTTTGAACGCGGCAAGAAGATCGGCGCCCAACGCGCCGTCGACGGCGCGGTGATCGCAAGAGAGCGTGACTGTCATCAGCGTCGCGACCGCGGGCGCGCCTTCCTTCACGACGACGCGCTGTTCGCCCGCGCCGATGGCGAGGATCGTCGATTGCGGGGGATTGATCAGCGCCGTGAAGTGCTTGATCCCGCGCATGCCGAGATTGGAGAGGCCGGCGACCCCTCCCTCATATTCGTGGGGCTTCAGGCGGCGTTCCTTGGCGCGGGCCGAAAGTTCACGAAACTCCGCAGAAATCTCGCGGACACTCTTCTCCTCGGCGCGGCGCACGATTGGCGAGACGAGGCCGCCGTCGGCCAAAGCGACCGCGACGCCAATGTCGCTGTGCTTGTGGCGCAACATCGCCTCTTGCGTAAACGTGACGCGCGCGCCGGGCGCATCGCGCAAGGCCACACCCAAAGCCTTCACGATGAAATCGTTGACCGAGAGCTTCCACTCGGGCTTCCCCTCGGAGAGGCCCGGCGCCGCGGCGTTGCACTCCTCGCGGAGCCGCAGCAGCGCGTCGATGTCGCAGTCGCAGGTGAGATAGAAGTGCGGGATCGTCTGCGCCGCTTCGGTCATGCGCCGCGCGATCGCCTTGCGCATCGTATCGTGCGGGACCTCCGTGAAACTATCGACCTCGAAGAGCTTGCGGGCGGCCTCATCCGAAGGCGGAGGCGCGAGGGTCGGCGCGGCAGGGCGCACCCCCGCGGACTTGGCCCCACCGGACTTCTCCCCCTTGGCGAGCGCTTCCGTCACATCCCGCTCGACGACGCGGCCATGCGGGCCCGAGCCGGTGAGGGCGGCGAGGTCGAATCCAGCCTCCCGCGCCAGACGGCGCGCCAGCGGGGAGGCGAAGGGTCGTCCCTGAGGCGCGCTCGGCGCCGGCGCAGCAAAAGTCATCGCGAGGTTCCTTTCGGCCGGCGCCTTTGCGCGGGCTCTGAAGCGAATATATTACGCATCGCCCCTTCGACGAAGCCCCGCGGGGCCAGTGCGTATCGGGCGGTGGCATCGCTCGCCGCAAGCGCCGGAGAACTCCACGGGTGACGCTCCACTTCCCTATCCGCCCGACGCTGCTCGCCCTGGCCCTGGCGACCCTCGCTACTCCCGCGCTCGCGAACGAGAAGCGCTGCGGTTGGATCGTCAACCCGACGCCCGGCAATTGGAGCCTCATCGACCCCAAGGGCGAGTGGGAGCTTGGCGCCCAAGGCGGCTATCAAGCCTATGGCATGGATAATCTGCCGGACTTCACGACGAAGGAATGGGTCAGGACCAATGGCGACTATGGCTATGGCTGCGCCTGCCTCACCGTGCAGACCGATCTCAGCGCGATGCGCGTGAAAAAAGTGGTCAACGCCCTGCAAAAGCCGCTCAAGCCATGCGAGGCGGACAAGAAGCTCAAAAAGCCGCAGGGGTGAGCGACTGTCTTGGCGGTCAAGCGGATTGATCGGCCCACGGCTTTTTGTCCCTGACGATTGCGTTGAGGATGACGAGCAACTTGCGCGCCGTTGCGATGATCGCGACGAGCTTTGGCTTGCCGGCGGCGACGAGTTTATCGCGGAAGGCTTTGAGGGCTGGATTGTATCGCGCGGCGACCATGGCTCCCATGAAGAGCGCGGCGCGCACGCTGGCTCTGCCGCCGCCGATAAAGCTTTTGCCGCGCCATTGACCGGATTGTCGCGTCCAGGGCGCGAGACCAACGAGGGCGGCGATTTTGCGTCGATCGAGCGTTCCGAGCTCCGGCAGTTCGGCGAGCAATGTGCGCGCGATGGTGATCCCGATCCCTGGAACGGAAGCGAGAAGGTCTTCTTTCTCGCGCCAGACCGGCGAGCCCTTGACGGCGTGGTCGATATCGCCGTCGAGACTGTCGAGTTCGCGTTGCAGCGCCTTGAGCAGCCGGAGAATGCTCTTTTTTACACGCGGCGGCGCGTGCTTCTCGCGTTGCCGCTCGGCGACGATCATCGCCACGATCTGGCGCCTTCTAGCGACGAGATCGGCGAGCAGCCGCGTTTCCTCGTCGCGCAGCGACCGGATTTCCGGCGCCGTGGCCTCGACGAAATGGGCGATCACCGCGGCGTCGATCGGATCGGTCTTGGCCCTTTTGCCGAGCGCGTTAGCGAAGGCGCGCACCTGCGCCGGATTGACCACGACGACCGGCAGCCCGGCGCTGGAAAGACCGGCGGCGACGAAGGTCTCGAAGCCTCCGGTCGCCTCCAAGCCGATCGTCGAAGGTTCGAGCGGGCGAAGCCGTTCGATCAGCGCGGCCAACCCTTCGGCATCGCGCGCGACGACGAAACTCTCGCCAGAGCCGCGAACATGCACATCCAACTGATTTTTCGAAACGTCGATGCCGACGGTAAGCGAGGTGGCGTCCATCCGATCCCGTCCTTGCGCAAGCGGGCTTCGCTGGCGGCCCAAGCGACTGTTCGGGTTCGATGGAACGGCTGGCGAAGACCCTTGCTCACCCGCGGGCTTGGCGTCCCAGAGGCGCTTCGGTCTTCCGCCAGCCACCGCACGAGCCATTATGCCCAAGTCGACGGATTTCAAGTTACAAGGCGTTGCCCCCTCCCTCTCCCCGCGCGTTGGGGCGCGCCGCGGCGAGCGGCGGACCGCTGCGGCCAAGCGAAAACCGCCGCCCCGGAGGGCGGCGGTCAAGCGTCAGAGGTTTTCAGGCGTGTGCGCTCAGGCGCGGCGCGTGCGGGCGTAGAAGCCGGCGAGCGCCAGAGCGGCGAGACCGGCGAGGCCAGCGCCGGGAACCGGGCCGGGGGCCTGCTGGACAAAATTCCCGATGGCAAAACCGATTGGATCCGCCGACGTAATCGAGATCGACGCCACGCCTCCTCCCGTGTAAGCCCACAAATGACGCCGGCGTTTCCATTCACAGCGTCGGTTATGATGGCTCCGCTGTCTAGGGTTACGGTTACATCGAAAACTGAGAGCTGGTTGGACTCAACTTGAAAGCCTAACGCCGACCCTACCCCGTTCGGGATCCAACGTCAAGGTCTGGCCACCACCCACAACCAGCACATTGCCAGTATACGTGGCTCCATCTCCTGCCGGAGCGGGATAGCTGCTTGACCATGTGGCCCAGCCGCTGCCGATGCTCGCGACAGACGATGCCCCAGATACTCCTATTGAGCCGTACCCTGACCCGGCCGGAACGGGAGCCGGTCAGAGGAACCGAAGTGGTCGTGTAACCTGTTGTCGTCGAAACAGGCGTTCCGCCGGCGTCGGCGAGCCATGAGGAATAAGGTCCGTTAGAATGTGTTGGCCGACGCCGGGGCGGTCGCGACGAGAGCCCCCGCCGCGGCGGCGAGGACGAGGCAAGCTTTCAAGGTCTTCATAACAAATACCCTTCTCTTTCTGGCGACGCAGCGCCAAGCGCACCAAACCTCCGTCGCGAGAGACGACCCCTCCCGCGACCCAAGCGGTCAAGGAAGCGGCAGAAATCCCCGATCTGTAAACATGCCTGTACGTATGTTCACGTAAGATTTTCTTTAACCTGTGGCAAAAGTACCACACTCACCCGTTTGGACTCGCGCCTGGCGAGTCCGGAAGCGCCCGCGCCAAACGAAAACCGCCGCCCTTTTTGGGGCGGCGGCCAGAAGCGTTAGCGATTCGCGGGCGTGGCGCTCAGGCGCGGCGGGCGCGGGCGTAGAGGCCGGCGAGCGCCAGAGCCGCGAGGCCCGCAAGGCCAGCGCCCGGAACCGGGCCGGGGACGGAGGCGCTGTACAGCACGTCGTCGAGACCGATGTAGTCGTTGGTGACGTTGATCGACACCGAGAAGATGCTCGCGCCGGGATCCGTGAAGCCGACGAAGGACATGCCGCTGTCGATCAGCGGAATCTTGATGGTTTGCGCGCCGGTGGCGTCGGTGAAGGTGATGGTGTCCTGACGGAAGACTGATTGCGTGCCGGAAACGTAGAGACCGAAGCTCGAGATCGGCGAGTTGAAAGTGAAGGTGGCGCTCTGCGGACCGGGGCGAAGCCGCCCAGATAGAAGTAGTGGGATCCGCCCGCGGTGGTGTTGCCGCCGCACTGGTCGAAGCCGCAGCCGTGGCTGCAGCGCCGTGGCGATGTGCCCCGTGGTCGCGGAGAGCGTCAGGGGGCCGGTGAAGGTCGGGTCGAAGGTGACGATGCCGGTCGGGCCCGCTGCGCCGAGGAACACGCCTTGCTCGGCTTGAGAATTCGGGCCGAGCGAGGTCGCGCCCACATCGGAGGCGATATAGGTGGTGATCGACGCCTGAGCGGGCGCGCCCGCCGCGACAAGCGCCGCCGCCGAGGCGACGAGGCAAGCTTTCAAGGTCTTCATCACAGATTCCTTCTCTGGCTGGCGCCGCGGCGCCCAGGATCGTTCACGCAAAACCTCCGTCTCCGACGAGACGCCCCGCCCGTGGCTCCAACGCGGTCATAGGACGCTAAAGATGGCTTATCTGTAAACACCTCTACGTAGCCGTACGTGAAATTCTGTTAAGCTGTGGCAAAAGTACCACACCTCATTCGCCGCCCTGGCGAGTGGGAAGATCTTGCGCCGAATCGACCAACCCGCCGCCCGCGAGGGCGTCGGCCAGGAACTCAGATAGTTCGCAGTGCGCGAGAGATCGCCTAGGCGCGGCGCGTGCGCGCATAGAGGCCGGCGAGCGCCAGCGCCGCGAGACCCGCGAGGCCAGCGCCCGGAACCGGGCCGGGGACGCCGACGGGCGGAACGACAGTCATGTGTAAGTCGCCGCTGTGCCCGAAAGACCTCGGTCCCCGTATAGGTCCCCGGTAGAAAGGTGGGGGCCGAATTCAGGAGCACTCTGTGACCTGTATGGCACGGGCGGCGAAGCGGAGGAGCTTTGGTTCAAGTTGAAATCAGGCGTCGAAATCCCCCGGCGATCCCGGTGACGAACTGGACGTTGCTGAACCAGGAGATGTCGGCGTATAGCCGTGCGACAAACCTAGCGAATGGCGACGCCGTGAAATTGGTGATCGGCACGTCGGTGAATTCACCGAGAGCAGAAGCGATTGGCGTGGGGCTCAACTCTTGATTCCAAGAGGCAGTCGCGCCGACGTGGGATTGCCAGTGCTGACGATCCGTGTAGGTCACGAGAACCAGGGTCGCGGCCTGCGTCGCCGCGGGCGCCAACATACACAGCGAAACCGCGCCGCTCATCAAAAGGTTCGCCAGCTTTCTCATCCTACGCCTCCCTCGATCAATTTTGCTGAATGCTGCATTTGCAAAGAGCCGAGCCTCGTCGGCTGAAGAGGCTTCGCCCGGTCCTGCTATTTGGGCTCAGTGAGCCAGCAAAATTGCAATTTGTAAACGCCGATTTGTACCTAAAAACAAGATTGCCTAAGCCTGTGGCAAAAGTACCACACGCGCGGCGATCCTCACTCCGGCGTTTCGGGCGGCGCGCCCTTCGGCGCCCGCTTGGCCTCTGCCGCCGCGGCTTCTTCCCGCGCGCGGGCCTCGAGCTCGCGCTTGCGCCGCACGGAATAAGGCTCGCGGCGCGGCCCCTCGACGAGCCGCACGACGACGCCCCAGAGCGTGCGCACGTCCTGCTCGGTCATGGCCATGCGATGGAAGATGTTGCGCAGGTTGCGCGCCATCACCGGCTTCTTGCTGGCGGGCCGGAAGAACTCCCGAGCGTCGAGCTCGTCCTCGAGAAACTCGAAGAAGGCGGCCGTCATCTCGCGCGTCGCCGGCGGCGAGCGCTCGGTCGCGTCGAAGGGGAGCGCGTCGCCATGCGCGGCGCGAAACCATTCGTAGCCGGTGAGCAGAACGGCCTGCGCAAGATTGAGGGAGGCATAGGCGGGATTGACCGGAAAGGTCAGGATCGCGTCGGCCTGCGCCACCTCGTCATTGTCGAGGCCGGTGCGCTCGGGACCGAAGAGCACGCCGGGACGCTCGCCCGCCGCATACCCCAGGGCCAGCCGGGGCATGGCCTCGGAGGGAAGATGCACGGGCTTGGCCTGGCCGCGCCCCCGCGCCGTCGCGGCATAGACGAAGGCGAGGTCCTTGATGGCGCTCGGCACATCGGGAAAGACCTTCGCGCCTTCCAGCAGATGCACGGCCCCGGCGGCGGCGGCGTAGGCGCCCTTGCGATAGGCGTCGGTGCGCGGCCAGCCCTCGCGTGGCGCGACCAGACGCAGATCCGAGAGCCCGAAATTGGCCATCGCCCGCGCGCACATGCCGATGTTCACCGCGAGCTGCGGGCGCACCAGGATCACGGCGGGGCCGCCCTCGATCCTCACTTTGCTGCGGTCGGTGCCGGCGCCGGTCATGGAACGATGGTCGCCTCGGCGCAAGAAAAAAGGCCCCTGCGCGCAGGAGCCCCGTCCGTCCGTGTCCAAAGATTTCGCGTCATGATCCGGGCTGTCCCCGCCATCCACGCCGTCCCGCTGCGCAATGGCAAGGTATCCAGACGCAACGGCTTTTCTTCCAGCCCGGTGACGGAAGCGTCATGGCGTGGATGCCCGCGACGAGCGCGGGCATGACGGCCAAGGTTCCCAGCTTCTGATGTTACTTCTTGGCGAAGGACATGTTGCCGAAACGCGTGTTGAAGCGCGAGAGGCGTCCGCCCCTGTCGAGCAGCTGCTGTGAGCCGCCGGTCCAGGCCGGGTGGGTCTTGGGGTCGATGTCGAGGTGCAGCACATCCCCTTCGTTGCCCCAGGTCGAACGGGTGAAAAATTCCGTGCCGTCGGTCATCAAAACCTTGATCATGTGGTAGTCGGGGTGGATTTCGGCTTTCATCGCTTTTGCTCTTATCGCTGATCGGGTTGATTTCTCGAACCGTTTTGGGGCGCGGCAGCGCGGCGCCGGCTCGCGTTGCGGCGCTCATAACGCATACCTTCGCCGAGGGCAACAAAGCGCCGCCGGCGAGGGGCCGGTGGGACGCCGGACGCCCGGCAACGCTTTCGCTCAATGACCAGATCTCGGGCAAAACATCTCTCGGGGGAATCAAGGCGGGAGGGAGACTGTTTATTTTCAGAGACTTGGCGAAGAGCCTCGCAGGCGCCCTGCGGCGGAAAAGCCTCTTGCGGGGCGAGGCATTTGGCGCCACATTCCCAGATGATGACTCACGCCGCAGAATCCCGATTGCTCGAGGCGCTCAAAAAAGTCGACCTCCATGGTGACATCGCCCCGGCCTATGTCCAGGATCCGATGACGATCGCGCTGCGTCAGACCGCGATACAAGCGGATCTGATGCGTTGGGACGATTCGCGCGGCCATTACGTGCTCACGGGCACCGGCCGCAATCGCATCGCCCAGCGCAACCGCGCTCCGGGTTCGGTCGTCCGTTTCAGGCGCAGGGACGACTCCGAGACGACGCAGCCGAAGCCGCACCGCGCGGTCGACTAGATCGCGCGGCGTTTGAGCGGAGTCGCTGAAACGCAGTTAGCCTGATCGATTTCAAAAGTTAGAGCGCGCTTCCCTCGAAACTCGAAGGGAACAGACCCTTTCGCCTGAATCAGGCTACGTCTGGCGCCGGTCCTTCACAATCCGCCCAAAACGTCCGCGACGGTGAAGATGTCCTTGTCGCCGCGCCCGCAGAGATTCATCACCATCAGATGGTCCTGCGGCTTTTGCGGCGCGAGCTCCAGAACCCTGGCGAGCGCATGCGCGGGCTCGAGCGCCGGGATGATTCCCTCGAGCCGCGAGCAGAGCTGAAAGGCGTCCAGCGCCTCCTTGTCCGTCGCGCTCAGATATTTGACGCGCCCCGTCTCGTGCAGCCAACTATGTTCGGGACCGATCCCCGGATAGTCGAGGCCGGCCGAGATCGAATGGCCTTCGAAAATCTGCCCATCGTCATCCATCAGCAGATACGTACGGTTGCCGTGCAGCACGCCCGGCTTGCCGCCGGCGAGCGAGGCCGCGTGGCCGTTCTCGACGTTGAGACCGTGGCCCGCCGCCTCGACGCCGTAAATCTCGACGCTGGAATCGTCCAGGAAGGGATGAAAGAGACCGATGGCATTCGAGCCGCCGCCGATGCAGGCGACGAGTGAATCGGGCAGCCGGCCTTCGGCCTCCTGCATCTGTTCGCGCGTCTCATTGCCGATGATCGACTGAAAGTCGCGCACCATCATGGGATAGGGATGCGGTCCCGCCGCCGTGCCGATGCAATAGAAGGTGTCGGCGACATTGGTGACCCAGTCGCGCAGCGCCTCGTTCATCGCGTCCTTGAGCGTGCGCGCGCCGGACTGGACTGGAATGACCTCGGCGCCGAGCATTTTCATGCGAAAGACGTTGGGCTTTTGGCGCTCGACATCGACCGCGCCCATGTAGACCACGCATTTCAGCCCGAAGCGCGCGCAGGCGGTGGCGGTCGCGACGCCGTGCTGGCCCGCGCCCGTCTCCGCGATGATGCGCGGCTTGCCCATGCGCTTCGCGAGCAGAATCTGGCCCAGCACATTGTTGATCTTATGCGCGCCGGTGTGATTGAGCTCGTCGCGCTTGAAATAGACCTTGGCGCCCTTCCCCGCCTCGCTCTTTTCGCGAACATGCGCGGTGATGCGCTCGGCGAAATAGAGCGGGCTCGGCCGGCCGACATAATGCTTGTGCAGCGATTTCAGCTCGGCGTGAAAGGCGGGATCGGCCTTGGCCTCGGCATAGGCCGCCTCGAGATCGAGCACGAGCGGCATCAGCGTCTCGGCGACGAAGCGCCCGCCGAAAATGCCGAAACGGCCGCGCTCGTCGGGTCCGGCGCGGTAAGTGTTGGGGACGGGTTGGTTCACGGGTGTCCTCGACGGCGAGATTCCTGGGCGAGAGTCTTAGAGGAGAAACGCCCCCTCCCCAACCCCCCCGCCATAGCCCATCGAAGACGGACGACTTCCGACGCCCTATGCAGGAGAGGGACAACTCGGGGCTCTGCTTCAGCCCGCGAAACATCGTTGGGGTCCCCTCTCCCGCGTAAGCGGGGAGGGACAGGGAGAGGGCCTATCCACGCGATGACCGGCCCGGCTGTCCATGTTCTTTCCTAGCACGAATAGCGAGCACGTCGCCAAGCACAGGCCTTTCCTCGCAACCCGCCCTCGCTCATGCATGCTGGCTTTTGCGGAGCGCCACCATCCGGCCAATTATGCTGAATGTCCGCTACCGCCCCCCGCCATAGCTCACGCGCCAGATCGTCCCATTGCCGTCCTCGCAGACGAACAGCGCGCCATCGGGCGCGACCGTCACGCCGACCGGACGCCCGAACACTGATCCTCGTCGAGCACGAAGCCCGTGAGGAAGTCCTCATAGTCGCCGGTCGGCTTGCCGTCCTTGAAGATGAGCCGCACGACCTTGTAGCCGGTGCGTTTCGAGCGGTTCCAGGAGCCGTGCAGCGCGACGAAGGCGTCGCCCTTGATACATCGCCGGAAACTGCGCGCCCTCGTAGAAAACGATGCCGAGCGGCGCCGAATGCGGCTGGATCAGCACCTCGGGCGTCGTGATCTTGTCAGCGAGATCGGGCCGCTCGCCGGCGTGGCGCGGGTCCTCATGCGACCCGATGTAATACCAGGGCCAGCCGTAGAAGCCGCCGGGCTTCACCGGCGTCGCGTAATCGGGAACGAGATCGTCGCCGAGGAGATCGCGCTCGTTGACGACGCACCAGAGATCGTCCGTTCCGGGCCGGATCGCGACGCCGGAGCAATTGCGCAAGCCCGTCGCGAAGGTCTTTTCGTCCCGGCCGTCGGGCGCGAAGACGAGCACGTCGGCGCGGCGCTTCTCCGGCCCGCCCGAGGCGCCGACGCCATGCTCGGCCTCGATGGCCGCGACCTCCTCTTTCGTCGGCTGGCTCTGTCCCTCGGCGACATTGCTCTTGGAGCCGACCGCGACATAAAGCTTCCGGCCGTCCGGCGAAAAGACGATATCGCGCGTCCAATGGCCGGCGCCGCCGGGGAGCTTCGCGACGATGATCTCCGCCGGCCCGAGCGGCGCCGTCGCGCCGGGCTTGTAGGGATAGCGCAGCACCTGCGTGTTGGTCGCGACGTAAACGAAGCTCGGCTCGGCCCCGGCGGGATAGAAGGCGATTCCATAGGGGCGGTCGAGGCCGCTCGCGAAGACCTCGCTTTTTTCGGGCTTCGTCCCGCTCGTGTCAGGGCGAAGCACCCGCACGAGTCCGCCCTCGCTCTCGACGACGAAGAGATCCCCATTCGGCGAGAAGGCCAACCGCCGCGGGCCTTTCAGGCCTTGCGCGAAAACGGAGACCGCAAAACCCTCCGGCGCCCGCGGCTTAACGCCCGCCGGCGGCGCGACGACCTGCGCGCGCGAGGCGCTTGAGGCCGTGGCGTTGGGCTGCGGCAGATCGGCGGAAGTGATGTGTCGGCGCACGCCCGGCGCATCGGCGCGCCAATCGCCGAAGGCGGCCGCGCCCTCGAGCCGCGTCTCGGCGCGCGACGGGCTCAGCCCCGCGATCAGCGCGAAAAATGCAAAGCAAACAACGGCTTTCGTCATGGCGGCCTCCATCCGATCCGCGAGGCGCTCGAGGCGGTCATCCATCGGCCCCGAGACGCGAACCCACGTCACTTAGCCCAAACTCGATAAAATTTGTAGACTTTTGCGGCGCCGTCGGCTCCGCGGCGCGCGCCTTCCGGAAAGACTGAAAAATTGGAACAATTATCGCCAGGAAGGCCTTCATCGGCCGCCGCGGCTGCATGGAGATTTTTCAACTATATAAAGCCCGGTCGGTAGGCGCGGACATCGGCGCCAGTCTTCCGCCACGGTTTCAGAAGCCGCAAGCGCTGCGGCATTCGCGAAGGAGGTTAGGATGACATTCCAAATCGGAGACACCGCGCCGGATTTCGAGGCGCAGACGACGCAAGGACGGATTAGGTTTCACGATTGGATCGGCGACTCCTGGGTCGTCTTCTTCTCCCACCCCAAGGACTTCACGCCGGTCTGCACGACGGAGCTCGGCTATGTGGCGAGAATGAAACCGGAGTTCGACCGCCGCAACGTCAAATTGATCGGGCTCAGCGTGGATCCGATCGACAATCACTCGAAATGGGCCGCCGACATCGAGGAGACGCAGGGCGCCGCGCCGAACTATCCCATGATCGGCGACACGGATCTGAGCATCTCCAAGCTTTACGGCATGCTGCCGGCGAGCGCCTCGGGCGACGCCAGCGTCCGCACGCCGGCCGATAATCAGACCGTGCGTAATGTGTTCGTCATCGGGCCCGACAAGAAGATCAAGCTCATCATCGTCTATCCCATGACGACCGGCCGCAACTTCGACGAGGTTTTGCGCGTCATCGATTCGTTGCAGCTCACCGCGAAGCATCGGGTGGCGACGCCCGTGAACTGGAAACAGGGCGAGGACGTCATCATCGCGGGTTCCGTCACGGACGACGAGGCGAAAAAAATCTACCCCGACGGGTGGAAGGCGCCGAAGCCTTATCTGCGCATCGTGCCGCAGCCCAAGTAGCTGCGGGGAGTCTCGACCCCGATGCTGAGCGCATGATCACGCCGGCCAAGAAGGAGAAAAACCCGCCGTGATCTTCCGCCAGCTCTTCGATTCCGTCTCCAGCACCTATTCCTACCTCGTCGCCAGCCGGCATGGCGGCGAGGCCCTGATCATCGATCCGGTGCTGGAGAAGGTCGATCGCTACCTTCAGCTCCTGCGCGAGCTCGATCTGCACCTCGTCAAATCGCTCGACACGCATCTGCACGCCGACCACATCACCGGATCGGCGTCGTTGCGCGACCGCACCCATTGCATCACGGTGATGGGGGAGCAGACGAAGGCGGATATCGTCAGCATGCGCGTCGCCGACGGCGACCGGATCGAGATCGAGGGCCTGAGCCTCGAGGCGCTCTACACGCCCGGGCACACCGACGACTCTACTGCTTTCTCATGGACGACCGCGTCTTCACCGGCGACACGCTGCTCATTCGCGGCACGGGACGCACGGATTTCCAGAACGGCGACGCGCGCGCTCAATATGAATCGATCTTCAACAAGCTCCTCAAGCTGCCCGATGAGACGCTCGTCTATCCGGCGCATGACTACAAAGGCGACACGGTCTCGACCATCGGCGAGGAGAGGAGATTCAACCCAAGGCTGCAAGTCGCGTCCGCCGACGACTATGTGGCGCTGATGAGCAAGCTCACTCTGGCCAATCCCAAGATGATGGACGTCGCTGTGCCCGCCAATATGCATATCGGCCTTCATCAAGACGAGATCGCGCGCAAGGGCTGGAGCGTTTCGGCAGACGAGGCCCTGCTGGCGCTCGGCCGTCGCGACACGGCCTTCGTCGATTTGCGCGAGAGAAGCGAACGCGAGAAGCACGGCGCCATCTCAGGCTCGCTGCATGCGCCCTACGCCGCGCTGCAGGAGAACATCGCGCAAGGCGGAATTCTGCATGAACTCGCGGAAGCGACCGGGAAGACGATCCTCTTTTATTGCGCTTACGGCGAGCGCTCCGCCATGGCGGTCGAGGCCGCGCAGCAAGCCGGCATTGCGACGGCCCGCCACATCGCGGGCGGCCTGGACGCCTGGAGGAAGGCGCGCGGCGCGGTGGTCAGATAGTCCCCACCGAGCAATCGCGCCGGGGCTAAGAAGCCTCAATGCCGATCAAATTCCACATCGACGCCCGCCCACGGGTCAGCGCGCGGCCTGAGGCTCGGCCTCATCCCGCCGCAAGCGTGCAGAGCGAATAATAGTCGAACAATCGCGACTCCGGCGACTTACGCGGCCAATACAGCCGGTGAAGCTGCGCGAGCGTGAAGCGATCTGCAACGCGCGCGCCGATGTTTACGGCGAGGCCCTCGACGTCGCGCATGCCGTAAGTCCACGGGGCGCCCATCGCCGCGAAACGCTCGACGAGCGCGGTGATCTCCGGATCGCCGGTTTCCATCGCGACCACCTCCGGCGCCATGAAGTCGAAGGAGATGGAAAAGCGGGGCAAATTTTGCGCGATGGAGTTCGAGCACGCGCGCGACGGCGGCGGTGCTCAGATACATCGTATTGCCTTCCCAGATGAAATGCGTGGGAAGTGAAAAGTCGAAGCCCGCGCCGGAAAGAAGCGCCCCGAGGTCCTCCGCGACGTAATCGCCCGGAATATAGGCGACGCCCGGGTCTATTCCCTTTTCTTCAAGCCGCTTTCGCTTGAATCGAAGCGTCGCGCCGTCGTCGATCTCGAAATAGGCGACGTCGGACTTCGCCATTCTTTGCGCCCGCGTGTCGAGCCCGGCGCCGAGAATCACGACCTGCCGAAAGCCGCCCTGCAATTGCGCGTCGAGCCGATCGTCGAGATAGCGCGTTCTCACCCACACATTGATCTTGACCGGCGGAAAGGACGCAAAGATTCGATCCGCCGCGCGCTTCGTCTCCGCGTCGAGAAACACCTCCACGACGGGATCGCGATAGAGCGGATTTTCCTTAGCATTCTCCTCCGCGCGGTATTCGGCCACGACGAAACGCCGTGCCCGGGACGTTCTGAATGAGAGTCATGGCCCGCCTTGCGCTGTTGGGATGGCGCCTGCGCCGCAGACTCGGGCTCGGGCGCGCGAGATCCACGTTCTTTATCGCAAAGCGGCGAAAAACTCCCCCTTCCCCGACGCAATGGCCCCGCTATTGCCTTCGCGGCGCGCCTCCCCATTTGCTGAAATCAAGGAAAAGGCGGCGCCGGGGCAAGCCTCGACCTGCGGGAGGCGCGAGGAGAAGGCCATGAAAACGCATTTCGACACGGGCGGGTCGCTTCCCGAGCTCGCCTTCATGGCGATCGGCGGCGCGATGCTTTTGGGGGCGATCGTCTACTCGACCATGGGGCCAGTCGCGGGCGTTGCGGGCGCAATGCTCGGCGCCCTCGGCGGCGCCGTCTTCGGCCTGATCTGAGCGGGCTTCAGTCGCCTCGAGAGATCCTTTATGAGACTTGAGGCCGCTTACTCGCCCGGCTGCACGATAACTCTGCCTGCCTCGATGATTTGGCGAAACGTTGCATCCGTGGTCGCCAGTGATCGCTCCACCGCAGGGAGCGTCAAGCGGGCACTCGCCGCGCCTGCAATCCGGTCCGGCCCTTGCACGTTCTCTGGCCGAAGGAGATTCCCCCATCTCGCGCTTTGCGCCGCTTACGATCGCGCTCGCGGTCGTTGCGGCGCCAAGAAGCGGAAGGCCCTGCGCGCGCTGCAGCCTCAACGCCCGCCGAGACCGGCCATTAACGTCTTATCTGACCGGCCCCAACGGCGAGCGCACGCGATCATGGAGGTTCCGGAACTCGGTCACCGTCGTCAACCGGCAGGTTTCTCGACGATCAGCAGGCGACCCCGCTTAGCCAGCGCTGCCAGGCGTTGCGCAACGCTCCCGGCGTCACCGTCGAGCGCTGACCGTCCTTCAGAGCGCGATGCGAAAAAGTGGAAACCGGTTTTTCGCGCAAAGCGCGCTCTAACTTTTTAAAATCGATCACGTGTTCTGCGTTCAGCAATTCCGCCTGAACGCAGCGTAATCTAGCGCCAGTCTTCCCGAGGATTGCCGCAGCGCCCAAAATCTCCCATAGAAGCGCGGCGCGCGCCCCTCGGGCGCAACGACCCATTGACGAGACGAAGACGAGATGACGAGCGCAGAAAGCCGCCTGGAGCGGGACTCCTTTGGCGATATCGCAGTTCCTTCCACCGCCTATTGGGGCGCGCAGACGCAGCGGTCGGTCGAAAACTTTCCGATCGGCGGCCAGCGCATGCCGACCGAGATCGTTCACGCGCTCGCCCGCATCAAGCGCGCCGCCGCCGAGGTGAACGCCGCCAAGGGGCTCGTCGACCCGAAGATCGCGAACGCGATCGTCGCCGCGGCGCAGGAGGTCATCGACGGCAAGCTCGATCAGCAATTCCCGCTCGTCGTCTGGCAGACGGGCTCGGGCACGCAGTCCAACATGAACGTCAATGAGGTGATCGCCAACCGCGCCAATGAGACGCTCGGCTCACCGCTCGGCGCCAAGGAGCCCGTGCATCCGAACGACCACGTCAATTACGGCCAGTCCTCGAACGACTGTTTTCCGACCGCGATTCACATCGCCTCGGCGCTTGGCGTTTCTGATCGGCTGATCCCGGCGGTGAAGCGCCTGCATGCGGCGCTCGACGCCAAGGCCAAGGCCTATGCCGAGATCGTCAAGATCGGCCGCACGCACCTGCAGGACGCGACGCCCGTCACGCTCGGCCAGGAGTTCTCGGGCTACGCCACGCAGGCCGCGCAAGCGGCGGCGCGATTGGAGAAGACGCTTCCCGATCTCCTGGAGCTCGCGCAGGGCGGCACGGCGGTCGGCACAGGGCTCAACACCGCGCCGGGTTTCGCGGAAGAGGTCGCGGCGAACATCGCGAAGCAGACGGGCCTGCCCTTCGTCACGGCGCCGAACAAGTTCGAGGCGCTCGCCGCGCATGACGCGATCGTCTTCGCGCATGGCGCGATCAACGCGCTTGCAGCGGGGCTTTACAAAATCGCCAGCGACATCCGCCTCATGGGCTGCGGCCCGCGCGCGGGCCTCGGCGAGCTGCGCCTGCCCGAGAACGAGCCGGGGTCCTCGATCATGCCCGGCAAGGTCAATCCGACGCAGGTCGAGGCGATCACGATGGTCTGCGCCCGCGTCTTCGGCAATCATCAGACGATCACCTTCTCGGCGACGCAGGGCCATCTGGAGCTCAACGTCATGAAGCCGGTGATCGGTTTCGCCTTCCTCGAGTCCGTCGCGTTGCTTTCCGACGGGATCGACAGCTTCATCCTGCGCTGCCTCAATGGGCTCGAGCCGGACGAAGCCAACATCAAGCGTTTCCTGGAGCGCTCGCTGATGCTCGTCACCGCGCTCGCGCCGAAGATCGGCTATGACGCGGCGAGCAAGATCGCCCGCGCTGCGCATAAGAACGGCACGAGCCTGAAAGAGGAAGCGCTCGCCTCCGGCAAGGTGACCGAAGCCGAGTTCGACGCGATCGTGCGGCCCGAGAAGATGCTCGCGCCCGGGGCGGCGGGGTAGGGCGCGGGGGTCGGCCATAGGGCATAACGCTCGCCGTCGCCGCGCTGGATCGGCCCCATGCCGACAGCTTTGAAAAGCCTTGCACCTCTTGGCGGAGCGTGGCGAGCGGATCGACTTTTGTCAATGATGCGCGTAAGCGCACCGCCTTCGGTGGCGGCCTTTCAGGCCGTCATTGACAAAGGCCGACCGCTCGCCACGCTCGCCGCCAGTCAGGTGTAAGGGCTGCTGCCTCGAGCGCTGCGAGAATTCGATCGCTCGTGCTCCGGGCAACCCGCATCGAGCGCCTCGGCAACCCTTTCTTCACCTCCGCCCGGCGCAAATCGCGCGCTCGCGACCCGATTCGGACGCCGTTCGTTTCGGCTTCGTGCGGAAATTCCAGAAATGAGACGCGGCGTGGAAGCTCCGCCGAAGAGTTCGGTAGGGAGAAGAACACGCCGACGCGGATGGCGCTCGCGATCGATCGCGCAGTCGCGACTCTCGCTAACGTGCGGCGCCAGCCGCGTCGAGGGACCGGTTTCGCGGCGACATGCGCGGGCTTACGCGCGCCGAACTGGGCGCGGACGCGTACCGGCGACGCGTGGCGGGGCGCGATAAACAACCCGACCGCCGCGAGTCCTGACGGCCACGGGGCGCGGCGCCGGCGCCTCTTTCCTCTGGAGCCGCGGCTTTCTCCGGGGCTGCCGCCTGCGGCTGCACCGCGGCAGGCGCAGCTTGCGCCGGCGGGGCCGCGGTCTTCTTTCCCCGCCCGCGGCGCCGAGCGTCGCGATGCAATGGGCGTATTCGCGCGAGTCCTGGATATTCTCGCAGGAGTCGTAGTTGAGGGGCTCGGCGACGGCGCTCGTCGCGAGCAGGACAGCGGTCAGGCGGGCGATGGCGCGCATTCTCATCCCCTGAGAACAGCTCCTGTCTTTTTCGCCGCCTCGGCGACGATCTTCTCGGCGATCGCCTCGATCTCGGCGTCCGTCGGCGTCTTCTCTCGCGGCTGCAGCGTCACCGCGACGCCGATCGACTTCTTGCCCTCGGGAACGCCGACGCCCTCGTAGACGTCGAAGATGGTCGCGCCGGAAAGAAGCGTCCGGTCGGCGCCGAGCACGGCCCGCAACAGCTCGCCCGCCGGCCGCTCGCGATCGACGATGAAGGCGAAGTCGCGCGACAGCGGCTGGAGGTCGGAGATTTCGAGCTTGGCCTTGGTCCGCGTCGCCTTGGCCTTGGCGGCGGGCAGCAAGTCGAGGAAAATCTCGAAGACGGCGATCGGGCCTTCGACATCGAGCTCGGCGAGCACGCGCGGATGAATCTCGCCGAAGACGCCGACGCTGGCCTTGGGGCCGAATTGCAGCGTCGCGGCTCGACCGGGATGAAGATATTCCGGCCCGCCTGGAATGATCTGCGCGCCTTGGACGCCGAGCGCGGCCAAGAGCGCCATCGCGTCGGCCTTCGCGTCATAGAGCCCGGCCTTTCGGGTCCGCGCCGCCCAATGGCGGCCCTGCGTCTCGCTCGTCGCGAGGCCGCGTCTCAGCCCCGCGGCGGCGAGCCGCTGGCCCTTGTCGTTGTCGCTCAAGAAGACCTGGCCGATCTCGAACAGCGCCGCGTCGTCCAGCGCCCGCGCCGCATTGCGTCCGGCCGCCGCGACAAGTCCCGGCAACAGGCTCGGCCGCATGTCGGAGAGCTCTGCGGCGATCGGATTGGCGAGCGCGAGCGACGGCGCGCCGCCGCCAAAAGCCTTGGCCTCCTGCGCCGAAACGAAAGACCAGGTGACGGCCTCCACCAGCCCTTGCGCGGCGAGCGTGCGTCGCGCCGCACGCGCGCGCTTTTGCAGCGGCGTCATGATGGGCGCAGCGATCCCTTCCGCGCGGGGCAGCGGAGTCGCCGGAACGCGCTCGACGCCGGCGATGCGCAGGATTTCCTCGACGAGGTCGGCCTTGCCCTCGATGTCGGGCCGCCAGGGGGGGATCGTGATCCGCGCGCTGGCGTGGCCCGCGTGCTCCACCGAAAAGCCGAGCCGCTTCAGAATATCGTCGGCTTCCGGCGGCGCGATGTCGATGCCGGCGAGCCGCCTGGTCTCGGCATAAGGGAAATCGATGCGCCGCCGCTCGGCGGGAACGGCGCCGGCGAGATAGACCTCGGAAGGCTCGCCGCCGCAGAATTCCGTGACGAGGCGCGTCGCGAGCTCGAGCCCCGGTAAAGCGAAGTTCGGATCGACCCCGCGCTCGAAACGATAGCGCGCGTCCGTGACGATGCCGAGCTTGCGGCCGCTGCGCGCGATGTTCGCCGGGTCCCAGAGCGCCGTCTCGATCAGCACGTCGACCGTGCCCTCGTCGCAGCCCGAGGCCTCGCCGCCCATGAGGCCGGCCAGCGACTCAGGCCCCGCTTCGTCGGAGATCACGACAACGTTCTCGTCGAGCGCATAGGTCTTTCCGTCGAGCGCGAGCAGGCTTTCGCCCTCCCTGGCGCGGCGAACGGTGAGGTCGCCCTTGACCTTCTTCGCGTCGAAGACGTGAAGGGGCCGGGCGCGGTCGAAGGTCAAGAAATTCGTGACGTCGACCAGCGCGTTGATCGGGCGCAGGCCGATGGCGCGCAGCCGATCCTGCAGCCAGGCGGGGCTCGGGCCGTTCTTCACGCCCCGCACGAGCCGCAGCGCGAAGAGCGGCGCAAGGTGCAGGTCCGCGGGAGCGAAATCCAGTCTCACCTTTACGGGGCAGGGAAACTTGCCCGCTATGGGCTGGCCCTCATGCGTCCGAAGGCGACCGAGGCCGGCGGCGGCGAGATCGCGGGCAATCCCCGAGACGCCCGCGGCATCGGGCCGGTTGGGCGTCAGATTGATCTCGATGACGGGATCGTCGAGCCCCGCCCAGGGCGCATAGGCCGCGCCGACGGGGGCGCCTGGATCGAGCTCCATGATGCCGTGGGAATCGCCGCCGAGCCCCAGCTCCTCGGCCGAGCAGAGCATGCCGAGCGATTCGACGCCGCGGATCACGCCCTTGCCGAGCGTGAAATTTTTGCCTGGAATATGGGTCCCCGGCGCCGCGAACACCGTCTTGAGCCCCTTGCGGGCGTTGGGCGCGCCGCAGACGACTTGCAGGGGGGCTCCGGCGCCAGTCGCGACCTTGCAGACTTGCAGCCTGTCGGCGTCGGGATGCCGATCAGCCTCGACAATCTCGGCGACGACGAAATCCTTCAGCGCGGCGGCGGGATCGTGCACGGCCTCGACCTCGAGCCCGATTCGCGTGAGCGTCTCGACGATCTCGCCGAGCGGAGCGTCAGTTTCGAGATGGTCTTTGAGCCACGAGAGGGTGAACTTCATTTCGGCGGGCCTGAACGAATGATCGGGTTGAGATCGCTGAGTGTCGCCGGGGCTTTAGCATCCTCTGCCGCGGGGCTCAATTTTGCGCGCGAGCCGGGCCAGGATGTCTGCGGCGCCGAATTCTGAGGCATGGTCTTTGCTTCGGGATGGCGCAAATCGGGGGATCGAATGCAGATTGGCGTTGAGAGCAGCAAGGCTGTCGACAACAAGAGAATCTTCGTGATCGACGAGGACGAGATCATTCGCGCGGCGATGCAGTTCATGCTGCATGACGAGAACGAAACCCATGAAGCGCCGAGCCTCGAATGGGCCTATGAGAAGGCCGTCGACTGGCCGCCAGACCTCGTTTTCGTTTCAGAGGCGTTGATGCGGCGCCATGGCCCCGCGCTTTACGGCGAAGTCCGCGAGCGGCTGCGCAAGCCAAAAATCGTTGTGGTGCTGGAGCCCGGCGCGGTCGATCTCGCCAAGAAATGCCTGGCGGAGGGCGCCGACAGCGTTGCAATCAAGCCGCTGCGCATCGAACTCTTGCGCAGGAAGGCGGATCTCTTGCTCGGCCGGCTTACAGAGTCCGCCTAGAGATCGGGCATAGGCAGACGGCGCGGGTGCGCCCGGCGACGGCCTAGTCAGCCTCCATACGTGGCGCACCTCGAGTGGGGACCCGTCGCAGAAAAAAAGGCCCCGATCCTAAGCAGTAGGGGCCTTTTTCATTGTCCGTTTCGCCGAAGCTTCGCGAGGCCGGTTAAAGACTCGGCACGATGGCCAGTCGCTCGACGAGCTTACCCTCGACGAAATGCGACTGGATGATCTCGTCGACGTCGGCTTCCGTGCGCGGCGTGTACCAGACGCCTTGCGGATAAACGACCATCAGCGGGCCGGCGCGGCAAAAGCCGAGGCAGCCGGTTGCGACGATCGACACCTCCGGCATCGGGGTCGTGTTGAGCTTCGCCATCAACCGATCCCAGAGCGGCTTGGCGCCCGACCCCATGCAGCTGCCGCGCGGATGGCCCGGCGGCCGCTGCTGGAAGCAGGCGAAGACGTGGTATTTGAAGACTTGCGGAAGTTCGTCCAAGAGTCCGTCCCCTAGAGAGCGAGCGGTTTTGGGAGAAACGCGCTCGGCCATGGAGAAGCGGAGCGCGTTCAATGCGGAGAGGAACAGGCGCTAGACCGCTTCGGCGAGGACCTTCGCGGCCGTCAGCTGCGCGACGAAGTCCTGCAACGGGGCGTCGATGGGCGTGATGTTCTGCTCGGCGAGAAATTTTTTCTCGTTCTTCGTCAAGGGTCCTTCGATCACGGCCCAATGGCGCTCGGAGGAACGCTTCATGATTTGTCTCGCGTAGGCGCGCTCGATCTGCGTGGCGAAGCGGCAGCCGAGAAACAAGAAGCTGCGTCCCTTGCGCAACGTCTGCACCGTGTCCGGAATCGGCGTCTGGATGTCGATCTCTGTCAGGACTTCAACATAGTCGGAGTCCGAGATGATGTAGTTCGCCGCCGGCGCGAACGAACCGATCGGCTCGTAGATCAGCGTGCGCCAGTCCAGCGTTCCCTCGGGCGCTTCAGCCGGAGCCTTCGCGCCAGAAGCGTCCCGCTCGAAGGGCTTGCCCGGAATGCGCTGGCCATCGGCGGAGAACCAGTGAACCCATTCGCCCCAGTGCTCGGCCTGGCTGACGCCCTGCACGAGACCCCAGTCCTTGCGATTCCGGAACGCCTTTTGGGGAACGTCGTCGTACCAAACATTGACGAGGAGGGGCAGCCCATCCTGCGCGGCGAGCCAATCGTGCAAAGGCGAGGGCTCGGCCGAAGGCGTGAAGGCCTTGTTCATTGCCGCCACGAGCGTTTTTCGGTGCTTGAAGTTTTCGACGAACTGCGCCGCAGCCGTCAGATTGTTGCGAATCTTATGCGGCACCGTTGCGGCGCTGGTCAGGTGCGCGACGAGCGCTTCCGGCGATTGCGGAAGCGCGCCTTGCGTCAGCTTTAAGACGCCGGGGCCGAGATAAGGGATGACCTCGCGCCGCTTAAAGGCGGCGCTGATTTCGCCTAGCATCGACTTCTCCTTGAGATGATCGCTCGGCCCTCAGAGCAAAGCCGCAAAAGTTGACAGACTTTTGCGACCAGAATTCGCTCCAATCGACTCGATGCGATTTTTTATCGCCCAAACGATCGTTCGAGCGGAAGGCGCTAATGGGCCGCGCCAGCCTTCAGCGTCTGCAACGTTTCCGGATCGAGCCGGAAAAGACCGCGGCCGCCGGAAAGCGCTTTGAAGTGCGTTCCGCATTTCTCGCTCAGGCGCGTGAACCATCGCTGCGCGGTCAAGCCCTCGGGACGCTCTCCGATCTCGGAGACGGTTCCGTCCGGAGCGAAGCGAACATGGATGAGAGTGCTGGTCGTCATGACGAATCTCCTTGCTTGTCAGAGAAGTTACAAACCGGACCCGAAGCCGAGCAGCTCGACGGTCACGTTCTCGGTTCCGAACAAGGTTTGACAGGCGAGCCGCGACTTGGAGCCGACGCCGGGAATCGTGTCGAGCTTCTCATTCTCGACGCGCTGCATCTTAGAGACGCTCTTGCGGCCTTCCTGAACGAAAACATGGCACTCGCCGCATTTCGCCTCGCCGCCGCATTTGCTGACGATCTTCTCTCCCAACGCCAATATGGCGTCGAGCAGCCTGGTTCCAGGCTCGACGTCCGTTGTCTTGCCAGAGGGAAGTACAGTCAGCGTCGGCACGTTGATGCTCCTTTGCGTTGAGGGTGGTCCGCCTTCAAGCACAGCGCAAAATCCGGGCCACAATCTCTACGATAAAGCGGCCGCGCCGGCGCCGAGGCTGATCGAGGCGTCCTTGATCGTGCCGCGATGAATGCTGGAGCAGGCGCAGGATTTCGCTTTCGGAGCGCTGAAGCAGAATCGCTCGGCGTCGGCGTCTCATTGACATCGACCGTCACGCCCTCAAAAGCCGGGGGACGACTGTGAGCCCCGGTGGCTCCAAATTTGCTCGAGCGACGTCATGGAAAATTTAATCGAAATGGCGCTGAACGAGCCCACCACCGTCAGCTTCGGAGACTTGCCGGCGGAAATCGAGGAACTCTTGCGGCAGGGCGTCGTCGCGCAGCGCCGCGATGGCGCGCGCGCGGATCAATTGTTTCGCGAAGCGCTGGCGCTCGCGCCCAACGCGCTGCCCGTCTATTACTGCCTCTTCAAGGTCCAGACTCGCATGGGCCAATTTGACGCCGCAGCGGCGATGGCGCGCCAAGGCATGGAGGAGGGCGCGCGCCAAGCGGGCTGGGGTCAGGATCCCAGCGAGTGGCCGGAGGAGGAAGCCGCGAAGGGGCCGGGACGATTCGCCGTCTTCGCGCTCAAGGCGCTGAGCTTCATCGAATTGAAGCGCGGGAATCGCGAGACGGCGCTCGCGAATTTTTCTCAACTCGCGCGGCTCGATCCTTCGGGGGGAGTTGGATGGCCTGTGGTCTTGGCGCTCGCAGAGGGAATGGACTGAAAACAGGAAGAAAAAGCGCGATTTGCCGCATTGCACAAAATATCGCATTGACGCTTTGTGAATTGCTCCTATGCTCACGAGACACGCTTCATCGACTGGAGTCGGAAGAAAGCGATGGGTTTTCACTCCGGAAGCACCTCGACCGGACCTGGCGTCCGGACATCGGATCTGAGCGAATCCGCTCTCGTAGGCATCTACGAAGTCTCAAAGCTCCTGGCCTCTCCCAATCGCCTTGAGCGCACGCTCGCCGGCGTGCTCGGCGTGTTGTCGAGCTTTCTCGACATGCGTCACGGCCTCTTCGCCCTGCTCGATAGGGAAGGGGAACCGGAGATCGTCGTCGGCTCGGGCTGGTCCGAGGTCAATGCGAAGCAATTTTTCGATCGCCTGCCCGAGCGCGCGATCGGTCAGATTGTCGCGACCAAGATGCCGCTGGTCGTCGAGAATGTTCTCGACTCCGCGCTCTTCGAAGGCGCCGACCTCTCCGGGTGGGGCCCGGCGGACGGCGAGCCCTTCTCCCTCGTCGGCGTGCCGATCAAAGAGGGAGACGATGTCGTCGGCACGCTGACGGTCGACCGCGCGCTTTCAAATCGGTCGTCCGTGCGCTTCGATCACGACGTGCGCTTTCTGACGATGATTGCCAATCTCGTCGGCCAAACCTTGCGGCTGCACAAGCTCATCGCCCGCGATCGCGAGCGCTTGATGCTGGAGAACGCCCGGCTCGGCAAAGGCGAGCGGCCACTTTCCGTGGACGGCGTCAAGACGGACGGCATCAAGGGCATCATCGGCTCCAGCCCCGCGGTGCGAGCGGTCGTCGAGAAAATCCGCATCGTCGCCAAATCGCGCTCGACCGTGCTGCTGCGCGGAGAGTCCGGCACCGGCAAGGAGCTCTTCGCGGCGGCGATCCACAATCTTTCCCCGCGCCACAGCAAGCCTTTCGTCAAGCTCAACTGCGCGGCCCTGCCGGAAAGCGTGCTCGAGTCGGAGCTCTTCGGCCATGAGCGCGGAGCCTTCACCGGCGCCGCCGCCATGCGCAAGGGGCGCTTCGAGCTCGCCGACGGCGGCACGCTGTTCCTCGACGAGATCGGCGAGATCACGCCCGCCTTTCAGGCCAAACTGCTGCGCGTCCTGCAGGAGGGCGAGTTCGAGCGCGTCGGCGGAAACCGCACGCTGAAGGTCGACGTGAGATTCGTGTGCGCGACCAATAAGAACCTCGAACAGGCCGTGCAGAAGGGCGAGTTCCGCGCCGACCTCTATTACCGCATCAGCGTCGTGCCGATCTTTCTGCCGCCCTTGCGCGAGCGCAAGGGCGATCTCGCGTCGCTCGCCAATGAGTTCCTCCGCCGCTTCAACGCGGAGCAGGGCTCGCATCTCTCGCTTTCCACCTCGGCGATGCAGGTGCTCTCCGAGTGCGGATTTCCCGGCAACATCCGCGAGCTCGAGAACTGCATCAACCGCACGGCGACTCTCGCCCACGGATCCGAAATCGTGGACAAGGACTTCTCCTGCAAAAACGACGGCTGTCTCTCCGCCGTTCTGTGGGGAGGGCCGCATGAGGACACGCCTGCGCCTCCCCGTTTCACGAAGCCCCTGCCGATTGTCCCGGCGCCGAAAAGCTCGCCGCCGCCTCCCGCGAGTCCCGCGCCGGTCGGGGAGACTCCGCTCCCGACATGCCCGGGCGCCGAAAACTGCAATGCCGCCGGCGCGGATCCTCGCAGCGAACGCGACAGGCTGATCGACGCCATGGAAGAGGCCGGCTGGGTGAAAGCCAAAGCGGCGCGTCTTCTGAACCTCACGCCGCGCCAGATCGGCTACGCCCTGCAGAAGCATGATATTCCCGTCCGCAAGTTCTAGCGCAATGAGCACCGCCGACTACGACCCCGACGCGAATCCGCTCGACTGGCTCGGGCGGCCGATCCGCTGTCGCGAATGCGACCACGTCGCACTCAATCGCGAAGGCCTATGCCGCAAGGGGACGGCCTGCGTGCGCGACCGCCGCGCGCGCCGCGTCGACGGATTTTTCCGCGGCCATCCCGAGCTCGCGAACGATTATCTCCAGCACTCCTATTTCGAGGTGCGCGCCGTCGCCGCGAAATATGCGAGCGTGATGCGGCTCATGCCGTTGCTTGCCGACCCGGAGCCGGAAGTGCGCGCCATAGCGGCGATGCGACTGCCCCTGGAGCGGGTGAAGGCGCTGGCGAAAGACCCCGAGCCGCGCGTGCGCATTGCGCTCGCCAACCGGCTGGAAGGCGCAAGCCTCGTCTCGATGCTCTCCGACGAGGACTATTTGGTCCGCATCGCCGCCGTGCGGCGGCTGCCGCCCGAGCTCGTCGCGCTCGCCGTCCGCGATCCCGATGCGGAGGTCAGGCGCTGGGCCGCGCGCCGCCTGCCGGAGGAACGGCTGACCCTGTTGATGTATGACGAGGAGCCGCTCGTGCGACTCGTCGTTGCCGAGCGGCTGCCGCCGTCGCGCCTCGCCGCGATGGCGAAGGACGAAGATTTGCGCGTGCGATTCACGGTCGCCGAACGCGCGCCCCCGGAGTTGCTGCCGCGCCTCCTCGACGATCCCGACGAATTGGTGCGTGAGGTCGCAAGATCGCGCTGCGGCTGAGCAACCGGATCAGGATCAGTCCACGGCGACCGTCACATCGGACGCCTTTCATAGCATGAACTTGTCGCCCAGAACGAGCGTTTGCCTCGCGCATCTCCAGGCGTGGGCCTATTCAAGAGCGCCCCTTTGTCGGCTTTCCGACAGGCGATGCGCCCCGCCGCCTGCAGCTATGTCGCGTCGGGAATAAAACTACCCTTCAACCCAACTGTTCGCGGGGATTGGGACCCTGGCGCCTGGCCTGCATAAGCGGGCGCGCATCGGCATTGCGCACCCCTGCTCTGCGGCGCGGGTCTTTCGCGCGCGCCTCACTCCGATGAAAGAGAACCCATGACTTTCGATTTTCCGAGGATTGACGACGCGGCTGAGAGAGAGCGCATCGAAGCGGCGATCGAAGTCTGCGTGCGCGCGTTCTATAAGCGCGGCCTCGCCGATCCGGTGCTCGGGCCGGTTTTGGCCGGGAGCATTCACGATCTCGAAGCTCATGTCGCGACGGTGGCGAACTTTTGGTCCAAGTCGCTGCTCCATACCGAACGTTACGACGGCCATCCTTACACCGCTCATACCCATCTTCCGGTCGAACCCAAACATTTCGCGCGCTGGCTCGAGCTGTTCAAAGAGGCCGCAATCGAGAACCTGCCCAAGACCCAGGCCGAGCAAGCGCTCGCCAAGGCGACGCATATGGCGGAATGCTTCCAAGCAGGCCTGTTTCCCCTCGCGAGCGCCGACGGACAGCCAGGCCGCACGCCGGCAACGGCTCTTGCGCCACACAGACATTAGATCACGCTCAGGCATCGCGCGGCCTATCTCGACGGCGCGAAGGTCGATTTCGTGATCGGCCTCGAGGAACTGGAATTCACATTCGATAATCCGAACGCCAAATCGAACGGCTCTTGCGGCAAGTCCTTCGGTTGATCGCAGCGAAGCGAGCGACGCCCGCTGCCTGCGAATGCGACATAGCGCCGCAAAGGGCTGCACGAGCTTAAATCTGGCTGGGGGTTTGCTAGCTTAACGGGCGGGCAAAGAGCGTAATTGCTGCTCGCCTAAACCAACAAGCTGAGGAAACCCATGCCGAACGTGACTTTCGAAACGCCGTTGCTGCACAAGAATCTCACTGTTTACGCCATCGCTGGAGACACCTCGACCGTGCTCGCGGTCGCCGAAGCCAACAAGGTGCCGATCCCCCACGATTGCCGCGACGGCGAGTGCGGCTCCTGTCTGATCGAGGTCGTGACGCTCTCCGGCAAGACCATGGGGTCTTTGCTGACCGAGAAGGAAAAGACGCAGCTGAAGTCCCTCGGCAAGATCACGCCGGAAGAAATTCGTCGAGCGGAGGTCGATGACGTCGCGCCGCGATTTCGCCTCGCATGCCAATATGTGGTACGGGACCAGGACATATTGGTGAAGTTCACCGGCGAGCCCGGCGGCGCCTGAGGAGACTTCGTCATGGAATCCGTCGAAACCTTTCTGGCCTACGCGATCCGCGTCGAGGAGGAGGCCGCGCTTCGCTTCGGCCAACTGGCCGACGCCATGGAGTCCTGCGGGAATCGCGAGGTCGGCCGACTGTTTCGTCGGCTTTCCGACTATTCGCGTCTGCATCTTGCCGACGCAAAGGCCCGCTCGGGCTTCCGGGACATCCCCAAGATGGCCTCGGACGACTTCGAGTGGCCGGACCTCGAAAGCCCGGAGACGGCCGCGATCTGGGCCGCCGATCCTTTCATCGGCCGCAGCGAGGCGCTCGAAATCGCGCTCGCGGCCGAGCAGGCGGGCTATGACTACTACAAGAAAATTCTCGACGAGACGAAGGATCCAGAGATCAAGGCTCTGGCCCGCGAATTCGTCGAGGAGGAGAGCGGCCACGTCGCCGAGCTCGAGAAGTGGATCGCCGCGAATGCAACCGGCGAAGTCTTTCCGGTCAGTGGTTGAAGCAAGATCAAGAGCAGGGGCGATCTTTGGAGCGGCTCTCTCTCGACAAGATGCAGCTGAAGCGCCGCGACCGGCCGCAAGCTCGACGCTGCGGCCCTCACGGCGTCGAAGCTCGATGAGCTCTTATGCGCTAATCGCCTAGACAGATGGCCTGAAGCGCACGGGACCTGTGCGTGATCGCAACGCGAATCGACGGTCCGAGATGATGCTCAAGAGATGCAACGGCGTGGGCGCGGCGCGCGGGTTTGCGCGCCGCTTCGTTTTATTGGCGTTTTGCATGAGCGGCGCGTCGGGCGTTGCGGCCCAAGAGGCGCCCCCGCGGCGGATATGCCGTCTTCGCAACACATGCATCATCATATGGACGGCGGCGACGGCGCCTTTCATCACCGTTTCGAAGGCGCCGAGACCTGGGCCAAGGAATTCGATGCGGCCGAGCGCGACGCGTGGCAGAAGCCGCAGGAAGTACTCGACGCGTTGAAAATCGGCAATTCCGCAACCGTCGCGGACATCGGCGCCGGCACGGGCTATTTCGCGATGCGCATCGCCCGCCTCGCGCCGCAAGGTCGCGTCTATGCGGTCGACGTCGAGCCCGACATGACGCGCTACCTCGGCGAGCGCGCCAAGCGCGAAGGGCTGAGCAATGTGATCCCGATGCTGGCGCAGGGCGACAACGCCGATTTGCCAGAGCCGGTGGATCTCGCGCTCGTCGTCGACACGTTCCATCACATCGGCCATCGCGTCGCCTATTTCACGCGGCTGAAATCCTCGTTGAAGGACGACGGACGGCTGGCGATCGTCGATTTCAAGGCGGACTCCCCGAGCGGCCCGCCGCCGCAGCACCGCATTCCTCCCGAGCAGGCCGTGGAGGAACTTATGGCCGCCGGCTACACGCTCGTCGAGACGGGACCCTCCCTGCCGCGGCAATATATGCTGATCTTCCGCAAGAACGCGCCCTGACGCGCGATCAGGGACCGGCGTCGCCGAGCTTCGCGAGCGTCGCCGCATCCATCACGCCGCCGCAACAGCGATCGATCGCCTCGCCGAACGCGGCCTCATCGGGGGCGACGGCGAAAAAGAGCGTCACGCAGGAACGAAACTTCATGTCGTCGGGAGGGCCGAAGATCTCGGCCAGGGGCCGTTGCGACGCGACGACGAGGCGAACGCAGTGGCGCAGCCTCTCTCCGAGCACGGGGTGCGCGAGATAGGCGCGGGCCTCCGCGGCCGAGCCGATCGCGTAGCCGACCGCCATGGCGCTGGAGCCGAGCCCCGCAAACTGCGGGAAGACGAACCACATCCAGTGCGTTCGCTTGCGCCCGGCGCGAAGCTCGGCGAGCACGTTCTCGATGACCGGCGCCTGCGCCTCGACGAAGCGCTGGAGATCGAAAAACTCGTTGTCGTCCCGCACGCGCCCCTCCACATCCGCGCCCTACTCGCGCCCATAGCCCTTGTAGGTCAGCAGGCCCCCGAAAATCAGAAAGACGACGCCGATCGCGGGCAGCACGACGTGCAGCGCCGAGGCGAAGGCGGCTTGGGACATGACGCCCGCCAGTTGAAGCGGAAAGACCATGCGGATGAAACCGACGACGACGCTGAGCCAGCCGAACAGCGTGACGAGTATCGGCCAACCGCCGGTCCAGCGGTTGTGGAAATAGACGATCGCAAGCCCGGGAACGAAGGCCGCATAGCCGGCCAGCACGATGAGCATGGGGCTCTTGGAGAGTTCCTCGATGACGCCGGGCATCGCTTCGAGATTGAGAAGCAGCATCAAAGCGGTGGCGACGAGCGTCGGCCCGAGCAGGGCGGCGATGATCTTCGATGTCGTCATGCAACGCCCTCGCGCTCGATCATTTGCCGGTCCGCCCCTTGTGCACGCGGCCTTTGCTCGCCGGGCGCTCCTTTTTCGACTTCGGAATCGGCTCGCGCGTCGCGCGGCGCAGCGGGGCGGGAACGCCGCGGGGCGGGCGCTGGCCCTCGCCCTTCGCATCTTCAGGCTTGGTCATCTGCAAAACTCTCTCACGCGATAAGGTCTGAGGGCCGACGACGCCTTCACGCGGGCGGCTTATCATCCATTACCTATGGGGCTTGGTTTCAAAACCCAGGCTCCGGCGCGCGGTCTTCAAGCGGATGTCCCTCCTTCTCCCAGCCGTCCGTGCCGTCGGGATACCAAGAAACGTCGGCGTAGCCGAGCGACAGCGCGCGTTTCGCCGCGTTCCAGGACATCCAGCAGTCCGCCAGGCAATAGAAGACCAAAGGCTTCTTCTTATCGCCTCCGGTCGCCTTCGCGAGCCCCGTCTCGAAGTAGCGTTCTGTCGGCTCCGCGAGAGCGCCGAAGCCCGTGTTGACGAGCCAAACGCTGCCGGGAATGTCCGCTCTGGGCTTGTCGCGCCAGACCGTCTTAGGGGGCAGGTCGGCAGGCTTGGGCGGACGCGGCAAGGCGTCGACGAACACGGCGGACTTGGCCTGCCACAGATCGAAGGCTTGCTGCGTGTCGATCACATGCGCGCCCTTGAGCGTCGCGGGCGTCGGCGCGCGATAGTCGTCGAGGCGATAGCTTTCGGGCTCCGTCACGGCGGGTCCCTCCGCGAGCGCAGAGGCGGAGAAGAGGGCGAGAAGCATGAGCGCCAAGCCGAGGGCGCAACTCGAAAAAGCGGAAACGTTAAGGACGTTCAGTCGGCGTCGCTTGAGCGCAGCGCGATCAAGGCCGGCGTCGAGCGGCGAATGCGACATGTCCTTCTCTCTCCGCGTCGGACTTGACGGCCATTATCGTCGCGAGCCGCGCCGCGGCAAGCCGCTTGTCGCCGCTACGCCGGGGGGCTTAAAAGGACGCGTCCCGTCCCCTGGTCCCGCCCGTCATGCTGTTGTTCCTGCGCTCGCTCATCTTCCAGTGCCTCTTTTACCTTTGCACGGTGCTGCTGATGCTCGCTTGGCTGCCGACCCTCATCACGGGGCCGCGCGGAATCGTCCAGGAACTGGGACGCCAATGGGGCCGCACGACGCTCTGGCTACTCGAAAAAATCTGCGGCCTGAAGCACGAGATCCGCGGAGTCGAGAACATCCCAAAGGGCGCGGTGATCGTCGCCGCCAAGCATCAATCGACGTGGGACACGTTCACGCTGCCGATCTTCTTTCCGGACTTCTCCTATATTCTGAAACACGAATTGGTCTATTTGCCGCTTTTTGGCTGGTATTTGCTGCGGGCCGAGCAGATCGCCATCGACCGCGCCAAAGGCCGTAAGACGATGCCGCAGCTCGTCGCCAAGGCCAAGGCGTTCTTTGCGCAAGATCGTCAGCTCTTCATCTTCCCGGAAGGCACGCGACGGCCGGCGGGAGCGCCGCCCGCCTATAAGTTTGGCGTCGCGATGATCTATCAGGAAACCGGCACGCCGGTCGCTGCCGGTCGCTTTGAATGCGGGGCTCTTCTGGCCGCGTCACGGTTTTCTGATCCGGCCTGGGGTCGCGGTCATGGAGTTCCTGCCCCCGATCGCGCCGGGGCTCGAGGCCCGCGCCTTCTACGCCCTGCTGCAGGAGCGGTTGGAGGCTGGAACCGAGAGGCTCTTGGAGGAAGCGGCGGCGAAGGACCCGGCGACTGCGGCGATTATCGAGAGCAACAGGCGCACGCCCGCGCCGGCCCCGCAGCGCGCGGAGGGGTGAGGGATATACTGCGGAGGTTAACGCCTTGCCGAGACGCGAAGGGTTACTAGGTCATTGAAGAGTCTCGCAAGACGGGGTGAGAAGCTTCGAAAAATATCAGCTTTGGGGAGGCGTCCCCGAGGAGAGTGGCCAAGGACTGAAACAGGAATCGCTGGCTTCGAAAGTCACGCGAGAGCAGGAGGCTAAACAAATGAAAAGGATGATCGTGGCGCTGGCCGTGGCGATTGCTGTTGTGGGCGTTGCAGCGCCAGCCGGGGCCGGCGTGTCCCACGAAGGCCAATACCATCAGGATACCGGGGGGCACGCCCGACATTCGCACCGCGACTGGAGCGGCACGGAAGGTCGCGGTCACGTGCACGGTCCCTGCTGGGCTCATCATAACGGACAGGCCGTTTGGATTTGCCGCTAGGACTGACAAAGAAACGGCGTGGTGAGGGAATAGAATTCGCCTCCTTACTGCCCGCCCGCTGCGGTCGTCCGTAGCGGGGTGTGTCCGCTTGTCTGCTCCTGCATCCTTAACGCGCCGCAAAGTCGTCATTTCGAAAGATGGTTTAGAGATAGAGAGTTTGGAGGTTGAGCGGTCGCGACCGGCCCTCCACTTCGGAGGGGTCGGGAATGAGTTCTGAACTCCATCATCATTCGGCCCCCAGCGGTTCGACGAGACACGAGCATGCGGCGGCCCACGCCGATCATACTGGTCCCGTCGGCGGCAACGCTCCGCCGCCGACAGAGGGCGTGGTCTACACCTGCCCGATGCATCCGCAGATCCGCCAAGTCGGGCCAGGGAGTTGCCCGATTTGCGGAATGACGCTTGAACCCCTCGTTTCGACGGCGGAACCCGAAGCAAGCGCCGAACTCGCCAATATGACGCGGCGCTTTTGGGTCGGGCTTGCGCTCACTCTCCCCGTGTTCATCCTGGAAATGGGCGGGCATTTTTTCGGCCTTCATCGTTTCATTCCGCCGCATCTATCCAACTGGGCGCAATTCGCCTTGGCGAGCCCCGTGGTGCTTTGGGCGGGCTGGCCTTTCTTTGAGCGAGGCGCCCGATCGCTCGTGTCGCGCAACCTCAATATGTTCACGTTAATCGCCATGGGCACGGGCGTCGCTTGGCTCTATAGCGTCGTCGCCGTCTTCGCCCCCTCAGTCTTTCCCGCGGCGTTCCGCAACGCCGACAATTCCGTTCCCATTTATTTTGAGGCGGCGGCAGTAATTACAGTGCTCGTGCTGCTCGGACAGGTGCTCGAACTGCGGGCAAGGGAACAGACCGGCGGCGCAATCCGCGCGCTCCTCAACCTCGCTCCGGCGATCGCGAAGCGCGTCAAGGAAGACGGGTCGGATGAAGAGGTTCCGCTCGATCAAGTTCATGTCGGCGATCGACTGAGGGTTCGACCCGGCGAGAAGGTTCCCGTGGATGGGGCGCTTCTCGAAGGGCGCAGCTCCGTCGACGAATCCCTGGTGACGGGCGAATCCATGCCCGTGACGAAAAGCGTCGGGGACAAAGTGATCGGCGGCGCGCTCAACCAGACCGGGAGCTTTGTGATGCGCGCCGAACGGGTCGGCCGCGACACCATGCTTTCGCGCATTGTCGAGATGGTCGCTGCGGCGCAGAGGAGCCGCGCGCCGATTCAGCGTCTTGCCGACCAGGTCTCGGGCTGGTTCGTTCCGCTCGTCATCGCCGTCGCGATCCTGGCCTTCGCCGCATGGTCGATATGGGGGCCGGAGCCGCGCATGAGCTATGGCCTGATCGCCGCCGTTTCCGTTCTCATCATCGCCTGTCCCTGCGCTTTGGGTCTGGCAACGCCGATGTCCGTGATGGTTGGCGTCGGCCGTGGCGCTCAATCCGGCGTGCTCATCAAGAATGCGGAGGCTCTCGAGCGCTTCGAGAAAATCGACACCCTCGTCGTCGACAAGACGGGCACGCTCACCGAAGGCAAGCCGCGTGTCACCGCGATACGCCCCATGGGGGAACTGGGGGAGAGTGAGCTTCTCGCCGTGGCGGCCAGCCTCGAACGCGCGAGCGAACATCCACTCGCGGCGGCGATCGTTCAGGCCGCGCTGGAAAGAAAGCTGACGCTCTCTGAGGCGACGGAGTTTGACTCGCCTGTCGGGAAGGGCGTGACCGGCCGCGTCAGCGGACAGTTCCTCGTGATCGGCAACCAACGCTTTCTCGGTGAGCTGGGGATAGACACGAGCGCGCTGGAGGGCGAAGCCGAACGCTTGCGAGAAAATGGCGCGACCGTGATTTTTGTGGCGATCGAGGGCAGAGCGGCCGGCGTCATCGCCATCGCCGACCCCATCAAGGAGACGACGCCAGAGGCGCTGGAATCGTTGCGCGAAGCGGGCGTCTCGGTTGTGATGCTGACCGGGGATAATTGGACCTCGGCGCGCGCCGTCGCAAAGCGACTTGGCTTAACAGAGGTCGAAGCGGAAATCCTGCCCGAACATAAAAGCCAGGTTGTCGCGCGGCTTCGACAGGCCGGCCGCATTGTCGCCATGGCCGGAGACGGCGTTAACGACGCCCCCGCGCTCGCCGCCGCCGACATTGGCATCGCCATGGGGACGGGGACCGATGTCGCTATCGAGAGCGCCGGCGTCACGCTGCTCAAGGGCGACCTTCGCGGCATCGTGCGCGGCCGCCGCCTATCGAAAGCGACCATGCGCAATATCCGCGAGAATTTGTTTTTTGCTTTCATCTACAATGCTGCGGGCGTGCCCATCGCAGCCGGAGCGCTCTACCCCGCCTTTGGTCTGCTGTTGTCGCCCACCATCGCCGCCGCGGCGATGGCGCTGTCGTCGGTCAGCGTCGTTGCCAATTCGCTGCGTCTGCGCCAAGTGCAAATCGAGCCTAGACGCCTTCTGGAAGTGGGGCCATTTACCGAACTGACTTAAGGATTCGAAGCGAGTATTCGGGCGGATCAGGCCACCGCCTCCGCGCGTCGCGCGACGAAAGGATAGGCGGCTTCGACGACATAGGGTCCGCCACCGACCGAGTTCCTTGACGAATAGAGAACGAAGCGCGTCGGCGAAAACTTGAGCGACGGAAAATAGCCGCGCGCGCTCAGATAATCGGCGACCGCCATGGGCGACGCGCCGCGCAGCCGCGCCAGCGTCACGTGCGGCGCGAATTTGCGCACCTCGGGCGCGGCCCCGAGCCGCCGCATCAGGCGCTCCTGTTCGGCCTGTAGCTCAACGAGCGCCGGATCGAGCCGCGCTTTCACAACGATAGCGCGCGGCTTGTCGCCGCCGAACGCGGTAAGCTGATCGAGTGCGACCACGGGCCCCGGCCGCCTGATCGCATGGAGCGAATGCTCGACCTCATGCGCCACGCGATCGTCGACGTCGCCGATGAAGCGCAGCGTCAGGTGGTAGTTTTCAACGTCGATCCAGCGGGCGCCGAAAATTCCGCCACGCAGCCTCGAGAGGCTTTCGCCGATTTCGGCCGGGATCTCCAAGGCTGTGAACAGTCTCGGCATGACTTTCCTCCCGCAGAAAACGTGATCGATTTTAGTATCTTAGAGCGCCCAGGGCGCGAAAACATCGCCGTCTTTCCGCAAGCCGCGCATCCAGCGCAGCTCGCGCCGCCCGCTCAATGCGCCTTCTTGTCGCGGTCGATCATGATGTCGCGCAAGCTCTCCTCGACGGAAGGCGCGACGCCCGCCACGATCCGTCCGACGCCCTCGGCGCTGGGATGGAGGCCGTCGCTTTGCAAGAGCGCCGCATCCTTATCCAAGCCTTCGAGAAAGAACGGATAGAGCGGCAAGGACAGCGCGCTCGCGAGCCCCGGATAGATCGCGTCGAAGCGCGCCTTGTACGCGTCGCCGTAATTGCCGCTGGCCTTCATGCCGGCGAGCAGAATCGCGGCGCCCTTCGCTTTGATGGCGGTGAGCATCTTCTCGAGATTTTCGCGCGTGGCCTTGGGATCGACGCCGCGCAACATGTCGTTGGCGCCAAGCTCGACAATGACGAGGTCCGGCTTCTCCGACAGCGCATAATCGAGCCGGGCCAGTCCATCCGCGGTCGTGTCGCCGGAAACGCCGGCGTTGACGACGCGAACGGGGAAGCCGTCCGCAGCGAGACGCCTCTCCAATTGCGCGGGGAACGCTTGGCTCGCCGGCAGCGAGAAGCCCGCCGTCAGGCTGTCGCCGAAGGCGACGACCGTCAAGGTCTCGACGCACTTCTGGTCGCCGCCGATAATGGGAGGCGCGTTGGCGCACTCCGCCGCCGCGACGGACGGGCAGAAGCAGCGCCGCGAGAGAGAGGAGTGAGGAGAGAGCTTGGAAGGCCGCGCGCAAACCGGCATAAGGGCGCGCGCGCGCTTTGAGCGCAATGTCCGAGGCCCCGCCGGTGTCGCTCTCCACGATTGAACTCATCGATGTCGACCTCACTCTCGGCGCCGGGGCGGCGCGGGTGCACGTCCTCAAGTCGCTGAGCCTTACAATAGCGCAAGGAGAGACGATCGGTCTCGTTGGACCTTCGGGCTCGGGGAAATCCACACTTTTAATGGCGCTCGCCGGGCTGGAGCGCCCCGATTCCGGCGTCGTGCGGATCGGCGGTCTCGACCTCGTTCAAATGAACGAAGACCGTCTCGCGCGCTTTCGCGGCGAGAACATAGGCGTGGTCTTCCAGTCCTTCCAGCTCATTCCGACCATGACGGCGCTCGAAAACGTCGCCGCGCCGCTGGAGCTCGCCGATCGGCCCGACGCCTTCGAGGTCGCCGCCGCCGAGCTTGCGGCCGTTGGGCTTCAGGAGCGTCTGCGCCATTATCCGCGCCAGCTCTCGGGCGGCGAGCAGCAACGGGTCGCGCTGGCGCGGGCGCTCGCGCCGGACCCGCTGATCCTTGCCGCGGACGAGCCGACCGGCAACCTCGACTCCGAAACCGGCGCGCAGATCATCGAGCTGATCTTCGCGCAGAAGGCCCGGCGCGGCGCGACGCTCATCCTCGCCACGCATGACCCGGCGCTCGCCGCCCGCTGCGACCGCGTGGTGCGGCTGCGCTCCGGGACGATCGACGCCGACGAGAGGCGATAAGGCCGGATAAGATTTCCGCTTGAGCATTCGCGAAGCAATCATGCGGAATTCATAGATGCCGGCGCAGGCCTGTTCCGAAAAAAGCGCGAAGCGGTTTGGGTAAGAACATGCTCAAATTTCAGAGCGGCGCAGACCGCAGCCCGCGCAGGATCGCGTCGGCGAGCGGCGAATAGGCGCCGTCCGAGCGGTGCAGGACCAGGGGCGGCAGGAGCGACAGCGGCGCCTTTGAGCCCTTCACGCCGCGGATCAGAACGCGCGTCGCCGCGGCGCCGTCGCGGGGCGACACGGGGAGGATCGCGACGCCCGCCGAGCCGCGCCTCCAGCGCCGCCAGGCATTCGCTGAGGGCCTCCGCGCGATGGATCATCGCAAAAAATCCTCCGGGGGCGAGCAGCGCCAGCGCCGCGCGCGTCCAATTGGCGAGCGGCGCGGCGGCGACATGCGCCAGGGCCTTCGCCGGATCCGGCGAGACCCGCACGCTACCGGGCGCGTGATGGGGCGGATTGGTCAGCACGACTTCCGCCTCCTCGTCGACGAGGCCGCAAGCGCGGCGATTAGCCGCGTGCGTGAAGTCCGCCTCATAGACGCGGGCCCGCTCCTCCAAGCGGTTCAGGCGAATGTTCTCGCGCGCCAGCGCCGCCGCTTCGGGCGCGATCTCCACCAGGCCGATCCGCGCCTTTGGGGCATGCAGCGCGGCGGAGAGTCCGACCGCGCCGACCCCGGCGCCCAGATCGAGAATGAGGCCCGACGCCGCATTGGGCGTCGCCGCGGCGAGCAACGCGGCGTCGAGGCCGACGCGATGTCCGCGCTCGTCCTGCGCCAGTTGCAGCCGTCCGCCCAGGAAGCCCGAGATCCGCACCGCCATGATTTTGGAGCCTTCTCACGGCGGGCCCACACCAGCAAGCCGATAAACCGCGATGCCGGAGCGCGCTTGCCGCCAGTAACGCAAACAATTAAGTTGCCGTCGCCGTCGAGTGGATGGTTTAGGCATATCGGGGGACCTGTGGGCATCGTCATCTCGCTCGACGAAAGAGAAAAGAAAACCGGCGCAAGTCTCGACAGCCTGCTGGCGATGATTCGCCCCGATCTCGAGCGCACCAATCAGCTCATCATTGCGCGGATGGGCTCCGACGTGACGACGATCCCGGAAGTCGCCAATCATCTTATCTCTGCTGGCGGCAAAAGACTGCGGCCAATGCTCGTGCTCGCGACCGCCGGCATGTGCGGCTACAAGGGCGACGGCCACCTCAAGTTCGCCGCCGGCATCGAGTTCATGCACACGGCGACGCTGCTCCACGACGACGTCGTCGACGAGAGCGACATGCGCCGCGGCAAGATCGCCGCCCGCATGCTGTGGGGCAACGAGACCTGCGTGCTCGTCGGCGACTTCCTGCTCGGCCACGCCTTCAAGATGATGGTCGAGCCCGGCAGTCTTCCCTGCCTCACCGTCGTTTCGAGCGCCGCGGCGATCATCGCCGAAGGCGAGATCATGCAGCTCAACGCGGCCAAGGACACGCAGACGACGGAAGACGCCTATATGGAGGTGATCCGGCGCAAGACGGCGGAACTCTTCGCCGCCGCCGCCGAGGTCGGCGTCATTCTCTCCGGCCGCCCGAAGGCCGACATTGCCGCCGCGCGCAGCTATGGGATGAACCTCGGCATCGCCTTTCAGCTCATCGACGACGCGCTGGACTATGGCGGCTCCTCGGCCAAGCTCGGCAAGAATGTCGGCGACGATTTCCGCGAGGGCAAGATCACGCTGCCGGTCGTGCTGGCCTTCCGTCGCGGCAACGAGAGCGAGCGGGAATTCTGGCGGCGGACGCTGGAGAAGGCCGAGATCAAGGACGGCGACGTCGAGATCGCCTGCGGTCTCATGAAGAAGCACAAGGCGCTCGACGACACGATCGAGCGCGCCACCCATTACGCCGCGATCGCGCGTGACGCGATGGAGATTTTCTCGCCCTCGCCGTGGAAGAACGCGCTGCTCGAAGTGCTCGATTTCTGCATCGAGCGCGTGTGCTGATTTCTGCTCGAGCACGAGAAACCTCCTTTTTTGCAAATCCTAGGTCGCCCTGGCGCATGCGCTTTCAGGCGCCGCTCACGAAGAAGCGTAGGCCGGTTTTTCGTGACTTGTCACTCTGCAACATGGATCGCTGGAGGTCGCTGATTTGACGGCTTGTGAAAGCAAGAACTTTGGAGGTCGGCTCAAAGGCTGGCTCATCCGCGGCGCCGCGAGCCTGCTGATTGCGCCGTCGCCCGGGACCAGTTTCGCTCAGACGCCCGCCGCCCCGCCCCCGGCTTACGAGGCCGCGCCGAGCGCAGCGCCGGCGCCGGAGGCGCAAGTGATAAAGTTTACGCCAGCGGAACTCGAGCGCTTGCTCGCGCCGATCGCCCTCTTTCCCGACGCCTTGCTCGCGCAATTGCTTCCCGCCGCCGCCTATCCGCTCGAGATCGTGCAGGCGCATCGCTGGTTCGAGAGAAACAGCGCCGCCGTCGCGAAGCAGGATTTTTCCGGCGTCGACGCGCAAAACTGGGATCCGTCGGTGAAAGCCATGGTGCGCTTTCCGACAGTCCTCGAAAAGCTGAACGACGACCTCGACTGGACGCGCAATCTCGGCGACGCCATCGTCAATCAGCCGCAGGACGTGGCGGAGGCGATTCAGCGGCTGCGCCTCGAAGCGCAACAGGCGGGCGCGCTCAAGTCGAGCGACCAATTGAACGTCGTGACGCGCAAAGAGGGCGACCGAGACGTCATCTTCATCGAATCCCCGGACCCTTCGGTGATTTATGTTCCGCGATACGACCCCGTCGCGGTCTTCGCCCCCTCGACCGGCCTGGCGATCGCCGCCGGCCTCTTGAGCTTTGGAGCAGGCGTCGCCGTGGGCTCCGCTTGGCGCGGCAATTACTGGAACTGGAACACCGGCGCGTTCTATCGGCCTGTCTGGCCGGGCTATCCCGGCTGGCGGGGCGGCGGAAACAACATCGTGATCGGGGGCGGCAACAACAACGTGATCGGCGGCGGGCCCTGGCGGCCGGACCCAGACCGCCGTCCCGGCGGACGGCCCGGCGCGGGCGGGCCGATCGGTCGCCCCGGCTCGGGAGGCGGTAACGGAATCGTCAGGCCGCCGGGCGGGGGTCCGGGCGGAGGGCCCATCGGGCGTCCGGGAGCGGGCGGCGGAAACGGAGGCGTCAGGCCGCCGGACGGCGGAGGCCCGATTGCTCGTCCCGGACCGGGTGGGGGAATTGGAAACGTGAGGCCGCCGGGAGGCGGCGCCATCGGCGCGCGGCCTGGAGGTCCGACCACGCTTCCCGCGCCAGGCGGCAGGCCTATCGGCGCCGGGGGCCTGCCCGCTCAACGGCCCGGGGGCTTCCCCGCGGCTCGGCCGGCGCCGGGCGCTCGCCCCAATTTCCCGGGAGGCGGAGGCGGAGGCTTCCAAGGACGGCCGGCGCATCCCGGGTTCCAAGGCGGCGGAGGCCATGGCGGCCATCGCGTCGGCGGCGGGGGCCACGTGGGCGGTGGGCGCGCGCATCACGGCGGCGGCGGCCGGCGGCGGTAACGGCTCGGGATGTCTTGATCGAAGCGCAGGACAGGGAACGCGAAATGGCCGAAGCGCCTTCGAAGACCGAGATCCTTCTGGCCCGAACGGCGGTCGCTCTGCTGCTCGGCTTCGCGGTCGCCGATATCCTTTGGTACGGCCTCTCGACGGATGAGCTGGAGCGGCTGTGGCGCAACATTGCCGCCCGGCCGGGCGGTCCGATGACCTTCCGTTTCGTGCTGCAACCAACGATGGCGATCATCGTCGCGCTTGCGAGACGGCGCGAAGGACGCGCGGCAAGGCCGCACGCCCTATCTATCCGCGATCCTGCTTGGCGGCGAGAAGCGCGGCGCCCGTCTGTGGGAAGGCGTGCTGTCCACCGCCAGGATCCTGATCCTCGGTCTCGTCATGGACGTCGTCTATCAGCTCGCCTTTCTGGATTCCTTTCATCCGGCAGAGTCGGTGGTGATCGCGATATCGCTCGCGTTCCTTCCCTATGCGCTGCTCCGGGGGCCGGCCGCGCGCTTGACTCGCGCTTGGATCGCCCGACGCGGTCCGGTCCATCGGAAAAGCTAGGGCTACACGCCCACCGCCGGATAACACCCACGCTTGTCTTGCTCACGCCGCGCCCAGAGCCGTCCTCACGTCCTGGAGCGTCGCTTTCTCAATGTCGCTCACCTGAACGCCTCCAAAACCCATGAAGCCGTCTCCGCTTGCCTCGGCGACCTGCTGAGCGATCTGCGCGAGCCAGCTTTTCATCGCCGCCGCTTCCTGAGGGGCTTTCGCGTCGAGAATGGAACGCACATCCTTCAGGGCGTCGACGGCGCGCGTCGCCATTTGTTCTGGGCTCGCCCCTGCGGCGATGGTCCTTATGGCTTCCCGCGCGTCCGCTTGTCCTCCGGAGGTCAACAATTCGCCCGCGATGCTCTTTTGCAGGGAGCCATCGGCTCCGGAGGCCTTGGCCTCTCCGAGCAGTTTCGCCTCCGCGAAAGCCTCCTTCAAATGAGCGATGAAGCCGCTTGGATCCGCCGCGCTGATTGCAAAGCCGGCAAGCAACGGCGACTGTACGAGTTTCTTCCACTCCGTCGGCGAAAAATCCGATTTCGAGACCATGACGCACGTCCTTTCTATCTGGGCGAAGAGGTCTAGCAAGGGCTTAACGTCTCCTCTCCACCGCAATCATAACGGCTCACGCCCCCGCAGTGTTCCCTTCGCCTCTTCCAGTTGCGGCAAGCGCGTAGCGGCGGCAATGCTCGAGATAGGCGCGTTCATGCAGGGCGAGCAGATCGACGACGCTGCGCCAGAGCCATGTCGGCGCGTCGAGCGTGCGCGTGCGATTGCCGGAGAGCTCCGCGCTCCAGGCCTCGCGCATCGCGCCGTTCATCTGGCGCGCATGCGCCTTTCCGACCACTGCGGCGAGATAGCCCGCGACCTTGACGGCCTCGTCGATCTCGATGGCGTCGATCTCGAGCTTCAAATCTTGCGGACGCAGCTCGCGCACGATGACGGGCGTTTCGTTGATGCGCCCCGCGCGCATGCGTTCGCCGAGATAGGGCGAGAGGGCGCGCGCGCCCGTGACGACGCGTTTCGCGGGATCCTCCGGCGTCCTTTCATCGTTCGCGGCCGGCGCCGCGTCCTTCAGCGCCTCCTTGAGGTCGACGAGACAGAACGCCGCCCGCTTGTCCCTCGTGCTTCTGATCATCAGAAGCGCTGCATAGCGCAACTTGCCGAGCGAGCTGCAGCCCTTCATCCAATAGGCGCAGTCCACGACCTCGACTTTCGCCTCGTCCTCGCGAGAGCGCAACATGGTGACGAGGCGGCGGATATCCTCTCGCTCGAACAGCGTGAAAATGTCCTGGCGCTCCGCGTCGGAGATCGGCCAGAAGCGCCTTCCCAAGGGGATGTTCGGCAAAGGATCGCGAAGGCGCTGGCGCGCAAGCGACGCCCAGCTCGCGAGGCGCGATTGACGGATGGCGAGCGTCACCGAGCGCGGTTGCTCCATCTCCGCGTTCTCGTCGAAGCCCGGCTCGAAGGCGCGTTCGTAACCGTCCATCATCGCCTCGAGCATGCGGGCCGTGGTCACGCCGGGAAGATTGGAGCCTCGCGCCGCGGAGGCGAGGGAGAGGCCAAGGCGGATGAGGTCATGCGCCGGATTGCCGACCACCGTCTGATCGAGATCCCGTATCTGGATCTGAATCTTCTCGTTGGCGCCGGCGATCGGGCCGAGATTGCCGACGTGGCAGTCGCCGCAAATCCAGATCGGCGGCCCCTCCGGCAACTCGCGGCTCTGGATGGTCGAGAGCCAAGCATAAAATCGCTCCGTGGAGCCGCGCACATAGCGGTGCGGCGAGGCCGCCATCTTGAGGCGGCGGATGGCGTCGAGCCGATCCAATCGCTCGTGCGGCTCTGGGATGTCACTGACCCGACGCATGCGAAGCCCCCTTCGCAAATCGAGCTAGCGTGCTTGATTTCAGAGACAAGCCCGCGCTGGACGCCCCAGCCGGAAGCCTCGCGATCACGCGCTAACGCATCGCCGCAACGATTCCGTTGGAGCAGCAGCGCTACGCGCCCGTGTTGACTTGCTGAAAGCGGGCATTGGCGTCGGCCCGCCTTATGGTTAAGGAGTCGTAAGCTTCGACGGAGATAACATCTCTCGGGCGCTAATGGCAGGAGTGGAGGGACTCGAACCCCCAGCCCCCGGTTTTGGAGACCGGTGCTCTACCAATTGAGCTACACTCCTGCGGCGCCTCGAAGGGCAGGCTCTCCATGCCGCAATGACGGCCGGGATGCAAGGGCGCCTTCTAGGGCGCGCGGAGAAAAAGCGGAAGTCGTTTTTTGGCGCCGCGCGCGCTCTAATTTTTTGGAATCCATCAGGTTTTCTGCATTCGGGGGCCGCCCGACGCGGAGAAGCCTCGCGCGAAGCGCTCGGCCCGCTCTTATTCGTCCGCCTCGTCTCCCTCGCCGGCGTCCTCGAGGATTTTCTCGGCGACGACGCCGGCGTTGGCGCGGACCGCCTGATCGATCTTCTCCGCGACCGCCGGGTTCTGCTTCAGATAGCTCTTGGCGTTCTCGCGACCTTGGCCGAGCCGCTGGCTGTCATAGGAGAACCAGGCGCCCGACTTCTCCACGACCCCCGCCTTCACGCCCAGATCGATCAATTCGCCGACCTTCGAGATGCCCTCGCCATACATGATGTCGAACTCGACCTGCTTGAACGGCGGCGCCACCTTGTTCTTGACGACCTTCACCCGCGTCTGATTGCCCACCGCCTCGTCGCGGTCCTTGATCGCCCCGATCCGGCGAATGTCCAGCCGCACCGAGGCGTAGAACTTCAGCGCGTTGCCCCCCGTCGTCGTCTCCGGCGAGCCATACATCACCCCGATCTTCATGCGGATCTGATTGATGAAGATCACCAGCGTGTTCGAGCGCGAGATCGACGCGGTCAGCTTGCGCAGCGCCTGGCTCATCAGCCGCGCCTGCAGGCCCGGCTGCACCTCGCCCATCTCCCCCTCGATCTCCGCGCGGGGCGTCAGGGCCGCGACCGAGTCGACCACCAGCACGTCCACCGCCCCCGAGCGCACCAGCGTGTCGGTGATCTCCAGCGCCTGCTCGCCCGTGTCGGGCTGCGAGATCAGCAGATCGTCGAGCTGCACCCCGAGCTTCTTGGCGTAAATCGGATCGAGCGCATGCTCGGCGTCGACGAAGGCGCAAACACCGCCGGCCTTCTGCGCCTCGGCGATGACATGCAGCGTCAGCGTCGTCTTGCCGGAGGACTCCGGCCCGTAAATCTCCACGATGCGCCCGCGCGGCAGGCCGCCGACGCCCAGCGCAATGTCGAGCCCGAGCGAACCCGTCGAAACGGTCTCGATCTCGACCGGCTTTTGGTTCTTGCCGAGCCGCATGATCGAGCCTTTGCCGAAGGCGCGCTCGATCTGCGAGAGCGCGGCGTCGAGCGCCTTGGTCTTGTCCACGGAGGTTCCTTCCACAAGGCGGAGATTGGCGGCTTGGCTCACGGCGAAATTCCTTCTGACACACGGAAAGCGGGCGGCGCAACGGCGGGCGGAAACGAAAAGGAGCCCCCGGATAGCGGCCATTGTGCATGCTTTGTTCTCTTTGGCAAGACCGATTTCGCCTATCTTTCGCGCTTCCCCAGGCGCCGCCGCCGACCGGGCGGCGCCGCGAAAGCGGACGCCACACAAAGGCGAGCGACGCGTTGACACGGATCGCGGCGCGAGCGAAAGGGAGCTTGAGGTTCCGGACCCGGCGGCCTCGCCGGCGCCCTGGGCGGGCGCTCTTCACCTTTTGTTCAAGGCCCACGGAAACCTCGCGACGAAATCGCAGACCATCGAAGCACGCCGCCGCGAGAATGAAGCTTCCCTTCCCGCGCAAAGGAGCGACGCATGATATTCCGTTCGAAGAATCTTCCTATCTTACGTTTTCAACCGAGCCGCGCCGCGCTGGCCCTCGGCGTGACCGCGCTGCTTCTCGCCGGCTGCGGCGACTCGAAGGACAAGCCCGCGGAAAAGGCGGCGGCGGCGGCGCCGCAATTGCCTGCGAGCCCGACCATCGCGACCGTCGGCAATGAGGACATCAAGGCCTATGAACTCGCCAATGAAATGCGTCTCGCGGGCGTTCCGATAGGCAAGGACAAAGAGAAGCCGGACGATCAGATCACGAAACGCTTCATGCGCGAGCTCGTGCAGCGAAAATACATCGTGCAGAAAGCGATCGCCGAGAAGATCGATCGGGACCCCAACTTCCTCGTAGAGTCCCAGCGCCAGCGCGAGCAGCTGCTGGCGAACCTGTACCTGCAAAGGGCGGTCGCCGACACCTCTCTCTCGGGCTCGCGGATCGAAGCCTACCAGGCCAACCATCCGCTGATGTTCGCGAAGCGGCAGGCCATTGAGATCGAACAGCTCATCTTTCCCCTGAACCAAGTCTCCAAGCAGATTCCCGAGCTGGCCAAGGACGCCAAGACGCTCGACCAGGCGGCGCAGTTGCTGAAAAGTCATAACATCACGTTCTCGCGCGGCGAGAACGCCATCGGCAGCGGCGACATGCCGCCCGAGGCCTTCGACCTGATGCAAAAGAAAGCCGCGGAAAACGTGTTCTTCACGGCGCGCGGGGGCTCGGGCGTGTTCTTCGTGGTGAAGGAAATCAAGCCGGAGCCTCTTACCGGCGAGCCGGCCACGCAGCTCGCCAAGCGTATGCTCCTCAACGACGTGGCGCGCGAGAAGGCGACCGAGAAACTGCCGGAAGATCTGAAAGTGCATTACGAAGGGGATCTCGAGCGGATCATGAATCTGCCCGACCCGCCGCCGCCACAGCCGAAGCCCGTCGAAGGGTCCGCGGGGGCGGCCAATCAGGCCGCTGCGCCGGCCGCGCCTGCAGCAGAGGCCACGGCCAGCAAGACAGCTGCGCCGGCGGAAGCCGCCGCCAACAAACCGGCGGCCGAGGGCGCGAAGGGAAAGCCGGCGCCCAAGAGATGACGCGCCGGAGCGCGTCTGCTGCGATCAAAAGGGGGGCGCCGGGTCGATTGACCTGACGCCGCTCGCCCTTCGGGTGTCGAGGCCGCACGACCAGCCATGCCAGAACCCCTCGACTCACCCCCTTCAAATCCGCTGGCCGCCGGAATGCAAGGCCTGCGGATTCTGATCGTCGAAGACAATCCCTACATAGCGATCGCGCTCGAGGAAATGCTCAGTGAGCATGGGCTCGTCATCGCCGGCGTCGCCGGCGCGCTGGATGACGCGCTGCTGCTCGCCGCCTCCACCTCCCTCGATATTGCGCTGCTCGACGTGAATATCGGCGACAGAAGGATCGATCCCGTCGCCGAGGCGCTGGTCGCGCGCGACAAGCCCTTCGTGTTCACGACGGGATACGGTCGGGCGGGCCTGCCCGAGGCTTTTCTGGATCGCCCCGTGGTTGAAAAGCCGTTCTACATCGAGGAAATACTCGCTTCCTTGCGGAGCGCGCTCAATTTGTGATCGCGTCTTGAAATTATATGCATCCTGCCATAAAAAAGTCTTAATAGGGATCCGCCCCCAAACTGGGCTAGCCGATGCGCCCGCGTTCACATCGTTTCCGCGTTTTGTCGGCCTGCTTCGGCTTTCTGCCCTTTTGCGAGCGTCGCGGATTTTCGCTTGCCCTCGCCTGCCTTGCTGCGTTCATCGGGCTACTGGCGCTCGACGCGCCCCGCAGCAGAGCCCGGGCGTTCTTTTTCGACGACTTCGGCGGGTCGGACTACAGCTATGGAGACTACGGCTATGCGCAGCGGGGAGGCGGCGAACACGCGTCGCGGCGGCGACATGACCCCCGATCGCGCCACGGACGCCACAAGGCGGGCGCTTGGACGGTAGCCTCAGACGCGCAAAACCTCCCGTCGATCCTCCATAAGACCGCCTATTCCGCGGCGCTCCCGCCAGGGACGGCATTCTCCACGCCGCTTTTCACCCGGACCATTTGCGTGCGCGCCTGCGATGGCTACGCCTTCGGCAGAGTCGCGGCCTATGCCGGCTTCAACCCCGCGTCGCGCGAAGCCGCCTGCAACGCGGCGTGCCCGGACGCCGAAACGAAGCTCTTCGTCCTGGCTCCCGGCGTTGACGATGTCGCACAAGCAAAAGAGGCCCGCTTCCACGAGGCATACGCGCAGCTTCTCGCAAAGTTCAAAGCGCGCGACAGCAAGCCCGCGAGCTGCGGCTGCCATGTCGCTTCGGGCCAGAACAGCGACCCCAAGGCGCTGCTCTCCGATCCGACCTTGCGCCAAGGAGACATGGTGGTCACCGAGAAGGGGGTTAAGGTTTTCCTCGGCGGCGGCGCCCTCCCGCATAGGACGAGCGAATTCTTCTCGATCGCTCAGACGAGAGCCGTCTCGCCGGCCTACCGCGGCGCGCTGACCGCGATCGACAAGATGCTGAAGCTTCGGCCCGCCCACGCGCCGGGCAATTCCGAACTCAAGACGCAGGGCGACGCCCGAAAACCATAAATCGCAGGCGGTTTTGGCCGCATATCAGGCGATCGTCACCGCTTTGACGTAGAGCTCGCGCGCATGCGGCATCGGCGCGCCGCGCGGACCGAAGACGTCGCGGCGGAGGAAATGACCCGTCAGCCGGAATGCCGCGGCGAGATCCTCCACGTTCGGCGTCGAGGAACTCGGCGCCGCTTGCAGGAAAGCCGGAAATGGCAGCAGCCTCGCGCGCCAAGGCGCGCCGGCCTCGCGCGAGACGGCGCGCCCGCTCTTCGGCGATACATAAGCGAGATCGTCGTGCGCCCCGGTGAGCGCGCAAGCGTCGAGATCGAGCCCGAAGCCCAAGGCGCTCAGCAGAGCAATCTCGAAATGGGCGAGAAGCGCCGGCGCACGCTCCTTGACGACGAGGACTTCAGCGATCGCGCGCGCCATCTCGTAGATGCCCGGATGCGGATCGCGCTCCGGCAAGAGCCGCAGCAGAGCGCAAAGATGGCCGACGCCATGCAGCGCGTGGCCGTGGTCGATGAGCGACGCCGCCCGCGCGCGCAGCGGCTCGACGACGAAAACCCCCAGCTGATCCGAGAGGCGGGCGCGCCAAAGGGCGTCCACGTCATTGCCGGGTTGAAGGGCGCTACGGATGGACTTGCCCGCCCCGCCGCGCACCAAACCGAGATGGCGGCCATGCGCGCGCGTCATCAGTTCCAGCAGCGCGGACGTCTCCCCATGACGGCGGGCGCCGATGACGAAGCCTTCGTCCCGCCACTGCATGGAGCCGCCTACGCGCCTCTGCTCAAGGTGTCTTGTTTAGGCATGTTCTTCATATACATCTGGGCGTCGCCTTTGGGAGCCGCCTAAAGCTCCGAGAGTTTCAGCTCCGCCGAATATTCGCGTCCCTCGAGATCTTTGGTCACGGCCTGGCCGCAGATCACGCATCCCTTCGCGGCGTCGAAAGTCAGCGTCGGCGAACCGTAGAGTGACCATCCGGCGCTCAGCGCCTTCGTGACGCGATGGCAGAAGGATGCGTCGTCAGGGCCGGTCAGATAGCGGTAGACGGTCAGCGTCCTTTGCGCCTTGGCGGACATTTCTCTCCTCGCGCTCTGCGCCGCGCGAGCGGCTCGCGCGAATCTTAGCCTTCGCGGAAGACTATACCGATCGTCGCGAAAGCGTAAGGCGTCGCCGCGCAGCCAAGCTCGGACGGCGTCGCTTCGAAGCCGTTGACGGACCCGGGCCTTCGCGTTACGAATTTCTTGAAAAAAGGGGCCGCAACCCACGTCGAGTGCCATGCCGATACAGAGCGTCGCCAAATTTGCGATCGGGCAGGTGGTTCGTCACCGCCGGTATCCGTTCCGCGGCGTCATCTACGATGTCGATCCCGTGTTCTCGAACACCGAGGAATGGTGGCTCTCGATTCCCGAGGAAGTCAGGCCGCGCAAGGACCAGCCCTTCTATCATCTTTTCGCCGAGAACGCCGACACCGAATATGTCGCGTACGTATCCGAGCAGAATTTGGTGATCGACAATTCGGGAGATCCCGTACGCCATCCCCAAGTCGAGGAAACCTTCGTTCGCGCCGACGACGGCGCCTATCGGGTGCGAGGGGGCAGTCGTCATTAGGGTTTCGCGGAAGTCGGCCAACCTTTACGATAGGAATCCGGCCCAGCTTCATGATCTGGAAGTATTTCTTTTCGATGAGGAGAATTCGCCCGAGGCTCTCGACGCGCCGAACCTCTGTGCCAGCGGTGGCGGAGCGTCGCTGAGCGGTTCCCTGGCGAAGCAGGGCCGGGGAACATGATCACGCTTTATTCTTTTGGTCGCGGTCCCGGTCTGCCCGACTTCAGCCCGTTCGTCATCAAGACGATGCTGCTGCTGAAGCTCGCCGGGCTCGACTATGTCGAGCGTCGGACCCTCCCGGCGCGGGCGCCCAAGGGAAAGCTTCCCTACATCGATGACGAGGGGACCCTCGTCGCAGATTCGACGCTCATTCGTTGGCACATCGAGAAAACCCGCGGGATCGACCTGGACAGGGGCCTCAGCCCCGAGCAGCGCGCGATCGCCTGGGCGGCCGAAAAGATGTGCGAGGACCATCTTTATTGGATCGGCGTGCGCGGGCGTTGGCTGGACGACGCCAATTTCGCGCGCGGTCCGGCGCGGTTCTTCAATAGCGTGCCGGCGCTGCTGCGCCCTTTTGTCCGGAACCGCGTGCGCGGGACCATCCGCAAGGCGCTCTACGGGCAGGGGATGGGCCGTTACACGGACGAGGAAGTGACCCGGCTCGGGCTTCGGGACTTCGAGACGCTCGTCACTCTCCTCGGCGACAAGCCCTATTTCTTCGGCGATGCGCCCTGCGGCGCGGACGCGACCTTCTTCGCCTTCATCGCCGGAACCTTGAGCCCGATCTGGGAGTCGCCGCTGCGCGTCGCGGCCGAGAAAACGCCTAGCATCGTCGCCTATCGCGACCGGATCCTCCAGACCTATTTCCCCGAGATCGCCGCAGCGAAGGCATAAAGCGCGACGCGGAAAAGGTGGAAACCGGTTTTTGGTGTAAAGCGCGCTCTCAACTCTTGTAATCGATCACGTCGTTGTCTCGGTTTCGAGCCGCTCCAGCGCTTGAGCGATGAGCTCCATGTCCTCCGGACGCGACAGCCGATGGTCGCCGTCCGCGACGAGCGTCACGACGACAGGGTCGGCGGCGAGCTTTTCGGCGATGCGAAAGGCGTGGCGCCAGGGCACGGCCTCGTCCCGGACTCCCTGCAGGATGCGCACGGGCGCATGCGAGCGCAGCTGCCCGCCGAGCAACAGATGATTGCGGCCGTCCTCGAGCAAGCGCCGCGTCAGGGGCGGGCTTCCGTCCGGGCTGCTGGGCCGGATGATCTCGCCGACGCCACCGTCGAGCGCGCGTCTTTCCGTCTCCGAGAGGCTCGGGAGAATCAGCTCCTCGGTGAAATCGACGGCCGGCGCGAGCAGCAGGAGGGCGGAGAGGCGATCCGCCTCGTCCCGCGCCGCAAGCCGCTGCGCCAGCAGCAGCGCGATCCAGGCCCCCATGGAGCTGCCGATCACGAGCTGCGGCCCTTCGGTCGAGGCCAGAAAAAGCGCCACGCTTTGTTCCAGCCAGTCGCCGATGCAGCCCTCCTCGAAGCGCCCGCCCGGAGCGTCGAAGTTCGATTCTCCATGGCCGGAATAGTCGAACCGCAGCATCGCGCGACCGCTCGCCGCGGCGCGGGCGTCCAGAAAGCTCGCCTTCGCGCCCTGCATGTCGGAGGCGAAGCCGCCGAGCCAGACATGGCCGGCGCGGGCAGGGGAGCCTGGCGACGCACTCCGTCGTCGGCGCGCGATGCGCCAAGACCTCGCCCCGTCGCGCGGGACCTCGACAAAATCGAGCGGCGCCTCCGTCGTCATGCGAGACATTCTTCCTTGGGCGCAGGCGACGCGGCGAGCCGCCGCAGCGCTCGCGCTCGATCGCGTGGAACTCGCTCATAATTGCTTAGGAGTTTCATAAGACAGTAGCGCCGAAGCGCATGCGTCGTAAGACGCTGGCGACAGTTACCCACCCGGGCGCGTTCTGTCTTTCCGGCGCGGCGCGACCCCTCGCCCCTTCTCCCGCTCATGACCTCGATGTCCTCCGCCTTGTCCTACTCATCGCCGCCCGAGCGTCGCATCGCCGGTCGAACCGTCATGCAGATCATACCCGATCTGCAGTCGGGAGGCGCGGAGCGCACGACCGTCGACATCGCGCAGGCGCTCACACAGGTCGGCGCCCGCTGCCTCGTCGCATCGCGGGGCGGCCGCATGGTCAGCGAGCTGCAAGGCAAGGGCGGCGTTTGGATGCCTTTCCCCGCGGCGACCAAGAATCCGCTTGCGATGGCCTTGAACTCCGTGCGCCTCGCGAGACTGCTGCGAGACGAAGGCGTCGACATCGTCCACGCGCGCTCCCGCGCGCCCGCCTGGGTCGCCTATTATGCGACGAAGCAGGCGGGCGTGCCTTTCGTCACCACCTACCACAGCGCCTATTCCGGCACTTCGCAGGTCAAGCGCCGCTACAACGCGATCATGTCGGCGGGCGACATGGTGATCGCCAATTCACAGTTCACGGCGCGGCGCATCGTGGAGCTGCATCCGGAGGCGCAGGGACGCATCGCCGTCATTCCGCGCGGCATCGATTTGGACGATTTCGGCCCGCATGTCGTCTCGCCGCAAAGCGTCCAGAAGCTGCGAGCCGCTTGGAAAGTCGAGCCGCACTGCCGCATCGTCCTGCTTCCGGGACGGCTTACAGAGCGCAAGGGCCAGCTCGTGCTGATCGACGCCGCGCAGTTGCTCGTCTCGCAGGGATTTCAGGACGTCCATTTCGTGATGGTGGGGGATTCCCGCAGCGAATCGTTCCAGCGCGAGCTCCAAGCGAAAATTCGTCGGCTCGGCCTGACCGGCCGCGCAATCCTCCCAGGATATTGCGCGGACATGCCGGCCGCCTATCTCGCCGCGGCGGTCGTCGTCGTTCCCTCGACCGCGCCCGAGGCCTTCGGGCGCGTCGCGGTCGAAGCGCAGGCCATGGGCGCGCCGGTCGTTGTTTCGGACCTCGGCGCCGCTTCGGAAATCGTCCGCGCACCCCCGCAAACGCATCCGCTGCAGGCGACGGGCTGGCGAACCCCGGCCGGTGATGCCCAGGCCTTGGCGAGCGCCATCGCGCAAGCCTTGTCGCTCACCGCCACCGCACGCCAGTCCATGGCGCTCAGGGCGCGTGATTTCGTGCAAAGCCGTTACTCGCTCGAAGGCATGTGCTCGGCGACCCTCGCGGTCTATGAGAAGCTGCTCGTCGACCGTTAGATCACGCTGCGTACAGGCGCGGCGGCCAGACATGCGAAAAACCGGTTTCCACTCTTTTGCATCGCGCTCTGGAGACGCGTCTCATCGGCGTGTGACTTCACTCGATCTCACCGGATTGGCCGGAACGGTTCTGCTCAAGGCGGGCCCGTCGCGCTAGGATTCCAGATGGTTCGTCGGGCGCAGTCGCCGCGCAAATTTCCACAGCGCCGCGACCCCATGAGCCAAGCTCTCCTTTGCGGCATTGCAACATTTTAGGCTGTCATCAATCTGTCATATTAAGATTCATTCCTACGACGTATAAACGAGACAAAGTTGCCGTAGGACTTGGATAGCCTCGGGGTCATGACGTTCTTGCCCCATTCCCTTTCGCCCGACGCGCGCTTTCCGCGCCTCGCCCGGTTCGGCTCCGCCGGCCCCGCGCTTTGCCGATGCGCCTCGCAGTTGCTCCAGGCGGATCTAGACCTCGTGCGCACACTGAACGCCAACGGGTCGGCCCTTGGCAGGCCCGCCGCCGTGGCGATCAGCAAGCTCGGCAACGGCTGGATCTATTTATTTATCTCTGCGGGGATTTTCGGCCTGCTCGGCTGGGACGGCGGCAAGCTCATGGCCTTGCTCGCGGGCGTTAACGCCGCGGCGCTGCATCTGCTCTATCCCGTAATCAAGAAGCGCTTCAAACGGCCGCGGCCCTTCGCCGTCGACCCGAGCCTCCCGTCTCTGCTGCGGACGCTGGACGAACATTCCTTCCCCAGCGGTCATGCGATGACGCTCGTCGGGGTGCTAACGCCCATCGTCCTGCTCTGGCCCGCCGCTTTCCTTTCGGCCCTCATCATGGCTTGCGGCATGTCCTGGTCCCGCATCGCCACAGGCCATCACTACCCGAGCGACGTGCTCGCCGGCGTCACGCTGGGCGGGGGCCTCGGCTATTTCCTCTCTTCGAGCATCTTGGCTCTGATCTGAGCGGGCGAAGTTGATGGGCCTCCGTCTTCCTCGGACTTCTCGACGCGCATGAAAAGAAATTTTCGGTTGATTTTGGGCTTTCCTGCTGCGATCGTTTCCTCTCAAACTTTTCGAAAGAGCCAGCGAAATGCTCAATCGTCGGAGATTTCTTGCGGGAGTTTTAGCCTGTCCGATTTGCGCTTCGGCAGCGCGCGGCGAAGAAGGGGCCGCGACGTGGAATTATGAAGGCCCCAAGGAATGGGGCGCGCTGGATCCGAGTTATGGCGCCTGCTCTAGCGGCTGCCAGCAGTCGCCCATCGATATCACCGACACCGTCCCCGCAAGAATCCCGTGGATCTCCTTGAACTGGCGGCCGCAGGCCTTCGAGATCGTCAACAACGGCCATACGATCCAGGCCAATGTCGCGCCGGGAAGCTTCGCGCAAATCGGTCCCAATCGATACGAACTCAAGCAGTTCCATTTCCATCGGCCCAGCGAGCACGCCTTCAAGGGAAAGCGCACGGCGATGGAGGCGCATTTCGTCCACGCGAATGAGCAGGGAAAGCTCGCCGTGCTCGGCGTCTTGCTCGTGGCTGGCTCGAGAAACCGGTTCTTTGCGGAGATCATGAAGGTCGCCCCAACCTCGCATGGAGAAGCGAAGCTCAAAAACCCCGCCTTTGCGCAGACGCTGCTTCCACGCCGGGGCAACTTGCTCTTCCGCTACGAGGGTTCGCTCACGACGCCGCCCTGCGCGGAAACCGTGGAGTGGAACGTCTATCTTGACCCGGTCCCGGTGTCGCAGGCCGACATCGACGCCTTCGCGAAAATCTTTTCCAACAATTCGCGCCCGCTCCAGCCCTCGAACCGCCGTTTCATCCTGCGGTCATTCTGAGACCAGCCATCAGATCGCTTTTTCATTCGAAGGCGACGCTTAGGCGCCGTTTGTCGCATTCGCGTTCTATCGCTTCCAGGATTTTGGCAAGCTCCTCGAGCTCCACGAGGCGCTCCTCGTCGGGCGGGTCCCAATGCTGGATCGCGTCGAGGCTGACCACGACGTCTCCCTCCTCTTCCGCATCCTCAGGACTTGGCGTGAAGGCGACCGTCAAAAGGCGTCCCCAGGCGCGCACGCGAAAATCGTGATCGCCGATCTCGACCTCGATCGAGCCGCTGCGTCGCGTCATCTCATTTCTCCCCGCCCCGGCGCCGCAACCGCGATCAACCCCGCGTGGACGGCCACCTTGCGCATCAACGTCGGCAACCCCTGCGCGTCGAGCCCTGCGGTCGAAACCCAAAACCCTTTCTCGCCGGCGCCGCCTCTCGCAACGTAAACCGTAAGCTCCAACGTAAAATGCGTGAACACGTGCCGCACGGCGCCGTCGAGACAGCGCCAGCGGGCCTTGAGGGGAGCGTGCGTGGGTTGCGCTTCCGCGCCCACATCCTCCACGAGCGGCGTCGTCGGAAAGGCCATCATCCCGCCGAGAAGTCCTGCGCTCGGCCGGCGCAGCAGCAAGACTTGATCGCTGTTGAGCAGCACGAAGGCGGCGCCGCGCCGATGCGGCTTCGCGGTTTTCGCGGCCTTGACCGGGTAATCCTCAGGCGTCGCGGAGCGACGCGCGTCGCAAGCCGACGACCAGGGGCAGAGATTGCAGTCGGGAGAGCGCGGCCGACAGACCGTCGCGCCGAGATCCATCAGCGCCTGCGCGAAATCGCCGGCCCTCGCGGGGGGCAACAGGAAGGCGGCGCGCCGCTCGACCTCGCGCGTCAGCCTCGGCCGCGCCTCCCTCATCGCGTGAAGGCGCGAGATCACGCGCTCGACATTGCCGTCGACGGCGACGCAAGGCTCTTCATAGGCGATCGCGGCGATGGCCGCGGCGGTGTAGGCGCCAACGCCCGGCAGTTTGCGCAACTCGGCGACGCGGCGCGGAAAGCGTCCCCCGTAATGACGCGCGACCGTGATCGCGCAAGCATGCAGATTGCGTGCGCGGGCGTAGTAGCCGAGCCCCGCCCAGGCGGTGAGCACGTCCTCGAGCGGCGAAGTCGCCAAGGCTTCGACAGTCGGCCAGCGGGCCAGGAACTTGTCGAAATAGCCCTTCACCGTCGCGACCGTCGTCTGTTGCAGCATGATTTCGGAGAGCCACACCGCATAGGGATCGGCGCGCCGCCCCGGGGGCGCGCGCCAGGGAAGATCGCGACGTTCGCGGTCCCACCATTCCAGAAGCACGCGTCCAAGCGGCGTCCCCGCGAGAGCGCGCGGCGCAGCGTGATCGAAACGGTGGAGCGCCTTGGACTTCTGCGCCAAGTTGAGGCCCTTGAGGAAGGCTCGCCTTGCGGCGACGGGCGCTTTATAACCTAAGCCGGCGAGAAACCATGCGCCCAAGAGTTTTCGGACGCCTTCGACAAGCCAGGGTCGGCCATGGCGATTGAAAAACGCTCGCGTGCCGAGACGCGCCGGCTTGCCGAGTTCGTCAATCGCGCGCTCGATCCGCTCATCGCCAAGCAAGGCTTCGGCGAGACGGCGCTGCTGACGCAATGGGAAACGATTGTCGGCGCGCGGCTCGCCGCGATCTGCGAGCCGGAGCGCCTGAAATGGCCGCCCCGCCCGCGACAACCCGCGAAAGAAGCGCCCCCCCAGGCCGCGACCCTCATGCTGCGCGTCGAGCCGGGCTTCGGCCTGGACGTGCAGCACATGGCCGGGGTGCTGATCGACCGCGTCAACGCGCATCTCGGCTGGCGATGCGTCGCGCGGATCGCGATTCGCCAGGACCCGCTTCGCCGGGCCGCGCCAAAGCGACGCCGCGAAGCGCCGCCCCCAGACCCCGCGCTTCGCGCGCGCGCCGAAGCCGTGACGCAGGGAATCACAAATGACGCTTTGCGCCGCGCGTTGACGAGGCTCGGCGAACAAACATTCGCGCAAACGGCGCCTGACTGAGAGAAACGAGCGCGAACGAAGCCGCTACAGTCTGGAAGATTTCCAGGTCACTAAGCTTCCCGCCATGCGGCAATTACAGCCTCGCTCCCGCCAATCCTTTAAAAAACCTGATGGAACGCGGCGCCGGCCATCGCCCTTCGTCTTCCGCCGACACAGATGAGTCGCAGGAGAGGCTATAATTCGCTTGCGCTCGGCACGGCGATTGCTCTTTCTCCCGGCGAACAGCGCCGCGTCGGAAAAGCGACGAAAGGCTTTGCAGTATTGGAGGAGATCGCGTAAACTGCTGAAGAGAAAGGCAGTTTATAAAGTTTCCAAACTAGGGTCGCCGATGATACTCTGCTCCTGCAACGTGCTCTCGGATCGCGAAATCCAGGCTGCGCTCGCCTCCGGCGGGCGGCCAAGCGTTGGCGGGCTCTTCCGCAGCCTCGGATGCGAAGCGAAATGTGGGCGCTGCGCGCGCAGCATCGCCGCCGCCATAGAAGGCAGCGGCAATGGCGCGGACGCCTGCGGCGGTGACGCATGCCAGTCATGCGGCGCCGAAGAGCGGGCGGCGGCCTGAGCCGCGCGCACGGGACATTTGTAGGAGGAATCAGCATGCGCGGCGACGCGAAGGTTATCGACTATCTCAACCGCGGCCTTCGCGCCGAGCTCACCGCCGTCAATCAATATTGGCTTCACTTCCGCTTCTTCGACAATTGGGGCTATCGCGAGCTGGCCAAGAAGTGGCGCGAAGAGTCCATCGAGGAGATGAAGCACGCCGACGACTTCGTGAAGCGCATCCTCTTCCTTGATGGTTTCCCGAACATGCAGACGCTCGATCCGCTGAAGATCGGCGAGAGCGTCGAGGAGATCATCAAGGCCGACCTCGCCACCGAGATGGAGGCGCGCGCCATGTACATCGAGGCCGCCGCCTATTGCCTCTCGATCAACGACCGCGTCTCGGAGAGGCTATTCCTCGAGGTGGTCAAGAGCGAGGAAGGCCACATCGACTTCCTCGAGACGCAGCAGGAGCTGATCAAGCAGCTCGGCGTGCAGCTCTACGCGCAAAGCCACATCGGCGAACTGGAGTCGTAACAAGCGCTCAGTCTGCGTCGGCCTCTTCCTGCTTGCAGCGGGAGGCCGATCCCCTTCCCGTTCGCTATTCCGAACGAAAACCGCTATCCTGCCGTCCGCAAAGGTCGGGAGCGGCCCTGATGGGCGTCGAGGGGCAAGAGAAGCAGAAAATCATGGAGGCCGGGGCGCTGGCGCTCTCGGGTCAGCTCGGGGCGACCGTTCAGCGGCTGCGCAAAGCCTACAATCTGTCGCTTTCCGAGCTCTCGCAGCAGTCCGGCGTCGCGAAATCCATCATCAGCCAAATCGAGCGTAACGAGACTAATCCTACGCTCGCGACGATCTGGCGCCTCGCCCAGGCGCTCGACGTCTCGATTGAGCGCGTGCTGCAGAGCGCGGCCGACGAACCCTTCTTGGAGAAGACCAGCCGGGCCGACACGCCGATCCTCGTCTCCGACGACGGCCGCTGCCGGCTCGCGATCATCGGCTGGATCAAGACGGTTGACTGGCTGCAGGTCTACGACTTTTCCGCCGAACCCGGCGGCGCGATGGAGTCGGAAGCCCATCAGCGCGGCTCGGTGGAGAGCCTGTCGCTCTCCGAAGGCGAGCTGACCGTCGAGGTTGGCGGCGCGGTCGAGACGGTCAGAACCGGCGAGACGCTGCGCTATCGCTGCGACCGCGCGCATGTGATCCGCAATCCGGGCGAAGTCCCGGCGCGGGGAACGATGGTCTGCATCCTGAAGGCCGCCGCGATGGCGTGAGGCTCGGGCAGCGCCCCCTTCCCAGCGCTCCCCAGCCCGTTGCGGAGAGGGAGCGGACCCGGGGCTTCATCAAGACCTCGCGCACCGCCGGTCGTTAGGGTTCCCTCTCCCGCTTGGAGGGGGGCCCGCCGCTACTTCCTCACCGCATAGACCGCCAAAATCTCGCTCGATTGCGGAAGCCGCTGCAGCCAATCCGGCGCCTCGCCCCGCGAAAGGCTCGCGGCGAGCCCGCCGGCGCGCGCGCTTGGCGAATTCCACCGGCTCATGGGCGCACCAGAGCACGAGCGTCGCGCCAGCGTCGCGCAAAATCTTCTCCGCCTGTTGCGGCTCCGCGAGAAAGGCGTCGATGACGACGCGATTGCCTCGATTGTCGCGATGATAGGGCCCTGCAAAAACGCTGTGCGGCGTATAGGCCAGCACATAAGGGCCGACGTCGAAGGAAGCCGCGACGCGTCCGGACGGAAGGCTCTTCAACGGCGTCAGCGCTTCCGGCTTGAGGCAGGCGCGCTCGTTCTTCTCCGCAACCCTCGCACTCGCGGGCTCCGGCAGCAGCGCCGCCAGTCCGACGGGCGACATCAGAATGCAGGCGACGACCGCAATGAGCGCGCGCGTCGCGGGCCTGAAGCGCCCGCCAAGGCGCTCTCCGAGGCCGGCCGCAACGCCGACGAGGGACGCCATCGCGAGCGGCGTCACCGATGTGAAGATCCTCACCTGCCAGAAGAAGCCGAGCGCCAAGCCCATCGCGATCAGGCCGAGCGCCACGGCCCAGCGACGCCGCGCCAAACCTCGCGCGCTGGCGACTTGTCCCGCGGCGGCGAGGAGCGCGAGAATGACCGGAGCGGCCGTCGCGATGACCGCGCCCGGCGCCTTCGTCCAGCTCTTCCAGAGCGGCAAGGCCTCCGCCACATGCGAGAGCCAGAGATCGCGAACGAGAGGATCGACGCCGCCGAGCGGATCGCCGACGCATTGCGGAGCGAGCATTATAAAAGTCGCGCCGACTGCCGCCCCGGCGAGGCCCACCGCGGTCGCGCGCGCTTTGACGCTTCCGAGCCTCGGCGCCAGCGTCGCCAGCGCGCCGAGGCTGACGATGCCGACCGCGAGCGAAGCGATATGGACGGCGGAGTAGGCGTCGCAGGCGGTGAGCGCGTAACGCGACGGCGCGACGGTCGCCGTATAAGTCGCGGGGAACGCGATTGCCGACGTCGCCGCGAACCAGCCGAGCGGCGCGCGCATCCTGTCTCCGTCGATGACGAAAAGAAGCGGCAAGGCGAAAAGCATCACCGCGAAGAAGGGGAGATTTTCGAGGCTGATCGCCATCGAGAGCGCCATGGCGAGCGAGGCTCCCGCCATCCACCGCGCGGCCGCCGCATCGAGGCCGCGCGCAAAGCAGCCGGCGGCCGCCATGAGCAGCACGATTTGCGGCGCGTGATGGTCGATGCGGCCAGGCAGGAATTGCGTGAACTGCGCGCCGGAAAGCAGCGCGAGCAGCACGGCGAGAGAGCGATTGGCCTTCTCATCGAGCGCGCGCGCGAACCAGGGCGAGAGCGCGAACAACGCCGCGAGGAGGAGCAGCGGAAAGAGCCATCGCGCGCCAAGCTCCGCAGCGTTCGCGGAAAGGAAAACCCCCAGCAGCCCCTCGATCCCGGCCAACGGCGCATCGACGATGCGGCTCCAGTGACTGAAGACGCCCGAGGGAGGATCGAGCCGATAGGCGGTCATGTCGAACCAGGCCTGACCGGCGAGAAGATCGCGAACTTGCACGGCGCGCATCGCGTCGTCGGTGTCGAAGAAGGCGCCCGTTGTGACAAGTTCCAGCGAATGCGGCGCGAGCATCGCTTGCGCGGCGGCCAGCGCGAGCAGGATCAGGGCCCATAAGGGCAGGCGCTGGCTCGTGAGGCGCGCGCTTCCCGCCGCCTTGCGGCGAGGGGCGGCCGCTTCGAAAATTTTGGACGCCGTCATGACTGGGCTTGTCCCATGGAGAACAGCCTTCGGCGCGAGAAAAAACTAAACAGGAAGACCAGGGCGACAGACGGAATCTTCGCCGCGCCGACCGGAAGATCGCAGGCCCCGACGAAGAGCGCCATCGACGCCTGCGTGAGGATGAGTCCGATCAGTCCGGTCACGAGAAATCCCGCCGCCTCCTGCGTGGGACGCAAAACGCGCGCGTCGTCGTAAACATAGCGCACGCTCAGCACATAAACGACGACGAGTCCGCTCAGGAAGCCGATCGAGGCGGCCACGAGGTAATTCACGCCGAAAAAGGAGACGAGCAGAAGCAGTGCGCCCGCGTCGACGGCGAGCGCCGCCACGCTCGCGGCGCCATAGCGTAAGAGATCGCAAGAAAACTCTCGGGGAGGAGTAGAGGCTGCGGCGCTCCAAGGGCGCGTCGCGAAAGGCGCCGAAAAACGTCATCCCGCGGCAGCCTTGCGCGGAACGAGCCGCTCGCTGGAGAGCGCCTCCTCAACGCCCGAAACCCCGGCTTCCGAATATTCGGCGTCCTCGTTGACCCGCCAGACATCGTAAATCTTCTCGCCGGCGATGATGTTCAGCGCGGTGAGCAGCCCGGTCATCATCGCATGGTCCTGGTTGTTGTATTTGTGCATGCCGTTGCGTCCCACGAGATGCAGCGTCGGATAGCGCATCTCGATCTCGAGGCGGATCGCCTGCAGATGCGCGGCGTAAGCATCGTCGTAGACCGGATAGGCTTTCGTCTGGCGGACCACGCAGGCGTCGAGAACGGCGGCCGGGTCCATCAGCCCGATGCAACCGATTTCCTCCTTGGCGAGCGCGATGAGATCGACGTCTTGCGCGGTCCACATTCCGTCGCCCTCGAAGCAGAAATATTCGAGTCCGAGACATGTCGAGACGCCGTCCGGGATCATTTCAGGGGACCAGGAACGGAAATTCTGCACGCGGCCGACCTTGACCGAAGGATCGTGGATATAGACCCAGTTGTCGGGCAGTTCCGCCTGCGCGCGCCCGATGAGCACCACGGTCAGGAAGTCGCGATATCGGAGCGCGCGCGCGTTGAAGAGGCTCAAGGGCTTCGGCTCGATCGAATTCATCAGCTCGCGGATCGGCGCGGAGGAGACGAGATTTCGCGCTCGGAAAACCTCCTCGGCGCCATCGTCGACGCGCCGGGCGGTGATTGTCCAAAGCGCGCGCGCTTTATCATAACGTAGTTTCTCGACGGAGTGGCCCAGCAGCACGCTGCCGCCCTTCGCCTCGATCATCTGCGCGGCGGCTTCCCACATCATGCCGGGACCGCGACGGGGATAACGGAACGATTCGATGAGCGACTTCGCGCCAAGGCCCGCGCGCTTGCGCAGGCCGAGCGAGCGGCGCAAGCCGTCGAGGATCGCCGCGCCCAGATTGAGGCCCTTGATACGCTGGGAGGCCCAGTCCGCGGAAATCTCGTCGCAGTCCATGCCCCACACTTTCTCAGTGTAGGTCTTGAAGAAGATGGAGAAGAGCCTTTCGCCGAACTCGTTGCGCACCCAGTCGTGAAACGATCGCGGGTTCTCGACCGGAAAGGCTTTGGCGACGGCGAAGGACGCAAGGCAGGCCGCGCTTTCGATTATCCCGAGATTGCGCAGCGCCTCCAAGGCTTTCAGCGGATAATTATAGAACTTGCCTCGGTAGTAGATGCGCGACAGGCGCGGGCGCTCGAGAAAATCGTCCGGCAGGATCTCATTCCAAAGATCCGTGATCTCCTTCGACTTCGAGAAGAAGCGGTGGCCGCCGATGTCGAAGAGGAAGCCGTTATGGCGAACGGTGCGGCTGATGCCCCCGACATAGACGGGGTCGCGTTCGAGCACGACAACGCGGCGGCCTTCCTTCGCCAGCCTGTAGGCGGCCGTGAGGCCAGCGGGCCCCGCCCCGATGACGAGGGTTTCGACAATCTCGCGCATGTCTTTCCTGAAATCGCTGGGCCGCCGCGTGTTCATCGAGGCGGAAAGTCTTGTCTCCGCCCACGCGAAGGACGATGCCGACGGTCCGTTAACGGCCGCTTACGGCGTGAATGACAACTTATTGAATGTACAAGGGGAATTCATTGGGGTCGCGCCAGGACCTGCCGCTCCGCCCTACCGCGCGGCGGCGCCCATGAACGCCGACATTCTTGCGAGGCTCGCCGCAAGCACATCGCGGTTGTTCGCATAGCCGATGCGCACGTAGCCCTCTCCCTCCAACGCGCTGCCCGGCACGAGCAGGACGCCTGTCTTCTTAAGGAGCGAGACGCAAAAATCGCGAGACGTCGTGTCGACGCCAAGGCGCAGCCAGGCCGTCGTGCCCGATTGCGGCTTCACATAGGAGAGACGCGGCTCGTTAGCGACCCAGGCGTCCAGCAGCGCGAGATTCGTGTGCAGGATTTGGCGATTGCGCTTCAGGATCGCGTCTCGATTTTCGAGCGCAATCGAAGCGAGCAGGTCGTTCAACATGCCGACGCTGATCGTATTGTAGTCGCGATGGATCTCGATGCTGCGAAGAACGTCTAGGGGCGCGACGATCCATCCCAACCGCAAGCCCGCGAGCGACCATGTCTTCGACATGCTGCCCGTGCTGATTCCCCTTTCATAAATATCCGCGATGGACGCCGTGAAGCCGTCGCCCTGCTGATCCGAGCCGCGATAGACCTCGTCGCTCAAGACGTAAGCGCCGCAGGCGCGCGCGATCTGCGCAATCTCTTCGAGGAACGCGCGATCCATCAACGATCCGGTGGGGTTGTTGGGATTGTTGATCGCGATCAGGCGCAACGACGGCGTGATCATCCCCCTCAGCTCGTCGAGGTCGGGCAGGAACGCGTTTTCCTCGCGCAAGCGCAAAATGTCGACCTTTGCGCCGAAGCTTTCGGGAATCGAGTAATGCTGCTGATACGTCGGCTGGACGGAGATGACCTGATCGCCGGGCTCGACGAGCGTCTCGTAGACGAGCGCATTCGCGCCGATCGCGCCATGTGTGATCAGCACATTTTCCGCGCGCTGATTCTCATACAGCGAAGCGACATTGGTTCGCAGACGCTGGCGTGCCGTCGATCACGCCGTAGGTGAGTTTCATGGGCAGAATTTCGCCAAGCAACGACTCTTCCTTGCCCGCGATCTTCAAAAGTTCGCCGAGCGTGAGCGACTCGACGCAGGTTTCCGCAAGGTTTAGCGCGCAGTCGTTCTCGTAGAGGTAGAGCCAGCGTTCGACGCCAAATTCCCGAATACGCATCAGCTCCGTCCTCGCCTTGAGGCTGTTGGGCGGCGCTGCCGTTCGAGGCCCGCGCCGCGCGGATCACTATACGGCTTGCGGTGACGCGGCGGAACGCAAGCCGGGCCGACGGAGGCGGCCCCGCTTGCCGCCGCTGGAAAAGCCCCGGGCGCGGTTGTATCCTCGCCCGCGGGACGCGCCCCCGGGGAAAGCTCAGGCGGCGCGAGAAAGGGGGCCGAACCTCCAGGCCCCAGCATCGGAAGCATGCGAATGGAACTCGACGGCGCGATCCGCTTTTGGCTAACCCCGATCCGCGCCGAGCTCTTCTCACCCGGATCTATCCTCTCGATTTATTCGCTCGCGACAACCTTTTGCGTCGCGGTTCTAGCGTTGGCTTACCGTCGCAGGGCGCGCCGGGGCCGCGCCAATTTCCGCGCCATCGGGCGCGCAATCTTCAATTGGCGCCTCTTGCGGCATGAATCCTTCTACGCGGATGTGAAGCTCGTGATCCTGAGCGTGGTCGTCGCGCCGCCGATCTTTGCGTCTCTCGTGCTTTCGACGAACGCCGTCTCGATGGCCGTGAGCGCCGCGCTAAGGAGCGTTTTCGGCCCCGTTTGGTCGGTGACCGGTCACGATGCGGCGATGAGAGCCATGTCCACGCTGGTGCTGTTCCTGGCCTATGAGGTGGGCTATTTCGTCGATCACTATCTGAAACATCGCGTGCCGTTCTTGTGGGAGCTCCACAAGGTGCATCACACCGCCGAGGTGCTCACGCCTTTGACGAACTATCGCAATCATCCGGTCGACAATCTGATTTTCGGTTATATGCTGGCGATATTCATTGGCGGCGCGTCGGGCGTGCTGGCCTGGATGTTCGATCGCAAGATCGACATCATTTCGGTTGACGGCAAAAACTTCATCTTCCTGATTTTTCTCTGGACCATCGGACATCTGCAGCATTCGCAGTTCTGGATCCCCTTCGGGGGACTCTGGGGGCGGCTCTTCATGAGCCCCGCGCATCATCAAATTCATCATTCCGACGATCCGCAGCACTTCAACCGCAACCTCGGCAGCGTGCTCGCAATCTGGGATTGGATGTTAGGCACGCTTGAAACGCCGTCGGTTGAGAACCCCCGGCTCACTTACGGCGTCAGGGAAGAGCGCCAAAATGCGCATTCTTGGGTCGGATTTCTCGTCACGCCGATCGTCGGATCGGCCGTTGCGCTAGGGCGCGCGCTCGTCTCGATGAAGCATTCCTTGACGAGCGCGCCGAAATTGCAAACGGATCAGCCCTCGACAACGGGTCCGAGCTGAACCCTATTCCTTTAGTTCCCCAAGAGCCCCGGAAACCCGACCGTAGGGTTCGCCTGCCAGGCCCTGAGGGAGTGATGGGCCGCCCGTCGTGCGGGCGCATAGGCGAGCGCGCCGCCATGCGCCGTGTGGGCGGCGAAGCGCGGGCCATGATGACGGGCGGCATAACGCGCCGCGGAAGCCGGCGGCGAGCCCCCAATCGTGATGGTCGCGCCTTCGGCTTCGACCATGGAATAGAGTTGCGCGGCGTTAGCGGGAGAAAGCCGCACGCATCCGTGCGACGCCGGACGACCCAGTGCTCCGACATGCGTGGTGCCGTGGATCGCCCAGCCGCTGTGGAAGAAGATCGCGTGCGGCATCGGCGCGTTATTATAAAGCGTCGAGTGGGTCATGCGCGTCATGTGGGTCGGCGCGAAGGTCCCGCGCGGCGTGACATAGCCGGCGCGCGCCGTGGAGACCGGCCAGGAATAGCTGCCCGAGGACGACTGAACATGCATGGTTTGCGTTGACAGATCGATGTGGACGCTCACCTTCGCATTCGCGATCGAGACGCTCAGGAGCCCAAAGAGCGTCGCGAGCAGAATCCCCATATAACGCATGACTTGAACTCCCTACGCAGCGTCGGCGCCGTCCTCGTCGGAGCTATAAGGTAGCGCTCCATTCAGGGACAATCGAAACCATTGGTTAAGGTTGACAGTCGGCACGAATCGGCGCCCATTCCAAAGCCTCGGCTCACTTGCGACAGGGCTCGGCCGATGCTAGACCGCTACTGCTGGGCGTTGATCGTTGCAACTTGCCTCAGCGGCCCGGCCGCCGCCCAAGACAAGGGCACGGTCGATCCAAAGCCCCTGCCGCCGCTCGAGAACCCCTCGGACCCGAAAACGCCTGCCCGCGAGCTTTTCGGCCGCGCCACCCGCGGGGCGCGGATGGACCCCGAGCCGATCGGCTTCTATTCGCACGGCTGCCTCGCCGGCGGCGTCGAGCTGCCAGCCAACGGCCCGCACTGGCAGGTCATGCGCCTTTCGCGCCACCGCAACTGGGGCCATCCGGCGCTCATCGCGTTCATCGAGCGTCTGTCGGACACGGCAAGCCAAACCAGCGGCTGGCCCGGGCTCTTGATCGGCGACATGTCTCAGCCGCGCGGCGGCCCGATGTTGGGGGGCCACGCTTCGCATCAGATCGGACTCGACGTCGACATCTGGCTCACGCCGATGCCGACGCGCGAGTTGACACCCCTCGAGCGCGAGGAAATGTCGGCGACCGAGATGGTGCGCGAGGACAGGCGCGATGTCGTCCCCGGCTGGACGGAAGGGCATGTCGCCGTCTTGCGCGCCGCCGCCGAGGACCCGGCCGTGGAGCGCATTTTCGTCAACGCCGCGATCAAGCGCGCCATGTGTCGCGCCGCCGCCGGCCAGCCCTGGATGCACAAGGTGCGGCCCTATTTCGGGCACGACTATCATTTTCATGTGCGGCTCTTCTGCCCGAAGGACTCCGAAAGCTGCACGGAGCAGGCGCCGGTTCCGCCCGGCGACGGCTGCGACGCTTCGCTCGCCCATTGGTTCACGCCGCAGATCCTGAGTTGGAAGCCGTCGGGCAAGACCTGGCCGCCGATGACCCTGTCGGGGCTGCCCGCGGAATGCCGCCAGGTGCTGAAGGCGAAATGAGGCCCACGCGCAATAGCGCTTTCCGCTTGAACGGAATCGTTTGAGCGACAAGAAATCGCGAGAGACCAGAATCTTGGAGCGAATTCTGATCGCAAAAGTCTGTCAATTTGCGGAATTCGCTCCAGCGGCGCATGGGCTCAGCTCTTTCGCTCGTCGGGCCAGGGTTCGGCGGCCTGGGCGACATGCACCGCCTCGAGACGCTCCGTCTCGCGGTTGATCCGGTAGAAGAGCGAGAGCCGCGTTCCGGCGACCCGCAGCTCGCGAAGGCCTGAGCCCACGGGATGGCCGGCCACGCGCCCGTCGCGCAGCGCCTCGGCCGCAGCGAGCAACCGTTCCGTCACCTCGATGGCCGCGCGCGGACTGACGAGCGCGATCTCGTCCGCGTGGTTCAACAATTCATTGAAGGCGCGGCGCAGCCAGCGCAGCTTCATGGAGAGGTCTCCTCGGCGAGAAAAGTCTCGCGCGCCGCGGCCCACTCGCGCTTCAAATCCTTGTGCGATAGCCATTGCGCCGTGGGCGCGTCGGCCTCGTGAAGCGCCGCCTGCAGCGCCTGCGGCAAGGGCGTTTCGAGCGCCGCCGCGCGATGGACCCGGCGCAGCGCCTCCGCGCGATCCGGCCGGCGTCGCGACGGCGCCGCCTTCGCCTCGAAGCGGGAGGTCTCCACCTCGAAGCGGTCGATTCCGAGACCCTTGAGATAGGAGACGAGGCTCTCGAAGCGCGCGAAAAGTCGCGGCTCGCCAGACCTTTGCGCGCAGAGGGGCAACCCAGACTCCGCGCCGAAGCTGACGGCGAGAAGCCAGCCGCCTCTCTGTCCGATGGCGCGAACCTCCCTCACGGCGCCGGCCCGCGCGAGTTGCGTCAAGGTCGCATGATTGAGCCTTTGCTCGGTCTCGTCCATGGCGGGACAGTCTCCGTTCCGCAGTCTATGCGGAGTAGGTTAAATTGCAACTGGGTTTATTATAAATTGCACGACGGATTTCTTCTGGACGGCCAAGCTTCACCCAGCAATCTCGACGCGCACCGAGCCGACGTTCTCGATCTCACCGTCGGCGACGTCGCCGGGGATGAGCGGTCCCACGCCCTCCGGCGTGCCGGTGAAGATCAGATCCCCGGCCTCGAGACGCACGTAGCGGGAGAGTTCCGCGATGATCCCGGCGGTGTCGAGGATCATGTCCGAGAGGTCGCCCTGCTGACGGATCGCGCCGTTGACGGAAAGCGCGATGCGCCCGGCTCGGAGGATGGCCGATATCCGCCGCGGGGCGGAGCGCGCCGAGCGGCGCGGACTGGTCGAAGCCCTTGGCGAGGTCCCAGGGCTTGCCCTCGTCGCGCGCGGCCTTTTGTAGGTCGCGGCGCGTGAGGTCGACGCCGGCAGCGTAGCCGAAGACATGGTCGAGCGCCCTCTCCCTCGAAATCTCCGCCCCGCCCGAGTGGAGCGCCGCGACGAGCTCGATCTCGTAATGAAGATTGCCGGTCATCGGCGCATAGGGGATTCGCGCCCCGCTCTCCACCACTGCATCTGCCGGCTTCGAGAAGAAAAACGGCCGCTCCTTCGTGGGGTCCTTGCCCATCTCCCGCGCATGCGCGGCGTAGTTGAGCCCCACGCACCAGATGCGCCGCACGGGGAAGCGCTCGCGTCGGCCCTCGATGCGGACGCTCGGACGCGCAAGGGAAAACAGAAACTCGGCTTCGCTCATTTTGCTCTCATATGCGGCCTTAGCCGCGCCAACGATACGCCTTCCAGGCGATCAGTTTATCGCGCGAATGGCGGCTTGCGCCAAGTCTCGTAAAGACGCTCGCGCCCGCTACTCCCGGACCCGCCCCTCCTCGGCCGCGTTTGACGATTTCAGAGTTCGGAATAGCTGACTCGCGAGCTGCGATCTTCGCGGCCACGCCGCTACTGGGGCGCGATCGGCGTCGGGGCGGCACTGAGAGGAGATCGTAATGGACACGAAAACCGCGATAATAACCGGCAGCACGCTATGGTGGGCGGCGGGATTGGCGCGCTTCTTGTCTTCAAGCCGTGGAGAGCGTTGCGATAGGTCCGCTGCAAAACGAGTTGCGACGTGTGATGCAAAGAACAGCGGCGGGCCTCTAAGGCGCGCCGCTGGGCCTGCTGATTTCACGCTGTGGTCTTGCTTGCCGGTTTGACGGACAGTCCGGGATTGGGCAGTCCCGTGGGCGCAGCCTGCTTGCGCCTCGACAGGCTCCCGCGCGCGTGGCAGAAGCGCCCGCATCCCATCTCCACCGAGCCGCAGCATGACCGATTTCGCAAGCCTTCAGTCCGAGTTCATCGCCAGGATCGAGGCCGCCGATAGCGAGGCGGCGCTGGAGGCCGTGCGGGTCGCGGCGCTCGGCAAAAAGGGCTCGATCTCGGAGCTCCTGTCCACGCTCGGCCGCATGGCGCCGGAGGAGCGCAAGACCGAGGGCGCGAAGATCAACGCGCTCAAGGATTCTGTGGCGGCCAGCATCGCCGGACGCCGGGCCGTGCTGGAGGCGCAGGCGCTCGAAGCGCGGCTTGCCGCCGAGCGGCTCGACCCCACGCTGCCCTCAGCCCCGAGCGCGCAGGAGCGCGGGCGCGTGCATCCGGTCTCGCAGGTGATGGAGGAACTCGCCATCATCTTCGCCGACATGGGTTTTGCCGTCGCCGAAGGGCCGGACATCGAGACCGACGACTACAACTTCCTGAAGCTCAACGTGCCGGAGGGCCATCCGGCGCGGGAGATGCAGGACACTTTCTACTTTCCGCCCGGACCCGGCGGCGAGCGCAAGCTCCTGCGCACCCACACGAGCCCCGTCCAGGTCCGCACGATGCTGACGCAGCCGCCGCCCCTGCGCGTGATCTGCCCGGGCCGCGTCTATCGCTGCGACTCGGATCGCACCCACACGCCGATGTTCCACCAGATCGAGGGCCTCGTCGTCGACGAGTTCGACGCATATGGGGCACCTCAAATGGGTGCTGGAGGAGTTCCTGAAAGCCTTTTTCGAGGTGAAGACGCTCGATCTGCGCTTCCGTCCGTCCTTCTTCCCCTTCACCGAGCCCTCGATGGAGGTCGACGTGCGCTGCCGGCGCGGGGCCGACGAGGTGCGGATCGGCGAGGGCGACGATTTCATGGAAATCCTCGGCTGCGGCATGGTGCACCCAAAAGTCTTGAAGAACTGCGGCCTCGACCCCGACGTGCATCAGGGCTTCGCCTTCGGCGTCGGCCTCGATCGCCTCGCGATGTTGAAATACGGCATGCCGGACCTGCGCGCCTTCTTCGACGGCGACCTGCGATGGTTGGAGCATTATGGTTTCAGGACACTCGACGTGCCGAGCCTCGCGGGCGGTTTGAGCGGGTGAGGCTGGCTCCTCTTCCGCGAAAGCGGGGGGAGGGACGAACGGCTCAGTCCAACGTCTCGGAGCGGCGCAGCGCGAGGATGCTGCCGAAGCGATCGGGCGCCATGCCGCTGCCGGTTCTGGTCGAGACGCTTCAGCAGAGGGCGAGGAGCGCGCTTCGCACCGATCAGGAACCGTCGCAGGTCGACGCCGGCATCAAGATCGATCCCCTGTATTTCGAGATCGCATTTTAATTCGGCGGCTGAGCGCAGGCGTCGCATGGTTCGCCCTGGGCTCTTGAAAAAGGTCAGGGCGCCAATGATATGGACGACAAATCAGCCGCCAGCGCGGGGACCTCGATATAGTCGCCCATGGCATTTGAAGGCGCGCCGCACATGCCGCTGCTGCGGGTGGACGACCAAGGCATTTACTGCTCCGCCGGCGCTTTCCACATCGACCCCTGGAGGCCAGTAGAGGTCGCCGTGATCACGCACGGTCACGCGGACCATGCCAGGCCGGGCGCCCAAAGATATTTGTGCCACGTTCACACGGCGGAGATCCTGCGCGCGCGGCTGGGCAACATTTGCATCGAGGCGGTCGACTATGGGGAGACGGTCACGCGCAACGGCGTTTCGGTCAGCTTGCACCCCGCTGGCCATGTGCTCGGCTCGGCGCAAGTGCGCGTCGAGAGCGGCGGCGAGGTATGGGTGGCCTCGGGCGATTACAAGACGGAGCCCGACGGGGTCAGCGCGCCTTTCATCCCTCTGCGCTGCAACGTTTTCATCACCGAGAGCACTTTCGGTCTGCCTGTCTATCGCTGGCGTCCGCAAGGACTTGTCTTGGCCGACGTCAACGCGTGGTGGCGCGCAAACGCGCGAGAGGGGCGGGCGAGCCTGCTTGGCGCCTATGGTCTGGGAAAGGCGCAGCGCATTCTGGCGCATCTCGACGAAGGCTCTGGCCCCATCGTTTGCCATGGAGCCATCGACCCGATCAACGAGGCGTATCGGCGGTGCGGCGTCGCTCTTCCCCGCACGCTGCGCGCCAACGACCTCGACAAATCGACGCTCTCGCGCGCGCTCGCCATCGCGCCGCCCTCGGCTCTCGCCTCTCCGTGGGCCAAGCGCTTCGGCGACTATTCGGACGCCTTCGCCAGCGGCTGGATGCAAATTCGCGGCAATCGCCGTCGTCGCGGAGTCGATCGGGGCTTCGTTCTTTCCGACCACGCGGACTGGCCGGGCCTCCTCGAGGCGATCCGCGCCACCGGCGCCTCGCGCATTCTGGTCACCCATGGCGGCTCCGATGCGCTAACGCGTTATCTCGGCGAGAAGGGTTTCGACGCCGCGCCGCTCGCCACGGAATATGGAGACGAATCGCCGGAGCTTGAGGCTGTCGACGCGCCGGAGAGCGGGGCGTGAAGGCCTTTGCAGATCTTTATCGAGAGCTCGACGCGGCCACGTCGACGAAGCGCAAGCAGTTCGCGCTGCAGTCTTATCTGCGCGCGGCGTCCACAGATCCGAGCGCTTACGGGTCTGCGGCCTGGACGGTCTATTTTCTTGCAGGCGGCAAGCCGAGGCAGTTCGTGTCCACGCGCGTGATGCGGGAGGTCAGTCTCGACCTTTGCGATTTGCCGGAGTGGCTTTTCGAGGAGTGCCGCGAGACCGTCGGCGATTTCGCCGAGACCTTGTCGTTGCTCTTGCCGACGCCGCAGGCGCAGGAGGAGATTTCGCTCGCCGAGTGGATCGGCAGTCGCCTACCGTCGCTGCGCCCCATGAAGGACGCCGAGCGCGCCGCGACGCTACGAGGCTGGATCGACGTTATGCCTCAGGAGCAGCGGCTCGTCTTCTTCAAGCTGATTACGGGCAGCCTTCGGGTCGGCGTCTCCAAGCTCAACGTCGTGAACGCCCTCGCGAGCGTCAGCGGCGTCGACGCCAGGACGATGGCGCAGCGCATGATGGGCTTCACGCAAACGGCGCGCGGCCTGCATGGCGAAGATTTCGCCGCTCTTCTCAACCCAGGCGAAGACGGCTGGCGCAGCACGCAGCCCTATCCCTTCTTTCTGGCGCATCCGCTGCAGGCGCCGGTGGAGGCGCTCGACGAGTTGCTCGGGCCGCCCGCCGCTTGGCTCGTTGAATGGAAGTTCGACGGCATTCGCGCGCAGCTCCTGCGCCGAGGCGGAGAGTGGCGTCTGTGGTCGCGCGGCGAGGAGCTCGTCAATGACGCCTTTCCTGAGCTTGGCGAGATCGCATCCAGGCTGCCGGACGGGACGGCGCTGGATGGTGAAATCGTCGTGGGCAAGCCGCGCGACGCGCCCGTCGCGCAAGTCGACGCCATAGACGACATCGCTCCTTTCGCGTCTCTACAACGCCGTCTCGGCCGCAAGGCGTTGAGCGCGAAGATCCTGCATGATCTGCCGGCACATTTCATCGCCTACGATCTTTTGGAAATGGGCGGCGAGGATCTGCGCGAACGCCCGCAGGCGGAACGACGTAAAGCGCTCGAAGCCCTGCGTCGAGCGCCTTTGCCGCAACGAGGCGGGGCTCGGCGGCGTGCTGCCGCTACGCCTCAGTCCCGCCATTCGAGGCGCAAGCTGGGAGGCGCTGTTCTCGCTGCGCGAAACCGCCCGCGACGTCGGCGCCGAGGGAATGATGTTGAAGCCGCTCGGGGCGCCTTATGGCGTCGGGCGGCGCAAGGGTGCAGCAGGCGAGCATTGGTGGAAGTGGAAGCTCGATCCGATGAGCGTCGACGCGGTCATGATCTATGCGCAGCGAGGCCATGGGCGTCGTTCCGGCGTCTATAGCGACTATACTTTCGCGCTCTGGGACGGAGAGGGCGCGGAACGGATTCTCGTGCCTTTCGCGAAGGCCTATTCCGGACTGACCGACGCCGAAATGCGCCAGGTCGACGGCCTGATCCGCAAGACCACCACCCAGAATTATGGTCCTGTCCGCAGCCTCAAGCCGACGATGGTTTTCGAGCTTGGATTTGAGGGAATCGCGAAGAGCTCGCGCCACAAGAGCGGCGTGGCGGTCCGCTTTCCGCGCATGTTGCGCTGGCGTCACGACAAGCCGGTCGACGAGGCCGACACGCTCGAACAGCTGCGCGCTCTCTTGCCGGCTTCGGGAGCCTGATCTTGCGTCATTCCGAACGCGCCATATTGCAATTCTTCAAGGAGAAGGGCTTCAGGCCGCTTTCCTTTCAACGCGAGGTCTGGGCGCTGATGGCTGAGCGCCGCAGCGGACTGCTTCACGCGACGACCGGCGCGGGAAAGACGCTCGCCGTCGCGCTCGGCGCCTGGCGGGCGCTCGAAGACGAGGACGCAGACGCGCTGCCGGTGCTGTGGGTGACGCCCATGCGCGCGCTCGCCGCGGACAGCGCCCGCGCTTTGACCGAGGCTTTCGACGCGCTGGCGCGCCTCGATCCCAAACGGTCATACTGGCGCGTGGGTCTGCGAACGGGCGACACGCCGAGCGCCGCGCGCGCCCGACAGGACCGCACGCCGCCGACGCTGCTGATCACGACGCCCGAAAGCCTTTGCCTGATGCTGGCGCGTCCCGACGCGGCGGCGCGCTTCGCGGCGCTCAGATGCGTCGTCGTGGACGAATGGCACGAGCTCATTGGCGAGAAACGGGGCGTGCTGACGCAATTGGCGCTGGCTCGGCTGCGGAAGTGGAACCCGTCGCTTCTCGTGTGGGGCATGTCGGCGACGCTTGGCAATCTGGAGGAGGCCAAGCGAGTCCTGCTTGGGCCTTCGGAGGAGGCCAAGGGCGCGCTTGTCTGCGCACACTTAAAGAAAAGGATTGCGATCGATACGCTGCTGCCGGAGGCGCCCGAACGCTTTCCTTATTCGGGACGGATGGGGCTCAAGATGGTTCCCCAAGTCGCCAGCGAAATCGACGGGGCCGCGAATTCGTTGATTTTCACCAACACGCGCAACCAAGCTGAAATTTGGTATCAGGCGCTACTGTCGGCGCGGCCGAACTGGGCGGGACTCATCGCGCTTCATCACGGCTCGCTCGAACGGGACACGCGCGACTTCGTCGAGGCGGGGCTGAAGAATGGATCGCTGAAGGCGGTGGTCTGCACGTCGAGCCTCGACCTCGGCGTGGACTTTCTGCCTGTCGAGCGCGTATTGCAGATCGGCTCGCCCAAGGGCGTCGCGCGCATCCTGCAACGGGCGGGCCGAAGCGGGCATGCGCCAGGCCGCCCCTCCCGCATTACGATCGTTCCTTCGCACAGTCTCGAAATCGTCGAGTCCGCGGCGTTGCAGACAGCGCTCGCGTCGGGACGCATCGAGAATCGGCAGCCTCCTGTCGCGCCGCTCGACGTCCTTGCGCAGCATCTCGTCACGCTGGGGCTCGGCGGGGGGTTCCTCGCGCCGGAGACCTATGAGGAGGTGCGCAACACGGCGTCTTACGAGACTCTCACTCCCGAAGATTGGCGCTGGTGCCTGGACTTCATCCGCCAGGGCGGCCCGGTTCTCGGCGCCTATCCGCAGTATCGCCGCTGCGCGCCGGACGCTCTCGGCGTCTGGCGCGTCGCCGATAAGGACATCGCGCTGCGTCACCGTATGAACATCGGCGCCATCGCCGCGGACGCGAGCGTTCTCGTTCGATATGGGCCGGTCCCCCCGGGGCGGAAGCTCGGCTCCGTCGAGGAACGCTTCATCTCTCGCCTGCGGGCTGGCGATAAATTCTGGTTCGCGGGCAAGCTGCTCGAGTTCGTGACCATGAGCGACCTCGTCGCCTATGTGCGCAAGGCGTCCGGCGGGCGGGCCACGACGCCGCGGTGGGACGGCGGCCGGATGCCGCTCTCCACAACGCTCGCCGATGCGATGATCGACTGCTTTACGCGCGCAGCGGCAGGCGTCTATGAGGGCGTCGAGATGCGCGCCGCGAAGCCAATGCTGGAGACGCAGAAGCGATGGTCGAAGCTTCCGACCAACGAAACGCTTCTCCTGGAAACGCTTGATGACCGTGAGGGCTCGAGCCTGTTTGTTTATCCCTTCGCGGGACGCAACGCGCATCTGGGGATGGCGAGCCTCTTCGCCTGGCGGGCCTCGCAAGCCGCGCCCGGCGTCTTTTCGATCGCCGTGAATGATTATGGCTTCTCGCTGCTGTCTGCGGCCAAGCGCGACTGGCTCGCGGACTGGCCGCAGCTCTTGCGCGCGAGCGACGAAGGTCTCGACGCAGAGATTCTCGAGGCTCTTGGCGCGGCGGCTCTGGCGCGGCGGCGCTTTCGGATCATCGCTCAAATCGCGGGGCTCGTCGCCGCTTCCTCGCCGGGCGCGCGCAAGACCGCGCGTCAACTGCAAAGCTCTTCCTCGCTCATCTATGACGTCTTTCGGCGCTACGACCCACAAAACGGCTTGCTCGGCCAAGCGGATCGCGAGGCGCTGGCCGAGGAACTGGAGGTCGCCCGTCTGCAGCGATACTTGCGTCTCATGCGGTCGCGGGAACTCGTCGCCGTGCGGTTGAAGCGTTGCTCGCCGCTCGCCTTCCCGCTGATGGTCGAACGTCTTCGGGAGCGGCTCGCCAATGAGCCGCTGGCCGCACGCATCGAGCGGATGACCGCGCAGCTCGAGAGCGCGGCGGCCGCGTGACGATGGACGGCGGCTCAAACCTTCCGGCCGGTCTGCGATCGGGACATCTCGAACATGCGGGACTATGGCTCTTGCCGGAGGGGGCCGTGTTCGATCCGGCTTCCTCCACGCTCTTTGTCGCCGATGTGCATTTCGGCAAGGCGGCCTCTTTCCGACAGGCGGGCGTTCCGATCCCAAGCGGCACGACCGCCCGCAACCTGGATCGCCTGACCGAGCTCGTCGCAACACGCGAGGCGCGACGACTGGTCTTTCTCGGCGACCTGCTCCATGCGCGCGGCGGAAATACTGAGCCTCTGCGCGCGCGCATAGCAGCTTGGCGCGCCTCGCATCCGGATGTCGCGATGACAGTGGTGCTCGGCAATCACGATCGCAGCGCGCGCACGCGGCCCCAAGATCTCGGGTTGGACGCGATGGAGGCGGGAGGCCTGATCGGCGCTGTGGCGGGCGCGCATCATCCGATGCCGCGCGAGGCCGCGTTCAGCGCCGGGGCGCTGACGCTCTGCGGGCACATCCATCCGTGCATCCGGCTCTTCGGGCCCGGACGCGATGCGTTGCGTTTGCGCTGCTTCGCGAGGCAGGGCCGGCAGATTGTTCTTCCCGCCTTCGGAGAATTCACCGGCGGTTTCGACATCTCGCGCGCGGATTACTGCAAAGTGTTCGCATTGAGCGGGGCCAGCGTGTTGCCGGTGTGAAGCGCGCGCGGTCAGTCCGAGAAGCGCTCGTCGACCGTGCTGTTCCGAGAATGACCCGAGGCGGCGCCAAGCGAACTTAAATCTCGCAGCCGCCCTGACGCGGAAAGACTCGAGAGCGTCCCTTGCAAAGGGGAGCTAACGCATCACAGTGCGTGATATTTTGCCCCCCAGCTAAGGTTGAGACTTGTGACATTTCGGTTGCAGATTGCCCGCGCGACCAAGAACTGGAGGCCGTCATCGTCCGGATCAGCTATTGATCCCGCTCAGCTTCGCGCCTGCCCCGCGAGCCACTTGTGCCAGTCCGCATGCGTTCCGCGGAACGCATTCTGGTCGACGTTGCCGGGTATGCCGGGCACCGCGCCATCCGAGCGATATTGCCAGAAGGTCCAGTTGCGCGAGCCGTAGCGCACCGCCGGGTGGTATTTCGTCGAGCGCACCCAGATCGGATATTCCGCGAGCGCGTCGGAATGGAGGATCGCCTGGTAGAAGTCTACCGAGGTGTAGATGATCGGGCGTTTGCCGTAATGCGCCTCCAGCGCCTCCAGCATCTTGCGCAGATCCGGCAGGACTTCCTCGCGCGTGAGCGTGCGCTTGCAGCTTCGGGATTCGGGCGTCGCCTCGAGATCGAGCACCGGCGGCAGGGCGTCCGCCTCGACCGGAACTATGCTTTTGAAATTGGCGATCTCTTCGTGCGGCGGACGGCACCAATAGACGAAATGATAGGCGCCGCGCGGCACGCCGGCCGCCTTCGCCAGGGCCCAGTTGCGCTGGAATTTTGCGTCGACGCTGTCGCCGCCCTCGGTCGCCTTGATGAAGGCGAAGGCGACGCCCGAGTCCTTGACGGCCGTCCAGTCGATGTCCCCCTGATATTTGGAGACGTCGACGCCGTGCACGGCGTATTCGCCGCTGCGCGAGGCCGGATAGAGATGCAGGTCCGTCTCCGGCACCGCATAGGCGAGAAAGTCGGGGTCCTTCTTGGCGTTCTTGACCGGCGTGCTGGTCGCGAAACGGTGCGAACGGCCCTCGAAGCTCGGATCGAGGCCGCTGTTGCAGCCGGCGAGCGTCGCTGCGAGAGCGAGCGCCGAAAACCCGGCGAGAACCAGCTTAGGGGAAGGCTTTAATGCGCGCATTCGACTAATTACCCACAATCGCGGTAACGGACCGTTAAAGCGCCCTGCTTCGGCTCCGGTCAGGACAGATGAAACCAAATCGTGGCGATAGAAAGAAAGGCCCCATAGCCGATGACGTCGGTCACCGTCGTCACGAGGGCCGAGGCTGAGACCGCCGGGTCGACCTTGAATCGCTCGAGCGTGAGCGGAATGAGCACCCCGCCAAACGCGCCGGCGAGCAGATTGGTCAGCATCGCGAGCGCCATCACCGGAGCTATCCCGACGTTCTGGAACCAGTTTGCCGCGACGACGCCGGTGATGAGGCCAAAGGCGGCGCCGTTCACCGCCCCCGCCGCGGCTTCGCGTAAGATCACGCGCACCGCGTTGGTGCGCGAAAGCTCCTGCGTCGCCAGCGCCCGCACGACCACGGTCATCGTTTGCGTCGCGGAATTGCCGCCCTGGCTCGCGACGATCGGCGCAAGCACGGCCAGCGCCACCATTTTCTCGATCTGGTTCTCGAACAGACGCAGGACCGACGACGCGAGAAAGGCCGTGGCGAGATTGACCAGAAGCCACCAGAAGCGGCTCCTCGCCGTCATCCAGAAGTTGTCGGAGAGCTCTTCCTCCGGATTGACGCCGCCGAGCGCCTTAATTTCCTCGGACGCCGCCTCCTGCATCACGTCGACGATGTCGTCGATCATGATCACGCCGACGAGACGCTCGCCCTCGTCGACAACCGGAACCGAGACGAGATTGTAGCGCTCGAACATCCGCGCCGCCTCGTCCCGGTCGTCTGTGTCCATGAGCCGGCGCCGGTCCGCCTGCATGATCTGATCCACGCGCCGGTCGGGCCGGGCGCGCACCAGCGCGTCGAGGAACACGGTGCCGAGAAAGCGATAGCCCGAGTCGACGACGAAGACCTCGAAAAAATTGTCGGGCAGGAGATCAGGGTCAGTCTTGCGAAAGAAATCGAGCACCTGACCGGCGGTCCAAAACGGCGGGACGGCGATCAGCGACGTCTGCATCAGACGGCCGGCGCTGTCCTCCGGATAGTTCAGCGAACGCGAGAGCAGCACGCGTTCATGCGCCGGCAGCGCGTCGAGCACTTCCGCCTGCTCTTCCGGCTCTAGCGTGTCGAGGATCGCGACCGCGTCGTCGCTTTCGAGGTCGCGCACGGCCTCGGCGAGCGTCTCGACCGGCAGTTCCTCGAGAATGTCCTCGCGCGTCGTTTCGCCGACCTCGGTCAGCGCGGCGAAGTCGAAATCCTCGCCCATCAGCGCAATGAGCCGCTGGCGCGCGTCGTGATCGAGAAGCTCGAGCAGAGCGCCGAGATCGGCCTCGTGCAGCGGACCCACCCGCGCGCGCGTCGCCGCCTCGTCGCCGGAAGCGACGGCCTCGGCGACGGCTTCGACGAATTGCGGCCGCGGCTTTCCGTCTTCGTCCCGGAACGCCTCGGGCCCCGTCTCTATTTGGTCTTGATCGAGGTCCATAGGCGATTTCCGCTCGACAGGCTTTGCGTGGCATAACTCGCGCATCAATAAAATCAAAGGCGGAATGCGTCCGTGACCCAGACCCTTCACATCCTATGTCTCGCCGCCGTCTTCGCTGCTTGTCCCGTGGCGATGGCCGCGGCCGCCGCATGCCCTCCCGACAAGCTCGGGACTGCGCGCAATATTGAAATCAACGGCGCCGAGGACCTCTCCGTCGGCCTGCAAAGCTATCCGCGCTCCCTCGACTTGAACGACCACGAGGTCGTGTTGACCTTCGATGACGGGCCGGCGGAGCCGACGCCCCAGATCCTCGAGGCCCTAAGGCGCGAATGCGTGCAGGCCACCTTCTTTCTCATCGGCAAGAACGCCAAGGAGATGCCGCATCTCGTCAAGCGGGAGATCGAGCAAGGTCACACCGTCGGCTATCATTCGATGACGCATCCGGACCACACGCTGCGCCTGATGAGCCCCGCCGAAGCCAAGGCCGACATCGACGCAGGGATAGAAGCCGTCGACACGGCCGCCTTCGGCAAAGTCGGCGAGCATCCGCAGCCCTTCTTCCGCTTCCCGGGCTTCGCCGACACGCCGGAGCTGCTGAACTATGTGCATGGCCGCGGGATGGCGGTGTTCGGCTCGGACGTCTGGGCCTCCGACTGGCGCAAGATGACGCCGCAGGAAGAGCTCAAGCTCGTTCTCGACCGGCTCGAGAAGGAAAAGAAGGGCATCGTGCTCTTCCACGACAACAAGCCCGTCACGGCGAAGATGCTGCCCGACTTCCTGCGCGCGCTCAAGGAGCGGGGATTCAAGGTCGTGCATCTCGTCGCGGGCTCGGGCGAGACGCCCGTCGCCAATGCGGGGCCGGACTGGAAATCGACGACGGCGCCGATCGTCGAGAAGATCCTCAAGGCCAAGCAGCACGAGAAGCACAAGACAGAGGCGCATGAGAAAGCGGCGCCGGAGAAAGCGCAACGCGACGGGATGTGAGGGCGGGCAGCCGCGCCTGGCGGCGCGCGTCTGGCTGTAGAACCTTCTCGGTGAGGAGAGGCGTCCAGGCTGCACGTGGCCGCAAAGGACCGCGGGCGTTGGACCCGCCCCTAGCTCGACGCGTCTTGAGACGCCTCAGCCGCAGCCGCCGCTCGTTTCTTCTCGAGGAAGCGCACCGAAAAGATCGAGCCCTCGTAAAGCAGCATGGCGGGAAGGGCGAGCGCGAGCTGGCTGAAACACGTCTGGGGGCGTCAGCACCGCGGCGACGATGAAGACGAGCACGATCGCATAGCGGCGCTTGTTGACGAGGAACTGCGACGAGACGAGCCCCATCTGCCCGAGCAGCGTCAGCACCACCGGCAGCTGGAACACCGCGCCGAAGGCGAGCACCAGCGTCATGATCAGCGAGAGATATTCGGAGACGCGCGGCAACAGCTCGATCTGCGCGCGGCCCGGCTCGTTCGCCTGCTGCATGCCGATGAAGAAGCGCAGCAGATTGGGCGTCACGACGAAATAGACGAGCAGCGCGCCGAACGCGAAGAAGATCGGCGTCGCGACGAGATACGGGCGGAACACCGCGCGCTCATGCTTGTAGAGGCCCGGCGCGACGAAAGCGTAGATCTGGCCGAAGACGACCGGGCAGGAGAGGAAGGCCGCGGCAAAGAGCGCGACGCGGATCTGCGTGAAGAAATATTCCTGCGGCGCGGTGTAGATGAGCTTCGCTTCCGCGCCCCGCGACATGCGTGTAGGGGATGAGCAGCAGATTATAGATGTCCTTGGAGAAGAAGAAGGCGATCACGAACATCACGAGAAAGGCGAAGAGCGCGCGGATCAGGCGCTCGCGCAACTCCATCAAATGCTCCATCAGCGGCGCCTTGGTCGCCTCGATGTCCGCGTCGGTCATGCGCTTGGACCTGCCTTCTCGGCCTGCGACTCGGGCTCTTTAGGCGCCTCCGCCGGCGGACCCTCGAGCGCGGCGTTGATCTCTTTCTTGGCGGCGGCGAGCGGGTCGAAGGAAGCCGCCTGCTTCGCCCCGTCGAAGGCCAATTCGACGTCGCGCTTGGCGTCATCGAGATCAGCCTCACGGAGGGCCTCCATGAGCTGGCCCTGAAATTCGGCCGCCATGCGTCGCGCCTGCGCCGTCCATTGGCCCAGCTGGCGCAGCACGCGCGGCAGGTCCTTGGAAGGAATGGCGACGAGCGCCACGATGCCGATCACGATAAGCTTGCCGGCGTCGAAATCCAACATGGTCCCACCCGGGAAAGGTCGCCTCGGGAGAGGCCTCCGCCCTTAGACTTTCTTTGCGTCGCCGGTCTTGTCGAGCGGAAGCTGCTCCTGCGCCAACCGGTCGATCGGTTTGGCGGGCTCTTCCGGCGCGTCGGGCTCGCTCAGCCCCTTTTTGAAGGCCTTGATTCCCTTGGCCACGTCGCCCATCACGTCGGAGATCTTGAACTTGCCCCCGAAGAAGACGAAAACCACGACGCCGACGACGATCCAATGCCAGATCGACAAGCCACCCATCTCGCAACCTCCAAGACCGCCGCGCGCGGGCAAGCGCCCCCGCCAGACGAGGCTTACACCTATGATGCGGCGCGGCTAAAAACAAGCACGTCGCGGAAAAGCCGGCCAACAGCGCCATCGGCGCACTTTCAAGACGAGGATCACGAAGATGAAGCTTTACTATGCCCCCGGCGCCTGCTCGCTCGCCGTCCACATCGTTCTCGAATGGATCGGGGCGCCCTATGAGGCGCAAGCCGTCAAGCCCGGCTCGCCCGAGCTCCTGAAGGTTAATCCTTCGGGCGCCGTGCCCGCGCTCGACACCGGCGAGGGGTGGATCCTCACGCAAGCGGCGGCGATCCTGCGCCACCTGACGCGCCTCCATCCGGAGGCGCAACTCGCCGGTGGCGAAGGCCTGCAGGAGCAGGCTGAGCTTGACCGCTGGCTTTCCTTCTTCACCGGGGACCTGCATCCGGCCTTCTTTCCGGTGTTCATCACGAAACGCTACACGACGGCGAGCGACGACGCCTCGTTGAAGGCGGTTCGCGACGCAGGGCTCGCCCTCGTGCGCAAGCGTTTTGCGACCATGGAGTTCTCACCTTCAGGGGCGGACCTTCTTTCTCGGCGACGCGCGCTCGATCCTCGACGCTTACGCCTTTCCGATGGTGCGCTGGGGCGCGTCGACGTTGCCGGGCGGCCTCGCCGACTTTCCCGCCATTCGCGCCCATCACGAAGCGACGGCGCGGGACGAAGGCGTGCGGCGCGTGCTGGCGGCTGAAGGGCTAGCCTGAAGCGCTCGCTTTCCCTGGCCTACGGCCCCGCGCGCCAAACGGCGCGCGGCCTCGCGAGATGCGCATCGGAGAGGATGCTAGGTAGTAGGTACTTAGTTGTACATTTGCAACCGATTGAGAAAAAAGTGCGTTTAATCGTCGCGCGATATTTACAAGCGCCAATTCTCTTGGCTTTCTAATTCGATTAGGGCCGCGACGACGCGGGTCATTGTAGGCTGCCGCGAGATGCTGGAAGGCGCCAGGGAGAGGATTGCATGGTCAGGTCCTTAGCCGTCGTGACCCGGCCCCTCGCCGACGAAGACGCTTCGCCAACTCCCGAGGATTTTGCGGCGCTGGCTCGGTTTCGCCACACCTTGCGGGAACTCCTGGCTTTCAGCGAGAGCGCCGCGGCCGACATGGGCATGACCATGCAATGGTATCAGGCGCTGCTCGTCATCAAGACTCGCGGCGCCGAGCGGCCGGTCAGCGTGGGCGAGCTCGCCGAACAGCTGCTGATCAAGGATCACAGCGCCGCCGAGCTCGTCTCGCGTCTCGCCGACGCTAAGCTCGTGCGGCGGCGAATCGATCCGACCGATCGTCGTCGCTCGCTCCTGCAGATGACCCCCTTGGCCGACCGGCGCCTGGCGAAGCTCGCCGTCGTCCATCTCGCGCGCCTGCGCGAGGACCGCGAGTCCTTCCTCAATCTGTTCCGGTGAGCCGTCGGCTTCGGGTCTCTCGGCCCTTTTTCAGCGCTTAGGCTTTTTCTCTTTCCTCAAAGACCTTGCGCGCGATCTGAAGCGCCGTCATCGCGCACGGCCAGCCGGCGTAGAACGCGAGATGCGTGATCGCGCCGACGATCTCGTCGCGGGTGACGCCGTTGTCCAAAGCCTTCTTCAAGTGGAAGGGGATTTCGTTGACGTGATAAAGCGAGACCAAGCTCGCGATCGTCACCAGGCTGCGGTCACGCGGCGAGAGCGCGGGATTCGTCCAGACGTCGCCGAACAGCACGTCGTCGGTCAAGTCCGCGAGATGAGGCGCAGTGTCGCCAAAGGACTTGCGCGCGTTTATCGGCTCCTCTTTCATTCCTTATTCTCCGGGCTCGTATGTCTATTGTGGTTCCCTCTCCTCGCCTGCGAGGAGAGAGAACCCCTTTTCAGGAGCTCGCTGCGCCGCTGCCTCCAATCGGAAAGCAGATCCTCAGACGGGCTGAGACGTCGGTCGAAACAGAATTTCGTTGACGTCGACCTCCTCTGGCTGACCGATCGCGAAAGCGACCATTCGCGCGAACGAGTTCGCCGGCACGGCAATCTTATCGACGAACTTCCGCAGGTTTTTCGCGATGTCGGGCTCGCTGACGTGCTCCAGCAATTCCGTGGCGACCGCGCCCGGCGAGATGACGGTCGTTCGAATGTTGTAGGGCTTCACCTCCTGACGCAGCCCTTCCGAGAGCGCGCGCACGGCAAATTTGGTCGCGCAATAGACCGCGGCGCCGGGGTCGACCTTGTGCCCATAAACGGAAGAAACATTGATGATGTGCCCGGACTTCTGCGCCTTCATGTAGGGCAGGGCGGCGGCTATGCCATACAGCACGCCCTTGAGGTTCACGTCGATCATCTGATTCCATTCGTCGAGCTTGAGCCGCTCGAGCGGCGCTAGCGGCATCAGCCCGGCGTTGTTGAGCATGACGTCGACACGGCCGCAGCTCCCCACGGCGGTGTCGACCAGACGCTTCACCTGATCAAAGCTCGTGACATCGGTCGCAACGGAAAGCGCCCTGCCGCCGCTGCCGCTAAGCTCATCCGCCAGCGCCTGGATGCGATCGGCGCGCCGAGCGCCGAGCACCACCGTCGCGCCCTCCCCAGCAAGGCGCCGCGCGGTGGCCTCGCCGAGCCCGCTACTCGCACCCGTGATGACGACGACTTTTCCTTCGATATTGCTGCTCATGATTTTTGCTCCCGAGACGCCTGAAGATGTTCGAGGCTCTCCGGCATCAACCGATCGACGGCTTTGCCGTGAGAGCCCCTATGTCGTCACGAATCTAGGGAGCTTATCGCGGGGGCAATGGCGGCGCCGACGCCAGTAGACTCGACGTCGAGACCTGTGTGCTAGCGTCTTTCCGACTTAGGCTGAAGCGTATCCTGCGCCTTTGAAATATGCAGCGCATTCTTGTCCTCGCCACCACATGAGGTTTTGATCGGAGAATGTCATGATTAAGAAGCGAGTCTTTGCGATGTTCTCGGCTCTCGCGCGCAGCGTCGCGGCTGTCCCCGTAGCGTCGGCCCAGACCATCAACACTCGGCAAGTGACGGCGATATGACGAATTCGGCAATCGCGTCACCAAGACGCGGATCTACCGGGACGACCTGTTCGGCGATCGCGTTTTTGAAGGAGAGAACCGTCAAGATGGCCGCGTTCGGCAATCGCGCGAGCAGGGTCAGATCCAGCAAGACGACGCCAGCAGGAAATCGCGTCGGGATCCCCGAGACGGTCAGGAGCAACGCGCTCGGCGAAACGCATCGAGCTCGCGACCGTGCTCACCTGCTCAGCGCCGGCTGCCGAACCGATTGATCCAACCGCTTCGTCGTTAACTACGCCTATGGCCGCATCGTAAGGCGTGGACGTCGCGTCGTGATGGGCCTTTCTATGCGCTGGGGCTACAGAAAGAGCATTGAGGCAAATGGTTTATAGCCCCGTCGAAGCATGCGGGACCCGTTAGCGACGAGACTGTATTTCGCGCCGCGGCTTCTGCTTTCGCTTTGGCTCGGCATCTTGCTTCGGCGGCTTGACGTTTCTTGGTTGGGATGAACCGTCCAACCGCTCGACACGAATGTTGTCGCCGCCCGGCCGACGCATATTGGCGACGAATTGCGCGGCCGCCGGCTCGGCGATCTCGACCTTGGTTTCATGCTCGAAAATTTGGATCGCCCCGATGTCTTGTCGGGTGAGATTTCCCTTGCGACAGAGCATCGGCAGCAACCACCTCGGATCGGCGTTCTTCGCTCGGCCTATGTCGAGACGAAACCACGCCGCGGCGCCAGACAAACGGGACGGACGCGGCGCTTTGGGGGGCATTGCGCTTGCCGCCCGGGGGGCGCGCGCTTCTCGTCGTTCCGGTTCCTGCCCGGGATCGACGACGTCCTCGGTCGCGGGAAGCCGCGCGCGGTAGAGACGAACGAGCATGGCGCCGAGCTCTTCCGGGGATCGCTCCGCGAGCAGAAGTTTCGCCGCTTCGAAGTCTTCTTCTTTCGGCGGCTCCAGCAGCAGCGGATCTTGCATCATGCGCTTGCGATCGAGCTCGCCAATCTCCTCGGCCGAGGGCGGCCCGCTCCAAAATGCGTGAACGCCGGCGTCTCGGAAGAGTCGTTCGGCGCGATGACGTCGCGCTGGCGGAACGAGCAGCGCGCTCACGCCCTTGCGCCCGGCGCGACCGGTCCGGCCGCTGCGATGCTGCAAGGCTTCCGCGTCATGCGGTAGATCGGCGTGAATGACGAGATCGAGATTAGGCAAGTCTATGCCGCGCGCCGCGACGTCGGTCGCGATGCAAACCCGCGCACGCCCGTCGCGCAGCGCCTGCATGGAGTGGTTGCGCTCGTGCTGACTGAGCTCGCCCGACAAGAGCACGGCCGCGAATCCGCGCTCGAGCAAAATTGCATGCAGATGGCGAACGGACTCGCGCGTGTTGCAGAACACGATCGCCGTCGGCGCCTCGAAATAACGCAAGAGATTGACGGTCGCGAGTTCCGTCTCCTTCGATGCGACGCGCACCGCGCGATAGCCGATGTCGCCGTGACCGCGTTCCCCGCGAGCCACGTCGATCCGGCGCGCGTCGCGCTGATAACGCTTGGCCAGAGCCACGATGCCTTTCGGCAGCGTGGCCGAGAACAGCAGCGTCCGCCTCTCCTGAGGCGTCGCCTCCAGTATGAATTCGAGGTCCTCGCGAAAGCCCAAGTCGAGCATTTCGTCGGCTTCGTCCAGAACGACTGCCGCGACGCCGGCCGTATCCAGTCCGCCGCGCTCGATGTGATCGCGCAAACGTCCCGGCGTTCCAACGACCACATGGGCGCCCTCCGCAAATTTGCGGCGTTCGAGGCGCGCGTCCATGCCGCCGACGGAAGCGACGATTCGCGCCCCGGCATGTTCGTAAAGCCAATCGAGCTCGCGTTGGACCTGCAACGCGAGCTCGCGCGTCGGCGCCACGACGAGCGCCAGGGGCGCTCGCGGCGCGGCCAAAGCTTCGGCCTCTCCGAACAGCGTGGAAGCGATCGCCAGACCGTAGGCGACCGTCTTTCCCGATCCCGTCTGCGCCGAAACGAGAATGTCGCCGCCTTGCGCTTCGGCAGAGAGCACCGCCGCTTGAACCGGCGTCGGCGAAACGTAATTGCGCTCGGCCAGGGCTTTGGCGAGTGGGGGGCGGGCGTTCTCGAAGGTCACGGGGAATTCGCCTGGAGGGTTGGCGGAGCAGCGGGGCGAGACGATCGCCGCGCTAGGTCTGGTCTGAAACGAACCGTCGCCTCCGCGGAAGCGAGGCAGACGGGAGGGCGGGCTTATCCTCGGGGCGCAAGGCGACTTACCAGTTGCGCACGCAGGACCGCACGGAGATCGAAGCTCTGGAGGGAAAGTCGCACGCCGACGCGCCCCTCAGGGCGGGAAAGCTCGTTCGTTCGGCCGAAACTCGATAGCTGAGATAAAGGGCGTCGGAGCAAAAAGCAACAGACCGGTTTCGGTCAAGGCACCACGACACCATGCTTTCCGGCGACATGCGGGCAAGCCGATCCTGCGCGACTATACCAAGGCGACGGTCGGCTTCGAGAAGCGACGGGCGCTCCGCCGCCGAAAAGCGGCTTTCGGGGCCTTCAGGCGATTCTCGGCTAGAATTTGGTTTGCAGCCGTAGCGCGGCGAAGACGGCTCGCGACGCGCTTGGAATCCATGGATCGACCACTTGCAGATCGCCGGACAGGCGCAGCCAAGGCGTAATCGCGAAGTTGTAGAACGCCTCCACCCCGCCCTCGCTGCGACGGTTCACGCGCAACGCCGCCAGACCGGCAAGCAACGGTTCGGTGAGCGCATAGTGAAAGAAACCAGCGCCCCAGCGGTCGTTCTCGCGCCCCTCGAGGAGGTTGTTTCCGGCGAGGCCCGCGATGACGCTCCATTTGACCGGGCTTGGGTTGCCGTCCGTCACGTTTCCTAGCGTGAAGAGCCCCCATCCCACATTCGGATTCTCTTTGCTTTGAAAAAGGTTCTGCTGGATCGCGTAGGAGGCGAACCAAAATCCCTTTTTCGTCGCCGGGGCGCCGGCCCTTGAGGGCGGCGGCCGCTCATCGACGCTGTCAAGGTCGATGCCCCGCGCGTTGCTGTAGGCGACGCGCACCGTATGATAGCCTTGCAGATCGGCGAGCTCGGTTTTCAAAGTCACAGCGCCGCCCGCCGCCACGCCTTTTTCGAACGGGCGTTCGATCACCCTGGGATCGATCGCGCTGCGCGGATCGACGATGGCGAAGGCGAAACTGATCGGCTCCGTCTTGACGCTCGCGATGCCGCCGATGAGATAGGGCGCTGAAATGACGACCCTGTCGCCAGGCCCCCCGCCCCGCGCCGTGTAGGACACCCCGGTCGACGGCAGAGCGAAAGCTCTATTCATGAAAGTATCGATGCCGCCGCCCCCGAGCAGAGGGGTTCGCGAAGCGAGCGTCATCATGTTGAATTTGCCGGCGCTGACGGAGACGTGCTCCCCGAAATCCTGGGTGAGGCTGATCGATAGGGCGGAGTGATAGCCGTCCTCCCGCACATAGGCCTCGGCCGTGTTGACCGGAAGCAGAGTATAATTTCTCCTGTTTATGGGTTGACCCAGCTCGCTGTTGAGATTGTCGCCGAGGTAATGCTCATATTGCACATTGGCGTGCAGACCCTGCCAAAGCCCAAGCTTTTCCGCGTCGACCTTGAGAAAGGCGTCGAGCTTGCCGCCATAGCGCCAGGTGTCGCTGCCGCTGCCTTGTGTTTGCCCCTGATAGAACTGCGTGATCCAGACGTCGGGCATGATCCCGAGCTCGCGCAGCGCTTCCTTCGGACCATCAGGCGTGTCGGTCAGCGACGATTGCTTGGGCAGCGACGCGAGGATCGAGGATGGTTGCGCGGACGACGGCGACGACGGGTCTTCCGCGCGCGCGGCGGCGCCCGAGGTCAGCGCGAAGGCTGCCGCCGCTCCGGCGGTCATCAGGCGTTTTTGCAGCCCGGGTGAGATCGTGAGGGCCATGGGGCGTCGCCTTCCGCATAGCGTGCGAGGGGATCATCGCTCAAAACGGTCCGGATTTCCAGGGTTTTCGCGCCGGGGGCGGAAGGGCGCCGCTGGGCGGAGTGCGACAAACCGGTGTAGTGAAGCGCGCATGGCCGCGCGTCGACGAAAGACTCTCCTCCTCGACCTCGACGGAACGCTCGTCGATCCTGCTGAGGGCATCCTCGGGAGTTGCCGATACGCTATGGAGTGCATGGGCTATCCGATCGGCGCCGATGAGGATTTGAGCTGGATCATCGGGCCCTCGCTGCGCAGCACGTTCGCGCGGCTGCTGGGCAATCGCGGCGACCCGGAAGTCGCGGTTCGTCACTATCGCGAACGCTATAAGGAATGGGGCCTGACGGCGGCGACGCCTTATCTCGGCGTCCGCGAGGTCCTGGCCGCGCGGCGGGCCGGGGGAACCCGTCTTTTCCTCTGCACGGCGAAACCGGCCGTCTTTGCAAAACGGGTCGTCGACGTCTTCGATTTCGCCGATTTGCTGGACGGCGTTTATGGCCCGGAACTCGATGGCAGGCTCGACGACAAGGGCGATCTCATCGCTCATCTGATGGCGGAGGAGCGCCTCGCCAAGGACGAGCTTTGCATGGTGGGCGACCGCGAGCAGGATGTGCGCGCCGCGCGCCGCAACGGCGTCCCAACGGTTGGGCGTCTTGTGGGGCTATGGCGGCCGGGACGAGCTCATCCGCCGCCGGCGCCGAGATCATCATCGCCGCGCCGGGGGAGCTTCTCGAATAGCGGCCAACGCATCGTTGATCGGACGCAGGTGAAATCCAAAAATGCGCGCAGAATTCGGGAGAGTTCCTCGTGGGGCAATTCGTGAGGTTCGAACGCCGTGGCGGAGGGCGCCGATGGCTTGAAGCCGTGATGATCATCTTCGGTCTCGATGCGTCGCGCGAGCGCTCTCGCTCCTGCCGCTGGTCGATCCCGCGCGTCCAGGCGTTCTCCGTTGCGTGCTTGACCATCATCGGAAATTGGACGGCGCCGGCGTCACTGACGCGCAGATCAGACATGCGGCTCCACGTCGGTAAGATTGAAATCATTGCCCTTGAAGAGCAATCGCTCGCCTTCGACTTTCGCCAGCGCATAAGCGAAGCAGTCGCCGAAATTCAGGCCGGCCGGATGGCCGCTGCCCTTGCCGAAATCGCGATAGGCCGCGCGCGCGATACGCGCGTGTTGTTCGGTCACCGGCACGATGACGAGACCGGCCTTGGCGATCATCTCGTCGAAGCGGCGGCTGGCGATGGCGTCGCGGGATCCGTCGATCACGATGGCCGCTTCGAGATAATTGGCCGCCGAAAGGCGTTTGATCTCCTGGCGTGACGCCAGGGCGCGCGCGAAGCGCGGCGCGTCGTCCTCGCCGCGCAAGACCGCGATTAATGCGGAGGCGTCGACGATCATCGCGGCAATCCCAGATCATCATAGAGGAGCGCGCCATGGTCGACGCTGCGCCAAGGCTCCTTGAGGCGCGCCGCGCAATCCTTGCCGATCGCCAGCAAATCTTCCGCGAGAGCGTCGGGCTGCTCCAGCCGCGCCAACCGTTCGCGCAGAGCAACGGTGACGGCCTCGGTCATGCTTTCACCGGTCTTGCGCGCAATTTGCGCGGCCAGCGCATGAGTTTCGGGGTTTTTGATGTTGAGAGACATAAGTCCACCTTTCTACCCGCTTACTTCTACCATACTATAAAACAGACGACGCCCATTTCCACAGGCAATTTCCAAGCGCGACGGGTCCATCTTGGACGCTGCCGCCCTTCGCAAAACCAGAGATGCGTCCCTAACAATCCCAAGATCCAGCTTCTGTTGCTGTTTTCGCGAGCCATTTGACGGATGGCTTCGTCGCGATCGTCAATTCCCTTTTTCGGCGCGGCTTTCATGGCTCCGGCGAGGCAGATTGCTCTCCGGGCGCTCGTCCCGGTCAACCATGGTATCGTGCGCCTCCGACTCACCCAGCGCCGCGAAGCCCCTCGACTCCATGCCCCTGCTTCTCCTCTACCGCTTCGCGACGACGGCGCTGTCTCCCCTGGCGCGCCCGCTGTTGCTCACGCGCGCCCGCGTCGGCAAGGAAGACGAGGCGCGGCTCTCTGAGCGCATGGGCTTTCCGGCGGCGACGCGTCCTTCCGGTCCGCTCGTCTGGCTGCATGGCGCGAGCGTCGGCGAGGGTCTCTCGCTCCTGCCCCTCGTCGATCGGCTGCTGTCTCGGGGCTTTTCCGCGCTGGTCACGACCGGCACGACGAGCTCGGCGCAAGTGCTCTGCGACCGTCTCCCGCCCGGCGCCTTCCACCAATATGCGCCGCTCGACTCCGGACCTTTCGTCGCGCGCTTCCTCGACCATTGGCGCCCGGACCTCGCGCTCTTCGCCGAATCGGAGATCTGGCCGAACATGGTGCTGGCGACCAAAGCGCGCGGAACTCCTTTCGCGCTCGTCAACGCCCGCATCTCCGAGGCGTCGCTGGCGCGCTGGCGCAAGGCGCCCGGCGTCGCGAAACGGGTCTTCTCGAAGATCGACATCTGCTTCGCGCAGGACGCGACCAACGCGGCGCGCTTCCTCGGCCTTGGCGTGAGGGCCGCGACCGTCGCCGGCAATCTGAAGTTCGAACTCGCAGCCCCTTCCCGCCGATCCGATCGCGCTTGCGGAATTGCGCGGGGCGCTCGGCGCGCGGCCTGTCTTCGCCGCCATCTCCACCCATCGCGGCGAGGAGGCCATCGCCTTCGACGCGCATGTCGAGATCGCCAGCGCCTTTCCCGACGTTCTGACGATCGTCGCCCCGCGCCATCCCGAGCGCGCCGAGGAGATCATCGAGTTCTTGCGGCCGAGCGCGGCTTGACGGTCGCGCGCCGCTCGCTGGGCGAGCGCCCGCAAGGGGAGACGGCGATCTATCTCTTCGACACCTTGGGCGAGCTGGGCCTGGCCTTTCCGCTCGCCGGGGTCGTCTTCATGGGCCGTTCCTTTACTCCGGGCGGCGGACATAACCCGATCGAGCCGGCGCGCTTCGGCTGCGCGATCCTGCACGGCCCGAACGTCGCGGATTTTGGCGAAATCTACGACGCGCTCGACGCCGCCGGCGGGGCGCTCGGCTGCGCGGATGCGCGCGCGCTTGCGCTCACGGCGAAGCGAATCTTCGGCGAGCCGCGGCGGCTGCGCGAAATGGGGCGGCGCGCGCGTGAGGTGGTCGATAAGCTCGGCGGCGCGTCGCAGAGGATCGTCGCCGCGCTCGAGCCCGTGCTCGCAGCGGTCCAGGAGCCGTGACGCTCCGGCTGCGCGCGCCGGATTTCTGGGGCCGGCCCGCTGGGCCTCTCGCCCTGGCGCTCGCGCCGCTCAGCGCGCTTTACGGAAGCGTCGCCGGGGCCAGGCTCGCGCGTGCGGCGCCGCGCGCGGATCTGCCGGTCATCGCGATCGGCGGGGTGACGCTCGGCGGCGACGGCAAGACGCCTGCGGCGCTGGCGCTGGCCCGCCTGCTGCTCGCGCAGGGGGAGAGGCCCGCCTTTCTCACGCGCGGCTACGGACGCGCGGGCGCACGCGGCGGTCCGCTGCGCGTCGAACTCCACGCGGCATGAGGCGCGCGACGTGGGCGACGAGGCGCGCTTGCTGTCTGCCGTCGCGCCGACTTTCGTGGGCGCAGATCGCGCTGCTTCGGCGCGGCTCGCCGGAGCGGAGGGCGCGACCGTGCTGCTCCTCGACGACGGGCTGCATTCGCGCTGCCTTCAGCCCGATCTCGCCCTTCTCGTCGTCGATGCGGCCTATGGCGCCGGCAATGGGATGTGTCCGCCCGCGGGCCCCTTGCGCGCGCCGCTCTCGGTCCAGCTCGACGCCGCGGACGCCGCGATCCTGGTCGGCGAGGGGGCCCCGCTTCTTTGGCTGCAAAAGGCGAGGCGCGTGCTGCGCGCCCGCCTGGCGCCCGGTCCCGCCGCCGCCGCGCGCTTGGCCGGAGCCCAAGTCTTCGCCTTTGCAGGCATCGGCCGCCCGCAGAAATTCCTCCGCTGTCTGGAGGAGATCGGCGCGCAGGTCGTGGGGACGCGCTGGTTCGCCGACCACCATCCTTATGCGGAGCGTGAGCTCGCGGCGCTGGCGCGCGCGGCGGAGCGGCTTTCCGCGCGGCTCGTCACGACGGAGAAGGATGCGCAGCGCCTCGTTGGGCTGGTCTCAGTCGAGACGCTGCCGGTCAGGCTCGAATTCGAAGCGCCGCAGGAGATCGAGGAACTGTTACGCCGCCACCTTTTGGCCGCGCGCAAGGCTGCGGGACCTCAGTCCTGACGCTTCTCCTCGGCCTTGAGCAGCTGCAGTCGCGCGTCGGGCCCGCTGTAAGCCTCCTGCCGCGCGACGCTCCAATAGCGCAGCTCCTCGAGCGGGATCGGCTTGCCGGTCACGGCGCAGCGGACATAGGCCCCCGCCCTGCGGACGCGATAATCGCCGTCCCTGTATTCGAGCTCGGCCTCTCCGGCGGGTTGCGGAGTGCGTTCAAACCGGTTCATGCGCGGGCGCCTCGTCACGCGATACAAGAGAAGTCTCAGGGAGGAGATAAGCAAGTTATCGCGCATGTTTCAATGATTCGCTCCGCTGTGGACATTTGACGATATATTGGATTGGCGGCGCGAGGCCAGCTTCGCCGCGCTTTTCGCAGTGCCCGTTGTGTGGCGGAGCGCTGGCGCAGGCCCCGAGGCCATATCCGCGCGCCACCTTCTGGATCTCGCCTGAAGAAAATGCCCTACCGTATGTAAACAGTCGTATCGGAACGTAAACTGTCAGGTCTAACTCGATGACATTTTTTTGTTGCTTATCGTTGCGCATCGTGGTAAACACTTAATCGGAGTTCAGCAAGCTTTCGGCTCGCCATGGCCGTGAGAGCAGTCCGGTTATGCGCATCTCAGTAGAATTGCAATGATGTGATGGGTTACAAAAAACGTCTTGGCAAGATGAATTGAGGAATGCATGTTCACCCGCGAGAATCCTCGCAAAAACTCCCTGACCTCGTTCTTGCACTCGAGTTTGCGACGCCACGAGGCGACGCTTAGCGACTCCAAGCCATTGACCATAATGCCGGTTTTCGCTCTGTGTCTTCCTCTCGTGGTCTATTGCTTCCTGAGCGGGCGCCCATTCTTAGGCTTCTGGTTGGGGAGTTCTTTCTTGGCGTGGGCTTTTTTATTCGGGGCTACTAACGCAGTAAATCAAACCTCATACGCTCATAAACTCGACGATGAACCAAAACCGAATTCTTCGCTCAGTTCCGGGATTGCATCCGTGTCACTCCGCAATCCGTCGAACGCCCTCGCCCTCAACCGCCCAGCTATTGAATAGGGCAAAAGAGAAAGGAAAGCTCCGTGGCGAAGAGAAAGGAGAAGCCCATGGCGACTTCAGCTCACTCCAGATCAAAGCCCATCGATGCGGAGCCTGTTTCAAAGCAGAGCGCGCGGCTTTTCGTGATCGACACGCCCGCGCCCGTTTCCGCGGACGCGTCATTGAACGTTTCCTATCTCACCGACGAGCGATGGAAACGTATAGCGCCGCTGCTTCCCGGCAACGACGGCGCTCCCGGTCGCCACGGCCGCGACAACCGTCTCTTCATTGAAGCGGTGTTCTGGATGATTCGCACCGGGGCAACCTGGCGCAGCTTGCCGCCGAAATTCGGTAAGTGGTACACAATTTACACTCGCTTTCATCGGTGGATGCAACACGGGGTATGGGCCGGCGTGCTAAACGCGCTGGCGGCCGACAAACCCTGCGAATATTTTTATGACGAGGGCTATATCCGATACGAGCCGGCTCAGCAGCGGGCGGGGGAAAACGTTTAAGTCCCGTTGCGCGGGCGCCCTGGTCAAGTGAAGGAGGACTCAGGACGAAGATAACCAAGTCTTTGAGTAGAGCACACCCATTCGCTCCGCCGTGACGGCGTTCTGACGATATATGGGTCTGGCGGCGCAAGGCCGGCGTCGCCTTGCTGCGCCCGCGGATTGCGCGAGCCCTTACCGCCTGCTAATCGCCGCGCGGAGACGGGAGCCGGGGCGCCCAAGGAAAAGAATGAACCAAGTCAATCGGTCAGGCGCAAGGCGGCCTTCGTCTTCATCCTCATCACCGTCGTGCTCGACATGCTGGCGCTCGGCGTGATGATACCCGTGCTGCCGAAGCTCATCACGCAGTTCGAAGGCGGCGACATCTCGCGGGCCGCGGCCGTCTCGGGCGTCTTCGGCTTCGCTTGGGCCCTGATGCAATTCCTGTTTCAGCCCGTGCTGGGATCGCTGTCCGACCGGTTCGGACGGCGTCCGGTCGTGCTCGCCTCCAACCTGGGCCTCGGGCTCGACTACATCTTCATGGCGCTCGCCCCGTCCTTGCCTTTCCTGTTCATCGGGCGGCTGATCTCCGGCGCGACGGCCGCGAGCTTCTCCACGGCCGGCGCCTATATCGCCGACATCACGCCGCCGGAGAAGCGGGCCGGGCTTTTCGGCATGCTCGGCGCCGCCTTCGGCTTCGGCTTCATTCTGGGGCCGGGGATCGGCGGCTGGCTCGGGAACTATGATCTGCGCCTGCCGTTCTGGGCCGCGGCGGCCTTTAGCCTCGCCAATGCGCTCTACGGCTTCTTCATCCTTCCCGAGTCGCTTCCGCAAGACAAGCGCGCGCCGAAGATCGCCTGGCGCAGCGCCAATGTGTTCGGCGCGCTGAAACTTCTCGGCTCGGAGCGCGAGCTCGCGTTGATCGCCGCCGCCGCCTTCCTTTCGCTACCTGGCGCATGAGTCGCTGCCGAGCCTCTTCGTGCTCTACGCCGACTACCGCTATCATTGGGACGCGCGGAAAGACCGGCTGGGCGCTCGCGATCGTCGGCGTCTCGCAAACGATCGTCTCGGGCGGCCTGGTGCGGCCGGCCGTGGCGCGGCTCGGCGAGCGGGCGACGCTCGCGATCGGGCTCCTCTTCGGAGACGGTGGGCTTCACGCTCTACGCCTTCGCGTCCGACGACGCGCTGTTTCTCTCGGCCGCGCCGCTCATCGCCATGTGGGGGACTGGCGAACCCCTCCCTCCAGGGCCTCGCGACGCGGCTGCGCGGCGCATCCGAGCAGGGGCGGCTGCAGGGAGCGCTCGCGAGCCTGCGCGGCGTCTCCGGCATGATCGGGCCGCTGCTCTTCACACAGATTTTCTCGCTGAGCGCGGCGGCGGGGGTATTTACGGGCGGCGCCTATCTTCTCTCGGCGGCGCTGCTCTTCGCGAGCCTCGTCGCCGCGCTCGCCGCGGCTGCTCCCCGGGCAGAGCGGCTGGCCTAATACCAGAGGCCACTGATCTGGCTCATGGCTGCGTCCTGGCCGGGCTTGTCCCGGCCAGGACGGCGTTGGAGACGTCGAGATGTGAGATGCCGAGGTTAATCGCGCTCACCGGGCCAGGAGGCCCCGCGCCCGCGCCGCCGCGCCGGCGAGGATCAGGAAGCCCAAGCCCGCCATTCCCGTTCCGGGCGCCGGGCCGGGAGTCGCCTGGAAGCTGGCGGCGCCGGTGAAGGTGGCGCCGAGAAGGTCCAGGCTGAAATTGTAGGTCATGGGGGGATCGGAGAGATTGAGATAGCCTGCTCCGTTCGCAACGTCGAAGCTGATGCCAAAGTTGTCGAGCTGAGGAGATAAATTCGGGAACAGAAGATTGTCGTTGTTGAGATAGGCGCCTGGAGCAACCCAGGTCAGGCTCAAAGGGAAGCCCGCTATGTCAAGAGCGCCATTCAAGACGTTTGTAACCAGCCACTCCCCGGGAGAACCATACGGCTTCGCCACCAAAACGCCGGAGCCGAAGATGGTGCCGCCTCCCGAAACACTGCCGCTGAAGCTGAAGTTGAAGTCCTTCGTCCGGGGCGGCACATTGATCGCAAAAGCGGGCGCGGACAGGGCGGTTAGCAGTGTCACGGTCAGCGCCGCGGTCGCGCCGAGGCGAGGTAAAGGCATGGTCATCGGTCGCCTCCAAACTCGAGAAACGACGGACGCGAGGAATAAACGCCTGAAATGCGCGCTCCGTCGGAGCGACGCTTAACTGTTCGAGATTGTAAGCGTCAACTCGGCTTTTTAGGGGAATGTTCATGGATTGTTGCAAATCGGCAACAACTCGCTCCGGCGGCCCTTCGAACGCGGGGCCTGCGGGCGCCGAGCCTCCTCGGCTTTGGGGTCGGAGATCGCCGCAGCTCTCCTTCTCGGGTCCAGCCCTCGGCGCAGAGACTATGTGCTGAACCCGGACAGCCCCTTGCGTCCTGCGGAAATACGGCTATAAGGCGCGCTTCGCGTCGCCCCGGCCGGGGGCTGAACGGAAGCCTCGGGGTTGACCCCTGGGGAGGGCCAAGCGTCCGCCTTCCCGTGTTCCCGCCTTCGAATATCCCGATCCGAGCCTTTCCATCCGAGGGCTCGAAGGGCTCGGCGCCGGGCGCGACCGGAACACTGAAGGAAAGGCAAGCCCCCAATGCCGCTCTACGAGCACATTTACCTTGCCCGCCAGGATGTCTCCGCGCAGCAGGTGGAGACCCTGACCGGGCAGTTCAAGAATACGATCGCCTCGCTTGGCGGAACGGTCAAGAAGGTCGAATATTGGGGCGTCAAGTCCCTGGCTTATCGGATCAAGAAGAACCGCAAGGCGCATTTCACCCTGCTCAACATCGACGCGCCGCCCGCGGCCGTCGCCGAGATGGAGCGCCAGGAAAGCCTCAACGAGGACGTGCTGCGCACGCTCACGGTGCGTGTGGAGGAGCTGGAGGAAGGCCCCTCGGCGCAGCTGCGCAAGCGCGACGACGACGGCGAGCGCGGTGAGAGAGGCGAGCGCGGCGACCGTCGCGGCCCGCGCGGCGACAGAGGCGATAGAGGCGACCGGCCGGACCGCCGCCCGCGCCGTGAGGACGGCCCGCGCAAGGAAGAGGAGACGATCTAATGTCCGCCCCCGCCGCCCCGCGCCGCCCCTTCTTCCGTCGCCGCAAGTCCTGCCCCTTCTCCGGCCCAAACGCGCCGAAGATCGACTACAAGGACACGCGCCTGCTCTCGCGCTACATCTCCGAGCGTGGCAAGATCGTGCCGTCCCGCATCACCGCGGTGTCGGCCAAGAAGCAGCGCGAGCTCGCCCGCGCCATCAAGCTCGCGCGCACGCTCGGCCTCCTGCCCTACGTTATTCGCTAGGGTCTGACGGCTTCCGCAATATTCTCGAGGCCGCGCCCGTGCGCGGCCTTGCTTTTTTGAAGTCCGCTTTTCGCTTAGGGAAGCGAGCCTGGGCTGGTTGCACGGCCCAGGATCGCAAACGCGCGGTCCTGAACGCTCACAACGCTCCGCGCGCTGCGCAGATCTCGCCAACCCGTTGCGGCGAAAGCGCCACATTCGTCGTTAGAAACTAAGGAAGCGCTTGCGCCTAAGCACATCCGCTCTACTTACTCTGTCTTGGGGTCTCGCGCTTCAATCGGTTCGAGGCGCTCCTCGTCCTGATAGAACCTTTAGGGGCCGAAACGCCATTGTCGACCGCGCTTGACTCAGGCGCCTCCGCGTGGGCACTCTCCCCAAACAGCGCCTGACTTTGGGGGCTTAGCGTCTGATGACGATTAATCCTACCCCTTCTGCCCCAGCAAAAGCGCGTCCATTGGCTGGCCTTCGGATACTTCTCGCCGAAGACGAGGGGCTCGTTGGGTTTCATCTAAAACGGATTATGGAGGATTTTGGCTGCGAGGCGGTCGGTCCGTTCGCGAGCGTCGATGCTGTCCTGGAGAGCGTTTCGCACGGGAGGTTTGACGGCGCGCTGCTGGACGTCAATCTTCGTGGCCGGCAAATCTTCGAGATTCTTCCGACTCTGCAAAAGCTTGGGTTGCAGATCATTCTTGCGTCGGGGTACGACGACGACACGCTTTTTCCGCCGCTGTTCCGCTCGCTGCCACGAATAGCCAAACCGTTCAGCGACAAAGAGTTGCTCTCGATCTGCGAAAAGATCTTCGCAGGGTCGCCTAAGACATAATCGCACCTGGTTTCAACATCCGCGTTCCGGCCGAGCCGCCCACCGGAAAGGTAAGCGTCACACAGACGCCGTCGGGATTAAGATCGACATGTGTCTTGCCGTCGAGATCGTGGCCGATAACTTGAGCGATCAATTGAGTGCCGAAGCCCTCCAAAGCACTGGCCTTCACCTTCGGCCCGCCATCCTCTTGCCAGACGATTTCGAGCGTCGGATCGACGCCTTCGATCACCCGCCAAAGGATTTTGATGACGCCGCCCGGCGTCGATAAGGCGCCGTATTTCACGGCGTTGGTCGCCAACTCGTGCAGAGCCATCGACAAAGGCGTCACGGCGTGGGCCGGCAGCAGGATCGGCGGTCCTGAAAAGCTCAGGCGCGTCCCGTCGGGCGATCGATACGGCGCCAGCACCGCCGCCAACAGCTCGTTCAACCCCACGCCGATCCACCGAGTCCTCGTCAGAAGGTCGTGTGCGATCGCCAGCGCTTTCAAACGCCCCGTGAACGCACTGCTGAAATTTTCGAGCGAGCTCGCCGAGCGCGTCGTCTGCGTCGCCAATGCCTGGACGATCGCGAGAATGTTTTTCACGCGATGATTGAGCTCCGCGACCATCATAGTCTGACGCTCTTCAGTGCGTTTGCGTTCGGTCATGTCGGTCAGCGTCACGATCGACCCGACATTGGCCATGGTGTCGTCGATGAGAGGTCCCGCGTTGAGCAGGTAGTAGGCGGTTTGGGCGTGACGTTCGCCGCGCAACCTCAGCTCGACCCCGTGAAACGGCCGAGTGGCCAGCATCGTGTCGAGGCTATCGGGGGAAAAGCGCGCGAGGATTCCTGCGCCCTCGCTGTCCCCCGCGACGAGAGGAAACGCTTCGGAAAAAGTGCGGCCCACGGGCGGCTTCTCGGCGAGTTGCTCGGCTCGCCAGCTGGCATGCGTGATGTGACCGTCCGGCGAAAGCACGACGACGGCCTCGGTCGCCTGCTCGAGCACCGAGCGCGCGAAGCGTTCGGCGGCGGCGATCTGTTCGGCGCGGCGATGAACTGAAAGGTCGGTCAGCCGAACCAGGATCGCCTCAGTTCCGCCGATCGAGATTCGTCGCTGCCAGACGGCGACGGGCATAGCGTCGCCGCCATTGCGCAAGAGACTCGCCTCCGCCTCGACGTCTGGACAAAGCGGCGGCGGCTCCCCGTCGAAAAGCGAAGCGAAGTGGCGCCCGACGAGGCCCGCGGATGAATGGCCGGTCAACTCGCAAAGCCGGGCGTTGACATAGAGAATGACACCGTCCGGCCCAGCGGTGAGCGCGCCGTCGCTCATTTGCTCGACCAGGACCCGATAGGGCTCTTCCGCGCCGTGCAGCATGACGACTTGCGGGCCTTCCAGGCCCCGCATGACGACGACGGCGTCGATGTCGCCGCGATGAATGGCCTCGATGGTTTCCTGAGCGTCTTTGAGCAGCGATGCTGTGGAGTTTCGCTCGGGGTCGGACATGGTCATGCCCTGCGCTTGGAGGATGCGGATCAGTTCGGCCGGATGTCGAGCCCGACAAGCACTTTTTCCGTATCGGACAGATCGCCGATGATGCGTTTCAGCGGCTCTGGAAGCTGGCGGATCAGGGTGGGAATGGCGACGATCTGATGCCGCATGGCGATCGCCGGATCCCTCATCAGGTCGATGATCTCGATCTCATAGCGGCCAGGGAGATGTTGATCGCAAATCTTCTTCAGGTTGGCGATAGCGGCGATCGATCTAGGCGTTTGACCCGCCACATAGAGCCGAAGATTATATCCGTCCTGCTCGGTCATGCTTTGTCCGATCGCTTCTTCGACTTGCCTGCGGGTTTGGCTGATTCTCCAGCATTCATTTTGGCATGGCGACTTACGCCCATGGCGACGCGATCAGCCGCCAGTCTATCCTTCCCCGTTGCGCGTTCTAGCTCGAGCAGAGCGGCTTCCAACTCCTCGCTGAGCAGCTGCGCCCGCAGGATCTCGATTTGAGCCGCGATCTCTTGGCGCCGACGCTCCAGCTCGCGGCTGCGCCGCTCGATCTCCTGCTCGCGAGCGACCAGCGCGACCTTGTCCTCGGCTTCCTGAGCGAGCCGCGCCGAGCCCGTCAGCACGCCTTCCGGTCCGAGATAGGCCGCGCGCAATTTGATGCCGTCGGCGGACATGATGAATTCGCGGACTTGATTGGAGTGGGCCATGCCGCGCGACTTCAGAAGGTAGAGTTGCCGGTTGTGCTCGCCATTGCACTCCCGGTTATAGAGCATCAGCCAAGTGTCCATCAGCGACGAGACTTGAATCTCCGTCGCAGCGCTTTCGCCTGAAACGACGCCAAGACTGGTGAACAGCGCCGTGACGCAGCCGGCCTTGAGGAAATCGACAAGACGAAGCACCATCGAATGCACATCGCCCGTCACGCCGGCGCCCAGCAATGCTGACAGCGGATCGACGACGACGAGGGCCGGCTCGAAATCCGTCACATCGCGGTACATGGTCGCCAAATGATTTTCGAGCCCAAACAGGCTTGGTCGTTGGGCGCTGAATCGCAGAAGCTTCTTGTCCAGCCATTTTTGCAGGTCTATGCCGACCGAACGCATGTTGCGGATGATTTGACGCGGCGACTCTTCCATCGCGAAGTAGATGCAACGCAGACCGGAAGCGCAGGTCGCGTTGACCAAATGCGTGGCCACGGTCGATTTGCCGCTGCCGGCCGAGCCGGACACCAGAATGCTGGACCCTTTGTAATACCCCTTGCCTTCCAACATCTGGTCAAGATCGGGAATGCCGCTCGTCTGCCGCTTCGTCGGGGCCTCGTGCGCGAGGCCACTCGAGGTGATCGGCATCACCGTGATGCCCTGCTCGTCGATGAGAAACGGGTATTCGTTGGCGCCATGGGCGGAGCCGCGAAATTTGACGATACGCAGGCGCCGCGTCGAGAGCTGCTCGTGGGCACGGTTGTCGAGCAGGATCACGCAGTCGGCGACGTATTCCTCCAGTCCGTAACGCGTCAGCGCGCCTTCGCCGCGTTCCGCGGTAATGACGGCGGTGACGCCCTTGGATTTCAGCCACTCGAACAGCCGGCGCAATTCAGCGCGAAGCAACTGCTCGTTTTCCAGTGCGCCGAAGAGCGTCTCGACGGTGTCGATAACGACGCGCTTGGCGCCGATCGAGTCTATGGCGAAGCCGAGGCGGATGAAGAGACCCTCGAGATCGTAATCGCCCGCCTCCTCGATCTTGGCGCGTTGCAGCTCCACGTGGTCGATGACCAGCTTATTTTGAGCGATCAGCCCCTCGATGTCGTAATTGAGCGAGCCGACGTTCTTGATGAGGTCTTCGCGCTGCTCCTCGAAGGCGATGAAGACGCCGGGCTCGTCGTATCGGACGGCGCCCATGTAAAGGAAGGTCATGCCGAACAAAGTCTTCCCGCAGCCGGCCGAGCCGCACAGCAATGTCGGCCGGCCCTGCGGAAAACCCCCGCAGGTAACCTCATCCAGGCCGTTGATGCCCGTCGGCGACTTGCCCACCGAAGGCAAATCGCCGCGCTTTGCTCGCTGCTTTCCGGCCACGCAATTCCCCTTCAGCTCGAACACCCAATTCCCCTTCAGCTCGAACTTGTTTCAGCCGGGTCTTTGGCTTCGACAAAAAGTCATGCTTCACCAACAAACCGAAATAGGGCTCCACGCGCCGCTTGAAAGAGGAAGGTCGAGGCTGCGTCTAAGGTGGCGGAGCCGGGGGCGGGGAGCGTCTCGCCTTGCACGCCCGACCCGCGGCGCGCCAGTCTTTCCAGATCCGACGTCGCGCCTCGTTCAGCGACATGCGGCCCGCGCAGACGGCGCGCGCAAGGCACGCCTCGACGCCGTCTTTCCTGTCGGCTTCGGGCCAGGGCTCGAGCCGCAAATTGCGGGGATCGTCGGGAGAGCCGCCGAGCGCAAGCGGGATGACGTGGTCGAGCTCGAAGCGGCTCTTGTCGGCTGCCGTCAGTCCGCGTTCCCGAAGCTTTGCGAGCTTGATCGCGTTCGTGACCTCAAACGGGGGACGGACGGTCTTCGTCCAGCCCCGCACGCAAATCGTCTCGTCGATCGTCGCCTGCGTTACGTCGGGGTTGAGAGGGAGATCCCCCGCATGCGCGCTTGTGGCCAGGGCCACGAGGGCGGCGATCGGAAGCGTCCATTTCAAAACGCCAGCCTCTCCTGAGAATATCATCTCGCAGGCTGGCGCCCGCTTCGCCGAGCGATCTGCGCCCCGAGCCGGCGCTAAGGCGCGTTCCGAGAAAGGCTTAAGCCATCTCGAGAAACTGGGCGATCTCGTCCTTGAGCGAGAGGCGCTGCTTCTTCATCTCTTCCAGGGTCTCGTCGGCGACCGGCTCGACATTGGTCTCCATGCGGTGAATGGCGCGGTTCAGCTCGTGATAATGTTCCGCAATGCGGGCGAAGTGCGCATTGTCGCCCTTGAGGCGGCGGATTGTCTCGCTCTTCTCCGGAAACTCTTCGTGAAGCTCGTGCGCCACATGGCTCATGCCGTTCCCCTTTTTGTGATTCTCGTTACGGTCTCGGAACTTCCCGCCCCGCGCGAGGGCGGAGGTCGCAGCGTCTTTCGCGAGTTTCTGGTCCTTTGGCAAGCCCGCCGCGTCGCGGCTCTCTGCCGCGCCGCGATGGGGATGACATTAACCGCAACGCAGCGTCTGTCTTAATCTTTTGCCCCGCAAGCGTTCGACCCCCGCCGCCTTTTCCGCGCGGGGCGTTCTGGCGGCGGATAAAAATTCATCAAAATCAGCATATTATGAAATACAGTCAATTTTACGCATTTCCATGAGGGAAAAATATACTTACCGTCAATCTAGGCGTTTCTCAATGAATCCGCGTAAAATGCGACTGAATTACTTTCAGAGACCGCAAAGCGACAACCTTATTCTCGCCTCATCGAATGGAGGCGGTTATGGTCGGCGTCGTCAGCAAATGGGTCCTCGCCGCAGCGGTTACGGGCGGGCTCGCCCTCTCTCCTGCGCCCCGCGCTTCCGCGGAGACCCTGAAAGCGACCTTCGCCTCGGTCGGGCCCGAAACGAGCGTGCCTTACGGCTGGGTGGACTTCTGCAGCCGCTACGCCGGCGAATGCCAGGACGACGACCGCGCGCCGCAGCCGATCCATCTCACCGCCGCGGCGATCAAGGCGATCCAAGAGATCAACGTCACGGTGAACCACGAGATCGAAGCCGTTTCCGACATGGACCATTGGGGCGTCGTCGATCAGTGGGACATACCGACCGACGGGCGCGGCGACTGCGAGGATTACGCGCTGCTGAAGCGCAAGCGGCTGATGCGGGCGGGCTTTCCCCGTCAGGCGCTGCTGATGACCGTCGTCAAGGAGGCGAACGGCGAGGGCCATGCGATCCTGACGATCAAGACCGATCAGGGAGAGTTCGCGCTCGACAATCTCGACGACGCCGTCAAGCCTTGGCGCCAGACCCCCTATCGCTTCGTCAAGCGCCAATCGGAAAGCAATCAGAACGTCTGGGTCGCCCTCGGCGCGCCGACCGCGGCGCCGGCCTATGTCTCGCAGGGGCGCGCGCGATGAAGGAGCGGCGCGATCTCGCGCGCCAGGGCGCGGGCGTAGGCGCCGGCGGAAAAGCTCGCGTCGTACAATCTCCGAGTGTCCACATCCGGCCGGGCCGGCTCAGTCCTGCCAGCGGCGAGCGCCTGCCAGCGCTCGCGTAACGCCGCAGCGAAAGCGGGCGCCTCGTCGCGAAGGGTGACGTTGGCGAGCGTCGCGGGATCGACGCCCATGCCGCGAAAAGCCTGGCGTGTGGCGATCAAGGGCGCGCCGCTGCTCAGCGCCTCGACCGCTTTGATCGAGAGGCCATGGCCTTCGACTGTCGGCAACAGAATGGCGGCGGCGCGTTTGTAGACTGCGCCAACATCCGCGACGCGTCCCTTGAAGAGCTCGCGTCGCGATTCATAAAGCGCCCGATCGCGATTTTTCACGCCGGCGTCGATATTGCCATAGATCGCGACGGGAACGGGTCCGGCGAGCGGCAGGACCTCCTGGAGAAACCAGCGCAGGCTGACGAAATTGGCGTAATTGTCGCTGGCGACGATGGCGATCTCGGCCGGATGCAGCGCGAGCGGCGCCGGCGGAACCGCCGGATAGATCAGCGCGTGACGGCTGTTGGGCAGGAGCCTCACGAATTCCTGATACTCTTCGGCGTTGAGATGCGCGCAGAGGTCGGCCTTCTCGGTCCAGTAGAGCTCGACCGCCAACATGTCTTCGTAGCGCGTGCGCGGCGGGATGAAAAAGCCGCCTTGATTGCGCAGCACATATTGGCGCGCCTGGATGTCCTGGGTTTCAAGGACGATCGGCGGAGGCTTGTCGCCGCCGAGCTTACGGGCGAGCGGAATGGTGAAATAATGATTGGCGTGGACGAGATCGATTCGTTCCTGCGCCAAGGCTTCGGGAAGCGGCGCGCGCTTGGCGAGCTCGACGAGCCAGGTCGCTTGATCGCCGTGGACGAGCGGCCACCAGCCGTCCATCACAAGCGGCGACGTCCACAGGGAATTGCGCGGCGGTCCCGTGAAGTATCGTGCGTCGGCCGCAAGCTCGGGCGTCGCCGCGATATACTCCGGCCAACGGCCGCCGTCCGGCGCGGGCGGCGTCAACACGTCCATCATCGCGATGGAGATCGTGCGCGCGCCAAGGGCCTCATAGGCTTCGAGCTGGCTGCGATTGACCTGACTGCTGCCGCAGGAATGCCATGCGGCGTGCACGACGGCCACGGTTTTTCCGGCAAGGGGCGCAGCCAAAGCGACGTCATCCGGCTCGCTTTCGCGCAATGATCCGCCCCTCTTGCTAACGCCGGAACTTTCCCGTTAGAGCTTCTATATGAGCCGCAACAGCGCAAATCCAGCCTTTTCGCCTCCCGACGAGTCGCCGGCGCCCGCGCAGGGCCGCTACGGAATAGCCATCGTCGGCAACGACAAGATCATCGACTGGCTTGTTCCGTTTCTCGAGAGCTATCGCGAAACCAACGCGTCCCTGCCGCTCTATCTCATTCCCTATGACGACAACGTCGCGCGCACCCGCCGCGCCGCCGAGGTCTACGGCGCGCACTTCATCGAGGAAGAGCCGGTCGAGATCGATCGTCTCGCCAAGGAGCTCTATCCCGGCATCTTCAACACCAATCGCAGACGCCTGCGGAAGCTGCAGGCGCTCGCGCTCGATCTCGATGAAGTCGCCTATGTCGACGTGGACGTGATCCTGTTTCGCGACTTCAGGCCGATCTTCGGGCGGCTGGAAGGCGGAAAGCGCGAATTCATCGTGGCCTCGCCGAGCTTCGAATATGTCTATAACGAACGCCGAACGGCATATCCCTTCCTCGCCGACGCGCTGCTCTTCAACGACGGCTTCTGGGTGACGTCGAACAAGTACCTCAGCCTCCCGGACTTCCTCAACACCATGGCGAACGACGCCGCGATTTTTCACGACGTGCGCAAGCGCGGACAGCTCTTCGCGCAGCCGCTCGTGAATTTCGTCACGCATCGGCGCGGCGTGAAGATCGCGCTCTTGCGCGACGTGGTCGAGAACGCGTCGCACGAGAGCTTCTACAAGGCTCCCGGCATCGGCTTCGTCGACGGCAAGCCGGTCGACCCCGACGGCCGGGAGATTTACTTCGCCCATTGGGCCGGCGCCACGGCGCTGCCGTCGACCGGCGTGTTCGACGCGGCCTGGACCAGGCTGTCGAAGGCCGCCTGGGCGAGAATGAAGCCATGATCCCGGACCCGAGCGGCGTCCTGGCGGCAAGGTCCCGAAGATGCCCCGGCTCCTTTTCTTCTATCTGATCCGCCGGATCGGCTTAGGGATCCTCGTTATTCAATTCGCGCTGAGCGTGCCGGTCGTGCTCGCCTATCTCTTGAGCTCGCTGCCCCCCGCAGCGGTGCGCGGCGGGCTTGTCTGGCCTGCTGTCGAAGGCGTCGCGCCGACCGTCGCCTATGTGGCGCTGCCGATGGCGGCCGGCGTCGCCACCGCGCTCGAATTCTCGCGCATGGCGAGCGAGGGCATGATCGCCGTGCTCTATGCGCTCCGCCTCTCGGTCTGGGCCATCTGCCGACCCGCCACGGCGCTCGCTCTCGCGCTGGTCGTCATCGGCTATTTGCTTTCGAATTTTCTGGCCCCCTTGTACGTCGGGACAATGCAGGACGTTCTCAACGTCGTGCGGAACTCGCTCAACCATCGCATGCTGGAGCCGGCGCATTTCTACACTTTCGACAATGGCGCCAAGACGCTCTATCTCGAACGCTGGGAGACGCCCGACATCGCCGCCAATCTCTTCGTGCGCCAGCTCTCCACCGAAAAAATGGAAGAGCAGATCATCAGCGCCGCGCATGCGGAATTCAGACGCAACGAGACGGGGGTGATCGTGGCGCTGCGCAACGGCAGCGTTCAGACGCGTTCGCTGGCGGCGGGCGGAGGAGACGTGCGTCTCTCGGCCTTCGACGAATATGCGCTCGTCCTGCCGATGCAGGGCAGCGGTTCCTTGCCCCCGCGGACTTGGCGCGGCGTTTATGAGCTGCGCCCGGGCGAGTTCGTGCGCCAGTTGTTCGCCGCCCGCGCCGACCCCAGGCTGCTCGCGGAGTGGACGGCCGAGGCTGCGATGCGGCTCGGCGTGCCGATATTGGCCTTGGGGCACACCCTGCTCGCAATGGCGCTGGCGCTGACCTTTGGCAATGTGACGGGGAGGCGCGGCGCTGGCGCCCAGCTCGTGATCGTCGCCATTCCGGCGATCCACATCGCCTTCCTGGTGCTTCTGCAGACCCTGTTGCGCGCCGACGCGCGCTTTGTCGGTATTCTCGCGGCTCTGGTGCTGATCGAGATCCTCGTTTCGGCCTTCATGATCTCGAGGCTGAATTAAATCGAAATTCCGCACGAGTTGACAGAGTTTTGCGAGCAGAACTCTCTCTTACATGCGCGTTTCCATTATTCCCAAACGACTTCGACGCCGGCCCACCGGTGCATGAAGCGAAGTCGGCGCCGGTTGGCATTTCCCCAGCGGGGCATAGTTTTTGCTCCTCTCCAGGCGGGCCGATTGTTCTCTACAATTGTCGATCGTCGTCCAGGGGACAGTAGGTGCGTGATGTTGGGAGGAATAGGTAAATCGTTCCTACGTTCAGCGGGAACAGTCGTTTTCGGCATGGAGGACGGAACGGTTTCGATATGTGGACTGATCTTGGGCGTCGCGGCCACGACCGACAACCCCAAACCAGTTCTGATCGCTGGCGCCTCGGGAGCCGTCGCCGCTGCCGTTTCCATGATGGCCGGCGCCTATCTCGACGTCGAGACGACAAGAGACCAAACGAGCCAGCGCCGGCCGTCATCGTCATCCTCAACGGACGCCATTGCTGCGCTTTCTGCACAGTTGACCAAGGTAGGCCTGACGCCGAGACAAGCGGATGCCCTGACCGTAGCCGTGCGTGATAATCCTGATGCCGTTAACAGTCTGCAGCTGGCTCTGGAGGATGAAGCAAACGCGCCGCTCAATCCCTTTGAGCAGGCCATATGGATGCTCGTGGCCAATTTCTTCGCGGCTGCAATCCCAATCTTGCCGTTCGTTATCTTTCCAATTTTTCAGGCGCGGATTGTTTCAAGCGCATTGACAGCGGCCTTACTCGTGGCGCTTGGCGTTGGGCGCGCAAAAATCGCAAAGGGCGGCGTGCTTCGTACTGTCTTCGAAACCGTCTCGATTGGCGCCGCCGCCGCGATGGCGGGCGTCGGAATTAGCGTGCTCATAGACCGATTGTTTTCCTAGAGCGAATTTGGCGTCAGCGACAATTTTCGCGACCAGAAATCTCTCCAACGATTGAAACTTGAACGATTACGCTGGAAGACGAGCGGGCGTCCCTCCCTCCGGGACGACCGGCTCTCGCGACTACTTGAGGTGCGCGCGCCGAACCAAGGCTTCGGCGAGACGCCCCCGCTCGAAGATCACGACGACCACGAGCGCGAAGAGCAGCGGCGCGATGAGGTAGAAGAGACGCCATACGAGAAGCGCCGCGAGCACCTGCACCTGCGGCGAGTCCGGGGTCAGCTTGATGAACAGCAGCTCGAAAACGCCTAGTCCTCCCGGCGCATGCGACACCAGCGCCACGGAGAAGGAGAGGACGAAGGCGCCGAGCACGACCGCAAATCCCGGATTACCGACTTCGGGGAGCGCGAAATAGATGATGCTTCCGGCGCCGATCAGCTCCAGCGGGCCGGCAAAGAGTTGCTGCACCATCACCGCGGGCCGCGGATAAACGATCTCGAACCTGCCGACGTGCAGCGGCTTGAAATGCATCAGCGACCCGAGCACGTAAAGCACGACGGCGGAGAGGCAGACGAGGCCCACCGCGCGCGCCGTATGCGGACTGGTGAGAACCTCCGGTAGGAAACCGGCGAGCCGTTGCATGAGCGTCGGATCCCAGGTCAGCAGAGCGCCCGCAAGCAGCACGCAGCCAAAGCCGAACGTATAGGAGCAGAGCACGACGAGCACCGCCACCTGCGAGGCCGTCAGTCCTTTGGTCGAGTAGGCGCGATAGCGGACCACCGCGCCGGAGAACATGCTCGCGCCGATATTGTGCGAGAGCGCGTAGGTCGTGAAGGAGCAAAGCGAGATGAAGGGCCAGGAAATATGCGTCACGCCCAGATGCAGCAGCGCGATCCGGTCGTACCAGGCGAGCGCCGAATAGGCGAGCAGCGTGCCGAGCCCCGCGAGAAAATACCGGTGCGGCGGAATGGCCTTGAGAGCCGCCCACACTTCCCCGCCGAGCGACTCGCTGCGGAACTCCTTGTTTAGGAGATAGAGCGAGCCGATGACGGCGACGATCCCGAGCACCGGCCAGAGATAGTCGAACACCTTCTTCAGGCGGCCGGAGGCTCTCAACCGCGCCAGGGTCGAGCGACCTCGCTCGATGATCGAATTCTGTTCGGAGCGCGCTTCGCGCGAAGGACCCGTTTCCACTTTTTCCGCGCGCTGTAGGGGGCGAGAAGACCCGCCCGAAGGCCTGCGCCTTCCCTGACACAGCGCCGCGGCGCCTGCAAGCCTTGCGACCGGATCCAGGGCAATCGCTTGAAGGGGTCCGCGATTTCGACGCGGGCTTTGCTGTGATTCTCGTCGCCATCGACGGCAAGACCTCGCGCCGGGCGCATGGCAAGGACGGTTCGCCACTGCATCTCGTCTCCGCTTGGGCCGCGCGCCAGCGGCTCGTTCTCGGACAGGAGGCGGTCGACAAAAGACCAACGAGATCGTCGCCATTTCGCTGCTGCTCGAACGCCTCGAACTCACCGGCGCCCTTGTCACCATCGACGCCATGCCATTGGTCTCCCACGATGTCGATTGGCTCTCGACGAGCCGCCGCTTCCCGGGCGAGCCGCGTTTTCCGGCGCTCGCTATGATCGGCATGATCGAAGCCGCGGCGGAGCGGGATCGAAAAACCTGCGTCGCGCGGCGCTATTACCTTTCCTCGGCGCTCTTGTCGGCAAAGCAGTTCGCCCACGCGGCGAGAGCCCATTGGGGCGTCGAGAACCGGCTCCACTGGGTGCTCGACGTCGTCTTCCACGACGACCTCATGCGCCTGCGAACCGAGAACGGGCCGGCCAACATGGCGACGATCAAACACGCCGCCCTCACTCACCCATGGCGGTGAACTTCAAGCGATTCTTCTGTTGCGGACAGCCTCGTCCCGGGGCTGTTGCAAAAATGTGACGCTCGCGAAAAATCGTATGCGAAGGCTGCACAAGCTCTGCGCAAGATTGAACTTCGAGAGTAGAATTAGGAATTGAAGAGCTTGGGCGTTGCCATAAACGACTGCGACGCTTCCTTCTAATACGTATAGGCCTTTAGGTGGACCATGAAAAAACCGCTGAAGCGCTCCTCTTTTGTGTATTTCGCCGTGATGGCGCTCTTCCCCGCATCGCCGAGCCTTGCCGCCGAGGGCATCGAGCTCATCGGCTATGGCGCGCGCCAAAAGGCGCTCGCCGGCGGGGACATCGCCGACTCCCGCGACGCGATGTCCATGTCGATCAATCCGGCGGGCATCGCCGGCCTCGACAGCCAGTTCCAAGCCGGCGGGACGTTGCTCCTGCCGGATCGCGGCTATGAGGCGACTGGGCCGCTCGTGATCGTCGCCCCCGGCTATGTGAAGAGCGGCGAGCCGGTCTTTCCCGTGCCGAACGGCGGCTTCATCCGTCGCATCGACGACGAATTGGCCTGGGGCGTGGTCGTCTTTGGCAACGGCGGCGTCAACACGTCTTATGGCTTCAACAACTATAAGCCGGCGATTTCGTGCGCCGAACGTGTCCAGGCCTCCCGTCTCCTCCCTTCCCTCCGACTAGCCTCAAGGGCCCGCTTATCGTCCCCTCCTTCGGCGGACCGTTCGGCGACGGCCCCGCGGGCATCGACCTTCGGCAAGTCTTTGTCAGCCTCGACTACGCGCGCACCTTCGGCCCGGTCAAAATCGGCATCGCGCCGACGATCGCGACGCAGATCCTGAACATCCAGGGTCTGCAGACGCTCGGAGCCTATTCCTGGGACCCCTATCATCTCTCCAACAACGGCTATGACTGGTCCTTCGGCGGCGGACTGCGCGTCGGCCTCGAATATTCGATCCTGCCCAATCTGCGCCTCGGCCTCGCGGGCGCGACGCCGATGTGGATGACTTCCTTCAGCAAGTACTCGGGCACGCTCGCCGACCACGGCAGCCTTGACGTCCCGGCCAGCGTAAACGCCGGTCTCGCCTTCGACCCCATGCCCGATCTCACGCTCATGACGGGCTGGAGGCATATTTTCTATCACGCAGTTCACTCGCTCGGCGCGCCGAGCTTCCCGATCGTCTATGGCCAGCTCGGGACATTTGGTGGGCCGGGCTTAGGCTGGCGCGACACCGACATGGCGTCCATCGGCCTCGAATGGCGCGCGCTGAAGCCGCTGACGCTGCGGCTCGGCTATGCCTATTCGACCCCGATGATCGGCGGGCAGGACGTGACGTTGAACGTGCTCGCCCCGGCGCTCAGCCGCAATCATATAAGTGGCGGATTCAAATATGAGATCGACAAGAACCAGTCGATCGACTTCGCGACGGTCTACGCCTTCAAGAGCACGGTGAGCGGACCGGAAAACCAGTTCTACGCTTCCTTCGCCTATACGGTGCCGGCGATTCGGCTTGGCCCCGGCGCACTATCCCGGTGACCGTGCCTCCGGCCTACAATCCCTACACCAAGATCACCGCATGGCTCAGCGGCCTCGAGCTCTCCCTGAGCTGGACCTATAAATTCGATCCCGCCGTCCCGACCCCGATAGCGGCGAAGTTCTGAATTCCCCGGGCGGGCGATCCTCCGCGCCGGGGGTGCCCGCCCCGCTGGCTCCCGCTCTCGCGTCGTGGCAAACCACGGCGCGATGAGCTTTTCCGACTCCCGCAGGCCCGCCCGTCGCCCGCTGATCCGGCGGCTGATGCTGCGCGAGTTCCGCTCGTACGAATCGCTCGACATCCGCTTCGCCGCGCGCCTCGTGGCGCTGACCGGCGAGAACGGCGCCGGCAAGACCAATCTCCTCGAAGCGCTCTCGATGTTCTCGCCGGGACGCGGGCTGCGGCGCGCCGAGAGCGAAGACTGCGCCCGCCAAGGAGGGCCCGGCGGCTTCGCCGTCTCGGCCGAGCTCGAGTCCGAGGGCGGCGTGACGCAGCTCGGCCATGGGTTCGAACCCGGCGAAGGCCGGCGCTTCCGCGTGGACCGGCTGCCCGTCTCTTCGGCGCGCGCCTTCGCCGACCGCCTGCAGGTCGTCTGGCTCACGCCCGCGATGGATGGACTGTTCGCCGGCCCCGCCGGCGACCGGCGACGTTTCATCGATCGCCTGACGCTCGGCGTCGATCCCGAGCACGGCGCGCGCGTTTCGAAGTTCGAGCAGGCGCTCAGAGGTCGTAATCGTCTGCTGGAGGACGCCGGCGCGGATGCGCGCTGGCTTGCCGCCGCGGAGCAGGAGATCGCCGCGCTGGGCGTCGCGGTTGCAAGCGCGAGGCTGGAGACGGCTCAGCGCCTGCAGGCGCTCATCTTGTCCACGCGCTCAGAGGCTTCCGCCTTCCCGCATGCCGTGATCGCGCTGCAGGGCGATCTCGAATCGATGCTCGTGAAAAGTCCCGCCATCACGGTCGAAGAACGCTATCGGGAAATGCTCGCGCAGTCGCGACGCCGCGACGCGGCCGCCGGCCGTGCGCTCGTCGGGCCGCAGACCAGCGATCTTTTGGCGCGCCACGGGCCCAAGGACGCGCCAGCGCGCGATTGCTCGACCGGGGAGCAGAAGGCGCTGCTCGTCGGGCTGGTGCTGGCCCAAGCTCGGCTTCTCGCCAACCTCCGCGGCGCCGCGCCGCTCGTGCTGCTCGACGAGATCGCCGCGCATTTCGACGCGAAGCGGCGCGAAGCGCTGTACGAGGAACTCGAGCGGCTCGGCTCGCAAGTTTTCATGAGCGGCGCCGATTCCGCTCTTTTTGAAGCGCTTCGAGGGCGCGCCGAGATTTTCGTCGTCACGCCAGGGCGTCTGGAGCTCCTCGCCTAGGCAAGGGCGGGACCATTTCCGTTCGAGCCGATGGCGCGCTAAATGCCTGTCGTTGACGGCTTCGGTCATAGCGACGCTCGCAGCGCTTTTATGGCGGGTTGAATTCGAGAGTTTATGGAGGCGGTCTGATGAGCTTCAAGCCCGGTCAAAGCATCCCCTCGGCGGTAATCTTCTGGCTCTTCGTCATCTGCTGCGCGGCCGCGCTCGCCGTCGGCTGGAGCCTGGACCATGCGCCCATCGATCCGGCCGCGCGTGACGATCTTTCGGCTATTCACGTCTCCCTCGGCCTCTCGGCAGCGGGCCTGCTTCTCCTTCAATGCGTCGTCGGCATCGCGATTTTCATCTACCGCGGCGGGGTGGGGTTGCATTCGGGGCGCGACATGACGGGCTTCTGTCTCAGGCAGCTCGTCTTCCTCGCCTTTATCGTAACGCTCGTCGCAGGCGTCCTCGCGGTGAGCTATGCCGGCGAACGCATGTTTTTTTGGGGACAGGCGTTACCGGTCTGGGATTTGCCACAGCACGCGCATTCCGAGTGGCTACAAAAAGCGCATGCGTACGCAGCCTATGCTTTCGCCGCCGCCGTGCTGACTTACGCCGCTTTCGGCATTTACGATTGGCTGTCCCCTGCGCTTGGGGGAGATGCGCTCGAATCCTGGGCGCCATCCTCCGCCGCCGCTCTGATCGCCGTCGGCCTGGCGCAGAGCTTCCGTTTCTTTGGCGGCGCGGCGTTTTGGCTCGAGCTTTTCCTCGGCGTCATTTCCGCCGTGTTGCTGGGCTTCGGCTTCGCCGGGCGCACCGTCAGTCCCGGCGAATCGGTGTTTGGCGACGCCATTTATTGGGCGGCGGCCGCTCTGGGCATGTTGGTTTTCACCACGCTCTTCGCTTTCAAATACATGAAGACGGCCGCAAGGATCAGGAAAGAGCCGGCGCGCTACCTGTCCCGACAGAATCGCTGGACCTTCTGGTTTGTCATCGTGGGCGGCTTGCTCAGCGTGCTCGGGCTTCTCGATTCTTTTGGCGGCCTCGGCCTGAGCGTCGCGCTCCTCATCGGGAAGACGATGTCGCAGCCGCCGGGCATCGCCATCACCGATCCGACGAAAATCATCCGCGCCCTCGATATTTTCGTCCTGCTCGTGAACTTCAGTCTGCTCTTCGCGCATTTCATCGGGTTCGGCGTCGCCGCCTGGCTGCGGATCAACTCGTTGCAGGCGCGTCACCAATATCTCCTCACGCCCCTTGCGGTGAAGGAAACGTCCCTGGCGGAGAAGCAGGCTTAGTTCGCTGACGTGTCGCCACGGTCCCGCGCTTGAGCGCGCCCTATGTCACGTCGAAGGGCTATGCCGCGAATCGCAGAAGGGAGGCGAGCGATGGAAGAGCCGAAACTGGCGGTCTGACCGACACGCTCGCCGTGGATCGGACCCGCCTCGCCGCCGAGCGAACCCTCATGGGCTGGATTCGAACGTCCTTCGCGATGATGACCTTCGGCTTCACGATCTTCAAGGTGATGCAGGAGCTCCGCCTGTTCAGCGCCAACACGCTTGGCTCGTCCCCACAGGGGACGCGAGAGCTGGGTCTCGCGCTCGCTGGCCTCGGCACCTTCGCGCTCCTCATCGCCTGCTTTCAGCATTGGCGTTATGTGAGGCGCCTCAAGCGCATTTCTCCGATCGTCCCTTTCGACCTGGCGCTGACGGTCGCGTCTTTGGTCGTCTGTCTCGGGTTCTCGATCCTCGGCGGGCTGGCGTTGAGGATCGGCCCGTTTGGGTGAGCTTCGCCCGCGATGTCAGGCCGCGCCTTGCTCGGCCTCAACGCTCTCCAGATAGCGCATCCAGATCGGAGTCTTTCCGAGGCTCGCCACGAAGGCGCGATGCGCTTGCGCTTCCTCAGCGCTCAGACCCCCCGGCAGAGGCGCAGGCCTCTTGCGCAACAGCCCTCCTATATCCTCACGCCCAAAGATTTTCTCGAGACGGTGAGCTGAAGCGAGGCTTGCCGCCCGCCCATGAGCTCCGCATAGACTTCGGCGAGCAGCAGCGAATCGAGCAGCGCGCCATGCTTCTCGCGCCGTGACGTATCGACGCTGTAACGCGCGCACAGCGCGTCCAGCGAATTGGCCATGCCGGGATGTCGCTGACGGGCGAGCGCCAGCGTGTCGAGGACGTTGACAGGGTCGATCGGCGGCGCGTCGAGACGCGCCAATTCGGCGTTGAGAAAGCGCACATCGAATTCGGCGTTGTGCGCGATGAGCCGCGCGTCCTCGATGAAGGCGCAAAATTCCTCGGCGATCTCGGCGAATTTCTTCTGCGTCGAAAGAAATTCTCTCGAAAGTCCATGCACCCGAAAGGCCTCTTCGGGCATGTCGCGCTCGGGATCGAGATAGACGTGGAAGCTGCGGCCCGTCGGAATGAGATTGGCGATCTCGACGACGCCGATCTCGACGACCCGATGACCGTCCGTGGGATTGAGCCCCGTCGTCTCCGTATCGAGCACGACCTCCCGCATCCGTCATCCTCCGTTGCGCAGGGCCGCGACGATGGCCCGCACGTCTTCTCGCGCCGCCTCCATCCCCCGGTCCGTATGGACGACGAAATCGGCGCGCTTCCGCTTTTCCGAATCGGGGAGCTGGCGAGCGAGTATGGCCCGAAACTTCTCCTCCGTCATTCCCGGCCTCGCCAGGACGCGCTCACGCTGAATCTCTGGCGAAGCCGACACGACGACGACCTTGTCCACCTCTTTCTCGGCTCCCGTCTCATAGAGCAGGGGAATGTCGACGACGGCGATCTCCGCGCCGCGCGCGTTCTCCAATTCAAGGAAGGCGCGTCGCGTTTCCCGCACCAGCGGATGCACGATCAATTCGAGGCGCGCGATCTCCTGCGGTCGGCCCAGCGTCATCGCCGCGAGCCTTCCGCGATCGACGGCGCCATCGTGAGTCGAACCCGGAAAGGCGCGTTCGATGGCCTGCGACTGCGGCCCCTGATAGATCGCATGCACGGCGGCGTCCGAGTCATGGACCGCGACGCCCTCGTCGCGAAACATCTGGGCCGTCGTCGACTTCCCCATGCCGATCGATCCCGTGAGTCCAACGATCAGCATCCCACTCTATCCCAAGAGCGCGCCGGCGCGGCGCAGCGCGGACAAAAGCTCGAGCAGCGGCAGGCCCAGGATCGTCCAATGGTCGCCCGCGATCCTTTCAAAGAGATGCGCGCCAAGTCCCTCGATCTGATAGGCGCCGGCGCTTTTCAACGCCAGATCGCCGACGGCGGCGAGGTAAGCGTCGATGAAGGCGTCGTCGAGCGGGCGCATGGTGAGGTCCGCATGCGCGACGGCCTCGAAGAGGATCTTGTCGCCGCACGCGAGCGCGAGGCCCGAATGGAGCCGATGAGCGTTCCCGGAAAGCGCGGCGAGTTGGCGTTTCGCCGCTGCAAGATCCGCGGGCTTGCCGAAGATTTTGCCCTCGATAACTGCCGGCTTGATCCGCCCCGACGACGAGTCGTTCGGGATGAGCTTGGGAGATTTTGAGCGCCTTTGCGCGAGACAAGGCCCGCACGACCGAATCGGGGTCGCCGCCGCCGCGAATCACTTCCCCTTCGATGGCGCGTTCGTCGATCTCGGCGGGAAGAACCTCGAAGGGAATCCCCGCCTGGGAGAGCGCAAGCCGACGCCCCTCGCTCTTCGAGGCGAGGATCAGCGGCTTCGATTCAAGCCAGAGTTCAGCGCGTCCCACTCTTCTCCCCATGCTTATCCACGTCACGCGGCCCTTGGGCGAAGCCTGGGGAGAACCTCTGCCGAAAACCGCTCCGAAAGAAAAGACGGGCACAACTCAGGCAATTCCTCAACAGGCCTGGAGCTGTGGGTTCTGGCGGGGGGCCTTGTTAGATGCAGGGCTTTTCAGGACTTATCCACAATTGATGGTCCTTTAGCGTCGAGCCAAGACATTGAAAAAAAATAGAGTGTCGGCTTATCCACGCTCTTCATCCCGTAGTTGTCTGGAGATATCCACAGAGGAATTTCCTGTTGAGAGAACGGGGAAGGGGCGGCGTCACCAATTCGTCGCACCCTTAATAAAGATCATTAATTTTTTCTTAATAAAGTTCTTTATCTTACCGGCGATTGCCGCTTAGGTTTCGCCCATGACGAGGCGGCGGAAATGAACGACATGCGGGACAGCGAAGCCAGCGAAAAACCCTTGCTCGCCGTGCTGCGCGGCGAGACCCGACGTGTCCCGCCGCTGTGGCTCATGCGTCAGGCGGGGCGGTTCCTCCCAGAGTACCGGGCGCTTCGAGCGCGGTCCGGAAGCTTCCTCGAATTCTGCTACTCGCCTCCCGCTGCTGCGGAAGCCACGCTGCAACCCATACGGCGCTTTGGTTTCGACGCGGCAATTCTCTTCAGCGATATCCTCGTCGTCCCCGATGCGCTCGGCCAGCAGGTGGAGTTCGAGAGCGGACATGGGCCGAAGCTCGCCCCCCTCGAAGGCGAAGAGTCGCCACTCGCAAAGCTCAGCGAGGAGATCGATCTGCAAAAGCTTGCGCCCGTCTTCGAGACGATCGAGCGCGTGAAGGGCGGCTTGCCGCGTGAGACCGCTTTCATCGGCTTTTGCGGGGCGCCTTGGACGGTCGCGAGCTATATGATCGCCGGACACGGCACGCCGGATCAGGCGCCGGCGCGGCTCTTCGCCTATCGGCGCCCCGAGGTTTTCGAGGCGCTCATCGCGCGGCTCGTCGAGGCCTCGGTCGCTTATCTCATTCGCCAGATCGACGCGGGCGTCGAGGTCGTGCAGATTTTCGACAGCTGGGCGGGGGTGCTGCCGCCGACGCAGTTCGAGCGATGGGTGTTCGAACCTCTGCGCGAGATGATCGCCCGCGTGAAAAAGGCGCGGCCGCAGGCGCTCGTCATCGCCTTTCCGCGCGGGGCCGGCGCGCATCTGCTGCGCTGCGTCGAAGGGCTTGGCGCCGACGGGATCGGGCTCGACACATCGGCCGACCCCGCGGGCGCCGTGCGCGACGCGCAGAACCGCGTGGCGCTCCAGGGCAACCTCGACCCGCTGGCGCTGCTTGCCGGAGGCGCGGCGCTGGAGAGAGAAGCGGCGTCGATTCTCGCGGCGTTCGAAAATCATCGGCACATCTTTAACCTCGGCCATGGGGTGCTGCCGCAGACGCCGGTGGCGCATGTCGAGGCGCTGGTGCGGCTCGTGCGGGAAAGAAAGTCGTAATGCACCTTTGGATCAAGGCGCTGCATGTGATCGCCATCATCTCCTGGATGGCGGGGCTTTTGTATCTGCCGCGACTCTTCGTCTATCACGCGGGCGTCGGCCCCGGCGCCCAGTCGGAGCTGTTCAAGACGATGGAGCGCCGGCTCCTGCGCTTCATCATGATCCCGGCGATGCTGGTCGCTTGGGCGACGGGCCTGTGGCTCGCCTTCGACGGCGGCTTTTTTCGCGAGGGCTGGTTTCACGGCAAGCTGCTCGCCGTGATCCTGCTCACCGGCGTGCATGCTTACGACGGTTTCTTGCAGAAGGCGTTCGCGGAGGACCGCAACACGCATCCTGCGAAATTCTATCGCTTCTATAACGAGGTCCCGACGCTGCTGATGATCGCGGCCGTGATCTTCGTGATCGTGCGGCCGTTTTGAATCTTATCTAGTTTGGCTTCGGCTCGCGTCATGCCCGCGCTTGTCCGCAGGCATCCACGCCCAGGATGCGTCAAACGCGCTCGCAACAGGACGACGCGCTTCGGTGTTTTGCCATCGCGCGGCAGCGTGGCGTGGATGGCCGGGACAACGCACGACGGTCAGCCCCGCCTGATAGGCCGAAAGCGCCGCTCCCGTCGTGCCGGCGATACACTCGATGTCGCCGAGCTCGATCAGCGCCCAGGCGTTGGCGGCGTCGAGCCGAATCATTTCCCGCAAGCTCTGCTTCGCGGCGGCGTAGTCGAAGGTGGCCTTTTGAATGCGCGCGGTCTCGCTGGAGGATCACGAGGCGACGTTCGACGCTCCTTTGCGCCTTTTGCTGCGCTTCCTCGATCTCTGCGATCTCTGCGGCGTCCTGCTTTTTCAAAACCTGCAAGGCTTCCGCCGTTCGCACCTCCCGCAACAGTCTGCGCGCCTCGGCGATGACCGCGTCGAGGTCGCGTCCGAGATTGCTCGGCGGAAGCGGTTGCGCGGACTGCGCCAGAATTTGCGCAATTGCCCATTCAGCCTTGGCGCGCATCTCGTCGCGCGACAGATTTCGCTCACCGAGCTTTTCGAATATCGGCTTCAGCACCTCCGGCGGCACGCCCTTCTCGCGAGCGATGTCCTCGCGGAGCGCTTTTATCTCCCGAAGGCTCCGGTCATGCAGCGCGGCGTTTTCCTCCGCGGCCTTTCTGATTTCCGGCACGGCCGGATCGACGGGCGCCGCCGGCGCGGGACGCGCCAGGAAATCGCGGAGATGGAAGTAAATTTCATCGCCGCGGTCTTTCGGCTTGGCGATCTGGATGTGATCCGACGGTGGTAATCGGAATGTGGCTTGACCCCAATGACCGGGATCGGCGCTGTCGGGCTTGACGATGACGCCGAGCGGAATGCGATAGGGGACGATTCCCCATTTCCGGCCGGTAACTACGAGCGGCATCCGCTCGGTGAGAATGAGGTGATCGATTGCGCGGGCGCGGGCGATCTCTCGATAGCCTTCGTTGAGCCTACGCAGATTGGGATCGTTATCCGCCAGCGCCTTGGTCGCCTCGGAGGGACGGGCGATCACGCGTAGCCACTCGGCGATTCGCCCGAGGTCGGCGCCCGTATGCGGCGTCGCGAGAAAGCCGACCTTGCGAACCCGTGTCAGAAAGCTTTGCGCGTCGGCGTGACTCTTGGCGTCCAGTTCCGCGCTGCCCAGCATCATCTTGATGATGAGCCCGCCGAGGCTATGGCCGACGAGGAAGAGATCGCCAGTCGCAAGCTCTGGCTGGCGGTAGAGGCGCTCGACAATAGCGGTTGCGTGATCGGCCGGATGGCGCGCCGCCGCGCTGCCAGCCCGAAGCGGGCGCGTCATAGCCGACCAGCCAGACGGCGAGACCTTCGAAGTCCTCGGCGAGCCACCCTGGCCAAACCGCTTTGTCGGTGCCGGAGCTGCGCCAAGTGTCGCGCGCGTCGCCGTCGAGGCCGTGCAGAAACACGACGCTCGCCTTAAGCGCGCCTCGCGCGGGAGCCAAAAGTTCAAAATGCGCCATCGGACAGCATCTTCAGTATCAGAATGACTTCAAACTCCAAGATGGCGCCGTTTCGCCCTGTCGCCAAGCTATTTCGACGACACTGTCACCCCTGACGCCGCCAGGAACGGATAGCGCGCCCAGCCGAAATCCACGTTCTCTCGAGACACCGCGTGGATGTTCTTCAAAAGCTCCTGGAAATTGCCGCTGACCATGGTCTCCGCCAGGGCGTAGCGGATTTCGCCGTCCTCGACGTAGAAGGAGTTCTTGGCGATGCCGGAAAAATCGAGATTGCTGGTCGGGTTGCCGCCGGAAAAGCGCGAGAAAACGATGCCGCGCTTCGTCTTCGCGATGATCTCGGAAAGCGGCGTTTCGCCTGGAGCGACAACGAAATGGCTGGCGCCCCCGGTCTGCGGAACCCCAAGCTTCCTCGAGAAGAAGAAGTCGATCAGATAATCCTTCAGGATCCCATTCTCGATGACCTCGAGGTTTCGCGTCGGAACGCCTGAGGCGTCGAAATCCGCGCCGCCGGGCGCCTTCGGGTCGCGCGGCAGATTGCTCAGGGAGAAGAGCGGACTCGCGATCGCCTGGCCCTTGCTTTCCTTGTAGGGGGTCGTCCCCGCAAACAGCGCCGCGCCCGAGAGCGCCGAGACGATTGGACCCGATGAGCGACGAAAGACATTCGGGCGTGACGATCACGTCGCCTTCGAATTTTTCCGGCGCGGGCTTCTTATCGAGGGAGCGGGTCGTCTCCTGCAGCAGCCGATCCAGCGCCTCGCAGCGGAAGGGATCGTCGAAAGGCGCGTAGGCGGAAAGACCGAGAAAGTTTATCGACGTCGTCTTCGGCCCGTCCTTGGCCATGAACATCGCCGAGAAGCCATAATGACTCCGCCGCTCGCTTTGACGCAGGCCCCTCGAGTTGGCGAAGGCGGTGTCGGCGTCGTCGAAGCTCTGCAGGCAGTCGCGCGTGCGCACGCGCGGGTGCTCGGCCTCGATGCGATCGAGAAAAGCGTCGACGCCGGCCGCCATCGCCGCCCGGTCGGGCGCCTCGGGCCCGTGGCGACTGGGGATGAGGCTCTCCGCCGTCGCGACGTCGTTGGCGTCGTCCGGCACGCCCGCGCCCGCGGCGGCGAGCGCCGCGGCGATGGCCGCCTCGATCGCTTCGGGCGCGCGCCCATTGAGCGTCGCCGCGCCGCGCTTCCCGTCCAGAAAGACCGTGAGCGAGGAGGCGTCGTCCTCGGTCGAGCGCGCGAGATTGACGCCACGATTGTCGAACTGCATCTCGAAATGCCGCGTGCGGCTCGTCTGCGCTTGCGCGGCGCCTGCGCCGGCCCGCAGCGCGTTGGCGATCAGCTCGGCGGCGAAATCCTCGAGCGACGCGTCGTGCATCCCGCTCATCCGCGGCCTCCGATCGTGACCTTGCACTTGAGCGAGGGGCCGCCCGTGCCGACCGCGATGCGCTGCTTCTTGCCGCACCAGCCGCCGGGCATGGACCAGACTGAAATCGTCGCCCACATGGGTGACGGTCTTCAGCATCTCGAAGGCGACGCCGGAGATCGTCGTATCGCGAATCGCGCGGCCGAGCTTGCCGCCACGGATCTCATAGCCGCAGCAGACGCCGAACATGAATTCGCTCGTGAGATCGGCCTGGCCGTTCGACGGGCGCTTGAGATAATAGCCGCGATCGATCGAGGCGATCATCTCGGCGCGCTTGTCCTCGCCGGGCAGGATCGCCGTGTTGCGCATGCGCACGAGCGGCTCGTCCGCGAAGGAGAAGGCGCGCGCATTGCCCGTGGGCTCCGCGCCGAGCTCGGCCGCCGTTTGGCGGCTGTGCAGGAAGCCCTTCAAGATTCCCTTTTCGATGATCGTCACGTCGCGGCAGCGCGTGCCTTCGTCGTCGACATGGATCGCGATGGTGCCGCCGCCGTCGGGTCCGCGGTTCGCATAGTCGCCGAGCGTGATCTTCTCGGAGGCGACCTGCTCGCCAAGCCGATCGCCGGCGACGGAGCCGGCCAACACCAGATCGCCTTCGCAGGTGTGGCCGATCGCCTCATGCGCGAGGATGCCGGCGAGCTCCGAGTCGAGCACGATGTCGTGCAAGCCGGCCTCGCATTGTCCTCCTTCGGCCTTCCGGCGCAGATCCTCGTAAAGCGCGTCGAGCCAAGGCAGAAGGCTGTCGGCGTCGAAGGACTGGTCCTGGATTTCGCCGAAGCCGCCGATGACGTTGTGAAGCTCGACGAGCCCGTCATTGGCCTCGACGGCCATCTTCACCATCAGGACGGCGCGCGGAACATAGGAATAGGTGCGGGCGCCCTCGGTCGTCACCAGGGCCTTTTCGCTCGCATTGGCGTTGAGCGCGAGATCGACGTTGACGAGGTTGGGGTATTTCCGGCGCAGCGCGGCGTCGAGCCGCGCCAGGATCGCGACGCGCTCGGCGGGAGAGCTCTCGGGCTTCCGACTGCGATAATCGAAGACGCCCTCGCCTGTCGTCGAGGTCGCCGGCGGGATCGCAGGCCCGCGGGGGCGCGTGGTCACGCTCGCCGCATTGTCGTGCGCCGCCGCAATGACCGCGGCAATCGACACGTCGTCGTCGCGCGGCGCCGCGGCGAAGCCATACACGCCATTGTCGAAGAGTCGCGCCGAGACGCCGCCGTCCCGCGACTGCCCATTGGCAAGCAAGACTCCCTTGCGCATCACGATCTGCGTCGAGACATTCGCATGCCAGCGAAGCTCGCCGGGAGAGGCGAATTGTCCCGCGAGGGCGGAAAGCCGATCGAGCAAGTGATCTCCCCTGAGCGCGCGCGTTTCGGGCCAGAGCGGAAACTAGGGCGCGGTCGCGCCGAAGTCGAGAACGGCGTTGATCCGGGCAGGTGGTCAAGCGCACGTTTCCAACGTTCTTAGAAGTCATTTTTCGATACGGCTTCTGCGGAGCCTCTCAGGATGAAGGGGAAGGAAAGATCGCTTCACGACTGGCATGAGTCTCGGCGAGTCGCGCTCGCGAGGAACGAAAACGTTGGTATGCCGTTCGCCCCGGCAATCCGCTCTCAAATCCATGCGTAACCATGGAAATCCCTTGTGGCGCAGCCCGCGCGAAAATGTCGGTGGGGAAGAAGCTATCGCCGGGACCGATCGTTCGATCTCACTTCTCTCCCGCTCCTAGTCTAGCTGCAGAAGGTGTCGATCTCGGCGAAAATTCTCGAGATCGAAGCCGCGACACTCTGCGTGACCCTCGGAGCTGCCGAAACAACGGACAAGCTCAAATTGGGGTCTGAACTTGTCCATAAATTCAAGCATATCAGCCATCGTATACGCACGTATACTAATACGAATGTACGTACGTAATGATACTGTTATTTTACTATACGTTAACACTTGATTGACTTTTTGGACACGTAATGTAGTTATTGAAATGCCTTGCAGTGCCTGATCTGTGGCTTAGGAAGCAGCTTAGGCACGAAGGTATTTTTTTGGCGCATGGAGCGCCATTGTAATAAAATCAGTAAGGAGAATTTCAATGCCGCACCCTACCATCCATAATCGCGCTCAGGGAGAACGTGGTAGTAATAGCTCAGACCCGTCTCAAGCAACGGGGTTATGATCCTGGGCCCATAGACGGCCAATTCGGGCCAAAGACCGAGGCGGCGGTTAGGGCTTACCAGACGGATCGTCATCCGCCCAAACCCCTCGCACTGTCGGCGCCTTTTAATCTGACGATCGATGGGATTATTGGCCCCGGCACTTGGTTCAAACTCGATCCCGAGTTGGTCAAGCGTGGCTCGCACAACCTGACGGTCAGGCTCGCCCAAGAGCTTCTGAAGCTCGCCGGGAATGACCCGGGTCCATTGGATAGCGACTTCGGACCGAAGACCGAGGCCGCGGTCAAAGCATTCCAACAGGCACATAAGGATTTCGACGGGCACCAGCTGGTTGCTGACGGGATCGTTGGAATCAAGACCTGGGCGGCCCTCAAGAGCTAAGTTCGGGGCGGCTCCCCGGCTGTATGTGGGGAGCGCCGGGAAATTACGCCAAAGGCCCAGGGGTCTCCTGGGCCTTTGAGCTTTTGGGTGGGAGTCGCCGCGCTATCGCGTTCGGCATAAGTGAAGCAGTTAATTTTCGCACGCGCGGGTAGGCTCCAGTGGCAGTCCGATGACCGCCTGATTGCCAGCCCTCTCCAAAGCTCGGCCAGACGCGCCCAGAACAATCGGTTCATTGATTGTGCAGCGTATGTTCCGAGAATCGCTGGCTTGCCATCCGGCGGGAAACGGTCTAAATCCCCCACGTCCCACCTCCAGGCAGACTGTCGCGCCCGCGACCGCCCTTTTCCCGGCGCCCTTGGGGCTATCGCTCCCTCTGCCCTCTCTTTCCGAAAAAACGCCCATGTCCGACACACTTCCCATGCGGGAAATCAAGCTTTCCGATCTCAAAGCCAAAACCGCCGCCGAGCTCCTGACCTTCGCCGAAGAACACGAGGTGGAGAACGCCTCGCTGCTGAGAAAGCAGGAGCTGCTCTTTGCGATTCTCAAGCAGTTCGCGGGGCGAGACGTCGAGATCGTCGGCGAGGGCGTGGTCGAGGTGTTGCAGGACGGCTTCGCCTTCCTGCGCTCGCCCGACGCCAATTACCTCGCCGGTCCCGACGACATTTATGTTTCGCCGTCGCAGATCCGGAAATTCGGGCTGCGCACCGGCGACACGGTCGAAGGCATCATCCGCAGCCCCAAGGAGGGCGAGCGCTATTTCGCGCTGCTCAAGGTCAACACGATCAATTTCGAGGACCCGGAGAAGGTGCGCCACAAGGTGCCCTTCGACAATCTGACGCCGCTCTATCCCAATCAGCGCCTGAAGCTCGAGATCGACGATCCGACGCGCAAAGAACTGTCGGCCCGCGTCATCGATCTCGTCGCGCCGATCGGCAAGGGCCAGCGCGCGCTGGTCGTCGCGCCGCCGCGCACCGGCAAGACCGTGCTGCTGCAGAACGTCGCGCAGTCGATCACGACCAATCATCCCGAATGCTATCTGATCGTGCTGCTCATCGACGAGCGGCCGGAAGAAGTGACCGACATGCAACGCTCGGTGCGCGGCGAGGTCGTCTCCTCCACCTTCGACGAGCCGGCGGTGCGCCACGTGCAGGTCGCCGAAATGGTGATCGAGAAGGCCAAGCGCCTCGTCGAGCATCGCCGCGACGTGGTGATCCTGCTGGACTCGATCACGCGGCTGGGGCGCGCCTACAACACCGTCGTGCCGTCCTCCGGCAAGGTGCTGACGGGCGGCGTCGACGCCAACGCCCTGCAAAGACCCAAGCGCTTCTTCGGCGCGGCGCGCAACATCGAGGAGGGCGGCTCGCTCACGATCATCGCGACCGCGCTGATCGACACCGGCTCGCGCATGGACGAGGTCATCTTCGAAGAGTTCAAGGGCACCGGCAATTCGGAAATCATCCTCGACCGCAAGGTCGCGGACAAGCGCGTCTTCCCGGCGATCGACATCACGCGCTCGGGCACCCGCAAGGAAGAGCTGCTCGTCGCGCCGGACACCCTCAAGAAGACTTACGTGCTGCGCCGCATTCTCAATCCGATGGGCACGGTCGACGCGATCGAGTTCCTGCTCGGCAAGCTGCGCGAGACGCCGAAGGGCAATCAGGCGTTCTTCAACTCGATGAATACGTAAAGATCGGACTGGAAGCGCCTCGTCCCGCAACGCCTGTCGTGCGCCTTACATCTCTTGGCGGAGCATGATCGGCGAGACGGATCGAGTCGTTGTAAATGATGCGCCATAGCTCGTCTTACATGACGGGCGTCCAAGAGGACGCCGTATGGCGCACCGCCTTCGGCGGCGGCCCTTTTTGGGCCGTCCTTAATAAGGGTCGACCGCTCGCCCTGCTCGCCGCCATAGGATGCAAGGCCTTCCAAAGTTGTCGGCTCAAGGCCGAATGCAGTTAGCGCCGGGCAATTCGCCATTGCGTTGACGCCTTTTCACGGTAACGAATAGTTCTTCTCGGGGCGCGCGAACCCTGACGCGCCCGGCCGACTAATGCTCTCGCGGCGGACCCAAGCGTGTTTGACGATTTCGCCAATGTCTGGACGATGGTCGGGCTCGGCCGCGACCTCCTTGCCGGAAAGCCGTTGGGCCTCGTCGTCGCCGGCGAGCGGGTCGTGCTCTTTCGCGACGCGGCCGGCGCCCCGGCCGCGCTCCTCGACCGCTGTCCGCATCGGGGCGTCGCGCTGTCGCTGGGGCAAGTCGAAAAGGGCAAGATCCGGTGCCCTTTCCATGGCTGGCGTTTCGGCGCGGACGGTCGCTGCCTCGAGACGCCCTGGAACCCGGACGCGAAGCGCGACAATCTTTCGGCGACGAGCCTGCCGGTGCGCGAGGCCGGCGGCGCGCTCTGGCTCTTCACGGGCCGCGGCCCCGCGCCGGGCGAACCGGTTCCGCCCGACGCGCTGCTCCAACCCGACGCGCATGTCTTCGCCCAGTCCGTCGTCTGGAAAATCCACTGGACGCGCGTGATGGAGAACATGCTTGACAGCCCGCATGTCTCCTTTGTGCATACGAAGAGTTTCGGCGGTTCCGTCGCGCGGCTGCTCAAGGCCAATCCCGGCGCGCGTATGGAGATGAGCTTCGAGCCGCACGCGCAGGGCGGGCGGATCGCCGCGGCGGTCGACGGCGAAGAACGCGCCTCTGCGCTCGACTATCGATTCCCCAATCTCATGGAGCTGACGCTTGACCCGAAGGGCCGGCTCTTCCGCATTCTCGCCGTCTGCATTCCGCTGTCCCAAAACGAGACGCGGCTGATGCTCGTCACCGCGAGAAGCTTCCTGCGGTCGCGCCTTCTCGATCCGTTGTTCGTGCGCGCCAACCGGCGCATTGCCGATGAGGATCGCGCCATCGTGGAATCCTCGCTGCCGCCGATCGTGCCTTCGCCCGAGCAGGAGAAATCGCTCGCGAGCGATGCGCCGACGCTGGCGTTCCGGCGCATCTACCGCCAAAAGCTCTTGGGCAGCCGGGCTTGAAAGGCTCCGCGCGGCGGGTTCCCTCTCCCGCTTGCGGGGGAGGGCTAGGAAGGGGGCGCGCGAGGACCTTTGTCGCCGTCATCCAGCGACACCATCTTTGCTCTGGCCAGCGGCGCCGGTCGCGCCGCCGTCGCGGTCGTGCGTCTCTCGGGTCCCGGCGCCAGAGACGCGCTCGCGCGCTTTTCGGGCCTCGACCCGCAGCCGCGTTTTGCTCATTACGCCCGCTTTCGCGATCCCGAAAGCGGCGAGACGCTTGATCGCGGCCTCGCGTTGTTCTTCCCGGGTCCCGCTTCCGCGACGGGAGAGGACTGCGCTGAGCTGCATCTGCACGGCGGACCGGCGGTCGTCGGCGGCGTGCTCGCGACGCTTGCGCGCGAGCCGGGGATGCGCCCGGCCGAGCCCGGCGAATTTGCGCGGCGCGCTTTCCTCAACGGCAAGCTGGACCTCTCGCAGATCGAGGCGCTCGCCGATCTCATCGACGCCCGCACGTCTTTCCAGCGGCGTCAGGCGTTGCGGCTCGCCGGCGGCGCCTTGCGGCAGGAGACCGAGGCCTGGCGGGGCGCAATCGTCGAAGCCTTGGCGCAGGTCGAAGCCGACCTCGATTTTGCGGACGAGACGGAGGTTGCGGAAGTTTCGGCGGACCAACTCGAACGCCTGCTCTCGTCGACGCTGGGACAAATGGATCGCGCCCTCGCTTCGGCGCCGGCATCCGAGCGGCTGCGCGAGGGGTTTCTGGTGCTCATCCTCGGGCCTCCCAACGCCGGCAAGTCCACGTTACTCAACGCCCTGGCGCGGCGCGAGGCGGCGATCGTCTCCGAGGAGCCGGGGACCACCCGCGATTTGATCGAGGTCGATCTCGACCTTGGCGGCCTGCCGATCACGCTGGTCGACACGGCGGGGCTGCGCGAGAGCGAGAGCGCCGTCGAGCGGATCGGCGTGGCGCGCGCTCGCGCCCGGGCGGGCGAGGCCGACCTTATCCTGTGGCTCTCGGAAGGCGGCGCCGAGCCGCCCCCGGATTTTGGGTCTGACGCCGCCGACGTGCTGCGGGTCGCGACAAAGGCCGACCGGGTCGCCCAGGCGTCGGCCGCCTTGGGGATCGCGGCCCGGGAGGGCAGGGGAATCGACATACTTTGCGAAGAAATCGCGAAACGCGCCGCCTCGGCGCTGGGCGACGGCGCCTCGGCGCTCATCGCCCACGCCCGCCAGCGGCAGGAACTGGAGACGGCGCGCACGCGGCTGCGGGCGGCGCTGGAAAGGAATAAGGCCCCCGAGCTCGTCGCCGAGGACCTGCGCCTTGCTGCCCGGGCGCTGCAAAGGATCGCCGGCGCCGTCGACGTCGAGGAGCTGCTCGATCTGATTTTCTCTCGTTTTTGCATCGGCAAATGAGTATGTTTCACGTGAAACAACGAGACCGAGATCGGGAATGCACGCCTTCCAATTCAGCGGCCATCGTCGTAAGCGCCTCCCTCCCCTTGGCGGGGAGGGTGTCGCGCGAAGCGCGACGGGCGGGGGGGCGCCCCGCGGCGCCGGTCGGACTCCCTGCTCAGTCGTCGAGCCGATTCCGACGCGCATTTCCGGTCCGCCGGACCCCACCCGGCCGCCTGCGGCGTCCACCCTCCCCGTGAAGGGGAGGGATGGGGTTGCGGGCGCGTTTCGGCCGATCCCCGTCGGGGACTGGCTGCATTTGCTTTCCATCGCATCTTCAAAGACATGAGCGCTTTCGACGTCATCGTCATCGGCGGCGGACACGCCGGCTGCGAGGCGGCCGCCGCGGCGGCCCGGCTCGGCGCCCGCACGGCGCTTCTGGTTCAGCGCCGCAGCGACCTCGGCGTCATGTCCTGCAATCCGGCGATCGGCGGTCTCGGCAAGGGGCATCTCGTGCGGGAAATCGACGCGCTCGACGGGCTCATGGGCCGCATCGCCGACGCGGCCGGCATCCAGTTCCGCATGCTCAACCGCTCGAAGGGACCGGCCGTGCGCGGCCCGCGCGCTCAGGCCGACCGGCGCCTCTATCGCGAGGCCATGCGCGCGGCGATCGAAGCGACTGAAAATCTGGAGCTGGTCGAAGGCCTGGCCAGCGACCTCGCGCTGGACGACGACCGCGTCTCGGGCGTTCGGCTGATCGACGGCTCGACGCTTCGGGCGGGCGCCGTGGTCCTTGCCACCGGCACCTTTCTCAACGGCGTGATCCATATCGGCGGGGCGCAGACGCCCGCCGGCCGCATGGGCGATGCGCCCGCCCGCGAGCTCGGCGCGAGCCTGCGGCGCGTGGGCTTCGCGGTGGGGCGCCTCAAGACCGGCACGCCGCCGCGGCTCGACGGCTCGACCATCGACTGGGCGTCGCTCGAAGAGCAATGGGGCGACGCCGAGCCCGAGCCTTTCTCGTCGATGACGGAGCGGATCTCCAATCCGCAGATCCCCTGTCACATCACGCGCACGACGCCGCAGGCGCATGCGGTGATCGCCCGCGACCTCGCCCTTTCGCCGCTGTTCACGGGCGCCATCTCGGGACCCGGCCCGCGCTATTGCCCCTCCATCGAGGACAAGATCACGCGCTTTGGCGACCGCGACGGCCATCAGATTTTTCTCGAGCCGGAGGGGCTGGACGATCCGACCGTCTATCCCAACGGGATCTCGACCTCTCTCCCGGAGTCGACGCAGCAGGCTTTCATCAACGCGATCCCCGGCCTCGAGCGTGCGAAGATTCTGCGGCCGGGCTATGCGATCGAATATGATTATGTCGATCCGCGCGAGCTTGACGCGAGCCTTCAGACGAAGCGCATCGCCGGACTTTTCTTCGCCGGCCAGATCAACGGCACGACGGGATACGAGGAGGCGGCGGCGCAGGGCCTCGTCGCCGGGCTCAACGCGGCCGCCTTCGTCGCAGGCCAAGACCCCGTCGTTTTCGATCGCGCCGAGGCCTATCTCGGCGTGATGATCGACGATCTCGTGACGCGCGGCGTCAGCGAGCCCTATCGCATGTTCACCTCGCGCGCCGAATATCGCCTGTCGCTGCGCGCCGACAACGCCGACGAGCGGCTGACGCCGCGCGGCGTCGCGCTTGGCTGCGTCGGGGCGGAGCGCGGGCGCCGCCACGCCGCGCGCGCCGAAAAGCTCGCGCGAGCGCGGGCGCTGCTGATGGAGCTGTCCCTGACGTCTTCGGCGGCTTCGCGCGCGGGGCTGCCGGTCAACCAGGACGGCCAGCGCCGCAGCGCCTGGACGCTGCTCTCCTTCCCCGACATCGGCTTCGGCCGGCTGCGCGAGATCTGGCCGGAGCTTGGCGCGATAGAGCCGTCCATCGCGACGCAGGTCGAAATCGACGCGCGCTACGCCGTCTATCTCGATCGTCAGGCGGCGGACATCGACTCCTACCGGCGCGATGACCAGCTCGCTCTGTCGGCGACGCTCGACTATGGCGCGATCAAGGGCCTCTCGACCGAGCTGGCGGGCCGGCTCTCCCATCTGCGGCCGCGTACGCTGGCGCAGGCGCAGCGCATCGAGGGCGTGACGCCCGCCGCATTGACGCTCCTCGCCGCGAGGGCGCGGCGGGCGTGATGGAATTGCGGGATCATTTTCCCTCCGATCTCGATGCCACCCACTCCGTCCCCCCTGCGGGGAGGGTGGAGCGCGAAGCGCGACGGGTGGGGGGAAAAGACCTGTACGCTTGCGCTGCAAGGGAAACATCGCGTGTGTCGGCAACTTTCTTTGGCCCGGCAACCGCCACCCGGCCGCCAGCGGCGGCCACCCTCTCCGCCAGGGGGAGGGATCGCGCTTCCGGAGCTTTTCCCCCGGAAACCCGATGACCAAGCCCCCGGCTAAGGATCGCGCCGAGGCGCTGCGGCTCTGTCCCGTTTTAGAACAGGCCGCGCGGGAGCTCGACATCTACGAGCGGATCCTTCGGGAGTGGAACAAGCGTATCAATCTCGTCTCCGCCTCGACGCTCGACACAGTCTGGACGCGGCATTTCGCCGAATTCGGCGCAACTCCATGAGCTTCTTCCGCAGATCTCGCGCTGGGTGGACCTGGGCGCCGGCGCGGGCTTTCCGGGGATGGTTCTGGCGCTGCTCCTGAAGCGCCAACCAGGTGCCAGCGTCAGCCTCATCGAGAGCGATCAGCGCAAGGCCGCATTTCTGAGGGCTGTTTCACGTGAAACAGGCGCGTCCGCGAAAGTCATCTGCGGACGAATCGAATCGGAGCTCCCAAGACTTGCAGGCGAGGTCGAGGGAGTGAGCGCCCGCGCGCTCGCGCCTCTCCAGCAACTCCTCGACTGGAGCGAAGGACTCCTGTTGAAAACTGCGACCGGAGCCTTCTTAAAGGGTGAAGACTGGCGGGCCGAATTGACCGGCGACAAGGCCGCAGCTAATTTTTCGCTTGTAGAAAAGGCCAGCCGCACGCATCCTTCGGGGCGAATCGTCATTGTGACCCGGCGGGATTGACCTGTCTCACCTCAAGGAACGACGCCGTGACCGAGGCTCTTCAAGCTGCGCGCGTCCTCGTTCTCGCCAATCAGAAGGGCGGCGTCGGCAAGACGACGACCGCGATCAATCTCGGCACGGCGCTCGCCGCCGTCGGCGAGACGGTGCTGATCATCGATCTCGATCCCCAAGGCAACGCCTCCACGGGCCTGGGCGTCGACCGCAAGAGCCGCAAGCTCTCCACCTATGACGTGCTGATCGGCGATTGCAGCCTCGAGGACGCGACGGTCGACACGGCCGTGCCGCGCCTCTGGGTCGCCCCCTCGACGCTCGATCTTCTCGGCGTCGAGCTCGAGATCGCTTCGCAGAAGGATCGCAGCTTCCGCCTGAAGCGCGCGCTCGCCGAGCTCGTCGCGGAGGAGCGCCATTCGGACGTTCGGACCTACAGCTATGTCCTCATCGACTGCCCGCCGTCGCTCAATCTGCTGACGATCAACGCGCTCGCCTCCGCCGATGCGGTGCTGGTGCCGCTCCAATGCGAATTCTTCGCGCTGGAAGGGCTGTCACAGCTGCTGTCCACCGTCGATCAAGTGAAGCGCTCGCTCAATCCGAGGCTGTCGATCCACGGCGTCGTGATGACCATGTTCGACCCACGCAACAATCTGGCGAATCAGGTCGTCGAGGACGTGCGCCGCTTCATGGGCGACAAGGTCTATGAGACGATGATCCCGCGCAACGTGCGGGTTTCGGAGGCGCCCTCCTATGGCAAGCCGGTGCTGCTCTACGATCTGAAATGCAGCGGCAGCCAAGCCTATCTTAAGCTCGCCTCCGAGGTCATTCAGCGGGAAAAGCGTCTTCGCGCGGCGTGAGGGATGTTATTCCCTCTCACCGTTCTACGGGGAGAGGGAGAAGGCTGCGCCCCTCGGTGGGGCTTTCATCATGAGGAACGAACATCATGGGAGAGGAACCGCGTCCGCGTCGTCTAGGGAGAGGGCTTGCGGCCCTGATCGGCGAGGCGGCGGAGGTCGTCCCCTCGGGCGAACGCGGTCACGGCCAGAGGCGCGTGCCGATCGAGTTCCTTCGGCCCAACCCGCGCAACCCGCGCATGAATTTCCGCGAGTTGGATCTCGCCGATCTCGCCGCCTCGATCCGCGAGAAGGGCGTTATTCAGCCCATCATCGTGCGCACGATTGCGGGCCTCGCCGACGCCTATGAGATCGTCGCGGGCGAGCGCCGCTGGCGCGCCGCGCAGCTCGCGCATCTCTCCGAGCTTCCGGTCGTGATCCACGAGCTCGACGATCGCGAGGCCCTGGAGCTGGCCATCGTCGAAAACGTGCAGCGCGCCGATCTCGACGCGATCGAGGAGGCCCGCGGCTATTCGAGGCTCATCGAGGAATTCGGCTACGCCCAGGGCGATCTCGCCAAGGTCATCGGCAAGAGCCGCCCGCATGTCGCGAACACCCTGCGGCTGTTGCAGCTGCCGCCCTCGACGCGCCGGCTCGTCTCCGAGGGCGAAATTTCCGCCGGCCATGCGCGCGCGCTGCTCGCCGTCAAATCGCCGGAGAGCGTCGCGGCGCGCATCGTTGCGGAAGGGCTGACCGTCCGCGACGTCGAGCGCATCGCGCAGAGGGAAGCCGAGTTGTCCCGTGCGGCAAGTCCCCGTGCGAAAAAGCGCGAGGAGGTCAAGGACGCCGACACGCGCGCGCTGGAAAAAACGCTGACCGACGCAACGGGGCTCTCTGTCTCGCTCCACCTGCTTGGGGGCGAGCGCGGGGAATTGCGCATCCGTTACGAAACCTTCGAGCAGCTCGACGCGGTGTGTAGGAAGCTGGCAGGGTAGGGACGCTCGCTCGCCCAGCGGAATGCGGCGATAGTCCGCCATCAGGCGCGCCCCCTCGATTGCTCGCCCTGATCGGTTGGGCTAGGCGCCCCTTCTTCCCTTGTAGGAGAAGGTGTCGCCGAAGGCGACGGATAAGGGGGCGATGCAGCAAAAAGGAGGCGCTTAGCCGGGGCGGACCAACCCGTCATCCGGCTCGCTTCACTCGCCACCTTCTCCCGCAAGGAGAGAAGGAACGCCCGCTTTCATGTCATTCCGTGCTTCGTCCGAGTTACGGGCATGCTGAAGCCCTTGCGAGAGGGAAGGCGGGCTGTCGAGAGGGCGCGCAACCGCCGAAAAAAGCTTCTGCAAAATCCTCTGCATCCGAATGATCCTCTCCTGGGTAAAGGCGACGGTCGCTTTTGACCGTCACCAAGGAGAGGACCATGAAGAAACTGCTCACCACCTTCGTCGCCGCCGCCGCGCTCGCCGCGCAGGCCATGCCCGTCGCAGTCCTCGCCGCCGATGCGCCGACCGATCCGCAGATCGCCCATATCGCCTATACGGCCGGCGTGGTCGACATCGGCTATGCGCAGATCGCGCTGAAACGCTCCCATAACAAGGTCGTGCGCGAATTCGCGCAGGAGATGGTGAACGACCATAAGGCCGTGAACGACAAGGCGCTGGCGCTCGTGAAAAAGCTCGCCGTCACACCCGAGGACAACGCCACGAGCCGGTCTCTCGCGGGTGAGGCTGCAACGAAGCGCGCCGAGCTCATGAAGCTCTCAGGGCCCGCCTTCGACCGCGCCTACGCCGAAAACGAGCTCGCCTATCACACGCAGGTCAACGAGGCGGTCGATTCGCAGCTCATCCCCTCGGCCTCAAACGAGGAGCTGAAGGATTTGCTCAAAGTCGGCCTGAAGATCTTCCGCGGCCACCAGCAGCACGCCGAGCATATGGTTGCCCGGTTGGGGCACAAGACCGCGGCGATGAAGGAGTGACCCCCGTGCGGAATGTCGCGCGTCGCGCGGCGTTCTCCGGGTTTCTTTTGCTGGCGGGGGCCGATGCCGTCCCCGCCGGCGAAGCCGCGAACGTCGTCATCGACACTCTCGATTTCTCGCCGGACGCGGTCACGGTCCATGTCGGCGAGACCGTCACCTGGATCAACAGGGACATCGTCGAGCACACCGCGACGGCGCGGAGCGGCGACTTCGACGTCCTCGCGCCCAAAGGCAAACCCGCGCGGTGGCGCGCGAGCAAAGTCGGCGAGTTCGCCTATTACTGCCGGCTGCATCCGAACATGACGGGCGTCGTCCGGGTGGTGCGATAGCCCGCTGGGCGGGCTCGTGATCTCGGCCCGCGAGTTGGCGCCACATGCATTCAACACCGCTTGGCAAACTTCCAGAACTGTCGCTCATGGCCGGGCTTGTGCCGCGCATGCCGTCCCGCCGCGGTTGCGTTGAAAAAAGCGCGCGAATTCTTTGCCTTCGAGGTAGCTTGCTGACGGGCTCTCCGCGAAGAAAGAAGATTCCGAGTCTTTCAGTTGACCCGTTGCGCGAGCGAGTCGCTCGCCGGTCCGCTGAGTCGACACCTCAACGTTTGTGGCGTGGATGGACCGGTGGACAAGCCTGCGCCTATGACTCCTCGCTGGAGAGCCTGAGCATCCGATAGCCCGTAAAGGAGGAGAACTCGCCCCCTTCTCACATCGCCTGAGCGATGAGGCAGCGACACCCCGCTCGCGTGCGATGCGCCGCGTGCAAGCTGCCCTTGGGCGAGGAGTAAAAATCCCCAGGCCCCAGCTCGACGTCGCCGAAGGCGAGGTCCCCGGAGATCATGAAAATCTCCTCATCCTGCTCATGCTCGTGCGACGGAAAGGTCGCGCCCGGCGCCGCATCGATGAGGATCGTCCAGCGGCGCAGCACCTCGTTGCGGTCGAGCTCCTGGAAGCGCACGCCGGGTGTGAGCGCGATCCAGTCCCCATCCTCGGTGCGAAGCGTGCGGCTGAGCCGCACGAGGCGCTCGCGCGCATCGATGCGCGCGTCGATCCTGTCGAGAAGGCCCGCGGGCGGACAGATCCCGCCCGCATGCGCCGCGAGGGGGCTCAGCGCCTCCTCCCATTCGCGCGCCTTGGCCGCGAGCGCCGGATCGTGCTTCAGCCGCTCCCTCAAGGCCGCCGTCTCCGCCGCCGAGAGCGCTCCCGCCGCGAACAGCGCGGCCTCGATGTCGTCGTCGATGTCGCTCACGAGATGCACTTTCTCAGGTCCGCCAATCCGCGGAACAGCGCGGATTTCATGGTGCCGAGCGGTCGCTCGAAGCGCCGCGCCAGCTCCTCATGCGAATAGCCATGTATGTAGGCGAGAAGCACCCATTGCCGACGCTCCTCGCCAAGCCTCTCGAGGCAGTCCATCAGCCGGCCCTTGGCCATGGGGTCGGTCTCCGGCAGATCGGCGGCGATCTCCGGCGCCGCCTCGTCGTCGAGCGAGTCATGCGCGTTGTCGCGGCGGCGCAGCTCGTTGAGCGCGATCCGCCGCGTCACGACCGTCATCCAGGCGAGCGCGGCGCCCTTGTCGGCGTCGTAGCGCGTCGCGCGCTCCCAGATCCGGGTGTAAGCCTCTTGCAGCGCTTCCTCTGCGCGTCCGCGGTCGCGCAGCAGCGCGAGGCAAATGGCGAAGAGGCGCGACGAGGTTGCGGCGTAGAGGTCGCGGAACGCCGCGCGGTCGCCCTTGGCGACGCGCAGCAACAGCGCCTCGAGAGGAAGCTCGCCGCCGCTCAAAACCGACCCCGCCTGGAACCTCTTTGACCTGATCGGACTATAGCCAGGGTTCGCCTGAGCGTCGAGACGAGCCGCGGCGTGAAGCATCTGAAGGCTCAGGACGCCAGGGCGTCGGCGACGGACTTCGTGTCGTAATATTCTCGGAAGGCCGCGAGCTTTCCCCCTCGTAAAGTGAAGACATGCGCCCACTCGCTGTCGAAGACTCCACCGCCTTTCTTGACGCGCGCGCGGGTGCGGCCAAGCACGGTCACCGTGTCGCCGGCGTCGAAGAAATCGCGGGGCTCGAAGACCTCGAAGTCGAGAGTGTCGGCAAGCGCCTGAAAGAAGGACGCGGCCCCGGCCACGCCGCTGCGCCGGCCGCCCCAGGGAAAAAGCGCGCCGTCGCCATTCGAGGCCCATTCGATCGCGGGATCGAGATTGTCGAGAATGGTCTTCACGTCGCCGCGCCCGAAGGCGGCGTAAAGCGAACGGATCAAATCGGAACTTTGCATCATCTGCTCCTGTCTCTCTGGGCCCGCCGATGTCCGGCCGCCCTTGCGGTGACAGGAGGGTTACACAGGCATCGGGGTTTCCGATGCAGGGCCGGATAAATTTATCTGTCGCCGCCCGCATCCGTCCGGCGGCTGGGCGGGTAACGGCGCGAAGCGTCAGCTCGCGAAGGAGGAGAGGATGGCCGCGAATGTGTTTCGTTTCGAGGAAAGCTGGGAACTGCCGGGCGCCCGCGTCGAGGATGTCTATGACGTGCTCTCGCGCGGCGAATTGCTGCCCTTGTGGTGGAAGGGCGTCTATCTCGAGGCGGAGCGACTGGACGGCGACGGCCCGCCGAAGGTCGGCGACCGCGTCCGCGCCAAAGCGCGCGGCTTTTTTCCCTACCGCCTGCGCTTCGTCATCGAGGCGACAGAGCTCTCGCCGCCTCGGCGCGTCGCGGTGAAGACGAGCGGCGATTTCGACGGCCGCTGGACCGCCGCCATCCGCCCGAGCGAAGGCGGGCAAGGCGGCGCGCATGTCGATCTCGTCTGGGAGGTGACGGTGCTGCGGCCCATCCTCAAGTCCTTCGCGCCGTTGCTGCGCCCGGCCTTCGCCTGGAACCACCGCTGGACCACGCCGCGCGGCGAGAGAGGGCTGCGCGAATATTTGGCGGCCAGAGAGAAGGGGAGGTGAGGTAACGAAGCGAGCAAAGACAGACGGGCGGCGCGAGGGCGAGCGACGGCGCGTTGAGGCGTTCGGAGCCGCGCAAGTGTTTCAAAAAGAAACATTTACTATTCCTTAAGGATTGGCTGGAGCGCGTTAGGATTTCGTTTACTCTATGAGCCTGCCCGATGGTCGAGGGGAGGCGGCGGTGGAACGGATTGACGAGGCGCAACTCTCTTTCAGGCGCGGAAAGGCGTCCGCAGCGAGAACTTGTCTGCTGGTTCTGTTCGGCTTCCTCGTGCTCTGCCTTCAAACGCAAGACGTTTCGGCCGCGGCCTTCAAGACGAGCTTCGCCCGTGTCGGCGAAGAAACCTCGATCCCCTATGGCTGGATGGATTTCTGCTCAAGGCAACCGCAGGAATGCGACCAGCCCGCTCTCCCCGCGCAAGACGTTGCTGTCACAGCAAAGACCTGGAAGCTGCTTCAGAAGGTCAACGCTGAGGTCAATGCCTCTATCGAGCCCGTCTCAAACCTGGAGCACTGGGGCACGATCGCGGACCACTGGGATTATCCGATGGACGGGAAGGGCGACTGCAAGATTTACGCGCTGGAAAAACGCCGGCAGCTCATCGCGCGCGGCGTGCCGCGTCAGGCTTTGTTGATGACAATTGTTAAGGATCATCACAACATGGGCCATACGATCCTGACCGTCCACACGGACAAGGGTGATCTCATCCTGGACAATCTCACCGATGACATTCTGTCCTGGGACGAGACGGGTTATCGCTTTCTGAAGCGGCAGTCGCAGGAAGACCCGAATGTGTGGCTGGCGATCCTCTCTCCGGCGTCGGCGCGCAAGCTCAGCGCGCGCTGAGCGACCGTTTCGAGAGGCCCCGGCAGCACGCTACGGCTCAACCCCTCATCCGTCGTTACCGCCGCTCGAAAGACGGGCGTCTTTCGACGCCCTATGGGCGCTGCCTTCTCCCGCAGGGGCGCAGGGGCGCGGCGCCGGGACTTGGTATTCCTTTTTCCACTTGCAGCGGCGGAAAGAAGGCGGGTGAGGAGTGCGTTGCAACGAACCTCGCGAGGTGGCGCCGATTTACGCTTCCTTGCCGTGCGGGCGGGGACGCGCCGTTCTGCGCTTACGGAAAAGCTTCTGCACATCTTCCGTTTCTTGCCGCTCGTAAAGATCGGGCGTCCATTTGGGCAGCGTGTCCGTCGTGAAAGGCATGGCATTTTCTTTGAGAAAAACCCGCATCCGCGCCAGTTCGTCGCGCCATCCGATGGCGCGCTTGAACCGCGATCCAATGTCTTCGCTCGTGAATTTAACGTCGGAAGCAAGATTCAAGAAGTCCACGGCGTTCTCGGGGGTCATGACGAAAGGATCTTCACCCTTTAGCATCAGATAGTAATTCGCGACCAAAGACCCCGTGCGATGATTGCCCTCTACAAATAACTGCGGTTGCGCCAAAATTCTTACGTATAGTCCGGCGGCGATTTTGTAAGGGTCTTCCCCGTGCGCCTCGTGGCGATCATACCATTTCATCACGGTCGGGAAGCGGGCTTCGAAACGTTCCTCGGTGTGCTTGACGAACCCATAATACTCATTGCGTCGATTGGCATCGGCACCGAGATGCACCATTATGTTTAAATCGAGCATCTCTTTCCAGGAGAGCATTGTGGTTCCCGGATTTGACGCCAGGTGTTTGTTGATATGATCGTAGCCGTGCAACATATTCCTAGCAATAAAACTATCGAACTTATCCCTCTTACAACTCACGATGTCGTTGATTCGGTCGAAATCGTCTATTACGCGCTGATAGTTTTCCTTGATCTTGCGTAGGTCAAAATATTTCTGCGCGATATCATTCATCGCGGCCTCAGCCGGCGACGATGCGCGGCGGGGCGCGCCGCGTCTGCGTCTCGAGCAGCGTCTTCACCTTGGCCGCGATACTGAGATAGGCCGCCGCTTGCGGTCCTTGGGCGTCGGTCGCGACGACGGGGCGGCCAGAATCCGATGTTTCGCGGATTTTCGCCTCGAGCGGGACCTCCCCCAGGAAGGGCACGCCAAGCGCCTCTGCGTCGCGTCGCGCGCCGCCATGCGCGAAAATGTCCGAACGCTCGCCGCAGCGCGGGCAAACGAAGTAGCTCATGTTCTCGATAATACCGAGCACCGGGACCTCGACCTTGCCAAACATCGCGACTGCCCGGCGCGCGTCGATCAAGGCGAGGTCTTGCGGCGTCGAGACGATGACGGCGCCGGCGAGCGGAACCTGCTGCGCCATCGTCAGCTGCAGGTCACCCGTGCCCGGCGGCATGTCGACGATCAGCGCGTCGAGTTCGCCCCAGGCGACCTCGCCAAGCATCTGCGTCAGCGCCTGCGCCGCCATGGGCCCACGCCAAATCATCGCTTCGTTCTCGCCGACGAGGAAGCCGATCGACATGGCCTTCAAGCCATAGGCCTGCATCGGGACGAGCTTGTTTCCCGCGACCTCGGGCTTGCCGCTAAGGCCGAGGAGCCGCGGCGCGGATGGACCGTAGATGTCGGCGTCGAGCAGGCCGACGCGCCAGCCTTGCGCCGCGAGGCCGAGGGCGAGATTGACCGAGGTCGTCGACTTGCCGACGCCGCCCTTGCCCGAGGCGACCGCTACGATGAACCGCACCTGATCGAGGGCCGCGAGCGCGGGCCGCCGAGGCGGCTGAGCAGCAGGCCTGTGCTCCGCGGTCAGCGTCACGACGGCGCGTTCGATGCCGGCGACGCGGCCGATTGCCTCCTGCGCGGCGAGACGCGCTGCCTCCCAATCCTTGGGGCGGTCAGGGTCGCCCGCAAGTGAGACAAAAGCCTTGGCCCCGGCAAGATTGACGCCGCTGACCGAACGAGAGAGCGGGGCCCCGGTGGGGCCGGGGGTGTTCTCCAAGGCTCGCAACACGTCGTCTTCCGTCGCCACGCTCACCCCTCCTCAACCGAGATTTTGTTCCATGCGCTATCTGCTCCAGCCGCCAAGCAAAATCCAGGGCAGCTTTGCTCGGAGGCGGGCGGCCAAACTAGAAATCAAAGGGCGCCTGGGGTAAAACGGCCATGATGTGGCTGGGATTTTAGAGGTTCGGTAATGCGGGATTTGCTCGTCTCCTGGGCGCCGCTTTCGGTGCAGATCTGGGTCGTTCAGATGCTTGCGTATCACGGGATCGGGCTGTGGTTCGAGTGGCTGGATCGCAGCGGCCGACTTAAGCGTTTCAAGTTCAAACCCAGGGAACGGATGCGCTATTTTGACGTGCTCCCCCGCGTGCTGGCGAATCAGATCTTCATTCTCCTGCCGGCGATGCTCTTCATGCAGTGGGCTGGGCTCGCCTTCGTCGGCGCGCCGACGGCCTCGCTCCCCGTGTTTCTCGCAAGTGTCGCGTCCCTAACGGTTGGGCATGACATTTTACAATACATTGCGCATCGGTTCATATTACACCGCCCCGATATGATGCGGCGCCTTGGCCATGCGGTTCATCACACGACGATCGGCAGCCTGGGCATCTGCGCCTGCTATATGAGCGCCGCTGACTTCTTCCTGGAAATCGTCTGCCCCTATCTCATCCCGCTGGCCTTCGTGCCATTCGGGTCGAATTTTCTCATCCACTCGCTGGTCGTCATCTTCGGCGCCTTCGGCGGCCTTTACGAGCACTCGGGCTATGATTTTTCCCTCGCGCTGCGCGAGCCCGCGGACGGGAGATCGCCTAGCCGGTTCAGGCTGGCGCTCGCCAGGATGCTGTCGAGCGAAGCCCACGCGGCGCATCATTCGCGCGGCAACGTCTCCTTCTCCGACGGATTTGGCTCATCGAACATTTGCGACACGCTCTTTCGCACGCGCTTCGACCTCGTTCCCGACCGGCGCCGCGCCGCCGGGGCCAGACTGGCATAGTGGGCGAAAAGGAATGTCGAAGGCGGCGATCCTCTCGCCGCTTTGATCTGCCCCTGCGAAGGAAACTGAATCCTTACCGCCCGCTGGCTCAAGCGCGGGCGGCAGCGTCCAAAGCGCCCAGAGCCGCCCGTAGCGCATCGCGGTTTGTCAAATCCTCGTAAGCGTATCCACATTCGAGCATGGCGCTTTTCGTCAACGCGCGCATTTTGGTCAAATTGCGCCGAGCCATGGTCGGAAACATATGGTGCTCGATCTGGCTGTTCAATCCGCCGGTGATCCAGTCGAGGAATTTGGTGCTTCTCGTATTTCGGGTGGCTCTCGCCTGCCTGTCATAAAAACCGCCGGCGTGGGAGGCGTCGTAAACCTCCATACCTGTGTGGTTGAGGATGAAGACGATAGCGAGCAGAAGCCCTCCCAAAAGCTGAGCGAACAGGAACCAGAGCACGCCGATCCAGGCCGAGGGCGCCAGGAGCGTCGCGAGCGTTAGCCCGAAAACCCAATGCGCCGCGCAGAGCGCCGCCTCCGAAAGTTGCTTCTTGCGGAGCGCCGTCTGGATGCTCTGCCAGCTCCAATTCAGGCGGGCCACGGAAAGGAAGGGGAAAAACAACTGGACCTGCAGGCGCAGCAGAACCGCCGCGAAGCGCTTGTGCAAAGCCGATTGGCCTGCGTTGGCGTTATAGTCAAGCAGCGCTTTGTCCCAGACGATCCAAGGCGCGGAATCTATGTCCCCGTCGATCGGCGTGAGGGTCCCGTTGTCGCTGACCCTGCAACCGTTTGGAAAGGCGTGATGCAGCTCATGTTTTTCAACCCACCACGTGGCGCCGAACCCTTGGAGGAGCGCGGTGGCGGCTAACATGATGCGCGGCTTCGCGTCACTTCGCGGACCCCAATGACTATGGGCGAGGTCGTGACCGAGAAATGCCGTCCGCAGATAGTGCAAGGCCAGAACCACGGACCCTGCCGCTGCCGTGACGCCGCCCATCGTCAGAAGGCCGAAGGCGAGAGTTGGAAGCGCCGCAAGCTCTAAGCAGCGCAGCGCTTTTTCTCTCAGCGATACTTTGAAGTAGCCCTTGTCCTGCGCGAGGGCCTTGAGTTGGGTCATCCGCTGCGCCAGCGCTCTTGCATCCGGCTTGCATATGGTGCGGCATTCCGCCGCCGCTTCGATAAGGTCCGTCAACGTTTCCCGCAGCGCCTGAGTTGGCTCTTGTTTTTAGCCGCGAAATTCAATCCGCTATAGTCGCGCCCGAGTCAAATTTTTTCAGAAAAAAAGATCTCAAATAGCTGCTGCAGCGCAGCACTACGGGGCTAGGCGGCGGGCGCCGTCGGCGTCCAGCGGGAGGCGTTCAGGCGCAGGCGCTGGGAGACCGCGCGCAGCACGCACCGCCTTGCTGCTTTGGTGGGCAGGCGATGTCGCCGTAGCTGCAGAAGACGCAGCAGTCTCCGGGCCTGGGCCGTATTTCTGCGCCTCAGGATGCGCAGGCGTGGCGGATCACGCAGGCGTCCTCGGGCATCGTTAGCCGCTCCTGAAAGCCGCAGGCCGGACAGGTTAGCGCGGAGACGCGCCCCAAAGTCGCCGGCATGGCGTCAGGCTTCGGCGTCGATGTCGACGGGTGCGACGTCCACATGCTCGACCTTCGGCGTGCGCTTGAACTGCGATCGCCGCCCTCGCAGCGTTTGCACGACCTTCGCGCCGTTCGAGAAGGCGAGATAGACCATGAGCGGCGGAATCGAGACCACCGTCTTGACGTAGTCCGCGAGTGAGCCGCGCTTCAACGCAAGGTAGGAGGGCAGCGTCATGCCGAGGACGATCACCACGGTCATGGCGCCGACGATCTTGAGCTGCAAGGCGTATGGCGCAACGGAACCGTGCAGGCCGACGCCGATAAGAAACACGATCACGCCGATCGCGGCCGCCGGGAAAAAGATCTGATGGCTGATCAGCGCCACGGCCGCGATACGCTGCGTCAGCGTCCAGGGCGTGTTCCAAACAGGCGCCAGCGTGCGCTTGGCGACCTGCACGAACCCATTTGACCACCGTCTCTGCTGCCGGCGGAAATCGCGAATGCCTTCGGGCACCTGGCCGGGAATGGCCGGCTCGGAGAGGAAGATCCCATGCCAGCCGTCGAGAGCGGCGCGCACAGTGAGGTCCAGGTCCTCGGCGAGCGAGTAGTCCGACCAGCCGCCGGCGCGATCGATCGTCGCGCGCCGCCAGATGCCGCCCGTGCCGTTGAACTGGAACAGCCAACCGGCGCGGGCGCGGGTGCGTTGCTCCACGAGGAAATGGCCGTCTTGGATGAGGCCCTGCGCGCGCGTAAGCCAGTTCTTTTCATAGTTGACGAATTCGCAGCGCGATTGCGCGAAGCCGGCGGTGGAATCCTTGACGAGCAGCGGGATCGCGGCCTTGAGCCAGTTCGGCGGCGGGCGGAAATCGGCGTCGAGCATGGCGACGAAAGGCGCATCGGAGAGCGTCAGCCCATAGGCGCAGGCGCCAGCCTTGAAACCCTCGCGGTTTGGTCGTCGAACATGCTCGACATCGGCGCCTTGGGCCCGCAACTCGGCGGCGACCGTGGCGGCCCGAAGCGGCGTGTCGTCGGTCGAATCGTCAAGAAGCTGGATGCGCAGCCTGTCCTTGGGCCAGTCGAGCTGAGCAGCGCAGCGCAGCGCCTGTTCGGTCACGAGGGGCTCGTTGAACACCGGGATCTGCAGGAGCACATGCGGCAGCTCCTCGTCAGGGAGCGTTGCCTGCGGCAAATCGCGCACCCCGCGCAGCTCGTCGAGAAGAAATTTGCCGATGACCAGGAAGAAGCCGAGTCCGATCGTGATGAGCGTGACCCCGCAGAGGGCGGCGACCGCATCCACCAGGAAGGTCAGAAGATCGAGCACCTGAGAATTACCCCTCTTCCCTCGCCGCTACGGCCGCGCCCTTCGAGGTCTGGGGCTTAAGGGACGACGCGCTCGCCCGTGCCCCGAAACTCTCTTTCGCCCAGACCACCCAATTCGTGGTCCATGCGTGGAGCCAGACCGTCAGCATGACGATCTCGCGTGCGGCCAAGATCAGCGGCTCGCCCCATGTCAGGCTCCGGCCCTTGGCGGAACTCAACAGGCTTTCGATCACGAGCCAAAGCATAAATGTCGCGGCGGCGCCTTGCAATGGCCATAAACCTGCGAGCGGCGCGGCGACCGCGGCGGCGGCGATCGCGGGAGTAGCCTGGCAAAAGGGCTCCAGCAGGAAGGACATTAGCTGATCGCCGCGCCGGATCACGCTCCAGCGCAACTGCCGCTGATAGACATCGGCGATGGACCGGCGACCGAGATCCTGTCTCACCGGTCTGTGGGAGAAAACGGTGCGCAAACCGATGCTCGCCAGCGCGTTGCCGAAGGCGTTGTCTTCGCCGACCGTGTGGGAAATCGCGTCGAAACCGCCCGCCCGCAGGAAGTCGCTGCGCCGAAATAGCATGATCTTGCCGACGCCATAGCCCTGACCGAGACAGGACGCGAGGTAGAGCATGCGGGCATGCGGGCCGTTCACGATCGCAGCTTCGATCTGCGCCGCGGCGTTGGCGGCGTCCGCACAATAGGGAATGGCGCAGACGAGTCCGACGCCGGACCCCAGCTGGCGGATGTGCTCGGCGAGGTCGTCGGGCGCGAGCACGACATTCGCGTCCTTCATGAAGATCGTGTCGTGCGCCGCCTCGGTGAAGGGCGCGACGAGATTGTCGACTTTCGGACTTGCCGCGATCTTCGCCGTCGAACGGAGGAAGCGTGTTGCCCGCTCCGGGTGGCTCGCGAAGATCGCGCGCATCACGCGGGCAGCTGCAGCATCGGGTTCGCTCGACGACGCGACGACCTCGAACTCGGGATATCGCTGCGCGAAGGCCGATTCCTGCGCCCGCTCAAAACAACTCTCGAGGAGCTTCACCGGAAGCGCGACGGAAACGGGCGGCTGATCCGTGCGGGTCGCGCGCTGCGCCGCGAGGCGCGGTTGCACCAGCGCCGCGAGCGTCGAGAGCGCGAGCAGCAGGATCGAGACCGCCCAGAGCGAAGCGGCGGCCCATTGTGCGAATTCCGTCGCCAGGAGCGTCATGCGCTCTCTTTCTCGATCGTCTGCGGAACCTCGGCGGAAAAACGCAGCACGAAGAAATCGACGAGGCGCGGCGGCAGCAGCTCGATGATTTGCAGCGCCCAATACATATAGCGCGGAAAAGCGATAATCGGGCGGCGTTTTTCTAGGCCTCGGTAGACGATCTCCGCCGCCTCAGCGTCCGTGAGCATGCTCGCCTTCCAGGCCGTGGTCCGCTGCGACATCGGCGTGTCCACCCAACCCGGCACCACGAGGCTCACATCGACGCCGTGCGGCGCAAGCTTAGCGCGCAGCGAGGTCGCATAGCTGTGCAGGGCGGCCTTAGTGGCGCAATAGGTGGGGGAGAAGTGCATGGCGCGCAGCCCCATCATCGAGCCCACGAAAGCGACGACGCCCGAGCGGCGCGCGACGAGCGAGGGGATCGCCGGCTCGATCGTGTTGAGCTGGCCGAAGAGATTGATCGCGAAGATCGCGCGCACGGTGTCTTCGGGCTCGAGCGGCTGATCCGGCGCCGGGCCGCTGGAGACGCCGGCGTTGGCGACGACGACGTCGAGCGGCCCCGCCTCCAGCGCTTTGGCGACCGCCGTTCGCATGGCCTCGCGGTCGCGCACGTCCGCGACATGGCATTCGGCCGCGCCGCCCGCGGCGCGGCAGGCCTCGGCGGTCTCGCGAAGTCGGGCCTCGTTGCGCCCGAAAAGCTCCAGCCGTGCGCCCTCTTTGGCGTACCGCACGGCGAGCGCGCGTCCGATGCCGCTCGACGCGCCGGTGATGAGCACATGCTTCCCGCTCATGCGCGGACACTCCCCTTACCGCTGCGGCCGCAACGTCGCATCCGCGATGATCGCCGGCGCACGGCCAGGCCCATGCGCATAGAGGCGCACGAAGACGCCTTCTTCAGGCGAGACGCGCAGCACACGGCCGGTGAGCGTCGCCTTCTCGCCGCGCAGCACCGGCTGCACGAAGGTTCCCCCGAGCGAAACGACGGTCAGGTCGTTGCGCCAGGATTTGAGCAGCGGCTCGAAGGCCGCGAGCAGCTTCATGCCGTGAACAGGCGGCGCGGCGAAGCCGATGCTTCGCGCGAGCGCGTCGTCAAGGTGCAGCGGGTTGTCGTCGCCCGAGACGGCCGCGTAGCGCGCCAAGGCCGCGGCGTCGAAGGGTCCGATTTCCAGCGGCGGCAGACGGTCGCCGACCTGCGGAAGGGCGCCCGCCTCGCTCATGCCTCGCCTTTCCTGGGCAAGTCCGCGCGCGAGACGAGTTTGAGCACCGTCTCGATGCGGCCGACAGTCCCGCCCTGGAGATCGGAGAGCGTGGCGTCGAGCACGAGACGTGGAGGCTGAGCCTCGCGCCGGGCGGCGACGGCGAGAGAATAGCGAAGACCGACCCGCAGCGGCGCCGCATAGGAGAAGCGCTGCGAACTCATGGACCGGCAGGACGTCGGCTTCGGCACAGATTTTCGCGATCGCGTCGCGCAGCCGAGGCTCCGCCAGCCAGACGGCCGGGTAGGCGAGGGGCGCCGCGTCCCCTTCGGGCGACACGCCGGTTTCGCGGGCGAAATCTGCGGCCAGGGACGCATCGACGAAGACCTCCGTCGGCGGTCCGAAGTCGATCGCCGCGCCCTCAGAACGCATCGTCCAGCGCTCTCAGGACGAGCACGGCGTTGATCCCGCCGAAGGCGAAGGAGTTGGACATGGCCGTGCGGATTTTCGCCTCCCGCGCGACATTGGGCACGGCGTCGATGGGGCAGCGCTCGTCCGGCTCGAGGAAATTGATCGTCGGCGGAATGATCTTGTCGCGCATCGCGTTGATCGTGATCGCGAGCTCGAGCCCGCCGCTCGCGCCGAGCGCGTGACCGTGGATGGGCTTCGTCGAGCTGACGGGAATTTTTCTCCCGCGCTCCGCGCCGAAGACGTTCAGAATGGCTTCCGACTCGGTGATGTCGTTGGCGTGCGTCGCCGTGCCATGCGCATTGATGTAGTCGATCTCCTCGGGCGCGATTTGCGCGTCCGCAAGCGCCGTCGCCATCGCGCTGGTGACGCCGGCGAGATCGGGCCGCACGGGGTCCTTGGCGTCGCTCGTCGTGCCGTATCCCTTGAGCTCGCAGAGCGGACGATGGCCGCGCGCCTTCGCCGACTCGGCCGTCTCCAGAATGAACATCGCGGCGCCTTCGCCGAGCGTCATGCCGTTGCGGCCCTTGGAGAAAGGGCGGCAGCGGTCAGGCGTCATCACGCGCAGCGCTTCCCAGGCTTTCATGGGCCCGTTGATCACGCAGGCCTCGGTCCCGCCGACGATGGCCCTGTCGACGAGTCCGAAACGGATCATCTGCAGTCCGAGGCCGATCGCCTGCGTCGCGGAGGAGCAGGCGCTGCAGATCGAAAAGGTCGGACCCAGGACCGAGAAGCGAATGCCGAGCGTCGTCGGCGCCGCGCTCGGGATGAGCTTGGGGATCGACAGCGGGTCCATGCGGCTCGAACTCGCGGTAATAGGTGTAGAGCCCGTTATCGATGGTTTCGGCGCCGCCGATGCCGGTGCCGAGCAAGAGCGCGGTGCGCGGGCCGGCGAGATCCTTCTGGCCGAAGCCGGCTTGCGCCATCGCCTGGTCCGCGGCGGCGATCGCGAAGGCCGTGAAGGGATCGCAGATCGGTAGATAGGCCTCCTCGACGTGCTCGGACGCCTTGAAATCCGGAACCTGCGCCGCGGTCTTGATGCGTCCGTCATAGGGACGCTTCAAGGTGAGCTCACGGACTTGCGAGTTTCCGTCGCGTGCGGCTCGCCAGAGCGCCTCGACTCCGAGACCCGCGGCCGAAACTGCTCCCATGCCGGAGATCACGACGCTTGGGAATTCGCGGGCGCGACCGGAGGCGCCGCCCGGCTCCCTCGCCGCGCGTTCGCCGCTCGCTGTGGCGGCGGTCATCTCAGGATTTCTCCCTTTCCTTGATGATCAGATCGGCGATCGTGTTGATGAGGCTCTTGACGTCCTTGGCTTCCTGCAGATTGCCGTCCATGGGTATGTAGACGTTGAACTTTTCCTCGAGCGCCGTGAGAATCATCACGATGTCGACAGACTTGAGGTCGAGGCTCTCGATCGTCGCGTCCGGCGTGACCTTGGAGCGATCGATCATCCCTTCGGCGGCGACGACTTCTATGATCTCGTTGACGAGTTGTTCTCTATCTTGAGGATTATCCGTCAAGTCTCTCTCCGTTGCGATATTTGATCACGGGACGCCAGGGCAGGGCTTATCACCGCCGCTTCCCGATCGCGCTGTTCGAAGGCCAAGTCTTTGGTTAAGCGGTTTGGGGGAGAAAATAAAGCCCGCGCCAGCGGGACTTCGCCGCGATGGGCGGATTTGGTCGGATAGCCGGCGAGACACTATGATGGCGGGACAGCGCCGCTGAGGAGACGAGCATGGGCTCGGCCTACGAGAAGGATTTCTACGCCTGGGCCAATGAGCAGGCCGCGCTTCTGCGCAGCGGCAAGCTCGCCGAGGCGGACATCGAGCACATCGCCGAGGAGATCGAGAGCATGGGCAAGGCTGAAAAGCGCGAGCTCGTCGCCGGTCTGACGGTGTTGCTGCTGCATCTGCTCAAATGGCGGTTATCAGCCCAATCTGCAAGGAGCCTCCTGGCGAGCAACGATCGAAGTACAGCGGCTCGATATCGCCGATCTGCTCGAGGACAATCCAAGCCTGAAAAGCGTTCTGTCGGAGGTCTTCACGCGCGCGTACCACAGGGCGATCAAGGAGGCGGAGCGGGAGACGGGGCTGCCCGAGACGACGTTTCCGACTGCATGCCCTTGGAGCTTCGAGCAGTCGACGCACTCAGGCTTTTGGCCGGACTGATCTCCGGCGAGGCCCGCCCGTCATCGCGAGCGTAGCGAAGGAATCCAAGGGCTTGCTCCCTCTCGCGACCGCGCGTCGGCTACGCTGAAGTGTCGTAAATCTCTCCCACGCTCACCTCCATCCCCGGCGGGTCGAGCTTGATCGTTCCCTCGCGCACGATCCGCGTGAGAATGTCCTCGCCGTGGCGCTGGTGATGGATGATGAGGGGCGCGTCGGCATTGACGATCAGGTAATGCGCGACGCTCTTGACCTTGAAATAGCCGGCGAGCTTTTGATACGAGTCGCGACGCGCGCTCCCGGGCGAGGGAATTTCGACGACGACGCTCGGATTGGGCACGAAGAACGCGTCTGGCGGAAGCGGCGCGCCGCAATAGATCATGGCGTCCGGCTGGAAACTATTCAGCTGGTCGATCTTCACCGCGGCGCTGTCGAGCACGAAGCGGCAGGGGATTTTTGCCCTTGCAAGGGCGGCGTCGAGCGCCCGGGCGACGCGATATTTGAGGTCGCCGTATATGACGCGCCCCGGAGCCATGGCGAGGGCCTGGCCGTCCACGAGCTCCCATTTTCCGCTCTTTTCGGCGGCGAAGGCCAGGAATTCCTCGACGGTCATCGCTTTTTCCGCAAGCACTGGCATGTCCTGCCTCCACTTTGAAACAGCATAGTCTGGCCAGCGATGTTCCGCGAGGGAAAATGCGTAGCCGCGTGGCCAAGGCGGCGCTCTCGGACCCCGGGCAAGCCCCGCGCCATTTATTTGGCCGAATCTTCTGCTCTTGATCCGAATCGGAAGATTCCATCGGGGCGCCATCCCCGCCAAATAAGGATTTCGCGATGATCGGCTCAGCGCGCTCGATCTTGAGCTTTACTGTTGTGTTGTTTGCGGGCCTCGCCCTCGCTCCCGCCGCTCAGGCGGCGCGCTGCGGCAATGGCGCCGCGGGCTTCGACGCCTGGAAAGAGGCCTTTGCGCAGGAGGCGCGCAGCCGCGGGCCACAGCCAGCAGGCGATCGACGCGCTGATGGACACGCATTACAACCATCCGACCATCGGCGCCGACCGAGGCCAGCACAGCTTCCACCTCTCGCTCGACGAGTTTCTCGCCAAGCGCGGCGGCCCGGTCATCGCCTCCAAGGGCCGCTCCTACAAACAGCGCCTGGCCCCCCTCTTCGATAACATCGAGGCGCGCTACGGCGTGCCGCCGGGACCGCTGCTCGCCATCTGGGGCATGGAGACCGGCTTCGGCTCGGTGCACGGCAACCAGCACGCGCTCTCGGCCATTGCGACGCTCGCCTACGACTGCCGGCGCAGCGAATATTTCACCGATCAGCTCAACGCCTTTCTGACGCTCATCGATCGTGGCAGGGTCGAGCCGGGCGCCCGCGGCTCCATGCATGGCGAGATCGGCCAGACGCAGTTCCTGCCCAAGAACATCCTGGAATACGGCGTCGGCGGCAGTCTCGAGGCCTCGAGCGCCGCGCTGATGTCGACCGCGAATTTCCTAAAGGCGCATGGATGGCGCGCGGGCGCCGGCTATCAGCCGGGCGAGCCGAATTTCGCGGCGATCCAGGCCTGGAACGCGGCCCCGGTCTATGAAAAAGCCATCGCGCTGATCGGCAACAAGATCGACCGGACCGAGTGAAGGCGCCCCGCCTTCAAGACGTCTTCGCGCAGCCGATGGTCTCGCGCTCGGTGAGGATGAAATCGAGCCGCTGGTCGTGCGGCTCGGCCGGAATGGCCTCGCACTCCTGCAGCGTGTAGGCGAGGCCGATGGCCGTGACCGGCCCCGCGGCCCGCAAGGTCTTCAGGGTCGCGTCATAGATCCCGCCGCCGTAGCCCAGGCGGACGCCGCGCCGGTCGAACGCCGCGAGCGGGGCGAAGACGATCGCCGGGCGCCCCTCCGGGCTTTGCGCCGCGGGCTCGGAGAGGCCGAAGGGCCCCTTCTCCAATGCGTCGCCGGGCTGGAAGGCGCGAAAATGCAGGGGCTGACGGACCGCCGTCATCGCCGGCAGCAGGATCGGAAACCCTGCGCGTGCAGCGCTTCGATCAACGGCCGCGTGTTGACCTCGCTGCGAATGGGCCAATAGAGCGAGACGGAGGGGTGGGCGTCTCCGGCAAGCCGCTGGATCAGTGCGAGAGCCGCCGCCTTGATCGCGCTCGCCGCCTCATGGGCCTCGGCCGGGGCGATCAGGTCGCGACGTTCCAGGGTGTGCTTGCGGATCGTAGATTTCGACACGGTCATAGCTTCTGTCCGGGGCGGTGGTCGGATCGGCTCCGTCCCTCTTAATTCATCGGGCGTGGGGAAGGCCAGACGGAGGCGCGACCGCCATTCACTCGACGTTCATCGCGCTTGCGGTAGCAATTGCCGGTTCTTCCCTGCCGATACGCCCTGGAGCCAGCGGAAGCATGCGACGCCTCATTCTGACAACTCTGCTGACAACTCTGCCGCTCCTCGCGCTCGGCGCCCTGCCGGCGCAGGCCGGGCCCAATGTGGCGCTGTGCCTGGCGATCCAGAAGAATTTCGCGGATTGCCAGAACCGCCAAAACCATAATCGCCGCCACTGGGAGTGGCAGCGATATCGGGACTATGAGGAGTGGGGAGGGGAGGGCCCGCCCTGGGGACAGGAGGGTCCGCCGGACGAAAACTGCGCCGCCTGGATCGTCGCGCTGAAGGCGAACAACTGCTTCTGACGACCGCGCGGATGATGGCCGCGCCTGCGGCGAGCGTCACGGTCCGGCCGGACCGCGCGCCGTCAAGGCTTTCTTCACTCTCGCGCCTCCGAACTGCGCGCTCGCAATTCGGTCCCGCTTCGTTGCCGCTCCGTGCGGAAGTTCCCGGTTTGGGACGGCTCGCCAAAGGCTGCGCTTAAGCTTTCCGTAAGCAACTGCTCGGCGCGGACGCGCAACGTCTTCTTCATCCTCGGGCCGACGCGAATCGCACGTCCCCGATTCGGACGCCGTTCGTTTCGGCTTCGTGCGGAAATTCCAGAAAAGGGACCCGGCGCGGCGAATCTCGAGGCGAGACTTCTGGTAAGGAAGTCCGCGCTTGTCGGACGGTGCGAGCCTGGCGCGCGCATCTCCTTCAACACGGCGCCTACTGCGGACCGGAAGCTCCAAAGGCCTTTGCGCGCGTCGCCCGTATCATGGCGTGAACGCCGTGTCGTCTTTTGCGTCGGGCCTCGGCCGCCACTGCAGCGAGTACCATTCGCCGCGGTCCCGAGCCCATGGATCGAAAGCGTTCGCGACGTCGCGCAATTCGGGCCCGAGTTCCGGCATCGCTCGCAACAGCACGCGCTTGAGCGGCGACACTTCCTCGTGGCCGCGGCCATTGATCTCGAACGGCTCATATTGCTTGCCGGTCGGGCCGTTGTTCATGACCCAGTCTATGCCGAGCTTCGTGTAGAACTCGGGCCGGAAGCTCGAGGTGAAGAAGCGGTCGCTGAAGAGGCGGCGCGAGGCGTTGATGATGAAAACGTGGAACTGCGTCTCCGAAATCGCGTAGCCGTGCGGTCGAGTCATTTCCGCCAGATAGCCGACAACGAGATCCACATCCTCGATATTGTCGACGAGGCTGCCGTCGGGACGCCCGTGGCAGTCGTTGATCGGCTGCCCGTTCACGTCGCGTTGCGCCGCGGTTATGACCTTCTTCGCCTCGCAGACGTGTTGACCGTACACCTCGCGCAACGCGTCGACGATGCTCTGTTGCTCGGCGCGTTGCGCCGAGCCCTGCGGGCAGGCTCTGGTCCATGAACTCGTCGAAGCTTTTGAGGTCGCGCAAGCCGATCTGGCGCCGGAACTCGTTGAAGCGCGTCACGCCGCGCTCGCGGTCGCGAATGATGTCGAGGGCCGCGACGTCGAGCTTGGTGTCGAGACGCGGCGGCAGGTCGATGTTTTGAAGAAACGCCGGATGGTTGCGCAGGGTCAGCAGGCCCAGCCTCTGCCGGCCCATGCTCAGCGCCCAATTCGACAGGCCGCCTTCGCGGATCACCGCCGTCGCTTTGCCCCTGAAGCTGTCGATGACGGGAACCTTCTTTTGAACCACGTTGGGATCGTTGAGGTCGCGATATTCGATGAGATCGGGAACCAACGGGTGCAGGCGATAGACGGATGTGAACTCCTCCGGGAAAATTGAACGGCGAGCCGAAATGATTGACGCCGCCGTTGACGTCGTCCGGATTTTTGAGGCTCCAGAAGTCGAGCGTCATCCAACTCGGCAGAAACTTTGGCCAGTGCCGGCTGTTGCCGAGGCCGACAATGCCGGCGCCGCCCGCGAGAGCGGAGTAGAATTGATTCGCCTCCAGAGCATTCGCCGAGTTGTGTAACGCCGCGACGAGGCGCTTCGTCACCGTCGACGCCACGGGTTGGTCGACGAACAGTCCCGACCAGTTCGCGTTCATCGCGAGATGCAGCGGCTCGTCGTAAAGGAGCTGCGTTGTCCATTCGGTCGTGTGGATCTTGGCGATTTCCGCAGCGACGACCAGTCGCGCGACCTCGAAAATTTCCCGGTCCCATAACCGTCCGTAGGAAATCACTTCGTCGGGCTTCTCCGGATTGCGCAATCCGGAATCCTCCTGCGGCGATTTCTTCGCCTTGTCGCGAAGCGCGTCGACCACATTGTTGTGCTCTCGCACGAAAAGATTTTGGAAGAAGCTCGTGCCGAGCGTCCAATTGTCCGGGAACGCAGCCGCTTCCTGACCGACCCATTCCGGCTGCAGCGGATCGCAATCCGCCGCGAGAACCCCCTTGTCGCAGGCCGCTCGAAACTCCGGCAGGTAGCCTTGTCGGTCGCCGGGGCTCGCGCGCTCGGCGAGCGTCACCATCGCAAGCTTCGCCGGATCCTTGGGGTCGAGCCGCATGCGATGGCGCGAGCGTTCGTCATAGCCATAGATCTGCGACGCGTCCCACCACGCCGTGACGTTGTTGCGGCTCGTCCGGTAAGACCGCTTCAGCCGGCTTGCGCCCTTGTAGGTGAAACTTTCGGGATCGGTCTTGTCGGCGAGAAGCGCCGCTTCCATCTTGTCGTCCGGCCGGCAGCCGAGCTCTGCGGCGCGCTCGGGCGAGATCGGCCGCTCGACATTATCCACGCGCTCGCTTGCGCAGCCGAGCTTCGTCATGACGTTCGACTGATCGTTGCGCGCCTCGTCGAGATGCGCAGAACCAGTCATGCGTCATGAACTGGATCCAGAACGCCGCGAGAACATTGAAGAATGGCGCTTTCTTATAGGCGCAATCGCCGCCGCCTTCGCTGCGGCGCGCCGTGCCCCAGGTTGCAGCTCGGGCTCTGCGACTGATCTCGCGTGAAGAGCTTGCGGCTGATGACCTGCGGATCGGGCTTGAGCAGCGAAAGTCGGCCGCCGTGCCGGTTCTTCGCATATTCGTCGTGCTCCAGATCGGGGTAGGTGGCTTCGAACTCGACCTGACGCGCGAAGAGCTGTCCCTTCGATCCCATGGCGGGGTTGCGAATGTCGTTGCAGACGCCGTTCAAAGTGCGGAAACGGATCAGCTCGCCCGAACATAGCTGCGTGCCGTCGGCGTCGATCTGCACCCTTGCATAGTCGGGATGATCGGGAGGAAGGCGCATCTCCTTCCAAACCCTGAGCGCCGGGCCGTCCACCTTGCGGCCGCCGACCTCGCCGCCGGTCAGATACTGCTCGAACGTATTGGAGTTATCGAACAGGTTGAACCTGATCAGCTCCATGCGCTGATATTCGAGATCGATAAGCGCGCCATTCACGCCGCGTTGGTTGCGATCGAGGAGCTGAAGCTTTGGATCGAGGACCGAGGAACGCGAACCTGCGTCGCCGGCGCCCCAGTAGTTGCGCCAATCGACCCAGGGCTGTCCCATGGCGGCGACCGCTCTCTCGCCTCCGTTGCAGCGCACATGCGAAAGCCTCCCCTTGCCGAGGAAACGGTGCAGGCGATCTTCAGCGATCGGAGGAAGCCCGGCGGCGGCGTCTTCCGCGCAGGCGAGAGCGACATCGACGTCCAGGGGGTCGGCGGCCGTGGGAGAGACCGCGAGGATGATCTCCATCCCGAGGCAGCCCGCCAAGGCGGAGAGATAATGCCGTTTCAGCATAATAATACCTCCAACCAATACGCGGGTGGCAGTGCAAAGGCTTAGTTTGAGCCGCTCAACGCCGCCCAAGTTCGAGTATCCCATCGTTAATGCGCATCGTGCGGAAAGGTTCACGACGCAGGGGACTTTTTCCGCAAGGAGTCCGCGGCCATGCTTCAGCTAAAACCCGGTCGAATCCGGCGTCGGCTATCCCTTGCTCAGCAGCAGCAGTCGCCGCGCCTCGGCGAGGTCGGCGAGCGCGAGGCGGAGCGCGCGAATCTCCTCGTCGCCAAGGCCGCCGGAAAATTGCGGCGCCGGCGCGACAACGGCGGGAAGCATGGCGGGAGGGGCGGCCGGCGGCTTTTCGACTTCGGCAGGTTTTTCGCTGGCGGCCGCCTTTTCAACGGGGGCTGGCCTTTCAAGTGGAGGCTCGATGCGCCGCTCCGCCGGTGGCGGGCTCGCCAGGCTCCGCGTCCTCCTCCAGCGCCCCCGCAGGCGGAAGCGGGCCGCCGGCCTGCGCGCTCTCGATCACCGCATTGACTCCGCGCTCGCGCAGGAGCCGCTGCACGCCTTTGATGGTGTACCCCTGGCCATAGAGCAGCGCGCGCAAGGCGGTCGCCAGCGCCACGTCGCGCGATCGATAATAGCGCCGTCCCCCCGCGCGCTTCAGGGGCTCGAGCTCCTCGAACCAAGTCTCCCAGAAGCGCAGCACGTGCGGCGGCAGGTCGAGCTTCTGCGCGACCTCGCCGATCGTCAGAAAGGCCCCTTCGCGCTTTTCTATCGCCATGCCGTCCCCTTGCCCGGGCGAATCGCCGTTAGATCACGCTGCGGTCAGGCGAAATCGCCTGAGCGCAGAAAACGTGATCGATTCTAAGACATCAGAGCGCGTTATATGCGAAAAACCGGTATCCACTTTTTCGCAACGCGCTCCGAGGCTAAACAAGAGGATACGCGCTTGCAGGGGGTTTCGCCTCCCTAGCATTTCCTCGTCCTGGCGGGCTGTGGACAAGCCGCGACGGCAATCCTAAGAAAAGCGCCGCCTTCCCCGCCCCCCGTCCGAAAGTCCGCGACATGGTCGACGTGTTCCACTTCCCTCATCAAATTCCCGACATCGTTCACCGGCCGACGCCGCGCAACGCCATCGCGTTGCGCAACTGGCTCTATCTGGTTGCGGCCCTGGTCTTCGCGATGGTGCTGGTGGGCGGCGCGACGCGACTCACGGAGTCGGGGCTCTCCATCGTCGAGTGGAAGCCCGTCACGGGCGTCATCCCGCCGCTCTCCGCCGCCGAGTGGCAGGCGGCGTTCGACGACTACAAGAAAATCCCGCAGTTCGCCCAGATGTTCCCGGACATGGACGTGGAGGGCTTCAAGACGATCTATGCCTGGGAATGGGCGCATCGGCTGCTCGGCCGGCTCATCGGCCTGGTCTTCGCGGGAGGGCTCGCCTTTTTCTGGCTCAGGGGCCGCATCCCGCCCGGCTACAAGGGCAAGCTGCTCTTCATCCTGGCGCTCGGGGGACTGGAGGGCGGCGTTGGCTGGTGGATGGTGAAATCGGGCCTGTCCCAGCGCATCGACGTGGCGCAGGAGCGCCTCGCCATCCATCTTCTGATCGCCTCGCTGATCCTTTCCGCCTGCCTCTGGGTCGCTGGGGGCCTCGGCGAGCCGCGGCCCGCGCAAATCCACTCGGGCAGAAGTCGGCTGCGCTTCGTCTCGAAGCTCATCCTCGGCCTCGTTTTCGTCCAGCTCGGGTTCGGCGCGCTCGTGGCGGGGCTGCGCGCCGGGCGCATCGACAACACCTGGCCGCTGATGGAAGGGGGCTTCGCGCCGTCGTTCGAGACGCTGTCGCGGCTCGACCCCTGGTGGCTCAATCTCGTCAACAATGAAGTGACCGTGCAGTTCATGCACCGGACCGCCGCTTATGTGATTTTCGTGATCGTCTTCCTGCACCTGCTCGATGCTACGGCCAATGCGACTGGCGCGGCGGTGCGCGGCGCGACGGTCCTCTTCGGCCATGTGCTGGCGCAGATCGCGCTCGGCGTCGCGGCGCTCGTGTTCGTCGAGGGCTTCTGGTACTGGGCGAACTGGCCGCACATCTCGCTGGCGCTTGCGCATCAGGCGGTCGGCATCGCCGTGCTCGCCGTCGCGACTTTGCAGGCGCGACGGCTGCACGCGCTTTAGCGCGCTTCCTGCTCGAACGGAATTGTTCGAGCGATAGGGAATCGCGCCAAATCAGAATGTTGGAGAGAATTCCGATCGAAAAAGCCTGTCAACTTTTGCGGTATTCGCTCTAGGGAGCGCTCTAAACCCGGCGGAAGCCCTCGCCTCTCTCGGCGGCGTGACGCTCGGCGACGATGTCGACCATGCGCTCGGCGGCGTGGTCGCGCACGTCCTGGCTCTTCGCCTTGGCGAGCTCCTCCCCGGCCTCCTCGAGCTGGCGCTCGGCGGCGCCGAGCTTCTCGCGCAGATCGCTCAGCGAGTGATTGAGATTGTCGCGTCGCGAGCGCGCCGCCCGGGCATAGGTGGGGTAGGCGAAATGGCTCGGGTCGTTGATGTTGGCGCGTTGCTCTTCGCTCGCAATCTCGCGGTCGAGCTCGTTCGTCATTCGCGTGAATTCGGCGATCATCTGCTGCAGCTGAGCAATTCGCCGGCGCTTCTCGTCGACCTGAAATTGCTTCAGGCGCACCAATGTATCTCGCGACTTCATACTCTTTTGCTCCATACGCACAATCCGGCGCGATTTCCTATCGCTCGAACGATTCCGTCACGACGCGTCACCTTGCTTGCGAGACGGGGCGACTATGCGCGAAGGAGGTTGCGCTTTGGTTACCGCCCTTGGGGAGCAACGAAGGTAAGAGGTAAGGTTTTCAATCTCGATTACGATAATTCTTCGGTCACCAAACTCGTTAAGCGTCGGAGTCGGGGCGCAGACAAGGAAGGATCACGCGAAACAGCGCGCCCAGCCCCGGAGCCGAGTTCGATCGTGAGCTTGCCGCGATGGCGGAGCACGATGTGCTTGACGATCGCGAGGCCGAGCCCCGTTCCGCCCCTGGCGCGGCTCTTGCCCGCGTCGACGCGATAGAACCGTTCGGTCAGGCGCGGAATGTGTTCTGGCGCGATGCCGGGACCGTTGTCCTGCACGGAAAAGATCGCTTCCCGACCCGTAGCGGCGAGGGTGACGCGGATCCTTCCCGGCTCGCCGTTGTCGGGGCGACCGTATTTTATCGCGTTCTCGACCAGATTTTCGAGGACGCGCGCGAGCTCGTCGCGATCACCCGGCGTGATCACATTCGGCGCGATGTCGATCTCGAGCGAAAGCCCAGTGTCCTCGGCCATCGGGGCGAGCGTGTCGCAGATATGGGCGACGAGCATGGTGAGATCCACCGGCGTGTCGGGACGCAGATGCAGGTGCTGCTCGATGCGCGACAGCGACAAGAGGTCGTCGACGAGCCGCGCCATGCGCTGCGTCTGCTCGCGCATGATGGCCAAGAAACGCTCGCGCGCTTTGGGGTCATCGCGTGCGGGGCCTTGCAGCGTCTCGACGAAGCCCAGAAGCGAGGCGAGCGGCGTGCGCAACTCGTGACTGGCGTTCGCGACGAAGTCGGCGCGCATCCGCTCGACGCGTCGCGCTTCGGTCAGATCCCGCAGCGCGATCACCGCGGCGGGCGCGTAGCCCTCGACGCGAAGCGGCGAGATCAGCGCCTCGAACCAGCTTTCGACCGGCAGTCGCTCGATCCACAGCGCCTTTTCGGCCCGTCCGCTCTCCAGCACGCGTCCAAGCGCGTCCAGCACGTCGGGCGCGCGCAGGCTTCGCGCCAGCGGGTCGCCCTCGCGCAGCGTCGGCAACAGCGCGCGCGCGGCCGGATTGACGGCGGCGACGCGCTCGCCCACATCGATGAGGAAGATCGCCTCCGGCAGCGTGTCGATCAGCGCGCGCAGCGGCGCGTCCTCCTGGAGCGGCTTGGCGTCCTTCCGCGGCGCGACCGATCCATGCCTCACGACGGGCCTCGCCCGCGCAGCAGCCTGCGGAAGACCTCGCGCAGCTCGGCCCAGCGGTTGTTGCCGCCTTGCCTGGCGATGAGCAGCGTCGCGAGGGAGAAGGGGATGAGGTAGTAGACCAAGCGAAACAGCAGCAGCGCGGCGAGCAGCGACTCCTGCGACGGCGCGTAGAGCACGCCAAGCATGAAGGCCTCGAACACGCCGATCCCGCCCGGCGCATGGCTGGCCCCGCCCATGATCGCCGCCGCGACATAGACGGCGCCCAGCGCCAGCGGGCCGACGGTCTGGGTCTCGGGCGGCAGGAACGCGTAGATGGTCAGGGCCGCCCCGCCGAAATCGGCGATCCCGACCGCGAGCTGGCCCAGGAACACGCGCGGGCCCGGCACCCTCAGCGCTCCGCCGAAGAGCCGCAGCACGCGAGGCTTGCCGGCGACGAAGCTCCCATAGGCGCAGAGCCCCAAAGCGAGCAGAATGCCGCCCCCGACATGCACGTACCAGGGCAGATGGTCGAGTTCGGCGAGCGAGGCCGCGCCGAAGACGAGACCGATTGTGGCGAGCGCCGCCATGCCAAGCCAGAAGGTGAGCGTCGCGAAAAGCGTGATCGTCACGACCTCGCGCCCGGTGAGACCCGCCTTGGAGTAGATCCAGTAGCGCGTCGCGACTCCCGTCAGCAGCGGAAAGCCGAGCGTGAAGGAGAAAGCGTTGCCGGCGAGCGAGGCGAGGCCGGTGACGCGCAGGGGCGGACGCCGGTCGAGCACATGGAGCGCCAGAAGGTCATAACCCAGGAGCGCGGCATAGGAGACAAGCGTCGCCGCCACGCCGAAGAAAAGCCGCTGCGCCGAGGTCGCCTTGAGCGCGGCGATGAATTCTTCGTAGCGCAGATGAACGATGATGCGGCCGAGAAAAAACACCGCGCCGGCAAAGAGCGCGAGGGAAACCGCCGCGCCGATCCAGCCCCGCACATTATGCGGCAGAATCTCGCGCGCCTCTGGCTCGAGGGCCTCGGGCAGCCCCGCGGCCTCCATCGTCAATGCGTCTCCCTCCGCCCCGCCTCGAGTCAACTCCTCGGACCCTCGCATATAGCCTCCCCTGGAGAGGCGCCCTCGAACTCTTCGAGGGACTCTCCCGCGCGAACGATGACACTAGGATGACTGTGCGATCATAAAGCCTACAGGGAGCGACCCAAATGGGAAGATCGGCGCGTGGGCCCCGAAAAAATCGCCCGTCAGGTCGTCCCTTGCCTTTCCCGCCGGTCTAAGCTTGAACTGACGCGGTCTCGCCGCCCGCCCGATTCGCCGCCCGCCAAAGGACCCGCATGCGTCTTTCCCGCTATTTCCTGCCGATCCTGCGCGAAACGCCGAAAGAGGCCGAGATCGTCTCGCATCGGCTGATGCTGCGCGCCGGTCTGATCCGGCAGGAATTGGCCGGCATCTACGCCTGGCTTCCGCTCGGGCTCAAGGTGCTCAACAAGATCAATGCGATCATCCGCGAGGAGCAGGTCCGCGCCGGCGCGATCGAGGTGCTGATGCCGACGATCCAATCGGCGGAGCTGTGGCGGGAGTCGGGACGCTACGACGCCTATGGCAAGGAGATGCTGCGCATCGCCGACCGTCACGAGCGCGAGATGCTCTACGGGCCGACGAATGAGGAGATGATCACCGAGATCGTGCGGGCTTACGTGCGCTCCTACAAGGACCTGCCGCTCAACCTCTTCCATATCCAATGGAAGTTCCGTGACGAGGTGCGTCCGCGCTTCGGCGTCATGCGCGCGCGCGAGTTCCTGATGAAGGACGCCTATTCCTTCGATCTCGACGCCGAGGCGGGACGTCACGCCTACAACAAGATGTTCGTCGCCTATCTGCGCACCTTTGCGCGCTTGGGCCTCACCGCCATCCCCATGCGGGCGGAAACGGGACCGATCGGCGGCAATCTCTCGCACGAATTCATCATTCTCGCCTCCACCGGCGAGAGCGAGGTGTTTTGCCACAAGGACTTTCTCGACTTCGCGCCGCCGGACTCCCAGGTCGATTTCGACGACAAGGAAGCGCTCTCCGCGATCGTCAATCAATGGACCGGGCTCTACGCCGCGACGAGCGAGATGCACGACGAGGCCGCCTACCAGGCGATCCCGCAAGAACGGCAGGTCGCTGCGCGGGGGATCGAGGTCGGCCATATCTTCTACTTCGGGACCAAATATTCCGAGCCGATGCGGGCCGTCGTCAGCGGTCCGGACGGCAAGGAGGTCACGCTCTCGATGGGCTCTTACGGCATCGGCCCGTCGCGGCTGGTCGCCGCGCTGATCGAGGCCAATCACGACGACAATGGGATCGTCTGGCCGGAGACGGTCGCGCCCTTCCATGTCGGCATCGCCGATCTGAAGGCGGGAGACGCCGGGACCGGCAAGGTCTGCGCCGAGCTCGAGCGGCAGCTCGAGAGCGCCGGCCTCGACGTGCTGCTCGACGATCGCGACGAGCGCCCCGGCGCGAAATTCGCCACGCTCGATCTCATCGGTCTGCCCTGGCAGATCGTCGTCGGGCCCAAGGGCCTCGCCGACGGCAAGGTCGAGGTGAAGCGCCGCAGCACAGGCGAGCGCGAAAATCTCTCTCCGGAAGCGGCCGTCGCGCATGTCGTCGCCGCAGTGAAGGCGGCGCAGGGGTGAGCCAATGACCGACGCCTCCCCCGCCCCCAAGGGCGGCGGCATGTTCTCCGCCTTCGAATGGATGGTGGCGCTGCGCTATCTGCGCGCGAGGCGGACGAACGGCTTCGTCTCGGTGATCGTGCTCTTTTCCTTTCTGGGCATCGTGCTCGGCGTCGCGACGTTGATTGTCGTGATGTCGGTGATGAACGGCTTCCATCGCGAATTGATGGACAAGATCCTGGGCGTCAACGGCCACGCCTTCGTGCAGACGGCCGAGCCGCCCTTCAGCGACTGGCCCGAGGTGACGAAACAGCTCGCCGCGATCCCCGGCGTGACGCTCGCCGCGCCTCTGGTCGAGAGCCCCGCAGGCCTATCCTCCCAGGACAGACAGACTGGCGTTCTCGCGCGCGGCGTCCGCGAGGAGGACCTCAAACGTCTGCCGGGCGTCGCCGGAAATCTGCGCGTCGGGACTTTCAACGGCTTCGACAAGGCGGGCGGCGTCGCGATCGGCGCGCGCCTCGCCGAGCAGCTCGGCGTCGGCGTGGGCGACAAGGTGAGCCTCATCATCGCCAAGGGCGCGCAGACGCCCTTCGGGGTGATGCCGCGCATCAAGGCCTATCCGGTCGTGGCGATCTTCTCGATCGGCATGTCGGAGTTCGACAACCTGTTCCTTTACATGCCGCTGACGGAAGCGCAGGCTTTCTTCAACCGCGGAAACGAGGTCACGGTCATCGAGGTCTTCGTCGACAACCCCGAAAAGATCGACGCGTTCACGGCCGCGGCGGCGCACCTGCCCGGAAAGCCGCTCATCGTCATCGATTGGCGGGAGCGCAACAAGACTTTCTTCGACACCTTGCAGGTCGAGAAAAACATCCTCTTCATCATCTTGATGCTGATCGTCGTCGTCGCCGCCTTCAACATCGTCTCAGGCCTCACCATGCTGGTCAAGGACAAGACGAAGGACATCGCGATTCTGCGCACCATGGGCGCGACGCGCGGCGCGGTGCTGCGCATTTTTCTGATCATCGGCGCCTCGATCGGCGTGCTGGGCGACCTCTTCGGCTTCGCGCTCGGCCTGGCGCTCGCCAAAAATCTCGAGAGCATCCGCACGATGCTCAACCAGCTGATGCACTTCAACCTGTTTCCGGCGGAGTTCTATTTCCTCTCGCGCCTGCCGTCGATCGTGGAGCCCCAGGGAGTCGCGCTCGTCGTCGGCATGGCCTTCGCGCTGGCGATCCTCGCCTCGATCTATCCGGCTTGGAAGGCGGCGTCGCTCGACCCCGTCGAAGCGCTGCGCGGCGAGTGAGCGGCATGGCCCCTCCCGCGCTCCAGCTCGTCGACCTCTGCCGCCATTATCGCGAGGGCGAGGCGCGCCTCGACATTCTGGTCGGCGCGAGCCTCACGCTCCGTCCCGGCGACACGGTGGCGCTGATCGCGCCTTCGGGGGCTGGCAAGTCGACGCTGCTGCACATCGCCGGCCTCCTGGAACGGCCGGACTCCGGCGAAGTGCTGATCGACGGACGCCCGACCTACGGGATGAGCGACGATGCGCGCACGCGGCTAAGGCGCAATTCGATCGGCTTCGTCTATCAGTTCCACCACCTGCTGCCCGAGTTCACGGCGCTCGAGAACGTCGTGCTTCCCCAGACGATCGCGGGCCATTCGCGCAAGGAGGCGAGCGCGCGGGCGCAGGAGCTTCTCGATTATCTGGGTCTCGGCCCGCGCGCGTCGCACCGTCCGGGCGAGCTTTCGGGCGGCGAGCAGCAGCGCGTCGCCATCGCCCGCGCGGTCGCCAACGCCCCGGCGGTGCTGCTCGCCGACGAGCCGACGGGCAATCTCGATCCCCGCACCGCCGACCATGTGTTCGCGACGCTGCTCGCGCTCGCGCGGGGAAGCGGCCTCGCCGCCCTCGTCGCGACGCATAATCTCGAGCTCGCCGCTCAGCTCAACCGCCGTGTGACGCTTCGCGACGGACAGCTCTACGAGCTCGACTAGAAGTCAAAATCTGACGATCGTGACCCTCTGTCCGACTATCTAAGCGAGTGGGCCTTGGGGTCGGGCTTGCGCCATTCTGTCGCCTTCGCGAAGGGGGGAGAAGCGCCGCCATTTTGAGCCCTCGCAAACGCGTCACAGCTTCTCGCCCGAAAAGCAAAGCCGCCCCCCAAAAGGGCGGCGGCGGAATGCGTTGCAAGATTGCGACGCCCTTTAGGCGTGGCGCGTCCGCGCATAGAGGCCGGCGAGCGCCAGGGCGGCGAGCCCCGCGAGGCCCGCGCCGGGAACTGGGCCGGGCGTGGAGGACACGGAGGACACGGAGAAATTGTCCATGTACATGAAGCCTGGATCATTCCGAAAATTGAGAGTCAATGTGTCTGAGCCGCTACCCACGAAGGAGAAAGAATAATTTGTCCATCCCTGAGCCGCGACGTTCTTGAGGGAGATCCCGGACGCGCCGACCGACATCCCAAAATCGTTAGGTGTAGCACCGTCACTCGCCATCCATCCGGAGACGGTGTAGCGGGAACCAGGATTGTCACTAAAAGACTGACTGAGAAGGCCAAACGACCCAACAGGGCCGCCCTGAACATAAAAAGTCCCGTCTTGAGCACCAGTGACGGGGCCATTAGCTCCACTTACGACGAGCGTAAGTCCCAAATTGCCGCTCTGCGTCCATCCGGTGAAGCTATCGGTCTCAAAGCTGCCATTCGTCAGTAGATTGACCGCCGCTTGCGCAGGTGCGCCGGCCGCGACCAGAGTTCCTGCCGAGGCGGCGAGGACGAGGTAAGCTTTCAAAGTTTTCATAGCAAGATCTCCTTCCCTAAGGCCGGCGCCGCGGCACCGGGAGTCATTCGTGGAAAACGGCCGTCTACGAATAGGTGCGTCCGTCTTGCCAACCGACTCTACGCCACTATAGGAATACAGAAAGATCAGCCTTTGTAGAGGTCGGAATTAAAACATCGTTAACCTATAGCAAGAGCACGACAGTCTGACGCACACTCATTGCTAATCTATTGGCGGCGTCGCTCCGTGGCGGACGGAGCCAAGCGTTCAATTTTAGCCTCTGGCCGCTCGCGGCATCTCCTTCGCCCCGACGGCCCCAATCCTTGGCGAGGGGCTGGTCGGTCTGGGCGGCCTCATCGCCGCGGGAGCGCGCGCGCTGCCCCTAGCCGGCGCCGCGGCTAGCCTAGAAAGAGAGCCCGGCCTTGGAGCGTGGCCGGGCTTCCTTTCATTTCGAGAGATCAGAGGGCTCTCACCCCCCAAACCGATCAGAACTTGGCGAGCACCGGGGCCGCAGCAAATGGATTGAAGTGCCAGTTCACGCCTAAGCGGATCGTGTGCCACCGCGTTTCGGAACTGTGCTGGAACGCGAAGAACGTTGGGAAAAAGTGGATGGGGAGCACAACATGATCGGTATTGGTGAAGACGTTCCCGCCGTGCAGCGTCGTCGCGCCGAGGTCGCTGTAAAGATATTCGAGCTTGACTGAGAAGGCTTCGAAGAGCGGGTGCGAGATGAACGGGAACCACTCGACGCCGCCTCCCGCCGCCCAGCCGACTCGCGTGCTGTCGTAGTTGCTGCCGGCCGCGGCGTCCGGAAGGGCGGGCGAAGGCCAGAAGTTGGTGACGTTGGCGTTCGCCACCACGCCGCCATAGGCAAGGCCGCCCGTGCCATAGACCAGCAGGTTCGGGAAGCTCGGGAAGGTCACGCCGAGGCGTCCGCGCAGCGTGCCGAACCAGTCAACCGAATGCGAGACCGTGGCGACAGCCAGGCGGGGCCCGAGCCAGAACGGATCATTGCCAGCGCCCAAGCCATAGCCCTGGCTATGCACGTCGGTCGCCTGCGCATCGGCCTCGACCCCGACGACCAGCCACGGATTGAACTGATAGTTGAAGCCGACCTGACCGCCGCCGAGCACACCGTTAAGATTGTTGGCGACCGTCCACACGGTTCCCGCCGGCAGCGGAGGGGCGGCTCCGGGCGTGGCGTAATAGCCCAATCCACCCCGATCCTGATCGCCATTACCGAAGCCATAGCCGATGTTGACGCCGCCGTAGAGGCCCGTCCAGCTGAACGCCGGCGGCGGCGCGATGAGGGGCGCCTTGTAGGATGGGAGGTCGGCTGCGAAGGCCGACGCGGTCAGCGCTAGGCTGAGCGCAGTCGCCGGAATGAAAGCTTTCGTCATCGTATACTTCCCTTCTGCGTCTAAGAGAGATTTTTCACAAACATTGTGAAAGCCGCTCAAAGAATGGTCAAGCAAGCTTAACAACGATTACGACGCTAGGAATGCATTTTGACCCGCAGTGTGACAAATACGTCACACATTATTTGATTGAGTACAATAACGCTTGCCAAATTGCGTTAATGCGGACGCCGATCGGCTCGGGTCATTTCGTTAAACAGTGGCAAAAACACCACACGCTTGGCGTCGCTGAGGCGCGGCGCACCCGCGCGTAGAGAATGCCGGCTCAGTGTGAGGAGTTCGGCCGATCGACGTGCGGCCGAATTGGCGCGAACATCGGGCCTCAGGCTTAGCCCGCTGAACTCTGAGCGGTGCGAAAGGCTTCGAAAACCCGCGCGCTTCCCGCGCAGCGTAAACCCGCCCTTAATCTTAACGACGCCTAATGTCATTTGGACGCCCGCAGCGTGCGCGGGGCGGCCCGATTGCGATCCTCAAGCCCGCGCGGGGGCGACCCTTGAACAGCCCGAAGGCGCCAGCGCGCTTTCCTCTCGACCGGAATCGCGCGAGCGATCGGAAATCGCCCCAGAGTTGAGAGTCTGGAGCGAACTCCGGCCGCGGGGGTCCGTGCCTTGCGGAACTCGCTCCGGGGAGCCTCGGCCGCGCCGTCGCGCTACACCGTCCAAGCGTCGCAGGCCGGCGCCCTCACGGGAGAAGGACCATGACGCCATCGCGCCCGCCCTTCGACCGGCACGTTCCCGTGCTGCTCGCGGAGGCGATCGCCGGTCTCCGCCCAAGTGCGGACGGTCGCTATCTCGATGCGACCTTCGGCGCGGGGGGTTACAGTCGCGCCGTGCTCGCGACGCCGGGCGCGCGCGTGCTCGCGCTGGATCGCGATCCGGCGGCGATCCGGGGCGGAACAGAGCTCGCTGCGGAAGCCCGCGGCCGGCTCACGCTCGTCGAGGCGCGCTTCTCGCAGCTCGAGGAGGTCGCCGCCCGCGAGGCGTTTCTGCCGCTCCAAGGGGTCGTCTTCGACATCGGCGTTTCGTCGATGCAGCTCGACGAGCCGGAACGCGGCTTTTCCTTTCGCGACGATGGGCCGCTCGACATGCGCATGGGCGGCGCCGGTCCGAGCGCCGCGGAGCTTGTCAACACGGCGTCCGAGGAAAGGCTCGCCGACATTTTCCATTATTTCGGCGAGGAGCGCGCGGCGCGGCGGATCGCTCGCGCGATCGTCCATGACCGCGAGGCGGCGCCCTTCACGACGACGGGCGGGCTCGCGCGCCTCATCGCGCGCGTCGCGCCGCATCGCCAGAGCGACATCCATCCCGCAACGAAAAGCTTTCAGGCGCTGCGCATCGCCGTCAACGACGAGCTGGGCGAGCTCGTGAAGGGTCTCTGCGCCGCCGAGCGCGCGCTGGCCCCCGGGGGGCGGCTGGCCGTCGTCACCTTTCACTCTCTCGAGGATCGGCTGGTGAAGCTCTTTCTCGCGGCGCGCTCGGGACGAGGGGAGACGCAATCGCGCCGCCTGCCGGGCGAGCCCATCCCCCTGCCCGCGACCTTCCGGCTCGAAGGGCGCCAGCCCGTGACGCCGCTTCCCGCCGAAGTCGCCGGCAATCCGCGCGCCCGATCCGCCAAGCTTCGCGTCGCCACGCGCACGGAGGCGGCCCCCAGGGAGTTCGATGACGCTCTGGCCCAGCGCGCCCGCCTGCCGGCGCCGGCGAGCGGGAGGGGCTAGCCATGCTGCGCCTCTTCAATATCTTCTCGATTCTCGTGCTGCTCGGCTCGGCAGTCTACGCCTATACGATCAAATATGAGACGAGCTTTCGCACCGAGCAGATCGCCAAGGCGAAAATCGAGATCAAGGCGGAGCAGGACGCAATCAACGTGCTGCGGGTCGAATGGGCTTTTCTGACGCGGCCCGAGCGCGTCCAGAAACTTGCCGAACGCTATCTCGAGCTCGAACCGCTCTCGCTCGCCCAGATCGATAGTTTCGCTTCGCTGCCGGAGCGGCTCCCGCACGCCGACACGATCGGCGACAAGATCGACCTGTTGGGACTTGGCGTCGCCAGCACGCCCTCCGCCGATCCGGCCGCGGCGCCGGCCACGCCGCGGACGAAGGGCGGCGCCTCCACCAAAGCAACGGCGACCGCAAGATGACGATCGCGACTGAATATCCCCCGCAAAAAAAAGCCAAGGCGCCGCGGCGGGGCGTCCAACTCGGCCGCGTCCTGCGCGGGCTGTTCTCGACGAGCCTCGCCGCCAGCGCGTCGCGCGTGCGTGTCATCGCGCTGCTGTTTTTGGGACTCTACGGGCTCGTTTGCGGCCGGCTTGTCTACCTTGGTCTGAAGCCCGAGCCCGTCAATCTGCGGCGCGCCGCGGCCGAGGCGGTCGCGGCGGCGCGCCCCGATCTTCTCGACCGAAACGGCGAAATCCTTGCGACCGACGTGAAGACCATGTCCGTCTTCGCAGAACCGAGACGCCTCAGCGACAAGGACGAGGTGACCGAGTTGCTGACCGCGACTCTCCCGGTCGACGCCAAGCAGCTGCGCGAGCGGCTCGGATCTCGCAAGGGCTTCGTCTGGGTCAAGCGCGAGGTGACGCCGCATCAGCGCGACGAGGTGTTCCACCTCGGGCTGGCGGGCGTCGGTCTCCTCGCCGAGAACAAGCGCATCTATCCGAACGGCCCTCTGGCCGCGCATGTGCTCGGCTTCGCGGACACCGACAACATCGGCGTCGCCGGCATGGAGAAATACGTCGACGGCCGGGGGCTGGCCAGTCTGCACAGCCTCGGCTTCGAGCTGACGGCCGAAACGCTGCAGCCGATCTCGCTATCCCTAGACCTCAAGGCGACGCACGCCGTGCGCGACGAACTGGCGAAGGGAATCGAGCACTACAAGGCGAAGGCTGGCGCGGCGGCGATCATGGACGTCAACACCGGCGAGGTCGTCGCCCTGGCCTCGCTGCCTGATTACGACCCCAACGGCTCTCCGAACGTCCGCGACAAGGAGCTGATCAACCGGCTCAACGTCGGCATCTACGAGATGGGCTCGACCTTCAAGGCGCTGACGATCGCGATGGCGCTCGATTCCGGCAAGGTCAATCTGAACTCGCGCCTCGACGCGCGCGGTGAGCTTAATCTCGGGCGTGCGACGATCCACGACTATCATGCGACGCACGCCATGCTCACGGTGCCGGAGGTTTTCGTGCATTCCTCGAACATTGGCACGGCGCGCATGGCGCTCGGCCAGGGGGTCGAGAAGCACAGGGCGTTCCTGTATAAGCTGGGCCAGCTCACGCGCATGCGCACCGAGCTGCCCGAAAGCGCCGAGCCCATGTGGCCCCGAAAGAGATGGAGCGAGCTCAGCACGGCGACGATCGCCTTCGGCCACGGCATCGCGGTGGCCCCGATGCAGGCGATGATGGGCGTGGCCGCGCTGGTCAACGGCGGTTATCTCTTTAGCCCGACCTTCTTGAAGCGCAGCGAGGAAGAGGCCAGGAAGAATGCGACGCAAGTGATCAAGCCCGAAACCAGCGAGGCGATGCGCTGCTTGATGAGACTGAACGCGGAGATCGGCACGGCCAAGAAGGTCAACGTTCCCGGCTTCTATGTCGGCGGCAAGACCGGCACGGCCGAGAAGGCCATTCACGGACACTATGTGAAGAATAGGCTGTTTACGACCTTCATGGCGGTGATGCCGGCGGACAAGCCGAAATATCTCCTCCTGACGCTGATGGACGAGCCGCAGGGAATACCCGAGACTCACGGTGAGGCCACCGCGGCCTGGAACTCCGGTCAGGTGACGGGCGAGATCATCAAGCGCGTCGCGCCGATTCTCGGAATGGCGCCGCACGCCGATCCGACGCAGCCCTTCCCGCTGCTCGCCAAGCAGGGCTATAGCTGCTCCCTCACGCCGAGCGTCGCCAGCGCCAGCGCCGCCGGGGCGCACTGATGCGCCTCGAGGAACTTCTGCCCAGCGCGGACCTCGCGCCCGCGCTGCGAGGCCTGGAGATTTCCGGGTTGAGCGCCGACAGCCGCGCGATCAAACCGGGATTCCTGTTTTTCGCCATATCGGGTCACAACGGGGACGGCCTCGATTTCCTGCCCGACGCCGAGGCGCGTGGCGCCGTCGCCGTCGTCGCGCAGCGCGCTGCTGCGAGCGGCCTGCCGGTCATCGTCGTCGCCGACGCCCGCCGCGCCCTCGCGCTCGGCGCCGCGCGCCTTCACCCGCGCCAGCCGCGCACGATCGCCCTCGTGACGGGCACGAGCGGCAAGACTTCCGTCGTCGCGTTCCTCCGTCAAATTTGGCAGGCGCTCGGTCATGAAGCTGCGTCGCTCGGCACGGTCGGCCTCGTCGACAAGGGCGGCTCGCGCTACGGCGCCTTGACGACGCCCGGGCCCGTCGAGCTGCACGAGATTCTCGAAGCCAGCGCGCGGCGCGGCGTGACCCACCTGGCGATGGAGGCGTCGTCGCTCGGCATCGAGCAGCGCCGGCTCGACGGCGTCGACGCGACGGTCGCCGCCTTCACGAATTTCTCGCGCGACCATCTCGACCACCACCCGAGCCTCGACGCCTATTTCCAAGCGAAAATGCGGCTGTTCGAGGCGCTCATGCGGCCCGGTCAGCCGGTCGTCGTCGACGCCGACAGCGATGCGGCGCCGCGCGTTCTCTCGGTCTTGCAAGCGCACGGCCTTCAGCCCGTCACCGTCGGCGCGAAGGGAGAGGCGATCACGCTGCTCGAGATGCGGCCGCGAGCGCTTGCGACCGCGCTGCGCCTGCGGCATGCGGGCGTGGACTACGAGATCGACCTGCCGCTCGCCGGGGCGTTTCAGACCTCCAACGCCTTGGTCGCGGCGGGGCTCGCCATCGCGTCGGGCGACCCGCCCGCGCAGGTCTTCTCCGCGCTGTCGCGGCTGCGCGGCGCGCCGGGACGTCTCGAGCTGGTCGGCGAGAAGGACGGCGCGCCCATCTTCGTCGACTATGCGCACAAGCCCGACGCCCTCGAGAAAGTGCTGCAAGTCCTCCGGCCTCTGGCCAAAGGGCGCCTCATCGTCGTCTTTGGCTGCGGCGGCGATCGTGACCAGGGAAAGCGGCCGCTCATGGGCGCGATCGCCGCGCGCGACGCCGACGCGGTCATCGTGACCGACGATAACCCGCGCAGCGAGAACGCCGCGGCGATCCGAGCCGCGATTTTGGCGGGTGCGCGCGAGGTCGATCCTACCAAGGCGATCGAGATCGCCGACCGCGAGAACGCGATCAGGAGCGCCGTCGTCGGACTGGAGGCGGGGGATGTCCTCGTCGTCGCCGGCAAGGGCCACGAAACAGGCCAGATCGTCGGAGCGACGACCTATCCGTTTTCGGATCAGGACGTCGTCGCCAAGGCGCTCGGTTCAACCCGAAAGGACGTGGCGTGACGAATAATGCGCTGTGGAGCGGCCTCGCCCTCGTCGGCGCGCTCAATGCGCGCGTCTCCGGCAGCGCCTTGCCGCTCGGCGTCGGCGGAATCTCGATCGATACGCGGAGCCTGGCGCCCGGCGACCTGTTCTTCGCGATCCAGGGCGACTCGCGCGATGGGCACGAGTTCGTTAGCGCGGCCTTCGAGCGCGGCGCGGCGGCTGCGGTCATCGACGAGGCGCACGCGGCCGAGCTCTCAGGCTCGGGACGGCCGCTCTACGTCGTGAAGGACACGCAGCTGGCGCTGGAAAGGCTCGGCGAGCAAGGACGCGTGCGCGCCGCCGCCTATGTCGCGGCGATCACGGGCTCGGTCGGCAAGACCTCGACGAAGGAGATGGCGCGAGAGGTTCTCTCGCATTTCGGTCCGACGCACGCATCGGCGGCTTCCTACAACAATCAATGGGGCGTGCCCTTGTCGCTGGCGCGCATGCCGGCCGACACGCGCTTCGGCGTCTTCGAACTCGGCATGAACCACGCCGGCGAGATCGCGTCGCTCGTGCAGCTGGTGCAGCCGCATGTCGCGGTCGTGACCAAGATCGCGCCGGCGCATCTCGAACATTTCTCCTCCGTGGAGGCGATCGCCGACGCGAAGGCCGAGATTTTTGGCGGCCTGCCGGAAGGCGGCGTGGCCATCTTGAACCGCGACGATGCGGTTTTTGAGCGCCTTCTCAGTGCGGCCCGCGTTCTCGGAGCCGCGCATGTCTTTACCTTCGGCAAAAGTCCCGAAGCGCAGGCGCGCCTGCTCTCCTACGAGACGAAAGACGGCAAGGGCGTCGCGACCGCCGAGATTTTAGGGCTTTCCATGCAATTCGAGGTCGGCGCGCCGGGGGAGCATCTCGCCCTCAACGCGCTGGCCGTCTTGCTCGTCGCCTATGTCTTCGGCGTCGATCTCGACGCCGCCGCCGCCAAGCTCGGGGGCTTCCAGGCGGCCAAAGGCCGCGGCGGGCGGGAGAAAATCGCCATCGAGAATGGCGAGATCACCTTGATCGACGAGAGCTACAACGCCAATCCCGCCTCCGTTCGCGCGGCGTTGACGCTGCTCGCCGACGCGAGGCCCGGTCCGAGGGGCCGGCGCGTCGCGGTGCTGGGCGACATGCTGGAGCTTGGTCCGCAGTCGCGAGAGATGCACGCCGACCTCGCCAACGACTTTCAGCGCGCCGGCGTCGACCTGCTGTTCACCGCGGGGCCGCAAGCGGCGAGCGCCTTCTACGCCGTTCCCGACGCCATGCAGGGCGCTCACCGAAGAACCGCCGCCGAGCTCGAGGAGCCGTTCCTCAAGGCGCTGCGCGACGGAGACGTCGTCATGCTCAAAGGATCGAACGCGATGCGCATGAGCGCGCTGGCGCAACGTCTGCGCGCCAATTCGACCGCAGCAGAGAATTCGCAGGAAGGACGCTGACATGCTCTCGCTGCTCGCCGAATATTCGCATATGTTCGGCCCGCTCAACGTCTTCCGCTACATCACGTTCCGCGCCGCCTGCGCGGCGGCGACCGCACTGTTCTTCGTGTTCTTCTTCGGCCCGAAGGTCATCGACGCCCTGCGCGTCAAGCAGGGCAAAGGACAGCCGATCCGCGAGGACGGTCCGCCCTCGCACCTTCTGACGAAGAAAGGCACGCCCACGATGGGCGGGCTGATGATCCTGTCCGGGCTCGTCGCAGCCACGCTAGTTTGGGCCAATCTGAGGAACCCCTACGCCTGGATCGTGCTTTACGTCACCGTGGCCTTCGGTTCGATCGGCTTCTACGACGACTACCTCAAGGTCACGAAGCAATCGCACTTCGGCTTTTCCGGCTGGCTGCGGCTGGCCTTCGAATTCGCCATCGGAATCGGCGCCTGTTATCTGATGATGCGCGCGGGCGGCGACGACATGCACAAGGTCGCCATTCCCATCATGAAGGGCTACCTGCTCGACCTGGGCTGGCTGTTTCCGCTTTTTGGCGGCTTCACCATCGTCGCGGCGGGAAATTGCGTCAACCTCACGGACGGCCTCGACGGGCTGGCGATCGTGCCGTCGATGATCGCCGCCGGCACTTTCGCAATCATCGCCTATCTCGTCGGCAACAGCGTGTTCTCCTCCTATCTCGGCATCAATCATGTGGCCGGCGTCGGCGAGCTGACGATCATCTGCGCGGCGATGATCGGGGCGGGCCTGGGTTTCCTCTGGTTCAACGCGCCGCCGGCGCAGATATTCATGGGAGACACGGGCTCGCTGGCGCTCGGCGGACTCATCGGCACGATCGCAGTGGCCGTGAAGCAGGAATTTCTGCTGCCGATCGTCGGCGGATTGTTCGTGCTCGAGGGCGTCTCGGTCATCGTGCAGGTTGGCTACTTCAAGGCCACCGGCAAGCGCATCTTCCTCATGGCGCCGATCCATCACCATTTCGAGCAGAAGGGCTGGAAGGAGCCGCAGATCGTGATCCGCTTCTGGATCATCGCTTTCGTGCTGGCGCTGATCGGCCTGTCGACGTTGAAGCTGAGGTGAGCCGATGACTCCCATCGAGAGCTTCCGCGACAGACAGGTCGCCCTGTTCGGGCTCGGAATTTCGGGCCTCGCCACCGCGCGCGCGCTCATGGCGGGCGGCGCTTCGGTCACGGCCTGGGACGACGCCGAGAGCGCGCGCCTGCAGGCGATCGCCGAAGGAATGAACGTCGCGGACCTTTCCCTCGCCGATTGGCGTCGCTTCGACGCCCTGGTTCTGACGCCCGGCGCCGCGCTGACCCATCCCGTCCCGCATTGGACAGTCGAGCGTGCGCAGGCCGCCGGAGTCGAGATCATCGGCGACCTCGAGCTCTTTTGCCGGGAGCGGGAAGCGCGCGCGCCAGGAGCCGCCCTCGTGGCCGTGACCGGCACGAACGGCAAGTCCACGACGAGCGCGCTCATCGCGCATATTCTGCGCGAGGCCGGCAAAGAGCCGCAGCTCGGAGGGGACGTCGGCCACCCGATCCTCTCTCTTGCGCCGCCGGACGACGAACGCATTCACGTCCTGGAGGTCTCCTCCTTCCAGATCGACCTCGCGCCCTCGCTCTCATCGACCATAGGACTTTTGCTCAATCTTTCTCCCAGCCATCTCGACAGACATGGGTCGATGGAGCGCTATGCGGCAATCAAGGAGCGCGTCCCCTCCAACGCCGAAATCGCGCTCGTCGGCGTGGATGACGCATACTGCCATGCGATCGGCGCAAAGCTGATCGCGGGCGCCGCCGAGGGTCGGCGCGTCGCGCCCATCTCCGCGGAACGCGCGCTCGACTGGGGTTTTTACGCCGAGGGGAACGAGATTCTCTATCGCGCGGCGGGAGATCCGGCGATTCAGACGGAATCGCTCGGCGCCTTGCCCAACGCGCGCGGCCTGCACAGCGCGCACAACCGCCAGAACGCGATCTTCGCCGCCGCCGCCTGCTGGGAGCTCGGCCTCTCCGATGAGGAGATCGCCGAGGGACTTGCGAGTTTTCCAGGCGTCCCGCATCGCTTGGAGATCGTCGCGAAAATGGGCCGCGTGCTGTTCGTCAACGACAGCAAGGCGACCAACGCCGCGGCGGCTGCGCATGCGCTCGCCGGCTTCTCGGAAATTTTCTGGATTCTCGGCGGCAGGCCCAAGCATGGCGGCATAGAGCCGCTGCGTCCTTTGTTCCCCCGCGTGTCCAAAGCCTACCTCATCGGCGAGGCGACCGAGGAGTTCGCCGATATCCTGGAAGGCTATGTCCCCTTCGAACGCTGTGGCGTTCTCGGCATCGCGGCGGATCGGGCGGCGAGCGACGCGGAGGCCAGCGCGGCGCGCGAGCCGGTGGTGCTGCTTTCCCCGGCCTGCGCGTCCTACGACCAGTTCGCCAACTTTGAAGCGCGCGGCGATGCCTTTCGTGAAATCGTGCAAAAGCTCGCCGCTCTCGACCAAGGAGACGCCTCATGATGTCGCGCGCGCATCGTTCGCCGATCGGCGAATGGGCCTGGACGGTGGATCGCTGGCTGCTCGCGGCGATCGGCATATTGATGGTCGTGGGCCTCGTGTTCTCGATGGCGGGCGGACCGCCGGAGGCCGAGCGGCTGCATCTGCCGACCTTCTACTTCGTCAATCGACAAGCGACGACGCTGCTGCCGGCGATCGCCATCATGTTCGGCGTGTCGCTTCTCTCCCCGCGTCATATTCGCCGCGCGGCGCTCGTGCTCTTTCTGATCTCGCTGGGGCTTGTCGTCGCGACGCTGTTCTTTGGCCAGGAGGTGAAGGGCGCCCGCCGCTGGATCTTCGGAATCCAGCCGTCTGAATTCGTGAAACCCACCTTCGTCGTGCTGGTCGCCTGGGCCTTCGCGGAGGGCGCGCAGCGAAAAGGCGTTCCGGGCAACACGATCGCGCTCTTGTTGTTCCCGCTCACGGTGGCGCCGCTCGTGCTGCAGCCCGACTTCGGCCAGACCATGCTGATTTCCCTGGTTTGGGCGATCCTGTTCTTCATGGCCGGACTGCATTGGCTTTGGGTCGCAGGCATCGGCGGCCTTGGGATTTCCTCGGCGCTGCTCGCTTATAAGTTCGTGCCGCACGTGCATGCGCGCATCCAGACCTTCCTGGAGCCGCCGCCGCCGGTCACGGCCGGAGTGCCGACGAACTTCCAGGGCGAGACGGCGCTCGAGAGCTTCATCTCGGGCTCCTGGTTCGGCAAAGGACCGGGCGAAGGCACGATCAAGCGCATGGTGCCCGACTCGCACACCGACTACATCTTCGCGGTCATCGGCGAGGAGTTCGGCGTGCTGACCTGCATGGCGCTTGCAGGTCTCTTCGCTTTCATCGTGGTGCGCAGCCTTCTCCTGGCGTCGCGCAACGAAGACCCGTTCTGCCGCTTCGCGACCGCGGGCCTCGCCATGCTGTTCGGCCTGCAGGGCGCGATCAACATGATGGTCAATCTGCAGCTGATGCCGGCGAAGGGCATGACCCTGCCCTTCGTCTCCTATGGCGGCTCGTCGCTCATCTCGCTCGCGCTCGGCATGGGCTTTCTCCTCGCCGTAACGCGCAAACGGCGCCGCAGCGCCGACCGTGGGGCGGGAGCGCAGAACGTGATCGCTCTCGCTCCCACGCAGCCGAGCCCGGCTGTATGAGCAAAGCGCCCGCGCTTCTCGCCGCCGGCGGCACCGGCGGGCATCTCTTCCCTGCCGAGGCGCTCGCGCATGTGCTGGCGGCGCGCGGCGTTCCGGTCGAGCTCGTCACCGAGGAGCGGGCGCTCCGCTACGGCGACGCCTTTCCGGCCCGCGCGACGCATATGATCCCTTCGGCGACGCCGCGCGGCGGTTCGCCTCTCGAGCGCGTTCGCGCGCTGGCGCGTCTCGGCCAAGGCCTCCTCGCCTCGCTCTCCTTGCTGCGCCGCTTGCGGCCCGCCGTGGTGATCGGCTTTGGCGGCTATCCCACCGTGCCGCCGCTGCTCGCCGCCTCGCTCCTCAAGATCCCGACGATCGTTCACGAGGCCAACGGGGTGATGGGCAAGGCCAACCGGTTTCTCGCCCCGCGGGTGAGCGCCATCGCGGTCGGCTTTCCGTTGGACAAGGCGCCGCCGGGTCTGAGCGAAAAGATCGTGCTCACCGGCAACCCGTTGCGGCCCATGGCGCTCGCCGTGACGCAGGCGGCCTATCCGGAGGAGAACGGCGCGCTGCGCCTGCTCGTCACCGGCGGCTCGCAGGGCGCGCGCATCATGGCCGACATCGTGCCCGAGGCGATCGCTATGCTGCCCGAAGCGACGCGCGCGCGCCTCGTCGTGACCCAGCAGACCCGCGCGGAGGATCTGGCGCGTGTTACGGCGACCTATGCCCAGGCGGGCGTCGGCGCCGAGCTTGCGCCTTTTTTCGACGACCTGCCGGCGCGCATCGCCGCGTCGCATCTCGTCATCGCGCGCTCGGGCGCCTCGACGGTTTCCGAGCTCGCGGCGATCGGGCGGGCCGCGATCCTCGTTCCGCTGCCGCATGCGCTCGACCAGGACCAGGCGGCCAATGCAGCCGTGCTGAGCCGAGCGGGCGGCGCCGAGATCGTGCGCCAGGAGGCCTTCACGCCGGCTTTTCTCGCCTCCCGACTGGCGCGCCTCGTCGAAAATCCGGGGGAGTTGCGCCTTGCCGCGCAAAAAGCGAAAAGCGCCGGCGTCGTTGACGCGGCCGAGCGCCTCGCCGATCTGGCGCAGCGCGTCGGCCGCTTCTGACGCACAAGCGCGCTTTCCGCTCGAACGGAATCGTTCGAGCGACAAGAAATCGCGCCAGTTCAAAAGGTCGGAGCGAATTCCGATCGCAAAAGCCTATCAGCTTTTGCGGAATTCGCTCTGGAAGCCGACGACCTTTCCCACCCTCGTCGCGCTCAAGGCGCCGCACAGGAGAGAGACCCGCGATGAAGTTGCCGCGTGAGCTCGGGCCCATTCATTTCATCGGCATCGGCGGGATCGGCATGTCCGGCATCGCCGAGGTGCTGATCAACCAGGGCTACACCATTCAGGGCTCGGACGCCTCCGAGAACGCCAATGTGAAGCGGCTCGTCGAGAAAGGCGCGCATGTGACGATCGGGCATGACGCGCGAGCGCTCGGCGAGGCCGCCGTCGTCGTCGTCTCGACCGCGATCAAACGCGATAATCCCGAGCTCGTCGCCGCGCGCGAAAAGCGCCTGCCCGTCGTGCGCCGCGCCGAAATGCTCGCCGAGCTGATGCGGCTCAAGCAATGCGTCGCGGTCGCCGGCACCCATGGCAAGACGACGACGACCTCGCTCGTCGCGACTCTGCTCGACGCCGGAGACCTCGATCCGACCGTCATCAACGGCGGCATCATCAACGCTTATGGCACGAATGCGCGGCTCGGCGGCGGCGACTGGATGGTGGTGGAGGCCGACGAGAGCGACGGCACCTTCCTCAAGCTTCCGGCGGACGTCGCGATCGTCACCAACATCGATCCCGAGCATCTCGACCATTTTCACACCTTCGACGCGATCAAGGACGCTTTCCGCCAGCTCATCGAGAACCTGCCCTTTTACGGCTTCGCGGTGATGTGTCTCGATCATCCGACGGTGCAGGAGCTCGTCGGCAAGATCGAGGATCGGCGGGTCATCACCTATGGCGAGAATCCGCAGGCCGACGTGCGGCTGCTCGATGTCGCCCTCGAAGGCGGCGTCTCGCGCTTCAATGTGCTGCTGCGCGACCGCAAGAGCTCGCAAGCCGTCTATCTCGAGAACATGATGCTGCCGATGCCCGGCCATCATAATGCGCTGAACGCCACGGCGGCGATCACCGTCGCCTATCAGCTCGGCATCACGCCCGATCAGATCCGCAAGGCGCTCGCGGGCTTCGGCGGCGTGAAGCGGCGTTTCACCAAGACCGGCGAGTGGAACGGCGCCGTCGTCTTCGACGATTACGCCCACCATCCCGTCGAGATCGCCGCAGTGCTGCGCGCCGCGCGCGCCTCCACCAAATCCAAGGTGATCGCCGTCATGCAGCCGCATCGCTACACGCGGCTGCAGTCCTTGTTCGAGCCGTTCGCGACCTGCTTCAACGACGCCGACGCGGTGATCATCGCGGATGTCTATCCGGCGGGCGAGCAGAAGATCGAGGGCGCCGACCGCGACCATCTCGTCGCGGCGATCAAGGCGCACGGCCATCGCCGGGTTGCCGGCCTCCCGTCGCCGGAAGTGCTGCCGGCGATGATCCGCGAGATCGCCACGCCCGGCGACTATGTCGTGTTTCTCGGCGCCGGCAACATCACGCAATGGGCCTATGCGCTGCCGGAGCAGCTTGCGGCCGGTGGGCCGGGGTCGGGGTGAGGGCTGCGCGCGCGAAACGGTTTCTCCCGTCTTGCGATCCGATCACATAAACTTTCGCCTCTTGAATGCCTCTGACCTCAAGGCCGGTCAGGTCGAACCATTCTCCGTTCTTGCGAATTGCCGCGAATCTTCGATGCCAATAATCCTCGATCCCCGATGAATCATCCGTGCGAATCGCGCCACGGAAAAGAATCATCCCTTCTGCGGTCGCAAGTCCGGCGACGAAAGTCAGTTCCATCTCCTCGCTCGCCGCTTCGAGCGGCGTTTGGTCTGGTCGCCGCGCCCCGCCAAAAGCCCCTCGATCGAAATATCCTCGTCGAGTTCCTCCCAATGCAGGCCGCAGCGGCTGATCTCGAAAGCCAGTCGTTGCGAAGGCGACGCATTTAGCAGGCGCGGGAACCAGGCGAGTGGCACGCCCAAGGTGCGGCCGTCCGACAATTCGACCCACATGCTGTCCTCGTCGAAGCGGAGGGATTTAGCCGAAATGCTCATGCCATGCTCTTTCGATCAGCGCCGCGTTGTCTTCGACCATCCGCGCCAGTTCGCGCAGGGTCCGCGCGTCAAACCCATCGCTCGATTCGAGAGCGACAGGATGGATCCAGAATTTAGCGTCCCCGTCGCCCTTGCGCACGTGAATGTGGACCGGTTCACGGGGATCGCCCTCGTTCGAGTAAAAAAAGAACTTGTAACCATCTCTGCGAAGCACGACTGGCATGTGCTCCACGTCCTTTTCGCGCGCGAGACCGTGGCTGCCAGCTTAGCACAAAAGCGGGCCAATCATGGTGAGATGTTTGAATTACCAAGAGCTACAACCCTCTTGCCCAGGCGGGGCGCAGCGGCGCGGCTTCGGGCGCGGCGATCGCGGCGCGCAATTCGCCGAGCAGCCGCTCCTTGTCCGAGCCGAGCGTTCCTTTCAGGATCAACCAGTTCGAGGCGTGATCGCTACGAAAGACCGTGCGCTTGAGCTCCAGCGCGGAAAGAAACGCCTCCATCTCCTGCATCAATCCGACGACCCCAAGCGGCTCCCACTGAGGAAAGTTTTCGCGAAAACGCGTCTCGCCCAGCGGAAAGCTCACGGTGAGCGTCGCGAGAAACTCGGGCTGCGCGGCGTTCATCAGCGCGGCGGAATTTTCTGCATGCTGACGCGAGAGAACTTCGCCGCCGAGGCCATTCAGGATCATCACGGAGCGCTTGATCCCCGCTTGTTGCAGCTTCTCCAGCGCCTCGCGCGAGCTTTCAAATGTCTCGCCCTTGTCGACGCGCGCCAGAACCTCGTCGTCGCCGGATTCCGCGCCGACATAGACGAGCGAGAGGCCGAGCGACGCCAATTCACGCAACTCTTCGACCGTTTTCTTTTTTACATTTCGCGGTAGGCAGTAGCTCGACACGCGCCGCACGCCCGGCAGCTCGCGGCGGATCGCCTCGAGCACGGCGGCGAGGCGACGAATGGATAGCGTCATCGCGTCGCCGTCGGCGAGGAACACGCGCTTGACGGAATCGCCGAAGGTCTCGCCGCAGAGACGGATACTTTCCAGAACCTCCGCTTCGTCGCGCGGACGGAAGCGCTTCTGCGGCGCGGTGTACATCTCGCAGAAGGTGCAGCGGTTCCAGGAGCAGCCGTTTGTGACGGGCAGGATGAGCGAGTCCGCTTCGCTCGGCGGGCGAAAGACGGGCTCGACATAGCGGATGGGAACGATGCTCATGTGGCGAGTGTAACGCGGGCGCGGCGAAAGACGAAGCCATCGGGCGCCTGTGACATTTTTTGCTTTCGCGGCTATGGGACGCAGCCGTCGAGCTTTTTAGAACAGGAAATCCATGAGTTTTCCCGACATCAGCGCAAAGGTCCCGCCCGGGGTGCGCGGACGGATCTCGGTCAACGAGCCGCTCGCGCCTTGGACCTGGTTTCGCGTAGGCGGGCCGGCGCAACTCTTATTCCTGCCGGCGGACGAGGACGATCTGGCGCTGTTCCTGCGCGGGCTGCCCCAGGACATTCCCGTTACCGTCATCGGGCTCGGATCCAATCTCATCGTGCGCGACGGCGGCGTGCCCGGCGTCGTCATCCGCCTGTCGGCCAAGGGTTTTGGCGGGATCGAGGTCGAGGAGGGGGATCGCCTGCGCGTTGGCGCGGCCGCGCCCGACGTGAAACTCGCCCGCGCGGCGGCGGACGCCGGGATTGACGGCCTCGCCTTTTACCGCGGCATTCCCGGCGCCATCGGCGGCGCGTTGCGCATGAACGCCGGCGCGCACGGCGGCGAGACCAAGGACGCCTTGATCGAGGCGCAGGGCGTAAGCCGCTCGGGCGACCTCCTCCGCTTCACAAACGCCGAAATGGGCTTTTCCTACCGTCATTGCGGGGCGTCCGAGGACGTGATCTTCACCCGCGCGCTGTTCCAAGGGCGGCCCGGCGACCGGGAGGCGATCCTGGCCGAAATGGAGCGCATCACCGTCGCGCGCGAAGCCTCCCAGCCTATCCGCGACAAAACGGGCGGCTCGACCTTCGCCAACCCACCGGGCCATAAAGCTTGGGCGCTGATAGACGCCGCCGGCTGCCGTGGACTTGCGCGCGGCGACGCGCAGGTCAGCGAAATGCACTGCAACTTCCTCATCAACCGAGGCGCGGCGACAGCAACGGAAATAGAAGGCCTCGGAGAAGAAGTGCGCGCGCGCGTGAAGGCGTCGAGCGGCGTCGAGCTGCGCTGGGAGATCAAACGAATCGGGGTCGCAGGTTGAGCGCGCGAGGGGTTCTTCGGCGGCGAAGCAGGGAGACTTCGGCGCTGGCGGAAAAAAAAGGGGTATAGAGCAGCGAGACCGGGGGGATTCATCACGATTTTTATACGGGTATGCGGAGGCTCTAGCCTGGGAGGAGGAAGTTCCGAATATTAATCCGTCGATTTTAGAAATTTTTTTGCCCCTGATTGTTGTGTAAAGCAGAAGTTTGATGTAAAGCTCTCTCAATCCGAGGCCGCCATTTTTCGCTTCTGCGGAACTCCGACAGGTCTAACGCGGCGCGCCAATTGGTCCATATGTTTAGGGGCGAGCAAGAGAAAGCGATGAGCGACACGATGACCTCCACCAACAACATCGAACTCGCAGCTGAGATAGTCTCCGCGTACGTTAGCAACAATTCCGTGCCTGCTGCTGACTTGCCTCAGCTCATCAACGACGTCCATGCGGCGCTCATGCGCGTGGGCACTGGTGTCGTCGTGACGCCGACCGAGCCGCCTAAGCCAGCCGTGGCTATCAAGAAATCCGTGACGAACGATCACATTATCTGTCTTGAGGACGGCAAGAAGTTCAAGTCGCTTAAGCGCCATCTCCGCACGCAATACGGGCTTTCGCCGGAGGAATACCGCGAGAAATGGGGTCTGCCCTCCGATTACCCGATGGTTGCGCCCAATTATGCCAAGGCGCGCTCGAACCTGGCGAAGCAAATGGGCCTGGGCCAGCAGCGCCGGCGCCGCGCCGCCAAGTGACAGACGTCTGAAGTCTAAGGGAAGTTCATCGCTGACGCTCCTTTCTTAAGCGAGGGGAGCGTCTTGCGTTGTACTCTGCGCTGCGTGGCCAAGCGCGCGTTGTTCGGTTTCGGGGCGGGCTTCAAGCCGCGACTTTTTTGAGAACGCAGCTCGTCACGAATTACTGCTTGCGCCGAGACCGAGTCGACTGCGCGTTCGGCCCCCGGAACGCCAAGAGAGAATAAGGCGGTTCCGCCCGTAACCCCGCGAAATTTTGCCAAGACTGGCGCCAAGGGCGAGAAAGTCCCGGCCGGGCAGGAAAACGGGAATCCTCGAGGAGAGAGGCATGAGCACGGTCTTCGACGTCGAAAAAATGTCTTGCCAGAACTGTGTCAGGCACGTGACCAAGGCCGTGCAGGGCGTGGACCCCGGCGCGCAGGTGCAAGTGGAGCTTTCGTCCGGCAAGGTGACCGTCACCCCCTCGCCCGCCGACCCGACTAAGGTCGCAAAGGCTATTGAGGCGGCTGGCTATCCTGCAAAGGTCGCAGGATAGTTTCCCCGCGGCTTCCCCTGCCCCTGGATTGACGTTACTAGACACCGCTTCTTTGCGGCACGGAGCCTTCATGCGTCCCAGCAAACGCGCCCTCGACGAAATGCGCCTGGTCAGCTTCGAGCGGAACGTCGCCCGCTATGCGGAGGGCTCCTGCCTCGTCAAATTCGGCGCGACGCATGTCCTCTGCACGGCTTCGCTCGAGGATAAACCGCCGCAGTGGCTGCGGGGCCAGGGCCGGGGCTGGGTCACCGCCGAGTATGCGATGTTGCCGCGCGCGACGCATACGCGCTCCCGCCGCGAGGTGACCTCCGGCAAGCCGTCCGGTCGCACCCAGGAGATCCAGCGGCTCATCGGCCGCTCGCTGCGCGCCGTCACCAATCTTTCGGGGATGGGCGAGCGCCAGATCGTCGTCGATTGCGACGTGTTGCAGGCGGACGGGGGCACGCGCACCGCGGCGATTACGGGCGGCTGGATCGCGCTGCGCGATTGCTTCGAATGGATGCGCGCGCGCTCTATCGTGAAAGAGTCGCCGCTGCGCGATCACGTCGCCGCGGTCTCCTGCGGCATGTTCGAAGGCAAGCCGGTCCTCGATCTCGATTACGCCGAAGATTCAATCGCCGAGACGGACGCCAATTTCGTGATGACCGGGTCGGGGGGGCTTGTCGAGGTGCAGGCTACCGCAGAGGGCTCGGTCTTCACCACGGACGAGCTCTCCCGCCTGCTGGCGCTCGCGCAAAAGGGAGTCGACGAGCTCGTGGCGCTGCAGAAGACTGCGCTCGCGTGAGCGCGCGGAAGCTCGAAGGCCGCCTCGTCGTGGCCTCGCATAACCCTGGCAAGCTTTGGGAGCTGCGGCAGTTGCTCGCGCCGCACGGCGTCGACACGGTGTCCGTCGGCGAGCTCGGTCTACCCGAGCCCGAGGAAACCGAGGTGACATTCGCCGGCAATGCGCTGCTCAAGGCGCGCGCGGCTGCGCTTGGCTCGGGCCTGCCCGCCTTCGCCGACGATTCGGGACTTTGCGTCGAGGCGCTGGAGGGAGCGCCCGGCGTGTATTCGGCGCGCTGGGCGGGGCTCCGAACGCGATTTCGGCGTGGCGATGGCGCGCGTCGAGCGCGAACTCAAGGCGCGCGGCGCGACGCCGCCCTTTCGCGCCCACTTCCTCTGCGCGCTGGCCGTCGTCTGGCCCGACGGCCATCTGCAGGCCTTCGAGGGACGCGTCGATGGCGTCCTCGTCTTTCCTCCCCGGGGAACCAAGGGCTTTGGCTATGACCCGATTTTCTTGCCCGACGGGCTCGATAAGACTTTCGGGGAGATGATGTCGGCCGAGAAGCACGCGATGCCGGGTGACGGCTCGCGGGCGCTCTCGCACCGCGCGCGCGCCTTCCAGGCCCTCTCCGCGGCGCTGCTCTAACTCCCGACAATTTTGCGGTTTGCGACGCTTTTTGAGGTGCGCTCGCGCAAATTGTCGCAGCGCAGCATTTTTGTTGCGTCCGTTTCCCGACGGTCATAATTTCGGCGACGCTTGTCACTTGATTTGCGGCGTAATCGGCGATTGCGGCAGCACGGCACGGGCCTTGCCTAATATGCATCGAAAGGAATGTCGCTCGCCAGGAGTACAGCCATGACTAGCCTCGTAATGATCTTCGTCGTCGCGTTCCTCGCCTGCGGGGTCGTGCACTTCGTCAACAAGGACAGCGCCCTGCGTCGAGCCGAGGCAAGGGAGCTTTCGCAGAACATTTTGACCGGCGCCTGGCTGTTGGCGCTCGCGCAAGCGCTGTCGCTCGCGAGGCTCATGTCATGAGCCTGTCTCTCCAATATTCTGAAGTTCATGCGTTTTCTTGGTTCTGAGCGCTTTCGCTCAAGCGCGGCGCATTTCAGGCGATAACGGTCGTTTTCGAACATCCAGGGCTAGCCGCGCCGCCAAATTCCGACATAATCGCCCCGCATGCATCGACGCCGCGCGAGCTTCCCGCGCGGGCGTTCCTTGATGATTCGAGGTCCTACGTGAAAGAGCCGCGCCTCCTGCCTCCCGTTTCGCGCCGACGACTGCTGCAGGGCGGGGCTGCGAGCGTCGCGCTATCTGGCATTCCGAGCCGGCTCCTCGCGGCCTCGCCGGCAGGCGAAAAGGAGAGCCACGGGCTCTCCACCTTCGGCGAGCTGGCCGAAGCTCCCGATTTCAAGCATTTCGGCTACGTCAATCCGAACGCCCCGAAGGGCGGCCTACTGATCCAGTCGCCGCCCTCGCCGACTTTCGACACGCTGAACGGCTATGTGCTGCGCGGCAACGCGGCCTACGGCCTTGGGTTGATCTTCGACAGCCTGATGGTGGGAAGTCTCGACGAACGCGACGCCCTCTATGGGCTCGTCGCCAAATCCGTGCGCATCTCTCCCGACAAGCTCACCTATCGCTTCACCTTGCGGCCCGAGGCGCGCTTCCACGACGGCTCGAAGCTCACCGCCCATGACGCCGCCTTCTCGCTGAACATTCTGCGAAGCAAAGGCCATCCCGTGATCGCCCAGACGCTGCGCGATTTGCAGAGCGCCGAAGCCGAGGCCGACGATCTTCTCGTCATCCGCTTCGCGCCAGGACGCGCGCGCGACCTGCCGCTTTTCGCCGCCGGCCAGCCGATCTTCTCGAAGGCCTATTACGCAAAACGCGACTTCGAAAGGACCACGCTCGAACCGCCCCTTGGCTCGAGCGCCTACAAGATCGACTCGCTCGAGCAAGGGCGCTCCATAGTTTACAAGCGCGTCCCGGACTATTGGGGCCAAGATCTCCCGGTCAACGTCGGACAGGCGAATTTCGACGTCGTCCGTTTCGAATACTTCGGCGACAGTCAGGTCGCCTTCGAGGCCTTCAAGGCGGGGGCCTTCAGCGAGCGCGAGGAGAACATCGCGCGCGTCTGGTCGACGGGTTACGACTTCCCCGCCTTCAAGGAGGGCCGCGTCAAGCGCACCGAAATCCCCAACGCCAACATTCCCGGCATCCAGGGGTGGGTTTTCAACACGCGGCGCAAGGTCTTCGCCGATCCGCGCGTGCGCGAGGCGATCGGGCTGTGCTTCGATTTCGAATGGACCAGCCGCAACCTGATGTACGACGCCTATAAGCGCATCTCGTCCTATTTCGAAAATTCGCCCTGCGCCGCCACGGGAATGCCGAGCGAAGGCGAGAAGGCGCTGCTCGAACCCTTCCGCGACAAACTGCCGGAGCGGGTCTTCGGCGAGGCGCTATCCTCGCCTGTTTCCGACGGCTCCGGGCAGGATCGCGCCCTCCTGAAACGCGCCTCCGACCTCTTCGCCGCGGCGGGCTGCCGGCGCAAGGACGGCGCGCTGCTGCTCCCCGACGGCAAGCCGCTGGAATTCGAATTCCTCGACTTTTCCAGCCTGCTCGAGCGCCACACGCATCCCTACATCAAGAATCTGAAGCTGCTCGGCGTCAACGCGCGGATGCGCGTGGTCGACGCCGCCCAGTTCAAGCAGCGGCTCGACGAGTTCGATTTCGACATCGTGGTCGACAATTTGACGATGGGCTGGTCGCCCGGCGAGGAGCTGCAGAATTATTTCAGCTCGAAGACCGCAAAGGTGACCGGCTCGCGAAACCTCGCCGGGACGGCGGATCCCGTCGCCGACGCGCTGATCGAAAAAGCGATGGTCGCCGAAACGCGCGAGGAGCTCGAGACCACCTGCCGCGCTCTCGACCGCGTGCTGCGCGCGAGATTTCTACCGCGTGTTTCACTGGTATAATCCCGTGCATCGCTTGGTTTTCTGGGACGCGTACGGCCGGCCTCCAACGCCGCCGCGCTTCGACCCCGGCGTCATCTCGACCTGGTGGTGGGACGCCGAAAGAGCCAAGCAGATCAACTTTCCGATGCGCTGACCCGATGGCGTACTATATCCTGCGGCGTGTGCTGCTGATGATCCCGACGATCCTCGGGATCATGCTCATATCCTTCACGATCATCCAGTTCGCGCCGGGCGGTCCCGTCGAGCGCATCATCGCGCAGCTCCAGGGCTTCGACGTCGGCGCCACCTCTCGCTTCTCGGGCGGCGGCAGCGAGGTCGGACAGGGCCAAGGCACCCAGGCGACGATCGGAGCCGCCGACGCCTCCTCGAAATACCGAGGCGCGCAGGGGCTCGATCCCAAATTCGTCGCGGAGCTCGAGAAGCAATTCGGCTTCGACAAGCCCGCCTGGGAACGCTTCCTGCTGATGGTCAAGAACTATGCGATGTTCGACTTCGGCCGCAGCTATTTTCGCGACGAAAAGGTCATCAAGCTCATCGGCGAGCGGCTTCCCGTCTCCATCTCGCTCGGCCTTTGGATGACGCTGATCTCCTATTTGATCTCCATTCCGCTGGGCATCGCCAAGGCCGTGCGCGACGGCTCCAAATTCGACGCCTGGACGTCGAACCTCATCGTCATCGGCAACGCCGTGCCGAGCTTTCTCTTTGCGATGCTGCTGATCGTGCTGTTTTGCGGCGGCTCCTTTTGGCAGATTTTCCCGCTGCGCGGTCTCGTCTCCGAGAATTTCTCCGAACTGTCGCTGCCGGCCAAGATCGGCGACTATTTGTGGCACATCACGCTGCCCGTCCTCGCGATGACGCTCGGCGCCTTCGCGACCCAGACGATGCTGACCAAGAACTCCTTTCTCGACGAGATCCGCAAGCAATATGTGCAGACGGCGCGCATGAAAGGACTTACCGAGCGGCGCGTGCTCTATGGCCATGTGTTCCGCAATGCGATGTTGATCGTCATCGCCGGCTTTCCCGGCGCCTTCGTGCATGCCTTCTTCACGGGCTCGGTGCTGATCGAGACGATTTTCACGATCGACGGGCTTGGCCTGCTTTCCTTCGAGGCGATCGTCAACCGCGACTATCCGATCGTCTTCGCCGATCTCTACATTTTCGCGATGCTCTCGCTCGTCGTGAATTCTCATCTCGGATCTCGTCTACACCTGGATCGATCCGCGCATCGACTTCGAAACCCGCGAGGTGTGACGTCCATGACCGACGCCCCCGCCCTCGACCCGTCACGCTCCTTCCTCGGCGTCCATCTCACGCCGCTCGACGAGCGCCGGCTGGAAAATTTCAAGGCCAACCGCCGTGGCTTCTGGTCCCTATGGGTCTTCCTCGCGCTGTTTCTGATTTCGCTGTGCTCCAATATCATCGCCAACGACCGGCCCATTCTGGCCTTTTACAAGGGCGAGCTGCTCTTTCCGATCTTCGTCAACTATCCGGAGGAGAAAGTTCGGCGGCTTCTACGCGCATACGGACTATCGCGATCCCACGATCGCCAAGGAGATCGACGCGCATGGCTTTATGATCTGGCCCCCCATCCGCTTCTCCTATGACACGCACAATCTCGATCTCCCGACGCCGGCGCCTTCGCCTCCGACCTGGCTCCTGACCAAGGCGCAATGCGAGGCGGCCGCGGCGAAAGTGATTCCGCCCGGCGCGCCCAACCGCGGCTGTCGCGACATCGAATGGAACTGGCTTGGCACCGACGACCAGGGTCGCGACGTCGTCGCACGCCTGCTCTACGGCTTTCGCATCTCGGTGCTGTTCGGCCTTATCCTTTCGTCCGTCTCTTCGGTGATCGGCGTCGCCGCGGGCGCCGTGCAGGGCTATTTCGGCGGAAGGGTCGATCTGATCGCGCAGCGCTTCATTGAAATCTGGTCGTCGCTGCCACAGCTTTATCTGCTGATCATCGTCTCCTCCTTCATAACCCCGGGCTTCTTTATCCTGCTCGGCATATTGCTGCTCTTCTCCTGGGTTACGCTCGTGCATGTCGTGCGCGCGGAATTTCTGCGGGCGCGCAACTTCGAATATGTGAACGCCGCGCGCGCGCTCGGACTTCTCCGACGGGACAATCATCTGGCGCCACCTTCTGCCCAACGCCACGGTCGCGACGCTGACCTTCCTGCCTTTCATTCTGAACTCCTCGATCACGACCCTTACCTCGCTCGATTTCCTCGGCTTCGGCCTGCCGCCCGGCTCGCCCTCGCTCGGCGAATTGCTGCTGCAGGGCAAGTCCAACCTCCAGGCGCCTTGGCTCGGGCTCACGGGCTTCATCGTGATCGCCACCCTGCTGTCGCTCCTGCTCTTCGTCGGCGAGGGCGTCCGCGACGCCTTCGATCCGAGGAAGACTTTTCGGTGAAGCAGAAGGCCTCTATGACCGCTCCCCTCCTCGACATCCGCGACCTCTCCGTCTCCTTCGTGCAGGGCGGCAGAGAGACGCTCGCCGTCGACCGCGTCTCGCTCTCTGTCGACAAGGGCAAGACGCTCGCGCTGGTCGGCGAATTCGGGCTCCGGCAAGTCGGTCACCGCGCTCTCCGTGCCGCGGCTCTTGCCATCTTCCGCCTATCATCCCTCCGGCGTCATCAATTTCGGCGGCCAGGACGTGCTGAAGATGAACGAAGCCGCCTTGCGCGGTATGCGCGGCGCGCGCGTCACGATGGTGTTTCAGGAGCCGATGACCTCGCTCAATCCGCTGCAGGTCATCGAGCGCCAGGTCGCAGAAATCCTGGCGCTGCACGGGATGCGCTCGGAGACGGCGCGACGCGACCGCGTCGTGGAGCTGCTCGAGGAGGTGGGCATACCCAATCCACGCCAGCGGCTCGGCGCCTATCCACATCAGCTCTCTGGAGGCCAGCGCCAGCGTGTGATGATCGCGATGGCGCTCGCCAACAAGCCCGATCTCCTCATCGCCGACGAGCCGACGACGGCGCTCGACGTGACCGTGCAAGCGCAGATTCTCGCGCTGCTCGATCGGCTGCGCAAGACCTATGGCATGGCGATGCTGTTCATCACCCATGACCTCGGCCTGGTGCGGCGCATCGCCGACGACGTCTGCGTGATGCAGAAGGGGAAAATCGTCGAGGCGGGGCCGGCTGCGCGCGTCTTCTCAGACCCACAGCACCCCTACACCAAGGCGCTGCTCGCCGCCGAGCCCTCGGGCGCCGCGAATCCGACGCCGCCGCACGCGCCGGTCGTTCTCGAGACGGAGAATTTGCGCGTCTGGTTTCCCATTCGCGAGGGGTTTTTTCGCCGCATCGTCGATTACGTGAAAGCGGTGGACGGCGTCTCGCTGACGCTCAAGGCCGGGGAGACGATCGGCGTCGTCGGCGAATTCGGGCTCGGGAAAAACGACGCTCGGGCTCGCGCTGCTGCGGCTCGTAAGCTCGCAAGGGCCGATCGTCTACATGGGCAGCCGCATCGAGGCGAAATCGCGCAAGGAGATGCGGCCCTTGCGGCGCGACATGCAGATCGTCTTCCAGGACCCTTACGGTTCGCTCTCGCCGCGCATGTCGGTCGCCGAGATCGTCGCCGAAGGCTTGGAGCTGCATCGTCCCGACCTTTCCCGCGACGCGCGCCGCGCGACTGTCGCCGCGGCGCTCAGGGAGACGGGTCTCGATCCCGAGACAATGGATCGCTATCCGCACGAGTTTTCGGGCGGCCAGCGCCAGCGCATCGCCATCGCTCGCGCCATCGTGCTGGAGCCGAAGCTCATTATCTTGGACGAACCCACCTCGGCGCTCGACATGTCGGTGCAGGCGCAGATCGTCGATCTGTTGCGCGACCTGCAGAAGCGGCGCGACCTCGCCTATGTCTTCATCAGCCACGATCTCAAGGTCGTGAAGGCGCTCGCTGCGCATCTCATCGTGATGCGGTACGGCAAGGTCGTCGAGGCGGGACCGGCCACCGAGATTTTTGCGCACCCCAAGGACGCCTATACGCGCGCGCTGTTCGCCGCGGCTTTTCGCGTGGAGGCGGAAGGTTAGCGGTGAAGCGATGTGCCGGCCGCGGTCGAGGTCAAAGGCTCCTCCTCACTCCAAGGCAAATTGAGGCCGGCCTTCCAAAGGCGTAGATGGCTTCGGCATTGGCGGCAGTCGGAACTGCCGAACCCATCGAGCGGCGTCGGGAGCTTTTCGAGCGCGGCGTTGACCGTACATTCGTCGCCCCCGGGAAAAACCCAGGCGCCCAGGACGTCTCCGGCGCAGGTGAGTTGATCGACATGCCAGTGCGCACGCTTCTCGCGGCGCATGTGTCGCGCGATCCTCGCCGCCAGTCCCCCCGGTCCCCGCGCCGAGCCGCAATAGAGATAGAGCCCGGGCGCCAGCGTCGCTCGCGCGGCCGCCCGCTTGCGCCGCGAGCGGTGCGCGAAGCGCGATGAGCAGCGCATAGGCCCCTGCCTCGGCGGGCGCAGCGGCGGCGCGATCGGACGAATTGGCCGCCGGCTTCCATCACTTGCGCCCGAACAGCCGCTCGATGTCGGCAAGCTTCAGCTCCACATAGGTCGGGCGGCCGTGGTTGCATTGCCCCGCGCCCGGCGTCGCCTCCATTTCGCGCAGGAGCGCGTTCATCTCCTGCGGCGCGAGGCGGCGTCCCGCCCGCACCGAATGATGGCAGGCGCAGGTCGCGAGCACATGGTCGAGCCGCCGCGTGAGCCCGCGCGCGTCGCCCTCTTCCGCGAGAAGATCGGCGATGTCGGCGACGAGGCGCTTGGCGTCGATCTCTCCCAGGATCGCTGGCGTCTCGCGCACGAGCACTGCGCCGGCGCCGAACGGCTCGATGACGAGCCCGAGCGCGGCAAGCTCGTCCAGCGCCGGCGTCAAAGCCTCCCGGCGTTGCGGATCGAGATCGACAACGGCGGGTATGAGCAGCATCTGGCGCGGCACGCCTTCGGTCTCGCGCTGGCGTTTGAGCTTTTCATAGACGAGCCGCTCATGTGCGGCGTGCTGGTCGACGATGACGAGACCGTCGCGCGTCTGCGCGAGGATATAGGTCTCGTGCAGCTGCGCGCGCGCGGCGCCGAGCGGCGCGTCGACATCCGGCGCCGTCGCGGGCTCAACGGCCGCCCGGACGTCGGCTTGCGGCGGCGCGTGCAGATAGGACGCCTGCGCGGCTTCTTCCAGGCCCGGCGGCGGCGCGAACATTGCCGGCGCATTCGGGGATTGGCGGTAGTCCCAGTTGGCGGGCGGCGAGGGACGGTAGTCTCGGCGCGCGGAGAGAAGATCGAGCGCTTTGCGCGCGGGCGCGTCGGCGCCGCGATGTAGGGCGGATGCGAGCGCCTGTTTCAAGGCGCCCACGACAAGGCCGCGCACGAGGCCGGGATCCTGGAAGCGCACTTCGGCCTTGGCGGGATGCACGTTGACGTCGATGACGCCTGCGTCGCTCTCGAGGAAGAGAACGACGACCGGGTGACGGTCGTGGCTTAAGAAGTCGAGATAGGCGGCGCGCAGCGCCCCGGCGAAAAGCTTGTCGCGCACCGGCCGGCCGTTGACGTAGACATATTGCATTTGCGCATTGGCGCGATTGAAGGTGGGAAGCGCAGCCAAGCCCGTCAGGCGAAAGCCTTCCCGCTCCGCCTCGATCTCCACCGCATTGGCGACGAACTCCTCGCCGAGCGCCTGCGCAAGGCGCCGCGCGGCTCCAGCGTGATCCCCCGCGCAGGCGGAATAGTCGAAACCGCCGCCGCCGCTGAAGCTGAAAGCGACCTGCGGATGCGCCATGGCGAGGCGCTTGACGACGTCGGAGGCGGCCGCCGTCTCGGCGCGATCGGACTTCAAAAATTTCAAGCGCGCCGGAGTCGCCGCGAATAGGTCGCGCGCCTCGATCTTCGCGCCCTTCGGCCAATTACTGGCTCTTATGCCGCGCTTTTCGCCGGCCTCGACGCGCAGCGCGAGACCGTGAGGCGAGCGGGCCGCGCGCGTCTCGATCAGGAGATCGGAGACCGCGGCAATGGAAGGCAACGCTTCCCCGCGAAATCCGAGCGTCTCGATGTGCGTCAGATCGCCGTCGGGGATTTTCGAGGTCGCGTGGCGTTCGACCGCGAGAAGAAGATCGGCTTCATCCATGCCGCAGCCATCGTCGATGACGCGTATCAGCCGCCGGCCGCCGTCCTCGATGGCGACGTCGATCCGTCTCGCGCCGGCGTCGAGCGCGTTTTCGACGAGCTCCTTCACCGCGGCGCTCGGCCGCTCGATCACCTCGCCGGCGGCGATGCGGTCGATCAGAATGGGCTCGAGGCGACGAACGGGCATGGCGAATCTTCAGGGAGGCGGATCGCCATTATAGGGCGCCCGAGCGACGACCGGCGGGAAACGGGCGGCCGGGTAGGCGAGGCGCTGTGGATAAAGGGCGCCGCATAGGTCGACGGCGCGACGTTCCAGGTCTGTGTCCGGCTGGAGCGCGGTCATGAAGCGGTGGAGAATTCGCAATCGATGGAGATGAAGCAGAGGCAAGAGGCAAAACAGCCATGACGATTATCGAGTTTTGCGCGATCCCCGCGACGGCGCGCAGGGATCGCGCCTCGATGAGATCACTTCTGCGCAGGTTCCGACGACTGGTCGGCGGGCTTGTCGGCAGACTTCTCGGTGTCGCTGCTCTTGGACTTCGACGACTTGGAATGTTTCTTGGCCTTGGCGTCCGCCGGGACCGTGCCCGAAACGGTGAGCGCAAAGGCGGAAAGGATCATCACTGCGGCGGCTAGGACCTTCTTCATGTTTCACTCCTTTTGATTATCGTTGTGATCCGGCGCAGGCTCAGTTGCCTCAGACCTGGGGCAGACCAACCAAAATTATAAACTTGCGCGATCCTGCGCGCCAGGCGTTTTGACGGCGCCAATGCCTTGCGAGGAATACGTATTGTCAGCATGTCTCGTCTCAAAACGACACAGCATCGCTTGAACATGAGGAGAAAGACATGCGCGCTAGCCGCCGTGCGTTCGACAATCAGGCGTTGTCGCAATAGGCTGCGATGATGGAGCGCGTTGGGGCGGAAAGCGTCCACACGAAGCCTTCGGGCAGAAAATCCAGGGTCGCGACGCCGTCGAGCGCTTGCGCGACGAGCCGACGCAGCACCTTGTGGCCGAAGCCCGCGCGCGGCGGCGGCGCCACGGCCGGGCCCCCGAACTCACGCCAGACGAAGAAGAAGCGATCGGCCTCTATGCGCCAGCTCAGAGAGATGCTGCCGCCGGCGACGGAGAAAGCCCCATAGGTGAGCGCGTTGGCAGTGAGCTCGTGCAGGGCGAGCCCTATGTTCTGCGCGGCCTCCGGCTTCAGCATGATCTTCGGTCCTTCGACGCGGGCGTGCTCGCCGACCTCGCCCGCGCCGACATCGAGGCAATAAGCGATTTGGGCGCGCACGAGATCATGCATGGAGGCGCCGCGCCAGTCCTGCGAGATCAGGAGATCATGCGCCATCGACAGCGCCTGCAGGCGCGCCGAGAACTTGCGTTGGTATTCCTCGACAGAAACCGCGCCCGTCGCGGTTTGGCGCGACATGGATTGAACGACGGCAAGGATGTTCTTGGAGCGATGCACGAGCTCGCGCAAAAGCGTGCGCACATGCTGCTCGCGGTGCTTGCGCCAGGTAATGTCGCGCGCCGTTCCAACGATCCTGACGGGACGGCCTTCGTCGAAGAAGGTGCGTCCCCGCACCGAAACCCAGCGTTCGACCTTGTCGTCTTGGCCGATCACTCGATATTCCGCTTCGTAATCGTCGACGTTGTCAGGGTCGAGCGCCTGGGTAATCGCTTCCTTCGTGCGCCTTTTGTCGGAAGGATGCAGCGCCGCGCGAAACACGTCCAGATTGGCGGGCGCGTCCTTCGAGAGGCCCCAGAGCGCACGGACGCGATCGTCGAGCAGAACCTCGCCCGTGACGAGGTTCCAGTCCCACAGACCCACGCGTCCTGCGTCAAGCGCAAGCTTCATCCGCTCGATCGTGAACGCCTGCTCGAGCGTATCGATCTCATCGGCGGCGCCTAAGGGTGCGTACGAGGGGGCGGAGGATTCAGACACGCTCTCACTTCCTGATCAAAGACAGTCTACGGCGCTTCGCCGGCGAGCGCCATAACGATCCGCCATTCGGCTTCTGTGACCGGCTGCACGGAGAGTCTGGAATTTTTGACAAGAACCATGTCGGCCAATCGCGGCTCCGTCTTGATGTCCGCCAGCGTCACCTTGCGTTTGAGAGGCTTGACCGCTCGAACGTCGACCATGCCGAATTTGCCGCTCGCATCCGTAGGGTCGGGATAATAGCGCTTGATGACTTCGACGACGCCGACGATCGCCCTCTCTTCGTTGGAATGGTAGAAGAATCCGCGGTCGCCAAGCTGCATCGCCATCATATGCTGCTTGGCGAGATGATTGCGCACGCCGTTCCAGAAAGTGCCGTCTTTGCCGGCCTCGAGCTGCTGATCGAACGACCAGGTCGAGGGTTCGCTCTTGAACAGCCAGTGGGCCATCTCACAGCTCCGCGCCGACCACGCGCCGAAACGGCCTCACGTCGACGCTCGCGAAGAGCCCGGCCCTGGCGTAAGGGTCCTCATCCAAAAGCGCTTGCGCCGCGGCGAGGTCCGCGCATTCGAGGATCAGCAGTGAGCCGATCGGGCGGTCCGCGGCATCGAGAAACGGTCCTCCGAGCTTCACGCGCGCCGAATGCGCGTCCAGAAAGGCGAGATGCGCCGAGCGCGTGGAGAGTCGCACGTCGAGGCCGTTGGGTTTGTCCAGGCAGATGGCGGCAAAAAGCACGAGCGTCTCTCCAAGAAGGGGCGGCCCGCGCGGTCGCGAAGACGCCCCCGGGGAAATGAACGACCAATCAGTTGGCGTGCTCTTTTGAGTTGAGCATCTTCGCGCCGAGATTGACAATTTCCTGGCGCAATGCGGCGACGTCGCCTGCATCCAATGAGATCGCCGGCAGCGCCGAGCCTCGCATGCGCTCCCGATCCTTGCGCAGCGCGTTGATCGCGCCCTGCAGCATCGAGTTGTCGGCGCGCGCGGTCTCGAGCTTTTCGGCGGAGTCGCGAGCCTCGTCGCGGGATTGGCGAAGGGCGAGCTCCAGCTGCGCGACGCGGCCCGCCTTGCGGTCTCCGTCTTCGCGGCTCGCGACGCGCAAAGCGTCGAGCTCGTTTTCCAGTTCCTGCCTCCTCGCCTGAACGCTCTCGAATTCTGGACGCAGGCGCGCGAGATCGGCGGCCGCGGCGTCGAAGCTCTGCGCTTTTGGAGAGAGCGAGGCGTTCTCCCTTTGCAGGGATTCAACCGCGCGGCGCAGCGCGCTGCTTTGTTCGTGCAGTTCGGCGAGCTTCGATTTCACCGCGTCTTCCGCAGCGGTCAGCTCGGCGCGAGCAGCGGCCCCGAACTTCAGGGGATCCAGCTTCTCGGCCCGCAAGCCGTTGAGCACGCGCTCGTGGCGCGCCGTTGCCGCGTGCAGCGCGCTTTCCGTCATAGCGAGCAGCTCCCCCCGCTCCTCGAGCTGCCTGCGCGCTTCGTCGAGCTGGCGCTGCAGCTCCCGAGCATGGGCCTCCGCGCGCTTAAATCTCTCGTCCTGCTCGTGGAGCTGCACGGTCTTTCGGCCGATCTCGAGCAGATGTTTGGCTTTTGCGGCTCTCGCCTCGTCGAGCTCCTGCGCGATCCTGCGCTCTCGAAAGGCGTGATCCGCGCGCAAGAGGTCGCGCTGGGCGATCGCCTCCTCGCGCGTGAACGGCGCGAGCATCTGCAGCCGGCGCATCGATAGCCGTGACGCCCGCGCCCAGAGGGCCGGGAGGAACAGCAAGACGACCAGCCCGGCCAGCAGAAAGCCGAGCGTCACATACATCGCCTGTTCGATCGGCACGTCTGCGCCCTTGCTCTTAGGGTGAATTGACGCAAAGGCTCACGGGGCCTTGCGATGAATTCGCTCCAGCGTTCTGATCTAATGCGGCCTGTTATCGCTCGAACCGTTCCGTTCGAAGGACGGGCGCGCTCGAAGAGTCTCCGGCCGAGCGCTATCGGACGGAGTCGTCTTTTTAATGCATGGTCGCTGAGAAATCAAAGCGGATGGTGGCGCGGGCCGATCGGGCGCGTCTTATTGATCTGACCAAAGTCGAGAACCGTAATGGCCTGCGGGTCCCCTCGCGCGAGATCGACATAGTCGTGGTCGACGAGCACCTGCCCCGCCGAATAGAGGCGTCGATCGCGCACCAGCTGATTGGAATTTTCGTCGTGGCCGCTGAAGATCAGGACAATGTTGGCGTTGGAGCGCGCGAACTCCTCCTCGCCCCAGCCGTGCAGCGGACTTTCCTCGTCAAGCGGGTGCATCAGGGTCCAAGTCAACGCGAAAATCGGATTGTCGTCGCGGGCTAGCCGAAGACGATGGAATTTCCGAAAGGTCTTGCCCTCCGCCGTCAGCTCCTCCCGGGTCATCCATAGCTGCGCGGCGGCCTCGGTGATCGCGTTGACGCGCTCATTGGCGAAGCGAATCATCAGCATGCGCACGCCGTCATGCGGGGCGACGACAGGATTTTGCGCGAAGAGGAGCCGCGCCCGCGGTCTTGCGAAGCGGGCGAAGGTTACGCCGGCGACGATGGCGACCGAGGACACGCCGACGAAGGTTGCGACCGTCGCGACGAGATGGCCGTAAAGCGAGCGGGGATGCAAGTCGCCGTAGCCGACCGTCGCGAGCGTCTCGACGCTGAAGAAGAAATAGTCGGCGAAGGATCCTGGGCGGGCGTTGGCGACCGGATCGTCCCCGAAGGCGGCGCCAATCACGTAGAGAAGCGAGAAAAAGGTGTTGAGGAAAAGGAAGCCGATCAGCAGCGCGGCGAAAAAGCCCGGCCAGCTCGTGGTCATCGCGTAATGGTGCAGATCCGTCCAGAAGCTTTGCGGCAGGCCCTCGGCGACGACCCTCCGTTCCCCCAGCTTGAAGACCTTCGTTCGCGTGCCGCGCGCCGGCATCGGCGCGCGCTCAGAACGGGTTCCAGGTCGGAGCGGAGGTGAATTTCAGATAGCTGAAACTGACGCCGAGCCGCGCGCCGATGCCGGAGCGGATCGGCGTGACGACGACGTCGCCCGCCGAGAGCGACGTGAAGCCGAGGCCGCCGATGAGGAAGGCCGAGCCGTCGATGCCGGCGAAGCGCTGGTGGATCGCCTCGACCGCCGGGAGATTATAAACGAGCATCATCGTGCGGTCGCCGTCGGCGCCGGCGTCGAAGCCGAGCGATGGACCCTCCCAAAAGACGCGACTGCGGCCAGCGTTGCGGGTGTACATCTCGCCCTCCCCGTAGCGCAGGCCGCCGATGAAGGCGCCGCCGGCCTCCTGGCCGAGAATATAGGCGTTGGGGCGGCCCCACTTGCTTGTCAAAGTCTCGACCCCCTCGCCAAGGCCGCGCGAGATCGACCCGAAGAAGCGGTGGCCGCTATCGACGACCTCATTGTTCGAATAGCTTTCCGGCGCCGGGTTGGGAACCGCGAAGGCGCGCGGCGCCGAGAACGCAAGGCCGCCGGCGGCGAGGCCGAAGAGGGATCGCCGCGAGAAAATCGAGGAGGGATCATGTTGGCTCATGTCGAAGACCTCCATGCGCAAAGGCGCTTTGGTGCGAGCTTGGGCCGCGAAGGTTAAAAAAGCCTTGCGATGGTCCTGTCGCCGCAGGCGACATAGGGGCCGTTGCAATAGCGCTGCGCGACCTTGCCATAGGCGAGCGGAAGGCCTTCCGGCGTCAGAACGGCGCCGCCCGCCGCGCGCAGCACCGCGTCACCGGCCGCCGTGTCCCACTCGTGCGTCGGCCCGAAGCGGGGATAGACGTCGGCGAGCCCCTCCGCGATACGGCAGAACTTCAGCGAGGAGCCAGCCTGCATCTGCGCTCTGATCGGCAGGCGCGAAAGAAAGGCCTTCGTCTCCGTGTCGAAATGCGAGAGGCTCACCATCGCGACGAGACCGTCCTGCGGCGCGGGTCGTGTCGCCAAGCGCCGCCACTGCGCGTCTCGAGGCAGCGGCGCGCCGGGCTCGGCTGCGACATGGAACGCGGCTTCGCCCGCGAACCAGAGCTCGCCCAGCGCTGGAGCATAGACCGCGCCGACGCGCGGCTCGCCGTTCTCGACGAGCGCGATGTTGAGGGTGAACTCGCGCCTTCGGGCGATGAACTCGCGCGTGCCGTCGAGCGGGTCGATCAAGATGAAGGCGCCCTGTTGCGCCGGCGTCTCGCCGCGCGCGGAGCTCTCCTCGGCGATGCAGGGCGCCTGCGGCGTCAGGCGCGAAAGCTCGGCCAGAAGATAGGCTTCGACGGCCTCGTCCGCCTCGGTGACGGGACTCGCGTCCTCTTTGAGGCGTGCGCCCTGATCCTCGCGCTGGAAAACCTCCATCGCGAGCGGAGCGGCGGCAAGGCAGAGTCTTGCGAAGAGGAGTGCGACCGCATCGCGATCGTAGGGCCGAGCGAGGGGAAGGATGTCGCCGTTCATGGGATTCCTCATCGTGCTGGGTAAAGGCGCGCTTGCGCCGTTGACGCCACATGACCGGCGCGCCGCTCTCGCCTACAATGGCGCATGCCCGAAGTGCTTTTCTACCATCTCACGCGCCGCAGTCTCGACGAGGCGCTGCCCCGGCTGCTCGAAGTCTCGCTTGCGCGCAATTGGCGCGTCGCGGTGCAAACCGGGGACGCGACGCGTCTGAAGGCGCTGGACGATCGTCTGTGGTCCTACGACCCCGAGAAATTTCTCCCGCACGGCACGAAGGCCGACGGAGAGGCGGAGACGCAGCCGATTTATCTGACCGCCGAGGGCGACAATCCAAACGGCGCCGACGTGCGCTTCTTCGTGCATGGCGGCGCCGTCGCGCCGCTCCTCGCCGATACCGCGGCGGCCCCAAAGCTGCGCGCCGTGCTCATGTTCAGCGGGTCCGATCCCGCGGAGCTTTTGGAGGCCCGCGCGCAATGGAAGGCGCTGCGCGAGACTGGCCATGAGCTTGTCTATTATCAGGAGGACGAGAACGGAAAATGGGTGGAGAAGTCCCGCCACAAGAGCGCCTGAGCGCGGAGTTCGGCGCGCGCCGCGAGGCCGCGCGCGCACGGCTCGACGCCATCGACCCGCATAGGCAGGAGGGCGGGGCCGACGCCGATCCGCTGCGCCGCGACTGGTTCGAGGCCGTCTATCGGCTCGCGGAAGGCGACGCCGCCTGCGTGCCCTGGGGCGATCTCGCGCCGCATTCTCTGCTCGTGGACTGGCTCGTGCGGGAGAGATCGCTCGCAGGCTTGCGCGCGCTCGATGTCGGCTGCGGGCTCGGCGACAACGCCGAAGCGCTCGCAGCAAGCGGCGCGACGGTCACGGCTTTCGACTTCGTCGGCGCCGCGGTCGACTGGGCGAAGCGGCGCTTTCCGCATAGCGCCGTCGATTATCGCGCAGCCGATCTCTTCGCGCTTCCAACTGAATGGCGCGGCGGTTTCGACCTCGTGCATGAATGCTACACGCTGCAGGCGCTCCCCGAGCCGCTGCTTGGAAAAGCGGCGGCAGGCCCTGGCTTCTCTCGTTGCGCCCGGTGGACGCCTGCTCGTCATCGCCCGGGCGCGCGAGGAGGAGCAGGAGGTCGCCGGCCCGCCCTGGCCGCTGACGCGCAAGCAGATCGAGGCGCTGGCGGTCGATGGGTTGACGGTGCAGTCGATCGAGAAACTTTTGGCGAGAGGGGACAGGCCGCATTGGCGGGCGGCTTTCACTCGCGCGAAAGATTGAAGCGCGGAAGTCCCGCCGCTCCTTCACCGCGAGAACTTCTTATACTTCAGCCGGTGCGGGATGACGGAATCGACGCCGAGCCGCCGCTTCTTGTCCTCCTCGTAATCGGCGAAGTTGCCCTCGAACCACTCCGACATGCGAGTCGCCCTCATAGGCGAGCATATGCGTGGCGATGCGGTCCAGGAAGAAGCGGTCGTGCGAGATCACCACCGCGCAGCCGGCGAAATCGACGAGCGCTTCCTCCAGCGCGCGCAGCGTCTCGACGTCGAGATCGTTCGTCGGCTCGTCGAGCAGCAGCAGATTGGCGCCGCTTTTCAGCATCTTGGCGAGATGCACGCGGTTGCGCTCGCCGCCCGACAGGCTCCCGACCTTCTTCTGCTGATCGCCGCCCTTGAAATTGAAGTTCGAGCAATAGGCGCGCGAGTTGATCTCGCGCTTGCCGAGATAGATCACCTCATTGCCGCCGGAAATCTCCTCCCAGACGGTCTTCTTCCCATCGAGCGAGTCGCGGGATTGATCGACGTAGCCGAGATGCACGCTCTCGCCGACCGTGATCGCGCCCTTGTCGGGCTTTTCCTGGCCGGTGATCATGCGAAACAGCGTCGTCTTGCCGGCGCCGTTGGGGCCGATCACGCCGACGATGCCGCCGGGCGGCAGCTTGAAGGTGAGATCGTCGATCAGCAGCGTGTCGCCGTAGCCCTTCGACAGATGGTCGAAGTCGATGACGTTGTCGCCGAGCCGCTCGGCGATCGGAATGATGATCTGCGCGCTGGTCGGCGCCTTCTCGCTCGACTTCTGGACGAGCTCCTCATAGCGCTGGATGCGCGCCTTGTTCTTGGCCTGACGCGCCTTGGGCGAGGCGGCGATCCACTCGCGACTCGGCTTCGAGCGCGCGCTGGCGGGCCTTGTCCTCGGACGCCTCCTGCATGAGCCGCTTCTGCTTCTGCTTCAGCCAGCTCGTGTAATTGCCCTCGTAGGGAATGCCCTTGCCGCGATCGAGCTCGAGAATCCAGCCCGTGACATTGTCGAGGAAGTAGCGGTCGTGGGTGACGATCAGGATCGCGCCCGGATAATTGCGCAAATGGCCCTCGAGCCAGTTCACCGTCTCGGCGTCGAGATGGTTCGTCGGCTCGTCGAGCAGCAGCAGCTCGGGCTGCTCCAGCAGCAGCCGGCAGAGCGCGACGCGGCGCCGCTCGCCGCCCGAGAGCTTCGTCACGTCGGCGTCGTCCGGCGGGCAGCCGAGCGCGTCCATCGCCTGATCGACCTGGCTGTCGAGGTCCCAGAGGTTCTTGGCCTCGATCTCGTCCTGCAGCCGCGTCATCTCGTCGGCGGTCTCGTCGGAATAGTTCATGGCCAAATCGTTGTAGCGGTCGAGGATGTCCTTCTTCGCCTTGACGCCCAGCATGACGTTGCCGCGCACGTCGAGCGCGGGGTCGAGCTGCGGCTCCTGCGCCAGATAGCCGACGCGCGCGCCCTCGGCGACGAAGCCCTCGCCGACGAACTCCTTGTCGATGCCCGCCATGATGCGCAGAAGCGTCGACTTGCCCGAGCCGTTGATGCCGAGCACGCCGATCTTGGCGTCCGGATAGAAGGAGAGATGGATGTTGTCCAGGACCTTCTTGCCGCCGGGCCAGGTCTTGGTGAGGCCTTGCATGTGATAGATGAACTGACGCGCCATGAGAGTGGGGGTCCCGCCGTGAAGAGAATGTTGGCGGCTCTTTAGCGCCTTTCCTCGCGCCAGGGGAAGGGAATTCGCGGCCGCCCGCACAGCCCTTGCAAAGGGCGGCTTTCGGCCAGCTTGACAGCCCCCGCGCTCATTCTCCATAAGCCGGGCTTCATGCCCGCGCCTCGCGCGGGCCCGTGGGGGAATGTCCCGAGCGGCAAAGGGGGCGGACTGTAAATCCGCTGGCTAAGCCTTCGTAGGTTCGAAGTCCTACTTCCCCCACCACGCACCCCCCGATTCCCGGAGACATTTCCCGTTTCCGGACAAGGTGGGGGAATTCAAAGACCTATAGCTGGATAGCGCGGGTCTCCACGAGGCGACGCCCCGGAAACGCCTTCGAGACGGCCTCATATCGGGCTTCGTCTCCGCCCAAGGCAAAGTGTTTCCTGGCGCTCGGCGTGGCGACTGCCAGAGACCGGTTCGCACTGCAGAAGAGACGCGGTTCGCAAGCGACTTTTGAGGCGCCGAACGCCGCACAGCCTCGTTTGAGGCGGCGCCACAATTCGATTTGGAATGCGGATGACTCTATCGGCGAGCGTCGTCGAGCGTCGCTCGCCGCCAGATCCGGAGGCCGTGCCGCGCCAAAAGCGATGCAAGCTTTCCTGACGTCGCCGCGCCTGTTCAATCGGTCATCGAGGCGCCGGCAGCCCAAGCATCCTGCGTTGCTCGACCCAGTCGGGCGGCAAATCAACAAGACGTCTGACGCCCATGCCCCGCGGCAAACGACCATCGATCGCCGCCTCGACAATGTCGGGGGCGAGAAACGCCAACGAAATCGTCATCGCCGTCGAACGCTTGCCACGCTTTTCGCGCACGGCGAGCTTCTCAATGTCGGCGACGCGGCCGGTGACGATTTCCTCAAGCCAAGCGCGGCCATTGGCGATGGATTGCAGCAGTGTCGCCCGCGTCTCGGAGGTGATCGGCCGACGATCACTGTTATGGGAAGCGAGGGGCGCAATGATCTCGCGAGAGGGTCGAGAGGGGCGTCGACGCCACGGGACACGGATCGAAGCTCGCCCGATCGATCGTTCACCTTCCTCCGTCAGCTCGATTCCGATCGCGTCTTTGTGGACGGTGACGCGCGCCACATTTGGCGCAATGTGCATCCGAGATTTTGCGTCAACCGGCTCGCGCGCCTTCGCTGAAATAGGCCGAACCAACTCTTCATTGGCGGCGGACGGCTCTATAAAAGCCGGCGGTGTTCTCTCTTGTGATCCGCCGGCCTCTCGCAACGCCTCAAAAACTATTCCTTCGACCTCGTCGGCGGCGACTTGCGCGATCGACCCGGCATCGTTCTTGCGACCTTCCGTGAGGGCGCGTGAGACGTAATATCTCTAACGCACGCTGGATTTGACCGCGTAGCTCGGCGTCATCAGATTCCCTTTGTCATCAAAAATCGTGCCGAGCAGCGCCGCGTTGGAAGGCGAGCGCGTCCGGCGATAGGCGGCGAGGTTCTGCGCCAGGCGAGCCTGAACGGCCGCGAAAATCTCCCGATCAACAATCGGCGCATGCTCGGCAGGGTAGCTCTGGCCGCGATGATTGAGTTCGCCGAGATACATTCGGTTCTTCAACAAATGAGCCAGCGGTCCTTTGGTGAAGAAGACGCCGCCAATGACGCGGCCGGTGGACAGCTTGCGAACTCTCGTCCGGATCCCCCGCTCGCGCAGATCGGCGAGAAGCGCCAGCATCGATCCCAGCGCAAGATACCGCTCGAAGATGAGACGCACGATCGCCGCCTCTTCCGGGATCGTGACCAGCTTCCGGTCTTTGAGGTCATATCCCAAAGGCAATACCCCGCCGACCCAGATTCCCTTCTTCTTCGAGGCGGCAATCTTGTCGCGGATGCGCTCGCCCGTGACCTCTCGCTCGAACTGCGCGAAGGAGAGCAGCACATTTAACGTCAGACGCCCCATGCTGGTGGTGGTGTTGAAGGCCTGCGTCACCGAAACGAAGGAAACGCCCCGGGCGTCAAAGAGTTCGACCAGCTTGGCGAAATCCGCCAGGGAGCGCGTCAGCCTGTCGACCTTGTAGACGACGATAATGTCTAACTTGTTCGCTCGGACGGCTTCGAGAAGTTCCTGTAGGGCCGGACGCTCCAGACTGCCCCCTGAATACCCACCGTCGTCATAGCGGCCTCGCGCCAGGATCCAGCCCTCGCTGACCTGGCTTTTGATATAGGCCTCGCAGGCCTCCCGTTGCGCGTCGAGCGAGTTGAAATCCTGTTCGAGCCCCTGATCGGTCGACACCCGCGTGTAGATCGCACAGCGGCGGGTCTGGTCTATCCCCCCGGCCCCTCGTCTCAAATGGCCACGTCTCATGGCGCGGGCTCCGTCGCCGTGCAAGCTATGTCGACAGCTGCGGCGTCGGGACGCCACGCCGAACTTTTGTCGCGCAGTCCGAAATAGCGCGGCCCATTCCAGCGGGTTCCGGTAATGGCCTGCGCGACCTTGGACAAACTCGGATATCTCGCCCCGTTCCAGAGAAATCCATCGTCGAGCACCGTCACACGCTGCATGACGCCGCCCCATTCGCGGATCAGCAGCGTCCCCGTGGAAAGGCGCCGAGCATCTCCGAAGCGTCCGCGCGCCGCCGGTTGTGAACCGCCCCGCCCCTTTGTGTCACGCGCGAGGCGATCGAGCGTCAGCCGAGCCTTCTTGGAAATATCGCGATGGACATTCGCCTGCATCCGATAGGCGACGATGCGCGACAACAAAGACTTCGGCACATGGGCCGGAGCGGCTCGGCCAAAAAGGTTGCGCCAGCGCAATCGGAGGCCATCGAGATCGAGCTCTTGCAGTTCGGCGATGTCCTCTCGTAGGGCGTCCCCTTCGCAATCGCTCCGTAGGACCGGATCGCCTGTATGCGCGATCCGGTCCTTCTTTTGACGGGACGCCATCGTCAAACCCGAGCGGCCGCCGCAGCCTTGCCCTTCATGGCGGCGCTGCCGCTGCCTTGAACTGCTGGAGCGCGGATCAGCCGATAGGCAGAAACCCCATCCTCTCCTTTCGAGCGTTCTATGCAGTGGCCGGCATGGCGCAAACCAGTCAAGGCCGCACGGGTGGTGTGAGGCAACCAACCGGTTGCGCTCACCAGCGCATCTATCGAAGCCCCAGCCGAACCACTCAGCATCTCGATCACCAGCGCCTTTTTCGTGCCGGCGCGTTGGCTCGGCGTCGCGGATGAAGCTGGGGCCCTCTCGCCAGTGCGAGGAACGGAAACCTTTTCTGGGCTGGCTCCTTTGCCTGGACCAACGACGCCGCATTCAATTGGCGCCGATCCGGGGAGATCGGCCTTGCCGGGCGCCGGCTCAACCGCCTTGGCCGGCTGTTTGAACACGCCAACGGCCTTACGCCCGCCGCTCGAAATCACTAGGCTGAAGGTCCGCCCTTCGCCATCGCGACGCCAAACCGGCATTCCCGCCTTCGTCTTCGCCTCGCGCATCAGCTTTTGCGCGATCAGCGCTTTGCCGACCCTGGCGGCGGCGGCGCCTTTCAAGATCCTGGCAAGATTTGCCGCGCCGTCATCGCGCCGGGCGGCGCTCAACAGCGCCGCCCGCTGACCATCGGTCAAATTATGCATTGTCGTCTTCCCTTTGATCACGACAGCACGCGCTGTCACTGACCAAACCCCGCAATCGGCGAGACGCCAGCGGGGTCAGGAGGCGGGTGGCGGCGACACTTGGAAATGCCCGTCCGCGGCCCCTGACGCATAGCAATGCTCCGTCGCGCCACGAAGTCCAGTCCTTTTGGATTTCGTCGCGAGTGAAGGCATCGGCAGGGCGCGCGAGGCGCTTGTGGAGGTTAAAAGGAGGCTTGCCGCGCCGAAGTTAGTAACCGCGCCCATATTGGCGGCGCGTGGGTTGTAGTTTCCTCCGGTGCGGAGCGACCCGCGCCCGGTATTCATCGGTAAGCCGACCTGCCAACTGGAAGCGGCCGCGGCGGCTTCGCGCCATTGGACTAAACCGCTTCGCGGTAGCGGCGGCGAGAGGCGGCGAGATTCGTGAGCGTCTAAGACCTGATGCGTCCGGACATTGGTTTGGAGTTCGTGACATACCCCACAGGGGCTGTCGTCCGGAACCGGACCACGCGGTGGGCTCAGCTTGAGGCGAGCTTTCGGTAAATCGCTGGTAAAGCGGCGGGGAGGCGCGCGGCGTCACCCACGATCGCGTAACCGCCGCGCCCGAAGATTGCCGGGAAATAGTCCCGCGCCTTCAGATCCACCGTGATGCCGAACACGGCGACGCCGGCGCGATGCGCTTCTCGGACCGCGCGGCGCGTATCCTCGACGCCATAGCGGCCCTCATAGTGATCGACGTCATTTGGCTTGCCGTCCGTCAGCACGAGCAGGAGCCGATGCGTGTTCGGCCGCTCTTGCAGTCGCGCCAACCCATGACGCACGGCGGCGCCCGCGCGTATAGAATTGCGGCCTGAGCGCCGCAATGCGCTTCGACGCCAACGCGCCGAAGGGCTCGTCGAAATCCTTGAGCGCGTCGACTTTCACTAAACTTCGTCGCTTCGAGGTGAAGGTGAAGATTCCATAATCGTCGCCGCAGGCTGCAAGGCCGTGAGCCAAGGTGAGCACGGCTTCCTTCTCGATGTCGAGCACTCGGCGATTGGCGATCCAGCTGTCGGTCGACAGCGACACGTCGACGAGGAAGGCGACGGAAAGGTCGCGCGCGGCCCTGCGGCGCGTGCAATAGATCCGATCCGAGCCCATGCCATTGGCGCGAAAATCGGCGCGCGAACGCACGAGCGCGTCGAGATCGAGCTCGGCGCCGTCGATCGCGCCGCGCTGGATCACTGCGCGTGGCCGCAGCGCCTCGAATTGGCGGCGCACCCGGGCGATGCGTCGCAACGCCGCCGCGTCTGGCTTCCAATCTTCGCCGCTCTCCGACGCGACGCCGGCGATCACGCGGCAATGCGCCGGATGATAGGCGCGCCGCGCATAATCCCATTCGGGGTAGACAGAACTTCTCCCTCGAGCGCCGCCCCCCGGGCGCGGCGGCTGGCGGATCGAGGTCGACACAGGAGCCGGGTCGCGGGGCGCTTCGGAAGCGCGGAGAGAGCGATCTCCTCGGCGTCTTCGAGCGCCTTGCGAGCGCTGGCCTCATCGTCGTCGTCGACCGCGCGGCTGATGTTGAGCGCTTCGATGAGCGTCAGAATTTTTTCGAAGCGGTTGAGGATCAGCGGGTCCCTGCGTCGGATCTGGTCGTCCGCACGACGCTTCGCCTTGCGCACGCGCTCGTCCTCCGCTTCCTTCGCGTCACCCTCCGACGCGCCGAACCCTCCTCGGCTGCGTCGGCGACGGCGCCCTCGTCCACGAGTAATTCGCCCCAAAGCGGAACCGGCAGCAACGCTCGATAGCCGAGCGGCGCCCTAACGCCGGCGAGATCGAATTCCCCGCCGAGGATCGGCCAGAACTCTCCGCGATCGCTGGAGCCGCCGATGAGTGCGAGCACGGTCTGCTCGACCGCTGCTTGGACGGGCGGCAGTAGCGGCGCGCCGGACGCATAGGGCGCAGCTTCTCACACAAAACTTTGTGCAATGGCGCGACGCCTGGATTTGCGGCGAGCGTGGCATCGGTCGCGCGATGCGCCTCCGCAAGGAACGACAGGTCGTGACGCAGGGGATCGGCGTCGCGGGAGGACGCTATCGAACGATGAGCGAAGAAGGCCACAAGCCAGAAGTAAAGCCCGCGGTTCAAGGCGGGATCGTCGAAGGCCTCGATGCGGGCAGGAAGATGAAGCGTGTTGCGGTCGCGCCGCGCCTGATCCACTTTCTCTTCGCCGAGCGCCAATCTCAAGCGCTGCGAAA
>CAVXEI010000004.1:0-39883 GCA_963760695.1 uncultured Alphaproteobacteria bacterium | reverse complement strand
AATGCCCATTCGGGCCGACTTCGACCCAGCTTGAAAATCATCCAGCGCAAGCTGAACAAGACGTCGATCTCAAGCCGGATGCGGCGGCGCAGTCTCCTCTCCCGTCATTGTGCCAAACTGCTCCATGTTCGCAACGCTTCAGAAATATTAACCGCTGCCTGCCGGCCGCGTTAACAATATTCTTCTTCCATGCTGGCGTTAGCCGATGTTGAATGGCATGCTTCTCCTTGAATGAAAAGTTGTCGTGCCTTCTCGCCAGGCAATCGACGGGTTGCCGTTTCGTAGAGGTATAAAAAGAGGCTTCCATTGAGACCACGCTCCTCACTCTGAAATGCGCCCGCAAAACTTACTGGGGGGCTTTTTCTGATCACCCGAACAACGGAGAGGAACTGGGATGCTACGCAAACTCTCTACGATCGCCGCCGCGCTCTTGACCAGCGCGCTTGCGCCGTCGCAGGCGGGGGCGTTCTCCGCGGTGTATTCCTTCGGCGACAGCCTTTCCGATGTGGGCAACGTCTTCGTCTCGAGCATCCTCGCGGGCAGGCCGCCCTACCCACCTCCGCCCTATTATCTCGGCGAATTTTCGAACGGCCCGAATTGGGTCGAGGACCTGTCAGGGAGGCTGGGGCTCGGATCTGTCTTTCCGTCACGGCTCGGCGGCACGGATTACGCCTTCGGCGGCGCCACAACGGGGTCTTGGCCCCAACCCCAACCCCTTGGTGAAGAATGGCGATCAGCAGGTCGGGACATTCCTGGACGCGCATAGATGGTCCGCGCCTTCGACCGGACTCTACACGGTTACGCTCGGCTCCAATGATTTGGCCGCTATTCTCGCAAGCGGAGCGTCGGCGTCTGCTGCGCGGAGCGCAGCGCAGACCGCAGCGGCCTATGAGGCGGGGGAGATAACCGTCCTGGCCATCGCCGGCGCCAGGACTTTCATCGTTCCTCTGGTTCCTGACCTGGGCAAGATCCCCGCCTTTCTCGCGCAGGGCCCGGCGGCGGAGGCGGCGGCGACGTCGCTGGCGTCCATATACAACGCTGCATTCGAAAACGACCTGAGGACGAGCCCGTACGCGTCGCTTCTCGGCGGAGTGCATTTCCTGGATACCTTCAGCTGGCTCGACAACGCCGTGGCGCATCCCGCAACCTATGGGCTCACCGACGTCACCGACCCCTGCTACGTTGCCGCCACCGGCAAGGTTTGCGCTTCGCCGAATGCCTATTTGTTCTGGGACGGCGTGCATCCGACGGCGATGGTGGACGCAATCCTCGCCGCCGACGCGGCGGCGCTGTTGGCTCCTGCTCCGTTCGAGGCGGCGCCGCTACTGGCGTTAGCTCCATTTGAGGCAGCGACGTCGCTAGACCCGCCCGCTCCGTCGCCGACGCCGGGCGCGGGTCTCCTTTCTCTCGGCCTGCTGATTCTTATCGGCCTGATCAGAAGGGCTCCGGAGTTCCTGACGAAGCTGTCGGGAATTTGAGGCGCATATCCCGCTCCGCCATTCGGCGGCGCGGCGACTGTTCATGACGGGCGGGGGCTGCTCGGCCTCGCCGTTTCGCCCTGAGCGGATACACCCGACCCAACCCGCCGGCGCGGCCAGCGAAGTACTTCAACGGCGTCGTCTGGCCGTCTGGCGTCTGGCCACTCCGCAAGGCTCATAAATGACCGAGGCCGTGTGAAAACTCGGCTTTGACGTCACCCCTGATGGTTTTTGGATTGGGCAGACGAGGATTCGGGCATCGCTGCCGGTCGCGGTCAGGCCGCGATCGCCTCCATCAGCGGTTTGATCCCGAAGATATTGAGCATCCGCTTCATATTGTAGGCGAGCACCTGGAGACTTATTTCGGTTTTCACCTTTTCCAGGGTCCGGGTCAGGAAGTGAGTGCTTCCCATCCATGCCTTGAGTGTCCCGAACGGGTGCTCAACGGTCTGTCGGCGGATGGTCATAGCGCCGGGCATGTGGTCGAGCGCAGCCTGCATTTTATCGAGAACGCCCTCGTGCTCCCAGCGTTTGAGACGCTTGTGCTTCGTGGGCGTGCATCTGCGCTTGAGCGCGCAAGTCGAACAGGCCGTGAGATTGCGGTATTGGTCGACGTTGTCGTGGCGATCGGAGCGCGCCTTTCCCTTGGTCAGGCGTTCGCCGGCCGGGCAGGTATAATGGTCGTTTTCCGGGTCATAGATGAAGTCCCGAACGGTGAAGAGGCCACGCTTGTCGTTGCCGGAGGTCAGCGTCTTGGGAACGCGGGGCAAGACGCCAGTTCCTTCGCAAGCCAGCACCTCCTCGCCGCTGTAATAGCCTCGGTCAGCCAGCACGGTGACTTCTTCGCATTCGATGGCGTCGCGGGCTTTGCGACCCATTGACGCCAGTTGCGCCCGGTCCGTGCCGATGTTGGTCACTTCGTGCGCGACGATGAGATGATGCTCGACGTCGACAGCGATCTGGACGTTGTAGCCGACGATGCCTGTACCCTTGCCGCTGGTCGCCATCGAGCGGGCGTCGGGATTCGGTTACAGAGACCTGTTTGTCTGGCGCTGCCTCCACCTGCCTTTCCATGTCCTTGAGCGACTGCATTTGCCTGCGCAGGCCTTCAATCTTCTCCTTCAGGCGCGTCGCTTTGGCCTCGGCGATATCGCTGTCCTGTCGATCCGCATGGTCGAGCGCCGTCAAGTAGCGCGCAACGCTGGCCTCCACCTGCTCGATGCGCTTGGCGACCTTGGCCACCGTGAAATTTTTGTCGCGGTTGTTGACGGCCTTGAATTTACTTCCATCGATGGCCACGACAGCGCGCGTGAACAAGTTGAACTGCCGACACAGCTGCAAAAATTGCGCGCAGGCCGCGCGGATCGCGGGACCGTTGTCGCGTCGGAAGTCAGCGATGGTCTTGAAGTCCGGCGCCAAGCGGCCGGTCAACCACATCAGCTCGATATTGCGATTGGTCTCCCGCTCAAGCCGCCGGCTCGACTGGATGCGGTTGAGATAGCCGTAAATGTAGAGCTTGAGCAGATCGCCCGGCGCATAGCCCGGACGTCCCGTCGCCTTCGCCTCGACCCGCGCAAATCCAGCGGCTTTCAAGTCGAGCGCGTCCACAAAGGCGTCGATGAAGCGCACCGGATTGTCGGCCGCGACGTAATCGTCGATGGCTTCGGGCAATAGCAGCAATTGCGAGCGATCGGAGCCGGGAATGTGCGTCATGTCCCGATTCTAACGCAACGCTCACGCTAACAGAATCCCGTCAACTGCAGTTTCCACACAGTCTGGACCCGAACCCGCCATCGTAGTCGTTCCGACCGCACGTGCAAAAGTCAGGATTGGCTCCGAACGACGAGGAACCGACAGCGGGGGACGGCTCCGCCGTCGGCGTCGCTGCCGGAATTACCGGCAATAATGATGGTAGTGGTGACCGTAGCCGTGGTGATGATGGCGGTAGCCAGTGTAGTGAGCCGACGCAGCCACAGGGGCAAAGGCAACAGCCGACGCCAGCAACAGCGCGGCGAGAATTTTCTTCACCATTTTTCTCTCCTTCGGAAAGTGTCCGGCCCACGGTGCGGGCTGCAAACGCATAGCATCCTCGGCCAGCCTGTATGAACGAGGGCTGAAGCGGGAATGGCGGCGCCCAAAGAATCCTTGTGCATAAACCGCGTGGCGAATTGCCCGCCGCGAAATTTCACGCCTTACGCGCGCATGCGTTGTGCTTCACCTGCGCCGCCGCGAGCGGCCGGCACCAACCCGAGGCGCGAGAACGCGCGTGTAGCGGCGGCAATGCAGGGACTAACGGACCGGTTCCAAGGATGCGCTCTCGCGTGCGGCAGCGCACAGCGCGACGAAAGCGGCTGGGGCATACCTATAAGGCCTCGCAAGAAGGCGAACGGAAGAAGACCTTAAGATGCGCCATAAATTGACGAAAGCTCTTCCGCCGGAAAAGGGCGTGCCAACCTTCCGAAGACGCGCAGCGGCAAGATCATGCGCCGCCTGCTCAAGGCGCGCGAGCTGGGCCTCCCGGAAGGCGATCTGTCGACGCTGGAGAGCGACGAGCGATGACGCGCAAAGTGCATCTCGATCACAACCATCTGCGGCATCTGTTGAAGGCGATGATCCGCATCCGGCACTTCGAAGCCAAATGCGTGGAGCTCTATCAGGCCCAGAAAATTTTGGGCTTTCTCCACCTTTACGACGGCGAGGAAGCGGTCTCGGTCGGCGTCATGGAGGCGCTAGAGCCGCAGGACGCGGTCATCGCCACCTACCGCGAACATGGCCAAGCGCTGGCGCGTGGCGTCGATCCCGGCTGTCTGATGGGCGAGATGTTGGGCAAACTCAACGGATGCTGTCGCGGGCGCGGTGGGTCGATGCATTTCTTCCATCGCGAGCATCGCTTCTATGGCGGCAACGCGATCGTCGGCGGCGGTCTGCCGTTGGCGCTCGGCGTTGCGCTCGGCGACAAGATGCAAGGGCGCAACGGCCGTCACGGCCTGCTTCTTCGGCGACGGCGCGGCGGACGAAGGAGAATTCCACGAGACGCTCAATCTCGCCAAGCTCTGGCGTCTGCCCATTCTTTTCGTGTGCGAGAACAATCTTTATGCGATGGGCATGGCGGTCGAGCGCGCCGAAGCCGACACCGACTTCGTCCACAAGGCGTCGGGCTACAAGATCGAAGGCGAAAAAGTCGACGGGATGGACGTCGTAGCCGTGGAAAGCGCGGCGCGCAAGGCCATCGAGCGGATCCGCGCCGTCGAGCGATCCCTATTTTCTCGAATGCAGGACCTATCGTTTTCGCGCGCACTCGATGTTCGACGCCCAGCTTTACCGCTCGAAGGAAGAAGTCGAGGCTTGGCGCAAGAAGGGGCCTATCGGCCGGTTCCAAACCTGGCTCGAGGAAAATCATCTGATCAAGCGCGAGGAAGTGTTCGGAGATGGAGAAGGCGATCGACGCCGAGATTGCGCAAGCCGTCGCCTTTGCAGAGGCAGGGCCCTTAGAGGCGATTTCGGACGTCGAGCGCTTCGTCACCATGGAGGAGGTCCCCGCGTGATGGCGTCGCTAGAGCCGCCTTCTCCCTTGCGCATGACCTATCGCGAGGCCTGCAAGCAGGCGCTGCGCCAGGCGCTTGCTCGCCGATCCGCGCGTGTTTCTCATGGGCGAGGACATCGGCCGCTATGGCGGCTGCTACGCGGTGACGAAGGGGCTTCTCGACGAGTTCGGCGAAGAACGCATTCGCGACACGCCGCTCTCCGAAAGCGCCTTCGTCGGCGCCGGCATTGGCGCCGCCATGGTCGGCATGCGGCCGATCGTCGAGATCATGACGGTTAACTTCAGCCTGCTGGCGCTCGACCAGATCCTCAATAATGCCGCGACCATTCCCTATATGTCGGGCGGCCAGTTCGCAGTCCCGCTCGTCATCCGCATGGCGACGGGCGGCGGGCGTCGCGTCGCGGCGCAACACTCACACAGTCTCGAAGGCTGGTATGCGCATATTCCAGGCTTGCGCATATTGACGCCGGCGACGATCGAGGATGCGCGCTTCATGCTGGTTGAGGCGCTCAAAGATCCTAATCCGGCGATCATTTTCGAACATGTGATGCTTTACAACATGGAGGGCGATCTCGATCCCGGCGTAACATCCGTTGACATCGGCAACGCCAGGGTGCGGCGCGCTGGCGGCGACGTGAGCCTCGTCACCTATGGCGGCAGTCTGTTCAAGACGCTCGACGCTGCGGAGCGGCTCTCCAAAGAAGGGATTGACGCTGAGGTCGTCGATCTCCGCGTATTGCGGCCGCTCGATGCGAAGACGATCCTCGACTCGGTGACGAAGACGCGCCGCTGCGTCATCGTCGACGAGGGCTGGCGCAGCGGCTCGCTCTCGGCCGAGATTGGCATGCGGATCGCCGAAGAAGCGTTCTTCGAGCTCGACGCGCCGTTGCGCCGGGTTTGCGGGCGCGAGGTCCCGATGCCCTATGCGGCGCATCTCGAAGACGCCTGTCTGCCTCAGGCGGAATCGATTGTCGCCGCCGCGCGCGAGCTCGTGCGACCGTCATGAGCGATTTCAAAATGCCCGCGCTCGGGGCGGATATGGAGGCCGGCACCCTTGTCGAGTGGTGCGTAAAGCTTGGCGATCGCGTGAAATCCGGCGATGTGATCGCCGTCGTCGAGACGCAAAAAGGCGCGATCGAGGTCGAGGTCTTTCTCGACGGCGTCAGTTTCAAACATCCTCGTTCCCGTGGGTGAACGCGTTCCGGTCGGAACCATTCTGGCGCGCATCGACGGCGCGGGAGAAATGGCGGCTGCAGCCGAACCTCTCGCCGTCGCGGCCAGAATGCCGCCGCCACAGGTCCCGCCCGAGGTTCGGCGGGCGAAGCCTCCCGCGGCGCTGCAAGCTTCGCGGCAAAAGGTTACGCCCGTTGCGCGGCGGCGCGCGGCGCAACTCCATCTCGATCTCACGCTCGTAAAGGGTAGCGGCGTCGAGGGATCGATCCGGCTCGCCGATGTCGAGGCTGCCGCGAGCACGGTCCCAGTCGCGCCGGTCCCGGTCAGGAGAGGGCTCGATCTGACGGAAATGCGCAAGGCCATCGCCGCCGCGATGAGCCGGTCGAAGCGCGAGATTCCCCACTACTACCTTTCCGAGACCGTGGACCTTCATGCGGCGCTCGCCTGGCTCGAGCGCTTCAACGTCGACAGGGTGCCGATCGAACGGGTGCTCCCCGCCGTTCTGTTTCTCAAGGCCGCTGCGCTTGCTCTGCGTGAGCAGCCCAAGCTCAACGGATTTTATGAAAATGGCGCCTTTGTCGCGGCCGAAGACGTGCATGTCGGCTGGGCAGTAGCGTTGCGAGGCGGCGGGCTCATCGCCCCGGCCATTCGCGATGTGGACAAGAAGTCGCTCACCGAGCTCATGTCGGCGATGCGTGACCTTGTCGAGCGGGCGCGGCGCGGGGGACTGCGCGGCTCGGAACTCACGTCGCCGACGATCACCGTGACCAATGTCGGCGATCGGGGTGCCGAGACGGTGACGGGCGTCATTTATCCGCCGCAGGTGGCTCTCGTCGGGTTCGGGCGCGTGGTTGTGCGTCCCTGGGTCATCGAGGATCGCATCGAAAGTCGTCCGGTCGTCTCGCTCAGCTTGGCGGGAGACCACAGGGTCACCGACGGCCATCTCGGGGGCCTTTATCTCGCGGCGGTGGCACGACTATTGCCGGAGCCAGGAAAATTATGACGAACGAGGAGCTGAGAAGCCTGATTCTTCGAGCTCATCTGCGAGATCGCGCCGGAGGCCGATCCGGCCTCCGCTGGCGATCAGGACGACCTGCGGGAGACCTTCGACCTCGACTCGATGGACTTCGCCAACCTCGTTGCGGCGATTCACAAGCGCACCAAAATCAACGTTCCCGAAGCCGAGTACAACAAGCTCTATACGCTAGAGAACGCCGTCGCCTATCTCTCCGCCAAGTCGCGTGACTGACGCCCTGCTAGGACCTCGATGCAAACGAGCGGCGCGAGATACGCGAGCCCCTTTAACGCTTCCGCGATCACGAAAACCTCTCCCCTAGCCACCAAGCGCCCCCTATGCGACGGCCTAGGTATCCCGGATTTCCTGGAGGAGCTCTCGAAACGGCGGTTGCGGCGCAAGACACATGGTTCGATACGTGTCCAGGAAGGGCAGCCACGCATTCCCCGTGTCCGCAGACTTCGCCGCTGACGTCGCAGAGGCCCGCATTCCGCGGGGCTTGGCGAGCCGGAGATCGGAGACCGTCGGATGCGGGGTCTCCGGGCTGGATTTCCGCCTCCGGTCTGCAATGCCAGATTACGAATCTCCGGAATCTGGCTCACGGCGGCCTCGAGACTGGTTCGCGAATCGTCGAGAGGTGCCGTCGCGGAGTGTGTTGAGATTGGTTGGCGCGTCTCCGGGCCGCAGGATGCTATCCGATCAAGCAGCAAGGTCAATGATTTGATCGGCAGGCTTTTCGGCGAGGCTTTGCCAGCCGTCGACCTTCCGCATGACGATCTGGCCTGACGCCATCAGCGCCCAGAACAACATGGCGGCTGTTTCGGCGCAGGGCAGCACGGTTTAAGTCTTGATCCTGCGTTTGAACTCTTCATGCAGGCGTTCGATTGCATTCGAGGTGCGGATGGATTTCCATTGGCTTTGCGGAAAGCGCGTGAAGGTGAACAGCTTGTCGCCTGCCTCCTCCAGACTGTCGGCGACGGCGCGGCATTTCAAGCGCCATTTGCGGATGAACGCCTTGCGTTTCACTCCGACCTCCTGCTTCGTTTCGGCATAGATCATGTCTTTGTAGGCGTTTGATATTTCTTCGTGCAGCCGCTCCGGCGCATGGGCCAGCAGATTGCGGTGCTTGTGCACGGTGCATCGCTGGACCGGAACGTCGGACCACAACGCCGCCAGCGCTTTCTCCAGACCGGGGGCGCCATCGACAATGACGAGTTCCGGCGTCTTCAAGCCGCGCTTGACGAGATCGTCGAGCAGCGCCCGCCAGGCCGCCTCGCTCTCGCCGCCCATGTTCTTGATCGCCAGCAGCACCTTTTGGCCGTCCGCTCGCACGCCCAACGCGACGAGCAGCGAAATCGAGGTGGCCTTCTTGTCGAGCCGCACGCGCACGACCGTGCCATCGAGAATGAGCCGAATGATCGGCTCGTCGGTCAACGAGCGGGCGTTCCAGGTGTTCCAGTCGCCTTTCACCTTCCGCCAGGTCCGGCTCACGACGTCCTTGCCGACTTCACCGGCGAAAGCCGCCTTGAGCGCACGGCGCACACGGCGCGTGTTGGTTCCGGCAAGATAAGCGCCGGCGATCAAAGCGTCGGCGGCCTTGGTGCGGCGTTGGTAGGCGCGAAGCGATTTGCTCTTCCATTCGCGCGTCTTGCCGTCCTCGCCCACGACGCGGGCGCGCGGCACGGCGATCTCGGTCTTGCCGAACGTGCCCGTCAGCGTGCGCTTGCGGTGGCCATGCCGGCAGCCGATCAACGATGCCGGCGCATCATTGTCGCTCGCCTTGCGCCGCCCATAGCGGGGCCGGCACAAGGCCTCGTTCAGCTCTTCCTCCAGCATCGTCTGAATGAAGCCGCGCACGCGTGCGCGAACGCCGTCCTCAATCGGATCAAACCAGTTGTCGAAAAGCATAATGTCGGCGGCGACAGCCGCCGCCTTCATGGTATCCTTCGTCATGGCGTGGTCTCCTGTCCAGCGCTCCAACGCTGGAATCATTTGGGTTCAGCAACCCGGAGACTACGCCCAACCAAATTCCAACCACTCCCGCGACGGCACCGTAGGGGCCTTGGGCCATTGCTCGCCGCGCCAGTTCCGCCAATCATTCGTGGCGTCCCGATCAAGCGTGCCGAAAAACGTCAGCCGGAAAATGAACGGTGGAATGAGAACGCCCTCGGCGTCGCCCATATGGACTTCGATGAAGCCTTTCAACTCCAAGTCGCGGATGGCGGCCGTCAGACAATCCTTGGTGACGCCGAAGTCATGGAACTGGCGAGCGCAAACGCGAAGCTCACCATTTTCCAGGCCCGCATGGGCGCCATGTTCGATGACCAACCGGTCCACAACCCGCCGCGCGTTGATTGACAAGCTCTGGTACGCCTCGCTGCCCAACATCGCCAACGTCACAAAGGCCCAGGGCTCATCGGGAGGCCCCAGCCGAGCGCGGACGCGCTTATCCGCGACTCGCCCCGTGCTGCGGCCCGTGGCGTTGTGGCGAAAGCCGACCATGGCCCGCCTCCCATCAAGAGGCGTGGCCATCGCTTACGGGCTCGAGCAGCCGCTGAAGGCTCTCCCGCAAGATCAGCCGGCGCCCGCCGATCTTAACAGTCTGAAGCCGGCCGGCCTTGAGCAATTCGTATATCGTCGAGCGCGACAAGCCCGAGACGGCTTGCGCCTCATTGACGCGCAGCGTGATTCTTTCATGCGTCGGGATAGTGGGGATGGGGCGTTTCATGTGGTCCACCTCGGTTTGAGATGGTCCGCCATTATGGTCATCAGCGCGCGCTTGTCGAAATGTGCAAATGCGCGCCCAAGCTAATCTTCCGGCGCATTTTCCGACTTTCTCGGACGGCCCCGGCTCCGCTCGCCCTGAAGGTCTTTGGCGAGGGAGCGGAATTTTTCTCGCGCAAAGCCCGCGCATTTTTCGGCGCATATTTCGTCCAACTCTCGCACCGTAAGAGGGGCGCCCCTTCTCTCAATTTCATGCCGAAATCACTTCGCGAGCTTCCTCTTCCGAAGTCGACGGCGTCGCAAGCGCCGGCCAAAGCGCGAGCATCTCGTTTCGCCGCAAATAAACGTTGCTGGGGAACGTATAGGGCTGGACGCCGGCCCAAAATTCGGGCGGCAATTGCCTTCCGTCTCGGACGCCGTGCAACCGGCCTTCCTGCAGCGCGCGCAAGAGCGCAGCTTTGAAATCGGTCACCGCCAGCGGCTCCCTGCCGCCGTAGAGGATGGCCCCAGAGAGGCTTTCTCTCATTCGCTCGGGGCGCTGAAAGGCAACCCACCGCCATGCATATCCTAGAGGCCAGAACGGCTCGGCGAAGTCTCTCGCCGCCCTCGCACGGGCTTGTTCGGCGCTTCGACGGTCGGCCTCGCGCTCCTCTTCCGCTGTTGGCTTCCGTCGCGTCGGATCGAGAGACGCGTCCTCGGCGAGAAATGTATTGTTGCCTGAAAAATTCTTGTCTGAATGCGGATCGTGTTCGATCGCGCGTTGCGGCAACATGCGCTCGATATCCGCGCGACTGAAATCAACGCCAAAAGCCTGCAAATGGATTTTTTGTTTGATCCAGGTTTCGAAGTCGCCCGTTTTCCAATTTTGGGTTAGCGCCGCTGCTCCATGCGCCCACCAGAATTCGCTCGGAACATTCGTATTGTCGGAAGCTATCCCATCGCGAAAGAATCGGAACGCTCGCGCTCTCACCAATCCCGCATGGGCGCGCGTGCAAAGCGCCCGGCGGGCTTCGATAGGATGCATGCTCTTTTCGAGGAAGCCAACGGCTTCCGATGCGCTCATCCATTCGCGCTGCTCATCCATTGGCGTAAAACTTTCGCTGAGCCGCCCTCGGGCAACCCACATGCTGTTGCACAACCGATGGTGCGCTTTGCCCTCACGCTTAGGTCCTCTTCTGGGGTGAACTAAACCTCAAACACCTTCTGCACCTCGTCGCCGAAGTGATTGATAACCTTCACGCAGATGCGGCCCGATGAGGGTTTCGGGAAAGGGCGGGAAATGGTCGAATTCATCTCGCTCCAGGCGGTTTCGTCGATTTCCGGGCTTCGGTGGGGGTCGCGCCAGTGCAAGAGCAGGCGTTGCGTCTCGGGCGTGACGCCCCATTGGCTCGGCGGTAGATCGCGCCACGGTCCGACGTGCTTGCGGATTTCGTTGATCAGCGCGTTTTTGGAAATGCTATCGAAGAGCGGGAGTTGCGCCGCTGACGCCCCGCGCCGTCGCGCCGCCGGGACGGGAACGAATTGAATGCTCTCGCGCCGGCCGGAAAGAAGCCGCCCCGTAGGCTGGCCTTCCCCGTCCAGCTCATAGTGCTGCCGGGGCGCTTCAAAAGGCGAGGTGATGATCGGCTGCTCGGAAAACGCCACGGAAACCTCGGCGGCGGGGCGTCCCAAGCCCCCCGAGCGGTCAGCATAGTCAGGTTCCGCAATCTTGGGCTAGAGGGAAACTAAAGCTGTCTCCAACCGGCCGGCGGCTGAGGCCCCTAGGCGGGCTTTTTCAGCGCCACGACATTCCCCGCCGCCTCCGGCTCGCAATGGCTCGCCCATGCCGCCATGAGCGCCCGGCGCTTTTCGAGCGCGTCGCCGCGCCGGTAGGCCTGCTCGGCCTTGTCGCCGATGACATGCGCCAGCGCCGCTTCGGCGACCTCGCGCGGGAAATGCGTTTCGTTGCCCGCCCAATCGCGGAAAGCCGAGCGGAAGCCGTGGACCGTCACGCCGTCCAATTTCATCCGGCGCAACACCATTTCCATCGCCATATTCGACAGCGGCTTGTCCGCACGCTGGCCCGGAAACACGAAGTCGCCGGATCGCGCTTTGAAAAGCTTTTCGAGAATTTCCATCGCGCGATCGGACAGGGGTATCGCGATGCGCGCGCGCCGCCTTCATGCGCGCCGCCGGCACGGTCCAGACCTTCGCCGCCATGTCGATTTCCGACCAGCGCGCGCCGAGCGTCTCGCCCGAGCGCGTCGCCGTCAGGATGCAGAATTCCAGCGCCAGCGCCGCCATGGCCTCGCGCTCGCGCAGTTGCGCCGAGGAAGGCCGGAACATCGCGATAGTCCATCGCCGCATGATGGCCGCGCGTGAGAACGCCGCGCTTGGGCAGGAGGTGCGAGAGATGGCCGCGCCACGCCGCCGGGTTTTCGCCCGAGCGAAGGCCTTGCGCCTTGGCCGCGTCCAGAACGGCCTCGATGCGCCCGCGCAGGCGCGAGGCGGTTTCCGGCTTCTCCTGCCAGATCGGCTTTAGAACGGCCAGAACGGCCTCTGTGTCGATTTCGTCGACCGGGCGGGAGCGTAGCGGCGCGGCGTAGGTTTCGAGCGTCATGCGCCATTGCGCGCGATGCTTGTCGTTGCGCCATTCGCTCTCCTTCGCGGCGATGAGCGCGTCCGCGACGTCGCCGAAGGTCGGCTTTGCAGCCACCGCGGCCATCGCGGCGCGGCGCGCCTCGATGGGATTGCGCCCGCTCGCCAGCGTCCGGCGGGCGTCGAGGGCCTTGTCGCGCGCTTCGGCGAGCGTCACGACGTCCGCCGAGCCGAGCCCCATTTCCGTGACCTTGCCGCCGAAGCTGAAGCGAAAAACCCACTTTCGCGCCCCGCTCGGCCGAGACGACGAGATAAAGCCCCGCGCCATCGCCATAACGCCCCGGCTTCGTGGTCGCCGCCGCCCGCGCCGTGAGTTTCCCGCCCGCCATCGTCGCCATCCGGTCTTACAATTGGTCTTACAGTTCGACGCGGATTATGGCGCACAATCGCCGGACAAGGCAAGACGGTTGTCGGCAGAACCTATGAGAAATATGAGGATCTATCGGACAGGCTGGGACGGGCAGGACGTTAGTTTGGCGGACTCCCTCTCCGCCACATTAATTTAACGCATTGAACATGAGGCGGCGCGGGCGACGAGACCTTTTGAGGACTTAGGCTCGCCCAAGATCCACGACCACACGCCACTACTGTCACAGCTCTGCAGGCACGCCTCATCGCCGCTGCGAATCACGAGCGCCGCTGGCGGTCGCCTCCCACGCTGCAGATCCGTCAACCCGGCTTGCGCTGCTCGAGGTAGATCGCGACCGCGTGCGCAATTGGCTCAAAGTCATCGCCGTATTCTGGCTCGCGGCCGCATTGCTCCCGGAGGACGCAGAGCAGATAGGAGAGCTTCTGCATGAACTCGGCGTCGCTGGCGCAGGGCGCCCGGACGATCGCCTCCTCGGCTTCGAGCACGGCGCGGCGCGCGTTGTCGTCAGCCGTCGCGCCGGCGACGCCCTCGGCACGGCGGTAGGCGGCAATGGCGACCTTCAAGGGGGAGGGCGCGCGGCGAGGACGGCGAGCGGGGTCTCCAAAAGCGAGCTTCAGCAATGCGTCTCTCCATCAATGAATCGACATTTTCGCGCCGCTCATGGCGCCGCTGAAGTTTTGCAGCGAGTTCTTGCCGCGGTCAAGGTGCAACGTGTCCGTCTTAGATAAACAAAGAGTCAACGCTTCCGGTCAGAACCCGCAACATGGCCGAACGCCAAGGGCAAGCGGTGGCCACGGTTGTCGAACCTCTCGACCCCTCGAAACATGAGCGTGAAGCCCCTTACGCGGCCTTCCTCGCGATATAGAAATAGGAGCCGACGAAAAACTCATGGCGTGTTTTCGGGTGATCGTAGTCAATAATCTCTACAATTTCAAAACCGATCGCGCGAAGTTTCTCGCTCAGCAATCGCGGCGTCGTGGTGTACAGAAGCATTCCGTTATGCACCGGAACATACATATATCCTTCACCCTTCAAACAAGCTCGATACTTTGCTTGCCTCAACAAGAGACCGAAGGTCTTGACGAGGGAGATGGCGAGCCGCCAGGCCTTCCGCCCTAGGGTCGTGCGTTGAGGATTGTGAGGAGCTGACGCAGGCAGGCGATGATGGCGACCTTTTTGGGTCGGCCTCTCGCGACGAGGCGCTGATAAGCGGCCTTGATCTGAGGGTTGTGTCTGATGGCGACGAGAGCGGCCATGTATAGCGCGCTACGGACGCTGGTTCGTCCGCCAGCGATCATGCGATGGCCGCGCCACGTCCCGAAGTATCGGTTGAATAGCGCTACCCCCACGAGCGCAGCGAGCTTGCGACGATCGAGCTGGCCGAGTTCCGGCAGCTCGGCGATGAGGGTTCTCGCCGTAACCGGTCCCACGCCGGGCACGGAGGTGAGAAGCTGCTCGGTCTCTCGCCAGGCCGGCGAAGCGCGCACACCGGCGTCGATGTCGCCGTCGACCTCGGCGAGTTCCTTTTCGAGGAAGGCGAGATAGCGGTCGATACGCTTGGCGAGCCGCCTATCGGTCGTGCGTCTGCGGCGGTTTTGCTCCATGCCAATCATCTCGACATCTGCGTTCTCGAACAGAGGCTGAAAGATCAAAAACCTCGCGTTGCTTGCGGAGAACAGAAATAATCCGCCGGGCTTCAGCACGCGATGAACTTCCTTGAGCGCCGCCATCACGCCCTCTTTCGCAGGGATCGCGCTGATCCCGTCAAATGAGAAGACGACGACGTCGAAAAAATTGTCCTCCAATTCCCGGAGGTCCCGCGCATCTCCGCATCGGAAGTCGACATCACCGTATCTTTGCTTAGCCTCGCGCACCATCTCCAGGGAGAAATCAACGCCAAGGTAACGGCCAGCCTTTCTGGCAATATGCGGCGTCGTGCGCCCCGCGCCCACGCCTAAATCAAGTATAGAGTCACCATCACGAATGAATTTCGCGAACGCATATTTTTCGCAAGGATGCAGCTCCGACATGGTTGCATATTGCCGCACAACGCCCTGAGATTTGTAAACGATGTCGTTTATCTCATGACTATCCATGGTTTGATCCTTGTAATGATTTACGTCCTACACCGCGACTTGCTTTAGGCCCGCCAAGTGGGGCGGTTCTTTCAGCAGCGCCGGGGCCCGAGGCGGACACGCCCTCAGGAGAAGAGGCCGCGTATCCAGATGTTACTTTACGACGCCGCAAAAGCACACTCTCGCGTCTGCGGACATTGGTAAGTATATCTACGAATACATGACCGAGCCAGGGGCGGGGCTTTCCGCTTAAAAATGAAAAAACCGCCGCCTGGCCGACTTGCCGGCGCAGGGCGCCGCGCCATTATCCAGGCCTAGATGAGAGCCAGCGGGAGCCGTCGCAAAGGACCGCGGCTTACCCAGGATGAAACGCGAATGCGAGGAGGCGGAATTGGCGACGAAGACGAATTCGACGACCCAGACGAAGAAGGCGCATGAGACGCGGAACGACCTTCCTTCGAATTCTAAAACCACGGCGATCTCCCTCCTAAACGCGCGCCTTGCCGACTCGATCGATCTCGCGCTGGTGACCAAGCAGGCGCACTGGAACATGCGCGGGCCGAATTTCATTGCGGTGCACGAGATGGTGGATGGTTTTCGATCGCAGATCGACGGCTACGTCGACACGATCGCCGAGAGGGTCGTCCAACTCGGCGGCGTCGCGCTCGGTTCGACCCAGGCCGTGGCCGGCTCCACAGCGTTGGAGCCCTATCCGCTCGACATTTCAAAAGTCGACGACCATCTGCACGCGTTGGCCGACCGCTACGGCAAGGTTGCGAACGCGGTGCGCGGAGGCATAGAGGCGCTCGACGAAGCCGGCGATCAGGACAGCGCCGATATTCTCACGAACTACTCCCGCGATCTCGACAAGGCGCTGTGGTTTATCGAGGCGCACATCCTGCCGTAAAACCGCAGCCAAGCCAGCTTGCGGCTTACAGCGCCGGAGCGATGACGCGCACTCGCTTCTTCGTTCCGTCGGGACCCGTCACTTCTCGGGTGACGCCTTGATCCAGGCCGATGCCCGAGGCGGCGGCCTCTTGCGGCGCCGGCAGGGGCGGGGCGTCGACAACGCCGCGCGAGTCGCGTCGCGCCGATTGCCCGCTGGCGACCCGCCGGCTCGATCCGCCGACCGGGAGAGGCCGCGACAGCCGCTCCGCCTCTTCGGCCGTGAGAATCGAATCGTGATGACGGTCGAAGGAGAGCATGCGCTCGGCGCCTTCGAGCGCCTGCGCCCAGCTGACGCCGGGCGGCTTGCAGCTGCAGGCGGCGACTCGCTGTTTCTGAAACTTCAGCGCATTCGGAAGCGCCGAGTAGGGTTCCCCGTCGATGGAGACCGCCGTCTCGATGTCGCGCCACAGGGACTTCGTATAGACCATCGCTTCGGCGTTGGGGCACTGCGCCCGGCAGAGCTCATTGAGATCCTGCAGACTGCCGTGGCGCGCCGAATAACTCACGGGGAAGAAGCCCCCGTCGCACTGGCGCACGCACACCGCCTCGGAGCCGCCCTGCGCGCGCGCGTCCCCCTCGTAGTAGCCTGGGTCGTCAGGATTGAGCACGACGCCGCCGGGCCCCTCGACCAAGGGCTCGCCGCGGCGCGCTCGCCCGCCGAAAATCGCCTCGAAGATGTTCTGGGGCTCGGCTTCTTGCGGCGCACTGTAGCCCTGGCGGCACTCGGCCTCGTAGCGGGCAAGAAGCGCGTTGCGGTTCGAGCCGCCCCAATAGCCGCCGGAGGAGACAGCGGCCGCCAATTGCGCGATGCGGGACTGAAGCGCCCCGCACTCGGCCGGGTCGCCGCCGCCGAAGATCAGAAAACCGGGGCGGCCGCAGCCGAGGCCTTGGGAGCGGGCCTGCAGGCGTCCAAGCTCGGCGCGCTGGCGGCCGGAGGCGGCGGAGCCGCGGTCGCCGCCGGCCTGGGAAATCTGCGCCCGCAGATTCTGACAGTAGGCGCTCTCGTTGGGGCGGGCCGCCGAGGGCTCCGCCGCTAGACTCGCCAGGATCAGGGCGCCGCAAAGCGACAGGAGGACGCGGGCTGCGGCGAGCGCGCGCTGCGATGGCGCGGGAGCCGGCGCCTTCGGGCGGTTGCACCCGAACGCCGCGTGCTTGTGGAGACCAGTCGTCCGATGATCAGCGAGGTTTCGCATCTCGTTTCGCACTCCTGGCGCGGCTGGCGCGGGGAACCCGCTAGAGCGCGTCCCGATCGCGTGGAATCACGCGATCGAAAAGGACTCGCTCTAAATCAGAAACTCAGAGCATGTCCTGACCGGAAAGCCGCTTCGCACTTTTCCGGGACATGCTCTAGGTCTGCGCGAAGAGGACTATCGGCAAACCCACCCTTACGATTAATGAACTTTGCGGCGCTTTCACGAAGAAGCCGCGAGCCGTGTCTTTGGCGCCACGTTATGCAGGCGCTCGTCTGCGGAGTTGAAGAATTTCCTCAAGTTGCGCGCCGCTTGGCGAATGCGCTGCTCGTTCTCGACGAGCGCGAGGCGCAAATAGCCTTCCCCGTGCTCGCCAAAGCCAACGCCCGGCGCCACGGCAAGTTCCGCTTTCTCGATCAGAAGGCTGGAGAACTCGAGACTGGTCAGCTCCGCGAAACGCTCGGGTATCGGCGCCCAGGCGAACATCGAGGCCCGCGGCGAAGGAATGATCCAGCCGGCCTGGGCGAAGCTTTCAACGAGCACGTCACGCCGGCGGCGGTAAATCCCGCGCATCTCGACGATGCAGTCCTCGGGGCCGTTCAGCGCCGCCGCCGCTGCGACCTGGATCGGCGTGAAAGCGCCGTAGTCGAGATAACTCTTGACGCGCGCGAGCGCCGCGCAAAGGCGCTCATTGCCCGCGGCGAAGCCGATGCGCCAGCCCGCCATCGAGAAAGTCTTGGACATGGAGGTGAACTCGACCGTCACGTCGATCGCGCCTGGAGCCTGCAGCACCGAGGGCGGCGGCTCGTCGTCGAAATAGACCTCGGCGTAGGCGACGTCGCTGAGAATGAAGATCTCGTGCTTCTTGGCGAACGCCACGAGGTCCTTGTAGAAATCCAGCGTGGCCACCGAGGCCGTGGGATTGGCGGGATAGCAGCAGACCACGGCGATCGGCTTCGGGATCGAATGTTTGACCGCGCGCTCGAGCGCCTCGAAATATTGCGGCGTGGGGTCGGCGGGCACGGAGCGCACGACGCCGCCGGCCATCAGGAAGCCGAAGGCGTGGATCGGATAGGAGGGGTTCGGCGTGAGCACCACGTCACCCGGCGCGGTGATCGCTTGCGCCATATTGGCGAAGCCTTCCTTCGACCCGAGCGTCGCGACGATCTGGGTCTCGGGATCGAGCGAGACGCCAAAACGGCGCCGGTAATAATTGGCCTGCGCCCGCCGCAGGCCTGGGATGCCCTTCGACGCGGAGTAGCGATCGGTGCGCGGCTTCCCCGCCGTCTCGACGAGCTTCTCGACGACGTGGCGGGGCGCCGGCAGATCCGGATTGCCCATGCCGAGGTCGACGATGTCGGCGCCTTGCGCGCGCGCCTTGGCCTTCAAGCGGTTGACCTGCTCGAAGACGTAAGGGGGCAGGCGTTTAATTCGATAGAAGTCCGACATGGGGGGTCCGAAGCCGTTGGATTTTCGCTGCTCTTCTTAGCGCGCTTTGCGCTCGAACGGAATCGTCCGAGCGATCAGGCGTCGCGCCCAAACAAGGTGTTGGTGCGCATTCTGCCCGCAAAAGTCTGTCAACTTTTGCGGGTCGGTCCGAGATTGCCTCAAACAGTGGCGCGGCGAAGGTTCGACGCGGGCTGGCCTGGCCACATAGGCGCCGCCACCCCGCCATCGCTTTAGCTTAAGCAACGGTCGAGGTCTTTGGCCGCGCCTCGGCCGGATGACGGCTTTGGCTATGCCGGCAGGACGAGCACCTTCGCCTTGACCGGCGTTCGTGAATAGAGGTGGATCATATCCTGACTGAGTAGGCCGGTGCAGCCGCTCGTCACGCCGGCCCCGATCGATTCGGGGTCGCTGGTGCTGTAGATCGTGCAGACCGTGTAGCGCCCGTTCTGATAAAGATACAGAACACGCGCGCCGAGTGGATTGTCCAGACCTCCCGGCATGCCGCCGGCGTATTTGCGCGCCTCCGGCTGGCGCGCGATCATCTCCTTGGGCGGCGTCCAGGTGGGCCATTCGGCCTTGCGCCCGACATAGGCTTCACCGCTCCACAGGAACCCAGGGCGGCTGACATTGGCGCCATAGCGGGTGGCGTTTCCTTCACCTTCGATGCGGTAAACATAGTAATTGGCGGGATCGATGATAATCGTGCCGGGCGCTTCCTTGCTGTCGTATCGCACTGTCCGGCGATAGAATCTCGGATCGACCTTCCGGAGATCGACCGCCGGAATTGGAAATTTCTCGTTGGGAACCGGCCCATAAAGCGCAGCCACCTCGGGTGGGATCATGCCGTCGGACGTCGCACAACCGGTGAGCGCGAGCGCGCCGAGACCGGCGGAGCCGAACAGAAAGGACCGGCGGTCGAGACGCCCCGATTGACGCCCCTGTCCAGCTTCCTCGTTTCTTTCGCCGGCATCGGCAATCTGACTGTCCATGATCATGACGTTGAAGTTTCCCATGTCTTGTTGGCCTCCACCCTCGCAAGAGTCGTCGACTATCGCGAAAATTCGCTTAATCAGAGAACCGGCAGAAAAAGGGGCTAACGATCCTGCGGGTCGAGCTTGGCTTTCGCCGTCTTCGTTCCTGCCGATCCGTCGGGCGCGCGGACGCGCTGGGCGGCGCGCCGATTCGTCGCCTTGGCGTTCTCGAGCGAGGAGGCGAGGGCGTCCAACTCTGCAGCGCTCTTCCTGTGGTTCGCCCTGTCGGTCGGCGCAAGCTGCTGATAGCCCAGCTCGTCCGGGCGGGCGCGCTCGACGAACTCGGCGGCGGGCGGCGGGGTCCGTCTGAATTGGAAGGTTTCGGCGGCCTCGCCGATCGCCGAGCCCAGAGACTGGGCGCGCGCCGGCCCCGCGACGCAAAGAAGCGCGGCCGCGAGCCCCATCAGGCGGCGAGGAGCGGAGACCGCGACATTTCGCCTCTGCCGGCTTGCGTGGCGATCGTCGGAGGGTTCGTTTCGCGGCGCGTGCATGCGGGCGTCCTGCGTCGTCATCGGCATGAGGCTCAATTATCCCAATTCGGTGCGTTGAGGACGCGAGTGGAGACGCGGCCCAGGGGATGCGCGGGATCGACCGGTTCGCCGCCTGATGAGGGCGACGAAGCGGTCTTGATTTTCCTCCGCCGGGACGCAAAAAGCGTGGGAGGGCGCCTCCCGCGCCAAAGAGGCAATGGGAGAGACGATCATTAGTAAGACCAAAAAGACTGGCAAGAATAAGACCGGTGAGCTTGAAAAGCGCGAAAAAGCCGGGCGCAAGAAGGCTCCCGCGCAGATTGTCATGGAGGCGGAGCCGGCGGCTTCCAAGGAGGCGCAGCCCGACTCTGCGGCGTCTGCGAAGAAAGCGAAGCCTACGAAAGGCAAGAGCGAAAAGGCGCGTCTTGAGACCGCGCCGCCGCCCAAAGCGAGCAAGTCGCGGAAGCCCGCCACCTTCGTCGACGAAATCGACCTGGCGGCCGACAATATGGCCAAGCTCGTCGATCACGGCCGTCGCGTGCTGCACGCCGCGATGAGCGCGCCCGACCCGGGCGAACTCGACGAGCGAGCTCGCGCTTAACGCCGCCGACGCGACGCGCACGCTCGGCGCCGTCGTGGAAGCCTGGATGAAAAATCCCCAACGCGCCGCCAGCGCGCAGGCGGAACTGACCCACGGCCTCGGCGCGATCTGGACGCAGACGTTGCAACGCCTTTCCGGCCAGGAGGCCGAGCCCTTCGTCCCCGTCGACCCCTCGGACAAGCGCTTCGCCGCGCCAGAATGGAAGGACAGTCCGTTCTTCGATTTCCTGCGCCAGTCCTATTCGCTCACCTCGCGTTGGGCGGACGAGATGATCGAGCGCGCCGAAGGGCTTGACCAAATGACGCGCTCCAAGGCGGCCTTCTATACGCGACTCATCTCGAGCGCCGTTTCGCCCTCGAATTTCGTGGCGACCAATCCGGAGCTGTTGCGGGCGACCATTGAGGCGCGGGGCTCCAATCTCGTGCGCGGGCTCGAAATGCTCGCCGAAGATTTGACGGCGGGCGGCGGCACGCTGAAAATCCGCCAGACCGATCAGAGCAAGTTCGAGCTCGGCGTCGACATGGCGACGACGCCCGGCAAGGTGATCCTGCGCACCGACGTGATCGAGCTCATCCAATATGCGCCCACGACCGACGAAGTCTTGAAGCGCCCGCTCCTCATCGTCCCGCCCTGGATCAATAAGTTCTATGTGCTCGATCTCAACCCCGAGAAGAGCTTCGTGCGCTGGGCGGTGGCTCAGGGCCTAACCGTCTTCATCATCTCCTGGGTCAATCCCGATTCGAGCCAGGCGAATTTGAGCTTCGGCGACTATATGCGCCGCGGGGTGCTCGCCGCCCTCGACGCGATCGAGGCGGCGACGGGCGAGCGGCATGTCTCGGCGGCGGGCTATTGCGTCGGCGGCACGCTGCTGGCCTCGACGCTCGCCTATATGGCGGCCACCGGCGACGACCGGATCCAAAGCACGACCTTCTTTGCGACACAGGTCGACTTCTCCCACGCCGGCGACATGCAGATTTTCGTCGACAAGGAGAAGCTCGCGGCGCTGGAGGAGGCGATGGCCAAGACCGGCTACCTCGACGGCGTCAAGATGGCCAACACCTTCAATGTGCTGCGCCCCAACGAGCTCGTCTGGAACTACATCGTCAATAACTACGTGAAGGGGGAGACGCCTTCCGCCTTCGATCTTCTGGCCTGGAACGCCGATTCCACCCGCATCCCAAGCGCCAACCACTCCTTCTACCTGCGCAACTGCTATCTCGAGAACAACCTCGCCAGGGGCAAGCTGGTCATCGACGGCGTCACGCTCGATTTGAAGAAAGTGACGATCCCCATCTACGAGATCGCCGCCAAGGAGGACCATATCGCGCCGGCCCGCTCGGTCTTTCTCGGCGCCAAGCTCTTCGGCGGCCCGGTCGAGTACGTGCTTGGCGGCGCGGGGCATGTCGCGGGCATCGTCAACCCGCCCGCCAAGGGCAAATATCAGTATTGGCTCGGCGGCCCGATACAGGGCGAGTTCGACGACTGGTGCGCGGCGGCCAAGGAGGTCAAAGGCTCCTGGTGGCCGCATTGGATCGAGTGGTACAAGCGACAGTCGCCCGAGACGGTCCCTGCGCGCCAGCCCGGAAGCGACAAGCTTAAGCCCCTCTGCGACGCGCCGGGCGAATATGTGCGCGTGAAGGCATGAGCCTTGAGATGAGCGAGACCGACGCCGCCGGCGCCAAGCCGGGGAATCTTTTGTTGATGGGCCGTTTTGGCGCGCCGCACGGCGTGCGCGGCGAAATCCGCTTGCAGAGCTTCACCGCCGAGCCGCTTTCGATTGCGGACTATGGTCCGCTCTTCGACAAGACCGGCGCGCGGCGCTTTGTGCTCGAGAGCGCGCGGGAGCAGGGCAGGGAGATGCTCGTCGTCAGCGTCGAAGGCGTTTCCGGTCGCGACGCCGCGCAAAGGCTGACCGGAATTGAACTGTACCTGCCGCGCGAGCTTTTGCCGGCGCCGGAGGAGGACGAGTTCTACCTCGCCGATCTGATCGGGCTCAGCGTCGAGAGCGAGGACGGCGCCGCGCTCGGACGCGTGATCGCGCTGCGCAATTTCGGCGCGGGCGATATCTTGGAGGTGCTGCCGATACAAGGCGGCGAAAGCCAATTCTATCCCTTCACCAAGGCGTTGGCGCCGGTCGTGGACCTGGCGGGCCGTCGCATCGTCGTCGTGACGGAAAGCCGGGCAGATGAAACTGAAGTCTGACGCGTCAGCGTCAGCTTAGCCTTTTCTTGCTACTAAAGGAAACGAAAGGATTACGACACGCATTATGCTTGACAATGCTAGCCGCTTCGTTTGACACTATTGCGTCCTTCCTACGCTCTATGTCGCTTCGCGGGAATTTCCGGCCTGCATTTAGCCCGCCGGAGAACGCATTTGAGAAGGGGCATTCGAGGGCGGCGTATGGAAAGACGGATCGCCAAAAAAGTTGCCTGAAAGGAATGAGCCATGACAAAGCCTATTCCAAAATCCGCCGCCTCCGTGACGACCGGAATGATTGAGATTTGGGAAGAAGATCCCGGTTCGGGCGTGACCGCAAACGCTCCTCTTCCTGACCCAACGAAGACACCCTTTGCCTATGACTTCCCGACCCCGGCGCCGGCGCCTAGCACGAACCATTCCTCTGCAGCATTCCGCTACTGGGTAGCCGCCGAGGCTTTACGCCGCGGCGCGGATTTTTGGGCGCCCGCCATGCCCAAGAAGCAGTGGCAAGTCGGCCCGAAGCTGAAGGTGCTGCTCGACGCGGGCGAGGATCTCAACGCCTATTACGACCGGCAGGCTTTGAACTTCTTTCATGGTCCATCCCCTGACGGAACCGTCTATTCTGGCGGGAGCCCGGATATCGTTTGCCACGAGATGGGGCACGCGATCCTGGACACGATAAAGCCGGAGCTCTGGGACGTCGGGAGTGCGGAGAGCGGCGCGCTCCATGAGTTTTTTGGTGACATGAGCGCGATTCTGTCCGCCCTGCAGCTCCCGTCGCTGCGCCAGGCGATCTTGAAGGACACGGGGGGGCGTCTTTACCGCAGCTCGCGCCTCTCTCGTCTGGCCGAGCAACTCGCGAGTGCGATCCGCGCTCAAGCTCCGGACGCGGTCGAGCCCGACTGCCTGCGCAACGCCGTCAACTCCTTCAACTACCGAGATCCCTCGACCCTTCCGATGCAGGCGCCGGCCGCGCAGCTTTCGTCGGAAGTCCACTCCTTCTCCCGCGTCTTTACCGGCGCCTTCTTCGAAGCGTTGGCGGGATTCCTGAGGGCTTCCGCTGCCGACGCGAACAACCCCAGCGCCGACGAGCTGCTGGCCGTCAGTCAACAGATGCGCGACATCCTCGTGGAGGCCATCGTCAAGGCGCCGGTCGTCTCGAACTTCTATGCCCAGGTCGCCGCCGCGATGGTGAATGTCAGCGGCAAGAGAAACGCTGCCTACCCCGCCGTACTGAACAGCATCTTCGTGCGCCGGGCGATATTGTCGCTCGAGTCCGCAACGGCGTTGCATTCCCTGCACAGCGCGTCCGTCGCCTTTGCTGCTGCGCCTGCGACGTTGGGGCCGCTCGACAAGGTGGCGCTGCCCGCCGCGCACTACGGTCTTTCAGAGCCGCTGGTCGTGGAAACGCCATCGCACCCGCGCGTCTATGCGACTTTCGCCGCGACCGTCAACGCTCGATCCACCGAGCCCCCAAGCTCCGTCGCCGCGGCGACCGCCTTCGTCGACGCGCTCTTTGCTCAGGGACGTGTCGACTACGGCGAACTCAAGACGGATCAGCTCGCGTTCGCGCCCGGACGACGTTTGAAAACGCACGCGATCGTTCGTGAGAATGGAGCGTTGCACTTGAAGAGACGCCTGTTCGATTGCGGTTGCCGCCACTGCGTTTGATGGCGGAGTTGCGGGGAGTGTGAGGCGACATGGCCGACGATACGCCAAAGGGTGCGCCCGGAGATAAGGGCGTCATCACCCCCGACACGGAGGAGGCGAGGAACTTCATCAAAGGCTTGGTGGCGAACGGTCAGGCTGCCAAGCCTCTCCCCGACGGGACGCTGCCCCCGGGGGCGACCCATGAAATCGTCGGCGAGACCCCCTCCGGACTGCCGATGGTGCGCCGTCGGCGGTTCTCCACGTTTTAGCCGGCGCAGAAGCTGCCGACAGTTTCATCGGCGGCTCGCTCGCCATTTGCGTCGGATCGCCGCCTGCTTCGAGGCGCCGTTAAGGGCTCGCAAGGGCAACGGTCCGCGCCAGGAGAGTAGGGAGCTTCCTGGAGAGATGCATCTCGATTTCGTCCCGCGCCTGCTCGCCAGCGTACTCGCTGTCGTGTCGAGCTTCGGGACTACCCAAGCCGCGCCAAACGATTCGTCGGACGCGCGCTGCCCAATGGACGCCGCGTCCGCCGCGCTCACGATAAGCGACACGCAGGACGGCGTCGCCGGACCGAGCGGCGTTGTCTGGACCATTGCTTCGGACTGCAGCTTCTCGGTCGCTCGACAGGTCGGAGGGAAGACAATTTCTTCCCATCGGCAAGGTTGGCTTACCCCGAGCCAAAGGGCCACGCTGGGAGAACTGCTTTCCACACTTCGCGAGCGCGCCTTGCCGAAGCAATTTGGCAAAGGACCGTCCTTCAACGCCAGACGGATCACGATTGCTCAGGGAGACGCGCTGTCCGTGCTGCTTCTCCCCCCAGGCTCCGAAGACGTCGGCGCGCTTAAGCCAGAGCAGGTCGATTTGGCGGCCCATATGCTGCTGCTAGCGCGCGCATTGAAAGAAACGATTGGCCAATAAAAACTCCGGAAACACAACATGCGAGGAAAGACGCCGCGAGGGCGTCTCCTCGAAGGTGAAGCGTCGCGGGCTCAACATCGGAGGGAGAGGCCATGGGCTCTGTTGAGCGCGCGCTCTTCTTCGCCGCTTTCACGCGCCCGTCATTGGCGGACGGCCAGCCTGCGGCCGTGACGACGGTCTACATCATCCGTCACGCGGAGAAGGCCGATGGTAGCGCTGATCCACCGCTGTCCGACGCAGGTAGAAGTCGAGCTGAGGAGTTGGCGCATGTGCTCGCCGATGCGGGTATCGACGCCGTTTTCGTGACCAAATTTCTTCGCTCGAGACAGACGGGCGAGCCAATCGTCAAGCACCTCGACCTGGAGCCAATTGGCTATGATGACGCGCGGGCGCTCGTTCAGCGTATTTTTAGGGAACGTGTCGGAGGCAGGATCTTGGTCGTGGCGCATTCCAATACGGTGCGGGACATTGCTGGCCGCCTCGGGGTCGAGGGCGTCCCGGAGCTTAAGGAAAGCTCATTCGACAGGATTTTCGTCGTTCATCGTGTCGGGAGTGTCGCCTATGTCGATCGTCTGCGCTACGGCGCCCCGACGCCGTGAGGAGGTTGGCGTACGATGCTTTTGCGCCATGAAACTTTAGGCCCACGGCTCGACATTTCGCCGCCTTGTAAAAAAACTGGAATTCCAGGAAGATTTAAACGTAAATGCGGGTGTCCTGCGAATTGGGACGGCAAAGTCGAAGCTGCGGCCATCGTTTGTCTCGAGCCCGGAAGCGCGGCGACAGGTTTCAGAAGCCGAATTTCTGGCGCTGCTCTCATCACGCGTCTCGAGACGATTTTTCTAGGGCGGCGCAGCTCGCAAAACTCGGAGGCCGATCATGACTGTGCAAGAAGCAGAGAACCTTTTGGGCGCGCGTTCCGGACTGGAGCGCAAATGGGGCTGGGTGGTCGCGCTGGGGATATTCTTCCTGCTCGCGGGCTTCATCGCCCTGACGGATGAGTTCGCGGCGACCGTGGTCAGCGTCTTCGTGACGGGCGTGTCGCTCATCGTGGCGGGGATCGTGGAAGTCATCACGGGAATACAGATTCGCCCCTGGTCGCGCGCGCTGGTCTGGGTGTTGGTGGGCGTCGGCCTGGCGATCGCCGGCGTCGTGATCTTGCGGGACCCCGTGCTCGCGGCCGCGGGCATCACGCTTGCTTTGGGCCTCTGCCTTCTCATCTCGGGGCTGTTTCGGCTCATCTTGGCCTTTCAGATCCGAGACGCGGCGCTGTGGCCTATGGTCGCCTTGGCGGGCGTGCTCAGCGTCGTTGTCGGCATCCTCATCCTGAGCCGCTGGCCGGCCTCGAGCCTCTACATCATCGGACTGCTGCTGGGCGTGAACCTGATCTTTTCCGGCGCCTCCTGGCTCAGTCTCGGACTGACGCTCAGGAAAAGCGCCTCCGCCTGAGTTTGCGCAAATCCAGGACGCAAGCGGCGGCGCGGTTGAATGCGCTCGCCGCTTGCCGACGCCTATCCTAAGCTCTTGTGCAGAGGTCTCGGCCGTCGCGAGCAGCGGGTCTTCGCCGAAGCGATTGGCGCCGGCCGTGCCGCGAAAGCAGAAGCCTATGAGCATGACCAGGGCTGCTAGCGAGCCGAGATAAGGAACGAGCAGGGTCAAATACCACCAGCCCGACCAGTCGAGGTCATGCAGACGCCTTACGCTCACGGCAAGGGTCGGAAGTAGCAACGCCATGAAGCACAGCCCCAGCAGGGCGGCGAGGGCGACGAAGGCGGTGCTGCCTTCCAGCCTCTGTCCCGCATTTTGCTGATTGGCGGCGATCGCGATGAGGGGAACGCTGGCGGCCAGGTAAACCAGCACGGTGAACAGACTGAACCACCAATATTCGGAACGCGGCGCGCGGCCCTTGAACGCTGCGTAGCGGGTGGTGATGCAGGACTTGACGGCTTCGACGAACCCCATGGCTGAGCCCCATTTTTATCGCGCGCGGGAAAAGGCCCCTCGAAGCGAGCGCGCGAAGGGTAGGCCTTCGGCGCCGGCGCATCAATCGAAGGAGCCGTGACTGGCGAGCCGCGCGGCTGTCCGCCTCTGGCCCTTCGCTCGTCTCTAGTGTAGGGCTCCCCGTACGGGGCGGGAATGAGCGGGAACGGCGTGGAGACCAAGGAAAAGAAGGGGCTTTTCGCCCGGCTGTTCGGCCGGGGCGAGGCGCCGGCGCCTCAGGAAGCGCCGGCAGCCGAAGAAGCGGCTCCAGAGAGCGCCGAAACGAAGCTGGCGCGAACGGCTCTTTGGCGGCCTCTTTCGCTCCTCGCAGGCGATCCGCAAGGGGCTCGCGGAGCTTTTCACCAAGAAGAAACTCGACGCGCTGACGCTCGAAGAGCTCGAGGACGTGCTGATCCGCGCCGATCTCGGCGTCGGCGCGGCCTCGCGCATCGCCGACGCCGTCGGAAAGCTGCGCCTGGAGAAAGGGATCGAGCCCGAGGAGGTCCGCAAGATCCTCGCGACCGAAGTGGAGCGCGTGCTCGAGCCCGTGGCGCGACCGCTCGAGATCGATGATAGCAAGCGTCCTTTCGTGGTGCTCGTCGTCGGCGTGAATGGCTCTGGCAAGACCACGACGATCGCCAAGCTCACCGCCAAATGGCGGGGCGAGGGAAAGAGCGTCCTTCTCGCCGCCGGCGACACGTTCCGCGCCGCCGCGGTCGAGCAGCTTAAGCACTGGGGCGCGAGGCTCGGCGCCGAGGTCGTCTCGGGCAAGGAGGGCGCGGACGCCGCCGGCCTCGCCTTCGACGCCATCCAGCGCGCCCGGGCCGAAGGGGTGGACCTGCTGCTGATGGATACGGCCGGCCGGCTGCAAAATCGCACCGAGCTGATGGCCGAGCTCGAGAAGATCGTGCGGGTTATGAAGAAGGCCGATCCCGAGGCGCCGCACGCGACGCTCTTGGTGCTCGACGCCACGGTCGGTCAGAACGCCTTGCAGCAGGTCGAAATTTTCGGCAAGACCGCCGGCGTCACGGGCCTCGCGATGACGAAGCTGGACGGCACCGCGCGTGGCGGCATCCTCGTCGCCATCGCCGAAAAATTCGGCCTGCCCATTCATTTCGTCGGCGTCGGCGAAACCGCCGAGGACTTGGAGCCTTTCGCGGCTCGCGATTTCGCTCTCGCCATCGCCGGCCTCGACGCCGACGAGGAGCCGACAGTCGAAGGTATGAACAGATGACGCAAGAGGCGACCGCGCCGGAGACGAAAACGGCGAAAAAGAAAATTCCGAGCGGGCTGAAATTTGCGCTGGAGCTCGGACCGCTCATTCTGTTTTTCGCGATCAACGCCAAATGGGGCATCTTCGCCGCGACCGCCACGCTGATGCTCGTCGTGCCGATCTCGCTCGGCGTGGCGTGGAAGCTCGCCGGCCGCATGCCGATGATGCCGATGGTCACGGCGGCGCTGGTCCTCGTCTTCGGCGGTCTGACGCTTCTCCTCAACGACGAGGAGTTCATCAAGATCAAGGTGACCATCCTCTATGCGCTCTTCGGCGCGGCGCTCCTGATCGCGCTCCGTTTCAACCGGCTGCTGCTGCCGGTCGTCTTCGACGCGGCGCTCCATCTCGACGACGACGGCTGGCGCAAGCTCACCTGGCGCTGGAGCTTTTTCTTCTTCTTCCTGGCCGGCTTGAACGAGGTTTTGCGCCACGCGCTCACAACCGACCAATGGGTGAGCTTCAAAGTCTTCGGCATCGTCGCGCTGACGCTCGTCTTCGTGCTGACGCAGGCGCCGCTGATGATGCGCCATGAGATCAAGCCGGAGGACGACACGTCCGAGACGCATTTTTGAGCGGTTCTGGACGCTCCCGGCACGCGCTGGAGTTTCGATAACTGCAAGAATTCTCTGAGTTGCTCAAACGATGGGCGCGGGTTTCCCCCTCTCCCCGCTTGCGGGGAGAGGGCGGGGGAGAGGGGCTCGGGAGATTGTTTGCGATGCGACTTGAACCGGAGATATCGCCGTAGAAGACCTTCCCGCTGCGAAGCGAACCCGCCCCTCACCCTAACCCTCTCCCCTCAAGCGGGGAGAGGGAATTGGCGACACCCATGCTCACCCGCCTCTCCATTCGCGACATCGTGCTGATCGACGCCCTCGATCTCGACTTTGCGGGCGGGCTCACGACCTTGACGGGCGAGACGGGCGCCGGCAAATCGATTCTGCTTGACGCCTTCATGCTGGCGCTCGGCGGGCGCGGGGACGCCTCGCTCGTGCGCGCGGGCGAGGCCCAGGGCCAGGTCGCCGCGATCTTCGACCTTCCCTCCGACCATCCGGCGCATCTCGCGGCGCGCGAGCTCGGCCTCGAAACGGAGAGCGAGCTCGTGCTTCGGCGCGTGCAGAACGCCGACGGCCGCACCCGCGCCTTCGTGAACGATCAGCCGGTTTCCGCGCAGGGTTTGCGCCTCATCGGTCGCGAGCTCGTCGAGATCCACTGTCAGCATGACGAGCGCGCCATGATCGACCCCGCTGCGCATCGCGCGCTCGTCGACGCGCATGGCGCCCTCTTGCGGGAGGTCGAGGCGCTCCGCGCGCTGCATGCGGCCAAGAACGCGACGCGGCGCGCGCTGGAGGAGGAAGAGGCGCGTGTCGCCAAGGCCCGCGCCGAGGCCGACTATCTGCGCCACGCGCATCGGGAGCTTTCAGAACTGGCGCCGGAAGAGGGCGAGGAGGAACGTCTCGCCGAGATGCGCCTCTCCATGCAGCGGGCGGAAAAAGTCGCCGCAGATCTCCGCGACGCGCTGGATGTCTTTTCCGGCGATCATTCCTCCGTCGCTGCGCTCGCGCAAGCCGCGCGCCGTCTCGAGCGGCGCTCCGCGACGGCGCCGGAGCTGCTCGAGCCGCCGTTGAAGCTCCTGGCGCAGGCGATCGATGCGCTTGCGCTCGCCGAGCAGGCGCTGGAATCCACGCTGGAGCGGGCGAATTTCGATCCGCGCGATCTCGAGAAAGCCGAGGAGCGGCTGTTCGCGCTGCGCGCAGCCGCGCGCAAGCACCAGGCGCGCGTCGCCGAGTTGCCGGCGGTCGCCAGGAATATCGCCGAAGCGCTCGCCGCTCTCGACGCCTCCGAGGTCCGGCTAACCGAGCTCGCGCGCGCCGCGGAAAGCGCCAAGGCCGCCTATGACGCGGCGGCGCAGGCGTTGAGCCAAGCGCGTCGGAAGGCGGCGAAGGCGCTCGACGCCGAAGTCGACGCGGAGTTGAAGCCGCTGAAGCTCGGCGGCGCGCACTTCCACACCGCGATTGCGAGCGAGCCCGAAAGCGGCGGCGCTGAGGGTATCGATCGCGTCGAATTCTGGGTGCAGACGAATCCAGGCTCGCGCCCAGGTCCCCTGCTCAAGGTCGCCTCCGGGGGTGAGCTCGCGCGTTTTCTTCTCGCGCTCAAAGTCGTGCTGGCGGATCGCGGCTCGGCGCCGACACTGGTCTTCGACGAGATCGACACCGGCGTCGGCGGCGCGGTCGCGGATGCGATCGGCGAGCGTCTCTCCCGTCTGGCGAAACGCGTGCAGGTGCTTGCGGTCACCCACGCACCGCAGGTCGCCGCGAAAGCGCAGCGGCATTTGCGCATCGCGAAAGCGCAGGCCAAACGCAACGAAGCGCGTTTGGCGACGCGCGTGGCGACGCTCGTCGATTTCGGAACGACGCGAGGAGATCGCGCGCATGCTCGCTGGCGCGACGGTTACCGACGAGGCGCGCGCCGCTGCAGCGCGACTGCTGAAGGGCGCCGGCTAGAGCGTTTTTCGCACACCGCGCGTCAAACTTTTAGAAAACGTTTTCTACGTTGCGATTTCGTCCGAATGCATCAAGCGCGATCTCGCGGGGCCAGACCGCCGAAGCGGGAGTTGATCGCGAAACTCGACGCGCGCCGAACGCGCTTTGACCGCCGCTCCTTCGCCCGGGAGCGCGTGCCGCGATCCGCGCAATGAGCGCGGTGTACGTACCCGTGGCGCGGTAATTTCCACAATGACGCGCGCCCTTCGGGTCGCCATATCAATCCGGAACCGACTTTTTCGCGCCGCGGGCCCTGCGGTGAGTTGCGTCAAATGACCGCAGCGGCGCCATGTCCGATTGGCTTAGGGCTTGCCTATGGTTCATGGGCCGTGACGACAAAGCGCTGCCTCTGGCGCTCGCCGCACGGCGCGATGAGAAGGATACTCGATCATGCTGAGACCCGAGGAAGTTTACGCCATCCTGACGCTGATGCGAGGCGCGTCGCTTTTGCTCGCCCTCGTCTTCGCCCTCAAGATCCTCAAGCACTTCGTGCTGACGCTGTGAGCGTCGCGCGCCACCGAAAGGCCCATGGCGCAGGCGGGAAGCTCCACAGGCAGGATGCAGGCGTTTGATTGCTGCGTCTTAGCTCGCGCGCTCCCGTTGTGCTTTTAACTGCGTTTGCATTTCGTCCACGCGCGACCTGACTGTTCGCCAATTAGGCGCGCGGAGCCCGTTCTTGCGGCAGCGCTCGCGGATTTCCTCGTACAGCCGGGTGTATGTCGGCGCCAGCGGCGAAAAGTAAAAAGTCTCGATCGCTTCCCGGACCAGATATTCGCGCGTCGCGTCGAGCATGCGGGCGCCTTTGGGCCGGCCGATGGGTCGTGCGTCCGGGTCCACCACCACGCCGCAGGCGCGGAAGGTTTTGATCATGCGATAGGCCGTGGAGCGGCTGACGCCGAGCTTGCCTTTCACTTCCTCGATATGTTCTTGCGACAGTCTCTCGCCCGCGCGCAGGACGATGTCGCGAATGGCGTCGGTGCGGGCGCGCATCTGCGCCTCGCGCGGACTGAAGTCCATTTGAATGTCGGTCATCAGCGCGCTCCGAAAGGGGTTGTCGCTCTCATCGAGGCCTGAGCTATCCGCTTGTTTTTAAGACGAACCACGGGGAATGGCGAGTAGCGTGCGCGGCCTTTCCCTGCGACGCTTCGTCTCACCCCGTATTACGCAGGCCTGCCGCGACGCCGTTGATCGAGGTCAGAATGCCCTCGCGGATTTCGTCGCTCGTCTCGCCGGCGCGCCAACGGCGGATCAACTCGATCTGCAGATAGTTCAGCGGCGCGATGTAAGGCATGCGCAGCTTCAGCGAGCGGGCCAGCGAAGGATTGTCGGCAAGCCGCGTCGCCTCGCCCGTGATCGCCTGCAGCGCCGCAACCGCGCGGCCATGCTCGGCCTCGATCTCGCCGAAGATCGCGCGGGCCCGCTGCTGGTCGGGCGCCAAGCCGGCGTAATGGCGGGCGATCGACAGATCGGTCTTGGCGAGGATCATGTCGATGTTCGAGAGCAGCACCCGAAAGAAGGGCCAGTCCCGGTTCATCCGCTGCAAAAGCCGCAGGCGGGAGTCGTAATCCGTCTCGAGGAATTCCTCGATGCCCGAGCCGAAGCCGAACCAGCCGGGCAGCGCGAGGCGCGCCTGGCCCCAGGCGAAGCTCCAGGGGATTGCGCGCAAATCTTCGATCCGGCGCGACGGTTTGCGCGAGGCGGGGCGTGAGCCGATGTTGAGCGCGGCGATCTCTGAGATCGGCGTCGAGCCGAAATAATAGTCGACGAAGCCTTCGGTCTCGTAAACCATGCGGCGATAGGCGGCCATGCCGGCGCGCGAGAGCGCTTCCGCCGCCTCGAGGAATTCGTCGGGCGGCGACTGGCGGTCGGAGAGGAGCGTCGCCTCCAGCGTCGCCGCGACGATCAGCTCGAGCTGCCCGCGGCCGATCTGCGGATTGGCGTATTTCGCGGCGATGACCTCGCCTTGCTCCGTCATGCGAATTTGGCCGTTCACCGTGCCCGGCGGCTGCGCCAGGATCGCGTCATAGGTGGGCCCGCCGCCGCGACCGACCGTGCCGCCGCGTCCGTGGAACAGCCGCATCGAGAGACTCGGGAAGGTCGAAAAGAACTCGGCGAGCGCCGTCGACGCCCGATAGAGCTCCCAGATGCTCGTGACGATCCCGCCGTCCTTGTTGCTGTCGGAATAGCCGAGCATGATGTCCTGCGTCGCCCCGGAATGGGCGAGGAGCGCGGCGACGCCGGGCAGTGCATAAAAATCGCGCATGATCGGCGCGGCGTTGCGCAGATCCTCGATCGTCTCGAAGAGCGGCGTGATGATGAGATCCACCGAGGCGTGGTCGATATCCACTTCGGCGAGCGTGCCGTGCATCAACCCGCACTCCTTTTGCAGGAGCAGCACTTCGAGCAGATCGCTCACCGTCTCCGTGTGCGAGACGATGTAATGACGGATCAACTCGTCGCCGTAGTCCCGCCGCATGCGGACGGCCGTCTCGAAGATCGCGAGCTCCGAGCGCGTCGCCTCGGAATAATCCGCTTCGGCGAAACGCAGCGGACGCCGTTCGCTCAGCAGGCGCAACAGAAGCTGCTGCTTCTCGGGCTCGCTCAGCGCCGCGTAGTTTTCGCAGGCGCGCGCGCGGGCCAAGAGCTCGCCGACGGTCTCCTCGTGACGATCGGAGCTTTGGCGCAGGTCGACCGTCGCGAGGTGGAAACCGAAAACCTCGACCGCGCGGATCAAGGGCTCGAGGCGCTGCGAGGCGACCACCTCGCTGTTGTGCAGACGCAGCGATTCGTCGATCGCCACGAGGTCGGCCAGAAACGCCCAGCTATTGCCGTAGGGCTCGCCCGGCGCGACGGCATGGCGCTGCGCCACCTGGCCCGTGAGCTTCGTGAGCGTCGCGGCGAGCCGCGAATAAACTCCGATGAGCGCGCGGCGATAGGGCTCGTCGTCGCGGTGCGGATTGTCGTCGCCGCTGCGCAGCGCCAGATCCTCGACCGCCTTGGTCGCGCCGGCATATTTCCTCGAGATGGAGAGCTCGCCGCCGAGCTGATGCACCTCGGTGAGATAGAACCGCAGCGCCACCTCGGCCTGCATCTTGAGCGCGGTCTCGAGCGAAGCGGCGAGGACATTGGGATTGCCGTCGCGGTCGCCGCCGACCCAGGTGCCCATGCGCAGGAACGGCGGCACGCGCAGGCCTTCGATACGGCGCTCCACGTCGGCGTAAATGTTGGGAATTTCAGTCAGAAAGGTCGAGCGATAGTAGCTCAGCGTGTTCTCGATCTCGTCGCGCACCGAAAGGCGCGCATGGCGCAGCAGCTCGGTCTGCCAGAGCTGCGAGACGCGCGCCAAGAGCTTCTCCTCGTTTCGAGTTCAGCTCGCTCTTGGCGCGCAGATGCTCGCGTTCGGCCAAGAGCGAAAAGACCGCGTGCTCGGCGTCGAGTAGACATTTGCGTCTGACTTCCGTCGGGTGCGCCGTCAGCACCGGCGATATCCAGGCGCGCGCCAGGGCCTGGGCGATCTTGCCGGCGCCGACCGAGGCCTTGCGGAGCTTCGCGAAGCTTTTCGCGAGGCTCGGCTCGCTCCCCGCGTTTTCGCCAGAGGCCTCCGCCCGGGCCCGTTGCTGCAGCGGATGCAGATCCTCGGCGATATTGCCCAGATGCAGGAAATAGCTGAAGGCTCGGATGACGGAGAGCGCCTCGCGAGCCGTGAGCCGCCGCAGTAAAGAGTCGAGCTTGGCCTCGGCCTCGTGCTCGTTCCGGCTCGCGGCGATCGAAAGCCTGCGGATCGCCTCGATCCGCTCGAAGGCCTCCTGACCCTCGTGCTCGCGCACGGTCTCGCCGAGCAGGCGTCCGAGCAGACGCACGTCCTCATGTAACCCGTGATCGCCCCTCGAGTGCTCCGTCCGAAGCGGTTGAGCGGCGGTTTGCGCCGTCTCGGCGGCGCGCGTGGCGAGAGGGGAGGGTTCCGCGACCTGCATGGGATGAGGACCTCCTTTTAGGCAGGGGGCGCAATGCAAGCCATGCGCCGGTCTCGCTTTTATAGCAGGCTTCGGCGCCGAACTCGAACGGGAGCGAACCGGGCGACCGCTCGTTTGCCTAAGTGGGTTACACAATAGCGCCGCGGCCAACCTACTGCTAAGGTTGCCGCCTTTTCCCTCAGGGAGGCCACAGTTTATGCATTAGGAGAAAACGCCATGATCAAGATGAGATCGATCTTTGCGATGGCCCGGCGTTAAGCCTTCTCACCGCAACAGCGCGCGCCGATTCTCTTTATATCGGCGATGCTAGCGACAATACCGTCAAACGTTTCGACGCGACGACGGGACAATACCTCGGGGTCTTTGTGACCGCGACAGGATGTCCATCCAACCCGGCAAGCCCTCCGGCAGGGTGTCTCTGATGGGCCCAGGGGGCTCATATTCGATCGAGGGCATCTATTGGTCAGCAGTCAGAACGTCGGTCTTCCCGTGAGCGGCGCGATATTCGAATACCAGCAGAAGACCGGTAAGTTCGTGCGTCCGTTTGTTGCAGCGAGCCAGTCCTGGGCGCCTCCGACGCCGAGGGAAATCATTCTGTGCGACAGCCCTCTCTGTGCGCCGCCCACGATTTTCGCGGCCTCGCTAGTTGACGTAAACGACAGCTTTGCCGGGCGTCATTCAGGCGTTCAACGCCGGATCGGGATTCTCACGCGGTTCCTTGGAGCTGCCGCCCGCCAATTTGGTGCCGCCGACAGAGTTCGGTCCCAGAGGCGTCGTGATCGGGCCCGATAACCTCCTTTACGTGAGCAACCTGCGTCCTGCCTTCGGCGGGCGTGGACGGCGACGTCTTGCGCTACGACCCGCGCACCTTGAAGTTTAAGGACATGTTCGTCAGCAACGCAAGTTGCGCCTGCGACTTCAATCGCCCAGAGGGCTTGGTCTTCGCGCCCGATGGCAATCTTTATGTCACGAGCTTCCGCGCGCAGCCGGGAGATCCGGACAGAATCCAGATTTTTGCCGGCCCACAAAGTTCGACAGCCGGCGCCCGGAACGAAAATCGGCGAAATTATCGTGGATCCCGGCGTCGTTCCCCCCGGCGATCCGACAACCGAGCGTGCCAACGGGCAGGCCTTGATCTTCGGTCCCAACGGGGCGCTCTTCGTTCCGATTTCGGGCGGCGACCCGCAGTTCCTCGGTTCGGTCCGCCGGTATAGTGGCGTCCTGCGCGGCGATTACGTCCACTATGACTTATTCGTGCCCCCAGCCAGCGCAGGGGGGCCAATAGGCCAGGCATGGTTTCTGACCTTCGGGGACACCGATCCCTCAACCCTCGCTTACACCCCTAAGGATCATCGCATGGACAGCGCCGCCGACGATTAATTGAGGTGTATCTCCCCGGTTTGCTCTCCAGCAAGCCGGGGAGTCCTTTCTCCATTTGGCTCTGCCTCATGCTCCGCCCCGGGAGCGGCTACAAAGGCAAGATCGTCGGCTAGATCGGCTTGCCTTCGCTCGTCGCCCAGGCCGCCGCCAGCAGTGCGTTGCTCGGTTGCGTATTGTCCAGCACCTTCGCGCCGTTTCCGCCCCGGCGACCGGGAGGCCCCGTCGGATCCAGCACGCCGATCTGCGCCAGCACCGACGCCTGGTCCCAGTAGATATGCTCATGCACGAGCTTGTCGCCCTGAAAATGCACGACCGCGACCATGGGGATCTCCACCACCTTCCCGGTGGGCGGGATTCCAGGCAGCATCCAGTCGATCGTCGAGCTGTGGGTGAATTTGAAGATGAACTCGTCGACCAGCGTATCGGCGCCGACCGTGCGGCTGACCAGCGTCATGGTCACGTCGTCGGGATTGCGCCCGATGAAGTGGTATTTATAGAACCGCTTCAGCTCGTCATGGCCGACGCCGCCCGCCATGGTCGGGATGTGATTGACGTAGGGCCGATCGACCATCGTCGCCATGGTCGCGTCCACGTCCCGGGTCTCGAACTCGTAGCGGCAATGCGCTTCCCACAGCGCCGCGAGGTCATGATCCGCCATTAGCCCGCACCCTCCGGTCACACTGCCGTCCGAGGCGTTACAGAATCCGGCTCGGGTGAAGCAAGGGGGAGCGCGACGCGCTTGACTTCCATCCCAAAGGCCGCCGTATGACCCTCTCCCTCAGCCAAACCGAAGGCCCCATGACCGCCGACTTTCACCATGAGATCGCCGACCGTCACGACAAGGCGCTCGTCATCGACTTCGGCTCGCAGGTCACGCAGCTCATCGCGCGACGGGTGCGCGAGGCGGGTGTCTATTGCGAGATCGCGCCGTTCCAGAAGGCTGAAGCCGCCTTCGCCGAGACGCGGCCCAAGGCCGTTATCCTCTCGGGCGGACCTTGCTCGGTGACAGAGGAAGGATCGCCGCGCGCGCCGCAGGCGATTTTTGACGCGGGCATCCCGGTTCTCGCGATCTGCTACGGCGAGCAACTCTTGGCCGAGCAACTCGGGGGCAAGGTCGAGGCCGGCCACCACCGCGAGTTCGGCCGCGCGGATCTCGAAGTCGTGACGCCAAGCCCGCTCTTCGACGGCGTCTGGGCGGTTGGCGGGCGCCATCAGGTCTGGATGAGCCATGGCGACCGCGTGACGCGCCTGCCGGCGGGGTTTCAGATCATCGGCAAGTCCGAGAACGCGCCCTACGCTGCGATCGCGGATGAAACGCGCCGCTTCTATGGCGTGCAGTTCCACCTCGAGGTTGCGCATACGCCGGACGGCGCGAAGCTCATCTCCAACTTTCTGCACAAGATCGCGGGCCTCAAGTCCGACTGGACCATGGCGGCCTTCCGCAGCGAGGCCGCTCGGGCGATCAAGCGACAAGTCGGCCAGGGCAGGGTGCTTTGTGGGCTGTCGGGCGGGGTCGACAGCGCCGTCGCGGCCGTGCTCATCCATGAGGCGATCGGCGACTCGCTCACCTGCGTCTTCGTCGACCACGGGCTCTTACGCCAAGGCGAGGCCGAGGAGGTCGTGACCCTCTTTCGCGACCACTACAATATCCCGCTGCGGCATGTGGAGGCGCAGGAGCTGTTTCTCACCGCGCTCGAAGGCGTCGAGGACCCCGAGGTCAAGCGCAAGACGATCGGCCGCCTGTTCATCGAATGTTTCGAGGCGGAGGCGAAGAAGATCTCCGAGGATGGCCGCGGCGCTCCGCAGTTTCTCGCGCAAGGCACGCTCTATCCGGATGTGATCGAGAGCGTGTCCTTCACCGGCGGCCCGTCGGTGACGATCAAGTCGCATCACAATGTGGGCGGGCTGCCCGAGCGCATGAACATGGCGCTCGTCGAGCCCCTGCGCGAGCTGTTCAAGGACGAGGTGCGGGCGCTCGGCCGGGAGCTCCGCCTCCCCGAGGCCTTCGTCTGCCGCCATCCCTTTCCTGGCCCCGGTCTCGCGATCCGCTGCCCCGGCGCGATCACGCGCGAGAAGCTGGATATCCTGCGCAAGGCCGACGCGGTCTATCTCGACGAGATCCGCAAGGCGGGGCTCTACGACGAAATCTGGCAGGCTTTTGCGGCGCTCTTGCCGGTCAGAAGCGTCGGCGTGATGGGCGACGGCCGCAGCTACGATTACGTGCTGGCGTTGCGGGCGGTTACGAGCACCGACGGCATGACCGCGGATTTCTATCCCTTCGACATGGGCTTTCTCGGCCGCGCGGCGACGCGCATCGTCAATGAGGTGAAGGGCGTCAACCGCGTCGTCTATGACGTGACCAGCAAGCCGCCGGGAACGATCGAGTGGGAGTGATCTTTGTCTCCCCAAACGCATCCTAAAAAGCTCGAAAAGGAGCATAAGGTGCTGAAAATAAGAAGAAGTAGAACATTCCGCTTCTTGGAGATATCCCGGGCTAGCCCCCTGAAGCTTGGTTTAACCGGTTGAGGGAACACAAGCAGGGCCCAACGGATCTTGACAGCTGAACGGCGGCAGGCGGCACAGCGCACGAGCTGCGAGGGGTGGCAATTGGCAGCGAAGATATTTTGGTCCTGGCAGAGTGATAGGGACGCAAAGCTCCATCATTATTTTGTACGCGACGCGCTGAAGGACGCTTGCAAGCTGATCGCGGTCGACCCCGACTATGATGAGGCCGAGCGGCCGGAGGTCGATCACGACACGAAGAACGTGGCCGGAACACCGGATATTACCAAGACGATCCTCGACAAAATCGCGGTCGCGAATGTGTTCGTCGCCGACATGACGCCGGTTGGCATAACGGGCCCAGAGGCCCTTCAGCCAAATACACCTGAGGACGAACGCGCCAAGCCCAAATATCTTCAGAACCCGAATGTCATGTCGGAGCTGGGCTATGCGGAACGGGCATTGACCCAGAGCCGCATTATCCTGGTGGCAAATGGTGCTCACTATCCCGGCCCAGTGGCTCTGCCTTTCGACTGGAGGCACCGCAGCGGCGCGAAGGTATACACGCTCGCCGATGGCGCGACGGAGGCAGAGATCGCTGCGGAGCGGAAGCGCTTCGCCGAGGTGCTAAAGAGCTGCATCAAGCTGATTCTGGCCGAGCAGGCGCCGGTCAAGGCGATGTCGCATGCAATTATCTGGCAGCCGTCCAGCGAGACGGATTCCGCGATTTGGAAGGCAGCTGAGAAAAAGCTTCACTACCGCAAG
>CAVXEI010000003.1:0-361269 GCA_963760695.1 uncultured Alphaproteobacteria bacterium | reverse complement strand
AAGCGGTCATTGGCTCCGGAATGGCGGTGGATGGTGGATCGAAGCGCTTCCCCTTGGTATCCGACTGCACGCCTGCTCCGGCAGACGAGAGCGGGTGATAGGAGCGACGTTGTCGAGGAAGTCGCGCGAGCTAACACGGCTCGTAGATGAGCGCGACCAGAACCGCGAAAATTCAAACCCCGGAAACGCTTTTTTGATCCGCATGACGAACTGCTTTTCCAATTTCATTACTGTGGCAGAAATACAACTCGCTCGGAAAATCGCGCTTTTGGTCCGCAATTATCGTGAACACGCATTGAGGCAGGCGAGCGCTTACGTTTAGATAGCTCGAATCAAAGGCCTGGAAAGCTTGACGGAGCGAGACTGGCCCGGTGCTGCCGCCGACAAGCAGCAAAACGCTGCGTCGGGTTTCGTATGGAGATTTTGCTATGGAAGCGCGCAAGTCATTAGCGATCGCGATGGCGCTCACCGGACTTTCCGGCGTGGCGGCGAAGGCCCAACCCGACACTTGGTTGGGCCCTTATGTCGGCGCGTCGGCCGGCGGCGGCGTGGGCGACCAGAGCCAGCATGGCGGCATTGTCCTGCTTCCGACGACGCACCACCACCACCACCACTCCAGCGGATGGAAATTACGGCATCTCCGGAGCCTTGCTCGGCGGCGGCGGCGGATACAACTGGCAGCAGGGACGCTTCGTCGTCGGCATCGAAGGCGACGGCTCCTGGTCGTCGATCTCCGGCAGTGACACCTGCGGCTTCCCATGGGCGCTTCCGCACGCCTGCGGCGGCGGCATCTACGCCCTCGGAACGGTGCGCGGGCGCCTGGGATGGGACCTTGGGAACGTCTACGGGCCGTTCAGTAGTGTCCTCGCCTTTGCGACCGGCGGCCTCGCGGTGGGCGCGGTGCACGCCTGGGACGCACTGCTGTCGACTTCCGGCAGCACCACGATCGCCGGCTGGACGGTCGGTGGCGGCCTTGAGGCGATGATCGCGCCGCAGTGGTCGGTGAAGGTCGAGTATCTGCACGTAGACCTGGGCAACTATGCCTTCTTCACCGCGGCCACGTTCCCGGAGCATGTGGCGACGCATGCGGAAGTCATCCGGCTCGGAGTGAACTATCACTTCAACTGGAGCGCTCCGGTTGCGGTTCTCGCCAAGTACTGATTGGACGCGATCCTTGTTTCTGTCGCAGAACTGATCGAGGAGAAGCCCGAGACCATTGTGGCCGGGCTTTTTCTCTTTCGGGCCTTACCCCCCGTTTTCGGCCCGATGCCCGCGCTAAGCTGCGTCGGCGGCCTAGCTTAATCAAGGCCCCCGACTCGAGTACTCGTCGCGGCGCACTGCCCTACGGAAGCGACCCGCATCCTGTTTTCCTCGGCAAGCCGACCTGCCTGCTGGAGGCGGCCCCGGAAGATTGGTGCCGGAAAGCGGCCGCGCCGCCGCCGCCGCCCCGGCCGGCCACGGGAACCATCAAAGCCGCTCGCGCGTTTGCTTTGGGGAATCGCAGTAGAGGCGCGGCGTGGCTACTTTTGTCACCAGCGATTTAGCTTTGTAAGAAGCGTCCGGTTCGGCCCGTTCGCGAATTTGCACCAAGGGAGGCGCACATGAAGCGGCGAGACTTCATCCGGATTCTAGCCAGCGGTTCCGCGGTCTTATTTGCACCTGCTCGAAGTTGGTCGCAGATACTTTCGAACCACCGAGACGTCGCGCTGGAGTGTGTGGGAGACAAACCCGGATTACGAATTTTAGACGGCAGAACCCAGGACGGGACCGTTGGACTGGACAGATTATGCATCAAGAGCCGCACTGGAACACGGTGGACCGTCTTCGACAATCACGACGGCACGATCGGATTACAATGCCGTGGTAACATCAATGGGCCGCGATGGCTCGACGGCAGGACCGGCAATGGCACGGTCGGATTGGCCCCCAGCAGAAACCCGCCATTCACCGGCACCAGATGGGAAGTTGTCGAAGTCGGCCCCGACGTGGTCAACCTCAAGTGCCTAGGCTCGATCGAAGGACCACGATGGCTTGACGGACGAACCCAAGACGGCAGCGTTGGATTGGCGCCTTCCACGGATGCGCCATTCACTGGAACAAAATGGCGAGTGAGCTCGTATCCCGTCTGCATCGACGAACCCTGCGGCGACTGCGAGTGATGCCAGTGGCCGCACTCACTGAGGCCCGTCCTACTCATCGGCGCAACTCTCAACGCGCGTCTCCAAATTCGAGGTTAGAAATTAAGAAAGGGACCGATCATGAGCTTGAGCAGCTATAATTTTTGCTACAAGCAGCGCTGCTCTTGCTGGGCCCAAGCCCACCGATCCCGCTCCCCAAGGAAATCTTGGGGTGCGGCGGCAACGTCATAGCTCAAATTGACGGCGGTCTCGAACGCGACAAGGATTTCAGTTCGGGAACGAGTGTCCGCTTCGCTTTTGACAAAGCCAAATCTTAACCGCACGACGCCAGCGCGGTGACCAGCATCATCGGCGGGTCATTATTCCGTAACTTGGCGCGTAACGCTCAACATGGAACTTGCGGCGCTAACCGCGCGGTCTCTTGGCTTCCTCGGCGTGGCGACCGTAAAGCTGCGTCGTGCGTGTGAAGGCATGGTTCACCATCTACGCAGCGCGTTCATCTTGCTATGCGTCAAATATCCCCCAAAACCCGCTTCGCTTCATGCTTCCGATAAAGCTCATCGATTGCAAGCTTGATTAGCTGCGAATTATCGAGGTCAAGGCGAGCGCGTAACACTGCGAATTTCTCAACGTCGGCGCGTTCAAAATAGCCGCCAATGTGCTTCAATCCGTTCCGGCTGGCGACACTGGGGGCTTTCGGCGCAGGCGCTTCGGAAACGCTCGCCGTGACCTGCTTCTCTTCCGGCTGCACGTCTAGCTCCTGTAAAAATGCCGCGCCTTTGCGGGTCGTCCTGCTCATACCGCCCCCATCCGCCAATGTGCACTTGTGCTTAGTTGCACAATTGCATTTCTCAGCTTAACCGTCAACTCGCATTATATAGCTGTAACAGTTGACTTTACAGTTTCCGACTAGCGCGAGCCTGTGTGCAAATACGCTGGTGTGCACAATTGCCGCATTGCACTTTTCTCCCGCGCAGGCTATGAATCATTGCGTTGGTATGGACCAACGGTGAGTAGGAGAGGAAAACTTATGGGTGCTATTCTCGAGTTGACGAGCTACGCCGCAACGCCGGTCGGCATGGTCGGAATCATCGTTATCGCTGCTGCCGGTTATTTCGCTGCGCGCTGGGTCTTCGCCGACTAACTTAGTTCTCTTGGATTTGCGCAGTGGCGCGGTGCGTCGGCTCAAGCCGATCCGTCGCGCCCTTTTCTTTTCCCTGTTGTGCACGGCGTCCATTGCGGGCAACAGTATGTCGTTCGCTGGGACGCATATCGGTGCTTGTTATTGTATTTGCGAAGATGCGGGGGCTGTTGGCGCGGCAATGAGGGGCGGCAATTGTCTGAGCCATGCTGCAGTGCAATATCTTTCTTGACGGCAATGTGCGCTGCACCTATAAAGAGTCCTCTAGGGTTTCGGGAAAAGCACCGCGCCTAGACCAAGGTAAGGACACATTATATGTCAAGCAACTTCCCCGATATCAAAGCGTTCAGCGCAGCTCCGTTCGAGTCTTTTACCGCGGCGACCGCCTCGTCGACCAAGGGTCTGCAAGCCATCGCGGTCGAAACGACGGACTATGCAAAGAAGTCCTTCGAAAAAAGCCGCGCGCATTTCGAGAAGCTGATCAGCGTGAAGAAGATCGACGAAGCCCTTCAGCTCCAGTCGGACTTCGCCAAATCCGCGTATGAGGATTTCGTGGCCCAAGCCACCAAAATTGGCGAGATCTATTCGAACCTCGCCAAGGAGGCTTTCAAGCCGACTACGGTCGCGTCGTCTGCGAAGCCAACAATGGTCGCTGAGCCGACGAGGACGCCAGTGAACGCTAAACAGAACTTATCTTCCGCAGCTTAGCCCGTCACGTCTCAACGAATACGAAACCGCTCGATCGGCCCCACCGATCGGGCGGTTTTTTGTCGAAAGCATCTCGCCCTTTTTCTTTTGGGGGACGCTAGTAACCTTCCCAGCTCAGCAGTTGGTCCGGTTTGGGTCAACCTGACCCGTCAGCGCATTGTGCGAGCGAGTCTGCTCCTCCCCACATTGCCGCCGCGACACGCGCTTCTCGCGCGGCGGTGAACACGTCAGCGCCGTCGCTCTCCAGAACCTCGTCCGTCGCCAGCTTGACGCACTCACCGATATTTAATCTCGGCAATCATGGCCTACTCGGTCGTCGTACCTTCATTGGCGGCAAGTACCCCTCGGTTTTGGCAAACGCGATGTACGCGCTGTAATAATGAGGCGACGGGCATGAACGAGCAGAGCGCTGAAGAGCTCGTTGAACTCGACGATCTGCAAGCCGCCTATAAGGCGGCCATGGAGGAATGGATGGTGGCGATCCGAAAAGAAGAGGCCCTCGTCTCAGTCACGCCTCACTCTGTGGCCGAGGTCGATAAATTGGAAGACGCCCATTTCGGAGAGGAGGAGGCGCGCAACAAAGTCCTGGAGGCGAAAGAGGCCTATGAGGGCGCGCTACGCCAAAAGTTCTTCAACTTTTAGTCCTTCCCGTTTTGCGCCGCGGGACGCCTTCCGGCATGCCACACGCCGTTCGCGCGCGTCACTGCCGCGCCTAGACCCGCACGCCGCGCAAACAAAGCGCCGAGCCGTGCCGACGGCGGGGATCAACCTGCATCACGAGGCCAATGTTCGGACGAGTCCGCTCCTCCCCACATTGCCGCCGCGACAAACGCGTTCTCGCGCTTCGGGTTGGCGCCAATGAACTAAACCGCTCTCGCGGTAGGTTTCCCGGCGAGAGCGTGCGCGAGGCGCATTGGAGGCCGGCATAACGGGAAGGCTGGTCCTGTCTCAAGATCATGGGGTTCGCAACCTCATGTGAGACAGGAGTATCGCCATGACCGACAAGCCCGTCAGCCCGCTGCGCCAGCGCATGATCGAAGACATGACGGTTCGTCATTTCAAGGAAAAGGTCCAGAAGGACTACATTCGTCACGTCCAGAACTTCAAGGATTTTCTCGGCCGCTCCCCCGACACCGCGACCAGCGAGGATCTTCGCCTTTTTCAATTGCATATGACGAGGAACCATGTCGGCGCCCCGAGCATCAATTGCGCGATCGTCGCGCTCCGGTTCTTTTTTAAGGTGACGCTCGAACGGCCCGACTTGGTTCGGCATCTGACGTTCGTCCACGAGCCACGCAAGCTGCCGATCGTCCTCAGCCCCGAGGAGGTCGCGCGCCTGTTGGAGGCGGCGCCCGGCGTCAAATACAAGGCCGCGCTCAGTGTCGCCTATGGCGCCGGTCTGCGCGTCTCCGAGGTGGTCTCGCTAAAAATCTCGGATATCGACAGCAAGCGTATGATGCTCCGTGTCGAGCAGGGCAAGGGCGGCAAGGATCGTCACGCGATGCTCTCGCCGCAGTTGCTGGAGCTTTTGCGCGACTGGTGGCGCATCGCGCGGCCGCAAGTCTGGCTGTTTCCCGGCCGCGACCCGATCGACCCGATGTCGACGCGCCAGCTCAATCGGGCCTGCCACGCGGCGGCCCACATGGCCGAGATCACCAAGCGCGTCACCCCGCATACGCTGCGGCACAGCTTTGCAACGCACTTGCTCGAGCAGAACATCGACATTCGCGTGATCCAGGTTCTGTTGGGCCACGCCAAGCTCGATACGACCGCGCTCTACACGCGCATCGCCACCAACACCATCAGGGACATTATGAGCCCGTTGGATCGCCTGACCCCGCTGCAATCCGGAGACGCCAAGCTGCCCGCATAGACCCGGGTCATGGGGCGGTCTGGACTGGAGGTCGCGGATATCTTCCGCGACCATGGAGCGGCGTGGCGCAAAGCCAACGCCGGCCACGTGAGCCTTGGCCAGTTGAAGGTGATGTCGGCGATCGAGAGCTGCCGCACGGCGGCCCTCGGCGGGCATGTCGCGCGCTGCGAGGACTGCGCCCACGAAGTCATCGCCTACAACAGCTGCCGCAATCGGCATTGCCCGAAGTGCCAGGGCGCGGCGGCGAGGCGATGGCTCGCCCTGCGCGAGGCCGAACTGCTGCCAATCCCATATTACCATGTGGTCTTCACCCTGCCGGCGGCGATCGGCGACATCGCCCATCAGAACAAGGCCGTGGTCTACGACCTGCTGTTCAAGGCTTCCGCCGAGACGGTTCTCACGATCGCCGCCGATCCCAAACATCTGGGCGCACGGATCGGCGTGATTTCCGTGCTGCACACATGGGGGTCGGCGCTCACCCACCATCCGCACATTCACATGATCGTTCCGGGCGGCGGTATTGCCTTGGACGGCCAGAGATGGGCAGCCTGCCGGCCGGGTTTCTTCCTGCCGGTGCGCGTGCTCTCGCGGCTGTTTCGCCGGTTGTTTCTGGAAAAGCTCGCCGCCGCCCACGCCGCCGTGCGCCTGCAATTCTTTGGCGCGTTGGCCAGGCTCGCGGACCGCGACGCGTTCGCGCGCTATCTGGCGCCGTCGCGCGGAGGCGAATGGGTGGTTTATAGCAAACGCCCCTTCGGCGGTCCCGATGCCGTGCTGGCCTATCTGTCGCGCTACACTCACCGCGTCGCCATCTCCAACAGCCGCCTGCTGGCCTGCGACGGCGACGGCGTCGCGTTCAAATACAAGGATTACCGCGCCAAGGGCCGCGCCCGGCAAAAGGTCATGCGGCTCGCCAAGGACGAGTTCATCCGCCGCTTCCTCATTCATGTCCTGCCGACCGGCTTTCACCGCATTCGCCATTACGGCCTGTTCGCCAGCGGCGTCCGCGCCCAAAACATCGCCCGCGCGCGCGAGTTGCTCGGCGCGGCGACGCCACCCCAACGAGACGAGGGCCCCAAGGACGCCAATCAACCCGAGCCGCGTGTCCTCGCGCATCCTTGCCCATGCTGTGGCGGCCGCCTGATCGTCATCGAGACCTTCGAACGCGGACGCGCTCCGCGCAGCTCTTCGCTCGGCGAAATCAGAATCGACACCTCATGATCGCGATCGCCTCACCCGCAACGCCGCAACTCGGCTCTCTTTTGCCGCTGGTCATTCGACCGCGCTGCTGGCGCTCGCCCAAATCTGCTCCGGCCGACTCTCCCGAGCACGGCCGCCGCGAAAAACATCATCCCATTGCCGACAGAAAACACCCCGTCGCTACGCTACATTCTTCGAAATCGGCTTTGATGCTCGTTCCGACGCCTCACCAAAACACGCTGGCGAACCTCAAATCCCCATAGCTCGCGGCGGCGGATAGAACCCCTTCCGACTCGCGGTTTCCTTCTTTGGAGGCTTTCGGACGCCGGCCCCAGAGCCGCGCGACCGCAAACGTCCGGGAAGGGCCGGCATCCGAAACCCTTCACAGAAGCAGAATTCGCTGCGCCCGGCGACGCGCGGGGTACTACCTATGATGTCAAGCCCAGGGCGACGGTCGTCAAAGTATGTTGATCTTGCAGGGACAGCCGCCAACGTTAAAGGAGCAGCCGCGTCGGTGTTCGCAGCGGCAATAGTTATGTTTTAGCTTTTCCGACCCAAGAAATTAGCCGGGTTCGCTTGACGAGACCTTAGCGCGAGACAGGTAAATTACGGATGCGGAATCCGTCGTAAAAGTGCGGAGGCGATAATGACACTCAAAAGCTTGAAAGTTCTGCTTGCGGCAACTGCGCTCGGCGTTGGGGCGCTCGCTTATTCCTGCCCGGCCGACGCTTATGGCAGGGGTTGCGGTTGGCACAAGGGCTGGCATCGGGGTGCAGTCGTAGCCTCTGACTACGTCGTAGCCTCTGACTACGTCGCGCCCCGTTATACCACGCCTGTGGTGGTGGGCGTGCCGAGTGGAAACTACTGCGCGACTTCCGTCAAGACGTGCCTGCTCCAGGAGCCGGGCGTGCTCGCAACCGGATGCTCCTGCCATATTCCCGGTGGCATTGCGCGCGGCCTAGTGGAATAGTCAGTAAACCTCAAGGCGGGACTGCGACCTCAATGAGGTCGCAGTCCCCAATTAAGCAATCCCGCGGGCCGCGGCTTAGCGCGATAGGTCTTGGGAAGGGCACAGCCTCTTCGAACTGGCAATTCAATCCTTGGCTTTCGCCTCCTTTTGCATCCGGGTGTCCGTGTTGACGCAACTCCGCTACGTTTGACGGAAAGACGTTGGATGATCCGCGTGTGTCTTGCGCATTCCAGCAAGGTCAAATTCGCATACGCGAGTTCACAAGTGGATGGCCGCTTCGGGTCATCTTAAGCCGGCTCGGTAGATTGCACACCAAAGATGCGCCATTTATGAGCCTTGCGGAGTGGCCAGACGACGCCGTTGAAAGACTTCGCTGGCCGCGCCGGCGGGTTGGGTCGGGTGTATCCGCTCAGGGCGAAACGGCGAGGCCGAGCAGCCCCCGCCCGTCATGAACAGTCGCCGCGCCGCCGAATGGCGGAGCGGGATATGCGCCTCAAATTCCCGACAGCTTCGTCAGGAACTCCGGAGCCCTTCTGATCAGGCCGATAAGAATCAGCAGGCCGAGAGAAAGGAGACCCGCGCCCGGCGTCGGCGACGGAGCGGGCGGGTCTAGCGACGTCGCTGCCTCAAATGGAGCTAACGCCAGCAGCGGCGCCGCCTCGAACGGAGCAGGAGCCAACAGCGCCGCCGCGTCGGCGGCGAGGATTGCGTCCACCATCGCCGTCGGATGCACGCCGTCCCAGAACAAATAGGCATTCGGCGAAGCGCAAACCTTGCCGGTGGCGGCAACGTAGCAGGGGTCGGTGACGTCGGTGAGCCCATAGGCTGCGGGATGCGCCACGGCGTTGTCGAGCCAGCTGAAGGTATCCAGGAAATGCACTCCGCCGAGAAGCGACGCGTACGGGCTCGTCCTCAGGTCGTTTTCCAATGCAGCGTTGTATATGGACGCCAGCGACGTCGCCGCCGCCTCCGCCGCCGGGCCCTGCGCGAGAAAGGCGGGGATCTTGCCCAGGTCAGGAACCAGAGGAACGATGAAAGTCCTGGCGCCGGCGATGGCCAGGACGGTTATCTCCCCCGCCTCATAGGCCGCTGCGGTCTGCGCTGCGCTCCGCGCAGCAGACCCCGACGCTCCGCTTGCGAGAATAGCGGCCAAATCATTGGAGCCGAGCGTAACCGTGTAGAGTCCGGTCGAAGGCGCGGACCATCTATGCGCGGCCAGGAATGTCCCGACCTGCTGATCGCCATTCTTCACCAAGGGGTTGGGGTTGGGGCCAAAGACCCCTGTTGTGGCGCCGCCGAAGGCGTAATCCGTGCCGCCGAGCCGTGACGGAAAGACAGATCCGAGCCCCAGCCTCCCTGACAGGTCCTCGACCCAATTCGGGCCGTTCGAAAACTCGCCGAGATAATAGGGCGGAGGTGGGTAGGGCGGCCTGCCCGCGAGGACGCTCGAGACGAAGACGTTGCCCACATCGGAAAGGCTGTCGCCGAAGGAATACACCGCGGAGAACGCCCCCGCCTGCGACGGCGCAAGCGCGCTGGTCAAGAGCGCGGCGGCGATTGTAGAGAGTTTGCGTAGCATCCCAGTTCCTCTCCGTTGTTCGGGTGATCAGAAGAAGGCCCCCCAGCAAGTTTTGCGGGCGCATTTCAGAGTGAGGAGCGTGGTCTCAATGGAAGCCTCTTTTTATACCTCTACGAAACGGCAACCCGTCGATTGCGTGGCGAGAAGGCGCGACAACTTTTCATTCAAGGAGAAACATGCCATTCAACATCGGCTAACGCCAGCATGAGAGAAGAATATTGTAAACGTGGCCGGCAGGCAGCGGTTAATATTGCTGAAGCGTTGCGAACATGGAGCAGTCTGGCACAATGACGGGAGAGGAGACTGGCGCCGCCGCATCCGGCTTGAGATCGACGTCTTGTTCAGCTTGCGCTGGATGATTTTCAAGCTGGGTCGAAGTCGGCCCGAATGGGCATTTTGCGCCATCAACGGACCTTCGTCGAGACGATGGGAAGCGAAGCGATAGTCTCCCGGGAGCGGATGGCGGATGCGAGTTTGGTGGCCACTTCGCTTTCCAATGCGGAGGTTGCCCTTCCACGGGCCTTGTTCGCGGACGTATTGCGGACGATCGCCGATTTGCGACCGCCGCCAATCGGATCGCCAGCACGCGTTTAAACGAGGTCAATGGGAGAAGCGCGTCTTGAACATGGAAAAGCTGTCGATTCCGGGTCGGTAAACGATGCGTTCGGGCGGTTGCCACGCCCTGTCCGCCCCGGAGCCGTTCAATCCCGCGCCTCGGCCTTGTCGAGGAAGTTAAATACACACCTTCCTCCCCGGGCATGGGGGCATTTGGCGAATCCCGGAAGAAAAGGAGGCCGACCGGGCGGCCTTTTTCAAATTGGTTGACGCAATTTCGGTTGCAATTTTGCAAATGTCAGCAGTCCAGACCGCCCAACGCAACCGGAAGTCATTGATTTTCCATAACCTGAAACCTGGCGCCCGACATGCTGATGGTTGATTGAGATAGACCTTAGCTCAGAAGGATCATCTCCCGTGCTCACCCCATTGAGGAAGCTCTACCTGCGTGTTCAGGCGTCTACAGCCGCACGCTGCGCCTTACGCAGTAAGTTCCCTCCCAAGCTTTGCGTGTCTCTGAAACGCGTGGAGGGTTAGGTGGACGAGTTTCTCTCACGGCCCTCGGCTACTGCCCGTGAGATTTTGACCCGGGCAGGACCGCATCGTTTAAGCTCGCTTGGCGCTCATTTAGATCCGGCCTTTACGCGCGAGGCGTGGTCTTAATTGTCGTTGTCGCTCTTGCTCTTTTTCTTCTCTTTATCGCGCTGCGCTCATCCCGCAGCGTGGACGGCTCTTAGGCGTGCAACTCTCCCAGCAAGCAACTAAGAACGCCGCGCCCTTACCTCCGGGGTCGCGGCGTTCTCTTGCCAAAGCTGGAGGGCGATCAGCTTAATCGCAGGGCAGCCCATCGATTCGGCAGTCGCAATCGCCCGCTGCGCCCTCGCTACGCGCCAGGCGTTGCGCAACCAATCCCCGAACGTCATGCTCTCGTGCCCGTTGCGATCGATGAAGAAGCGCAGGATTTCTCTGTAACGCTCAAGAGTGAGCAGATCGGCGATGCGGGTGATCGTCTCCGGTGCATGCCCGCGAAGCACGAGCGCCGACGCCGCAAGGCGCAGCTGACGTGCGCGCGTCTCGAGCGTTACGGGGCGCGCCGGGCGCGCGGGCCCGTCCTCCGAGAGATCGCGTCCCGAAAGCCTGTCGAGGAAGCGGTCGACGTCCTGTTTAAATGTCTTGGGGAAGGCCGACCACGGCAGCGCGTAGGTCTCGCGGCGCGACACGCGCTCGATTTCGACCTGCGGCCAGCCTGGAACCTCGCGCATGCAGAGATTCCATGTCCAGATCAGACTGTCCCAAGTCGTTTCCGGCTTGTCCCGCAGCCGGTCGTCCAAAATCGCGTCGCGGTATTCGAAAAGATCGGAGAGCTTGACATCCCCCGGCGCGATCCCCTGCTTGCTGAACCAACGCAATAGCGGGGTGACGCGCCAACGCCGATTGACGTCGAAGCCGTAAATCAAATCCTCCCATTCGGACAGCAGCGGCTCTGCGCTGCGGCTCGGCATGACCGGGCCGGCAAGCTCTAGCTGTCTAGTCCCAGCATTTGGTGGAGCGGATCGAGTGTAAATCTCTGCGGCTCTTTTGTCCAGAGCTTGCAGATGAACTCATACGGCGTGAGGCCTTTAAGCGTCTTCAACCGGCGCGTCCTTGATCGTGCGGTTCATGCGCTCGACCTGCCCATGTCCTCTTCATAGAGGCCCTTGTCCTTCAACAAGAGTTCCGCGGGCGATCCGAAAGGAACGGCGACATGGCCAAGACGCGCGACGCGCGGATCGAACCAGGATTTGATGTCGAGATCGCTGTCTACACGCGTGATGAAGACATAGCCACGACCGATAATAGGGCGCCGAGGTGTAACGCGTGGTCGCCCGTGTCCAAGCCGATGACGACGTCGCACAGCTTCTTGTCGAGATAATCCCGGACGATGTAGATCGCCGGACGATCGCTCCAGACGAATTGCGGCTTGAGCTGCATCGCCTCGGCGAGCGCGACGCCGATTTTGTTCTCGAGGCCGATACCGTCTTCCAACGACAAGGAGGCTGCTTCTTCGCCGCGCAGATGCGCAAAGCCTTAGGATCGCTTGCCTCTCGAGCGGCGGCGGGCGCTTTAGGCTCGGCGCCGTCAGGCTCCGTGGGAAGTCCGAGGGCCGCGGCGAAGGCGATGGCGCCCCAGGAAGCGGCGACGGCCGCGACGGCGATCCGAGCCGGTGTTTTAAGGCTACGCATCATAAAGGACATTCCGAAGTTCGCTTCGCTGAGTTGTAATGCGGGGGGTCCCGACCCGGACACGCAGTTCGCGTATCCGGGCAGAGGAAGAGTCGCCGCTTCGGTGAGAGGCCGTTAAAACGCGGCGACTTAATGGGCTGGTGACGGCGTCAGTTGGGCTTGTACTCGCCGACGTTCACGTCGTCGTACGGGCCCCTGGCCATCGAGCGAGAACACCATCACGCCGCCGCCCATCTGAGTGTAGTTCGCGAGCTTCTTGAAGGCGCCGACCGCGCCGAGACCGGCGGTCGGATCGTTCAGGTCGAACACGAGACCGACGCCCGGCCAGCCGCCGACGCCGTACATAGATCGCGACGTACTGGACGCCCTTGTGCTGATAGACCATCGGATGGCCGATGACGCCCGACGGCAGCTTGAACTTCCAGAGCAGTTCGCCGGTGTCGCTGTCGCGGGCCTTGATGAAGCCGTCGAGCGTTCCGTAGAACACGAGGTTGCCGGCGGTCGCGGCGGTGCCGCCCCAAACCGCGAAGCGCTCCATCTTCTCCCACTTGAACTTGCCGGTGATGGCGTTGTAGGCCTTGATCTGACCGAGACCCTCGCCGTTCTGACGATCGCCCTTCGGGCCCGGATACATCCTCAGCGTCGCGCCGACGAAGAACTGACCGGCGCGATAGGGAAGCATGAAGGGCTCCCAATCCATGCAGATGTGGTTGACGCCGAGGAAGAACAGCTGCTTCGTCGGATCGTAGGAGTCGTGACCCTGGTTGTGGTAGCCCATGGCCGACGGGACAGATGTCCTTGCCCTGTGATCCATGCGCGTGCCGTATTCCGGATCGCGGACCGGCAGGCCGGTCTTGAGATCGACGTTCTTGAACACGTTGACGGTGTCGTCGATCTTGTCGGCGGAGATCAGAGTCGCCGTCGGTCGCGGTCGAGCGTGTAGACGATGCCGTTGCGATCCGGATGGGTCAGCAGCTTGCGCATCTTGCCGTCCTTGTCCTTCTGCTCGGAGAGCATCATGAAGTTGACGCCGGCGAAGTCCCACTCGTCGTGCGGCGTCTTCTGGTAGCCGAACTTCGCGCTCGCCGGTGTCGAGCGTCGCGGCCCCAGATGGTCATGGTCCACTTGTTGTCGCCGGGACGCATCGTCTCGTTCCACGGCGCCGGATTGCCGGTGCCGTAGTAGATCAGGTTCGTGTCCGGGATCGTAGGCATACCAGCCCCAGTTGGTGCCGCCGCCGATCTTCCAGGCGTCGCCTTCCCAGGTCGCGGTGCCGAGGCCCTTCTGGCCGTAGTGCGGATTGGCCTTGTTGAAGTCGTCGCCGATGCAGACGTCGTCGTCGGGACCGGTCGCATAGGCGCGCCATTTCTGTTCGCCGGTCCTGCACGTCGTAGGCGGTCATATAGCCGCGCACGCCGAGCTCGGCGCCCGACGAACCGATGATCACCATATCCTTGACGACATACGGCGCGACGGTCAGCGTCGAGCCGACCTTGATGTCGGAGTTCTCGACCTTCCAGTACTCTCTCGCCGGTCTCGGCGTTCAGCGCCACGACATTGCCGTCGAGCTGAGTCTTGATGATGAGCGACGGCGTCTTGCCGTCGCCGGGCCAATAGGCGAGGCCGCGGTTGACGAGGTCGCAGCAGGCGACCGCGCGAGCGGCCGGATTCTGCTTCGGCTTGTCCTGCCACAGGATGCGAGTCGGGTCGTCGAGGTTCGAGCGCGAAGATGTTGTTGGGGAACGACGTGTGGACGTACATCTTGCCGTCGACGACGAGCGGCGTGCCTTCATGGCCGCTGCAGCAGGCCGGTCGAGAACGACCAGGCGACCTTCAGCTTCTTGACGTTGTCGGCGTTGATCTGGTCAGCGTGCTGTAGTGGTTCGCAGCTGTAGTTCTTGCCCGGCATCACCCAGTTGTCTTCGCTCTTGGTCAGTGCCTCGAGCTTGTCCTCCGCGCGAGCCGACGACATCGCGAGTGGCGCGGCGAGGCAGATGCACAGCAACGAAACCGAATTCACCAGCTTCCTCATCGACGAGTCCTCCTGCGACGTGCGCGCACGCCTTTACGGCGGTTGTGCGAACGCCTCGTCGCCCCCTGAAAGCGATGGCATTGTGCCGTCGAGCGGCAAGCCACCTTGTTTTTTGATGGTCGGCTCTCCAGCGCAGCACTTGTGCGGCTCGTCAGGAGAAAAGCGATCCGAGTTCATATATGTTGGTCGAACAATTCCTGTCTTCATGATTTATCGGTAAGTTATGCCAGGAAACTCAGGCAATTGCTGGAGAGGCATTCCCGGAACCGCTGAATGCGAAACGGGATGGGGGAGACTTTGCGGCAATGATCGGGCGTCGGCCGTATCGCTTGAAATCGAGACGGCGCCGCGAGAAACGATCTGCGCAAACGCGGGTCTGAGAGGTCTGGCTGAGGCCGGGAAGGAAGAGCAGGATTGAAAGGATGAGCAGGCCAAATCATCGCCGCCTCGCGTCTGACCGCGCTAGACGCTGGCGCCGGCGGAGTTGGGCGGTTTGGGGAGCTTTGCTCGCGCTTTTCGTGGCGATCGGCCTGGCCGAAACTCTAGCGAAGGCGAATGCTCTTTTGATCGGCTCAACTCATGTGCAGATTTCCGCCCAGCGTGAAGCCGCTCTTTATCCGCATGCCGGGCGGAAGATTATAGAAAAATCCGAGGAGGCGAAGTATCGCGGCGCGGGTGTGCTGATGTGCTTCACAGATATGGGGACCTTGGAGCGCGCGGCTGCGGCTTGGCTGATCGGCTCACGCGGACTGGTCGTCTTGAACGCCCACAATTTCGTGGATCGCAGCTTGCGGCCCAGTCATCCCGTCGAGAATTGCTTCTTTCGCATCAGAGGCGTGGATCGCTATTTCGATGAGGAGAGCCTTCGGCTCGGCGTAGACGGCAATTCCAAGTCCCTGCACATCACCGACGACTGGGCGCTCGGTACGGCTCATCGAGCCTGTTCCCGATGATATCGAACCGCAGCCGACGCCGGACGCCTCGTTCATCGCAACGGGGGCGAATATGAAGGTCGTGATGGTGTCCCCGGCGGGTCATTCGAACTCGCGCTTGGAAGCGTCGCTCGAAGAGTGCGCGATCCAAACCGTTGATGAGCCGAGCGAGGCACGGATAAGACGCGTTCGGCACGATTGCAACGACGGCTATGGCGGATCGGGCTCTGGCCTATTCACCGAAGACGGCCGGCTGATCGCCATGCACAGCGCTTCGCTCGACATGAACGCAAAACGTCCTTTCGACATCGAGTTGCATTACGGATCGGCGCTGCTGTTCGAAGGCGCGCTCGTCGAGGCGATCACGCGAGAAGCCGCGTTCAAGGCGCGGTAGTAGCCTCAGTCTTTTGGCGGCACTGTGCGCAGCCAGGCGATCAGCGCGTCGAGATCCGTCTCCGTCATCTTGGAGAAATGCGCCTTCGAGAGATTGGCCATGGTCGGCGCCAGCGGCCTGCCGTCGCGCCCCACGCCTTCGGTGATCGCGCGCTTCAGCTCCTCGTTGGACCATGCTCCGACTCCTTTCGTAGGATGAGAGGTGACGTTCGACGCCACCGCCGCGCCGGCAGGGGTGCGGAAAATCCGCCCTCCCTGGCCCAGGCGGTTCTCGGGGTCGGGCGCACCCTCGGTCTCGCCGCTGTGACAGCTCATGCATCGTGCAAGCGAAGCGACGTAGAGGCCACGTCGAAGTGGATCAGAAAGGCTCGCGTCGGAGAAGGGCGCCTCGGCGCCGGGAATGGAGCGACGCGCTTCGAGCGCCCCGCGTCGCTCCTGTGGTGGCAGGTCGGACTTGATGGGAGGCGCTGTGCGCAGGAAGGCGACGACGGCGTCCAGATCTTCGGAAGTCAGGGCTCGATACGATTCCGACGGCATGACTGGCGCCAGTCGACCCTTTGGGCCGACTCCGTTCCCGATCGCGGCCTTAAGCTCGGAATCTGACCATCGCCCGATCCCGCTCTCCAAGTCGGGCGTGATATTGGAGCCTCGCACAGAATAGTCCTTGTCCGTAAAGAGCTGGGATCCCCCCGAAAACCTTCTCGAAAGATCGTATCCACCTGACGCCCGCGGCGTATGACAATTGTCGCAGGCCGTGAGCGCTTCGACGAGATATCTGCCACGCTCGAGATCCGCGGCGCCGGCTCCGCTGCTGCAGCTGAAGAAGAGGGCGCAAACCGCTCCAAAACATTGCGTCCAAAGCCGCATGACTTTGCGATGCCCGAGCCGCCGGGAGTGCTGTTTGTCGCTGAACATACCGCTGTCTTCCTTCAGTGGAATTCGCCCGTTGCCAGATTGCGTCACGGCAATATCCATTTCCGGAGCATCCTCGGATTGCATTGTCTCGCCCTGCGGAGCCATACGAATGGCCAGCGAATTGATGATGGCCTGCGCCGTGCAGCGAGAAACGCGAACAGTCCGGCGTGTCGTTCGGAAATGATGTAACCGAGATTGCGCCTGGCGAACGCAACCCCGGCAACCCGCACGGTCGGTTATTGCAGAAGCCGCCATCGGGGTCGCTTCAAGAGTTTCCCGGTTGTGCCGGGAAAATTATGCATTATCTGAGACCAGGGTCCTGCCCGTGTCTTGCAGCAAGTACGGTGGCGGGTCTTGCGCCTAACTGATGGACATCGCCTCGGCGCTGTCCAAGGGCTTTATGGTCGATAAGGAGAGACAGAATGGCAGTAGGAAAAGCAGTCGCCACGGGCTTGATCGTTGGAACTTTCCTCGGCGGGCCTTTGCTCCTCCCCACGACGGCGTTGGCGGAGAAGTCTACGATCAAGACCCTGGACACCGACAATGACGGGACCTTGGATCTGGCCGAGGTGACCAAGGCGGCCGAGGCGGTTTTCGATCGCCTGAACAAGGATCAGGACGACACCCTGGATATCAAGGAGCTTGGCTCTCGCCTCGGCGCCAAGGATTTCGCCGCCGCCGATCCTGACAAGGACAAAACGCTCTCGAAAGAGGAGTACGTCGCGGTCGTGACGAAGCTCTTTAAGCAGGCGGATACGGAAGGTGACGGTAAGCTCGACGCCAAAGAGCTGAATTTGAAGGCCGGGCGTGCGCTTTTGCGCTTGATCCGCTGAGCGGCGCGTTTAGGAACTGTCAACCGACTTAAGGAGCCGCGGGCGCCGAGCGTCGGCGGCTTTGTTGATCGCCCCCGCACGGCGAAGCGGCGCAGGGGCAAAAGGCTGCGCTGAGACTCACTAACAAGGAGGCACGCATGAAGGCCGTCACTTGTGGATTGGCGTTGCTGGTCGGAACGAGCATCGCGCTTGCAGCCGAAAAGCCTGTCCGCTTCTGGAATTTGACGAGCGAGACGGTGACCTCCTTGCGCCTCGCGCCGGCGGGCACGAAGGACTTTGGGCCCGACCTCACCAAGGGCGACTCCGACGGCGCGGTCGATCACGACGAGCGCCTGGCGATCAAGAGTCTCCCCGGCGGGAACTTACGACGCTTCGGTCGGCTTCAAGAGCGGCCGCGCCTGCAGCGCCACGGGCCTTAAGATCGAGGCAGCTTCTGTCTTTTCGATCGAGGAGAAGGACCTGTCCTCATGCAGCAAGTGAGAGAACCCCTTTAGAAGGCCGCTTCTCCTTGCGCCGCCAGCCGTTCTCTCCTGATTGTTCTGCTCATTGGAGCTTGCACTTCGACTCGGGGCGGTCGACGCCCAACGTGTCGAGTTCGGAGAATTGGTGGAGAAAGCCTTCCTGAGGCGAGACGGACGCGACCATTCTACCGTCGGAGAGCAAGATGGGCTGTCGCAACTGCTGATTCCACGAACGCAGGCTCAAGCGGACCCCTTTGAAAGCGGCGATGGAAAAATCGGGTGAGAGCAAAAACGCGTGCAGCCTCTGAGGGTCGGCGGCTCCCGTCCGCGTCGTCGCTTCGCCGATCATGCGCACCGCCAGCCAAGCGGCGTGATCGCGCGCATTCATGGAGCGATGAAAGCCTCTGACGAATCGGTTTTGCAGTTGAATGGCGCCCCATTGCTCGTGGGACGCATCCCACATTTTGGGAACGAGGCCGGCGGAGCCGACGACTGGGCGCGGGTCCAGATTGTGATAGGGGAGATATGCGGCGAAGACTTCAAACTCGTCGGCCGCAACGATCACATCATGGGCGGGCGCGCTTTGCGTCAGGATGGGGATCTGACGCTGGGTTTGAACCGAGCCGGAGTCACTGCGGCGACCGCCTCCCGTATCTTCATAGACCCGTTCTTCGACGATCTTCGCGCCGAATTTTCTTGCGCTGTTTCGATAGGCTTGTGCGAGCAACTCGTCTTCCGGATGCGAGCCCTTGATGAGCAACCACCGCCGCCATTGCTTCCAGACCAGATATTGCGCGAGCGCGTCCGCGAGCATTGAACGCGTTGGCGCCACATGCACGATGTTGCCCTTGCAGTCGCCTTCGCGCAGGCGTTCATCCGTCGCGGAAACGTTGAAGAGAAGAATGCCGCGTGCGCCCGCCGCCTTCGATGCCGCAAGCAGTCTCTCTGCCGAGAGATCCGCAATGATGAAGGAGATGCCGCCATCGCCGAGCGACTGGATGATCTCTTCGGGACCGGCTCCTGCGTCAAGGACGTGATCCGTCACTTCGAACGTCTGGCCCGTGAACTTCCCTGTCGTGTTGTTGTCGGCTACCCCGAGCTGGGCTCCGGCGATTGTGTCGTCCCTAGCCGGAACGTCAAGTATCGAAATGGTCTCCCGATCATGGAGCTCGCGAAGAACGGCGATCTTGACGGAAAGCTCGGCGAGCGCAGGAAAGCATGACCAAACCAGCAGCAGGCCGGCGAGGAGGAGCCGCGGCACGATCGCTTCCTTTCTCGGCACGCTTCCTAGAACGTCATCTTGGCGCCGGCGAAGAACCCGGTCGGGGCCGAGATCGACACCGATCGCGGATCGGAGAGATAGAGAAAGGGGATCGCCTGCGTGTCGAAGAAGGTCGCGAAGGTCCGCGCGCGCACGCCGCCGACATTGTCGATGAGCCCATAGACCTGGAAATTCTTCGTGATCTGATAGGAGCTGCGCAGATTGACAGTGGCGTAGGACGGCAGCGTGCCGAAGGCGTTGATCTCGTCGCCGCGCACCCAGTTGCCGGCCGAGTAGACGACGTCCATGCCGACCTTCCACTCCCTGGTCAACGCATAGTCGAAGCCGCCCTTGAGTCTCTGCCTCGGGATCGACGTCATATGCGAGCCCGGCATGACCAGGATCGACGAGGCGGGGATGCCCAGAAACGTGTTGAAGCCCACGACCCAGGGGTTGTTCGGCGAGCCGAGCTCCACCATCGAGCGGAAGGTCGCGTCGGTCAGCGCCCAGTTCACATAGGCCGAGAGCTTCTCGTCCGTATAGCGGATCTGCGTCTCTATGCCCTGGCGTTGCGTGATGCCGGCGTTGGTGAAATAGCCCTGGCCCGCGACCGTGCTCGGCACGCTCAGAATGTCGTTGAAGCTCGTCGTGCGGTAGACGCCCGCCGACCAGTCGACGCGGCCGGGCAGAAGCGCACCGGCCTCGGCCGGCAGATAGGACGCCGGGCGGAAGCCTCCTCGCAAACCGGTCTCGATCGAATGGGCCACGACCTGGCTCAGATGCGGATCGGCGACCAGGAAATTGTCGATGAGGCAGGGGCGGTTCGGATCGGCGCAGCCGAGCTCGAGTGGCGTCGGCGCGCGGTTCGACTCCGAATAGCTGGCGTAGGCCGCGACTTCCGGCGTGATCTTATAGGTCGCGCCGACGACCGGGTTGAGATGGTCGTAGCTCGACGAGCCGTTGAGCTGCGTGCCGTAGAGGTCGTAAAGCGCGATGGTCGCCAGGTTATAGCGCGCGCCGGCCGTGAAGGTGAGCTTGTCGGTCGCCTCGAAAGTGTCGAGCGCATAGACGCCGAGATAGGTGTTGGCCGCGTTGAGCTTGACCGGCGCTCACGTCGCCCGCGGGATCGGAATTGATGATCCCGAGACCCGGAACGGTCAGATCGTAGGGGTTGATAATGCCCAACTCCTCGCTGGCGGCGAAATTGGTCCAGCCGTGCTCGAGGTTGACGCCGAAGACGATCTTGTTGGGCCGCTCGCCCACGCCGAGCTTGTCCGTGTTCTCGATCTGCACGGTCCCGCCCACCGTGCGCGAGGTCGTCCAGGTGCGGTCGATGGCGCCGAGCGTCACGCTCGGCCCGAAGAAGTCGGGCATATAGGTCGGATTGCCGTTGTCGTTGCAGAGCGTCGCGCCCCCGCAGGAGGCGAAGTCGGTCGTGTTGCCGTCGACATGCGCCTGGTCGAAGGCGCGGTAATGGGCGTCGGCGAGGATCTTCCAATTCTGCTGCGGCGTGAAGACGCCGTTCAGGTCGAACTGCGAGAGCGTGTTCTTCGTCGTCTGCGGCGTCGTATAGACGGCGTCCGTGGCGTTATTGACGAGGTCGTTGGGCGCAGAGGCCGAGACGCCGAATTTGTTCGTGGCGAGATTCGTCGACACATGGATTTCGGCGTTGTCGCCGCGCCAGCCGAGGTCGCCGTAGAGCCGGTGGATCTCGGAGCCCGAGAACTTGCGATAGCCGTTGTCGCCGGCGGCCTCGACCGCGAGATAGGCGGCGACGCCGTCCTGCTCGACGCCGAATTGCATGGCGCCCTGGCGCCGGCCGAAGCTGCCGCCGCGGCCGTCGAGCTCGAAGCCGTGGTAGGTGAAGCCGTTCTTCATATCCATCACGACGGCGCCGCCGATGGCGTTGAGGCCGAAGAGCGGATTGCCGGTGACGATGGCGGTGCGGTCGATGGCCACCGTCGGGATCAGATCCCAATTGACCGTGTCGCCGAAGGCCTCGTTGATGCGGATGCCGTTCATGTAGACGGCGAGGCCTTGCGGCGTGCCGCTGACGGGCGAGGCGACGAAGCCGCGGAAATCCACTTCCGGCGAGAAGGGATTTCCCTGCACGTCGTTGATGATGACGTTCGGGCGCGACGCGCTGCAGCGCCCGCGCCACGTCGAACTCATGCGTCTGCTCGATTTCCTTCGCGGTGGTGATGTTGATGGCCGCCGGGGTCGTCGCGGCGACAAACGGAGCCGGGGTCGGGGCGGCGGGCTGCGGTGTTGGCGCGGCGGCGGGGCCGCGGCGCCGGGGCGGGCGCGCCTTGCGCAATGCGGCGAGGCGCGGCCCCTGACGGCTGGGAAACGGCCGCCGCCGGACGCGGATCAGAGACGACGGGCTGCGCCGCCGGCGCCGGCCTCGGGTGCGCGCGCAGCGGCGAGGAGATGTTGATGTCGGGCAGGGCCGTTTGAGCGCTTGCCGCCTGCGCCAGCGCGCAGGCCAAAGCCGCCAGGGAGATGGTGGTGAGGCGGTGTTTTGCGCGCATTGGGATCTCCTAAGGCCCGCGACTCAGCGGCGGACGAAATTGGTGCTGATCGTTTTTTTACTAAAGAATTCTCTCTTGTCTTCTTCATCAAATCCCGACACCACGGGAAGAAGGGTAGTCTTTGTAAGACTTATTCCCGCGGAGATCGGGAAAAATTCCCGAAAGGGCCGACAAGCGGCGCTGTCCTCGGCGTCGAAGCTCCGGTCGGCTCCCGCCCTTTAAACGATCAATCTCAATAACCTATATCCATGCAAGGTTTGAAGCGCGCTCATGGTTGGAGAACGACGAAAGGGAATTGTCCTGCTGTCTCCACCTCCCGCCGAGAGGAGCCAGTCTCTGCAATTTGCCATAAATCTCGCTTGCTCGCGATTACGATTTCTTGTCCTGTGTGGCATTTGCGCCACACTGGCAAGCAATCGCCTTCCCATTGAAGTCTTGCGGCACCGGATATTTGTCATGAGCGAAGGTGCCTGCCTTTCCCAGCCGAAGCGCATGGCCAAGCAGAAAATAGGTGGTCAATGCGGCCAACCCGCCTTCCAACCGCGAATAGAGACGGTAGAACTCATCTGCCCGCGCGACGCGCGTGATCGGCGAGCAATCGGGCTAGCTTCGAAACCGCCCACAAACAGCTGGGTCTCGATCACAACGAGAGCCGCTGTTGGCGTGGCTGGCTCCGTCACGTGACGCTCGTCATGCTCCTTCGCGATGATGCCGCGATCCGCGTTCAAGCCAACACCTTCGGGTCGCTCCCAAAAGCAACGCGGCGCAAGCGATTATCTGGCCTCATCGCCGTCGCGGAATTCTTGATCAGCGGTTCAGCGCAGGAAATGGGCGATAATCAGAAGGGCCCGACCGAGAATTCAGATCGACATGACGTCGCGATTTATGTCTTTCCCGGCGAGCAGCGAAATTGCGCCCGCGTCGCCGGCTGCAGATAGGCGTTTGGCATCACCGCCCGGCGTTCGGGCAGTGTCAGCTACGGTACGAATGGCTCGCATCGCGTAAGCTCCCCGCGTTCTCCGTCCGGACGGCGGCGGCGAAGCGCTGCTACATGCCGGCCCCAGCGGGCAGGCGGCCACGCCGCGTTAAAAAACTCAGGGAGAGCAGCGCCCGCAAGTCTCTAAGAGAGGGCCAGGTCATCGCCATTTTATATATTGATCTCAATAACATATGTGTTCCCGTCTTTATTTTGGTTGGCGCGCCATTTGCCTATAAAACAATGAACATTGCAGCCTCGGTCTGGCGGCCGGCGATGTCGTCCGCGAGGGCGGCTTTTCCCCGATAATCCGGATTTTGCGGTCGTCCACCTCGATCCTTTGTCGCCCAGAAGAGTTGAACTGGAGGAGAGCGTCAACGAAGGGCGCCGGTGCGCCAGGAAAAACCTGCTTCCCCGAGCATCTCTTCGACGTTGTCGACGCGGTCGTTGCCTTCGCAAAAGTACATCACGCTCGCTCTTGGCCAAAAAGGACTTTTCGGCACTGTGCCTGCACCCCGGCATTGATCACTCGGACGGGATCCGTCATCATCACTCTAAAGCTGCCTGTCGCCCCGGCCCGCTGTGCGCGGGCTCGCTTCGGGATCGGCGACGACAGGAAGGTGAATTGCTATAGCCAGAGCGATCATCCGAACGAGATCCGCCAGAGACCCCGCCAGAGACCTCATCATGTCCGCTTCCGCCGATCTCCTTCCCGGTTTCGCCTCCCATTGGATCGATACGGACGCCGGCAAAATCTTCGCGCGCTCCGCGGGATCGGGCGAGCCGCTGCTGCTGCTCCACGGCTTTGGCGAAACGCATCTCGCCTGGCGCAGAATCGCGCCGCGGCTGGCCAAACGCTTCCATGTCGTGCTGATGGATCTGCGCGGCTACGGCTGGTCGGCGGCGCCCGAGAGCGAGAACGGCGCCGCCTACACGAAGCGCGCGATGGCGGGCGACGTGGTGAAGGTCATGGAGGAGCTGGGCGCGATCGAGTTCGCGCTCGCGGGACATGACCGCGGCGCGCGCGTGGGCCTGCGGCTCGCGCTCGACCACCCCGGCCGCGTGAAGAAGCTCGCGCTCCTGGACATCGCGCCATTGGAGGAAGGGATCGGGGAGGGCAATCTCGCCCGCGTCGGCCGCGCCAAATTCATGAGCTTCGAGGCCCCCCGCCCCGAGACGCTCATCGCACAGGACGCCAAGAGCTTCCTCTTCGACGCGCTGAAGAGCGGGACGAAGTCTCAGACGCTCGATCCCTTCACGGATGCGCTCGACGCCTATGCGCAGGCCTTCGACGAGCCGCGGCGCATCCACGCCTTCTGTGAGGATTTCCGCGCCGGCGAGGGGGCGGACAAAGATGCGCTGCTCGCTGACAAGGCGGCAGGGAAGAAGCTCATCATGCCGACGCTCGTTCTGTGGAGCGCGATTCACTTTCCCGCGAGCCCCTCGCTGCTCGACGTTTGGCGCGACTGGGCGGATAATTTAAGTGGCGAGCCGGTCGATTGCGGCCACTATCTCGCGGAAGAGGCGCCGGAGGCGGTGCTGACGACGCTCGAAGCGTTTTTGTCGTAAGGGCGAGTGGCGCGGAATCGCTCAACAAAGGCCATTTTGTTCCGGTGCGCTCGGATTCTTGAAGCGTGAGAAGCCGTTCGTGCAAATATAGCTCTATGAAGGAGGGGTTTGCATCTTCTCCTGATGCGACGGCGCAATCCGCAACGCATCGACGGCAAATCTCTCTGACCGCTCAGACAGCGCGGGAGCGCAGGCGCGGCCCGGGAGATTACAGCCGCGGCCACAAGCATTACTGAAATTCAGAGTTGCGGCTACTTTCCAGACTGTCCATGCGTCGGCGCCGGCTGGCCAGACTGTCCATGTGGCGGGACCGGCTTCGGGTTATCCTGCCCTGAGGGCGCGGGAGCCGGTCTAGACGGATCGGGTCATGAAACGCCGTACCGCTTCTCTTTCGCAAAGTGGCCTCAACCTCAGCCGGCAAGTTCCTCAGACCCGATGCGCCCGTCGTGCAGCGCGGTTGCGACGAGCGCGCCGGCAATTCCAAGTCCGGCGAGAGTCGCCAAATCTCCGGCGCCTCGCACTCCCCCCGCGGCGTAGATTTCGCGAGCCCCCGCGCGCGCCTTGACTTGCGCCAGGCGCACGAGATCCGGCCCTGCGCCGCCGCCTATCTGCGCGAGCGTCATGACGATGACGCGCTGAGGCCAAAGCGCCGGCTGCTCTTCCAACTCGTCCGGCCCGCGAAAGCCGCTGGCGTCGAAATCGAGCGAGAGGACGACGTCGCTTTCTCGCGAAAGATCGGGCGCCGGCGAACGGGGCGAGAGGCTCTCGCTGCCGATGACGCGCGTGAAATTCGCGTCGGCGGGCGGCGCGAGGCCGCCGCGATCGAGCCAGAAGTCGACGTTCGGGAAAGCCGCGGCGAGGCCCGCGAGCGCAGAATCGTTGGCGCCCTGCGCCATGATGGCGTCGAGGTCGGCGAGATAGATCGTCTCGAAAGGGTGGAGCCGCAGTAAGCCTTCCGCCACAGCGCAAGGATCGCTGGAGTGAGCGAGCAGCGTCTTAAGCGGGCGATACTCGGCGCGCCGGCCGGCGACCGCGCGAACAGCCTCGCCGCCCAAGAGATCGATGACCGGGATTATGCGCAATCCGGAGCGCTCTCTCTCAAACCAGTGTCGCGGGATCGACGAAGCGGTCCAGAAAAACGACTCGTGCAGCAAAAGAAGTGTTTGCGCATTTCCTCGCGAGGCGGGCGTCGGCAGTCGCGAGCTTGGCGGATTCGCGCTCGGCGCAGGCTAGATAGAGACAATCGTAAACTGGTTGATTCAACGCTTATGCTCGATCAAGGCTGCAGCTTCGCCCTCAACGGTGCGTCCATTGAGAGCCGCGCGCTCTTCAAGCTGAGTCATCGCGCTTTTGCTCAATTTTCGGATCGTGATCGCGTTCACTGCGACCTCATGCTTTGCTGGAAAGCCGGCAACGTCGCCGCCCTCTCCAAGCCTCCAGCAAACTAATACACCCTCGCCTTGGGCTCGATATAGGCCACGTCCTTCGTCATCGTATAGCTGTGCACCGGGCGGTCATCGAGGCGCACGCTCTTCTTCTCGCTGTCGATGGACGCGAGCGTGTGCTTCATCCACTTTTTGTCGTCGCGATCGGGGAAGTCTTCTCGCGCGTGCGCGCCCCGCGACTCTTTGCGATTCAGCGCCGAGTGAATCGTGACCGCAGCCTGCTCGATCAGATTGGCGAATTCGAGCGTCTCGACGAGATCGGAATTCCAGATCAGCGAGCGGTCGGTCGTCTTGATGTCCGCGCTCTCCCTCCAGATCGCGTCGATGAGGGCCACGCCCTCGGCAAGGATTTCGCCGGTGCGATAGACGGCGCAATGAGTCTGCATCGCGCGCTGCATCCTTTCGCGAAGCTCGGCGGTGGAGGCAGTGCCATTGGCGAAGCGGAAGAAGTCGAGCCGGGCGATCGCCGCCTCGCCAGCGTCCGCGGGCAGCTCGGGCAGGGTCTCGCCGGGCTTCACGATCTCGGCGGCGCGCAGGCTGGCGGCGCGGCCGAAGACGACGAGGTCGATCAAGGAGTTGGAGCCAAGCCGGTTCGCGCCATGAACGGAAACGCAGGCGGCTTCGCCGAGCGCCATCAGGCCGGGAACGACCGCGTCGGGGTCGCGCCCCTTCTTGGTCAGAACCTCGCCGTGATAATTCGTCGGGATGCCGCCCATGTTGTAGTGCACGGTCGGAATGACCGGGATCGGCACGCGCGTCACGTCGACGCCCGCGAAGATGCGGGCCGACTTCGAGATGCCCGGCAGACGCTCGTGCAGGATCGCAGGATCCAGGTGCTCGAGGTGCAGATAGGCATGATCCTTGAGCTTGCCGACGCCGCGACCCTCCCGCGCCTCGAGCGTGATCGCGCGCGAGACCATGTCGCGCGGCGCGAGATCCTTCACGGAAGGCGCGTAACGCTCCATGAAGCGCTCGCCCTCGTTGTTCGTGAGATAGCCCCCCTCGCCGCGCGCGCCCTCCGTGATGAGGCAGCCGGCGCCATAGATGCCGGTCGGGTGGAACTGCACGAACTCCATGTCCTGCATCGGCAGGCCGGCGCGCAGCGCCATGGCGTTGCCGTCGCCGGTGCAGGTGTGCGCCGAAGTCGCCGAGAAATAGGCGCGGCCATAGCCGCCCGTCGCGAGCACGGTGAGGCCGGCGCGAAAGCGGTGGATCGTCCCGTCGTCGAGCTTCAGGCAGATGACGCCGCGGCAGCGGCCTTGCGCGTCCATGATCAGGTCGAGCGCGAAAAACTCGACGAAGAATTGCGCGCCGTGCTTGAGGGCCTGACCGTAGAGCGTGTGCAGCATCGCGTGGCCGGTGCGGTCGGCGGCGGCGCAGGTGCGCTGCGCCGGCGGGCCTTTGCCAAAATCCGTGGTCATGCCGCCAAACGGGCGCTGATAGATGCGTCCCTCGGCGGTGCGCGAGAAAGGCACGCCCCAATGCTCGAGCTCATAGACGGCTTGCGGCGCGTTGCGGCACATATATTCGATCGCGTCCTGGTCACCGAGCCAGTCGGAGCCCTTGACCGTGTCGTACATGTGCCATTTCCAGTCGTCCGGCCCCATGTTGCCGAGCGCGGCGGCGACGCCGCCCTGCGCCGCCACGGTGTGCGATCGCGTCGGAAAGACCTTGGTCACGCAGGCGGTCTTCAAGCCCGCCTCGGCGCAGCCCACGAGCGCGCGCAAGCCCGCCCCGCCCGCGCCGACGATCACGACGTCGAAGGAATGGTCGATGATCTCGTAGCTTCGTCCGTTGACGCCAAAACGCGCTGAGGCTCCGTTCGGTCCCGCCATGAATGTTCCGCCCGCTTTCGAAAGCTTGAATGTCTGAGTTCAGCGAGACACGGCGATCACGGCGATCGCCACCGCCCAAAGCCCCGCGACGAGCATCCCGCCGATTGTGTTGGCGACGAACGCCAGCGCCTTCTTTCGATCATCGTGGACATAGTCGGTGATGATCGATCCCGCGCCGACGACCGCATGCGCCATCCCGAGGAGGCCGAAAGCGATGAGCGCGATGGCCGCGGCCGGCTGCTCGATGATCGCCCGCGCCTCTGGATAAGACGGGTTGGCGGCCACCGAGGCCAGGAGGAAGGCGACGGCGACGCTGAGCGGCAGCAGGAGCCAGGACGAGAGCCGCATGAAACGGTCATGGGTCTCGCCGGAGCGGTCGGAGACGAAGGCCGAGCCGGGCCCGGTTCGGCCGCTGATGAATGGCGTTCGCGAGGTCATGGGCGAAGGCTCCGGAGCGCTCAAAAGAGACGCACGAGGTTCACGAGGTAGAAGGTCAGCGCCGTGAGGATCACGCCGCCTGCGAGCGTCGCCTGCGTCAGCGCCTCGCGGGCGACCGGGCCCATCAGGAGGCCCCTGTCCCACAAGGCGTGGCGCACGCCGCCGAGCAGATGGTGGTAGAGCGCCCAGACGAAGCCGATCAAAATGATCTTTCCGGTCACCCCGTCGACGATCCAGGAAACGGCGGGGTAGGCGCGCGGTCCGGCGGCCAGTCCCACGAAGTAAGCCGCGAGCAGCGCCGCGCCGAGATAGAGCGCGACGCCGGTGATGCGATGCGCCATCGACATGGCCATCGTCAGCATCGGCTTGTAAACGGTCAGATGCGGCGAGAGCGGACGTCTTGCCGCTAGTCCGTCGCGATCGGCCTCGCTCATGGCTCCCCTCGTTCCACAGCCGTTTTTCCTAGGGAAACTAACTAGATCAATTGCTGCGGCGCCGCAACCGTGCCGAAAATGCGCTAGACTGCCGCAATGGAAAGTCTTCCCGCCTTGGCGAACGAGTGGCGACTCTGCCTGCGCTTTTACACTCGGCTCGACTGGGGCGGGGCCCCACAGGTCGGGATGGCGGGCTTCGCCGAGGCCCTGCGCGCTCTGCCGCTCGCCGGCGCGACGATTGGCGGGATCGGCGCTTTGGCGCTGGCGATCTGCCGGGCTTCTGGGCTTTCCCCGCTCGTCGGGGCGACGCTGGCTCTCGCTGCGCTCGTCCTTGTCACCGGCGCGCTGCACGAAGACGGGCTCGCCGATGCCGTCGACGGCTTCGGCGGGGGCGCGACGCGCGCCCGAAAGCTCGAGATCATGCAGGACAGCCGGCTCGGCGCCTATGGCGCGCTGGCGCTCGGCCTTTCGCTGTTGCTGCGCGTCTTTGCGCTCGCGGCGCTTGCGGAGCGCTCGACGCTCCTTGCCGCCGCGGCCATGGTCGCAACGGGCGCGCTCTCGCGCACGGCCGGCCTCGCGCCGCTGTTGTCGCTCTCGCCCGCGCGCGTGGGAGGGATCGGCGCCGCCATGCCGCGCCCGTCGTCCCGAGCCTTCGGCCAGGCCGCGGCGCTCGCGGCGCTCCTGTCGCTCGCGCCGGCGCTTGGCGGCGCGCCGCTCGGGCAAGTTCTTACCGCGGACCTCGCCGCCTGCATCGCCGCGATCCTCGTCACGCGGCTCGCTGAGCGCCAGATCGGCGGCTATACGGGCGATGTTCTCGGCGCCGCGCAGCAGTCGGCCGAGATCGCGGCGCTGCTCGCGCTGTCAGCCGTTTGACCTCGCGGCTCATCTTCGGCCAGAAAGCAACTTCCCTCCGGCGAGGGGGGTGAAGGGGCGGTCCATGGATTGGTTGATATTGGTCATCGGCAGCGTGTGCGAAGTCGGCTGGCTCATCGGCATGAAATACTCCGACGGCTTCACGCGGGCTTGGCCCATGGTTGTCATGGCCTTTTTCATGGTGGCGAGCATCGGCTGCCTGGGGATCGCGGTGAAGACCATCCCGGCGGGCACCGCCTACGCCGTCTGGACCGGAGGAAGCGTCGCCGCCGTCACGGCCGTCGGCGTATATGTTTTTGGAGAGCCGACAACGCCGTGGCGCTTGGCTTGCATTCTCTTCATCGTCATCGGCATTGTGGGTTTGCGGTTCGGCACAAACAACTGACAGCCTGAGCTTACGCGTTTCGACCAATCGGTAGGTCGCCGACGGCGGGCGCGCCCTAAGCGCAGGCCGGCAGGGCCTCGCGCCGTAGCTCCTCGAGCGCATTGCGCAGGAACTCCAGGTCCGCGCCCTTCTGCACGGCTTCGAGCGCGAGGCGGCGGCGATAGCGGCGCGCGCCGGGACGCCCCGCAAAGAAGCCGAGCATGTGCCGCGTCATCGCCGAAAGCCGCTCGCCGCGCGCCAACTGGCGCTCGACATAGGGGTAATAGGCCTCGATCGCCCGGAAGGCGTCGGAGAAGGGAGCCTCCTCCCCGAAAAGCTCCGGATCGATGGCGAGCAGCAGTTCCGGGTTCTGATAGGCGGCGCGGCCGACCATGACGCCGTCGACCTCCGCAAGCTGCGCCTTCACGGCGTCGATCGTCGTAATCCCGCCGTTGATCGCGATGGGCGTCTGCGGGAAGGCGCGCTTCAATCGATGCACGAGCGCATAGTCGAGCGGCGGCGTGTCGCGGTTCTCCTTGGGGGAGAGGCCTTTGAGCCAGGCCTTGCGCGCATGGACGATCAGCGCGTCGGCGCCCGCAGCCAGCACCTTCTCCGAGAGCGCAAAGAGCGCCGTCTCCGGGTCCTGATCGTCCACGCCGATACGGCATTTGACCGTGACCGGGATATCGACGGCGTCTTTCATCGCGCGCACGCAATCGGCGACGAGCGCGGGCCGAAGCATCAGACAGGCGCCGAATGCGCCGTTCTGCACACGGTCGGAAGGGCACCCCACATTGAGATTGATCTCGTCATAATCGAAGGTCGCAGCGATCGTCGCCGCGCGCGAGAGATCGGAAGGCTGCGAGCCGCCAAGCTGCAGGGCGAGCGGACGCTCGAAGGGATCGAAGCCGAGCAGCCGCTCGCGGTCGCCGTGGATCACGGCGCCCGTCGTCAGCATCTCCGTGTAGAGACGGGCGCGGCGCGTCATCAGCCGGTGCAGATAGCGGCAGTGACGGTCTGTCCAGTCCATCATGGGCGCGACGGAGAACCTAATATTTCGGTTTTCAGGGTTTCTCATCGTCTATTTACTTGCGTAGGTCACGACGCGCGTTCCTTTGTGCGCCTCGATACGACACTTTTCGCTGCTTTTCGACAACTCAATGCACACGGCAGCGCACGCCGTGGCGACGTTCACGAAGCTCAAATCGGGGCTCCTGGCGAGTTCAAGTTTGTCGGAAAGGGAACTATGTCAACGAGACTTTTCTCCATCGAAGGACGCCGAGGGATGGCGATCGACGAGGAACGTCGGATACACGGGGCGAGCCGTCGACCAAACGAAACAGACGTGGCGCCAAAATCCATCGGCGATCTCCTGCGCCTGCATGTGGCGGACCTTCAAGAAGTCGGAAAGCCCATCGGCTGGTCGAAGGCGGCGAGCCCTCGTTTTCTGGAGAGCTGGCTTGGAGCCTGCAAAATGTCCGAACTCGATCGTGAGCGTCTCATCCGATCCAGCTCACCTTCACAGGGCGATGGCGAAGCCATATTAGAAATTAGACCTTCGCCCACTATTCAGAAGACTCGTCACTCCACCACAACCCTCACGGTCCGGGATCGTCCCGGTCGCAGCGCCAGGCGCGCCTCAATTTGGTGCTGGCCGGGCCGCAGCGGCCAAAACACCGTTTCATCCGTTTCGGCGACGCGGAAGGGCTCGCCGTCGACATACCAAACGATCTGCTCGGCGCGAGGAAGCGGGGCGAGCTTCAGCGCGATCTTGCCCTGAGCGGCCGGCTGCTCGGGATTGCGCCAGATGTGCGTGTCGGCTTCCGGCGTCGCGACGACGAGCCGCTCCGGGCGTGAGGGCTGCGCCACAAGCGGGGCGGGCGCGGCGCCGGGCTTCGCCCACTCGCGCAGCCTCGCGGCGCAGGCGCCTTGGGGCGCCGCATCGAGGCAATAGTCCAAGGCGACGCGGCCGGGCGGCGGCGGAAAGGCGTCGTCTTCGATCTCGCCCGGTTTGGCGCCATGCAGCAGCACCAGCGCCGCATGGGCCAGGCGCGCGCTCGCCGACGCGCCGCTGATCTCGCGCATCGTCCCCGCGTCGGCGCGGCCGATCCAGACGCCGACGATGAATTTCTTCGAGAAGGCGAGCGTCCAGGCGTCGCGATAGCCTTGGCTCGTGCCCGTCTTCACCGCGACGGCGAAAGGATATTCCAGCGGCCCGTAGCGCGGGAAAGTCGGCAGCCGCGCCTGCGGATCCGCGAGCATGGAGGTGACGAGGCGGGCCGTGTCGAGCGAGAGCGCGCGCTGCGGCGCGCCGAGACGCTGCTCTTTCGCGTAGACGAGATCGCTCAGCACGCCGTCGTCCGCGAGCATCGCATAGGCCCGCATCAGCCTCCCGAGCTGCGTCGGCAGCGAGCCGATCGCCATGGAGACGCCGAAAGATTCTGCCGGGGCCTCGAGCTCGTGCAGGCCGATATCGTGGAGAAAGTGGAAATTCGCCTCGACGCCGACGCGCCGGATCAAATTCGCAGCCGGCACATTGCGCGAATTGGCCAGCGCCTGGCGCGGCGTCATCGGCCCGAGATAAAGCCCGTCGGCGTTGTTGATCCCGGACGCGCCTTCGGGAGCATCGGACAGGAGATCGGTCGATTCCAAGACGCCGCGCTCGAAGGCGAGCGCATAAACGAAGGGCTTGAGCGTGGAGCCCGGCGAACGCGCCACGCGCGTGAAGTCGAAGCTCCCTGCGTCGTTGCCGCCAAAGCGCGCCGAGCCGACCTCGGCGACGATACGGTTGCCTCCCTTGCGCTCGGCGACCATGATGGCGACCTGACGCGCGCCCGCATCGCGAAAGCCGTCGAGATAACGGCGTGCGAGCCGCGCCATCCGGGTCTCGAGATCGAGATCGATGGAGGCGTGAATCCGCGGATCATGCGGCTCAGCCTCGATGCGCCCGTCGCGCAGAAGTTGCGAATAGCGTAGCGCGAGATGCAGCGCCTGCGGGCGTTTCGGCGTCTCGATGGGCCGCATCGCGAGGAGCTGCGCCTTGGCGAGCGCCGCCTCTTTGCCATCAAGCGCCCCCTGGAGCGCGAGCGCGTCGATCGCTCGCGCAGCCCGCGCCGCGGCGCGCTTCAGACCGCTCTGCGCGCGAAATTCATGCGGCCCGGCGCCTGTGGAATCGCTGCAAGCAAGGCGGTCTCGGCCCAGGACAGGTCCTCGACGGGCTTATCGAAGTAAAAGCGCGCCGCATGCGCCGCGCCATGGCTGCCGGCGCCATAGGGCGCAAGCCGCAGATAATGCATGAGCACCGCCTCGCGCCCATGACGCGCGACGAGCGCGAGCGCCGACGTCGCCTCTTCGAGCTTGGCGAGGAGTCCGCGCGGCTTGGGGTTCTGCATGCGCGCGACCTGCATCGCGATGGTCGAGCCGCCCTGCCGCGGGCCGCGGCGCAGCAGGTTGCGCCACGCCGCGCGCGCCAAAGCCAGCGGGTCGACGCCCGGATGTTCGTCAAAGCGGCGGTCCTCGAGCGCCAGCGTCGCGAGCGCTAGACGCTCGGGGATCTTCTGCAGCGGCCAATAGCCGTAACCCAGGCTCTCCGGGCCGTGCGCGACCTGCGTCAGAAAGGCGCCGTTGCGGTCGTAGACGATTTCGGTCGGGGAGGGCGCGTCGAGACGGGCGTTCGAGACGGCGTCACGCAGAGAGAGGCCGACAAAGCCCATGAGCGCGGCAAGCGCGAGCGCGGCGACGCGCCAAAGGCGCCGGTCGCGCAACAGGTTCCTGCTCTTGCTCGTCGCGGCTCTCGTCAAATTGGGTTTCCGCCTTCTCACTGGAAGCTTCAGCGCGTGCGCTCTATTTAAGACGCCGGCAGTCTTTCAGCCATGGGCTTGGGTTTACCATGTATTTCAATGGCCTGTCCTCACTCCCGTCGCCGTCTCATATGTCTTAAGCGCGGGCGCCATCTTGCGTACGCAGTCGGCGCGCCTTTAGGTGTGGCTCCCGCTTAGCCGCGCTGGAGCGAACCTCTCGTCGGCTCAGGCCCATCGGTCGGGCGGGTGAGGCCAGAACGCAGAGCGGATCTGATGACACCGCCGGCTCCCGAGAGAACCGCGCAAGGAGAAGTCCGCCCCGTGGCGACAATTTCCGAGTTCTTCAACCCGACGCGCTTCATGGCGCTGACGGACTGGCTGCTTCCGTGGCTCTCCGCCGCCGCGGCGTTGCTGCTCGGCGTCGGGCTTTATCGCCGCCTTCTTCCTCGTTCCGCCCGATTACCAGCAGGGCGAGACGGTGCGCATCATGTATATCCACGTGCCCGCCGCCTGGCTCGGCATGTTCGCCTATATCGTGATGAGCTCCGCCTCCATCGGCGCGCTCGTCTGGCGCCATCCCCTCGCCGACGCGGCGCAGAAGACCGCGGCGCCGCTCGGCGCGCTCTTCACTTTCCTCTGCCTCGTCACGGGCTCCCTCTGGGGCAAGCCGATGTGGGGGACCTTTTGGGTCTGGGACGCGCGGCTCACCTCCTATCTCGTGCTGTTCCTGATCTATCTGGGCGTCATCGCCATCCGCCAGACGATGGACGACACGCCGCGCGGCGCGCGCGTCGCCGCCATCATGACGCTCGTCGGCCTCGTCGACATCCCGATCATCAAATTCTCGGTCGATTGGTGGAACACGCTGCACCAGCCGGCGTCGGTCTTTCGCGCTGGGGGCTCGACGATCTCGGGCTCGATGCTCTGGCCGTTGCTCGTCATGGCGGCAGGCGCCTCGTGCCTCTTCCTGGCGCTGCATTTCATGGCGCTGCGCAACGAAATCCTGCGCCGGCGCCTCGCGAGGCTCACGCTGCGCGCCGTGCGCGCCGAGGAGGCGCTGACGTGAACGCCGATCCGCACTGGGGTTACATCGTCGCGGCCTATTCGATCACCTTCGTTGCGGTGGGCGGCGCGATCTGGCGCATCGTCGGCGAGCACCGAAGGCTCATGGCCGAGCTCGCTCGCTTCAAGGATCAGGGAGAAGAGAGTTGAGCGTCGAGCAGGGGGAAAACCCCCGCACCTGGCTGCGTCTGGCGCCGCTCGGCGTCTTTCTGCTGCTTGCCGGCCTCTTCGTCGTGCGGCTCTTTTCCGGCGATCCCTCAAAGCTGCCGTCCGCGCTGATCGGTCGGCCGGCGCCGGCCTTCACCCTCCCTCCGGTCGACGGACTCGCGGGCGTTGCGGGCTTCAGCGACGCCGATTTGCGCCAGGGCCATGTCAGCGTCATCAATGTTTTCGCCTCCTGGTGCGCGCCCTGCCGCGCCGAAGCGCCGACGCTGATGGCGCTCGCCCATGACGAGACGTTGAAGGCCGCGGGCGTCAAGTTCTATGGGCTGTCGTATAAGGACGATGCGGCGAACGCGGTTCGCTTCCTGACGCAGGAAGGAAATCCGTTCGACGCCATCGGCGCGGATTCTTGCCGGTCGCACGGCGATCGACTTTGGCGTCTATGGCGTGCCCGAGACCTTCGTCGTCAGAGGCGACGGGGTGGTCGCCTATAAGCTCGTCGGGCCCTTGACGCCCTATGCGCTGGAGAAGACGCTCGCGCCCGAGATCGAGAAGGCGCTGAAGGCGTCGGCGCCGCCGCCCTCGTGACGGAAAGCGTTCAGCGCTGCGTGAGGAAAAGCCCGATCGTCAGCGCGACGCCGATGACGGCGATCGCCATGCGCAGCACTCTCTCATTGAGCCGATGGAGAAGCCTCACACCGAAGAGGCCGCCGAGCGTCGCGCCCGCTGCGGTCGCGAGCGCCTGCGGCCAGCCGACCTGGGGGGAGAAGAGAAAAATCAGCACGGCGGAAGCGTTCATGACGCCGGCAAGCACGTTCTTCGTGGCGCTCGCCGTCCGGGCGTTCTCGCCGGCGAGCGTCAGCGCCGCCATCATCAAAAAGCCGATGCCGCCGCCGAAATAGCCGCCGTAGACGGAGATCGCGAATTGCGCGAGGCCGGCGCCGACGGCGCCGATATGCCCGGACGTCTTGGTCGCCTTGCGAAAGAAGCTGCCCCAGACGAAGACGCTGGTCGCAAAAAGCACGAGCCAGGGCACGAGCCGCGCGAAGAAGGCCGAGGGCGTCAGAAGCAAGATCGCCGCGCCGAGAGCGCCGCCGACAATGCTGATCGCAAAGAGCGCCTTGAGCGAGAGGCCCACAACTCCGCCGGCGTGCGCGCGGCCCGCCCATCCCGTGGCGATCTGCGCCGGAAACAGCGCGACGCAAGAGGTGATGTTGGCGGCGCGGGCGTCGAGCCCCGAAAACATCAGGGTCGGCAGGATCAGAAAGGACCCGCCGCCCGCCAGCGCATTCTGCGCGCCGCCCCAGGCCCCGACGAGGAAGATGAGAAGAAAAGTCATGCCTGCCTATTCCCGCGCGCTGGCCTTTTGGCAAGTTTCTCTTTGGCGGCGGCGAGCCCGCGGGAGAATGTGACGACGAATTCCGAGAGCTCCGCCTCGAGCGAGGCGTCGCCGCTTTCCCCGAGCTTCTCCTCGAGTCCCAGAGCGACGATCCCATGCACGGCGGAAAAAAGCGTGCGCGCCTCTCGCCTAACCTCTTCCGCCGCGCGCTCCGGCAAGAGAGCGGAAAGCGGCGCCTCCAGCAGCGTGAACAGCCGGTCCCTCCTGATCGCGAACCAGTCGGGCAGGGAAGCGCCCGGCGGCAGGCGATAGTCGAAGAGCGCGCGCCAGGAAGGCGTCTCACGGCGCGCGAAGGCGAGATAGGCGAGCGCCAGACGCTCGAGAGCGCGATGCGAAAAAGTGGAAGCCGGTTTTTCGCTCGGATCGCGCTCTGAACTTTTAAAGTCGATCACGTTATCTGCGTTTGAGCGCTTGCGCTCGAACGCAGCGTGATCTAGCGCGTCGCCTTCGCCCGGCGCGCTCAGCGCCTCCTCCAGGCGCGCCAGGGTGCGCAGGCCAACCCGCAGGATCACCTCGTCGAGATCGGCAAAGACCGTGTAAATCGCGCCGAGCGCGCAGCCGGCGGCCCCCGCAACCTCGCGCGCCTTAAGTCCACCAAGCCCGTGTTCGGCGATGAGGCTTTCGGCGGCGTCCAAAATTTTCTCGCGGAGATGATCCCGGCGGGAAGTCTCCGTTTTTTCAGGCGGTTTCGACAATTTCCTCTCCTCCAGCCGCTTCTGAACAGCGTTCAGAAAATGCTTGAACATTGTTCAAGCCTGGGCTAGCCTGCGCTTATGAACATTGTTCATAGCAGGAGACGACGAATGTTCAAGACCGATGAGCCAGCCCGCATCCTCTCGGACGGGGAGCTGGCGGAGCAAAGCGCAACGGCGGCTAGCCGGCCGACGGCCGCTCGTCATACAACCACTTCGTCGGCCTCCGCCGGCCGAAAGCCTCCCCTGATGGACGCCGCCATGTCCCGGTCCCTGCTCCTGGCGCGCCGCTTCGCGCCGCTCTTCTGGTGCCAATTCTTCGCGGCCTTGAACGACAATCTCTTGAAGAACGCGCTGGCGTTCTTCGTGTTGTTCAGGATCGGCGGCGAAAGCGGCGCGTCGCTCGTCACGCTGGCGACCGCGACGCTCATGGCGCCTTACTTCATCCTCTCGGCGCTCGGCGGCGAGCTCGCCGACAAATTCGACAAGGCGGTCGTCATGCGCCGCCTGAAACTCGCCGAAATCGGCGCCGCGGGAATCGCCGTCGCGGGCTTCTACGCGAACTCCACGGAGCTGCTGTTCTTCGCGCTCTTCCTGTTTGGCGCGCTCGGCGCGCTCTTTGGCCCCGCCAAATACGGGATCCTGCCCGATTGCCTGCGGCGCGAGGAATTACCGAAGGGCAATGCGCTCGTCGAGGCCGCGACCTTCATTGCGATCCTCGTCGGCACGATCCTCGGCGGACTCGCGATGGACGGAGGGCCGCGATCCGGCCTATCTCGCGCTCGGCATGATCGGTTTCGCGATCCTCTCTTACGCCGCCGCCTGGTTCATCCCTCCGACGCCGCGCGCCGACCGCGCGCTCGCGATCGACGCCAATATCGCGCGATCGACCTTCGCCTTCGTCGCCGAACTCTACCGGGAGCCGAAGCTCTGGCGTCTCGGCGTCGTCACGAGCATCTTCTGGCTTCTAGGCGCCGTGGCGACCTCGCTTCTCCCGACGCTCGTCGCCCAGACGATGCATGGCGGAGAGATTGTCGTGACCGCCCATCTTGCGGTTTTCGCGGTCGCGATCGGGCTCGGTTCCGGCCTTGCCGCCTATCTCTCGCACGGCCAGATCGTGCTGCTGCCCTCGGTTCTGGGCGCCGCCGGCGCGGCCTTCGCCGCCGCGGACCTCTCTCTGATGCTCGCCTTTCGCGGCGAGGCTTCTTCGGGCGCGCTACTCCCGCTCGAACCCTATTTCGCGCAGCCCGGCGCGTGGCGCACGCTGATCGACCTCGCCCTGATGTCGGTGTCGGGGGGGATGATCGTCGTGCCCGCCTTCGCCGCCTTGCAGGCCTATTCGGACCCAGCGCGGCGCGCCCGCATCCTTGCGGCGGTCAATGTGCTCAACGCTGCCGCGATGGTCGGCGGGGGACTTCTCGTCGCGGCGTTGCAGCGAGCCGGCGCGCCGGTCTGGACGCTCTTTGGCGGCGTCGCGCTCTTTGCCGGCGCTTCGGCCATCTGGATCAACAAGGCCGTCGTCGAAAATCCGCTGCGCGACCTGTTGTCGATCTTTTTCCGCTCCTTCTATCGGCTCGAGGTCAAGGGTCTCGAAAACCTGGATCGCGCCGGCCCCAATCCGATCGTTGCGCTCAATCATGTGAGCTTCCTCGACGCGGCGCTGGCGCTGTCGATCATGCCGCGCGCGCCGATCTTCGCCATCGACCGCACCATCGCCACGGCCTGGTGGGTGAAGCCCTTCCTGCGATTCGTGCATGTCGTCCCGCTCGATCCGACGAAGCCGCTCGGCGCGCGCACGCTCGTCAACGCCGTCAAGAGCGGCGAGCCGCTGGTCATCTTTCCCGAAGGCCGGCTGACCGTGACCGGCAGCCTGATGAAGGTTTACGACGGCGCAGGCCTCATCGCCGACCGCTCCGGCGCGCTCGTGCTGCCGGTGCGCATCGAGGGTCCCGAAGCGACGATCTTTTCGCGTGTCCCGAAGAGCAAAGAGCCGCGGCGTCTCTTTCCGAAGTTCAAGCTGACGATTCTCGAGCCCGTTCGCCTCTCGGTCGACGAAAGCCTGAAAGGGAGAAAGCGCCGCGCGGCGGCGGGACTCGCGCTCTACCACATCATGTCCGATCTCTTATTCGTCACGACCGATGTGGACCGCACGATATTTGAAGCGGCGGTTGAAGCCTCGCGCCGCCACGGTCCTTCGCGCATCGCGCTGGAGGACCCGGTTTCCGGCAAGCTCAGCTATCGCATGCTGCTCGCGGCCGCGCGCGCGCTCGGCGAAAAGCTCGCGTCGCTGACCGAGCCCGGCGAGACGGTTGGCCTCATGGTTCCCAACGTCAATGGCGCCGGCGTCGCGCTGCTCGCGCTTTCGTCCGCGGGACGCGTGCCGGCCATGGTGAACTTTACAGCCGGCCACGCCAACATCCTTGCCGGATTGAAAGGGGCGAGCGCGAAGCGGATTGCGACCTCGCGCGCCTTCATCGAAGCGGCGCGGCTCGAGAAGCTCGTCGCGGCGCTCGCCGAGGAGGTCGAGCTCATCTATCTCGAAGACTTGCGCGCGAGCGTGACTCGTCTCGACAAGTTGCGCGCTCTGTTCTTGCATCGACGCGCGCTCGCGCCGCGAACGCCTGACCACATAGCCGCCGTCCTCTTTACCTCGGGTTCGGAAGGCGCGCCGAAAGGGGTCGCGCTCTCGCACCGCAACATGCTGGCCAACATCGCGCAAGCCGCCGCGCGTATCGATTTCAGCCGCGAAGACAAGGTCTTCAACGTGCTGCCGATCTTCCACTGCTTCGGCCTGACGGCTGGCTTCGTGCTGCCGCTCGTTTCCGGCGTGCCGATCTATCTGTATCCCTCGCCGCTGCATTACCGGATCGTTCCGGAGCTCGTTTACAGCTCCAACGCCACGATTCTGTTTGGCACCGACACGTTCCTCGCCGGCTATGCGCGCACCGCCAACGCTTATGACTTCCGCTCGATTCGCTATGTCGTCGCTGGCGCCGAGCCGGTGAAGGAGGGCACGCGCGACACATGGAGCGAGAAGTTCGGCGTGCGCATCCTGGAAGGCTATGGCGTGACGGAAACCGCGCCGGTTCTGGCGCTCAACACGCCGATGCACAATAAGTTCGGCACGGTAGGCCGCTTGTTGCCCGGGATCGAGCCAAAACTTGAGCCCGTCGCTGGCGTCGAAGGGGCGGGGCGACTCTTCGTGCGCGGACCCAACGTGATGATGGGATATCTGCGGGCCGGGAACCCGGGCGTGCTCGAGCCGCCTGAGGAAGGCTGGCACGACACGGGCGACATCGTCGCGATCGATGCGGAAGGCTTCGTGACGATCAAAGGCCGCGCCAAGCGCTTCGCCAAGATCGGCGGCGAAATGGTTTCGCTCGCCCGCATCGAGGCGCTGGCCGCCGAGCTCTGGCTGGATGCGCCATCGGCGGCGGCGAGCGAGCCGGACCCGCGCAAGGGTGAGCGTATCGTGCTCGCCACGCAGTATCCGGACGCGACGCGCGCGGCTTTTCAGGCCTTCGCGAAGAGCAAGGGGGCGTCCGAGCTGATGGTCCCGGCCGAGGTCGTCATCGTCGAGACGCTGCCGCTCTTGGGTTCTGGCAAGCTCGATTTCGCCGCGGTAACGAAAATGATCCGCGAGAGGGTGGCGTCGGCGGTGGACGGGTGAGCGGATGGTTCTAGAGGGTGTTATGTACTTTAGTGTTTGATTCCCTTAATAGAATCGGATGGCTCCGATTTGCAAACCCTATCCGTCCGACGTCAGCGACGAAGAATGGTCGTTGGTCGCCCCTTATTTGACGCTGATGGAGGAGAGCGCGCCGCAGCGTCAGCACTCGCTGCGCGAGCTTTTCAACGGCCTACGCTACGTGCTGCGTTATGGCATCGCTTGGCGCGCCATGCCCAATGATCTGCCGCCCTGGTTCGCGGTGTATCAGCAATCGCAGCGTTGGCTAGCGGCGGGGGTCTTCGACGCGCTTGCGCAGGATCGGCGCGCCCTTTTGCGCATCGCCTCCGGACGCGATGCGGAGCCGACGGCGGCGATCATCGACAGCCGCACCCTGCGCTCCACGCCGGAAAGCGGTCCGCGGGCTGGCTATGACGGCGCCAAGCGCAAGCGCGGCTCGAAGCTGCACATGGCGGTCGACACGCTGGGGCATCTGCTGGCGTTGCATGTGACGCCCGCGAACGGCGACGATCGCGCCGAGGTCGGCAAGCTCGCCGCCGCCGTGCAGGAGGCGACGGGCGACAGCGTTGAACTGATTTACGTCGATCAGGTTATACGGGTGAGAACGCCGCAGACGCAGCGAAAGCGCAGGGCGTCGAACTCTGCGTGGTCAAGCTTCCCGAGGCGAAGAAGGGCTTCGTCCTGCTACCGAAGCGCTGGGTTGTCGAGCGGTCCTTCGCTTGGGCGACGCGATGTAGGCGGCTCGTCAAAGACTACGAACGCTACGCCGAAACTCTGGCGCGCTTCCACGTCGTCGCCTTCGTCTGCCTCATGCTCAAACGCGCCGCAGAATTCATGCTACAGAGTGCATAATACCAACGCCGCGCTGAGGCAGATCTACGCCGGCATTCGCGAACAGGTCGGTTTCCGCGCCGACAGGGCGGATAGGAGGTTCGCCATGTCGGCGCAACTCGATTTACGGGAAGACGTTGACGCAAAGGCGCGGCCGGCGTCTGGCCAAGCGCGCGAAGGATCGCCCGGCAGGCGCGAAGGCGCTCGGCGTTAGCCGGCGATCTACGACGGCGCGCCGCGTCGACCGAGGATGTGAAGATCGGCGGCGTGATGAACTGCAGATTGCCCGCCAAACCCGCGCCGGGCCACAAGATTTATCCCTATCTCCTGCGCCAGTTGAAGATCGAAAAGCCCAACCATGTCTGGGCGATGGACATCACCTACATCCCGATGGCGCGGGGCTTCGTCTATCTGGCGGCGGTCGTCGACTGGGCGACCCGGCGGGTGCTTTCGCATCGCGTGTCGATCACGATGGAGGCGGATTTTTCGTCGAGGCGCTGCAGGAAGCCCTAGCGAAGCGCGGCAAGCCGGAGATATTCAACACGGATCAGGGTAGCCAGTTCACCAGCATCGACTTCACCCGTGTGCTGCTCGATGCAAACATCGCCATCAGCATGGACGGCAAGGGTTCCTGGCGCGACAACGTGTTCGTCGAGCGGCTGTGGCGCAGCGTAAAACATGAGGAGGTCTATCTGCGCGCCTACGAGACTGTTCCAGAGGCGCGCGCGTCGATTGGCCGATACCTGGCCTTCTATAACAAGCGGCGACCGCATTCGGCGCTTGACCGAAGGACGCCGGACGAGGCTTACTTCGCCTTGCAGACCATCGCGGCGGCGGCATGAAACCGTCGTGCGCGATTTGATGCAGCTCTGGTCGGGCTACGCCCTCCCGCCGCCGCATCAAAATCGCTGAGCCCCGCGTTCAGCATAACCCGGCAGAATGCCGCTTAACTTCCGCGGGGCGCTGTTCAGACAACCGGAGCCAGCTCTGTTCACAATACCCAAACCAGAAAAGGAAGCCCGTTCCTGCATAGGCCATTGCGTGCTCCAATCGACCAGGCAACCCCGTATGAGGTCGCTCCTCACCGGGAAGGAGCGAGAGAACTGCGATCGCTAACACGCACAACCATGCAAGCGTCCGGACACAGTGCACAACCGCTCTAGAGAAGGTGTATTGTGACAGCACGCAGGTGCTCCGTGGGTCTTCTTGGGCTAGCCTAATGCCTTCCCTCACGCTGAAGGAGTTGCAAGGCCGGTTTAGGAGCGGGCAGGTTTAAGTGAGATTTGGATTGACCGTCGCCGACCTCTCTCCAAAGCGCTAGGCTGTCAAAACCTGCCACCGCTCGTTCGTCGAAGCGAAAGACCTGCGCCTTCAGGCAGATCATGCTTTCGGCTTGCAAGCCAGCTTCGTGAACCGTCCATCTCTATGGATGAGGAACAGATCACCGCTGAAATTAAAATATTCACCCGTCAAGTGATCGACAGCAAATCTCAACTGGATGGGATTGCTCGATATTATACGTGCCATGCTCGGCTTTTCCGCGCTAGGAAAGGCGATCGTGATCGAATTCTTGTTTTCTCTTTTGAAGAAGACTGTCTCAGTGGTCGGAAACGGGTTGCCTGTTCTTTCATAACTGTTTCCGCTGCAAACAAGGTCGAGGTCGGAGGGCTCGGCCATTGCGCAGCGGATTGTGATTGGGGCAAACGCCACAAAGAGTCCTGTTAAGGCTGTGATGGAATGGGATGTGTTGATCTGCATCTCGAACACTCGATCTGTTGAACGGGCGCCGACAGATGAAGGCGCCTGACCAGGGACGGTCTAACTAAACCGAGACTCTCCCGATGGCAGTTGCGGGCCGGCGTAAGGGTTGCCGAGGCCTATCAGAAAAATGCCAAGGTTGTAAGCGAGCCCATGGAGTAGAAGACACCGGCGTCGGCGGCGAATGTCGCATTAGGGGTCCTTGCCACCGCGGATTGACACCTGACCCTCGGATCGAAACCCGGAATTCGAGCTGAGACGCGGCCGAACGCCCCTTTACGCTTCCTCGTGAGGACGGCCGAAATCGGGCGCTGCCGTATCCTGACCCTGCTCGACGACGCCGCGGCGGATCGCGCGCGTCCTGGTGAAGAGATCGAAGAGGCCCTTGCCGTCGTCCCCCTCGATCATCCGCTGCAGCGCCGCGAGGTCGGCGTTGAAGCGCGAAAGCATCTCCAGCACGGCCTCCTTGTTGTTGAGAAACACGTCGCGCCACATCGTGGGGTCGGAGGCGGCGATGCGCGTGAAGTCGCGAAAGCCGGAGGCCGAGAATTTGATGACTTCCTGCTCCGTCACCTTCTCGAGATGATCCGCCGTGCCGACGATGTTAAAGGCGATGAGATGCGGCAGATGGCTCGTGATCGCCAGCGCAAGATCGTGATGCTCCGGCGTCGTGACCTCGACCCTGGCGCCCAGTCGCTTCCAGAATTCGGCGAGCGCTTCGACCGCGTCGTTCTCAGTATGATCTGGCGGCGTGAGCAGGCACCAACGATTATTGAACAGAGTCGCGAAGCCCGCGTCGGGTCCCGAATATTCCGTGCCGGCGAGAGGATGCGCCGGCACGAAGTGCACGCCGCCCGGCACATGCGGCGCGACCTCTTTGACGACCGAGCCCTTGACGGAGCCGACGTCCGAGAGAATCGCGCCGTGCTTGAGATGCGGGGCGATGTCGCGCGCGATGGCGCCGCAGGCGCCGACCGGCGCGCAGAGGATGACGAGATCGGCGCCTTCCAGCGCCCGCGCGACGTCGCCGCTCGCGTCGTCCACGATGTCGAGCTCGCGCACGCGCGCCATCACTTGCGGGGAGGCGTCGAGCGCAGCGATGCTTCGCACGGCGCGATGCGCTTTCGCTGCTCGCGCGATCGAAGAGCCGATGAGGCCGAGGCCGATCAGCGTCAGCTTCTCGAAAAGCGGCTCCTCATGCATCGGCGCCTCGCAGGAAGTCTCCAATCGCCGCGACGACGCGCTCATTGGCCTCCTGCGATCCGACCGTCAGCCGCAGGAACTCCGGCATGCCATAGGCGCGGATCGCGCGCAGCACGAGCCCGCGTTGCGTGAGGAACGCGTCGGCGTCGGCGGCGCGCCGTCCCTTGCTGTCTGGAAAGCGGATCGCGAGAAAATTGCCGGCGCTGGGCAGAATTTCGAGACCCAGCGCCCCGATCCTCTCGGTGAGCCAAGGCCGCCAACGCGCGTTATGCGCAATCGCCGCCTCGAGATGATCGCGGTCCTCCAGAGCGGCGATTCCCGCCGCGGAAGCGGGGCTCGACACATTGAACGGCGAGCGGATGCGATTGAGCGCGTCGATGATGGGGGCGGGACCGTAGCCCCAGCCGAGCCGCAGGCCGGCCAGCCCATAAATCTTCGAGAAGGTCCGGGTCATCACGACATTGTCGCGCGCGCTCGCGAGGCGCGCGCCGGCGTCGTAATCTGGGGCCTCGACATATTCGGCATAGGCCGCGTCGAGCACGAGCAGCACATACGGCGGTAGCGCGTCGGCGAGGCGTTCGATCTCGCGATCCGGAAGATAGGTTCCCGTGGGATTGTTGGGGTTGGCGATAAAGACGATCTTGGTGCGCTCGGTCACTTGCTCCAGCAGCGCATCCACGTTCGCGACGTAATTCGTCTCGGGCGCGACTTTGGGAATGCCACCCGCCGCCAGGATGACGATGCGATATTCCAGAAAGCCATATTGGCTGTAAACACCTTCGTCGCCGGGGCCGATATAGGCGAGCGCGAGCAGCTCCAAGATCTGATCGGAGCCAGCGCCGGCGATGATGCGTTCGGGATCGAGGCCATAGCGCGCGCCGATCGCCTCGCGCAACGCGCGCGACGATCCTTCGGGATAGGCGGCGAGAGTGTCGGCCGTCCGGCGCGCTGCTTCGATCGCGCGCGGCGACGGGCCGAGTGGCGTCTCATTGGCGGAGAGCTTGAAAACGCGGGCGCCGTCGGGTCGCGCCGCCGCGGTCCTGCCGGGAACGTAAGGGTCGATGGCCAGAACGCTCGAGCGCGGGGATGGTTTGGTCATGTGCGGCCTCGAGCTCAAAGCGCCGGCGCGAAGACGCCAGCGCGCGCTTCATCCATCTCGAAACGCGCGGAATGGCGGCCGACCGGTTCGATCCGCGCGCCCGAAAAACCCGCTTCGCCGAGCGCCGCCGGCAGGCGCGCGGCTTCGGCCGAGGGCAGGGCGATGAGCAGCGAATGGCCGGCGGGAATCGGGGCGGATGCGAGAATCTCGCCGTCGGCGGCGGCGATCGCGGCCGGCGCGTCATGCGTCCAGCGTGGCAGGGAAATCGAGAAAAGCGCGATGTCCTGCGCAGCAGCCTCGGCGCCAGGGTTCGCGATGACGAAGACCGGCAGACCCGCAGGGTGGTCCGGCCGCTCGACAAAAGGCAGGCGCGCGATGATCTTCGGCGCCGAGTCGCCGATCAGCCGCAGCCACCAGGCGCCGTCGCCCGAACCGCCCGAGGCGCGCAGCACGCCGAGGTCGCCTTTCGACGCCGCGACCGCCGCGATGACGGCGAGCGCCCCATGATGCGGCGCGTAGGGGACGGTGAAGCCGAAATGGAATCGCGCGCTGTCGCGCATCTGCGCGTCGCCGCCGGAGTCGTCGGCGTGAACCGCGTACGGCGCCTGCACATAGGTGAAGGTCGAGACGATCACGCGCCAGATGCCCTCCACCGCGTCGAGCGGCAGGAGCCCGCTATGCCGCTCCACGAGCGCGCGCATCATCTGCGCCTCGCGGTCCGGGCGGAAGGCGCAACCCGTGCCCTGGGCGCGCTTGACTTCGATGAGCCGATGAATGATCTCGCCGCGCTCCATCAACAGCCGATGCATCGAGAGATCGATGCGGTCGATCTCCTGTCGCAGCTCGCTCAGCGCATCGGTGGGGGAAGTCGGCACGGTCGTCGTCCTACGGGGCCGCATGCGGCGTCTCTCTTAGCGCGCTTTCCGCTCGAACGGAATCGTTCGAGCGGCGAGAGGTCGCGCCAGAGAGGCTGGCGCGAGTTCTGATCGCAAATGGGGTCCGTCAATTCCTGCGGAACCCGTTCTAGGGGAAGCCCCGCGAACCCGGAGATAACGCCTCGGGCTCAACGAAACGGGGCGAGCGCTGGGATCGCCTCGATGATCTTGTCGACGTTCTCCTTGCCGATCACCTCCTCGGCGTGGGCGAAGAATTCATGCGCGAGCTTCTGCATCTGACCCATGCCAAGACCGATGCCTCCCAGATTGCCGACGAGACCCATGATGTCGCCGGTCGCGCCGCCGAGCAGACCGCCAAGGCCCCCGAGCGCGCCGCCCAGTCCCTCGGCCCGGGTCGTCGCGGCGGCGGCGATGGCTTCCTGCGAGCCGGGAAGCTTCGCAATGAGCTCGGCGACCGGCCCCTCCGGGAACTCCTTTTGCAGGAACGCGAGCACATGGCCGACGGCCGACTTGGCGACGGTCTCGTCGACGCCGATCGACTCGCCGAGCTTCCTGATAAAATCGTCCATGAGACGCTCCCTCCCGCTTGCGCCGACGCTCGCCGCCGGTCGCTCCTCCCTCACCCTTCACGCGCCGAAAGGCAAGGTCTCGCGCTTCGACACTCTCCCTCAGTCCTCGCCGTCGAGCCCATAGAGGGTGTGCAGCGTGCGCACGGCGAGTTCCGTATAGGCGGCGTCGATCAAGACCGAGAATTTGATCTCGGAGGTCGAGATCGCGCGGATGTTGACGCCCTTTTCGGCCAGCGCGCGAAAGCCTTTCGCCGCGACGCCGGCGTGGCTGCGCATGCCGACGCCGATCACCGAGACCTTGGCGACGTCCTTCGCGCCGGCCAGCGCCACATAGCCGATCTCCCCCTGAACCTTTTCCAGAATTGCGCGGGCGCGGTCGAAATCGGCCGCAGCGACCGTGAAGGTCATGTCGGTCGTATTGTCGGCCGAAACCGTCTGAACGATCATGTCGACGTTTATGCCGGCGTCGGCCAAGGGCATGAACACGCTGGCCGCGACGCCCGGCTTGTCGATGACCCGGCGCAGCGTGATCTGCGCCTCGTCGCGAGAAAAGGCGACGCCCGTCACGACTTGCGATTCCATGATGTCCTCCTCCCGGCAGATCAGCGTGCCCGGCCGCGGGTCGTCCGGGTCGTCGAAGGACGAGCGGACATAGGTCGGCATGTCATGCTTCAAGGCCAGCTCGACCGAGCGCACCTGCATCACCTTGGCGCCGAGCGACGCCATCTCGAGCATCTCCTCGAAAGCGATGCGGTCCATTCGGCGCGCCTTGGAGACCACCCGCGGGTCCGTTGTGTACACGCCGTCGACGTCGGTATAGATGTCGCAGCGCTCGGCCCCGATCGCCGCGGCGATCGCCACCGCGCTCGTGTCCGAGCCGCCGCGCCCGAGCGTCGTGATGCGGCCCGTGGGCTTGTGCAGCCCCTGGAAACCCGCGATCACCGCCGTTTCCTTGCGCCCGAAGCCCTCGAGAATCCCCGCGGGCTCGATCGCTTCGATGCGCGCGGCGCCGTGGGCCGGCCCGGTCAGCAGCGGGATCTGCCAGCCTTGCCAGGAGCGGGCCGGGAGGCCCTGCGCCTGCAGCGCGATGGCGAGGAGCCCAGACGTCACCTGCTCGCCCGAGGCGACCACGGCGTCATATTCGCGCATGTCGTGGAGCGGCGCCGCCTCTTTGCACCAGCCGACGAGTTCGTTGGTCTTGCCCGACATGGCGGAGACGACGACCGCCACGTCGTAGCCGGCCGCAATCTCGCGCTTCACGTGGCGCGCGACATTGTGGATACGTTCGACCGTGGCGACAGAAGTGCCGCCGAATTTCATCACCAAGCGGGGCATAGGGACCGGACTTCGGGACAAGAGCGAATCCACGCAAAAGTTGATCGACTCTCGCGATCGGAATTCGCTCCAACAACTTGATCTTACGCGATTTCCTGCCTTTCGAACGATGTCATTCGAGAGACGCGCGCGCTCACGCCCGGGGCGGGCGTCGCCTCGCCTTTGGGCGAGCGCGCGCGTATATGTTACGGCGTCATCGGCGCTGTCAACGCCGCTCCGGGAAGACCCGCGCGAAGGAATTAAAGGAATGAAGGCGTCGCAAGAAGTCCCGCACGAGAATCAATCGAGCGTCGATCCCGCCGACGTCGCCCGCTTCAACCGGCTCGGGGAGCTTTGGTGGGACAAGACGGGCAAGATGGGAATCCTCCACGACATCAACCCCATACGTGTCGATTACGTGCGTCTGCATGCCGCGCGTCATCTCGGCGGCGAGCGGGGCGCGGATCTCGAGGGGCTCTCCGTCGCCGACATTGGCTGCGGCGGCGGCATATTGGCGGAGGCGCTTGCCGAACTCGGCGCCAAGGTGACGGGCGTCGATCCCGCGCCCAACAATATCGAAGTCGCGCGCCGCCATGCCGAGAAATCCGGGCTTAGCATCGACTACCTCAACGCCACGGCCGAGGCCCTCGCGGCGCGCGGCGAGAGCTACGACATCGTCACCGCGCTCGAGGTCATCGAGCACGTGGAGGGGCCGAAGGCCTTCGTGGCGACGCTCGCACAGCTGGTGAAGCCCGGCGGCCTGTTGTTCCTGGCGACGATCGACCGCACCTTCAAGAGCTTCGTTCTGGCGATCGTCGGGGCGGAATATGTCTTGGGTTGGGTGCCGCGAGGCACGCACCGCCACGAGAAGTTCGTGCGTCCGAGCGAGCTCTCCGGCTGGCTGAGGGCTGCGGGAATGCGCGAGATTGATCGCGTCGGCATGACTTTCAGCCCCCTGACGCGCCAGTGGAGCAAGAGCGCCGACACCGCGGTGAACTATCTGATGGCGGCGAAGAAGGGTGGTTGAGGACACCGGCCCCTTGTTCCTGCGCGCTGGCGACGCTAAACAGAAGCCCATGATCGGCTCCGCCCCTCTTTGCAAAGTCGCGCCTCGTCTTCTTCTCGCGTTGGCGGTCGCTTCCGCTTCGTTCGTGTCGACAAAGACAGCGGCGGCGCCGGAAAAATCGAAGTCGGACTCCAAGTCGAAATCGGACGCCAAGTCCAAAGGCGATTCCAAGTCGAAGAGTGACGCCGCCGACAAGAATGCGAGCAAGAACGCCGGCAAGGGGCCAGGAAAGCCTCTGTCGATCGGCAAGTATGGCGACTGGGAGGCGCTTTCCGCGGCGGGCAAGGACAAAGTCTGCTATGCGCTCGGCGCGCCGCAGAAGCGGCAGCCCGAAGGAAAGCTCAAGGACGCGAAGGCCAACATCTTCGTCTCCACCCGCCCGAGCGAGGGGGTGCGCAACGAGATCGCCATCAACCTCGGGTACTCGACAAAAGAGAACGGCGCCGCAACCGCCGACATCGATGGAAGCAGCTTCGAGCTGGTCACGATGAAAGAGAGCGCCTGGTTGAAGAATCCGGCTCAGGAGAAAGAGTTTGTCGAGACGATGAAGCACGGCTCCAAGCTCGTCGTGAAAGCCTCCTCCGCGAGGGGAACCGCGAGCACGGACACTTATTCGCTCAAGGGGCTCTCCGAGGCGCTGACGCGCGTGCAGCAGGAATGCAAATAAGCAATCAGACTTCCCGCAGCTGACGCAGCGCCTCGCCGAGCGCCATCGCTGCGGCGACTGCGACGTTCAGAGAGCGCATTCCGGGCCTCAAACCGATCGACGCCGCGACATCGGCTTTGGCCGCGACCTCGTCGGGAACGCCGGCCGATTCGCGCCCCACCATCAGCACGTCGCCGACACGAAATCGCACGTCGAGATAGGGGAGCGGCGACTTCGTCGTGAGCAGCACGAGGCGTCGCGGCGGCTGCTGCTCGCGCCGCCAGAGGTCGAAGTCCTCGAAGCAGGCGTGACGCGAGAGCGCCACATGATCGAGATAGTCCATTCCGGCGCGGCGCAGCGAACGATCGCCCCAGGCGAAGCCCGCCGGCCCGATCATCGCCGCTTCGACGCCGAGACAGGCGCACATGCGCAACAATGTGCCGGCGTTCTGCGCGATGTCGGGCTGATAGAGCGCGAGCGTCAGATGCTCAGCTGCGTTGGGCGCCGGCGATGTCACTTGCGGCCCCTCCGCCTCGTTGCGGACCAATCTGCTTGTTCCTCGCCCCGCAAGCCGGTTTTGCAGGCGCCGGACGCCGTCTTCCGGGGCGCCGGTCGTCGCGTCTCGACAGCGAGTAGTGGCCTGCCTGCGACAAACTGACAAGCCCTCCTTACTGATGTGGACAAGAAAGGCATTTGGCGCCAAAAGCAGGGATCATATCGCGCTACGGCATCGCAGCAGCCCGTCGCCAAGATAGCAGGATGCTTTGGTGTGGAAAGGGAGCCGAGAGTGAGGGACGAAGCGTTACCGCAGCCCGCGCGGCGGGACATCCTTTTCGTCGCGACCGGCGCGATGGCGACGGTCGCGGTCGGCGCTGCGGTCTGGCCCCTGATCGCGCAAATGAATCCTGACGCCTCGACGCTCGCCATGGCGTCCACCGACGTCGATCTCTCCGGCATCGCTCCGGGGCAGATCGTCACGGTGAAGTGGCGCGGCAAGCCCGTGTTCGTTCGGCGTCGCACGCCCGCGGAAATCGAGGCCGCCGAAAAGACGCCGCTCAATGTTCTTCCCGATCCGCAGCCCGATTCGGCGCGCGTCAAAAAGCCCGAGTGGCTCGTCGTGATCGGCGTGTGCACCCATCTGGGCTGCATTCCGCTCGGTCACGAAGGGCAGTTCGGCGGCTGGTTCTGTCCCTGTCACGGCTCGACCTACGACGTCTCGGGACGCATCCGCAGCGGACCCGCTCCCTCAAACCTCGAGGTGCCGGAGTACAGCTTCCTTTCCGACACGAAGATCAAGATCGGCTAGCTCGAGGCCGCCGGGGCGCGGCAGCTTCTGATTCAAGGGAACTAGGGCGAAGCGATGAGCGGACCTTCGAAATACACGCCTCAAAGCGCCTTTGCGCGCTGGATCGAGCGACGGATGCCGATCCTCAGCTTCATGCATGATTCCTTCGTCGCCTTTCCAACGCCCAAGAACCTCAACTACCTCTGGACCTTCGGGGCGATCCTGTCCTTCATGCTGGTGGCGCAGATCGTCACCGGCGTCGTGCTCGCCATGCATTACACGGCGGAGACCACTCTGGCCTTCGATTCCGTCGAGCACATCATGCGGAACGTGAACTGGGGGATGATCCTGCGCTATGCGCATGCGAACGGCGCGTCGCTGTTCTTCCTGGCCGCATACATCCATATCCTGCGCGGCATGTATTACGGCTCCTACAAGGAGCCGCGCGAGCTCTTGTGGATCTTGGGGATCGTCATCTTCGTGCTGATGATGGCGACGGGCTTCCTCGGCTATGTTCTGCCGTGGGGACAGATGTCCTTCTGGGCCGCGACGGTCATCACCAATCTGTTCACCGCAATTCCCGTCGTCGGCGAATCGATCACGGTCTGGCTCCTCGGCGGTTACTCGGTCGACAACCCGACGCTCAACCGCTTCTTCGCCCTTCACTATCTGCTGCCTTTCGTGATCGCGGCGGTCGTCGTGCTGCACGTCTGGGCGCTGCACGTGACCGGGCAAAACAATCCCGATGGCGTCGAGGTCAAGGATATCGAGAAGGAGACCGTGCCCTTCACCCCCTTCGCGACCTTCAAGGACGCCGTCGGGCTCGGAGCCTTTCTCGTTCTCTTCGCCTGGCTGACCTTTTTCACGCCGAATTATCTCGGCCATCCTGACAATTACATCGAAGCCAACCCAATGGTGACGCCCCCGCACATCGTGCCAGAGTGGTATTTCCTGCCGTTCTACGCCGTGCTGCGCGCGATTCCGAGCAAGCTGTTAGGCGTCATCGCGCTGTTCGCCGCGGTGCTGTTGCCGGCGGCGCTGCCCTGGCTCGATACGTCGAAAGTGAAATCCGGGCGCTATCGGCCGTTGTTTCGCCGGTTTTTCTTCGCCTTCCTCGCCGTTAGCATAGGACTGGGCTATCTCGGCTCGCAGCCGCCCGAGGGGGGCTTCCTGCTCGCGTCTCGATTGCTCACTTTCTGCTATTTCGCCTACTTCCTCTTGGTCCTTCCTCTTCTGGGCAAGTTTGAGAAAGCCCCGCGGGAGCCCGCGTCCATCGAGGCGGCGGTCGCTTCCCGGAAGGCAGCGCTGGATGCGACCCATGTCTGAACCTTTGATCCGTCAAAGCCGCGCAGCGTCGCGCGTCGCCGGCGTAATGGCTGTCGCGCTGATGATGCTCATCCCGACGAGCCTGGCCCACGCGGGCGAGGGCGGAGCGGAGCACGAAGAGCGCCCCAAGCAGTTCGACTGGACCTTCGCCGGTGTTTCCGGGCGCTATGACAACGCGCAGCTGCGACGAGGCTTCAAAGTCTATCGCGAAGTCTGCTCGAGCTGTCACTCCATCCGGCTGCTCAACTTCCGCAATTTGGCGGAGTCGGGGGGGCCCGAGCTGACGCATGCGGAGGTCGAGAAGCTCGCCGCGAGCTACAAGATCAAGGACGGCCCCAACTCGGCGGGGGAATATTTCGAAAGGCCGGGTCGCCCAAGCGATTCCTTCCCCACGCCTTTCGCCAATGAGCAGGCGGCGCGCGCCGCGCTCGGCGGCAGCTATCCGCCGGACATGTCAGTGCTCGCCAAGGCGCGGGGCTATTCGCGCGGCTTCCCGACCTTCCTTTTCGACGCGCTGCCGGGCTTCGCCTATCAGGAAGGCGGCGTCGATTACATCGCCTCGCTCCTCCAGGGCTATCGCGACGCGCCGACTGGGTTCAACCTCGGCGACGGGCAATACTACAACGTCTACATGCCGGGACGGCGAATCGGCATGATTCCGCCCCTCGCCGACGGGGCGGTGAAATATGAAGACGGCGCGCCCGAAAAACTCGAGCAATACGCAAAGGACGTCTCGGCCTTCCTGATGTGGTCCGCGGAACCGCATCTCGACGACCGAAAGAAGGTGGGCATCGCGGTGGTGTCTTTCCTGATCGTGCTCGCGGCGCTGCTTTACTTCGTGAAGCGGACCGTCTGGGCCTCGGTCGACCACTAGGTCACCCTGCGTTCGGGCAGGCGCCTGAACGCAGAAAACGTGATCCACTGTGAAACTCATCGCGCCCGACGCGAGAAACCGGCTTCAGCGTAACTTTTGCGCGCCTTCTTCCCGGCACTAGGGTATTTCGCGAGGTTGGCGCGGAGCCTGCGGGGCGCCGCGCTGCTCGGCCAAAGCCTCGAGCCGCGAAACGTCGCGCGCTCGCGCCCGTCGGCGATGCTTGCCCGAAGCGGCGACCGCCGCGTTTTCTCAGGCCGGGCGCGCGGCGCGCCGTGCAGATCGGGCGCGACGCGGCGAGGTCACTCCCCTTCGTAAATCTTGCCGTCCGGTCCCTTCCAGCTCTTGCCGGCCTCGTAGAAGCGGTACTCCTCGTCGAAAAGGACTTTTTGCCCGGGCGCCACATATTGCTTACCCTTCGGATCCGAGCTGCGCGGCGCGGTCACGTAATGTGTGCTCGGCGAGCAGCCTTCCGGAAACTTACCGGCTTCATCCGGCTTGCATTCGAGATTGGCGCCTTCGGGAAACAGCACCGTGGCGTTGAAAAAATATTCGAAGCCCTTCTCGCCCGTCGCATGCATCTCGAGACGCTCAGTCATCGTCTTCTTGAAGTCCAGGATCTGGCCCGGCTTGTCGAATTGCTGCTTGAGCAGATTTCCGAAAACGGTCTTCGCCGCTGTTTCGCCTACGTCGCAGCCGCCAAACAGGCATATTGCGGCAAGGGCGGGCGGCGCAACAAACACTCCCACCATCAACGTCGCGGCGAGCGCCTGCGTCTTCAAGGTCCTAGGGCGCATGTCGTCTTCCTCTTGTGTATAAATCGGGCGTCGTCATGCGCCCGTTGGCGGCACATCCGCTTACAGTTTGCATTCTAACTCAATGTTGCGACCGTGGGAAAGCGAACCGCGTCGCTAGAGGCTTTCTTAACTTCGCGGCTCAAACATGAAGACCGCGCGCAGCCCTTGTCGCGCCATGAATGTCGTCTCGCAAAGTTGCGCCATGAGCAGCGTCGTCTCCTCGATCCAACTCCCATCCTCCTGCGGCTCTGCTACACGGAGTCGCGTTCCGATCGCTCCGCCCGACCAACTGCTTTCGCGGTCAAGGACAATCGGCGCGGTGCTCCTGTGTGACCTCGCCTCGACGCTTGCAGGCGGCGCCATAAGCTTGCTGGTGTTGGATTGGCGCCCGCATCCAAATCTCGTCGTGACGCTCATCGAGTTCCTCGGAGTCGCGGCCATCTTCGTCGCTCTCCTGGCGGCACGATGGGCCTATACGATCCGGGCGCTCGGCGCGACGGGGCGATCGATTGCCAACGTCGCTGTGGCCTTGTTCGTTGCGCTCTCCGCGAACGCCATTTGCGTCGTGCTCTTTGACGCCTACTCGAACGACAGACGCGCCTGGCTCGTCGTCTGGTATGGTGTGACCCTTTCCCTTTGCGCGATTTCTCGGTGCGTTTCTGCACAATTGATTGTGCGCTGGACGCTCCAAGGGCGGCTCGCGCGGCGCGCCGTCGTGGTCGGCGGCGGCGAGGGAACCGTTGCGCTCCTGCGTCAATTGGACAAGGCTTCGCCCGGCTCGTTGCAAATTCTCGGCTTTTTCGATGATCGCGACGCCGGCCGTTCGCCGGGCAGCATCGACGACCATCTGAAGCTCGGGCGCTTCAATGATCTCGTGGAGTTCTGTCGCGCCCAGCGCGTCGATCTCCTTATCGTCGCCCTGCCGCTCGCCGCCGAAGAGCGCCTGCTTCAGCTGTTGAAGAAGCTCTGGGTGCTTCCGCTCGACGTGCGTATCGCCGCGCTGACCAGCCGGCTCAAGTTGCAGCAACGCGCCTACAGCTACATTGGCGAGGCGCCGTTCCTACCGGTCTTCGATAAGCCGATGTCGGATTGGAGCGTCGCCGCAAAAAACATTCAGGATCGGGTGATCGCCGGCGCCTTGCTGGTCGTTCTCTGGCCGCTGCTTGGCCTCATCGCGATCGCCGTCAAATTGGATTCCCCCGGCCCCGTGCTGTTCAAGCAGATCAGGCATGGCTTCAACAACGAGCCGATCGAAGTCTATAAATTCCGATCCATGTACACCGATCAAACCGACGCGCTCGGCCTCAAGTTGGCCACGCGAGACGACCCGCGCGTCACACGCGTCGGGAGGATCATCCGGAAGACCTCGCTCGATGAGTTGCCACAGCTTTTCAACGTCGCGATCGAGGGGAATCTCGCGCTTGTCGGACCGCGCCCGCACGCCTTGCATTGCAAGGCCGCCGATCGTCTCTACGACGTGGTGGTCGATGGCTATTTCGCCCGTCATCGCGTCAAGCCGGGCATCACCGGCTGGGCGCAGGTCAACGGCTGGCGCGGCGAGACCGACACGGTTGAAAAGCTAGAAAAAAGAGTGGAGCACGATCTCTATTACATTGAAAACTGGTCGATGTGCTTCGATCTGAAGATTTTGGCGATGACCCCTTTCGCGCTCCTCTGGGGGAAGAACGCCTATTGAGCGTCGGATGCGTTCAATCGGTTCTCGACGCAGAAGCGCTTTTCAACGCGCGAGCCACGAAGAGAGTCACGAAAAACCCTATTTTCGCCATGAGCTTGGGCGAAACCAGCCTCGCCTCGTCGAGGCGCCGAAAAGAAACCCTTAACCATCGAAGGCTAAAACTTGCGGCTATTCACTTACTGTTCAGGCGCCGTCGTCTCAAATCGCCTCGGTCATGACGCGCCGGCCTGGACGCAGCCAGGTGCTGCAAGTCACGCCGGTTCTGATGGAGCCTGGAATTCATGAACGAGACCGTCCGCCGCCTTCTGGATCAGCAAGGCTGCCTGCATCGCCCCGCAATGGCTATCGCCTCGGGCGCCAATCTCTATGACGAGGGCCTGACGCCCTTCGCGGCGATCCGCATCATGCTGGCGCTCGAGGAGCATTTCGAGATCGAGTTCCCGGTCTCGATGCTGCGACGCCAGAGCTTCGCGTCGATCGACTCGATCGTCGCCTGTCTCGAGTTGCTTCCCGTCGCCAAAAAAACCGCGAGCCGCGCCGCTTAAGCGCGTTCCGTCTCGACCGCCGCAACGGCGCATGTTGCGGCGGCAGGCGGGTTGAGGTAGTTCACGGCTCTCCCCTTGCCTCGGCTGGAAAAGAGAGCTCGCCATGCCTCCCTATCGATCGCGTACCTCGACCCACGGTCGCAACATGGCGGGGGCGAGAGGCCTTTGGCGCGCCACCGGCATGCGCGACGAGGATTTCGGCAAGCCGATCGTCGCGATCGCCAACTCCTTCACGCAATTCGTGCCGGGTCATGTGCATCTGCACGATCTCGGCCAGCTCGTTGCGCGCGAGGTCGAGCGGGCCGGCGGCGTCGCAAAAGAATTCAATACGATCGCGATCGACGACGGCATTGCGATGGGGCATGACGGCATGCTCTATTCATTGCCCTCGCGCGAGATCATCGCCGACAGCGTCGAATATATGGCCAATGCGCATTGCGCGGACGCTCTCGTTTGCATCTCGAACTGCGACAAGATCACGCCCGGCATGTTGATGGCCGCGCTGCGGCTGAATATCCCCACGATCTTCGTGTCCGGAGGCCCGATGGAGGCCGGCAAGGCCGAGGTGCACGGCAAGGAGGTCGCGCTCGATCTCGTCGATGCGATGGTGGCGGCCGCCGATGACCATTACAGCGACGCCGAGGTCAGGACGATCGAACGCTCGGCCTGTCCGACCTGCGGCTCTTGCTCCGGCATGTTCACGGCGAATTCGATGAACTGCCTCGTGGAGGCCCTGGGACTTGGGCTGCCGGGCAACGGCACGGCGCTCGCGACCCATGCCGACCGGAAGGAGCTGTTTCTGGAAGCGGGGCGCCGTATCGTGGAGCTCGCGCGCCGCTGGTATGAAGAAGAGGACGCCTCCGCCCTGCCGCGCACGATCGCAAGTTTCAAGGCCTTCGAAAATGCAATGGCGCTCGACATCGCCATGGGCGGCTCGACGAACACGGTGCTGCATCTCCTGGCCGCCGCGCATGAGGCCGAGGTCGATTTCACCATGGCCGACATCGATCGCCTTTCACGCCGCGTGCCGGTGCTGTGCAAGGTCGCGCCCGCAAAGGCCGACGTGCATCTCGAGGACGTGCATCGCGCCGGTGGCGTCATCGCGATTCTGGGCGAGCTGTTGCGCGCGGGCCTCCTTCACGACGGCCTTCCGACCGTGCACAGCAAGACCTTGAGAGACGCCATCGCCGCCTGGGACATTTGCGGCGGCGCGGGCGTGGCGGCGCGGACCTTCTTCATGGCGGCGCCGGGCGGCGTGCCGACCCAGACCGCCTTCTCGCAAAACCGCCGCTACGAAGCGCTCGACATGGATCGCGCCAAGGGCGTGATCCGCGACGCCGCGCACGCCTATTCGAAGGATGGCGGCTTGGCCGTGCTCTCCGGCAATCTCGCCGTGGAGGGCTGCATCGTGAAGACGGCCGGCGTCGACGAGAGCATTCTCAAATTCACGGGCTCGGCCAAGGTCTACGAGAGCCAGGATGCAGCGGTCTCCGGCATTCTCACGGGCGACGTGAAGGCGGGCGACGTGGTCGTGATACGCTACGAGGGTCCGCGCGGCGGACCCGGCATGCAGGAGATGCTCTATCCGACGAGCTATCTGAAATCGAAGGGCCTCGGCAAAGCCTGCGCCTTGATCACCGACGGCCGCTTTTCCGGCGGCACCTCGGGGCTCTCCATCGGCCATGTCTCGCCGGAAGCCGCCGAGGGCGGGCTCATCGCGCTCGTCGCGGACGGCGACAAAATCGAGATCGACATTCCCGAACCGCACGATCACGCTCGCGGTGGACGAGGCGGAGCTCGCCCAGCGCCGCAAGGCGCAGGCGGCGAAAGGCTTCGCGCCGGCGGAGCGGCGTCAGCGCCAAGTGTCGAAGGCGCTGCGCGCCTATGCGTCGATGGCGACGAGCGCAGCCAAAGGAGCCGTGCGCGAGGTGCGCTGAGGGCGCTCCGGCGCCTTGAGTTTTTTCACGCATCTGCGCGCCTTCAGGCGCGCTCACTTGGCGCCTTCGCGATCCGCTCCCGTCCCTTCGTCGATGCGCACCGCCATGCCGTCCGGCAATGCATCGCAGGGCAGACCGTCCCTGCGGGCCGCCGAGCGCAGCGGGACAAAGACCTCACCTTTGATCTTGGCGTGCGCCGCGCGTTCCGCGGCCTGAGCGAAAACCTGTCCGTCCACCAACTCGTAGCGCTCGAGCGCGGCTTCCGACCAGGCGAGAAACTCCTCGACGGTCATGCGCCCTTTGAGGATAGCACTCATGCCGGCGTCCTCTTTATGGCCTCAGCGCTCTTCAACATACCGCCCTCGCCGGTCGCTTCGCCACATGACAAGCCCTGCCGTTTAGGCGAGATTGCGCGCCGCATGCGCCCCTCGATTCTCGATCCCCTGTTCGGCCGCGTCGGCGCTCTTCCCGGCGTCGGCCCCAAGACCGCAGCGCTGTTCAATCGCCTGCTCGCGAAGCCCGGGCAGGAAGCGCGCCTCGTCGATCTGCTGTTCACGCCGCCGACCAACACGCTCGACCGTCGGATCCGCCCGCGCCTCGCCGAGGCGCCGCTCGACACGATGGTGCTCGTCAAGGTGCGCGTCGCCGAGCATCGCAAGCCCGAAGGGCGCTACTCCAAAGGGCCATATAAAGTCCTGGTCGAGGACGAGACCGGCGACGCTTTGCTCATCTTCTTCCTGGCCAATGTCGATTGGATCGAGCGGAGCCTGCCGATCGGCGAGACGCGCTGGGTTTCCGGCAAGCTCGAGCTCTATGACGGTCACCGCCAGATCGTGCATCCCGACCGCATCCTGGACGAGGCGGGCGTCGCGCGCCTGCCTCCGGTCGAGGGCGTCTATGCGCTCACCGAGGGTCTGCAGCAGCGCCAGCTTCGCGGCGCGGTCGACCGCGCCTTGCAGAAGCTCCCGAAGCTCCCGGAATGGCAGAACCCCTCCGTCCTCGCCGCGCATAAGCTCGGCGGCTTTGCGGAATGCCTCGAGCAGCTTCATCATCCGCGCGAGCCCGCCGACATCGCGCCCACGAGCCCCATAAGGCAGCGTCTTGCGCTCGACGAGCTGCTCGCCCAGCAGCTCGCTTTGCGGTTCCTGCGCGCGAAGATGCGCCGCCCGCCCGGCCGCGAGCACAAAAGCGCGGGCCGTCTCGCGCGTGCGCTTGCAATCCGCTCTCCCTTTTTCCCTGACGCCGGCGCAGCGTCGCGTGCTCGATGACATTCATGCCGATCTCTCCTCGGATCGGCGCATGCTGCGTCTGCTGCAGGGCGACGTCGGCTCCGGTAAGACGATCGTCGCCGCGCTGGCCATGGCCGCGGTCGTCGAGGCCGGTCGCCAGACGGCGCTGATGGCGCCGACCGAAATCGTTGCGCGCCAGCATTACGAGAAGCTCGCGCCTTTGTTTCGCGCCCAGGGCGTGGAGACGGTTCTTCTCACGGGACGCGCGAAGAGCGGCGAGCGCACGGCGTTGCGCGCGGCCGTGGCGGCGGGGGACGCGCGCGTCGTCATCGGCACGCATGCGCTGATCACCGGCGATCTGGTCTTTCAGGATCTCGGTCTCGCGGTCGTCGACGAGCAGCACCGCTTCGGCGTCGCGCAACGGCTGGCGCTCGGCGCCAAGGGCGAGGCGGCCGACACACTGGTCATGACGGCCACTCCCATCCCCCGCTCCTTGGCGTTGACATTGTTTGGCGACATGGACAGCTCGATCCTCGACGAGAAGCCGCCCGGCCGCACGCCGATCAAGACGCGCGCGCTGCCGCTCTCCCGAATGGAGGAGGTCTTTGAGGGGCTCGAGCGCAGTCTCGCACGCGGCGCCCGCGCCTATTGGGTCTGTCCGTTGGTCGAAGAGAACGAGGCGCTCGATCTCGCCGCCGTCGAGGAGCGTTTCGAATTCCTCAAGCAGCATTTCGGCGCGCGCGTCGGCCTCGTGCATGGCAGGATGAAAGGTCTGGAGCGGGATGCCGCCATGGAGGCCTTCCAGCAGGGCCAAACGCAGCTCCTCGTCGCGACCACCGTCATCGAGGTCGGAGTCGACGTGCCCGAGGCGACGATCATGGTCATCGAGCACGCCGAGCGTTTCGGTCTGGCGCAGCTGCATCAGCTTCGCGGCCGGGTCGGCCGCGGCGGCCGCGACTCCTTCTGCCTGCTCCTCTACAAGGGCCCGCTCGGCGAAGCGGCCAAGGAGCGGCTGAAAACCATTCGAGAGACGGAGGATGGCTTTCGCATCGCCGAGGAGGATCTGCGACTGCGTGGGGAAGGGGAGATCCTCGGCACGCGCCAGTCCGGCCTGCCGGCTTTTCGTCTGGCAGAGATCGTCACGCATGCGCGGCTGCTCGCCATGGCGCGCGATGACGCGGAGTTGTTCCTGCGGCGCGACCCCGACCTGACCAGCGAGCGCGGTAAAGCCCTCCGTGTGCTGCTTTATCTGTTCGAACGGGACGAAGCCCTCCGCTTGTTGCGCGCGGGATGAGCGGAGTGCTGACCTGGTTTTCGCGGGCTCGAAAAACTTGGGCAGCCGACCCCAAAAAAGGGGGCAAGTTGCGGAACTTGCGTCTCGGCCATGCATTGACGAGGACGCGGCGCTCGGCCTATAAGCCCTTTCACTTCGCCGCGACCCCGCGGCTGCTGGCGTTTTGAAGCCATTTCGCGCTTCGCACGCCCCCCAAAGGAAATGGAAATGGCTAACACGAGCTCGGCCAAGAAGGCCGTTCGCAAGATCGCTCGACGCACCTCCGTAAATCGCGCTCGCCGCAGCCAGATGCGGACGATTTTGCGCAAGGTGGAAGAGGCGATTGCCGCTGGCGACGCAACCGCGGCGGCTGAAGCGTTGCAGAGCGCGGCTCCGATCGTGATGCGCGCGGCTCAGCGCGGCGTCATTCACAAGAACACCGCCTCCCGCAAGGTGTCGCGCTTGTCGTCGCGTGTGAAGGCGCTCGCCACCGCAGGCTGAAGCGTTCTTGGTCTGCGCGCTGAAGTCAGCGCGCTTTCACCTTTGTGTTTGCAATCAATGTCGTCACACTTCGACGGCGAGGATAAGGCTACGGTCAATTTGAGCGCGTGAGTTTTCCCGAGCACAAATCTTTTCTGAAATTCAACTCCTTGCAGACAAGATTGGCGTGGCGGCCATTACCGTGTTGGTTCACGTCGACGCTTGCACGCCGCGCAATCTCAGATGACGATTGAGTGAAAAAAAAATTTCAAACGCCGCGCATTCTGCAAGGCGTTAAATCACAATCGCATTGCAGCCCCGCGCGCACCGCAACCTCCCGATGCCTGCGCTTTGGTCTTCCTACTAAGGCGTTTTGCGATTGCGGTGCTAAAACGGGCCGACTAAGGTTCTTGCATCGGAGACAGAGGAACACCGAGCGGTTCGTATCGTTTCGAAGCTTGTTGATAGCCGTCGCCGCTCAAGTCTGCGACCGGTTTAGCATAGCGGAATGGCTACGGTCTCTTAAGCGTTGATCTACGTGGGCAGGTCGAGGCGCGAACGCAGTCGAATGCGTGGCTGAGCATTTGCGAGCGTGCGCCGGGCGACGGCGCTGAATATGTGTGCATGGAGGGCTGGTTATGGGGGCTGGGCTGAGGATGAAGAGCGGCAAAGTCGCCGATTTCAAGGAGAGAGCGCAAGCGCTCCGCTCATTCCCATGCGAACATGCCCAGAATCCCCCGCCTGACGGTAAGCCGCTAACGGGCTGACGGGCTCTTCCCAGCGTTACCGATCCGTCCGGGCCGTTGGGTCAACGCTTCCATAATTTGCAAATGATCGAAAGCCGAGCGGCGCACCGCTGCTCGGGCGGGAAAGATTACTCTCGGGACCTTCCATGTTGGACGACCATCAAGCGCCAATCGCCACGCTCTCGAGCGAATACCGACAAGAGTGGGAACGTGCGCGCGAACGGATGCGCGCGGAGGTTGGCGATCAGAAATACGAGACTTGGTTCTCCGCGCTCGAATTGCACCGACGGGAGGGGAATGTCCTTCATTTGACGATGCCCACCAAGTTCCTTCGGAACTGGATGAACCAGCATTACCTCGAGCTCATAAGGGCGCGCATCGCAGCCGAGTTCAGGGGCGTGGATAAGGTCATCATCGAGGTGCGCACCCCGAATCCCAAGATGAAAGCCGCGCAGGCCACTGCGCCAGTTTTGAGGACTCCTGCGGCGGGCTTCAGGCCGATAGCGCCGCAAGCTTTCGCCAGACTGGGACAGGATGGGGACGTGACCGCGCTCGGCTATAACCGGCGCGCCTGCGCTCCGAAAGTTGGGAAGGAGAGTGATGGGTTCATCGGCTCTCCTTTGGACCGGAGACTGACTTTCGCGACGTTCAGGGTGGGCAAGTCCAATGACTTCGCCTTCGCCGCGGCGCGCCGTGCGGCAGAGCAGTGCGCGCAGGGCGCAGCGCCGCTGTTCAATCCGCTCTATGTCCATGCGTCGGTCGGCTTGGGCAAGACGCATCTTCTCCAGGCCATGGCCCGGCAGGTCAGCGACGGCCGGCGCCGCGTGCTTTACCTCACGGCAGAACGCTTCATGAGCAACTTTGGCAATGCTTTGCGCGACCAAACTGCCTATGCGCTCAAGGAAGACCTGCGCTCGATCGACATGCTCGTCGTGGACGATCTCCAGTTTCTCCAAGGAAAGACGTTGCGGGCCGAGTTTTCGCATCTCGTCAATTCGCTCATCGACTCCGGCCGGCAGATCGTCGTCGCCGCGGACCGACTGCCTGCGCAACTCGAGTCGCTCGACGAACGCGCGTCCTCGCGGCTCAAAGGCGGACTATGCGTGGAGATTGGCCCCTTGGACGAGGAACTGCGTCAGCAGGTGTTAGAGACGCGTATCGCCGCGGCGAAAGAGCAGCACGACGCTTTCGTCGTTCCGCATGACGTGATTGTCTACGTCGCCAAGATCATCACGTCGAACGGTCGCGATCTCGATGGCGCGGTCTCGCGGCTTCTCGCGCATTCGAGCTTGAACGGCGCGCCGATCTGCGTCTCGACCGCAGAGAGAGCGATCCGCGACCTCGTCAACACGCATGAGCCGAAACGCGTCAAGATTGACGACATCCAAAAGCTCGTCGCGAGTCATTACAACGTGTCGCGCGCCGACATCGTCTCGTCTCGCCGCACCGCCAACGTGGTCTTGCCGCGTCAGGTCGCCATGTACCTGTCGAAGGCGCTGACGCCGCGCTCCCTGCCCGAGATCGGCCGGCGTTTCGGCGGCCGCGATCACACGACCGTGATTCACGCCGTTCGCAAGATCGAAAACCTGATCGCCAAGGACAATGGCCTTGCGCAGGTCGTCGAATTGCTCAAGCGCATGCTGAACGAGCAATGATTCCGCTCTGATGGTGTTTCGCTAGATTGAACGTCGGTTCGACGCCGTGCGCCAAAGGACCGCTCATCCTGCGGCGCAGGGTTTCTCGATTTGTCGTTAGCCCGAGGCCGTCGTCTGGCATGGGTAGGCGGTAGCCATGAAAGACGTGTTTCCGTCGCGGTCTCCTAGAACGAATTCCGCAAAAGTTGAGAGACTTTTGCGATCAGAATTCGCTCCAGCATTTTGATCTGGCGCGAGTTCTCATCGCTCGAACGATTCCGTTCGAGCGGAAAGCGCGCTAGAGGGCGTAAGGTCGTGTCTCTCAGCGACCCGTCTTCACTCGGGTCCAGGCGCGGGTGATGATCTTCTGGGTCGGGAGATCCGGCGTGGTGACGGCGAAAAGTCGGTTCATGGTCGCTTCGTCGAGATAGATTGACCGATTGCCGAGGATCGTCGGGTCGATCAGCGGCCGTGAGGCGGCGACGCCATTGGCGAAATGCGTTGCATTGGTGTTGCGCGCGGCGACTTCCGGTCGCAGCAGATAATCGATGAGCGCATAGGCCTCTTCCGGATGCGGGGCGTCCTTGGGCATCGCGAGGGCGTCAAGCGAGATCAGCGTGCCCTCGCGGGGGATGGCGAAAGCGATTTCCACGCCGTTGTTGGCGTCGCGGGCGCGATTGCGGGCCTGGAAGGCGTCGCCGGACCAGCCGATGGCGACGCAAATGTCGCCATTCGCCAACGCGTTGATGTATTCGGAGGAGTGGAATTTCTTGACGAAGGGCCGCAGCGACTGCAGGAGCGTCTCGGCCCTCTGAATGTCCTCAGGCTTCTTCGAATTGGGATCGAGCTTGAGAAAATTGAGCGCGATGGCGAACATGTCCTCGGGGCTGTCGAGCATATAAACTCCGCAGCCCGCCAGTTTTTTCAAATTGTCCGGGCGCAGTATCTGCTCCCAGCTCGTGATCCCCTGGTCGCCGAGCTTCTCTTTCACTTTCGCGACGTTGTAGGCCACGCCGGTCGTGTACCACATGTAGTCGATCGCGTAGCGGTTGCCGGGGTCGTAGCGAGCGAGCTTGGCGGCGATTTCGCGCCATATGTGTTTCGCGTTCGGCAGCTTGCTCATGTCGAGCGGTTGATAGACTCCCGCCTTGATCTGGCGCGCGAGGAACGTCGCTGACGGGACCACCAGATCGTAACCCGTCGAACCGGCGAGAAGACGCGTCTCCAAGATCTCATTCGAGTTGTAGGTGTCGTAGACGACCTTGATGCCGGTCTCGCGCGAGAAATCATCGAGCGTCTTGGCGTCGATATAATCGCTCCAGTTGAAGACGTTGACGACGCGCTCTTTGGCGACGGCTTGAGCGAGCGAGAGCGCGCCGAAGGCGAGCAGTGCGGCCAGGATCTTTTTCATCGAACGGCGCCCTTTGGCGGGGAAAGTGGGCGTTGTTACCATGCTTGCTTGCGGTTTGGCGACGCACGATCCTCTCGCCGGCGAGATGTATCGACCCGGCGCAAGAGCGAATTCCGCAAAGGTTGACAGACTTTTGCGATCGGACCAACATCTTGATCCAACGCGATTTCCTATCGCTCGATCGACCCCATTCGAGCGAGATGGCGCGGAGGAGCTTCGAGACGTGCCTCATGACATGCCTGCGGGATCGCTCGAAGCGCCCCCCATGCGCCCGGAGCAGACGCGCAGCGTCACCCGGGGCGCCCGCATACTGTTGCGGTCGCAAGGCCATGCGGTGCTGACCGAATTCCCCCTCGCCAACGGTCGGCGGGCCGATCTCCTTGCGCTCGGTCGCGATGGGTCGCTGCGCATCGTCGAGGTCAAATCCTCCGTCGCGGACTTTCGCGCCGACGGCAAATGGCGCGATTATCGGCCCTTCTGCGACCGATTCTACTTCGCCATCCCCCTCGCGATCGCGGAGAGCGCCGACGGCGTATTCCCCCCCGACGCCGGGCTTATCATCGCGGACGCGCATGGCGCGGCGGTCGAGCGGGAGGCCCCAATCTACCCGCTCGCCTCTGCGGCCCGGCGGGCGCTGCTGGTGCGCTTCGGCGCCCTGGCGGCGACGCGCTTGCACGCCGCTCTGCATCCCGGCGAGCCATAGAGAAGCGGGCGCGAGCGCGCATTGAGTCAGCGCCGCGTCGAATGCGGTTTATCCTCTTTGTTTTGCGCGTCCGTGCGCTAACGCGGCGCTCGCTTCGCCAGAATGCGCTGCAAAGTACGCCGATGCATATTCAGCCTGCGCGCCGTCTCCGAGACGTTGCGGTCGCAGGCCTCGAACACGCGCTGAATGTGCTCCCAGCGGACACGGTCGGCCGACATCGTGTTTTCGCTGGTTTCCGGCTTCTCCGCCTGCGTCGCCATCAACGCGTGATAGATTTCGTCGGCGTCGGCGGGCTTCGCCAGATAGTCAAAGGCGCCGAGCTTCACCGCCGTGACGGCCGTCGCGATATTGGCGTAGCCGGTTAGCATCACGCCGCGCGCGTCGGGTCGGCGGGCTTTGAGTTCACAAATCACGTCGAGGCCATTGCCGTCGCCAAGCCGCATGTCGATCACGGCAAAGGCCGGGGCGCTTTGCGCGATCGCCGCGAGACCGGTTTTGACGGAGTCGGCGACGGAGACCAGGAAGCCGCGCGCCTGCATCGCGGCGGAGAGACGATTTAGGAAGGGCCGATCGTCATCGACGATGAGCAGCGTCATCTCCTGGGGCGGTAGGGAGATCGCCTCCTCGAACTCGGCCGTTTCCCTGTCCTCTCCGCGCTTCTCCTCCATCGTCATTTCCAGGTCCCCGTTCGAGTCTCATACATCTTAGCCGCAGCGCCCCTTTCGTCCAAGAGGCCGAAGCGCTACGAGGCGGCGCCCGCCTTTGCGCCTTCTCGCGAGAAAAGGCGAGGGCTTTGCCTTATAGAACGAGCATCGCTTCGCTCCTCGAAGGGCGTTTTCGGAGACCCCATGACGTTCTTTTCCCTCGCGCCGCAAAGCTTGAGAAAGATCCCGGAGGGCGTGTGGGCGCTGGGATTCGTCTCGCTCCTGATGGACGTCTCGTCCGAGATGATCCACGCGCTGCTGCCGGTCTATCTGGTCACAACGCTCGGCGCTTCGATGACCGAGGTCGGCGTTATTGAAGGCGTTGCGGAATCAACGGCGTCGATCGTCAAAATCTTCTCCGGCGCGCTCTCGGACTGGCTTGGCCGGCGCAAGCTCCTCGCCGCCATCGGCTATGGGTTGGCGGCGCTGACGAAGCCCGCGTTTCCTCTGGCGCAGAACATCGGCGCGCTCGTCGCGGCCCGCTTCGTCGATCGCCTCGGCAAGGGCATACGCGGCGCGCCGCGCGACGCGCTCGTCGCCGATCTTGCGCCGGCCGAACTGCGCGGAGCGGCCTTCGGCCTGCGCCAGTCGCTCGACACGGTGGGCGCGTTTCTTGGGCCCGCGCTCGCGATTCTTCTGATGTGGCGGAGCCACAATGATTTCAAGCTCGTGTTCTGGATTGCGGTGCTGCCGGCTTTCCTCGCCGTGACGCTTCTCCTTGTCGCGGTGACGGAGCCCGCACGGGCGGGAGACCTGCGCAAGCCGCGCTTCCCGCTGCATGTCGACGAACTCAAACGCCTGTCGACGGCGTTCTGGCTCGTCGTGGCGACCGCTGCGTTTTTCTCGCTCGCGCGATTCAGCGAAGCTTTCCTAATCTTGCGCGCGCGCGACGCTGGCCTGCCGATCGCCCTGAGCCCGTTGGTGCTCGTGGCGATGAACGTCGTCTACGCGCTCTCCGCCTATCCCGCCGGCGCCTTCACGGACGGGCGCGGGCGTCTCGCGCCGTTGGCGGCCGGCCTCTTGCTCCTCGTCGGCGCCGACATCGCGCTGGCTGCGCCGCATGGCGCCGTCACCGTCGCCGTCGGAGTCGCTCTGCTGGGGCCTGCATATGGGTCTCACGCAGGGGCTGCTCGCAACCCTCGTCGCCGACGTCGCGGAGCCGGAGCTGCGCGGCACCGCTTTCGGGCTTTTCAATCTCGTCGGCGGTTTCGGGACTCTGCTCGCGAGCCTTCTTGCCGGCGCGCTGTGGGATGGCTACGGCGCCGCTGCGACCTTCCTGGCGAGCGCGGGCTTCGCCTTGGTGGGGCTCGCCGCGCTGGCCTTGACGCATCGTCTGGCGCCCGGGCTCGGGGCGCCGCGCCAAGCGTAGCGCGCGTTCCCTAGCGCAAGCGAAGCAGGGACGGAAGGCGCAACGGCGAGCTTTCGCGCAAGACGGCAGGTCGAGCCCATCAGCCGGACGCTGACTTAGCCCTCAATCCCCAGCCTCTTCGCGATGCGCCGCGCCGTCGCCTCGCGGCGCGCGGTGATCGACTGCGTCCTGCGCCGCACGTCTTCGACCACGGCGGACGGGGCCTTCGCGGGCGTTCCGCTATCGAAGGGCGGCTGTGGCGCGTATTCCATGAAGAGTCCGATCGCCTGGGCGGCCTCTTCGCCGCGAACTGCCGCGGCAACCGAAAGCGCGCCGTCAAGCCCGGCCGAAACGCCCGCGGTCGACGTGAGCTTTTCGTCGACCACCACTCGCGCATCGACGGCGACGGCGCCAAACAAGGGCAGCAAATGGCGCACGGCCCAGTGCGTCGTGGCCCGTCGACCTTTCAAGAGCCCCGCGGCGCCGAGGATCAGGGCGCCGGTGCAAACCGAGAGCACATGCGTCGCGTCCCCCGCTTGCCTCGCGACCCAGGAGAGAGTTCTCGTCGTCCTCCATCAGCGCCTCCTGACCGAAACCTCCCGGAATGAGGAGCACGTCGAGGCGCGGGGTCTCGCCGAATGCGGCGTCGGGCAGCAGGCGCAGGCCATGCACGTCGCGCACGGGCGCGGCGCTCTTGGCGTAAAGTCGGAAAACCGTGTCGGGCAGACTGGCAAGCACCTCGAAGGGTCCGGTGAGATCGAGCTGGTCGATCCCTTCGAAGACGAGCGCCCCGACCTCCAGCGGGCGCTTCCCGCCGGTCATGCCGAAGGACCCTCGTCGCTTCGGGGCGGCGTTTGCGGCGCGCGGCGGCGGAGGCGCGGCGCAAGAGCGCGGCGCGCAAACATCGGCGTCAGCAACAGCCCCGCGACGATGCCGCCAAGATGCGCAACCCAGGCCACATGGTCCTGATCGCTGAAGGCGGCGTGAATCACCTGCAGCACGATCCAGGCGCCGACGAACATCCAGGCTGGGGCGCGGATGGGAAAGATCGCCGCGAGACCGAAGATCATCGCGCGCGGGTAGAGCATGAGATAGGCGGCGCAAACGCCGGAGATCGCCCCGGAGGCGCCGACCAGGGGTGTGACCGTGTCCGGTGCGGCATAGGCGAAGACGACACCCGAAGTCACGCCGCAGGTCAGATAGAAAAGCAGATAATGCAGCGATCCCATCGCGTCCTCGACATTGTCCCCGAGCACGTAGAGAAAGAGCATGTTGCCGATGAGATGCAGCCAGCCCGAGTGGAAGAAGAGCGAGGTCAGCAGCGTCAGCGGCGCCGGCGGCCCGACGATCCATTTGGCGAGCGCCGCTTCGCCGAAGAGCACGCGCGGGATGAGCGCGAAGCCGCGAATGACGGTCAGGGGATCGCCGAAAATTTCGCTGCGGACCACGAGGAACACCGCGACATTGATAAAGAGCAGCGTCCAGTTCACCACGGGACGACGCACGAATTTCAGCTCGGCGTCGTCATGGAGGGGGATGACCATGTGAGCGTCCCGTCGAAAGCCTTGGGTTCTGCGGCGCGCCGCCGTCCGCATGGCGGCGCCTTCTCTATACGCCAGCGCGCATGGAATTGTCGCTTCCCGAGCGAGCTATTCGAACAGATGGAAAGAACGGCTGGGCCCTTCCGCAAGTCCGACTTGTCGCTCAAACAGCTCTCCCATTGCTCCGACCAACTCAGTCTTTGCGCAAGCCCTACCGCCAGCCCAATCGCCTTGACGGGAGGGGCGCGAATCAGCGTCCCTTGACTGAGAATGCCGCGCGACAACGCCCGTCTCGTGCGACGGAGGGTCGGTTGAGGACGTCCTATGGCGCGGTAGGTGCGAAGCGTGGGCTGCACGTTTCGAGCGTAATCTTTACGGTTCAAGGGAATTTTGGGGTAGCAGAATTGACAAAGGCCTCGCCACTACTAAGTGGCGAAAAAATAGGCGGCAACCAAAAATAGACGGCAAGTTGTAGACGGGGGTTTGGATGATTCTGGCTACTGCTAGTCGCGTGACGAATTGCTTTGTCTCGCTTTCGCCGGGGGTGGGCTTTTCTCTGCTCTTCCTATTGTTCAGCTCAACCCTCGCCCACGCCGCCTGCGAGCCGGCGGCGAGACAGGCGAGCTTTTATATGGACGCGAATTTCCAAGGGCGCTGCGTCATCAAAAATGTGGGAGACTATCCTAACAGCAACGCCATCGGCTTGCCGAACGACTTCATTTCCAGCGCTCGCGTCGGCGCGGATACGCAGGTTATTCTGTGCAAGGACAATGACTTCAAAGGCGACTGCATATTGCTCGACAAGGATCGGAGCTTCATCAACGACCCGCAAGTCGGCAATGACGCAGTGTCGTCCATAAAAGTTCAGCCTCTGGGAACCAATCAGTGCGTCCCGTCGCCTAATCAGGCTTCCTTCTTCGTCAACGCTAATTATCTCGGACAGTGTGTCGTAAAGGACATCGGCGACTACCCGAGCTCCGGCGCGATCGGGCTACCGAACGACTCTATCTCCTCAATCAAGGTTGGCGCGAATGCTCAGACAGTCGTTTGCAAAGACAATAATTTCGGCGGCGATTGCATTCTGGTAACTGGCGACATACCTCTTCTCTCCGGGGATCGTGTGGGCAATGACCAGATCTCTTCTGCGAAGGTTCAACGGAGAGGCGCAAGCGCCTGCGTGCCAGGCCCAAATCAGGCGTCCTTCTTCGTCGATGCCGATTTTTTAGGCCAGTGCGTCGTCAAGAATTTCGGAGCATATCCCACATCGGAAGCAATCGGTTTGCCGAATGACTCAATCTCTTCGGTTCGGATCGGGCCCGGCAGCCAAGCGGTTGTCTGCAAAGACGTGAATTACGGCGGCGACTGCATTCTGATCACAAGCGACGTGCGCTTCTTGACTGGCGATCGCGTCGGAAATGACGCAATCACGTCTCTCAAAGTGCAACCGCGGGGAATGCAAGAGTGCGAGCCTGGCGCTGGACAAGCGTCTTTCTTCCAGCACGCCGATTTTCTCGCGCCATGCTCAGCCCTTTCCGCGGGAAGCTATCCTTCGCCCCAGAGCCTCGGACTGCCAGAACGTTCGATCTCGGGAATCAAACTTGGCCAAGGCGCCATCGTGTGCGCCTATCTGCAGAATAACTTTGCTGGGCAAACCACGCCGATCAATACGAGCACCCCTTTTCTCGGCAATCTTAACGATAGCATCTATTCCGCCAAAATTCAGGCTGCCGGTCAGCCATGCGTTGACGGCGCAGTCGCGCCGCAGATTACCCTGACAGTCGCGCCTTTCCCGCCGAACCTGGGCGCGAACGAGTTGATCATATCAGGCTCAAACTTCCAGCCTGCCGAGATCGTGAGGCTCCAAATCTCTATACGTAGTCCGGGGAATAATCCGGCTGTCGATATCGTGACGACCCCCGCGGACGCCCACGGAATTATCAATTTCACCTATACGGGCAGCGGCGGGGGACTTTGCGGCGGGGGCCAGCACGAGAGCTTCGTCGTGCAGGGAACGGGTCTGACGAGCGCAAAAGTTTCGAACGCTGCTCAGGCCGGTTGCTGAGAACGACGCCCCCGAAGCGGGTGCGATATCAGCCCCATTCGGACGGTAAGGAAGCCTTGCGCAATTAATTAACTCCATCGCGCCTCGCCCGGAGGCTGGCTTTTCCGGCGACGGCTCAGCATGCCGAAGTGGATGGCCGGGAAAAGCCCCGGCCAGGACAGCGCTGCGTGCGTAGCCGCAACGGAGTCGCCTCCCGCATCTACGCGTAGAAGTCTCGCAGTGTGTTTCGTCATTTTTGCGCTTTCTTCATCAGCTCCTGTAGCCAATCGGCGTTGAACGGTGTGAGCCAAGTCTTCACCATGGACTCCGGCGAGTATCGCTCGAACTCGGCCATCATTCTTTTCTCGATTTCAACCATTGCAGCCCTCTGCAGGGGCTCTAAATCGGGCAGTCCCATAAACTGCCGAGCCTCGGCCGGGGTGCAATCGATATCGACGGTGATCTTCATTCCACCTCGCTCCTGTATGATTTTATCGTGGATCGGTTCTTCGCCGTCTTGGGAGGATTGCGAAAATCGGCTCACGGCGGCGCATAACGGACTTAACGTACGACTATGGTCGCGTCACGACCGGGCTTCTCTTCACGCGCCGTTGACGTGTCGTGGCTCGGGCGCCGGCGGCGGGCGAGCGCCGGTATGACGACTTGGTCCGCTGAGCACGCGCCTCTTCCCACCAATGGACAGCTGCTCCACGGCCGTGCTAGGGGCGCGCTCCCCCCACCCGCAAAGGCCTTTCGACGATGATTCCGCGCTACTCCCGCAAGGCGATGACCGATATTTGGGAGCCGCAGACCCGCTTCCGCATCTGGTTCGAGATCGAGGCGCACGCCTGCGACGCGCTAGCGGAGCTTGGCGTGATCCCGAAGGAAAGCGCCAAGGCCATCTGGGAGAAGGGTGGGCAAGCGAAATTCGACGTCGCGCGCATCGACGAGATCGAGCGCGTCACGAAGCACGACGTGATTGCTTTCCTCACGCATCTCGCCGAGTTCATCGGCGCCGATTCTCGCTTCGTGCATCAGGGCATGACGAGTTCCGACGTGCTCGACACTTGCCTGTCGGTGCAGCTCTCGCGCGCTGCCGATCTTCTGATCGCCGACGTCGATGCGCTGCTCGCGGCGCTCAAGAAGCGGGCCTTCGAGCACAAATACACCCTGACGATGGGGCGTTCGCACGGCGTCCACGCCGAGCCCACCACTTTCGGCCTGAAGCTCGCGCAGGCCTATGCCGAATTCTCTCGCGCGCGCGCGCGGCTCGTTACAGCGCGCGCGGAAATCGCCGTCTGCGCCATTTCCGGCGCGGTCGGCACCTTCGCCAATATCGATCCGCGCGTCGAGGCGCATGTGGCGGAGAAGATGGGTCTTGCGGTCGAACCGATCTCGACGCAGGTGATCCCGCGCGACCGCCACGCCGCTTTCTTTGCGACACTCGCCGTCGTCGCTTCCAGTGTCGAGCGGCTCGCTGTGGAAATCCGTCATTTGCAGCGCACCGAGGTGCTGGAGGCGGAGGAGTATTTTTCGGAAGGTCAGAAGGGATCTTCCGCAATGCCGCACAAGCGCAACCCGGTGCTAACCGAAAACGTCACCGGGCTCGCCCGCCTCGTGCGCGGCATGGCGATCCCCGCGCTCGAAAATGTCGCGCTGTGGCACGAGCGCGACATCTCGCATTCCTCGGTTGAACGCATGATCGGCCCGGATGCCACGGTGACGCTGGATTTCGCGCTGGTTCGGCTTGCGGGCGTGATCGAGAACCTCGTGGTCTACCCCGAGGCGATGCGCAAGAATTCTCGAAAAGCTCGGCGGCCTCGTCAATTCGCAACGCGTGCTCATCGCGCTCACGCAGAAGGGCGTATCGCGCGAGGACGCCTACGCGCTCGTGCAGCGTAGCGCTCTCGCGCAATGGCGGGGCGAGGGGGATTTCCGCGCGCTGCTCGGCGCCGACGAGGCGGTCGCCTCAAAGCTCACGAGCGAGGAGCTGAATCGACTTTTCGACCTCTCCTATCACGGCAAGAACGTCGATACGATCTTCTCGCGCGTCTTCTCGTCATAGGTCGAGGCGACACCCTCCTCATCGAGCCTCGCCTGCACTTGGTTCAGAATGCGAACGAGGGTCGCCTGCGCTGCCTCCTGCGACTCCGACGCGTGCGACGCCAATATTTCGCCATTCGGCCCGAAAAACACGATGATGGCGGGATAGTCGCTTGTGGGGGGAGCATAAACGACGCCTTCGATCTGTGACACGACGGCCTCCACTTACCCCCGCGTGATAATTAGGTGCTGCCCCTACCGTCTCAAGAAGCGGCTGCTTTGAGAATGTTGCGCCGTTGGCGTGAGCGGGCGAACCATGACCGGCCAAGCGGCGCCGCGCCGACCGACAAAGGGTTTCAAATTCGCGCGTAATGATCGCCAAGCCTCAGCGGCGCTTTCTTGTCGCCACGCGTTTCTCAAGCCGCTGCGCGTCGCGGACACGCTCCTTGCGCCGACCTACATGGCCTAGCGTTGCCTGAGCACAGCTCTTTGAAGAGGCCGATTGATCGCGCGCTGATGCGCGTCACCGAGGACTTCGCAGTGGCGGCAGACGGAACAGAGCTATTTCGCGCGCTAGCCGGCGCACGGTTCCGCTTGGCGAAGCGAAACAAAAAAACGAAGCAGAAACGAATTCGCAGCGAAATACGCTCCCGCAAGCGGCGCCGGACGCGGAGTCCGGCGCCGAGAAACTTTAGCGGGCCTGGTTCGTCCCGTGTTCCTTCACGAACTGGGCGCCGTGCGCTTCGCAGCCGCAGGCCTGGAAGCAAGCAAGCGCGTCCTGCTTATGCTTTTCAAAATCCGAGCCGTAAACCATGGTGCCGGATGTATAAGCATCCTCGCACTTCTCGGAGCACTTGGTCTGCTTGTCGGTGTCGCGATCGCCCTTGTGGGTGTCGCATTCCGCGAAAGCGGCGCCCGTCATGCCGAGAAACAACGCGGCGGCGGCGAGAATTGCGGTAGCTTTCATCTGATTTCCTCTTCCTTGTTCTGTGTTATTTTGCAGCAACTGCATCGACGCGGGCGCTCCTCCCATGGGGTCCAGCATCGCCCCCAACTCTCTTAGAATTCGACGCAAGAAGCAAGGCGGGAGTCGCGTCGTCGTCAAAAACGGAGCCCCCCTTGGTCGCACTGACGTTGCAAACTCTTTTCGCACGCGCGAAAAGTCCCCTGTCGCCCGGGGACGCCGATTTGGCGCTGCGGGCGCTGGAGCGGGCGCACGAGCGCGACTCCGAAGGCGTCCTCGCCGCCCTTCTCGAGCGCGAACCCAAGGCGAAAGAACTGCTTATCGGAATTTTCGGCGGCTCGCCCTTTCTCGGCGAGATCGCGGGCCGAGATACGGCGCGCCTTGTGCGGCTGCTCACCGCGCCTCCCGAGGAAAGCCTCGCTGCGCTATTATGTCGCGTGCGCGCCCTTCGACCTGAAACGGCGGCGGAAGCGATGCGCGCGCTGCGCGTCGCCAAGCAGGAGGCGGCGCTGCTGATCGCCCTCGCCGATCTTGCCCAAGTCTGGGAGGCGGAGGCCGTCATACGCGCCCTGACCGATTTCGCCGACGTCACGCTCTCCGCGGCGATCGATTTCACTTTGCGTGAGGAGGCCCAGAAGGGAAGCCTGACGCTTGCCGATTTCGAGGAGCCGGGTCGCGGCTCGGGCTGGATTTTTCTCGCCATGGGCAAGGGCGGCGCCTTCGAGCTGAACTATTCCTCCGATCTCGACCTCGTTGTGCTCTTTGACCGCGCGCGCGTGCGGCTCGCGAAGCCCGAAGAGGGCTGGGATTTCTTCGTCCGGCTGACGCAGCGCGTCGTGAGACTCATGAGCGAGCGCACGGCGGACGGCTATGTGTTTCGTCTCGATCTGCGGCTACGGCCCGATCCCGGCGCGACGCCGATCACCCTGCCGCTGGAGGCCGCCTATGCCTATTACGAAAGCATGGGTCAGAACTGGGAACGCGCCGCCTTCATCAAGGCGCGCCCCGCGGCGGGCGACATTGAGGCCGGCGATATCTTCCTCAAGGAGCTCGAGCCGTTCGTGTGGCGCAAGCATTACGACTTCGCCACGCTCGCCGACGTGCACTCGATCAAGCGGCAGATCCATGCGCACAAGGGCCATGCCGTCATCGCGGTGAACGGGCACGATGTGAAGCTCGGGCGCGGGGGAATCCGCGAGATCGAATTCTTCGTGCAGACTCAGCAGCTCATTCTCGCCGGCCGAGACGCCTCACTGCGCGGGCGCTCGACGCTTGCGATGCTCGACCGCCTCGCCGAGGCCGGCTGGATCGAGACGCGCGCGCGCGACGAGCTTCGGGAAGCCTACCTCTTCCTGCGCAAGGTCGAGAACAGGCTGCAGATGGTCGACGATCGGCAGACCCATGTATTGCCCGCGAGCGATGGCGGCGTCGCGGTCATTGGCCGCATGATGGGTTTCGCCGGCTATGAAGATTTCGCCCCAGCCTTGCGCCGGCGGCTCGAGATCGTCGAAAGTCATTACGCCCGGCTCTTCGAAGGCGCGCCCGAGCTTTCAACGGCAGGCGGCAATCTCGTCTTCACCGGCGACGAGGACGATCCCGAGACGCTCGCGACGCTGGCCCAACTAGGCTTCGAGCGCCCGCGTCTTGTGACCGAAAGCCTGCGCGCGTGGCATTTTGGCCGCGTTCCCGCGATGCGGTCGGCGCGGGCGCGTGAGCGCCTGACCGAGCTGACGCCGGCGCTGCTCGAGGCGCTTGCGGCGACCGGAGCGGCGGACGAAGCGTTTCTCGCTTTCGACAAATTCATGAACCGCCTGCCGGCGGGGTTGCAGCTCTTCTCCTTGCTCGCCGCCAATCCGCATCTTTTGCGCCTGATGGCGACGATCCTGGGCTCGGCGCCCAAGCTCTCGGAAACGATTTCCCGGCGGCCGCGCGTGGTCGCCGCGCTGATCGAACCTCCGTCGGCGGGGCGCGACGATCTGTCGCTGCGTTTCGGCGCTGCGCTCGCCGAGGCGCGATCCTACGAGGACGCGCTCGATCGCGCCCGCATCTTTGGCCAGGAGCAGAAATTCCTGATCGGCGCACGCCTCCTGACGATGGAGCTGACGCCGGCGGAGGCGGGTCTCGCTTACGCGCATCTCGCTGATGTCGCGATCCGCGGACTGCTGCAAAGGGTCGAGGAGGAATTCGCGCGGAGGCACGGGCGGATCGAGGGTGGCGCCGCGGCGGTCGTCGCGCTCGGCAAGCTCGGCGGCCGCGAGATGACCGCGGCCTCCGATCTCGATCTCATGCTTCTCTATGACGCCGATCCGCTCACAGAGAGCCGTGGCGGCGAAAGTTCGTTGTCGGCGGCGCAATATTACGCGCGCTTGACGCAAAGGTTGATCAGCGCGCTTTCGGCTCCGACGGCGGAAGGGCTGCTGTATGAGGTCGACTTTCGGCTGCGTCCCTCCGGCAACAAGGGGCCGATCGCCGTGCGGCTCCAGGCCTTCGAGGAGTATCAGGCCAAAGACGCCTGGACCTGGGAGCGCATGGCGCTGACTTCGCGCGCGCGTCGTCACGGGCCCTGCGGAATTCGCGGGGCGCGTCGAAGGCGCAATCGCCGCCGCGCTCTCCCGCCGCCAGGACCCCAAAGCCATCGCCGCCGACGCGCTCGACATGCGCCGAAGGCTGGAACGCGAGAAGGGGGCGGGCGGGCTGTGGGACTTAAAGCAGGCGTCCGGCGGCCAGATCGACATCGAATTCGCGGTCCAGGTTCTGGAACTGACCCGGGACCACGAAGACCGCCGGCGATTCTCGACCTCGATTGCGGAAGCCCTCCAAGAACTCGCGGGAATCGGCGCCCTGACCGAGGGGGACGCTGTGACCCTCGGCCGTGCGACGCTGCTATATCAGGGACTGACGCAAATCCTGCGGCTTGCGATCGGCGAGAATTTCGATCCGAAAAAGGCCTCGCGCGGGCTGACCGGCCTCGTGCTGGCGGCCGGCGACGCGCCGAGCCTTTCGCATCTCGAAGCGCGACTCGCCGAGACTCAGGCGCGGTGCGGCAGATTTTCGCCCGGATCATCGGCGCCCCATGATGCCTTGAGACGGTCGCGCCGCGAAATTCGGCCGTCAGAACGCCTGCTTCAAGGCGACGAAAAATCCGCGCCGCGGGCCATATTGCGGAGCGAAGACGCCGATGCCCGAGCCGTCGCGTAACTGATAAGCATGATCGAGGAGGTTGACGCTATCGACGCGCAGCGTCAGCGGCTTGTCGAACACGAGGCCGATCTCCCGCGAGAGGCCCAGATTGACCTGCGTGTAGGGAGACACGTGCGTCGTGTTGGCGAAGCCGCTGCGCAAGCCGCTCCCATAGATCATGTCGATCGAGCCGCGCATCCCCCAAAAGACATAAGAAGCGCCCGCTGAGCCCGTCCGGGTCTGGGCGTGGTCGGTGTAAATGTAATGGTTCGCGACATAGCCATATTCGCCCGCGTCGAAGAGGAACTGGTTCGAGGTCCACTGCGTGGCGCGCTGACGGCCCCACGCAAGATTGGCGTAGGCGCGCAACTCCCCGCTCTCGAATTTCGTGGTGAACTCGACGCCGCTGTTATAGGCGCGATCGTAATTGAAGGCCGTGAGCACATAGGCCTGCCTGAATTGCCCGTCGTCGAGAAGATTACGGGCGCGCTTGTAATAGAAATTGAGGCCGACCTCGAGCTTGCGCGTGAGCTTCTGCGTCGCGCCGACGTCGAAAACATGCGCGCGCTCAGGACGGACGGGGCCGGAGAAGGGAATGTCCGGCTGTAGCGTCGTGTTGTTGTAAAGGAGAAGGTTCGTCGGCGCGGTGAGCGCCTGTTGTGGCGGCGTGAAATTGCGGGCGTAGCCGCCATGCAGCGTCGTTCCCTCCACCGGCTTGAGGACGAACGCCAGGCGCGGACTGACCTGATTGGCCGCGACGAATTGCCAGATCTGATCGAAGCGCAATCCGCCGTTCAGCGTCAGCAGGTCGTTGATCTTCCATTCGTCCTGCGCATAGACGCCGGCGATCCAACCGAGCTTGGCGTTGGAGTCGTAAACTCCATAGGGAGCGTCTACGGGATCGCCGTCCGCGTCGAGCGGCTCCAAGCTCGAATTGTTCACGACATGCGTCTTCTCGCCGCTGACAGTGAGTCCGGCGCGCACTGTGTGGGAGTCGTTCACGCGATAGGCGCCGTCGCCCTGCAGCCCGTTGACGAGGCTCGCGCGATAGACGTTGGAGGCGACGCCGTTGAAGATGAGATTGCCGATCTGGTCGGGGAGATAGTGCAGCGTCGAGTAGCGGGAGAAATAGGAGAGCTGCGCATCGACGGCGCCCAAGGAATGCGTCAATGCGATCACATTGTAGAAGTTGCGCTCGTCTTGAATTTCGTTGAGCTTCGAAGAGTTGAACTCGCTAATGCCGAAAGCCGCGAACTGCGGCGGCTGATCGGGATTGTTGGGGATTTGAAAATTTGCGACCGAGCTTCCCGTGATGAAGGAAAGCTTGGTCGCCTCGTCGATCGCGTAGGACGCATAGCCGAAGAAGCGCCCCTGCTGCGTGAGGTCGTGAATCGCCTCATGGCTTGATGTCGGGTTTTCCAAGCCGAGAGTGTCGCGCAGGAGACGCCCGGTCGCGAAGACCTCCCACTGCCCGCTCTTGGCGCCATATTCGAAGAAGGTTTGACCGGTGGCGTGGCTGCCCCCAACGAGCGTGACATTGCCGCCGGGCGTGTCAGGCGGTGCGCGCGAGATGATGTCGACAAGGGCCGCGGTGCGCAGCCCGTATTGCGCCGGCAGCGCGCCGGTGACGAGCGACAGCGAGCCGATGAAGCCCGTGTCCATGACTTGCCCAAAGCCGGAGACGCCGTCGGGCAGCAAGACGCCGTTGATCCGATATTGCAGATTGGCGTGTTCATTGCGGACATGAAGACCGCCACTTGACGCGGAATCCTGAGTGACGCCCGGGGCCTGCAACAGCACCTTGTCGAGCGGCGTTTCATTGCCTTGCGGCAGCGATTCGATTGCCGCCCGGTCGAGCGAAAATTGGCTGACGCCGATCTTCGGCAGCAGGCGGTCGAGCCTGGCTGCGTTCGTGAGTCCGGCGGAGGGCGGAGCCCCAGGGGAGGCCGGCGAGACCACGGCGGCGAGCGGCCGGCGCATCTGCGTGGAATGAGCATGGCCAGAGGCGGTCGCTCTCGGCGGCTTGGGCGCGGGAAGGCCGGCAAGCTTATGGGACTTTGGCGCGACCTCGATATCGGGGAGCGCATGCTGTGCGGCGGCCTCGCCGCCAAGCAAAGCTAGAGAGAGCGCCGAAAGGAGAGGAAGAAAGCGCTTGGCTCCGAAGGCAATCATAGCGCGCCCCGCTCCTCAACCTGCGGCCCTGTGCAAATGTTATAACGTTACATTGACCAGGGCAAATTGTGGCGCGCCTGGATTAACCCTGGTTAGTTCAACAGCGTGAACGAAAGGCGAAATCGGTCTTGCCAAAGAGAACAAAGCATGCACAATGGCCGCTATCCGGGGGGCTCCTTTTCGTTTCCGCCCGCCGTTGCGCCGCCCGCTTTCCGTGTGTCAGAAGGAATTTCGCCGTGAGCCAAGCCGCCAATCTCCGCCTTGTGGAAGGAACCCCCGTGGACAAGACCAAGGCGCTCGACGCCGCGCTCTCGCAGATCGAGCGCGCCTTCGGCAAAGGCTCGATCATGCGGCTCGGCAAGAACCAAAAGCCGGTCGAGATCGAGACCGTTTCGACGGGTTCGCTCGGGCTCGACATTGCGCTGGGCGTCGGCGGCCTGCCGCGCGGGCGCATCGTGGAGATTTACGGGCCGGAGTCCTCCGGCAAGACGACGCTGACGCTGCATGTCATCGCCGAGGCGCAGAAGGCCGGCGGGGTTTGCGCCTTCGTCGACGCCGAGCATGCGCTCGATCCGATTTACGCCAAGAAGCTCGGGGTGCAGCTCGACGATCTGCTGATCTCGCAGCCCGACACGGGCGAGCAGGCGCTGGAGATCACCGACACGCTGGTGCGCTCGGGGGCGGTGGACGTGCTGGTGGTCGACTCGGTCGCGGCCCTGACGCCCCGCGCAGAGATCGAGGGGGAGATGGGCGAGGTGTTGCCGGGCCTGCAGGCGCGGCTGATGAGCCAGGCGCTGCGCAAGCTGACCGCTTCGATCTCGCGCTCGAACACGCTGGTGATCTTCATCAATCAGATCCGCATGAAGATCGGGGTGATGTATGGCTCGCCGGAGACGACGACGGGCGGCAACGCGCTGAAGTTCTACGCCTCGGTGCGGCTGGACATTCGCCGGATCGGGGCGATCAAGGACCGCGACGAGGCGGTGGGCAATCAGACGCGGGTGAAGGTCGTCAAGAACAAGGTGGCGCCGCCGTTCAAGCAGGTCGAGTTCGACATCATGTATGGCGAGGGCATCTCGAAGGTCGGCGAATTGATCGATCTGGGCGTGAAGGCGGGGGTCGTGGAGAAGTCGGGCGCGTGGTTCTCCTACGATAGCCAGCGGCTCGGCCAAGGGCGCGAGAACGCCAAGACCTATCTGAAGCAGAACCCGGCGGTCGCGGAGAGAATCAATCAGGCGGTCCGCGCCAACGCCGGCGTCGTCGCCGAGAAAATCCTCGAGGACGCCGGCGAGGGCGACGAGGCGTAGGAGAGCGAGAAGGTCGCAGCGGTCGCAATTCCCGACGGGATTGGCTATATCGACGACTTAGGCTCATCGTCCGTCATGCCCGCGCTGGTCGCGGGCATCCAAGTCAGCCCAGGCGAGCGCCGCCGCAGCGGGGCGCTTCGCCGGAGCATGATCGCCGGGACAAGCCCGGCAATGACGGGAATGAAGGCCCCTCGCTGGCTTGTCCCCTCTGAAAGGTCCCGCCTTGAACGCTCTGCCCGATCCCGCGACCCTGCCTTTCGAGAAAGCCATGCAGGAGCTGGAGGAGATCGTCGCTGCGCTCGAAAAATCCACCGTTTCGCTCGATGAGTTGGTCAAGCTCTTCGAGCGCGGCGAAGCCTTGAAGCGGCGCTGCGACGCGCTGTTGAAGGAGGCGGAGGCGCGCATCGAGAAGATCGCGCTGGGTGCGGACGGAAAGCCGTCGGGACTTGCGCCGCTTGATCCGGAGTGACGAGAGCGAATTCCTGAAAAGCTGAAGCGCCTCCGGCGACCAGAATTGGCGCCAGCATTTTGATTTGCCGCGTTTTCCTCTCGCCAAACGAACCCCTCCCAGAAGCAGCGCGGAAAGCCCGCGCTCACACGTTTTCGGGCGCCCAATGCGCGCTCGGGTGGCGCCTTTCGCGATCTCGTCGAGGCGTGCTCGAGCCTGGTCCGCTTCCGCTTCGCCCCTTCGGCGCCGAGCGTCGCGACAAGTCGCAACTGACCATCCATTTGGAAGTTTTGACAGCCGTTCGCCAATTCGCATGGGGCCGTTCATGAGCGAGAGCGCTCGCCATCTCGCGCTCTGAGGCGCTCTTCGCGTATGAATAAAACGCAAAAATATTCGCTCATAGCGTAAATTGAAGCGGGCGAAGACTGGCTGAAAACGTCATCAAACTGCAAACAACCCTCCTTAGAAGCCTGCTGCCAAGCTAGCTAGCGCTGAAAAGGAATTAGTACATATGATGAAACAGATAATTGCGGCTGCGACGATCAGCGCGGCAGCGCTCGCCGTCTCTGTCGGCACAGGTCACGCTGATGACAATCATGAGAATCACGGCGACGGCATCAGGCACGTTTTGCTCATCAGCATCGACGGCATGCATGCGCTCGATTTCATCAATTGCGCGCGCAACTCAACTTGCCCGAACCTCGCCGGCCTGAAGGCCAAAGGCCTTGATTATCTCGAGGCCTCGGCCTCCAAACCGTCTGACTCCTTTCCCGGAATCATGGCCATCGTGAGCGGCGGATCTCCCCGAACCGTGGGAGCCTTCTACGACGTGGCCTACGACAGGGTCCTCGCTCCGCCCCAAAACACGACGGGGAATGGCGTAGCGGGCGGCGCTTGCAACGCCAATACGCCGAACGGAACAACGACCGAATATGAAGAGGGTATCGATCTCGATCAATCCAAGCTCAACGGGGGCGCTCTTCAGGGTGACGGCGGCATCGCCTCGATCGATCCGGCGAAGCTTCCTCGAGACCCCTTCAACCACTGTAAGCCGGTTTATCCTTGGAATTTCGTGCGGACCAACACGATTTTTGGCGTGATCCATCAGGCCGGCGGCTATACCGCATGGTCCGATAAGCACCCGGCCTATTCCTCCGTCGCAGGTCCCGGCAACGGCGGCAATCTCGACGACTATTACTCGCCCGAGATCAATTCCGCTCCGATCAATCTGTCGGTCACGCTACCGGACGGGACAAGTTGCAATCCCTTGCCGGATCAGACGGCAGTGTCTGCGTCGGACGACTACACCAAGAGCTTCAAAAACATTCAGTGCTACGATACGCTGAAGGTCAACGCGATCCTCAACCAGATCAACGGCAAGACGCATGATGGATCGAAGCGCGCGCCGGTGCCGGGGATTTTCGGGATGAATTTCCAGGCGGTCAGCGTTGGTCAGAAGCTTATCGAGAAATCGCTTAATACGCTGCCCAATCCGCCGGGTTCCGTGAAGGGCGGCTACCTGGATAATGCGGGCACGCCCTCTCCCTTCCTGCTCAGCGAAATCGGGTTCGTCGACGCGTCGATCGGCAAGATGGTCGCCGCCTTGCAGAACTCGGGCGAGTATAAATCGACTCTCATCGTCATCACCGCGAAACATGGTCAGAGCCCGGTAGATTCCGAGCCGCTACGTCCGGAACGGCGACAACACGCCGGCCACCATCCTGGACAGCCAAGGCTGCCTGCCTGCGTCTGAGTTCGCCCTCGTCAGGTGGCATCGGACCCACCGAGGACGACGTTTCGCTGATCTGGCTCAACAACAGATGCACCACGACCCAGGCGGTCGGCTTCCTGGAGTCGCAGTCCCCCACTTCGAGCAACATCGCGGGAATCGGTCAGATCTTCTCGGGACCTGGGATCAACCAGATGTTCAACGCCCCCGGGCTGCCGCCAAACGGCGACCCCCGTACGCCGGACATCATCGTCACGCCCAATATCGGCGTCACCTATTCGAACAGCTCCAAGAAGCAGGCCGAGCATGGCGGCTTCGCGCATGACGACACCAATGTGATAATGTTGCTGTCGAATCCGAACCTGAAACCGGCCACCATCACCGCCCCGGTGGAGACCGCGCAGGTTGCGCCGACCATCCTGCAGAGCTTAGGCCTCGACCCGAAGGCCCTGCAAGCTGTGCAACAGGAGGGTACCCAGGTGTTGCCGGGCGTCTTCTTCTCCAAGTGGTGAGGGAGGCAATAAAAGTCGGCCCAGCCCTACGGGGACAACCATCGATAATTATTGAGAGCCCGGCCTCGCGCCGGGCTTTCTCCGGCGCAAGAGGGTGATCGCGCGCCTAAGCTAGGTCCACGGCAAGGACAGGCGCTCATTCCGCTTGAACGCACCGCGATCTAGCCCACGCTTCGCTCGATGATATGCGCCAGATCGGTCATGATCTGGTTCAGATCAAAATTCTTCGGCGTGTAAACCGCCGCGACGCCGCTCTCGCGCAAGAGCTTCTCATCCGCCGGCGGGATGATGCCGCCCACGACCAGCGGCACGTCGGCGAGCCCCTCGTCCTTCATCAGCTTGATGACCTCATGGGCGAGCGTCACATGCGATCCGGAGAGGATGGAGAGGCCGACGCAATGCGCGCCTTCTTTCTTTGCGGTCTCCACGAGCTCCTTGGGCGTCGATCGGATGCCGGCGTAGATCACGTCGAAGCCGGCGTCGCGGGCGCGGACCGCGATCTGCTCGGCGCCGTTCGAGTGGCCGTCCAACCCAGGCTTGCCGACCAGAAACTTCGCGCGCTTGCCGATCTTTTGCGACACGCGCTCGACCTCGCCCCTCACCTTGTCGAGCGCGCCGCCGACCTGGCGCGCGGTCGAGGAGACGCCGGTCGGCGCGCGATATTCGCCGAAAACGCCGCGCAGCACGCCGCCCCATTCGCCGGTCGTCACGCCCGCCTTGGCGGCGGCGATCGACGGCTCGACCATGTTGCGGCCTTCCTTCGCCGCGCGTGAAAGCTCTTCCAGCGCCGCCTTCGCGGCCTTCTCGTCGCGCGCCTCGCGCCAGGCCTTCAGCTGCGCGATCTGCTCGGCCTCGACGTGCGCCGGCACCACCATGATCGCGTCCTCGCCCGTGGCGAGCGGCGAGGGCTCGCCCTCGACGAACTTGTTGACGCCGACGACGATCTGCTCGCCGGCTTCGATCGCCTCGAGCCGGGCTGTATTCGCCTCGACGAGCCTCGACTTCATATAGCCGATCTCGACCGCGGCGGCCGCGCCGCCGAGTTCGTCGATCTTCTTGAGCTCGGCTTTGGCTTCGGCCTTCAAGGCCGCGACCTTCTTGGCGATCTCCGGATTGCCGTCGAAGATGTCGCCATATTCCAAGAGGTCCGTCTCATAGGCCATGATCTGCTGCATGCGCAGCGACCATTGCTGGTCGAAGGGGCGCGGCAGGCCGAGCGCCTCGTTCCAGGCGGGGAGCTGCACGGCGCGGGCGCGGGCGTCCTTGGAGAGCACCACCGCCAGCATCTCGATGAGAATGCGATAGACGTTGTTTTCCGGCTGCTGCTCGGTGAGGCCCAGCGAATTGACCTGCACGCCGTAGCGGAAGCGACGGGACTTCTCGTCCTTCACGCCGTAACGGTCGCGGGTGATCTCGTCCCACAGCTCGACGAAAGCCCGCATCTTGCAGAGCTCCGTGACGAAGCGCATGCCGGCGTTGACGAAGAAGGAGATGCGCCCGACGACCTGCGCGAAATCCTCCTCCGAGAGGCCTGCGGCCTTCACGCCGTCGAGGATCGCCACGGCGGTGGCGAGCGCATAGGCGAGCTCCTGCGCCGGCGTCGCGCCCGCCTCCTGCAGATGGTAGGAGCAGACGTTCATCGGATTGAACTTCGGCGATTCTTTCGTCGCGAAGAGAATGAGGTCCTGCGTCAGCCGCAGCGACTGCGCCGGCGGAAACACATAGGAGCCGCGCGACAGATATTCCTTGATGATGTCGTTTTGCGTCGTGCCCTGAAGCTTGGCTCGCGGGACGCCTTGTTCCTCTGCGGCCGCGATATAGAGCGCCATCAGCCAGACGGCCGTGGCGTTGATCGTCATCGAGGTGTTCATCTCCGCGAGCGGAATGCCCTCGAAGAGCGTGCGCATGTCGCCCAGATGCGAGACCGGCACGCCGACCTTGCCGACCTCGCCCCGCGCGAGCGGATGGTCGCTGTCGTAGCCGGTCTGCGTCGGCAGATCGAAGGCGATCGACAGGCCCGTCTGCCCCTTGGCGAGGTTCGAGCGATAGAGCCGGTTCGACTCGCGCGCCGTCGAATGGCCGGCGTAGGTGCGAAACATCCAAGGCTTGTCGCGGCGCGGGGCGTCGGTCATGCGTTCAGGCTCCCTTTGCTCCTGCGAATAGCGCATTGGGTCGCGAGGCGTCAAAACCCCCCGGGCGCCGGAGACTTTGCCTCGGGCCAGCAGCTTGGCGTCAGACGGGAAGAGCTACAAGGGTCAACGCCGGTTCATGTCGGCGCATTTTGGAAAAACAGCCAAGCGGCGCGAGCCGGGGCCGCCGCGCCGACGGCCTCAGCCCGCCATCTTCTCGACGAGCGCGTCGGAGAATTCGGCGTTGACGTAGACGTTCTGCACGTCGTCGTTATCCTCGAGCGAGCCGATGAGCTTCAAAATCTTCTCGCCCGCCTCGTCGTCGACCGCGACCGTGTTCTGCGCGCGCCAGATCAGCGCGGCCTTCTTGGGCTCGCCGAATTTCTCTTCGAGGCTTTTTGCCACATCGCGCAAATCTTCGAGCGAGGTCGTGATCTCATGCGTCTCCTCGGTCGAGGCGACATCCTCCGCGCCCGCGTCGAGCGCCGCCTCCATCACGGCGTCCTCCGAGGCGACCTTGCGGTCGAATTCGACGAGGCCGACGCGGTCGAACATGAAGGCCACGGCGCCCGTCTCGGCGAGCGCGCCGCCGGCCTTGGTGAAATAGGAGCGTACTTCGCCCGCGGTGCGGTTGCGGTTGTCGGTCAGGGCCTCGATGATGATCGCGACTCCGCCGGGCGCGTAGCCCTCGTAGCGCACCTCGTCGTAGTTTTCCGCGTCGGCGCCCGACGCCTTCTTGATCGCCCGCTCGATATTGTCTTTGGGCATGTTCTCGGCGCGCGCGGCGAGCACGGCGGCGCGCAACCTGGCGTTCATATTGGGGTCGGGCAGGCCCATTTTCGCGGCCACGGTGATTTCCCGGGCGAGCTTCGAGAAAAGCTTCGAGCGAAGGGCGTCCTGCTTGCCCTTCTTATGCATGATATTCTTGAATTGACTATGCCCGGCCATTGACCGCCCTTGCCTCCTAAAGGCCGCGGTATTTTCGCGGCGCCAGGGCGGCCCATATACGCCGGGCCGCGCCAGAAATAAAGGAACCGCCGCCGCGAGGAGAACCCCGCAGAATGAGCCGTGACGAAAGCTCCCCCAAAGGCCGCGACCTTCCGCAGCCGCCCGACCCGGTTCGCCGCCGCGCGCCGCTTCCCGGTAGTCTTCCCAAGAGCGACGCGGAAGATCCACAGGCGGCCTTGCGCGTGCGACGCCTCTTGGACAGCCCCGCCTATCGCGAGGGCTCCGAGGATTTGGACTTCTTACGTTCAGCCGCCGCTCGGGGCGTCCGGCTCGATCTCGACTATCTCAAGCCCGAATTGCAGTTGCAGCGTCACGCCGTCACCGATGCGATCGTCGTCTTCGGCTCGACGCGCCTTGTCGAGCCGAAAGCCGCGGCCGCACGGCTCGACGCGGCTCAACGCCAAGCCGCCGCACATCCGGGGGACGCGGCGCGCGCGCAAGCCGTGAGAAGAGCCGAGCGCATCGTCGAAAAGTCCCGCTATTACGAGGTCGCGCGCCAATTCGGAGCGCTCGTCGGCGCCGCCCCCGAACTTGCCAGCGGAGGAAGGCTCGCCATCGTGACCGGCGGCGGGCCTGGCCTGATGGAAGCGGCGAATCGCGGGGCCTTCGAGGCCGGCGGAAAGAGCGTCGGCCTGAACATCACCCTGCCGCATGAGCAGTTCCCCAATCCCTATGTGACGCCAGATCTCTGTTTGCGCTTTCATTACTTCGCGATCCGCAAATTGCATTTTTTGTTGAGAGCGGCGGCGCTGGTGGCCTTCCCCGGAGGCTTTGGCACGATGGACGAGCTTTTCGAAGTCTTGACGCTGGCGCAGACACGCAAGATCGAGCCGCTTCCCATCATCCTTGTCGGAAAAGACTTCTGGCGCCGCGCCTTCGACGTCGACTTCCTCTTGGAGGAGGGGGTGATCGACCCGGAGGATCGCGATCTCTTTTGGTACGCGGAAAGCGCCGAAGAAATCTGGAGCGACATTCTGTATTGGCGAAAAAAGGCCGGCAGGCCTTTGCTTGGCAGATAGTTATGGATGTTTTTCTTTCTTCCTCGACTTCATTCCCGCGCTGATCGCGTCGCTTTCACACATATAGGCGCCGCGTTTGGTGGCTCCGTAACGGCGCTCGCCATAGTAATGATAGGCCTTCGAGGCCAAATTGGCCCATACGACGGTGTCGCTTGGGCAATGACTTCGCGCCTGCGCCGCGCTTTCAAATTGAAGCTCGCCCGCCGACGGTCCGCTCGGCGCCGCAGTCGCGGGCGCCTCGGCAGGAGCAGAAGGCGCCGCGGGAGCTGCGGCCGGCGCGGGAGCGGAAGGCGCCGCGCTTGGCGCGGTCTTTTGCTGAGCGATGCCAACCGAAGTTGACACGATCAAGCCAGCCATTGCCAAAAAAACTGAGATTATGAGGCGTCTTCCCATTTCGTAATCCTTTGTTTCGCAACCTCTACGCTACCAGCGCATTCTGCGATCTGGCGAGAACAGATGCGGCGCGTTTCGCCAGAGCGCCTTCATTGAGCTTCTCGCACGACCGCCATCGTCTGTGCGCGTGCGACGAATTCTGAGAGCGCAGGCTCCTTGGCCGGCGCTTCTGCTCATCCTGCAAATAGGTTGCAACCGCGAAAATCAAATCACCGGCGCCCGTTCGGAGGGGCTCACCTGCCCGCCAGAATGTCCAAGCCGCAGCGAGGGCGCAGCAGTCACGCGGCTGACATCCATACGTCCTATCCCCCCGCTCTTGCGGCGAGGGCGCCCATATTCTGGGCCTTGGGGACGAATCGACGATGAGCGTGGATCTCGGCGACATGAAGCGAGCGACGGCGGCGGGCCTTAGCGCCGCGGTGCACCGGAACAGGACTTTTTCTCGCGCCGGGGCGCTCGAGCGCCTTTTCACCTTCGCCTTTCGGGGGCTCGTCTATCCGCAGATTTGGGAGGACCCCGTCGTCGACATGGAGGCATTGTCGATCAAGCCCGAAGATCACGTCGTCGCAATCGCATCCGGCGGCTGCAATGTGATGAGCTATCTGATCGCCGATCCGGCGCGGATCGTCGCGGTCGACCTCAACGGCGCACATATCGCCCTGAACCGTCTGAAACTTTGCGCGGCGCATCATCTGCCTGATTTCGACGCCTTCCACCGCTTTTTCGGCGAAGCCGATCGCGCGGAGAATGTCGAGGCTTACGATCGCTGCATTCGACCTCACCTCGACCGCGAATCCCGCGCCTATTGGGAGGGGCGCACCGCCTTCGGGCGGCGTCGAATCGATCGCTTCGCCGACAATTTCTATCGCTATGGCCTCCTCGGCTCCTTCATCGGCGCGGGCCATCTGCTGGCGCGCGCCCACGGCAAGAACCCCCGCCGGCTTCTCGAGGCGCGCACGCTCGATGAGCAGCGCGAGCTTTTCGAAGACGAGATTTCGCCGCTCTTCGAGACGAAGACGCTGCGCTGGCTCGTCAATCAACCGGCGACGCTCTATGGCCTCGGCATACCGCCGGCGCAATATCGCGCCCTCGTCGGCGGCGCCGAAGGCGGCGCGGCGGCGGTGCTGCGCGAGCGCTTGCGCCGCCTCGCCTGCGATTTCGAGCTCTCCTCGAATTACTTCGCGCGTCAGGCCTTCGGCCGGCGCTACGGCGAGCGCGACGAAGGCGCGGCGCCTCCCTATCTCGAGGAGGAATGCTTCGATCTCGTCCGCGCCAGAGCCAAGCGGGTGCAGACGATGCATATGTCGATGGGCGCCTTCCTCGAGACGCTGCTCGCCGGCGAGTCTCGACGCCTACGTGCTGCTCGACGCGCAGGATTGGATGGACGACGCGACCCTTTGCCATCTTTGGGAGAACATCACGCGCACGGCCCGCCCGGGGGCGCGCGTGATCTTCCGCACGGCCGCCGACGAGCGCCTGCTGCCGGGCCGGCTGCCGGCCGAGCTGCTGGCGCGCTGGCGCTATGACGAGGAGCGCTGTCAGGAGCTCACGCGTCGGGACCGCTCGTCGATCTACGGCGCCTTCCACCTCTACACGTTGCAGACGCTGCAATGACCGACGCTCAAGCCGCGCTCATGGATCGAATGTATCGCCCGCAGCGACACATCTACGATCTCACCCGCAAGCATTATCTCCTTGGCCGCGACGAGACGATCGACGCGCTTTCGCCGCCGCCGGGGAGTCATGTGCTGGAAATCTCCTGCGGCACCGGGCGCAATCTCATTCGCGCGTCGCGACGTTACCCGCAGGCCCGCTTCTACGGCATGGACATTTCCTCCGTGATGCTCGACGCGGCGAGGGCGAAGTCCGCCCGCTATGGAAGCGGTGCGCCGATCGCTTTCGCCGAGGGCGACGCGACGGATTTCGACGCGCGGGCGCTCTTCGGCGTGGCGCGCTTCGAGCGCATCCTCATCTCCTATGCGCTTTCGATGATCCCCGCCTGGCGCGAGGCGCTCGCGCACGCCTTCGAGCTGCTCACGCCGGATGGCGAGCTGCATGTCGTCGATTTCGGCGATCAGGCGGGATTGCCGCTCTGGTTTCGCATCGCGCTCGCCAAATGGCTTGCGTGTTTCCATGTGGAGCCGCGTCGGGAGCTCGCCGACGCGTTCGCGACGCAGGCGCAAGCCAGAGGCCTCGCGCACCGACACGAAGCGCTCTACCGTGGCTACGCCTTCCACGAGGTCGCGGCCCCCAGGCTCGGATAGCCTCGACGGCCTTTCGATCGCGCTGCATAGGGCGGAATTGCCTGAACGCAGAAAACGTGATCGATTCTAGAAGTTTTGCGAAAAACAGGTTTTTCGCATCGCCCTCTAGCGATAGCCTTCCTCCGCGAGCACCTGCCGGACGGCGGGGCGGCTTTTCATTCGCTGATAATGGGCGAGGCAGGACGGTGGCAGCTCCATGCCGATCTTGTCGGCCCAGAACTCATTATAGAACAGGGCGGCGTCCGCGATGGAAAAGCTCCCGGCCACGTAGTCCTTGCCCGCGAGCTCGCTGTCCATCGCGACCAGCGCCGAGGCGACGATCGCGCGCCCCTCCGCCTTGATCGCCTCGACTTCGGCGCCTCCCCTCTGATAGCGCTCGGGGACGAAGACGCGGCGGAAGCCGTCCCCGTGAATGTGCCCAACGCAAAAAGCCATGCTCGAAAGCGCGGCGTCGCGCGGCGCCTGCTCCTCTGGCAGAAGCTTTCTTCGCGGGAACGCCTCGGCGAGCCATGTCGCAATGGAGACGAAATCGGTCAGCGCGACGCCGTCGTCGCGCACCAGCGTCGGGATCGTCCCATGGGGGTTGATCGCGAGATATTCGGGCTTGAGGTGGTCGCCCTTGGGCAGGTTGAGGACATAGGCCTCGAAGACGAGCCCCGCCTCTTCCAGCAAAATATGGATTCCCGTCGAGCAGGAACCTGGGGTCATATAGAATTTCATGATGGATCTGCCGCCTCGCCGTCGGATCGCGATTGCCGTGCCGCGCCTGTAGCAACCGTGGCGCCACTCTCCGCAGGGCCGGCGGGGCGGCCTGCCGGGGCCCGCGGGCGGCGGCTAGGCATTGGCGACCGAAGGTCATAAGACGGACGTGAGGAGTCCAGCGCATGGGCGAAGAGATAGAGGCCGTCGCCTTTACCCAGGAAGACGCCGCCGGCTTCAAGCGGCGGCTCGAAAGCGAGACGGCTCTCGCCCGAGAGCTTTTCGAATCCGACGCTTTCTCGAGCGAGGGTTACGCCTTCGGCTTCGAGGTGGAGACCTGGATCCTCGACCACAGCTTCTTCCCGTCGCCCGTCAATCAGCAATTGCTGGAAAGGCTGAACGACCCCCTGGCGGTTCCGGAGCTCTCGCGCTTCAATCTCGAATTGAACAGCGAGCCGCTGGCGCTTTCCGGGGACGCGCTGGACCGGTCGCTGAAGGAGCTCGATGCGCTCTGGCGCAGGTGCAACAAAGCGGCGCATGAGCTCGACGCCAATCTCGTGCTGATCGGCACCTTGCCGACGATCCGCGAGGAGGACCTGACGCTCGCCAATATATCGCCGCTCAACCGCTATTACGCGCTCAACGACGAGGTGTTGCGTCGGCGCGGCGGACGGCCGTTGAAAATCGACATTGCCGGCCGCGATCGGCTCGTGTCAGAGCATTACGACGTGATGCTGGAGGCCGCGACGACCTCCTTTCAGGTTCATCTCAAGACCCCCGCGCAGCTCGCGCATCGCTTCTACAACGCGTCGATCGCCGCTTCCGGCCCCATCATCTCAGCCTGCGGCAACGCGCCTTTTCTCTTCGGCAAGACGCTCTGGGAGGAGACGCGCATCCCGCTTTTCGAGCAGGCTGTGGTCGTTCCCGGCCCCGCGCGCGTCTCGCTGGGCGCTGGATACGCGCAGGGCTCCTGCCTCGAGCTCTTTGAGGAGAACCTTCGCGACTTCAGCGCCCTGCTGCCGATCGCCTTCGAGGATCCGCCCGAGAAGCTGCGTCACTTGCGCCTCCACAATGGCGTGATCTGGCGATGGAATCGCCCCCTCATCGGCTTCGACGACGGCGGCCAGCCGCATTTTCGCATCGAGCACAGAATTCTTCCCGCCGGTCCCTCGCTGGTCGACATGATCGCCAACGCGGCGCTCTATCTCGGGCTCGTGCGCTATCTCGCGCTCGGCTCTTCCGGCGGCGACGGCGGCTTGCCCTTCGACGCCGCGCGCGCGAACTTCTACGCGGCGGCGCGCGACGGGCTCGCGGCGCGGCTGCGCTGGCCTGGGTTCGGCGAGATCGAGGCGCGCCGATTGCTCTGCGATGTGCTTTTGCCAGCGGCGCGGCAGGGGCTTTCCGACTTCGGCCTCGATGCACAACGGTTCCTCGACATCGTCGAGGCGCGGATTCATTCTGGCCAGACCGGCGCCGCCTGGCAGCGAGCCGCCTTCGAGACGCATGGACGAAGCCGCTTCGAGCTGATGGCGGCCTACTGCGAAAGACAACGCAGCGGCGCCCCGGCGCATGAATGGGAGCTCTAGCGAATATGGAAACGCCTTGCGCGATCCTGGATCGCGTGCCGTCACAATTTCTCAACTGCCCGCCCGAACGCCTCATCGAGGTCCTGCCACGACCGACGCTCTTCGACCTCGAGGGCCGCGATCCGCGGCCGCTCTTCGTTTCCGTGCTGTTGCACGGCAATGAGGAGACGGGGCTGGAAGCCGCCCAGGAGCTGCTGCGCCGGCATCTCGGGAAAGGGCTCGCCCGCTCGCTCCTGCTTTTCGTCGGCAATGTCGAAGCCGCCGCCGCGGGCGTAAGGACCTTGCCCAGCCAACACGACTTCAATCGCATCTGGCCGGGGACGCCGCTTATTGCGGACCGGCTCGCGCATATGGCGCAATTCGTCTTCGACTATTCGGCGCGTCGACCGCTGTTTGCGAGCGTGGACATCCACAACAACACCGGCTTCAACCCGCACTATGGCTGCACCCCGCGGCTCGAGCCGAAGTTCCTCGCCTTGGCGCGGCTTTTCTCGCGCACGATCGTTCACTCCGAGCGCCCGCTCGGCGTGCTGACCTCAGCCTTCGCCAGGCTCTGTCCCGCGATCACCGTCGAATGCGGCAAGGTCGGCGAGGGCAAGGCCAGAGACCACGTGATCGAATTGCTCGAAGCCTGCCTCTCCATCGCGGAGCTCCCGGATCACGCGCCGTCGCCACAAGACCTCAATCTCCTGCGCACCTATGTGATCGTGCGCGTGCCGAAGGCGGCGACGCTTTCTTTCGACGGCGCCGCCGCCGATTTCATGTTTTCGGCCGATCTCGATCATCTGAACTTCAGCGAGCTCGAGGCGGGGACGACCTTTGGCCGCGTAGGAAATGGCGCGACGGAACTCGAGCTCGTCTCGGGAGAGGGCGCCGAAGCAACGCCGCAGCGCTATTTCGACTATGCGAATGGCGAGATCCGCCTCGCGCGCGCGGCGATCCCCGCCATGCTGACGACGAAGCCCGAGGCCGTGCGGCAGGACTGCCTGGGCTATCTGATGCACCGAATCAACCTGCAGGGCGAGAAGCTCTAGATCACGCTGCTTCAGGCGGGATCGCGTGAACACAGAAAACGTGATCGACTCTGCAAAGGTAGAGCGCGCTCGCTTCCACTTTTCGCGAGCGCGCTTTCCGCGTGGTCACAGCCGCACAATGTCGATGCGCGCGTCCGTCATCTGCGAGGCGATCTCGGCAATATGGCGATGGTGGGTGAACAGAATCGCCTGCCGCTCGCGCCCGAATCGCGCGAGCAAGTCGAGCGCGCGGCGCGTCCTGTCCTCGTCGAAGCTCGCCAAGAGATCGTCGCCGATGAAGGGCAGGGGCTCGCCCTTGCGCAGCTCGAGCAACGCGAGGCGCAACGAGAGAAAAAGCTGGTCGCGGGTTCCTTCGCTCATGCCCGCCACGGGAACGCGCTGACCGCTGCTGCGCAAGCCGACGAGCGTTGGCGTGTCCGCCTCGTCGTAATCGACGCCCAATGTCTGGAAGGCGCCGTCGGTGGCCGCAGCGAACAGGACGGACGCCCGCGCGATCAGCGGATCGGCCGTCGTCTCGCGGTGGCGTTCGATGACGAGCGTCGCGAGCCGGGCCGCCGCCGCGCGCCGCAGCCAGCGCCGAGAAACATCGAGGAGCTCGGCCGCAGCTTCCGCCTTCTCGGCGGCGGCGCCCGCGGCGTCTCGTCCCTCGGCGAGCGCGTCGCGGAGGCGTCGCGCCTCATGCAGCCTTGTTTCCGCGGCGGCGATTTCGTTGATGATTTCCCTGACGGCAATTTTGCCGCGTTCGATCTCTCCGGGCAGCGCGTCGAAGTTCGAAGCCGGCCTGCTCCTGACGAAGCGCCTCCTCGTCACGGCCGTCGGCGCTCTCCAGAAGATCCCGCTTGGCGCCCTCGAGCGCGCTTTCGTATTCGAAACGACGTTCAAGCCGATCGAGTGTCGGGAGCAGGGCCGCCGTGTCGGCCGCGCCGAGCGCGTGGCGCGCCGCGGCGAGTGTGGCGTCGGCGCCTTCGCTGCGACGCAGCAGCTTCGCGCGCGTCTCCTCGCGCCGCCGCCGCTTTTCTTCGAGCGTGTTCCGCTTCGTCGAAGCGTTTCGCGAGGCGGTGAGCTTCTCGCTCAGCGCGGTCAGGGCGTCACGCTGCTGCCGGCCCAGAAGATCGGGCGCCACGCTGGAGATGAGGGCGTCCACTGCCGCTTGAAAAGACGCGACGTCCGCTTCCATCGTTTCGATGCGGCGGCGCTCGGACAACAGCGCCTGACGGGGCTCCAGGACCTCGCGCCATAGCTTGAGCGCCGCCTTGGCCTCGCTCGGAGAGGCGTCCTCGCGGAGAGCGAGCGGCGCAATCGCCTGTGGCCAGTCGGCGAGCGCCTGCTCGAGCTTCGCCCGCGCGACGTCCTTTTGTCGCCTGGCGCGCGCGAGCTCCGTCTTCGCTTCCTCCATGCGCGCGATGCCGCCTTGCGTCGCGCCCCATTCCTCCACGAGCCGGTCCAACGCCGCCCGGGCGTGCTTGAACAGCGCATCGATCGGCAAGGCGGGGTCGGAATTTTCACCCAAGTCTCTGCCGAGCGTCATGAGTTCCTGCGCGGTTTTCTTCCAGCTTCCTCGTCAGGCCGCCCAGCGCGACCTTCGCCTCTCCCAAGCGGCGACGTTTTTCCAGAATCTCTTGTGCGTCTTCGATCCAGCCGAGCATTTCGGCAGGCGAGCGGGGTTGGAGGCCGCTTGCCGTCCAAAGCGCTCGCCACTCGCAGGACGCGTCGCGACGCCGCTTTGCGCAGTCTTCCAGGGCGCGCGCGCGCTGCTCGCGTTCCAGAAGGAGCTTTTCGCGCCTTTCCGTCGCGTTGGCGAAACGGGCGGCGCGCGCGCCATCGTCGAGCAGCGCGTCGGTGATGGCGTCGACGCGTCGATCGGCGGCCTCAATCGCTGCGAGCGCATCGCGCCGCGCGGACGGATCAGCGTCGAGCCCGTCGCGCAGAGCTGCGAGCGCCAGTTCCCGCTCGCCGCGAGCCTTGCCGAGCTCGTCGCGAGTCGCTGCCGCGCCTGCCTTGCGCAGGGTTGAGAGCTCCTCCTCGATCTCGACGAACGCGGCCTCCAGTCTCACCGCCTCGCCCGCTTCGCGCTTTTCCGCGTCTTCCAGCGCTTCGAAGCGTTGCCGGAAGGCGTCGATCCGCGGTCGCTTTGGAAGCGGGAGGCCGGCGAGCCGGTCGGGCGTTCCGGGGCAGGGATCGAGCCTCTCCGCCTCTTTGCAGAAGTTCGGCGGCGTCATGGTCATGCGCCAGCGCCTCCCGCCGCGCCCGATCCGCGTCGGTCGCGAGATCGCCAAAGGCGGCAAGGCGCAGGCGAAAAGGCGCGGGATCGAAGCTCGGCTTCTTCTCGTCCTCATGGCGCTCGAGCTGCTGCACGCGCTGCTCGGCCTGCGCTACCGCGTCCTGCGCTGCCGACACGCCCCGCTCCGCCTCGCTGCGCGCGTCAATCGCGCTTTCGGCCCGAACGATCGCCGAATCGGTGGGTTCGCGCGCGATGAGGGCGTCGGCGCTTTCGACGCCGACTCGCCGCCCCAGCCCTTCGAGACGATCGAGGGCCGTGCGCGCCGCCTCGCGTCGCCTCGGCAGATCACTTTCCGCCTTGCGAATTTCGCCGAGCCTTTCGCGCAGCGCTTCGACCTCTTCCGCCTTCTCCAGGAGCGGGGCGTCAATTCTGAGCGCTCCGATCTCCTCGGCGGCCTCCATGTCCTCGATCTGCTGGCGTGCAAGCTCCTCCTCGATGCTCGCTCTCACGCGCAGCGCCTCCCGCCATTGGGTCAACGTCTCTCGAGCAAGGGAAGGAAGGTCGGCAAGACGCGCCAAGTCTTCGCGCAGGCGCTCCAAGCGATCGAGCTTCGGCCAGACGCGGCACGCGCGCTCACGCCGCGCCAGATCGCGAGAACGCTCGTCGTGGTCGCGGTCCAGTTTTTCGCGCAGCGCTTCGGCCTCGGCGACCGTTCTCTCGGCGCCGGCGTACGCCTCGGCGGTCACGATCGCCTCTCGGAGACGCTTCTCGGCGTCCTGATGCCGATCGAGCGCCCCGTAAAAGTCCTTTCCCGAAGCGCGACGCGGCCCGAACAGCCCGTCCGCCTCCTGCGTGAGCCGCGCGCGCAAGCGCGTCAGCGCCGAGAGCTGCGCCGAGGAGGCCGCGAGCGTCTCCGCCAGTCGTCCGCCCGCATGCAGCAGCTCGCGCCCCCCCGCGCGCAGCGCCGCGGAGGTCAGCCCGAATTCTGCAAAGAACGTCTCGCGCGTCAGCGAGCCGAGAAGCGGGGCGAGAAGATCGGCGGCGAGCGGCTTGTCCTCCGCGTCGAGCAGGGTGTTCTTGAGGCCCTTGCGACGCCTGACCGAGAGGGCGCCGCCTTCGGCGAGGCGAATCTGCGCGCCGACTTCTGAGCAGCTTCTGCTCATGCTGAAAGTCGTAGTTCGTGCGCGGCTCGAAGCCGAACAGGAGATCGCCGATCGCATGCAGCGCCGAGGTCTTGCCGGCTTCGTTGGCGCCGAGCACGATATGGAGGCAAGCGTCGGCGCGAAACTCCAAAATGCGGTCGGTGAAGGCGCCGTAGCGTTCGAAATGAAGCCGCTCGATTTTCACGCTTCGCCCTCGCGCTCGGAGAGGAGCCCAAGGAGAAGATCGCGCGCGTCGTCCGCGAGTCCGGCCATTTCGCCGACGAGCACGCCGCGCAGCTCGCGTGGCGATTTTTCCTCGATCGCAGCGAGAAGCCCGGTGAGCGCTTGTGAGAAACCCGGCTCGCTCGCGGCCCCCGCAATCAGCGCCTCAACGTCCAACGCATCCGCTTCCTTGAGGGCAGGCGCGTTCTTTGTCGGGGCGCGGGTCTCGATCTTAAGGCTCTCGACCCAGAAATCCTCGGCATGGCGGAAACCCAGCGCGCGCAGGTCGTCCTGGAACCTCTCGCGCTGCGAGACGAACTGGCGATGCAGCGACGTCGCGCCTTGAAGCGTTATTCGCAAAGCGACCGGTCGTCCCTCGCTCCGCTCGTGCTCCGCGCGAATGGCGGCTTCGATCCGCGACACGACTTCCGCTTCGTCGCGGCATGGAGCGACGTCGACCTGCGCCAGCGCCCAGCGCGCGGCGTCAAGGACCAGCGGCGACACATCGACAACTCTGTCCTCCTCGACGCTGACCCGCATGGCGCCCTTCGCGCCCGTCTCGCGCGCATGGCGTCCCTGAATATTGCCGGGATAGACGATGAAAGGATCGCGCGCGACGATCTCCGCCGCATGAACGTGACCGAGCGCCCAATAGTCGTAGCCGAAGCGCTTCAAGTCATCGAGCGTGCAGGGCGCGTAGGATTCATGGCCGCGCGATCCATCGAGCGCCGTGTGCAGGAGGCCGATGTTGAGATAGCCTTCGCGTCGCGCGGGGTAGGAGGCGAGGAAATCGCCGCCGACGAGGCGAGGTCCGAAGCTCCTGCCGTGCAGCGCGACGCCCAGCGAATCGATCATGATCGTCTCGGCCCCGCGGGACGCAAAGACGTGCGCGCTCTTGGGGTCGGGGAGGCTCTTGACGATCTGGCTCTCGGCGTCGTGATTGCCTTTGACGATGAAAGTCGGAATGCCCGCGCGTTCGAGCCGCCCCAGCTCGCGCGCAAAAAAATGTCCCGTTGCGACGTCGCGCCACTCGCCGTCGAAAATATCGCCGCAGATGAGCAGGAACGCCGCCTTGGCGGCGATCGTCTCGGCGACGAGGTTTTCCACCGCGCGCCGCCCTGCACGGGCAAACCGCTCGCGCACAAGCGCGTCCTTGCAGCCGAGCCCGGCGAGCGGACTGTCGATGTGGAGGTCGGCGGCATGAATGAAGGTGAAGGCCATGGAGGGTTCTAACCTCCAAATCGGCCCTTCGCCAGTATCGCTCGCGGGTTAGCCGGTCAGCACCGTTCGGGCGAAGACGAGGAGGTCCACGCGCGCCGCGCCTGCGCGCAGTAGCGCGCGCGCCGCGGCGTTGGCGGTCGCGCCGGTCGTGAGCACGTCATCGACCAGCACGACGTTCGCGCCCGAGATTCGTCCGACGAAGCCCGGGTCGACCTTAAAGGCGCCAGCAAGATTCTCGGCGCGCTGGGCGCGGCTCAGGCCCACCTGCGGCGGCGTCGCCTTGACCCGCTCCAAGGCGAGGGTTTCGAGCGGCACGGCGCTTTCGCGGGCGATGGGGGCGGCGAGCAGCGCGGCCTGATTGAAGCGACGCTCCGCAAGGCGTACGCGGTGCAGGGGAGTCGGCACGATGAGATCCGCATCAGCGAGCAATTCGGCCCCGGCGCGCGCCATCCAGCGGCCCATCGGCGCCGCGAGATCGTGACGATCGTAATATTTCAGCCGATTGACCAGCGCCCGGGTGGTTTCGCCTTCATAGCGGGCGACGGCTCTTGCGCGCGCGAAAACCGGCGGCCGCGCGGCGGCTTCGAGCGAGATCATGCCGGGAGCGAAACCGTCGCGCTCGAAGGGCTCTCCCAGCCGCTCGCAAAAGGGCCGCTCGATGAAGGCCATGTCGCGCCAGCAACGGGGACAGAGCCCGCCATGCTCGGCGATCGCGGCGCGGCAGTGCAGGCAGGCGGCCGGATAGAAGAGATCGAGCGCCGCTTTGCTGGCGCGGTTGACAAAAGAGGAAAGCGCAGAGGGAAACATGGCGTCTCCAGGATAGCGCGACGGCGCGCTCCGACCAAAACGCTTTGGAGGGAAAATTCGCCAGTCTCGGGCGCCCGTCATTTGACGCGCGGCCGCCCGCCCCGCAGGATGGGAAGGAAAGGGAAATTCCCATGGAGACGAGGCTCGACGTCTCGCGCGAAGACGGCGTGCTGCGCATCGTCTTCGACCGGCCCGAGAAGAAGAACGCGCTGACGCGGGAGATGTACCTTCGCGCGCTCTCGGCGCTCGGAGGAGGCGTCCCGCGACGAAAGCCTGCGCGCCGTCTTCTTTTGTGGCGCGGGAGGGAGCTTCACCGCCGGCAACGACCTTGCCGACTTCCTCGCCTTCTCCGGTGCGCCGGAGGAGTTTCCCGCGTTGCGCTTCATCAAGGCGCTCGCCTGTTTTGAAAAGCCGGTGGTTGCGGCCGTCCGGGGCGACGCGGTCGGCATCGGCGTGACGATGCTTTTTCACTGCGACCTCGTCTATGCGTCTCCCTCGGCAAGGTTCAAAGCCGCCTTCATCGACCTGGGGCTGCCGCCGGAAGGCGGCGTAAGCCTGCTGGCGCCGCGTCGCTTCGGCGCCGCCAAGGCCGCCGAGCTCCTCATTCTGGGCGAAGCCTTCGACGCCGCAGAGGCGCATCGGATCGGCCTGGTCAATGCAATCGCGCCGGAAGAAGACCTCCAGACGCGCGCGCTCGACGCGGCAATGCGGCTCGCCGCCAAGCCTTTGATGGCGTTGCGCGAAACCCGCCGCCTGCTGCAAGGGGACAGGGGTGAGCTGCTCGCACGGATGGACGAGGAAGCGCGCCTCTTTGCGCGCGCGCTCGAAAGCGCGGAGGTCCAAGCGCGCTTCGCGGCCTTTCTGAAGAGAAGCACGATATAGCTCCCGGGGACGCCGTCTGACGTTCAGCAGGGCGCTAGCGCGGGAAACCTCTCGATGAACGCCGTTTTGGCGGACGGCCGCGCTGCGCAGGTGTGGCGCCAAAGACACACTCAAGCTTTTTCTTCGACCGCTCGTTGACCGCGCCTGAGTTGAGTACGTACGCATGCTCCCGTACGGATAGGACGAATCCTGGGATCGTCGCCTGCGGGTGGCGGCGGGGGAAGTTCCTGGTCGGGGCTGGGAAAAGGCTTTTACCGAGTTTCCGATCGGGGCGCGAGTTGGCTCGTGCTTATTCGACTACTTGGGAAACTGGAGAAATCGCATGAAAACTTTGTCAATGAAGGGCTTGGCTGCGCTCGGTCTGGGCGCCGCCATGACCATGGGAGCCGCCAACGTCGCGCTGGCTGCTCCCAGCAACTTGCCTCCGCCTGCCGGCGCGATCCTGGACCTCGACGGCCAGGTTATCCCTCACAATTCCGCGGCGCCGCAGCACTATACGGTCGACTTCTCCGCCGCCGTCGCGAACACCGCCATCACCTTCGCCTTTCGCGAAGACCCCGCGTTCGAGTTCTTTTCCAACGCCTCGGTCGTCGACCTGACCAACCCCAGCGGCAACCTGCTGACGAACGGCAACTTTTTGGCGGGCACTGTCGGCTCCAGCAACGCCACCGGTTGGACCTACGCCAATATTTATGGCGCGACCTTTGGCGGCACGCTTCGGGCGCCTTCCTTCTGCGGCGCCGGATTCGGCGGGTCGGGTTGCTGGTATGACGGCGCCGTGCAGGCCTATGACGCCATCAGCCAGACCGTCGGGACGAATGTCGGCGACACCTACCAGATCTCCTTCGATCTGTGGGATAACAGCGGCCTGAGGACTTGGTCGAGACTGAGCACCAACGGCAATGTCACCAACACCGGCGGCAATGGCGCGGACGTGCTTGTCTACGCCCAAGACGGCCTTCCCCCGCCCGGCGCTCCTGCTCCCGTCCCGGGCGTCGGCTTCGCGGGTCTTGCGGCGCTGCTGGCGCTCGCCGGCGCGGCGAAGGTTCGCAGCCTGCGCGGCTGATTGAAGCTTTTGGCCGAGCGTGGTCCGCTCGGCCTTTTTGATTTCGCGGGCGACGGCCATGACAAGCCGTCGCCCGCAGCTTTTTATGGCTACCGACGCCAGCCGCCTTCGGGGGCAGGCGCTACGGGGGCAGGGTCCCGTCCTACTCAGCGGAAGCGGTCGGCGCTTTCGAGATAGTTGCGGACATAGAGCCGCAGCCCTTCCTCGAGCGTCGTCATCTCGTGCGCGAAGCCTGCGGCGCGCAGCTTCTCGAGCGACGCGCAGGTATAGTATTGGTATTTTCCACGTAAACTCTCGGGCAAGTCGATGAATTCGACGTTCGCGTTGCGACCGAGCTCCGCAAACATGATCTTCGCTTTGTCATGGAAGGAGCGCGCGAGACCGGAGCCCACGTTATAAAGATCGGACGGCGCCGCGGGCGTTTTAAGCGCCCAGAGCACGACCTCGACGCAGTCGCCGACCCAGACGAAATCGCGTAGCTGCTCCCCGTCGGCGTAATCGGAGTTGTCCGAGCGAAAGAGACGCGCCGCGCCCTCTTCGCGAATTTGCTCATAGAGCTGCGCGGCGACGCTGCGCTGGCCACCCTTGTGATATTCGTTCGGCCCGTAAACGTTGAAGAATTTCAGACCAGCCCAGCGCGCCGGCGCCTTCTCGCGACCCTTGACGCAACTCAGCGCGAAGCGGTCGAAGACGTGCTTGCTCCAGCCGTAAGGGTTGAGGGGGCGAAGCGTGGCGAGATAGGCCTCGTCGAAACGGTCGAGAAACCCTTGCGCGCCGTCGCCATAGGTCGCGGCGGACGATGCGTAGACGAGGGGCAAGCCGACTGACGCGCAAAAGCGCCAGAGGTCGACGGACAGGCGAAAATTATTGCGCACAATGGCGTCGACGTCCGTCTCCGTCGTCGCGGAGATCGCGCCCATGTGCACGATCCCCTGAATTTTCGAGCGGTTGGCGTCGAGAAACGCCGCGAGATCCTCGGGCGCGACGAGATCGGCCAGACGACGCTTGGCGATGTTGCGCCATTTGAAGGGATCGTCGCGCAGCCAATCGACGATGACGATGTCGTCGCCGCTCTCATCGAGCGCTGCGGCGATGTTGGAGCCGATGAAGCCCGCGCCGCCCGTGATTATGTACATGACCGATGCTTCGCCTGTCCTGCTTCGAAATGGTCGATGGCCCGGCGCGCCGCGACAAGAAAATTCGCTGCGGCGCGAGGCGTAGCGGTCTCGCCCGCATTGGGCGGCGCGACGCGGATGCCTGTGACGCCGGTCGCCGCCGCCGCGCCCATGTCGGCCTCGCTGTCGCCGATCAGCACCGCCTCGCCGGGCGCGAAGCCAAAGTCCGCCATCGCATCGAGCACAAGACCCGGTTGCGGCTTGCGACAGCGACAGCCGTCCGAGGGACCGTGCGGGCAATGATAGATGGCTTCGAGATCTATTCCCTCTTCTGCCAGCATTTCCCGCAAACGCCGATGGATCCGGGCGAGGGTTTCTTCGTCGAAAAAGCCTCTGGCGACGCCCGACTGATTGGTGACCATGACGAAGCGCAGGCCGGCGTCGCGCATCAGGCGCAGCCCCTCGATCACGCCGGGCGCAAATTCGAGGCCGGCCGGATCGGAAAGGTAGATCTTGTCGATCACGACCGTTCCGTCGCGATCGAGAAGCGCGAAGCGCCTCCCCCTCTGCCCGCCCTCATTCATCTCGGCCCTCCAACGCGTCCGTTGGCGACGATCAGAACAGTTTTTCCTTCCAGGTGCGCGGCGTCAGCTCGTTCACGATCTCGAGATCGAGATGGTAGCGGAACGGCCGCGTGCCCTTGCGACGAATGTGGTCGATCATCGACTGCAGCCCGTCCTTCATCTTGACCTTGGTCTGATAGCCCAGCACTTTGCGCGCCTTGTCGGCGGAGCAGGTGGCGAATTTCACCTCCTGCGGGCGCCCGGGCATATAGATCGGGTCGACGTTGAACTGCAGTAGATTCGCGATGTTGTTCGCGAGGTCGTTGATCGTGACGAATTCCTCGTCGGGTCCGATGTTGATCACCTCTCCGACGATGTCGGGCCGGTAGGCCATCTCCTTCAAGCAGTAGATGTCGTCGTCGATGAAGGAGAAGCAGCGCATCTGCGTTCCGTCGCCATAGATCGTCGGCTGGCGGCCCTGCATCATGAGATTCATCATGATGCTCGCGACGTTGCGATAGGGGTCGTCGTATTTCTGGCGAGGCCCGATGATGTTGTGCGGCACGGCGATCACATATTCGATGCCGTGCGTCTCGCAGAGATTGCGCAGCATCTGCTCCGCGGCCACCTTGCCGATTCCATAGGGGTCCTGCGGGCGCGGCGTGTAGGTTTCGAGGAAAGGCACCTCGTTCACGCCATAGCGCGCCATCGAGGAGCAGAAGACGATCCTCTTGACCCGGTTGGCGATCGCGGCGCTGAACAGCGAGACCGACGCGGTGACGATGTTTTGCGTCACGACATGCGGCGAGAAGACCGACAGCCCCTCGTAGGCGGTCGCGGCGCAGTGATAGACGACGTCGCACCCCTTGGTGATCTTGACCATCGAATTGTGGTGACAGCAGTCATATTGAAAATAGTTGACGGCGGCGGGAACGTTGTCCAGCTCGCCGCCCAGCATATTGTCGCAGCCGATCACCTCATGTCCGTCGGCAATGAAGGATTCCGCCAAGTGGCTTCCCAGAAATCCCGCGACGCCGCTAATGAAAATACGCATCCCTTCCCTTTCTCGGTTCTCGTCGCGACAAGGCTTCGGGGCGGGCGCGGGTCACCGCCCGCCCGGCCATCGGAGAAGTCCCAGGCCACTGCTTTTCCGGTTAGCCCGTCCCTTGAGCTTGGTCAACTTTCGATAATGCTCAGGGGACGTGTTGTACATCTCGTTCGCGAGGTAGGGATACATCGCATCGTTCTGCAACAGTCTCGGCGGTAGATTTTCCATAAGCCAGTCGAGTCTGTCGCTATATATCTTGGGAAGATGCCAAATCCCATGGAAACCGAAAGTGGGAAAGGGCCTCTCGCCGTGCTCCACCGCGAAATGTTCGGCGATGCCTTCGCTCGCGAAGCGTATGTCGAATTTTTCTTCAAGCAGAATCCGGTTCAGCCGGCACAAAAAGTGATCCTCGAGCACAGCCTCGTCCGCAGCGAGCGGGTGGGCTTCGAGAACCTTGGCCGCAGCTTCCGCCAGCCGACGCGACCTCCACGAGAACCCCCCGTTGCCCACCGTGAGGGCGCGGTGGAACGGCCAGGGCGCGCCGATATAGTCGTAATGATAGAAGTGGGGGGAGAATTGATCGCCCCTCAGCACGAAGCCGTCATATTGGGCGATGATGAAATAGTCCGTATTGATGTGTTTGTGCAGCTCCGACAAGATGAAAATATTGTAGTCTCTTCCGGAGGTGAAGGTCTCTATTTTTTTGATCGGGAACTCGCCCCACGCCTCTGGGCGATCGCTCAAGATGAGCACTTCGTCGAAGTTGAAATTCGCCACAGATTTGATGACGGCCTGAAGACCGAGTTCGTAAGTGTCCGTCGAGACGACGACGAGAGTGATGCCGCTCTTTGCCATTGAGATCCTTGTTTCGTCTTTTTTCTGCGTGAGCGAAAGTCGCCGGAAGCGTTCCGCCGCGGTCGCATCGGCCGCGCGGCTGCAGAAGGCCGCGCCCCTGCTACCAATTTGGGGCGTAGGGGAGCGCCACCGGGCGCAGCCTCGGCCAGCTCGCGGGCGTCAGCGGATGGAAATCGCGCAAGCTTTTCCAATCGGTCGCGGCGCGCAACCAGACCTCCCGATAGTAGCGGTCCGTGTCGAAGTCCCGGCTGTGGCCCCAGCTTCGCAGCTTGCGCAGCATCTGCTCTTCTGACCGCACCCACGAAAAATGCAGCATCGTCTCGCTTCGCGCCAAGCGGCTGTTGGGATTTAAGAGCGAGTCGCGCGACAGAGTCCAACTTCTGAATTGGACCGTCTCCTCGAAGGTGGTTCTCGCCTCGGCGAGAACGGTCCTCGGTCGGACGGCGATGGAGAAATGTTCCTCCACATGCCCGCCCCCTTTCGAGCAGACTTGCAGGTAGCGGCCATCGGCGGCGCGCTGAAACAGGCTCCGCATGGGCCAGCGGACGCATCGCGTGGAGGCCGGCAGGGTTGCGAGGCGCCGGCGCAGCGCGGCGGGCTGCGTCACCAGTTCGTCCGTGTCGAGCTGAAGCACCCAATCGGCGTCTCCGGCCCGAGCCAGGGCTTCTCGGCGCTGCCGCGTCTCATTCTCCATCGGGGCGTTGCTCAGTATCGCAAAATCCCCTGGTGCGAGCTCCATCTTCTTGTCTTTGTCGACCGATCTGGCGCGGTCGATACATTCGTCGATCGGAAGCGGATGTCCCGTCCATCCGAGCTTGTTGCGGTCATAGGATACGACGATTTTCTCGACCATGTCGTAATAGGACTGCATGCTCGCTTCGAGCCAAGCCGGATCGGCGGCAAGCACATAGGCGCGTAACCGCATGGCGCTCCTCAATTCGACGCAGCGTCGGCGATCATCTTTACGCCCCGACAAAAACCCTGGCCGCCGCGCTTCTATCCACTATCCGCGCCGCTCCGGCAAGGCGACTGCCGAGAACATTCCCTTGCTGCAGGACGCTTTCGCGGAAGAGGCGACCGCGTTGCAGGAGCAATGACCTGCCTCACGAGCGCGAGCGGCGTTCGAGGTGAACTCGCGCTTGCGCCTGAACGAAGTCGACGTCGATCGCTCTCACGCACTCATGCCCGGCCTCGCACCAATCGAGGGAGGGAAGATAGCACGGCGCGCAAGGCGCAGGCGCATGCAGGATCGTCACGCTCTTGCCGTGCGGCGCCCAGGCTTCGATCGGCGCAACCCCGGAGTAGAGAGCGATCGTCGCAACGTCCATTCGCGCCGCGGCATGCGTGAGCCCGCTGTCATTGCCGATGAAAAGATCCGACCTCGCGATGAGGGAAAGGGCCTGCGTGAGCGACGTCTCGCCGACGAGCGAGCGAACGCCCGCGGCCTCGCACTGCGGAGCGAGCTCCGGAACGCTTTCGGCTTCCTTCTTCGTTCCAAGCAGGACGACCGAAGCCCCTATTTCGCGCGTTAGCCCTTGGCCGAGGCGCAAGAAATGCTCGAGGGGCCAGTTCTTGATGGCCCTGCCCGAAAAAGGGTGCATCGCGACGAGAGGCCCGTCGCCCTGAAACGAGAGGTCCGGGGAGGGCGATCCGAGGAGCGTCTGGCGCAGCGCCTCTCCGTAAAGCCTTTCGTCGCGATGAAAGAAGTCGACGACGCTACGCGCGAGGCCGAGCATCAGCATGCGCTGATTGGCGGACAGGCTGTCGCCGTAAATCAGATTGGGCCGCGGCGGGCTCAGGGTCAGAACGGACCGGCAGGCGTCGCTCGCGTAGCCGCATTTATGCGTCGCTTGAATATGATCGAAGAGGGCGCGCGTGTCGGCTTCCACGCGCAGATCGACGGCGAGATCGAAAGAGGCGCTTGCGAGATCGCCCAGTCTTTCGGCGGAAAAATCGGGGCTCGCCCCCTCGGCGGTCGACGCGAAAAAGTCGAGCGTCTCGATGTGATCGAAAATTCCCAAGGAGCCCGCCAACGCCGCATTCCAAGGAGCGCAGAGCAAGGTCAGTCTCGCCTCGGGCAGGCCCTTGCGGAGGGCGTGGAAGGCGTCGAGCGCCAGGAAGAAGTCGCCGATATGGTCGAGTTTCAGGATCAGCGCGTCTCGTATCTTCGGGGCGTTCAGAAACGCTGCGTAACGCGCGTCGTTCCAGACGCGGGGCCGTCCGGCGGGAGCTTGAGGCGCGCGCGCGCCGAACTGAGATTTGTACTCTTGGTTCTGCGAGAGCTCGCGTGAGACCTTCGCAAGACCCGCGCCCCTGGAGACGAGCGACGCATAATAGTCGAGAGTTTTCGGATCGGGATTGCGACCCAGAAACGGGCCGAGCAGCGGCTTCGCGATCTGCCGCGCCGCCGTCTTCGACAAGGTCAACCAGTCGAACCAGCGCATCCTTGACAAGCCCTTCCGCTTCAGGCGCGTTCGTCAACGGCACGTAAACCCGCGCCGCCCGCCTACCGCCAGGGGGGACCGGACTCTCTGGGCGGGCGCGAGCGACGTCTCTAACGCGCGACGACACGGCTGAAAAGAGCCGGGCTCGTTCCTTGCGTGAACCCAGGATGTTGTTGACCGCCTGCAGAAGGCGTTTTATGCCGCCTTTGCTGAAGACGCCCTGGCCTTCGTTGCCTTTGCGCTGGGCAAAGGGGGGCTCGTTCATGCCGATTTCCGCTTCTATGAACACCGCCGAATTCACCAAGCGCGCCGCCATTGTCATCGCGCTCGCTTTCACTCCCTTTCTCATCTGGCTGCTCTTCGACGGGATTTTGATCATCGTCGGCGCGGTCCTCTTCGCTCTATTGCTCGACCTCGTAGCCCAGCCCTTCCGCTTTCTGCGGCTGCCTCGCGGCGCAGCCCTGGTCCTATCGGGAATCCTCATCGCCAGCGTGCTCGGCGGCGCCGGCTATCTCTTCGGCAGGGGGACGCTTTCGGAATTGCAGGATGTGATTTTGCGCGCCGGGCAAGCGGAAAAGGGCCTCGTGCAAATGTTGCAACAATCGGAGGTGGGAAGAGTCCTCTTAGCGCACACCCACGGCGACAACCTTCCCCTGACGCATTTCTTCGGTCAACTGTTCCGCGTCAGCGTCACCTTCATCTTAGGCGTGCTTGTCTCGATCTTCTCGGGCATCTTTTTGGTCGCGCAACCGTCGCTCTATCGCCAGGCGCTAACCATGCTCTTTCCTCGAGAGCAGCACGGCAAGGTGAACGACACGCTCGACGCCATCGCCACGGCGCTTCGCTTCTGGCTTCTCGGCCTGCTGTTCGAGACGTTGATCGTCGGCGTGATGGTTGGGTTCGCCCTGTGGCGCATTGGCGTCCCCTCGCCGTTGGCGTTAGCCGTGATATCGGCCACGGCGGAATTCGTTCCCTACGTCGGCCCTATTGTCGCGATCCTCCCGTCAGTGCTCGTCGCGGCGACGGTGAGCGTGAAAGCCATGGCGTGGACTTTCGGCGCGTATATTCTCATCCATCAACTCGAAGGCAATCTGGTCATGCCGATCATCCAGCGGCAGCTGATCCACATTCCCCCGGCGCTCATGCTCTTCAGCATCGTGATGTTTGGCTTGCTCTTCGGACCGGCTGGCACGATTTTCGCCGCGCCCATAACGGTCGTGTTGTTTGTGATTGTGACGAGGCTGTACGTCCAGGACACGCTCCACGAGGCGCCTCAATCCCTAAGTCCACCGGGCTCGGGCGCGAGCGCCGGCTAAACCGCGAACGATGTCGGTCCGGGAGGTTCTTTGGCGGCACGAGCCGCTATTCGATCTCGGCGTCGAAGCTCTCGGCGGCCTTCGCGCCTTTATAGGAAAAGTGCCACCATTCGCGCGGATAGTTCTCAAACCCGACGCTTTGCATCAGCGCCACGAGCTTTTCCCTCGCGCTTTGCGCGGCGCGGCTGACCGGGGTCTTGGTCCAGGAACGACGGTCGAAATAGTCGAAAGGCGCGCCGAAATCCCAGCCTTTGACGCCGAGGTCGACCGCCAGTCCCGTTGAATGTGTCGAGCGCTCCGCGATGTAGCCCTGCGCGAAAAGTTCCGATTTCGCGACGCGCGGATAATAGGCGTCCTTCGTGCTTTCGTCGGCGTTCTTCGACCAGTCGAGAAACGCCGCGACGGCGCGCTTTGGCCGGTAGCAGTCGTACACGACGAGGTCGAAGCCGCGCCGATGGGCGAGCGCCTGCGCGCGGGCGAGCGCTTGCGCCGCCTCGCGTCGCAGCCAACACTGGGGCGCGCGGTAACCGGGCACGGGCCCGCCGGTGAAATTATTCGGGCCCGCGTAGCGCATGTCCTGCTTGATTCCCGGGGCGACGTCCGCCAGTCGGACGAAGCCGGGCGGCGGTTCGCCCGCGACAGCGGCGGTGAGGAAGACCGGGGTAAAGCTCCACAGCGCGAACCCGAGGAGCAATGCGGACGGCATTGGGCGCCGCCGTCGCGGAAACGGGTAAAGTCTCATGGGCGGCCATATTGCGCCGGCCCACCTGCACGACAAGCCGGCGCAGCTGCGGCCCAGAGCGGCGCCAGGAAATCCTCCGAGCGCCAAGCTTCGCGATCGGCGCGCCGGCGCCATGTCGACCCTTGGCGGAGATTCCCTCCGCGGCTGCGGCGCCGCGAAACCGCATGATCCGCATAGGGATTTTTGTGTCGGACGCGCTCGAGGTCACGCTGTCGCTGCCGCGCCGCGCGATTCTCCGGCGCCTAAGGCGTTGCAGGAACGAGGAAGCTCGTCTACCATTTGCGCAAGGGGCGGCGGAAGTCGCGCGGGAAAGCTGCGCGACAGTCGATGGGGGAGCAGCGACCAATTTTCGAGCGCCGGCGCTCGGCCGGCGCAGCGCTTGTCGCGCGCTCATCCCGCAAGCATCGCCATCCCCTTAAGACGCGGCGCGCCAGCGCCGACGCATGAGGGGCGAGACCGCCACGGAGCCGAGGCAACTCGGTCCTGACGCCGCCAAGACGCTGTCCCGATTGGAGTCCTTGATGCGAATCGCTGTTCTCGCCGAAACCGACCGATCCGAGCCCCGCGTCGCCGCGACGCCCGAAACCGTCAAGAAACTCCTCGGCCTTGGCGCGGAGGTCGCCGTGCAGGCCGGCGCTGGCGCCGCCTCCGGCTTCGCCGATGCCGATTACGCCGCGGCGGGCGCATCCATCGCCGCCAACGCCAAGGACACGGTTGCGGGCGCGGATGTGGTCCTGCGCGTGCGCCGGCCGTCTCCGCGGATGTCGCGGGAGCCAATCCCGGCGCGGCCGTCGTCGCGATCATGGATCCTTATGGCGCGGAGAGCGCCATCGCCGCGCTCGCCAAGTCGAATGTGACCGCCTTCGCGATGGAGCTCATGCCGCGCATCACCCGCGCGCAGGTGATGGACGTTCTCTCCTCGCAGGCCAACATCAACGGTTACCGGGCGGTCATCGACGCCGCCGCCGAATACGGCCGCGTCTTTCCGATGATGATGACCGCCGCCGGCACGGTGCCGGCCGCGCGCGTTTTCATCATGGGCGTCGGCGTCGCCGGCCTGCAGGCGATCGCGACGGCGCGCCGCCTCGGCGCGATCGTGACCGCGACGGACGTCCGGCCAGCCACCAAGGAGCAGGTCGAGTCGCTCGGCGCGAAATTCGTCGCGGTCGAGAATGAAGAGTTCACGCAGGCCGAGACCTCCGGTGGTTACGCCAAGGAGATGTCGAAGGAGTATCAGGCCGCGCAGGCCGAGCTTGTGAGCGCTCACATCGCCAAGCAGGACATCGTGATCACGACGGCGCTGATCCCCGGCCGGCCCGCGCCGAAACTCGTCTCCGCCGCGCAGGTCCGCTCGATGCGGCCGGGATCGGTGATTTACGATCTGGCCGCCGAACGCGGCGGCAATTGCGAGCTTTCCCGCCCGGGAGAGGCGATCGTGGAGAGCGGCGTGAAAATCCTGGCGCCGCTCAACATCGCGGGACGCACGGCGACCACGACCTCGAGCCTCTACGCCAAGAACCTCTTGGCTTTCGTCGAGACGCTGATCTCGAAGGAGACGAAGCGGCTGGCGATCAACTGGGACGACGAGCTGGTGAAGGCGACGGCCCTCACCCGCGACGGCGCCGCGATCGCGCGCGGTTGACGAGACGAGGCCCGCGGCGAACGGGCTGAAGAACGAAACAGGTTTCGAGGGGAGACCCACTCATGACAGACGACACGCAGCAACTGCTGGAGAAAGCGCGTCAGGCGGCCGAGGCGGCTCGGCACGTGGCCGAACAAGCGCAGGCCTATTCGGAGCAGATCGCCCAGACCGCCGCCGCGGCCGCGTCGCACGGATTGGGAGGCGGCGCGATCGACCCCGTGGTGTTCCGCCTCGCGATCTTCGTTCTCGCGGTCTTCGTGGGCTATTACGTCGTCTGGTCGGTCACGCCGGCGCTGCATACGCCGCTGATGTCGGTGACCAACGCGATTTCCTCGGTCATCGTCGTCGGCGCGCTGCTGTCGGTCGGCGTGGGCTCATCCTCCGAACCCGGATCGAGCACGGCGAGCTGGCTCGGCTTCATCGCGCTGATCTTAGCGAGCGTGAACATTTTTGGCGGCTTCCTCGTCACCGAGCGCATGCTGTCAATGTATAAGAAGAAGGGCTGACGGTAATGATCGCCAATATCACGGCTCTTCTCTATCTCGCCTCGGGCATTCTGTTCATTCTCGCGTTGCGCGGCCTCTCCTCGCCGGCGACCTCGCGGCAGGGCAATCGCTACGGAATGATCGGCATGGCCGTCGCCGTGGCGACGACGCTCTTCGTTCAGACGCCCAGCCTTTCGACCCTGGTGTGGATCGTGATCGGCGTCGGCATCGGCGGCGGGATCGGCGCGACGGTGGCGCAGCGCATCGCGATGACCGCGATGCCCGAGCTCGTTGCGGGCTTCCACGCCCTTGTCGGCCTCGCCGCCGTTCTCGTCGCGGGAGCCGCCTTCCATGCGCCGCAAGCCTTCGGCATCGGCCTGCCAGGCCACATCGAGGGCGGAAGCCTCTTCGAAATGTCGCTCGGCGCGGCGATCGGCGCGATCACCTTCACCGGCTCGATCATCGCCTTTTTGAAGCTCTCCGAGAGAATGTCCGGCAAGCCGATCCTGCTGCCGGAGCGTCACACGATCAACATTCTGATCGCCGTCGGCCTCGTCTTCTGCATGCTGCTCTTCGTCGGCACGGAGGGCGGCTTCTGGCTCGCTTCGCTGATCCTGCTGGCGCTCGTGCTCGGCGTCACGCTGATCATTCCGATCGGCGGCGCCGACATGCCGGTCGTCGTCTCGATGCTAAACTCCTATTCGGGATGGGCTGCCGCCGGCATCGGCTTCACCTTGGGCAATATGGCGCTCATCATCACCGGAGCGCTCGTCGGCTCCTCGGGCGCGATCCTCTCCTACATCATGTGCAAGGGGATGAATCGCTCCTTCGTCTCCGTCATTCTGGGCGGCTTCGGCGGCGAGGTGGCGGCGGCCGCAGGCGGCAAGGAGACGCGCACGGTCAAGCAGGGCTCCGCCGATGACGCCGCCTACATCATGAAGAACGCGGAGAAGGTCATCGTCGTGCCGGGTTACGGCATGGCGGTCGCGCAGGCCCAGCACTCGCTGCGCGAGATGGCCGACATCCTCAAGAAGGAGGGGGTCGACGTCAAATACGCCATCCACCCTGTGGCGGGACGCATGCCGGGGCACATGAACGTGCTGCTCGCCGAGGCGAATGTCCCCTATGACGAGGTTTTCGAGCTGGAGGACATCAACTCCGAGTTCAGCCAGGCGGACGTCGCCTTCGTGATCGGCGCCAATGACGTGACCAATCCGGCGGCCAAGACCGATCCGCAATCGGCGATCTACGGCATGCCCATCCTGGACGTCGAAAAGGCCAAGACGGTGCTGTTCCTCAAGCGCGGCATGGGCTCCGGCTACGCTGGCGTCGAAAACGAGCTGTTCTTCAGGCCGAACACGATGATGCTCTTCGGCGACGCGAAGAAGACCGTCGAATCGATCGTCAAGGCGCTGGCGCACTAATCGGCAGTGCGCTGGAACAATTCGGCCCGTTCGGCGCCCTCAGCGCGGAACGGGCTTATTCTTTGAGTTTGTTCGAAATGGTTAGATGAATTGCACTCTCCCTGCCGGCGCCCGCGCGCTTTCGTGCGGCAGGACGCGCGTATCGTCGTCCCCGCTCCCCTGCAAAACGCATTCTGGTAGGTAACGCGTCTGGCGCCTCACCGGCGGCGCGGCGCGCACTCGTCGCGCGTGACATGGCCGGTGACGCCGTATCCCTCGTCGATGTCGACGTCCACCTTGCGGCAATCCGGCAAGTTCTCGGCGAACTCGTTCTGCGCGTTCAGGGGATCGAGGCTCGCCGGATCGGCCACGTGGGCGGTCTGCTTTCGGATCGCCGAATTCCCCTCCCGGGCCGCGGCGGAGAGACCGAAACTCAAAGCGACCAGCGCCACAAAAGCCACCCTCAACCCTTGCATTGCCGGCTCCCGCAGAGTCCTCGAAGCGCGCCTCGTCCCCGAACGGGATCGTTCGAGCGAGAAACAATCGCGCCAAATGAAAATGATTAAACGAACCCCTCGCGTAAAGCCCGTCGGCTCCCAGGGGAGTTCGCCATAGGGCTGGGAGGAGCATCCATCGCCAGCCGACGAATAGTTAGAGAGACAGGGACCCCGAGACAAGAAAAAATTACGATACAAGGAAACGAGGGCGCGGAGCATGCCAATATGATTGATTTTCTTTAAGGTAACCGCAGAGAGCATCCGGCCTGGGCCGCTACGCCCCGTGGTCCTCTGCGCCCCTAGAGCATGTTCCGGAAAAGTGCGAAGCGGTTTTCCGATCGGGACATGCTCTAAGCTTTTGATTTGGAGCGAGTCCTTTTCGATCGCGTGATTCCACGCGATCGGGACGCGCTCTAGGCGAGCCCCCCGCGTTGCGCTAGAGCGAATATCCGCAAAAGTTCATAGTTTGCGATCGGAATACGCTTTTTGCGTTTCGATGCGATTTCGCGTCGCTCGAACGATCCATTCGAGGAAGAAGCGCGGGAGCGACGAGACGAGCCGCGGACTAGAGCGCGCTGCGAAAAAGTGGGAACCGGTTTTTCGCGCGAAGCGCGCTCTAAGCTTTAGAATCGATCACGTGCTCTGCGTCTGAGCGATTCCGCTCAAACGCAGCGTGATCCAGGGTTGCGACGCGCCGGCTTGCTGCGCGGGGACGGGGGAGCCGACATGGCGCAGGGAAAAAGCTCCGAATCGGGCGGCGGCGAAAAATCCGTCACGCCGATCGAGCTGCGCGAGGCGCTCGAGGAGCGCTATCTGCGCTACGCGCTTTCGACGATCACTGGCCGGGCGCTGCCCGACGCGCGCGACGGCTTGAAGCCCGTGCATCGGCGCATTCTTTACGGCATGCACATCCTGCGGCTCGATCCGGGCGCGCCGTTCAAGAAATGCGCGAAGATCGTCGGCGACGTGATGGGCTCCTTCCATCCGCATGGCGACCAGGCGATCTATGACGCGCTGGTGCGTCTCGCCCAGGATTTCTCCTCGCGCTACCCGCTCGTCGACGGCCAAGGGAACTTCGGCAATATCGACGGCGACGCTGCGGCCGCCTATCGGTATACGGAGGCGCGCATGACGACGGTTGCGCGTCTTCTGCTGGAAGGCATCAACGACGATGCGATCGATTTCCGGCCGAATTATTCCGGGGAGGAGCAGGAGCCGGTCGTGCTTCCCTCCGCGCTCCCCAATCTCCTCGCCAATGGCTCGCAGGGCATTGCGGTGGGCATGGCGACCTCGGTGCCGCCGCATAACGCCGCCGAGCTCTGCGACGCGGCGCTGTATCTCATCGCACATCGCTCGGCGACCGCCGAGCAGTTGCTGAACTTCGTGCAAGGGCCGGATTTCCCCACGGGCGGCGTGGTCGTCGATCCTCGCGAGGATATCGTCGAGACCTATCGCACGGGACGCGGCTCCTTTCGCCTTCGCGCGCTCTGGCATCGGGAGGAACTGGCGCGAGGCGGCTGGGTCGCGGTCGTGACCGAGATTCCTTACGGCGTGCAGAAGTCGCGATTGATCGAGCGGCTGGCGGAGCTCGTCAATGACAAGAAGCTGCCGCTCGTCGCCGACGTGCGCGACGAATTGGCCGAGGACGTTCGCATCGTCCTCGAGCCGCGCGCGCGGACGGTCGAAGCGGCGCTGATGATGGAGACGCTGTTCAAGCTCTCCGAGCTCGAGACGCGCTTTCCCGTCAACATGAATGTGCTGGTCGACGGGGTCACGCCGCGCGTCGTCTCGCTCGACGAGGCGTTGCGGCGCTGGCTCGATCATCGTCGCAATGTGCTGCTGCGCCGCTCGCGGCACCGTCTCGCCGCGATCCTGCGCCGGCTCGAGCAGCTCGACGGCATGATCATCGTCTTCCTCAATCTCGATGCGGTGATCCGCATCATCCGCGAGGAGGACGACGCCAAGATCGCGCTGAAAGCCGCCTTCGGGCTTACGGATCTCCAGACGGACTACGTTCTCGACACGCGTCTCCGCGCGCTGCGCAAGCTCGAGGAGATGGAGCTTCGAAAGGAGCACAAGGAGCTGACCGAGGAGCGCGCCGAGGTCGAGGCCTTACTCGGCGACGAGTCCAAGCAGTGGCGCGCCATCGCCGGCCAAATCCGCGAGCTGAAGAAAACCGTGGGCGCGACGACGGCCCTCGGCAAGAGACGGACGCAATTCGCCGATGCGCCGCCGACCGCCGATCTCGATCTGGCCGAGGCGATGATCGAGCGCGAGCCGATCACGGTGGTTGTGTCTCAAAAGGGTTGGATCCGTTCGCTCAAAGGCCATGTGCCTGACGTTTCCACGCTCGCCTATAAGGGCGACGATGCGCTGGAGACGGCCTTCTTCGCGCAGACGACCTCGAAAATCCTGGTCTTCGCCTCGAACGGGAAGGTCTTCACGATCGACGCCGCGAAGCTCCCGGGAGGACGCGGCCATGGCGAGCCGATTCGCCTCTTCGCCGAGATCGAAGAGGACGCGACGGTGGTGACGACGATCCCGCACACCCCGGGCGCGGCGTTGCTGCTGATTTCCGACGACGGTCGGGGCTTCGTCGCCGGCGAGGACGATCTGATCTCCTCGACGCGCAAGGGCCGCGCGGCGCTTAGCGTGGAGGGCGCGGCGCGGCTGAAGATCGTCGCGCCCGCCGGGGGCGATCACGTCGCGATCATCGGCGAGAACCGAAAGCTCCTCGTCTTCCCCCTCGAGGAAGTTCCGCGCATGGCGCGCGGCAAGGGCGTGAGGATGCAGCGCTACAAGGACGGCGGCGTCGCCGACGCCAGGGTCTTTGCGCTCGCGGAGGGCCTAGGGTGGACCGACTCCTCGGGCCGCGCCTTCAACCTGTCGCGCGCCGAGATCAAGGAGTGGATCGGCCACAGAGCCGAAGCGGGCCGCTTGCCGCCGAGGGGTTTCCCGCGCAGCAATCGCTTCGGGTGAAGATAGCGGAGTTGCGGCTGGAAGCGCCCGTTTGATTGTGCCTCGGTTGGAGTTTCCGCTTGACCGATGCTGTTCGCTAATGGGTCGATGGGCGGTCGCGCTCCTTTATTCTGACGGCGCTCTCTCCCTGCCCGGGTGGCTTCGGCAAAGGCGGTAAACAGGCGCTGCGTTCAAACCGCGACCGATCCGCCGAAGTTTGTCGGTGAGTGTTGCACCCTTGCAACAGAATTCCGGCGAGTTTCGTGCGATAGTCCGCCGCGGAGCCTAACCGACTAATCCTGGTTCATCGGGAGCCTCGGGATGCGCTTATTTTTTTGCTTATCCGCTTTCATTTCTTTGGCTTCGCCGACTTTGTTCGCAGGCTCTGCGTCTGCGCAAAGCGTCGGCGGCTTTGGGCAGATCGTTACGGGGCCTATCGTTCTGGGGCAGGCGTTCTGCACTCCCTTTCCGTCGACGGCGTGCGCTGGCCTCATCGGGTCGCCGTCGATCTCCAACGGTCTCGATGCGAACCAATACTTGCTCCAGCCCATACCCACGCCGGGCGTGAAGGCCATCAATACTCCCTCCACGCCGTCTTACGTCGATTTACTTCGTCGCCTGCGCAGGTCTTCTTGACTACGGCGCCAATTCAGCTCGTCCGGTTCTTCGCGGGGACCAGCACCCTCGGGAATTTCCTGTCGGATCCAACGAGGTGCGTGGACTGACTTCACAGCAGTTAAAGGATCGGTTGGCGCTTCCCACTTTGCCAACGATGCAGCAAATCGTGCAGGCGCCGGCGGGGACCTGTCTCCTTGTTGGAACGGCAGGGCCCATCCTTAATGCGCTGCCTCCGGCAACCCCGACCGGAGTCTGGGGCCATGGCGGCGCATTGCAGGAGTTCATAATCGGCAAAAGCGCGAACCCAGGGTGTGGGCCTGGCGCTCAGCCGTTGTTTCTCAGTTCGGGCAGCTTCATCAACGCGCAGCCGATCGTCGGTTACGCCCTAGCCTATGCGCCGCGCGCCGGCGGCGGCAACCCCGGCGCGGTCGCATACGCTCTCGATCACGCCAGCCCGCCGCCGTTGTTCAGCGACATGGACTTCGTATACAACGCGCTCGATCTTCTGAACATCGGCCCTCCAGGCCCGTTGCGCTACGCCCTCGCGCAACTCGACGGCGAGATCTACGCCGATGTGTCCTCGGTTTCGATCGGCGTTGGGAAAATGTTCGTCGACTTGATGCGCGACCAGACGCACTTGGCCCGGAGCGACACAACTCCGATGGGGGGCGAAGGGTGGCGCACATGGGTGAGCGGCTTTGCGGGCGGCGCCGTGTCTGGCAACGGCCGACGCACATAGCGTCAGCTTCGGCGGCGGCCGGGGTCGCCGCTGGCGCGGATTGCCATTTCGGCCCAAATCTGCAGGCGGGCGTCGCGTTGGGCCACATGCAAAGCTCATTGGGCACTAACGGGATATCCGGCAGCGGTGGAATGGATAGTTTCGCTGTGGGAACATACGCCGGTTATGCAGCCGGACTCTGGTATCGCGACGGGCGTTCGGCTATTCGTACGACAACTCCGAAATAAGCCGAAGACCTCACGCTTTCCAGGAGTGGCGCGCGCGCTTCAGCGGGCGTCGACGATCATGCTTTTCTCTCTGGCGTCGAGATTGGCTATCATTTTCAATTCACCGATCGGGCAAGAGCCACGCCATTCGCCTCATTCCAGGGCGTCGTCGTCGCGCAACGCGGCATTCCCGAGGGCGGCGCCGGAGCGATCAACCTGAACGTCAATAGCGCCACGACCGCCTTGGCCCAGAGCGTTCTGGCACGGAGCTTGCCTATGACTTGCCGGTCGGCCTCGCCACGCCGCTGAGCATTTCAGCGCGAGCCGGCTGGGCGCATGATTTCGCGGACTCGACCGAAACGTCACCGCGGATTTTCAGGGAGCGCGGAGGCAACCTCATGCTAATCCGTGCACATGCCGGGCAATGCGGAGGCGAGCTTCACAGTAAACGGCGCTCGTTGGCCGCGCGAGGCGGCGGTGGTAGGAGTTCGCCTGAGCCTGCCTGTGCGAGGCGTCAATCTATTTGCGCGCTACGATGGAATGCTCGCGAACAACGCTTCCATCCACAGCGCTACCGCTCGGCTCCTAATCGCTTTTGACCGATCCTGACGCAGTCTGCGCCTTTCGTTAAGCGAGACACATTCGGCAGGGTGATCACGCGCCCGCCCAAGCGTCACGCGCATATTTCAGGGGGCGCCCTCTCACGCCCACGGTCTTTCCCTGCGCCGCCGAGCCTGCTAAGGCTCCCCCATGACGCTTCTCGCCAAGAGACGAATTATCGGCCCGGCCCGCGCTCGACGCTAGAAGCTCGCGCGGAGTCCGGGGTTTGCGCCGCCGAGGCGCCTTTCGCCAGCCTTCCTGAAATTCCCGCGACTGGCGCACTCGCAAGCGCTTTCGCGGCTCGAGCTTGGTCCTGCACGATGAACGAAGACGCCAGCGACGCCGTGGATTATTCCCCGACGCTCTATCTGCCGCAGACGGATTTTCCGATGCGTGCAGGCCTGCCGCAGGCCGAGCCCAAACTGTTGAAACGCTGGGAGGAGATCGGTCTCTCCGAGAAGCTGCGGGAGGCCGGCGCCGGTCGTCCCAAGTTCGTGCTGCACGACGGGCCGCCTTACGCCAATGGCAATATTCATATCGGCCACGCGCTCAACAAGATCCTGAAGGACCTGGTGACGCGCAGCCAGCGCATGTTGGGCAAGGACTGCGGCTATGTGCCGGGCTGGGATTGCCACGGTCTGCCCATCGAGTGGAAGATCGAGGAAGAGAACTATCGCGCCAAGGGCAAGAAGAAGCCGGATTTCTCAAACCCCGCCGCAATGATCGCCTTCCGCCGCGAGTGCCGGGCCTATGCGGCGCACTGGCTCTCGGTGCAGCGCGAGGAGTTCAAGCGGCTCGGCGTCGCTGGCGACTGGGACAATCCCTATTCGACGATGGCCTTCGAGGCCGAGGCGCGCATCGCCGCGGAGATCATGAAATTCGCCGAGAACGGGCTGCTCTATCGCGGCTCGAAGCCCGTGATGTGGTCCGTGGTCGAGAAGACTGCGCTCGCCGAAGCCGAGGTGGAATACGAGGACCACACGAGCGACACGGTGTTCGTGGCGTTCCCCGTGAAGGGTTTCGGTAGGTCACTTCAGCCTGTCGCAGGCATTGTGAATGCAAACTCTGGGACCTTGGAACAAGCTAGCGAAAAGATGCGGGCCTGGAGTTGCGCAAAGGTCGTTATCTGGACAACAACGCCTTGGACTCTGCCGGGCAACCGAGCAATCTCGTACTCGCACAAAATTCCCTACGGCCTCTTCCAAATTAAAGCAGCACCCGAGGGAAACTGGGCAAAGCCGGGTGACGTTCTAATAATTGCTGATGGGCTTGCAGACGAAGTGATGAAGTCAGCAAAGGTAGAGGCATTTGAGCGTGTCGACGCCGTTAGCTCGGACCACTTGGCTGGCTTGACCTGCGATCATCCGCTTGCGCATCTCGGTTACGATTTCTCAGGTCCCGCTGCTCGACGGCGATCACGTCACCGACGACACGGGCACGGGCTTCGTGCACACGGCGCCGGGTCACGGTCGCGACGACTTCGACATATGGATGGCGAGCGGACGTCATGCTCGCCGAGCGCGGGATCGACACGCGCATCCCTTATACGGTCGACGCGGACGGCTTTTACACGACGGACGCGCCGGGTTTCGCCGGCAAGCGCGTGCTGACCGAAAAGGGCGAGAAGGGCGACGCCAATGAGGCGGTGATCGCGGCGCTGATCGCCGCGGACAATCTTCTCGCGCGCGGGCGCTTGAAGCACCAATACCCGCATTCCTGGCGGTCCAAGAAGCCGGTGATCTTCCGCAACACGCCGCAGTGGTTCATCGCGATGGACAAGCCGTTGGCGCCTTCTCCCCGCTTGCGTGGAGAAGGTGGGCGAAGCCCGGATGAGGGGCTTGGTGGTGTTGCCGAAGCGCTGCACGTCGCGCAAGCCCCTCACCCCAGCCCTCTCCCCGCAGGCGGGGAGAAGGAGCAGGGCGCAGCTCACAACGCCCCCACGCTGCGCCAGCTCGCGCTCTCTGAGATCGCGCGCACCCACTGGACTCCCGCGGCCGGCGAAAATCGCATCACCGGCATGATCGCGACGCGTCCCGACTGGGTGGTTTCCCGTCAACGCGCCTGGGGCGTGCCGATCGCGCTCTTCGTCAAGAAGGGAACACATGAGCCGCTCGTCGACGCGCGCGTCAACCAGCGCATCGTCGCGGCCTTTCGCAGCGAGGGCGCGGACGCCTGGTTCGAGGAGGGGGCGGCGGAACGTTTTCTCGCGCCGGAACACGATCCGCAAGACTATGAAAAAGTCCCCGACGTGCTCGACGTCTGGTTCGACTCCGGCTCCACCCACGCCTTCGTGCTCGAGGATTTCGGGAGCTTCCCCGCGTTACAAGGCATTCACCGCAAGCGCGACGGCGGCGCGGACGAGATCATGTATCTCGAAGGCTCCGACCAGCACCGCGGCTGGTTCCACTCGTCGCTCCTCGAGAGCTGCGGCACGCGTCATCGCGCGCCCTATGACGCCGTGCTGACTCACGGCTTCACGCTCGACGAGAAGGGCCGCAAGATGTCGAAATCGCTCGGCAACACCGTGGCGCCGCAGAAGGTGATCGCCGACGCCGGCGCCGACATTCTGCGGCTCTGGGTCGCGAGCTGCGATTACGCCGACGACCAGCGCATCGGTCCAGAGATCCTCAAATCCGTGACCGACCATTATCGCAAGCTCCGCAACACGCTGCGCTGGATGCTGGGCACGCTCGCGCATTACGAGCCGCAGCCCTCCGACCTCGATCACGCCGAGGAGCTCGAGCGCTTCATGCTGCATCGCCTGGTCGAGCTCGACGAGGCCGTCCGCACCGCTTATGCGGCGTATGACTTCAAGCGGATCGTGGCGCTGCTGACGCCCTTCATGATCACCGATCTTTCCGCCTTCTACTTCGACATTCGCAAGGATGCGCTCTATTGCGACCCGCCGTCTTCGCAAAAGCGCAGGGCGGCCTTGGCCGTGATCGACTGGATCTTTCGCTGCGTCACGACCTGGCTCGCGCCGGTCCTCGTTTTCACGGCGGAGGAGGCGTGGATCTCGCGCTTCGGGGAGGCCGCGAGCGTGCATCTCGAGCTTTTCCCTGACGTTCCCTCGCACTGGCGCGACGAGGCGCTCGCGAAGAAATGGGCCGACATTCGCGCGATCCGCAGCGTCGTCACCGGCGCGCTCGAGGTGGAGCGCGCACAAAAGCGCATCGGCTCCTCGCTGGAGGCCGCGCCGATCGTGCATGTCTTCGACCCGAAGCTTTTGATGGCGCTGGACGGCGTCGACTTCGCCGAGATCTGCATCGTTTCCGACATCAGAATCGAAAGCGAGGGCGAAGCGCCCGAACCCGCCTTCCGGCTGCCCGAGGTGAGGGGTGTCGCCGCCGTCTTTGCGCCGGCCGAGGGCGTCAAATGCGCGCGTTCCTGGCGCTATTTCGATCCCAAGACCGCCGACCCGGCGTATCCCGACGTGACGCCGCGCGATGCGCAGGCGCTGCGCGAAAAGGGCGGGGCATGAGGCGACAGGGTTCAGAAAGAAGGCCCGACGCCGCGCGGAGGACCTCCGCGCAGTGAAGGTGATGCTCGCCTTTCTGGCTAATTCCATCACGAATTTCGTGATCGGGATTTCTCGTCGCCAAATATCTGGGTCCGGGCGAATACGGGCGCTTCGCGATCGCCTTTTCCATCGTCGGCGTCGTCCAGACCGCGCTCTTCGATTGGATGCGCCTTGCGGCGACGCGCTTCTATTCCGAGAAGGTGCGCGAGAACCAGCCGGTCGTGCGCGCGAGCCTCGACGTGTCCTTCGTCGCCGTGACGTGCGGATTAGTCCTGGCCACGGTCCTCTATGCGCTTTTCGGTCCGACGCTCGATTTCGACGGCACGCTGATCCTGCTGGCGCTGGCGATCGCCGCGGTCAACGGGCTCTTCGACTATTCGATCGCGCTCGTGCGCGCGCGCTTCGAAGACCACCTGTTTTGGCGGCTCGTCCTGGGCAAGAACCTCCTGTCTCTGGCGCTCACGGGCGGAGGCGCCTTTTTCTTCGGCTCCGCTGCGGTGGCGATGGGGGGCGTGATCGTCAGTCTCCTGGGCACCGTGATCGCGGCGCGCGCCTCCCTGACCGATCGCCGGGCTCAGCGGCATTTCGCCCGCCGCAACATGGCCGCGACGCTCGCCGCCTACAGCGCCCCCATCGTCGCCGCTCACCTCATCTATCAAGCGGTGCCGCTGGCGACCCGCTCGGTCGTCGCCGACGTCTTCGACTTCGCCGAGACGGGGCAATTTGCGCTCGCCTTCGATCTTGGCATGCGCGCCATCCTCGCGCTGGGCTCGGCGCTCGACGTTCTGCTGTTCCAGATCGCGGTCGCCGCCCATGAGAACCACGGCGACGACGAGGCGCGGTGGCAGGTCGGGCGCAATATGGCGGTCCTGCTGGCCCTGCTGCTGCCGGGATGCGTCGGCGTCTACTTCATCATGCCGTCGATCGAGCTCCTGATCGTGCCGGGCCAGTTTCGCGGGCCGTTCGGGCATTATCTCAGCCTGTTGCTGCCGGGACTTTTCTCGATGGGAATGATCCTCTTTGCGGTTAATCCCGTCTTCCAGATTTCCAAGAAGACCGGGCCGATGATCGCGGCGGCGCTGATCGGCGCGCTGGCCGGCGTGATCTTGTTCTTCCTCTTGCCGTGGGGCGCGGACGCCTCCAATCTCGCGCTCGCCCAAAGCGGCGTCTATGTCGTCGCGCTTCTGGCGACCCTTGCCCTCGCGGCGCGCGAAAAGCCGATTTGGCCACGCAAGCGCGACCTCGTCGCCACCGCGGCGGCGACGCTTGGGATGGTTGCAGCGCTGGCGCCGATGCAGCATTTGACGCCAGGACTTGCGACCTTGCTCGCGCAGACCTGCGTCGGCGCATTCGTTTACGGCGCGCTGACCTTCGCTTTCGACACCGCCGGGTTGCGAGGGGAGTTGATCCACTGGGCGAAGCGCTGCAGACTGCCAGTGTGAGGAGAGAGGAGGAGCGCGTGGGGATATCCGTCCATCAGTTCATTTGCCTTTCCGACAACTTCGGCCTCCTCATTCGCGACGAGGAGACCGGCGCCGTCGCCTCGATCGACGCCCCGGACGGAGAAGCGATCGCCACGGAGGCGCGCCGGATCGGCTGGCCCCTGACCGACGTCTGGCTGACCCATCATCACCTCGATCACATCGAGGGCGTGCCGGCTTTGCGTGAGGCTTTCCCGGGATTGCGCGTTGTCGGCGCGCGCCAGGACGAGCGTCGCCTGGGTCCCGTCGACCTCTTGGTTGGAGAGGGCGATCATGTGGCGCTCGGCAGATCGCGCGCGCGCGTTATCGACGTCTGCGGACACACCAGAGGCCACCTCGCGTATTATTTCGAGGAGGACGAGATCGTTTTCGTCGGCGACACGCTGTTCTCGCTCGGCTGCGGGAAGGTGTTCGAGGGCAGCATGGAGGAGATGTACGACTCCCTACAGAAGCTCGCCGATCTTCCCGACGAGACGCGCGTGTATTGCGGACATGAATATACGCAGGCCAATGCGCGTTTCGCGCTGACCGTGGACCCCGAAAATCCCCTGCTCGCAGAGCGGGCGAAGGAGGTGGACGTGTTGCGCACGCAAGGACGCGCGACGCTGCCGACGACGATCGGGCTCGAGCGCGCGACCAATCCTTTTCTTCGCGCCGGAGATCCTTTGGTCCAGCGCGCTGTCGGAATGGGCGAGGGCGGGCCGGTCGCGGTCTTCGCCAAGATCCGCGAGATGAAAAACGCTTTTCGGGGTTGAGCGTAGCCTTCGCTAATAGGACGGCGGATGCTCGCCGTTCTTCTCGGCGGGGCCGTGCGTCCCTGCGAGGCGCTGAGCCGCCGCCAGCGCGACGGTCGAGACGACAAAGGTCAGGTGAATGCCGATATAAAAATAGAGGTCGCGGTCCGACGTCTCTCGGACGTCGATGAAGGACTCGAGCAGACCGATCGCCGAGATCGCGACGATCGTGCCCAAGAGCTTCATTTTGAGTTGCCAGAAGTCGATGTCGCCCATCCAGCTTGGCCAGTCGCGCCGGCTGGTCGTCGAGACGCGCGCGACGAAGTTTTCATAGACCGAAATTGTCACGATGATGATCAGCGCGCTGGTGAGGGTGACGTCGACGAGATTGAGGACCGTCAGCGCCACATGCTCGTCCTGCCCGTTGGCGAGCAGAGCGACGAGAGTTAGGGCCTTCTTCGCTCCCTTGAAGATCAGTGCGAGCTGCGCGGCGGTCAGCAGCAGGAGCAGAGGCACAATCAGCCAGCGCGAGAAGATGAGGTAGGATTCGATTAGCCGCTTCAGCATGAGGGGATCGCATTCATGGCGCGCAGATCGGGGCGGGTCTTTGCGGCTTGAGAGAGGTTTCGCCGTGGGTCAGACGACCGTTCTTGCAAAACCCTCGCGGATTTCGGCTTCTTTCAGCTTGCGGCCGATGAAGACGAGGCGCGTGCTGCGCTTCTCGCCCTCCCGCCACGCGCGTTGCAGATCGCCGTCGAGGATCATGTGCACGCCTTGAAACACGAATTGTCGCGGCTCGTTCTTGAATGAGACGATCCCCTTGCAGCGCAGAATGTCGGGGCCGTCGCGCTGCGTGAGCTCCTCGAGCCATGGCACGAAGCGCTCAGGATCGACGTCGCCGTCATAGCGGATCGAGACGGACTGCATGTCCTCGTCATGGTAGGCCTTGAGAGGCGCGCCGTCCCGCTTTTCCGCAGGGTGGTGGTGATGATGGTCGTGACCGTGATCGTGATCGTGGTGATGGATGTCATCGCCGGCCGAGAGGAAGTTCGGCTCGATTTCTATGATCCGGGAAAGATCGAAGGCGTTGCGCTCCAGCACCGCCTCGAGCGGCACCGCCGCCTTCACCGCCCGATGGATCGCGGCATAGGGGTTGATCCCGCGGATGCGCGCTTCGATTTCCAAAAGCTCCTCGGGCGCGACGAGATCGGTCTTATTGAGGATCACCACGTCGGCGAAGGCAATCTGGTTCTTCGCCTCCGGCGCGTCTGTCAGGCGCTCCAGTAGAAATTTGGCGTCGGCGAGCGTCACGACGGCGTCGAGCCGAGCGGCGTCCTTCACGTCGGCGTCGACGAAAAAAGTCTGAGCGACGGGCGCCGGGTCGGCCAATCCCGTCGTCTCGACGACGATGGCGTCGAATTTGCCGCGACGGCGCATCAGGCCTTCGATGATGCGGATGAGATCGCCGCGCACCGTGCAACAGATGCAGCCGTTATTCATCTCGAATATTTCTTCGTCGGCGCCGACCACGAGGTCGTTATCGATGCCGATTTCTCCGAATTCATTGACGATGACCGCGTAGCGACGGCCGTGCGGCTCGGTCAGAATACGATTGAGCAGGGTGGTTTTTCCGGCGCCCAAGTAGCCGGTGATGACGGTGACGGGAATTTTGTCGTTCAAGCCATCTCTCCAAAGCGCCGGGGAGGAGACGGGTCGGCGCCGCCGCTCTTTATAGCGGGTTCGAAAAAAGAAACGGCGTTCGGATCAATTTTTTTCGCGAACGACAAAAGGACCCGGGCGCCGACGAGGGCTCCGGGTCCGCAAGGCGAAATCGGGAGGCGCCCTACGACGCGAAACTGCGCCGACGGCGGGAACGAGCAGCAGCACTATTTGCCTAGTCTTCAGACGGCCACGAAGGAGGTTATGGCGAAGGTGATCGCGGCAGAAGCGGCCAAAATGGCGAGGATGGCAGTGGGAGCGTTCATCGACGTCTCTCTAAGCGTTCATAGGCCAAGCCCGATCCTCGCGGATCCAGGCGCCGCTGCGCGTCGGGGATATCCCGGACCTTGCCGCGCGGCGGGCGTAAAACCCTGAGTCCCAGGCTATTACGATGCGACAAAATAACGCACGGAGGGGGCATTGAGTTCAAGCTGAAAACATGTGGCGCTGCGGTACGCCACCGGGCCTCGCGCCGGCTGCGCTGACGCCGGACTTTGAAGAAATTTCGGGCTTTACAAAGTTTTCGCGGTGCAATGACGAATTTTTGGGCGGCCCGGCCGCGTTCTAGCTCTCGGCGGGCAGAACTTCCGACAGCGCGGCAAGCCGCTCGTTGAGCGCGCGTATATCGGACTGGGCCTTGACCTGGGCGCTAACGTCACACTGGATTCCCAGCAGATAGAGCGTCCGGCCGTCGGCGTCGCGCAGCGGGGCGACGCGCAGCCGGTTGTAGAAGAGCGAGCCGTCCTTGCGGTAGTTGCGTAGGTTGACCTCGATCTCCTCGCGCCGGGCGATGGCGTCGCGGAGCCGCCCGCGTTCCTCCTGGTCGCGGTCGTCGCCCTGCAGGAAGCGGCAGTTGTGGCCGAGGATCTCGTCCTTGCCATAGCCGGTCATGCGCTGAAACGCTTCATTGGCGTAGATGATCGGCGCATCCTCCTGATCCGGATCGGCAAGCGTCACGCCATTGACGCAGGCATCGAGAATTTTCGTCAGCATTTCCGGGATCAGCTCGACGCCTTTCGTCGCCGCGAACACGAGGCCTTTGGGGTGGCTGCGGGCGCGCGACAAGGAGCGATAGGCGCCGGGCGAGATGCCCGCATAACGCCGAAAGGCGCGCCGGAAGCTCGATTCGTCGGCGAAACCAGCCTCGGCGGCGAGTTCCTTGACCGCCTTGGCGCTCGTCTCGAGCAACACGCGCGCCGTCTCTACCCGCACACGATCGATGAAGGCCTTCGGCGCGCCGGCGCCCGCGAGCTTCAGGCGTCGATGCAGCGTGCGCTCCGACGTGGAAAGCGCGCGCGCCAAGTCGAGCGTAGAAAGCGGGGCGTCGCCGGACTCGCGGACAATTCGCTCCGCCTCGACGACGAACGGGTCCAAACCCGAGAGATAACCTTCGGGGCGATAGATCGCAGCCTCGGCGCCGGCGTCGCCGAGGAGGACGGAATCAGCGGCGATGCGCGCCATCTCCTCCCCGCAAAGCCGGCGGATCGCATGCAGCGCGAGGTCCATCCAGGCGAGCGGCGGACCGGCGGTCGCGACTCGCCGATCCTCGAGGAGCGCCGCGCCGCGCGCGACGTCGGCGCGCGGATAGCGACGCTTGAGCTCGTCTAGCCATCGTGAGGTAGTCGTGCAGCGCCGGCCGTCGAGAAGCCCCGCCTCGCCCAGAAGGAAGACGCCGGACCCCGCGCCGCAGATCAGCGCGCCCCGTGAGTGCTGACGCCGCAACCAGGCGGCCGCGCCGGCCAGGGCGGAGAGCATCGGCGGCTGGCCGTTGTCGTCAGGCTGGAACCCCGGCACGAGAACCGCATCGCATTCATTGATTTCTTCCAAGGCGGTCGCGACCGGAAACACCCGTCCCGCACCGTCGACGACGGGCGCGCCGGCGGGGCTGGCGGTCAGCGCGAAGAACGGCGCCTCTTCCCCCGTCGCGCGCACGACAGCACGGCGAGCGAGCTCGAGAGCGTCGCAGAGGCCAAGAAATGCCGAGCCCAAACAGTGACTTAGGCCAGCAATAACGATTTTGGCCATACCCCTCCCGCGCCTTGGCGAATTCTGCAGCGGACTTGGCGAATGCACCATGCTGCATATTTTTGCCAGGCGAGCATAATGCAGTTTAATATGGCGGCAAGCCCAGCTGGACGCGCGCCTTCCGCCAAAGAGTGGGAAACGAGACGTCCAGCATGTCGGGAGACGAACAATGAGTCCTAAGTGGAAAAAATTCGCGCCCTGGATACTGATCGGCGCGCTCACGGCGCTCGGGATCTATCTGGCGCTCGATCAGCGCGGGCAGCGCACGTCGATCCGCGACATTACTTATAGCGAACTGCTCATTCAGATCGACGAAGGCCGCGTGCATGACGTGACGATCTCCGGCAACGAGATCACCGGCCACTTCAACGACAACCGCAGCTTTGCGACTTATGCGCCGAACGACCCTGACCTCGTCACCAAGCTCGAGGCCAAGAAGGTGCAGATTTCAGCGCGGCCAACCGGCGACGTGAACGGCTTCTGGATGACGCTGTTGCTCAACGCCTTGCCGCTCGTGCTGTTCATCGGCTTGTGGATTTACATGTCCCGTCAGATGCAGGGCGGGATGGGCGGCCGGGCCATGGGCTTCGGCAAGTCGAAAGCCAAGCTTCTGACCGAGTCGCAGGGCCGCGTGACCTTCGAGGACGTGGCCGGCGTCGACGAGGCCAAGGAGGATTTGCAGGAGATCGTCGAGTTCCTGCGCGAGCCGCAGAAATTCCAGCGTCTCGGCGGTCGCATTCCGCGTGGCGTGCTGCTGGTCGGCCCGCCCGGCACCGGCAAGACGCTGCTCGCGCGCGCCATCGCGGGCGAGGCGAACGTGCCCTTCTTCACGATCTCGGGCTCGGACTTCGTCGAGATGTTCGTGGGCGTCGGCGCGTCGCGCGTGCGCGACATGTTCGAGCAGGCGAAGAAGAACGCGCCCTGCATCATCTTCGTCGACGAGATCGACGCGGTGGGTCGTCATCGCGGCGCGGGGCTTGGCGGCGGCAATGACGAGCGCGAGCAGACGCTCAACCAGCTGCTCGTCGAGATGGACGGCTTCGAGGCGAATGAGGGCATCATCCTGATCGCCGCGACGAACCGACCGGACGTGCTCGATCCGGCGCTGATGCGACCGGGCCGCTTCGATCGTCAGATCACCGTGCCGAACCCGGATTTCATCGGGCGCGAGAAGATCCTGAAGGTTCACGCGCGCAAGGTGCCGCTGGCGCCGGACGTGGACCTGAAGGTCGTGGCGCGCGGCACGCCGGGCTTTTCGGGCGCGGATCTGATGAACCTCGTCAACGAGGCGGCGCTCTTGGCGGCGCGGCGTTCGAAGCGCATCGTGACTCGCCAAGAGTTCGAGGACTCGCGCGACAAGATCATGATGGGCGCGGAGCGGCGCACGCTGATGATGACGGACGAGGAGAAGAGCCTTACCGCCTATCATGAGGGCGGCCATGCGCTGGTCTCCTTGAACATGAAAGGCTCCGTGCCGATCCACAAGGCGACGATCATTCCGCGCGGACGCGCGCTCGGCATGGTGCAGGGCCTGCCCGAACGCGATCAGATCTCGCAAAGCTACGAGCAGTTCATCGCGATGCTCGCGATGGCGATGGGCGGACGCGTCGCCGAGGAGCTCGTGTTCGGACACGACAAGGTCACTTCCGGGGCGGCCAGCGACATTCAGCAATGCACCCGGGTCGCTCGGGCGATGGTGACGCAGCTTGGATTCTCCGACAAGCTCGGCACGGTGGCCTATGCGGATCCGCAGCAGGAGCAGTTCCTCGGCTATTCGCTCGGCCGGCAGGTCACCTTGTCTGAGGCGACCCAGCAGACCATCGACGCCGAGGTGCGCCGTCTCGTGTCGGAGGGTTACGCGACCGCGAAACGCATTCTGACCGAGAAACGCCAGGACCTCGAGACCATCGCCAAGGGTCTGCTCGAATTCGAGACGCTGACCGGCGATGAGCTGAAGGGGCTCTTGAACGGCGTGCAGCCCGTGCGCGAGGATCCGAGCAGCACGCCGCCGCAGCCGCCGCGCTCTTCGGCCGTGCCTTCAACGGGCCGCAAGCCCGAGCCGGACGTCGGCGGGCTTGGAGCCTCATCCCGTTTGAGAGCGGGGGCGGACCTGAAAGAACCCGGCGGCGACGCCGGGTTTTTTCTTTTGAAGGACCGGCTCTTTTCTTTCCGGCGCGGCTGGTCTAAGGGCGGGGCCGACCTCGGTCGACGCGCGGCTCTAGGCGCCTCGACGGCTTTCCAAGCAACAAGACCCATGACCGGCGAAGACGGCTTTCCAGCCGATGCTCACGCGCATCCCGACGAAACTGACGCCGCGCGCCGCCGTATCCGCGTGCGCGCCTGGAGGCGCGGGTTGCGCGAGATGGACCTCCTGCTCGGAGGCTTCGCCGATGCGCGGATAGACGCGCTCGACGCCGAGCAACTCGCTCGAATTCGAGGCGCTCTTAGAGGCCCCGGACGACGAAGCTTTCCGCTGGTTCTGCGCCGGCGCGGCGCCCGCGCCCTATGACACGCCGCTTTTCTCCGAGATCCTCGCCTTTCACGCGGAGCGGGAGCGTTGAGAGCGCCGGCATCCGCCAACGCGGGGCTTCTGCAGGCGGCGCTCGCGGGTTTGGCCGCCGGCAAGAAGCTTCTCTTCGCACGCGCCCCCGAGGGCTTCGACGCCTTCGTCGCCGGTGATCTCGCGCGCTCGCTCGCGGCGGGCGCGGAGGGCCGGGCGGCAGTCTTCGTTCACGTCGCGCGGGACGCCCAGCGCTCGGCGCAATTTCGCGAAGCGCTGCGGTTCTGCGCGCCCTTCTGCGAAATTCTCGATCTTCCGGGCTGGGACTGCCAGCCCTATGATCGCGTCTCGCCCTCGGCCGCCGTCGCCTCACGGCGCATGGTGGCCCTCGCGCGTCTCGCTCGCGCGAAGTCCTCGGCGACACGGCCGCGCGTCGTCGCGACGACCATCGATTGTCTGTTACAGCGCGCGCCGCCGCTCGCGCGCATCGCCGCCGACACGCTCTCGGCCGCTCCGGGCAATGTCGTCCGGCTCGACGAGCTCACCGCTTGGCTCGAGACCAATGGGTTTACGCGTGCGACGACCGTGCGCGAGGTCGGAGAATACGCGCAGCGCGGTGGATTGATCGATCTCTATGCCCCGACCTTGCCCGGGCCCATCCGGCTCGATTTTTTCGGGGACACGCTGGAATCGATTCGCAGCTTCGATCCCGAGACGCAGCGCACGACGGGCCAACTGCGCGCGCTCGACCTCGTGCCGATGAGCGAGCTGCGCATCGTCACCGAGACGATGCGTCGGTTTCGCCAGTCCTATACGGCGCGCTTCGGCGGCGAGACGCGCGGCGACTCGCTCTATGAGGCGATCAGCGAGGGCCGCCGCCATCCGGGCGCCGAGCACTGGCTGCCGCTCTTTTACGAGCGTCTTGACACGATCTTTGACTATGTCGGCGGCGCGCCCTTCCTCTTCGATGCGCGCTGCGAGGAGGCGGCGACGGAACGTCTCGCGCAGATCGCAGATTATCACGACGCGAGAAAAACCGCCTATGAGCTCGAGGGCGCGCGCTGCAATTACAAGCCGCTCGAGCCCGAGGCGCTGTATCTCTCGCGGGAGGAATGGCGCGCAACGCTCGACGCGCAGCCGCAGGCGCATTTTTCCGCGCAGCCGACGCAGCAGGGCGAAGCGGGGGCGCTCGATTTCGGCGCGCGGGTGGGGCGAGACTTCGCGCCGGAGCGCGCTCAAACCGAAGTGAACGTCTTCGAGATGGCCGTCGCGCATGTCGAGTCCCTTGCCGCCGCTGGCCGCAATGTCGTGATCGCCGCCTGGTCCGACGGGTCGCGCGAAAACTCGGCCATGTGCTCGTGGAGCATGGCCTCGAGGCGCCGCCTTACGTGTCGGACTGGCCGCAGGCGCAGGGCCTCGGCCCGGGCGCGGTTTCGCTCGCCGTTCTCGGGATCGAGCACGGTTTCGAGACCGAGAGCCTCGCGCTCATCGGCGAGCAGGACATTCTAGGCGACCGTCTTGTGCGGCGTCGCCGCAAGGTCAGGCGCGCCGAAACCTTGCTGAGCGAGGCCGCGGCGCTTTCGGCCGGCGATCTCGTTGTGCATGTGGATTACGGCATCGGCCGCTTCATAAAGATCGAGACGATCACCGCGGCGGGCGACCCGCACGATTGCCTGGAGATTCATTACGCGGAAGGCGCAAAGCTCCGCCTGCCGGTCGAGAACATCGAGCTGATCTCGCGCTACGGCTCAGAGGACACGGAGGTTCAGCTCGACCGGCTCGGCGGGGCCGCTTGGCAGAACCGCAAGGCGCGCATGAAAAAGCGCATTCGCGAGATGGCCAAGGGCCTCATCGCGATTGCGGCGCAGCGCCTGATGCGCGCCGCCCCGAAGCTCGCGCCGCCCGAAGCGCTCTACGAGGAATTCTGCGCGCGCTTTCCCTACGACGAGACGGAGGATCAGGCGGCGGCGATCGAGGCGACCGTGGGCGATCTCGCTTCGGGGCGGCCGATGGACCGTCTCGTTTGCGGCGACGTGGGCTTCGGCAAGACGGAAGTGGCGCTTCGCGCCGCCTTCTGCACGGCGATCGAAGGCAAGCAGGTGGCCGTGGTCGCGCCAACGACGCTGCTCGCGCGCCAGCACTACGCCAATTTCACTCAGCGCTTCGCGGGGTTCCCTATTCGCATCGGAAGGCTGTCGCGCATGGTCGGCGCGGCGGAAGCGCGCGAGACCAAAAAGTCGCTGGCCGAGGGGAGCCTCGACATTATCATCGGCACGCATGCGGTGCTTGGAAAGGCTGTAGCTTTCAAGGATCTCAGCCTCGTCATCATCGACGAAGAGCAGCATTTCGGCGTCGGCCACAAGGAGCGATTGAAGGAGCTGCGCGCAGAGGTGCATGTGCTGACGCTCTCGGCGACGCCTATTCCGCGCACCTTGCAGCTCGCGATGACCGGCGTGCGCGAATTGTCTCTGATCGCAACTCCGCCGATCGACCGGCTCGCGGTGAGGAGTTTCGTCTCGCCCTTCGATCCGCTGATCGTTCGCGAGGCGCTGTTGCGGGAGCGCTTCCGCGGCGGCCAGGCGTTTTTCGTCTGTCCCCGCATCGAGGATCTCGACGAGGCCGCCGCCTTCCTGCGCGAGAACGCGCCAGAGTCCAAATTCGTCGGCGCGCACGGCCAGTTGCCGCCAAGCGAGCTCGAAGACAAGATGTCCGCCTTCTACGATGGAAAGTTCGATATTCTGCTTTCGACGAGCATCGTGGAGTCCGGTCTCGACATACCCAACGCCAACACTTTGATCGTCTGGCGCGCCGACATGTTCGGGCTCGCCCAACTTTACCAGCTGCGCGGGCGCGTCGGGCGCGGCAAGACCCGGGCCTATGCGCTGTTCACGACGCCCGTGAACCGGACGATCACGCCACAGGCGCAGAAGCGCCTCGACGTACTGCAGTCGCTCGACACGCTGGGCGCCGGTTTCCAGCTCGCCAGCCACGATCTCGACTTGCGCGGCGCCGGCAATCTCCTTGGCGACGAGCAATCGGGTCACATCAAGGAAGTCGGATACGAGCTCTATCAGCAGATGCTCGCCGACCAGATCGCGCTGCTCAAGGCGGGCGTCGAGGAGCCGCAGGAGGAAGTCTGGTCGCCGACGATTTCCGTCGGCGCGCCGGTGACGATCCCGGAAGACTATGTACCCGATCTGACCTTGCGTCTGCAGCTCTATCGGCGCCTCTCGACGCTCGAAACCGACTCCGACATCGAAAGCTTTGCGGCCGAAATGGTCGACCGCTTCGGCAAAGCGCCGCCGGAAGTCGAGCTGCTCTTGAGGATCGTCGCGATCAAGGCGCTCTGCCGTCGCGCCCATATCGAGAAGATCGACGCGGGGCCCAAGGGCGTCACGCTCTCGTTCAAGGACAATCTCTTTGCGGACCCGGCAGGGCTCGTGCGGTTTATCGGCGAGCAAGGGTCGCGCGCCAAGGTGCGCCCGGACCAGAAGATCGTTTTTACCGGCGAGTTCAACTCCTTGAAGGAGCGCCTCGCCGGCGTGCGGCGCATTTTGAGCGCCCTCGTCGCGATCGCCGAGAAGAAGCGCAAGTAGCCACGGTTTCGCCTGCTCAGCGCGGATGCATCGCGACCCTGGAGCCCGTTGCATGCTGGGGCTTGGCGATCGTCACGGCGAGAGCCGGCTTGGCGGTTGAGTCGAGACCATCATCCGGGACTGTCGGCTCATTCGCGGTTCGCGCCGCAACCGCCGCGACCATTTTGGTGACGAGCACGTCACGCACATTGGCGCCGTCGGCTGTAAGCGTCACCTTGTAACAGTGCAGCGGCGCGCCGAGCTCTTTACCGGGCGCGCGTTTGTCGCCGGTGCGGATGCGCCAATCGACCTGGTTCTTGGTCTCCGAGTCGTCCTCGATGGTCACCAGTCCCATCTCGCGAAGACGGTCGTCGAGCACGGCGGCTTGTTCCGCTTTCCACTCCCTGGTGTCGTATTTGCAAAGCTCTTTGAGGCTCTCGACGAAAATGAGGCGCTTCATCAAAGGCGCATCCATCTTCTTGATGTCCTGCGCGATCTTCCGGCTGGTATCGCGCGTGAAGTCAGCGTGGCTAATATCGAACAAGGCCTCATCGGCGTGAATGACTTGAGCATCGAAGGTGAGATCGGCGCCGGCGACCTTCAGCTCGTGCAGAGAGTTCGAACCGGTCGGCGAGATAGCTCGAAATGGACCCGATGTTGACGGCGGAGTAGAGGACGACCCCGCCGAAGATCAGCGTGTAGAGCCATTGATTGGCGGTCGACGAAAGCTCCTTGATGAATTGCGTGTTCATGTTCCCCTCCCAGACCGAAAATGCGTTCCGGCAGCTTGCAGGGTTAACAATCGCTTAACGCGCGCCGCAGGTCTGTGCGCCGTCACACTTCCGGGCGCGCATTCGCCGTCTCCCTCGAAGGTGGCGCAGCGGACCGGACCGAGCGCTGACGGAGGCTGTCCCCGCAAACGATTACCCCGGGGGCGGGGTAGCGCATCAAGACCGCGCTCTCTCCCGTCCGGCTGCCGGGGCGCCCTGCCGCGCAGGTGTTGAACAGGGAGCTAAAAGACCTATCTGCCGCCAGTTGTTGGCTGGCAGGCCGCCGGGGAACCATTCGATGGCATATGATCGTTTTCGCCTGAACGCCGCCGCCGCGCCGCTCTTGGCGGCAAGCGTCTTCTGGCTCGGGGCGATCGCCCCATGCCGCGCGGCGGAGCCACCCGCTGGCGCCGTGTCGGCGCGGGCTGGGATGGTCGCGGTCACGGATGTCGCGCAGTCCGAGCCGCGCGTCGATTTCCAGGAGTGGGCGACGCCAGCCAAGGGCGAGCATCCGCACGACCCGCTCGCCGCGCGCGACGGCGCGATCTGGTACACGGGGCAGAGAGCCAATCGGCTCGGACGCGTCGAGCCGAGCACTGGCAAGATCAAGGAATATCCCTTGCCGGCGCCCAATTCCGGGCCGCACGGCCTCGTCGCCGACAAGGAGGGGGCGATCTGGTTCACGGCGCAGACCGGCGGCTATGTCGGCCGGCTCGACCCGCGAAGCGGCCAAGTGCTCGAATACTACCCTCAAGCGCTCGAGTTCTACCCCAAGGGCGCGCAGAAGCTCGACCCGCACACGCCGATCTTCGACGCGAGCGGCGCGCTATGGTTCACCGCGCAATCCGCCAACATGATCGGCCGGCTCGACCCCGCGAAAGGCGAGATGGAGCTCCTGCCGTCGCCCACCAAGGACTCGGCTCCTTACGGCATCGTCGTGGGCGCCGACGGGGCGCTCTATGTCGCGGAGTTCGGCGCCGATAAAATCGCGCGGATCGATCCGGCAACGCGCCGCATCGAGGAGTTCGCATTGCCCAACGCGGATGCGCGGCCGCGTCGCATCGCCGCGACCCCGGACGGTTTCATCTGGTATACGGATTTCACCCGCGGTAGGCTTGGCCGCTTGAACCCGAAGACCGGGGAGGTCGTCGATTGGCCGTCGCCTGGCGGTGCGCAGTCCGGCCCCTACGCCATCGCGGTTCTTGCGGGCGACGTTTGGTACGCCGAGACGGGATCCGAGCAAAACATGCTGGTGCGCTTTGACCCGAAGATGCAGAGTTTCGAGAGCTGGCCAATCCCGTCCGGGGGCGGAGTGGTGCGCAACATGATGGCGACGCCTGGCGGCGGTCTTGCTCTCGCGCTGAGCGGCGTGGACAGAATCGCGCTCGTCACGATCAGACCAATGCCGCCTGGAAATTGAAAAGCGTTGTGACCAGCAAGGTTTCAGGAGAATAGCCATGACCGAGGCGAAAGTCTTTCTCGTCACCCGCACCGACGCGGAATGGCGCGCACGGCTGACGCCCGAGCAATATCAGGTGCTGCGCCGCCATGGCACCGAACGGCCTGGAAGCTGCGCGCTCAATCAGGAGAAGAGCGCCGGTGTGTTCTCCTGCGCCGGTTGCGACCAGAAGTTGTTCGTTTCGGGTCGCAAGTTCGAAAGTGGCACCGGCTGGCCGAGCTTTTTCGAGCCCATCAACGGCGCGATCGAGACGAGCCTCGACGAGAGCCACGGCATGCGCCGCATCGAGGCGCACTGCAGCCGTTGCGGTTCGCATCTCGGACATGTCTTCCATGACGGGCCGCCGCCGACCGGTCTGCGTTATTGCATCAATGGAGTCGCGCTGAATTTTTCGCCCGATTAGAGCCCGGCTGCGACAAAATGCTGCGGTGAGGCGCCGCATCGCGGGGGTTCCGCCCGTCTCCGAGGATGGGGGTTTTTCGGCCAGGATCAGCGACAGGCTTCCACCGGTGCGGCGCGCTCCCCGCCTGATTGTCTCCAGTCAGCAGGGCGGGCGAGCCAAAAAAGCCCGAGGGCAGGGCTGCAGCCCGCGCGTTCGAAGGGCTCCCGTCGCAACCCGAAAGAGTAGGGAGAGGATAGGCGTCGGCGCCTACTCCAGTTGATCTGTCGGGTTTTCATACGTCTCATCCCCCGAGCAGGGCGGGTGATTTTGCTGCGCTGCCGCAGACGCGGGGCGCGGGAATTCGCCGATATTTGCGCTTGACGCGGCCTCGCTTGCTCCCGCATAGGGGCGATCAAGCAGCGAAGCCGGCGTGCTCGCCACTCGAGCGCGGCGCGACTTCCTGACGCTTGTTGACCGTTGGATAGAATTCTAGGGTCGCTGCAACGAGCCGACGACGCTTTGCGCGTCGGCGAGGCTGCCGTCGGGGGGCGGAAGCCAAGCGCATCACGCGTTTTACGCCCTTCCTGAGCCGACGGTTCACTCAGAGCGCCGGCAAAGAGCGCTTATTCATATGTCGAGTCCGCCCGCGCGGCTCGTTGAGGGAGTGAAACAGACTATGACGACGGCAACGCCGGCGCCGAGCGCGAGCGGTAAGAACAACCAGCACATTTCTCCCAAGTCCGACATCGAGATCTCCCAGGCCGCCAAGATGCGGCCGATCCTCGAAGTGGCGCGCGAGAAACTCGGCGTCCCGGCCGAGTATGTGCAGCCCTATGGACATTACAAGGGTAAGATCTCGCTCGATTACCTCGAGCAGCTCAAATCGCGCCCCGACGGCAAGCTGATCCTCGTCACCGCGATCACGCCCACGCCCGCGGGCGAGGGCAAGACCACGACCACGGTCGGTCTGACCGACGGCTTGAACTTCATCGGCAAGAAAGCCCTCTGCTGCCTGCGCGAGCCGTCGCTCGGCCCCTGCTTCGGCGTCAAGGGCGGCGCGGCTGGCGGCGGCTATGCGCAGGTCGTGCCGATGGAGGACATCAATCTCCACTTCACTGGCGACTTTCACGCGATCGGCGCCGCCAATAATCTTCTCGCCGCGCTCGTGGACAACCACATCTATTGGGGCAACACGCTCGGCCTGGACACGCGCCGCATCTCCTGGCGCCGTGTCGTCGACATGAACGACCGCGCGCTGCGCTCGATCGTCTCGTCTCTCGGCGGCGTCTCCAACGGATTCTCGCGCGAGGACGGTTTCGACATCACGGTGGCCTCCGAGGTCATGGCGATCTTCTGCCTCGCATCGGACTTCGCCGATCTGCAGAAGCGCCTTGGCAATATCGTCGTCGGCCAGACGCGCGAGAAGAAGAACATCCGCGCTTCCGAGATCAAGGCCGCGGGCTCGATGGCCGCGCTTCTCAAGGACGCGATCGCGCCCAATCTCGTGCAGACGCTTGAGAACAATCCGGCGATCATCCATGGCGGCCCCTTCGCCAACATCGCGCATGGCTGCAACTCGGTCATCGCGACCAAGGCCGGACTGAAGCTCGCCGATTACGTCGTGACCGAAGCGGGCTTCGGCGCCGATCTCGGCGCGGAGAAATTCTTCGACATCAAGTGCCGCAAGGCGGGTCTGAAGCCGGACATCACCGTCATCGTCGCGACGATCCGCGCGCTCAAGATGCATGGCGGCGTCGCCAAGGACGATCTGAAGGCGGAAAATGTCGAAGCCGTCGAGAAGGGCTTCGCCAATCTCAAGCGCCACATCGCCAATGTGAAAAAGTTCGGCGTGCCGGTGCTCGTCACCGTCAACAAGTTCTCCTCCGACACCGCAGCCGAGATGGCAAAGCTCGAATCCCTCTGCAAGGCCGAGGGCGTCGATTGCGTCGTCGCCGATAATTGGGGCTCGGGCGGCGAAGGCGCGGCGGATCTCGCGCGCGCCGTCGTCGAGACGATCGAGAAGCACCCGTCGAACTTCAAGCCGCTTTATGCCGATGATCTGCCGCTTGTAGAAAAACTCCGCACGATCGCGCGCGAGCTCTACGGCGCGGCGGACATCTCCTACGACTCGAGCATCAAGTCTCGCTTCGCGGAGCTCGAGAAGGAAGGCTTCGGCCATTTGCCCGTCTGCGTCGCGAAGACCCAATACAGCTTCTCGACCGACGCCAACGCCAAAGGCGCGCCCTCGGGACATGTGATCCCGGTGCGCGAGCTTCGGCTTTCCGCGGGGGCCGAGTTCATCGTCGCGGTCTGCGGAGACATCATGACCATGCCGGGCCTGCCGAAGGTTCCGGCGGCAAACAATATCGAAGTGGGGGCGGACGGGCGCATCCAGGGCCTGTTCTGATCCATTTCGAGGGGATTTCCCAACCGCCGCTAAGCGACGAGGGTTGAGGCCCAAGGCGCGGGGGCGACCGTTCAAACCAGCCAGAGGCGCTCGAAGGGAGCCAGATATGTCGAATTCCAGAATTCCCGGCCGCAATTTTCTGTTTGTGCCGGGCCCGACCAACTTGCCGGATCGCGTGCAGCGCGCGATGATGGTCGCTTCCGAGGACCATCGCTCGCCGATCTTCCCCGATCTCGTGAAGCCGCTGTTCCCGAAGCTCAAGAAGGTCTTCGAGACCGAGAAGGGTCACGCCTTCATCTTTCCGGCGTCGGGCACCGGCGGTTGGGAGGCGGCGATCACCAACACGCTGTCGCCCGGCGACAAGGTGCTGGCGCAGCGCTTCGGCCAGTTCTCGCATCTGTGGATCGACCTGGCGAACCGCCTCGGTCTCGAGGTCATCAAGCAGGAGCGTCCCTGGGGCACCGGCAATGATCCGGAGCTGATCGAGGAGACGCTGAAGGCCGACAAGAACCACGAGATCAAGGCCGTCTTCGCCACGCACAACGAGACGGCGACGGGCGTCACCTCCGACATCGGCGCGGTGCGCAAGGCGATCGACGCTGCGAAGCACCCGGCGCTGCTCTTCGTAGACGGCGTGTCCTCGGTGGCGTCGCTGCCGTTCCACATGGACAAGTGGGGCGTCGACGTGATCGTGTCGGGCTCGCAGAAGGGCTTCATGCTGCCGGCCGGACTGCTGCTGATGGCGGCGAGCCAGAAGGCGATCGATGCGGGCAAGTCCAACAAGTCGAAGCGCGCCTACTTCGAATTCCAGGACATGATCAAGAACAACGAGACCGGCTACTTCCCCTACACGCCGTCGATCCCGTTGCTGCATGGCCTCAAGGAAGCGCTGGAGATTCTGTTCGAGGAAGGCCTCGATCAGGTCTACAAGCGCCACCATCACCTCGCCAAGGGCGTGCGCGCCGCGGTCGAGGCGTGGGGCCTCAAGACCTGCGCCAAGGAGCCGAAGTGGAATTCGGACACGGTCACGGCGATCGTCGTGCCGGAAGGCTCTGACGCGGCCAAGGTGATCTCCACCGCCTACAAGCGCTACAATCTGGCGCTTGGCGCCGGCCTCTCCGAGGTTGCGGGCAAGGTGTTCCGCATCGGCCACTTGGGCGACCTGAACGAGCTGATGCTGCTCGGCGCCATCGCCGGCGCGGAGATGGCGATGCTCGACAACGGCATCAAGATCCAGCCCGGCTCCGGCGTCGCCGCCGCCCAGGCGGTGTATCGCGCCGATCCGCTCCTGAAGGCCTAAGGGTAACACTCAGTCGGCGGCAGGCGGTCGGATGTGTCGACCGCCACCGCCGACTGACGCTTCTCACAAAAAATTCAAGAATAGCCGCATCGGGGGAATTCGGCATGTCGCACAAAATCGTCTTTCTCGACCGCGAGACGCTCGACGCTAATCTGCGCAAGCCGAATTTTCCGCACGACTACAAGGAATACGCGCAGACCTCCCAGGCGGAGGTCGTGGAGCGCTTGAAGGGCGCTGACATCTGCATCACCAACAAGGCGCCCCTGCGCGAGGACGCGTTGAAGCAGCTGCCGGAGTTGAAGCTCATCGCGGTCGCGGCGACCGGCACGGACGTGATCGACAAGGCCTATACGACCGCGCATGGGATCACCGTCTCCAACATTCGCAACTACGCGTTCAACACACTCCCGGAGCACGTCTTCGCGCTGCTCTTCGCGCTGCGCCGCAACCTCGTGAACTACCACAACTCGGTGTTCCACGGTCGCTGGGGTTACAACAGCCAGTTCTGCTATTTCGATTATCCGATCTACGACATCGCCGGCTCGACGCTGGGGATCATCGGCTATGGCGCGCTCGGCAAGGAAATCGAGCGTCGCGCCAAAGCGCTCGACATGAAAGTGCTGATCAACGACGTCACGGACATTCCGGGCAAGGTCGACGTGCCGACATTGCTGCGCGAGGCCGACATCGTCACGCTCAATCTGCCGCTGACGCCGCAAACCAAGAATTTGATCGGCGCGAAAGAGCTCGCCTCCATGAAGAAGAGCGCCTGCATCATCAACACGGCGCGGGGCGGCATTATCGACGAGGCGGCGCTCGCCGACGCCTTGCGCAAGGGCGTCATCTCCGGGGCCGGCATGGACGTGCTGACGGTCGAGCCGCCGAAGAACGGCAATGTGCTGCTCGATCCGACCATACCGAACCTGATCGTGACCCCGCATGTCGCCTGGGCCTCCAAGGAGGCGATGCAGGTGCTCGCCGATCAGCTCATTGACAATGTCGACGCCTTTGTCGCCGGCGCGCCGCGCAACGTGGTGACGGCATAGAGAAGCCTATCGATCAGCAGCTGCTTCGCCCCCATTTTTCGGTTGCGGGCGCATCAAAGCCGTCAGGGGCCGTCAAGCCTCCGACTCAGTCGTTGAAGGCAGTTTTTCTGGATTACTTCGCGTCGCTCACACCGGCGATCGAGGACCGTCACGGAACGAAACGCACATGACCAAGAAACTTCTCTTCCTGCTCGACACCGATCCTGTTCCGAGCGTCTTCGATACGGTCGTCGGCTATGACGGCGGCGCCGATCACGTGATCGGCTATGGCGGCGTGACCCCGGATAACGTCGGCGCGCTGGTCGATGGCGCGATTTACACGCGCGGGCCGAAAGAAAAGCAGTTCACCGCGCTCTTCGTCGGCGGCGGCAGCATGGTGAAGGGCGAAGAGCTCTTCAAGATCGTCAAGAAGCGCTTTTTCTCCGGTTTCCGCGTTTCGACCATGCTCGATTCGAACGGCTCCAACACGACGGCCGCGGCCGGCGTCGCGCTGCTCGCCAAGGCCAAGCCGCTCGCGGGCATGAAGGCGGTCGTGCTTGCCGGGACGGGTCCGGTCGGGATGCGCGCCGCAGCGATGCTTCATATCGAGGGCGCCGAAGTTGCGCTGACCTCCCGCCAACTCTCGCGTGCAAAAGCGTCCAGCGAGGCGATCAAGGAGCGCTTCGGCTTCGCGCCGACGCCGATCGAGGCATTCGACAATGCGGCGCGCGCCGCCGCCGTGAAGGGCGCGCAGGTCATCTTCGCCGCCGGCGCGATCGGTGTGCCGCTGCTTGACGAGAAGGATTGGCAGAACGACCCGACGATCGAGCTGCTCGCGGACTGCAACGCGCAGCCGCCCCTGGGACTCGGCGGAGTTCGAGGCGACGGACAAGGCGAAGGAGCGTCATGGCAAGACCGCCATCGGCGCGCTGGGCCTCGGCGGCTTGAAGCTAAAGCTACACCGCGAATGCGTGGGGAAGATGTTCGAGGCCAACGATAAGGTGTTCGACTGCGAGAACATCTACGCCCTGGCCAAAGAGCTCGCTTAAATAAGAGGGGACGCCGCAGTGAGCGCGAAGAACGAACAGATTGGCAATTTCCTCGATGCGCTGGCGAGCGAGAAGCCGACGCCGGGCGGCGGCGGCGCCGCGGCGATCATGGGCTCGGTCGGCGCCGCGCTCGTCTCGATGGTCGCCAACCTCACGATCGGCAAGAAGGGCTACGAGGCCCACGAGGCCGACCTCAAGGACGCCAACGCGAAGGCGGAGGCGGTGCGCGCAGAGTTGACCGCGGCGATTGACGAGGATGTCGTCGCCTTCAACGCAGTGATGGGCGCCTATGGCCTGCCGCGCGCGACGGACGAGGACAAAGCTGCGCGCGCCGCCGCGATCCAGCAAGCGCTGAAGCTTGCGACCGACGCGCCGCTGCGCGCCGTGAAGGCCTGCCACGAGGTGATCAAGCTCTCCGCGGTTGTCGCGGAAAAGGGCAATCTGAACGTGATCAGCGACGCGGGCGTCGCGGTGCTCGCCGCCAACGCCGGCCTGCGCAGCGCCGCGCTCAACGTGTTCATCAACGCAAAGTCGATCAAGGACCGCGACTTCGCGGAGACGCGCCTTGGCGAGGTCAATGCGCTGCTAGATCTTTCGGCCAAGAAGACCGAAGAAGTCTACGACGTCGTGCGCGGCAAGATCGGCTCGTGAAGCCGTTCGGTTGAGGGAGGACGAATATGGACGTCCACGAGTATCAGGCCAAGGAACTACTGGCGAAGCACGGCGTCGCGGTGCCGCCCGGGACGATCGCCTTCAGCCCCGACCAGGCCGTCTACGCGGCGACCGAGCTCGGCGGATCGCATTGGGTCGTCAAGGCGCAGATTCATGCGGGCGCGCGCGGCAAGGCGGGCGGCGTCAAGTTCTGTCGCACCTATCACGAGGTGCAGCAGGCGGCGCGCGAGCTCCTCGGCAAGCGCCTCGTCACGGGGCAGACCGGGCCGGAAGGAAAGCCCGTGCAGCGCGTCTATGTCGAGTTGGCCGATCCATTCGAGCGCGAGATTTATCTCGGCTACGTTCTGGACAGGAAGCTCGAGCGCGTGCGCGTAATCGCCTCCAAGCACGGCGGCATGGAGATCGAGGAGATCGCCAAGAACACGCCCGACGAGCTCTTGCAGGTCATCGTGGAGCCGGCGGTCGGCCTGCAGCCGTTCCAGGCGCGCGAGCTTGCCTTCCGGCTTGGCCTCAATCTGAAACAGGTGTCCCGCGCGGTGCAGACCATTCTGGGCGCCTATCGCGCGTTTCGCGACTGCGACGCGACGATGCTCGAGATCAATCCGCTCGTCGTCACCAAGGATGACAAGGTGCTGGCGCTCGACGCGAAGATGTCCTTCGACGACAATGCGCTGTTTCGGCGCCGCAATATCGTCGATATGCAGGACCCCTCGCAGAGTGACCCGCGCGAGGCGGAGGCCGCCAAATACAATCTCAATTACATCGGGCTCGACGGCGAGATCGGCTGCATCGTGAATGGCGCCGGCTTGGCGATGGCGACGATGGACATGATCAAGCACGCCGGCGGCAGCCCCGCAAACTTCCTCGACGTGGGCGGCGGCGCCTCGGCCGAGCGCGTCGCCACCGCCTTCAGGCTGGTGCTCTCTGATTCTCGGGTCAAAGCGGTGCTGGTCAACATCTTCGCCGGCATCAACCGCTGCGACTGGGTGGCGCAAGGCGTCGTCGACGCGGTGCGCGAGACCAATATCGCGGTGCCGCTCGTCGTGAGGCTCGCCGGCACGAATGTAGAGGCCGGCCGCAAGATCCTCGAGGAAAGCGGGATCAACATCATCACCGCCGACACGCTGAAGGAGGCCGCGGAAAAAGCGGTCGCCGCCATCGGCAAGAACGACTGACGACGAGGCGCGCTCGCGGAGGACAGCATGAGCATTCTGATCGACGAGACGACGCCGATCCTGGTCCAGGGCATCACCGGCGACAAGGGCAGCTTCCACGCCAAGGAGATGCTCGAGTACGGCAGCAAGGTCGTGGCCGGCGTGACGCCCGGCAAGGGCGGCAAGTCCGTGCATGGCGTGCCGGTCTTCAACACGGTCAAGGACGCCGTGAGGGAGACGGGGGCGACGACGAGCATCACCTTTGTCGCGCCGCCCTTCGCGGCGGACGCCATCATGGAGGCGGCCGACAGCGGCGTAAAGCTGATCTGCTCGATCACCGACGGCATTCCGGCGCAGGACATGATGCGGGTGAAGCGCTATTTCATGCGCTACCCCAAGGACCGCCGGCCGATGATGGTCGGGCCGAACTGCGCCGGCATCATCAGCCCCGGCAAGGCCATGCTCGGCATCATGCCCGGTCACATCTACAAGCAGGGCAATATCGGGCTGATCTCGCGTTCGGGCACGCTCGGCTATGAAGCGGCCTCGCAGCTCAAAGCCTTGGGCTACGGCATTTCGACCTCGGTCGGCATCGGCGGCGATCCGATCAACGGCTCCTCCTTCCTCGATCATCTCGTGCTTTTCGACAAGGATCCGGAGACGGCGGCGGTGCTGATCATCGGGGAGATCGGCGGTCCTCAGGAAGCCGAGGCCGCCGCGTGGATCAAGGACAATTTCTCCAAGCCCGTGATCGGCTTCGTCGCGGGCCTGACGGCCCCGAAGGGACGCCGCATGGGCCACGCCGGCGCGATCATCTCGTCGACCGGGGACAGCGCGGCCGAAAAGACCGAGATCATGAGGTCCTTCGGCCTCGTGGTCGCGCCCAGTCCCTCGGAATTCGGCGAGACAGTCGCAAAGGTCTTGAAGAGCGCCTGAGGCCTCGCCTCCGCCTGCCGGCGCGGGCGGAAGTAGGGTCGCGCGCAAAAGAGCAAATTCGCAGACGAGGGAGATTAAGTCCGCATGAACGACGTCATTCTCCGATCCTCGTCCGCCGCGCCTTCGGCCTTCGCGACGCGTTCCGTCAACGAAGCCTCGGCGTGGCTCGTCGAGCAGCTTCTGCTCGTCGTCGAGCGACAGTTGCCGCAGATCGCTCCCGTGCTGCGGGGGTTCGCCGCGGGCTCCAAGCTCACCGACTACGAGATGGGCCGCACCCTGCAGGCGCAAGGCATCCTGTTTCAGCTCGTCTCGATCGCCGAGCAGGCCTATGCGATGCGCCGGCGCCGCCATATCGAGCGCGAGCGCGGTCACGATCAACTGCTCGGCACCTTCGATCAGGTGCTGGCGGGGGCGAAGCGCGCCGGCGTGACGGCCGACGAGATCCGGGCGCAGCTGCAGACGCTGCGAATCCGCCCGGTGATCACCGCGCATCCGACCGAAGCCAAGCGCGTCTCGATCCTGGAGAAGAATCGCAAGATCTATCTCCTGTTGCGCGAGCTCGAGTCCACGCGCTGGACCGACCGCGAACGCAATGCGCTCGGCGCGCAACTGCGCGATCAGGTCGAACTCCTGTTTCTGACCGGCGATCTCCATCTCGAGAAACCTACGGTGGAGCACGAGGTCGCCTGGGGCCAGCATTTCTTCTCGGAGACGATTTTCGATCTCGCTCCGGAACTCCTCGCGACCTTCGAGCAGGCGCTCGCAAAGCATTATCCGGACGAAAGCTTTGAGGTCACGCCCTTCTTCCAGTTCGGCTCCTGGATCGGCGGCGACCGCGACGGCAATCCCTTCGTCACCAATGCGGTGACGCGCCAGACCATGCGCGACAATGCGCTGGCGAGCCTCAATTACTATCGCGGCCGCACGATCGAGCTCGGCCGCATGCTCTCGATAAGCCCGCGTGCTGCGGATATTCCGCAGATGCTGCGCGACGAACTGGAAAAGCGCCTGTCCGCCTTGAAGGACGCGAGCTTCATCAGATCGCGCAACCAGATGGAGCCCTATCGCCAGTTCTGTAATCTCATCCTCTACAAGCTCAATCAGACCCTGCTCGCGACGCGCGGCGAGCCGACGACCGATCAGCGTTACGCCAACGCCGACGAGCTCATCGCCGACCTCAAACTGATGGAGGCGGCGCTCGTCGAGGGGCGCTCAACGGCGCTCGCAACCGATCTCGTGCGGCCGCTCCGCCGGGCGGTCGAAGTCTTCCGCTTCTCGACGGTCCGGCTCGATCTGCGGGAGAACACGACGCGCACGACGAATGCGCTCGCCGACTTGTGGCGAACGACGCGCGAGAGCGATCCGCCATCGGTCGACTCCGCTGAGTGGCGCGCTTGGCTCGAGGAGCAGCTGCAGACCCCGCCGCTGAGCGTGGAGGAGCGCGAGCGCTTTTCCTCGGAGACCCGCGACACGATCGAGATGTTCGAGCTCGTCGCGGAATTGCAGTCGAGGCTCGACCGCGAGGCCTTCGGCAGCTTCATCCTGTCGATGACTCACAGCGTCGCTGACGTGCTCGGCGCCTATGTGATCGCCAAGGAAGCCGGACTCGTCAAGCAAGGCTCCAAGGGCGTGTACTGCTCGCTGCCGATCGTGCCGCTGTTCGAGACGATCGAGGATCTTCGGGACGCGCCGGCCATCATGCGCGAGCTCCTCGCCATCCCCATCGTCAGGCGCAGCTCCCAGCGCCAGGGCGATCTGCAGGAAGTGATGATCGGCTATTCGGACAGCAACAAGGACGGCGGCTTCCTGCCGTCGAACTGGGAGCTTTACAAGGCGCAGGCGCGGCTGACGGCGGTCGGGTTGGAGCAGGGCGTCGCGATCGCCTTCTTTCATGGCCGCGGCGGCTCCGTCTCGCGCGGCGGCGCCCCGACGGGACATGCGATCGCCGCGCAGCCCGCGGGCTCGATCCGGGGGCGCTTCCGCGTCACCGAGCAGGGCGAGGTCGTCTCGTTCAAATACGCGAACCGCGGCACCGCCGCCTATCAGATGGAGCTGCTCGCCTCATCCGTCTTCACCCATGCGTTGAAGTCCGAACGCGAGGAAGCCCTGATTCCCCGCGCGGAATTCGAGCAGGCCTTCGAGGACCTGTCGAGCGCGGCGCTGAAGGCCTATACGGAATTCGTGGGCGACGGCGATCTCGTTCTCTATTTTCAGGCCGCCTCGCCGCTGGAGGAGATTTCGCTCCTCAACATCGGCTCGCGCCCGGCGCGGCGCTTCGGCGCGAAGAGCCTCGCGGATCTGCGCGCGATCCCGTGGGTCTTCGCCTGGGCGCAGAATCGCCACGCCATCACAAGCTGGTTCGGCGTCGGTTCCGGGCTCAAGTCGTTCCTCGATGAGCGCGGCGACGCTGGGCTAGAGCTCTTGCGCCGCATGCACGCGGACTCCCGTCTCTTCCGCCTCGTTCTCGACGAGGTCGAGAAGGTGCTGATGCTCGTCGATCTGGAGATCGCCGGCAAATATGCGAGCCTCGTCGAAGACGTGGCCGTGCGCGAAAAGATCTTCGCGAAGATCGCGGCCGAGCATGAGCTGACCCGCGCCATGGTCCTGAAGGTGACGGGCGCGACGGTGCTCGGCGAGCGCTTCAAGGCCTATAAGGCGCGGCTCGACGATCGCCTGCCGACGATCAATCAGGTCAATCTGGAGCAGGTCGAGCTGCTGCGGCGCTTCCGCAGCGCGCAGGACGAAACGGCGCGGGAGCTGATCAAGATTCCGCTCCTGCTCTCCATCAGTTGCATCGCCTCTGGCCTCGGCGCCACGGGCTAATCAAGAAAGGAAGGGATACATGTCTTTCACGCTCATCGAACAGGCCACGTCGCGCCTGCATCGCTCCGAGCTCGCCGTGCCCGGCTCCGCGCCCGGCATGTTCGAGAAGGCCGCGCAGTCCAAGGCGGACGTGGTGTTCCTCGATCTCGAGGACGCCGTCGCGCCCGACGACAAGGAGCAGGCGCGCAAGAACATCATCCAGGGCCTCAACGACATCGATTGGGGCAAGAAGACGATGACTCTGCGCATCAACGGCCTCGACACGCACTATTGCTACCGCGACGTCGTCGACGTGCTCGAGAACTGCCCGCGCCTCGACGTCGTGCTGATCCCGAAGGTCGGCGTGCCGGAGGACGTCTATGCGATCGACATGCTGATCACGCAGATCGAGCAATATAAGAAGCGCACGAAGAAGACCGGCATCGAGATCCTCATCGAGACGGCGCTCGGCATGGCTAATGTCGAGGCGATCGCGAAGTCCTCGAAGCGCCTCGAGGCCATGTCCTTCGGCGTCGCCGACTATGCGGCCTCGACGCGCGCGCGCACGACCGTCATCGGCGGCGTCAACCCCGACTACGGCGTCCTGACCGACAAGGACAAGGGCGGCAACCGCGAATACTACTGGATGGACCAGTGGCACGCGGCGCAGACGCGCATGATGGTCGCCTGCCGCGCGTATGGCCTGCGCCCGATCGACGGGCCCTTCGGCGACTTCAACGATCCGGAAGGCTACAAGGCCGCTGCGAAGCGCGCCGCCGTGCTCGGCTACGAAGGCAAATGGGCGATCCACCCCTCGCAGATCGAGCTCGCGAACGAGGTCTTCACGCCGTCGGAGGCGGAGGTGACCAAGGCTCGCCGCATTCTCGAGGCGATGGCCCAGGCCGCCAAGGAAGGCAAGGGCGCGGTTTCGCTCGACGGCCGTCTGATCGACATCGCGTCGATCCGCATGGCCGAGGCGCTGATCGAAAAAGCCAACTCGATGGCGGCGTAATCATCGGTCGCGATTGACTTATGCGCCCTCTCCCGTCCGCGGGGGAGGGCGTTCTGTTTTGACAAGAGAATTCCGATCAGCGCCCGATTGTATCAGGCCTAACGCCGATGGCGGCGCCCCTTCTCCCTTTGCGGGAGAGGCTCGATGACACGGGGCCTCGGCGTCCGGCGGTTTGCTTCGGTGCGTGCGGCGGCTGCGCCAACCTCATCCGGCTCGCTGCGCTCGCCACCTTCCCCCGCAAGGGAGTTACGAAGTCACTCCCCGCGTTCAGTGGCCCCGAGCGGCGGGGTCCGCGAGACGACGTTGCGCCGGAAACATTCCGGGCGCTCCCGCCACGGCGGCACGCCGTCCGGGCTCTCGGCGTGAAGCTTCGCCGCCGTCACGATGTCTTCGACATGCGGGGCCGGCTCGAGACCCGTGATCACATAGGTCCATTTGCCGGGAGCGGCCAAGGCGACGCTCGTGGGCCGCTTGCAGATCGAGAGACATTCGACGGGGACCACTTCGATCGATGGCTCGTCGCCCCGCTTCAGGCGCTCGTCGAGCGCCTCGTAGAAAACGCGTCCCGGCCGCGCCTCGGCGTTCTCCGCGCCGCGGCAGGTCACACAAACGAAGATGGTCGTCGCCTCGACTTGCGTCACTCTGTGCGTCTCCTAAACTGCAAGGGATGCGCGCCTCTGGCACGGGCGCGGCGACAAGCGCAAGCCGCCGCCGATGCGCTCGGCGGCGGCTCGTCGGGGTGCGCAGGACCTATCCTGAACGATTACCGCGCGGCGGTGCGGTCGCGCAATGTCGTGCTTTGGGAGGCGATATTGTCTCCCGGGCCGACACCGGGAACGCGGGCAAGCACGTCCTTGATCGGGAACTCCGTCCAGGCCTGCGTCACATAGCTCTCGTGGGTGTAGTCCGAGCCCGTGTCGAAGAAGGTGACGCCGCGGCCGACCTTCGAATCGTCGTCGCTGAAGGGCACGCCTCTCGCGGCGAGCATGTGCTTCAGCTCATTGTTGTGACCCTTCGTCGAGAGCGTGTAGGAGCTCACGAAGAAGCCGCCGGTCTTGTGCTCTCGCGCAGCCCAGTTAGCGTAGGTTTCCAGCTCGCCATAGGCGGCGTCGAGCAGCACGACGCCCTTCACGCGATTGGTCGAGGCGATGTCCCTGAGGCAGAAGGCGGCGGGCGCGAAGCCGCCGCTATAGGCGACCATGACGATCGGCATTTTCTGGAAGACGGCCTCCGAATCGGGGTCGCCGCGGAGCGAGGCCAAATGGTGCGCCGCCTCGTCGAGGAAGCTTCTGAAGCCGCCGTGCTGCCAGAAACGGCCGGCGCTGCCGTCGCGGGCGTCGACGGCGAATTGCGGCGCGACGAGGACCGCATTGGCGCCTGAGGCCGTGACCTGCGCCGGCACCTTCTGGCGACGCAGCACGTCGCGCGAAAGCGTCGCCCCGAAACCATGGAAGAACACGACCATGACGCCCGGCTTCGCGGGGTCGAAGGTCTCCGGCACGTGAACGAGCACGCGCGAATCGCCGAAAACCTCGTTCTCCCACAGGACCCTGCCGGTGTAGGAGCGGTGGCCGCGCTGGTCGCCGTCTCTCACGTCGAGAAACGCCCGGCCGCCTGGAGCGGAACCGTCGTAGGGAAAGGGCGCCGTGCCGAAGGCGACGAGTTTCGTCAAGCTCTCCGAAGGGCGACTGTTCATGCTCGGCATGCTCGGCGTGAAGAGGCTGGCCGCTTTCTGGGGCGTTTCCTCCTCGGCGGCGGCGGCGTTGCGCGACCAAAGGCGCAGGTCGGTCGGCGGAATGGCGAAGGAGACGTCTTTTGGCTGCGGCTCGGCCGCGCGCGCGTCGACCTTCTCATGCGATTTCGCGCGCGCGACGCGCTGCCGGCGCATCCCATCGGCTGAAAGGCTCTGCGCGTCCAAGCCGGTGTCGCGCTGCGCCACATTTTGGGCCGCATTCCGGTCGCAGGCCGCAACGAGCGTCAGAAGTCCGAGCGCCGCCGCCTTGAGCAGAGCGCGCCCTCCCTTGCGGGCAGAAACTGCCGATTTCCGATCGGCGCCCAGACGCTGCTCGAGGCGCAGAAAGGTCTTTCGCCAACACATCATCGCGTCAACCTTTTACGGACGCTCGGCGCTGCCGCGCTCGCCTTTGCAGGTTATGCGTCCTTGGTTACCAATTGCTTGCCCACGAGCCGAGGCGCGTCCGGAGGACCCGCAAGCTGTTGGGGTTAATCGAAATTACGCATTGCGAAGGCGGCAGGTTTATGGTGTAAATGCGATCAATTCTGGCAGGGCCCGCGCGCAATGACCTCTTCGACGAAAAGCAATACGAACGCCGCTACAGTGTCCATGGTCGCCGCCACAGCCATAGTCATAGCCGACATGATTGGGGTGGGAGTTTTTACTAGTCTGGGGTTTCAGGTTCAGGGTTTGTCTTCTCCGTCGGTCGTGTTGCTCCTCTGGCTGGCAGGCGGCGTCGCCGCTTTCTGCGGGGCGATCTGCTACGCGGAACTCGCGGCGATGTTTCCACGCTCGAGCGGGGATTATAACTTTCTCACCCACTCCTTCGGGCCGGCGGTCGGTTTCATCGCCGGCTGGCTCTCCGCGACCATCGGCTTTTCCGCGCCGGTGGCGTTAGCGGCGATGGCGCTCGGCGAATACGCGAAGTCCTTCTGGCCGAGCGCTTCGCCGATGCTGCTCGGGCTCGGCTCGATTCTCCTTGTCTCGATGATCCATCTGACGGGGGTCCGCCAGGGCAGCGTCTTTCAAATCGCCTCGACGGCCTTGAAGCTCGCGGTCATCGCCGCCTTGATCATCTTTGGCGCCATCGCCGGCTTGCGCGCGCCCGCGGTCCAGCTGACGGGCTCCTTCCAGGCGCAGCAGATTTTCAGCGCGCCCTTCGCGATCAGCCTCGTCTTCGTCATGTACGCTTACTCAGGCTGGAACGCCGCGACCTATATCGTCGGAGAAATCCGCGACCCGCAGAAGAACCTGCCGCGCGCGCTTTTCTTGGGAACGGGCGTTGTGATCTTCCTTTATGTGGCGCTCAACGCGGTGTTCCTCCTCACCACGCCGATCTCCGAGCTTGCGGGCAAGATCAACGTGGCGCAGATCGCCGGGGTTCACATCTTTGGGCAGAGCGGCGGGCGCCTCGTCGACGCGCTGATCTCGATCGGTCTCGTCTCGACGGTGAGCGCGATGATGTGGATCGGCCCACGCGTCACAATGGTCATGGGCGAGGATCTTCCGGCGCTGCGTCCCTTCGCTCAGCGCACCAAGAACGGCGCGCCGGCCTTCGCGACGCTCGTGCAGATGGTCGTGGCGTGCCTGATGCTGTTCTCGCAGAGCTTCGAAGCGGTTCTCGAATTCACGCAGTTCAGCCTGACCTTCTGCTCCTTTTTAACTGTTCTCGGAATGATGAAACTGCGCTATACGCGCCCCGACCTCCCAAGGCCCTACCGAGCCTGGGGTTATCCGTTGACCCCGCTCCTCTTTCTCTCGGTGACGCTCTACATGATGTACTACCTCCTCGAAACGCGCCCGCTGCAGTCCTTCGCCGGACTGGCGGTCATGCTCGCCGGTCTCGTGGTCTATGCGCTCGTGTCTTCGGCGCAGCTCGGCGCAATGGCGCTTCGGCTTTCGAAGCTCCGGCTTGGCCTGATTTTCTCCATCGTGGCTGTGGGCGGACTTCTCTCGCGGCGCCGAAGGCGCAGGCGGCGAGCGCGGACGACAATGCCCGTTTTCTCGCCGGATTGCCGACGCCGGCCGATTTGCCGCTGGCGCCACTGACCAAGACCGCGGCCTGGCAGAACCATGCCAGGAGTTTCGATTTCGGCCTTCAAGCTCGTCGACGCTGCGCAGCTTGCTCACGTGCGCAATTGGGCCAAGGACAATCTGACCCTGCCGAAGCGGGCCAACCTTTTCTATCTCTTTAGCGGGCCGGACTTCCTTTACGCCAACGCCTTCTTTCCCGACCGCAAAACCTATGTCATGGCCGGACTTGAGCCGCCGGGCACGCCGCCGGACGTGACCAAAATCCCTGAGAAATTGGTCCCCGCCGCCCTGCAAGGGCTTGAAAGGGCGACGCGCACGATCCTCCAGGTGAGCTTCTTCCGCACGAATGAAATGTCGGGCCAGTTCAGCCTGACTCCGACGAAGGGGACGCTGCCGGTCCTCTATGTGTTCCTCGCGCGCTCTGGCAAGGTTATCCACGACGCGCAACTGGTGCGGCTGCTAGACAACGGCGACATCGTGGAGGGCGAGAAGGCCCAGGACCCGGCTACCGGCGGGACCAAGGGCGCCAAGATCGTCTTCTCCTCGCCCGGCGGCCCGGATCAGACGCTTTATTATTTCCAGGCCAATGTCGTGAACGGCTCTTTCGCCAAGACGGGGCTCGACGCCCTGTTCACGAAGCTCGGAGACGGCGACGCCTTGGTCAAGAGCGCCTCCTATTTGCTGCACGGGACGCCCTTCTCCGAGGTGAGGAACTCCCTCCTCAAGCACAGCAGCGCCATCCTGCAGGACGACACCGGCGTTCCCTACCGAATGTATGGCGCGGACTGGAGCGTGAAGCCCTTCGGTCACTATTCGCGCCCGCTTCCCATCTTCCATTACGCCTGGCAGGGAGATTTGGCGAAGCTCTATCAGAAGGAGGCGCCCGCGGCGCTGCCGTTCGGCATAGGCTACCGCTGGCGGCCGAATCAGTCGAGCCTCATTCTCGCCGTCAAGAAGGAGACCAAGGCCGCAGAGGCGCCGCCCGCCATGCCGGCTGGGGCCGCCCCGACGGCCGCGGCCGCCGCGCCGGCGCGCTGATCGGCGTCGTGACATCGGGCGGAGCTTAACGTCGCCGTCCGGATAGACCGACATGTCGGACTCGCCGCCTTCCCGAATTGCGCTGGTGACCGGCGCCTCACGCGGCCTCGGCCGCGCGCTGGCGTTGGAGCTGGCTCGGGAAGGGGCGCATGTCGTCCTGCTCGCGCGCACGATGGGCGCGCTCGAGGCGCTCGACGACGAGATTGCCGGTCTCGGCGGCGCGGCGACCCTGGTCCCCTGCGATCTCGCCGACTTCGAAGCGCTCGACCGGCTCGGCGCGGCGCTCAACGAGCGTTTTGGCCGCCTCGACGCGCTTGCCTGCGTCGGCGGGCAGCTCGGCCCGCTCACGCCTCTCGCGCATGTCGAGCCGAAGGACTGGGAGCAGCTCCTCGCGGTCAATCTGACCGCCAATTGGCGCCTGGTGCGCTCGCTCGATCCGCTACTGAGGATGGGCCGCTCGCCGCGCGTGCTGATCGTCACCTCGGGAGCGGCCCATCGCGCGCAGCTCAAGCCCTACTGGGGGCCTTACGCGGTCACGAAAGCGGGGCTGGAGGCGCTCGCCCGCACCTATGCGGCAGAGTGCGCGAATATCTCTGACATCAAGGTGATGCTCGCCAATCCCGGACCGCTGCGCACCGCGATGCGGGCCAGAGCCATGCCCGGCGAGGACCCCGCGACGCTGCGCACGCCGCAGGATTTTGCGCAAAAGGCGGTGGCGCTGCTGAGGCCCGACTGGTCGGAGAGCGGCAGGCTCTACGATTTCCCCTCCGACCGCCTGCTCGACTTCGCCGCTCCGTCGTGAAGGGCAAAGGAGCGGCGTGTTCGCCGCTCCGTCCTGAAGGGAAGGGAGCGGCGTGTTCGCCGCTCCGCTAATGGTTCAAGCCGCCTCAGCCGCGGTGGCGGTGATGCTTACGGTAGCTGTGCGGGAAGGGCGGCTGCGGCGGATCCGGCACATAGGTGAGCGTCAGGTTTTCGATGCCGGCGGTCAGCCCGAAGCCCTTGCCCGCCTCGACCTCGAAGGGCTGCAGCGAGATCGTGTTATTGTTGCCGCCAACGAGGATCGCGCCGCCGCCGCCGACGCCGACCTTCACGGTGGTTTCCGGCCCCGCATAGGCGCCTTGCAGCGCGCCCGGGCCGACATGGCCGGTCGCTGCGATAACGCCCCAGACCATCTCGCCCGGTCCGTTGACGCTGATATTGGCTCCGACCTTGCTGAGCGTGCCGACGTAATGCGCAGGCGCGACGCCTTCCGCGTCGTCCTCGAACAGGCAGTCGACGGTCTGATTTTCCACCAGAACGCCGAGCGAGTTCCCGGAAAGCCGGCATTGCAGCGAGCCGATGCGATCGCCGGCCAGGGCCTGACCCGGCGCGAGCATCGCGAGCAACGACGCCACGCAGACCGCCCCCCAGCCCGTCAGTCCGAATTTGACTAGCTTACCCATTCTTTTTCCCTCCGTTTCTCGAGCGTGCAGGCGCTACCGCCACCGCGTGACCGCAAGATTGGCGCAAGCCGAGCCACTATCGAGCCTTAGCTAGTCATCCGCTTAAGAAATGCCAAGCCTTGGCCGTAGCGGCCAAGGCGAGGCGCGTTGTCGCAGTTGGGAGCCTAAAGCGCGACGAGAAGAAGCGGAGACGCGCAAAGCGCGCTCTTGTCTGTTAGAATTGATGAGGTTTTCTCCGTACCCGATTGGTATGCGAGCTCAGCGTCGTGGAAAGGGAGAAAGCGATGCGTAAAGCCATCCTCGCGCTGGCCTTTGCTGGGGTCTTTGGCTCTAACGCGGTCGCCCAGCAGAATGACGACCTGCTGGTCTCGACGGCGCGCGACTGGGGCGGCGACGGCGGGGTCTACACCTGCGACCAATGGCGCGCCTACATGGCGAAGCTCTATCGCCTCGCCGACCCTAAAAAGCGCGGCTATATCGACGAAAAGAGCTTCGCAATCGTCCCGAAGGCGAGCTCGCTGTTCGCCTCCGCGACCTTCGATTACTTCGATCAGGCCGGCAAGGGCCGCATCACGCGCGAGGAGTTTCTCGACTTCCCCAGTCCCTTCTTCGCGCGCTTCGACAAGAAGCACAGTTGCCGCGTGTCCAATGACGAGCTGCGCGCTGCGAGCGGTCCGGCGCCCAAGAAGGAAGAGCCGCCGCAGCGCTATGGCGGAGGCCATCAAGGAACGAGCGGGGCCGGCGGCGGATTTGGCGGGGGAGGCGGCGGCTTTGGCGGGGGAGCCGGCGGCGGCGGCGTTCGGCCGGTGAAAGGCGCTACAGCGCTTCCCATGCGATTCGTCGGCGCCGGAACGCGGCGCGAACTTGGGCCCGACCCCGATTCGGACGCTATCCGTTCGCCTTCGCCCCCAAAGCTTAAGGCTCTCGCTTCGCCGAGCGGGAGCGCGGCGCCAAAGTCGAACGCCCCGCTTAACCCTGATCGGTTTGGCGATTTCGTCGGCGCGGCTCGGGCGAGCGCGCGCAGGGCGTCGCCATGCCGCCCGGCCCAAGGCGAAGCCTGCGCCGAATGGCGGCATCGCAAGCCTCTCTGCTTTCAAATCAGAAGATTAGCTCGCGAAAAAATTTTCTTCCCGTCTTGCGTGCAGCATTGACAAAAATCCCCCGCGGAGTCCGCCTCGAATCTCAAAATATCGTGTCATCGCTCACCGCCTTACCCAAGAACTAGTGGCGCGACGCCTCCGCCGCCGCCACATCTGGGCGAACAGAGCGCGACTTTCGCCCGCCATCCGATTCGAGCCCGATTTGTTCCAGCTGCGTTCGGATCCTGAATCATGCGCGTCGCGTCCGTTTCGTTGTGGCGCGTCTGGGCTCGCGCAAAGGTTAAGCCTATCGGCGCTTTCTCCAGAGGGCTCCCAAAGTTTGCGCCCGGAGTTTTGTAACACTAGGCATGGGGCAAAGCTGGCGTCGCCGAGGTGGAGATTCACGCATGACTGACGATTTCGGCGCGCTGACCGTCGCGCTTGACGTGAGGCCTACCCACACCGGCCCGCTCGCGGGCCTGACCTTCGTCGTCAAGGAGAACATCGACGTCGAAGGCTGCGTCTCGACCAACGGCCACCCCGAGTTCGCCGCGAGCCATGCGCCCGCGCGCGCCCACGCGCCCGTCGTCGAGACGCTGCTTGCGGCTGGCGCGAGGCTCGTCGGCAAGAGCCAGATGGACGAGATGGCCTATAGTCTCCTGGGCGCGAACGCCCATTACGGGACGCCCGTCAATCCGCGCGCGCGAGATCGCCATCCCGGCGGCTCCTCCTCGGGCTCCGCGGTCGCCGTCGCGGCGGGGCTCGCGGATTTCGCGCTCGGCACGGATACGGCGGGCTCCTGCCGTGCGCCCGCCGCCTTCTGCGGCGTCTTCGGCTTTCGCCCGAGCCACGGCGCGCTATCGCTTGACGGCGTCGTGCCGCTCGCGCCGAGCTTCGACGTCGTGGGCTTTTTCGCGCGCGACGCGGCGACGCTCGAAAGGATCGGCGATGTGCTCCTGCCTCAAGACAGTGATCGCCGCCCGCTCGCGCGCAGCCAGTTCCTGACCGACGCCTTCGCGGATTGCCCGCAGACGGAGGCCGCGCGGCTCGCCGCGGCGGTGGTGGCGCTCGCGCCCGAGCTCCCGATGCGCGAGGTTGCGCTGGAGGCGTCCTTTTGGCCGGAGGCGCTCGCGCATTTCCGCAATTACCAGGCCTTTGAGGCCCATCGCTCGCATGGCGCCTGGATCGAGTCTCGGCGCCCGCGCCTCGGGCCGGGGATCGCCGAGCGCTTCGCCTATGCGGCGACGGTCACGGATGCGCAAAGGCAAGAGGCGGGAGCCTTTCGCGACGGCGCGCGGCCCAAGATCGAGGCGCTCTTTGGAGACGACGGCGTCCTCGTCCTGCCGACGACGCCGTTTTGCTCGCCGCGCCTCGACGAGAGCCCGGAGGCGCTCGATGCGAAGCGTTATCAGATGTTTCGGCTCTTTCTGCTGGCGAGCTACTTTGGCCTGCCGCAGGTGAGCCTGCCGCTGCCATCAGACCCGCCGCTCGGCCTCTCGCTCATCGGAAGGCGGGGAACAGATCGCGCGCTGCTAGCGTTGGCGAGCCGGGTGGCGCGGCGAGTTTGTGGGCCGGACGCGAATTCAGACGCAAGAACGCCATCGACGGGGATAACGCGGTGAAGACCGTTCGCCTCGCGTCGACGGCTCACAAAATTTCACCGCCTCGTCAATCTTGATGAGGCGGGGGCGCTGCGCTCTGCGTATCCTCCTTTCGTCACTCGAAGTGTTGCCGAGTTGGCGTAGTCGTCTGGTTTCACCGCCTATTTTGCAGAGGGACAGGAGCGACTTTCCATGGGAGAGTCGCTCCTTTTCTAGTAGGCACAATGGGAGCCCCTGAAGCGGGCGATCTGCTGGAATTCTTCAATGAAGGCAAAAGGACAAAATGACGCTTTGAATTTGCTCGTCGCGTTGTGTGTCGGGCGGAGCACGCTTTGAATTTCAACCGCCGAGCACGACGCAGGCGATCAGAAACTTTTGTCCTGCGAGCTCGACAACAAGCCACTCACCCGCAGCGAGAAGGACTTCGGACTCCGCGTCGACCAGGCGGAAATCGAGATCGACCGCAATCGTCGCTGGCTCGCGCGAAAAGCCCGAGCCCCGCGCCTTGAGATAGGCCTCCTTGGCGGTCCAGAGCCGCAGAAAGGCCTCTCCCTGAACATTGCGTGGAAGCCCGCGAAGAAGCGCCGCTTCGCTCGGATGCAGCCCGCTCCAGACGGGCTCCACGGGTTGGAGCGGCTCGATGTCGACGCCAGTGCAGCTCGACGCGAGCGCGATGGCGCAAAAGTCGGCGCGGCCCGAGACCGAGATATAAAGTCCGGCGTCCGGGCGCAGTACAAGCGGCGCGCCGTTAGGATCGTGACCGATCTCGACCTCGGTCGCGGCGACGCCCAGACGTTGCGCGACGAGCCGTCGCGTTGCCGCGCGCCGACGCAGAAACGCTTTGCGCGTCTGGCCGTTCGGCGCCTCAGCGAGATCGCGAGCGTTCGGTGGGAGCAGGTCGTTTTCATCGAGGAGCAGCGCCGCGATGTGCGCATCTGCCGTTGCGAAGCGGAATTCCTGACGCCGACGGCTCAACCCTGGCTCTCCCACGGGCGGTGGAGATAGCTCTTAATCCGCGCTGCGAGCCTATCGCGCGTCTCGCGATAGGCTTCGAGAATCATCTCGCGCGAGCCCGTCGCGGCGGTCGGATCGGGCGTCGGCCAATAGACGACCTCGGCCGCAAGGTCGCGCGCGAATTCGAGCGCGCGGTGGTGCGCCTCGGGCGACAGCGTGACGATCAGGTCGTAGTTCTCGTCCTCGAGCTCTTCGAAAGTCCTCGATTTATGGGCCGAAATGTCCATGCCGATCTCCGCCATCGCGGCGGCGGCGAAGCCGTTAGGCTCGGCGCGTTTCAACCCGGCGGAGGCGAAGTGGATGCCTCGCCCGAAATAATGGCGGGCGATCGCCTCGGCCATAGGCGAGCGCACGGCGTTGAAGGTGCAGGCGAACAGCACGGATTGCGGGCGCCCGCGCGCTCGGGTCGCCGGCGGGGCTGGCGGCGCATCTGCCATCTCGCGCTAGCCCTTCCAGTGCAGCGCCGTGACCAGGGTGAAGATCCGCCGCGCCGTGTCGATGTCGATGTCGAGCTTGCCGGTCAGGCGCTCCAGCAAGAGCTGCGCGCCTTCATTGTGCAGTCCGCGCCGTCCCATATCGATCGCCTCGATACGGCTCGGCGAAGCGGTGCGGATTGCCGTGTAATAGCTTTCGCAGACCATAAAGTAGTCTTTGAGAATCCGTCGAAAGGGCGTCAGCGACAATATATGCGTGACCACGGACTTGCCCTCGGCGTCGCTCACGGCGAACACGAGCTTCGCGTCGGTGAGCGAAATGTCGAGCGCGTAAGGACCGCCCTCATGGCCGACGACGCCGAAATGATTGTCGTCGATGAGATCGTAGATCGCGGTTTCGCGCTCATGCTGCTGATCGGCCGTGCCGCGGCCGATCGAATTCTCGTCCAGCGCGACTCGGCTGAGGCGGCTGAGAACGCTGTCACGCGCCACATCAGGCTCCAAGCGAGTTCAACCGGATCGAGACGGAGCGCGCATGCGCGGTGAGCCCCTCCGCTTCGCCCAGCGTCACGGCCGCGCCGCCGATGGCCCGCAGAGCCTCCGCATCGCATTTCAGGATCGAGCTGCGCTTCATGAAGTCGAGCACGTTGAGGCCCGAGGAGAAGCGCGCCGAGCGCGCCGTGGGAAGCACGTGATTCGAGCCGCCGACGTAATCTCCCACCGCCTCCGGCGTGTAGCCGCCGATGAAGATCGCCCCGGCGTTCCTGATCTTGCAGGCGAACGCCTCGGCGTTTTCGCAGATGAGCTCCAAATGCTCCGCGGCGATCCGATCGGCGAGCGGCAAGGCTTCAGCGAGCTTGGACACGAGAATGACGGCCCCGTAATCCCGCCAGGAGGATGAAGCGATTTCGTGACGGCTGAGCGTCTTGAGATGGCGCTCCACGGCGGCGACGACGGCGTCGGCGAGCGACGCATCATCCGTGATCAGGATCGACTGCGCCGACTCGTCGTGCTCGGCCTGGGCGAGGAGGTCCGCGGCGATCCAGTCGGGATTGGCGCTCTTGTCCGCGAGGATCAGCACTTCGGAAGGACCGGCGATCATGTCGATGCCGACCTGGCCGAACACGCGGCGCTTGGCTGCCGCGACATAGGCGTTGCCGGGACCGACGATCTTGTCGACCGGCGCAATGCTCTTGGTGCCGTAGGCGAGCGCCGCCACGGCCTGCGCGCCGCCGACACGGTAGATCTCCTCGATGCCGGCGCGCTTGGCGGCCGCCAGCACCAGCGGCGCGACCTCCCCGCCGGGAGTCGGCACGACCATGGCGATCCGATCCACGCCGGCGACTTTAGCCGGCGCGACGTTCATGAGCACGGAGGAGGGATAGGCGGCGGTGCCCCCTGGCACGTAGAGCCCGACCGCATCAATCGGCGTCCAACGCCAGCCGAGCTCGACGCCGAGCGGATCGGTGAAGCGCAGATCCTGGGGGCGCTGCCTTTCGTGGAAGGCGAGAATCCGCTCGAGCGCGAGATCGAGCGCGTCGAGTTGCTCTTTCGAGCAGCGGTCCTCTGCGGACAAGACCTCGGCCCTGGAGATAGCGATTCCGGTCTTCTCGAGGTCGATACGGTCGAAGCGGCGGGAACAGTCGACGAGCGCCGCGTCGCCGCGTGCGATCACATCGTCGATGATCGCCTTGACGGTGGCGTCGACATCGGGCGCGAGATCGCGCTTTTGCGCGAGCAGCGCCTTGAATTGTTGTTCGAAATCGGGCGCTCGTGCGTCCAATCGCTGGGCCATGTCCTTCTCCCGCCGGTCTAGCGCGCCTCGTCTCTCGAACCTCAGCGGTTCGGGGGATGAGAAACGCGCCAGATCAGAATGCCGGAGCGACCCCGATCGCAAAAGCCTGTTAACTTCTGCGGAATTCGCTCCGGGGGGTTGTCATGGCCCCGCGCCTTGGCCCTCGTCAAGCTTGTGCGCTGGCCGCGACGAGATTCGCCAGCGCGGACCCATGTCGCTGAGCTGGGCCTCGATGCTGTCGACGTCGAGCGCGATCGCCGCTCCGCCCGAGAAAATCAGGAAAATTCGGCCTTCCGGTCCCGCGCCCTCGGCCTCGTACAGGATCGCGAGAAGCGCCAGCATCTCGTCTGGATTTTCGCGCGAGAAGCGGAGGCGGCGGACGCCCCGGACCCCTTCGAAATGGAGGGCGGACGCGCAGCGCTCGCGCCGGCCCCGGATTCCGCCGCTCCAGTCGAAGCGCCCCGCGGTCAGGGCGAAGCGGCGTCTCTCCTTGAGATAGGCGACATCCCCGACACGCACCGCGGCGTCCTGGAGATGCGCGGATAGGACCGCGAGATCTTCCGCGTCGAGCGCCTGCAGGCGGAGCGGCGCAGCATTGGAAGGGCGATCGGCGACGGACATGGAGCATCTCCTCAAAAACTATTTGGCGGTCGCTCCGCTTTGTTGCAAGGCTAGATCAAGCCTCCTCTGGGGCAAACCGGCGCACGCTTGCAAAGCGCCATCGAATTCATTTCGTTAGAGCTCGCATGGCGCGAGCGGGCGTCTTTCGGCTCTTCTGCTTCTTCGGACGGGTGCGCGAGGGGGTCGCGCGCCGTTGAGATTTGTGGCTCAATGCGGCAGCGGGAGGCGTTGGGAGGCCAAGCGGGAGATGAAATGCACAGTAATCCGAAATTCTGGGCGGTCGCCGTGGGGCTCTTCATCCTGCTCTGTCTGGCGGTCGTGAACATCATAGAGAAAGTCAACATGCTTTCGCATCTCGCGGAGAACGGCTAGCGCCTTTCGTCGGGCGGAAGCCTCGCTTCATGACGCATTGGACTCCCGATCAGGATGAGGCGCTGAAAGCGGCGGCGGCTTGGCTCGAGTTCGCCGTCCTCGCCTCAGATCTTCCGCCTTTTCGGCTTTGCCGGGACCGGCAAGTCGACGCTCGCCCGTCATCTCGCCGCCCATGTCGACGGGCCTGTCTCTTTCGCCGCCTTCACAGGGAAGGCCGCGCTGGTCATGCGCTCCAAGGGCTGCGAGGACGCGCGCACGCTCCACAGCCTGATCTACCGGGCGACCGAAAGCGAGTCCGAGGAGCCGAGCTTCGTCTTGAACGAGGACAGCGAGGCGGCGACCGCGAAGCTCATCATCGTCGACGAGTGCTCGATGGTGGATGAGGAACTCGGTCGCGACCTGCTCTCCTTCGGCCGCAAGGTGCTGGTGCTGGGCGATCCGGCGCAGCTTCCGCCGATCAAGGGCGGCGGCTTCTTCACCGAGGCGGAACCGGACGCGATGCTGACCGAGGTGCATCGCCAAGCCGCAGACAATCCGATCATCAGACTCTCGATGACCATTCGCGAAGGCGGCCGGATCGCGCCGGGCGCCTATGGCGAAACGCGCGTCGTTGCGCGCGGCGAGCTCGATCCCGAACTCGTCACCAAAGCCGACCAGGTGCTCGTCGGCATGAACAAGACCCGCCGCGCCTATAATCGGCGGCTGCGCGAGCTGCGCGGCTTTTCCGGCGCCTTGCCGCAATCGGGAGAAAAGCTCGTATGCCTGCGCAACAATCGCAAGAAGGGCCTGCTCAACGGCGCGATTTTCATGGTCAAGAGCGGCGGCGTGCTGCGCGCCCGAAAAATCAGGATGCTCGTTTCGCCTGAGGAGGCCTCCGGCAAGCCTCAGCGCGTTGGGGTGATCCCGCAGTTTTTCGAGGGGGGCGAGGGCGAAATCCCCTACGCGCTGCGCAAGGACTCGGACGAGTTCGACTTCGGCTACGCGCTCACCGTGCACAAGGCGCAGGGCTCGCAGTGGGACGACGTCGCGCTCTTCGACGAATCCTTCGCCTTCCGCGAGCACCGCGCTCGCTGGCTCTACACGGGGGTGACGCGTGCGGCGCGGCGGCTCACGCTCGTCGTGTGAACGCGCGGGCGCTCAGACCGCGCCGCCCGTCGAGCTCGTCCGCCCTGCGGAAACGCGATCCCGCGCTTCCTGGAAAAGATCGGGTTGAGCGCTCAGCGCGACCAGGCGTCGAGGGCGTCCGAGAAAACGCGATCTCCGGAGGGGCCCTTTTCCAGATTCATTGTCGCAAGGCGGTTGTCGGAGAGCTTCAGCGGAATGTCGATGATCGCTGGGGTCCGCAGGAGCTGAATGTTGCGGGCTTCGGCCGGGCCGCGCACAAGGCCGATGAGGAAATTCAACTCGTTTATGGGCACAGGGATGCCGGCCACCGGCTGCCCCCTTTGCGCGTCCGGTCGCCGAAGCTCCACGTTTCCGATCTGACCGATCCCCTTCACGTCGCCGCCCTGGAACTTGAAAGCGACGCTGATCGTGTGTGAGGCCGAAAGCGCCTGATCCACATTCTTCTGAATGAGGATCGTGGCCTTGACCTTGGCGTCGGGGAAATCGACGTCGCCGCGAATGGCCGGCCGTAGCTGGCCGCCGTCGGCGCCTCCGGTGTTTTCGAGCCGCCAGAGCACGGTGCCGCTGTAAATGTGCTCAACCTTTTCGGGCTGGTTGGGGTAGGCGACGTAGAACTCCGCCCGCTGCGAGACCGCGATCGGAGGCCCCGAGTCGGCGGTCCGCCGACGATCGGCGTCGCCGACGCGATCGCCGATCTTGCCGTGCTCGTCCGTGGCGGCGCTGTTTTCATTCGGGTTGAACTTGGCGAGGTCCTCTGGCCGCTCCCGGAAGCGCAGCGCAACGAACGCGAGGAGGCCGACGATGAGCAGCGAGCCCGCCGCCATCAGAACGAACCAGCGCTTTTGACGCGCGGCCGCTTTCGCTTTCGCGACCGGGGCGGCCGGCCGCGGCCGCGTGGGCGTGAGCGGCTCGGGCTTTTCGTCGCGCACGACGTCCGTCGACGGCTCGGCCGCCGCCGCCGGCTGTGGCGCGGGGATTTCCTGAGCGGGCTTCTCGGTCTGCGCATCCGGCAGGCCCTTCACCTCACATTCGGCCTCGACGCGCGCCACCGCTTCGTCGAGCGCACGTTCCTCAGCGGCGACGACCTCGTCGGCGATAGGAGGCTTTATAGCGCGCAGTTGATTGAGAAGGGCCCGGCGCGCCAAGTCATAAACCGCCTTCCGCGTTTGCGGCGTCGACTGCTCGAGCGAGGCGACCTTACGCGCCAATAAGGAATAATAGTCGGCCATGCGTCCCCTAGACCACTGTTGCCAAAGCCGCGTCAAGCGCGGGTGCGGGGGCGGATGGAGGACGGGGCAGGATTAGCTTTTCGGCCTGTCGTTCTCAGTCCCGAAATGGATTATGAACCAATATCGTATCGTCCCGCTCTCGTCCCGTCGAGAGCAGAGCGACCGGCGCCTCGATCAGCTCCTCGATTCGCCGTACGTATTTGATCGCCTGGGCGGGGAGATCGATCCATGACCGCGCGCCTCCCGTTTCGCCTTTCCAGCCCTCTAACGATTCATAGATCGGCTTCACCCGCGCCTGCGCCGATTGCGAGGCCGGCAGGCGATCGATGCGCGCGCCGTCGAACTCGTACTGCGTGCAGATCTTGATCTCATCGAAGCCGTCGAGAATGTCGAGCTTGGTCAGCGCCACGCCGTTGATGCCAGAGGTCATGACCGCCTGGCGCGTTAGCACCGCGTCGAACCAGCCGCAGCGCCGGCGCCGTCCCGTGTTCGTGCCGAACTCGGCGCCTCGGTCGCCGATGAGCTCGCCAATCGCGTCGTTGAGCTCGCTCGGAAACGGTCCGCCGCCCACGCGCGTTGTGTAGGCCTTGGCGATGCCGAGCACATAGCCGACGGCGCCCAACCCGAGCCCGGAACCCGCGGCCGCGGAGGAGGCGACGGTGTTTGAGGAGGTCACATAGGGATAGGTGCCGTGATCGATGTCGAGCAGCACGCCCTGCGCGCCTTCGAACAGGATGCGTTTGCCGGCGCGGCGCTCTTCCTCGAGCAGGCGCCAAACGGGCGCCATATGGGGGAGAATTCGGGGCGCCACGCTCAGAAGCTCCTCGCGCAGCGACGCGACCGTGAGTTCCGGAAGCCCCAGGCCGCGACGGAGCGGATTGTGATGGGCGAGCGCCCGCGCGATCTTCTCGTCGAGCGTGTCGGGCTCAGCGAGGTCGACCACTCGAATCGCGCGCCGGCCGACCTTGTCCTCATAGGCCGGTCCGATGCCGCGCTTCGTCGTGCCGATCTTGACGCCCTCGCTCGCGCTTTCCTCGCGATGCGCGTCGAGCTCGCGATGCAGCGAGAGGATCAGCGGGGCATTCTCTGCGATCTTCAGATTCTTAGGCGAAATCTCGACGCCCTGGTCGCGCAGCCGGTCGATCTCGCCCGCGAGAAAATGCGGGTCGACGACGACTCCATTGCCGATCACGGAAAGCTTGCCCGCCCTGACGATGCCGGAGGGGAGCAGCGCGAGCTTATAGGTCACGCCGTCGATGACCAGCGTGTGGCCGGCGTTATGGCCGCCCTGAAAGCGCACGACGACATCGGCTTCGAGAGAAAGCCAGTCGACGATCTTGCCCTTGCCTTCGTCGCCCCACTGGGCGCCCACGACCGCGACATTCGCCATGGTCTTTAGACTCATTCCCTTCTTGCAGCGGCCTCTGGCGCGGTTCTATCTCGAACGCACCCGTCGAGCGATAGAAAATCTCGCCTCGTCAGGAGCTTGGAGCGGAATGAAGCGCAAAAGTTGGTCGACTCCTGCGCGAATTCGCTCTGCCCGGCCGCACGAAAAAAGCCCCGGCGGCAACGCCAGGGCTCCTCGACCCGTTGCATATCGCAAGCCGACGGTCCGGTAAAGCCTCGGTCGGCCACGAAAGCGCGAAGCGCGTCGGCAAATAAAGCAGTTATTAAGTAGATTCGTTATTAAATGTCTTCGCGAGGCGCCGCGCCCGAGTCATGTGTCCAGAACTTGTCTGGCGCAGGGCGCAGCGCGCGGCAGTTCGTTTTTCGCGACACGAGACGCATCCGAAGTGTGGCGCGGGCGCCACACCCGACGGAAATTTGACGACACGGCGCCATTTTTTTGTCTTTTAAGATTAGGGAACGATAGTCAGCCTTCTGCATTCATTCTAAGCTGCGCACGAGATGAAATCGGCGTCGGCTGGCTTTGCGAGAGGAGACGCAATATGCGGTTGCATGGTCGCTGTGGACAATTGGTGCGCTCGAAGACAGCGGGCGCCGCAGTAGTATTGGCGCTCGGCGTAACGCCGGCGCCGGCCTCCGCGGAGGGGCTTTTTTCCTGGCTGTTTGGCGGGGGCCAGCAGCGCTTCCAGCCATCGCCCAGCGCGCCGGTGCGCGCCATGCGCTACCGCGCCGCGCATAAGGCAATGATCCGTAATGGGCAAACGTCGATCGACGCCGATACGACGACGGCCTCCACAGGCGCGACCAAGGCCTCCGGGACAAAAGGCTCGAGCTCGACCAAGGCCGAGGCTGGCGATACGCACGGCCCGCTCTTCGTGGTCGTCTCGCTCAACGACGAGCACATCAGGATCTACGACGATCATGGTCTCGTCACCAGCTCGATCATCTCCACCGGCGTGCCGGGGCATCCGACGCCGAAAGGCGTCTTCACGATCCTCGGGCGAGAACGCTTTCACGCCTCCAACCTCTATTCCGGCGCGCCGATGCCGTACATGCAGCGCGTGACGTGGTCGGGCGTCGCCATGCATGTCGGCGTCGTGACCGGTCACCCGGCGTCGCACGGCTGCATCCGGTTGCCGGCCGCCTTCGCCGTGAAGCTCTGGGGCATGACCAAGATCGGCGAGCGGGTCATCATCACGCCTAACGACGTGACGCCGGAGGGATTCTCGAGCCCGCTGCTTCCCGTCGCGAAAATGTATCCGCGCCCGGAGGAAACGACCCCTTCCGCCGCGCCCGTCGTCGCGGCCCAAACGCCACCGTCGGCGCCCGCGGCCGTCGAGGCGAAGAGCGTTTCGACCGCGCCGACAACCGACGCCGCTGCGGCGACCCCCGCGGCCCCGGTAACCGCTTCTGCGGCGAGCGAGGGCGCGCCTTCCGTGGCGGCCTCTACGCCGGCAGCCCAAGCCTCGGCCGAGGCGCGCGCGCCTCTGAACCCGAAGGAATGGGCTGCGCGGATGAAGGCCAAGGCCGTCTCCGACCAAGCGGCGGCGGTCAAGGCTTCGAAGCAGGCTTCGGCCGCGCTCGCCGCCGAGGGAGCGGAATCAGTCCGGCTCGCCAACGCGCTCAGGGTGGCGGAAGCGGGCTTGGTTTTGGCGCGGTCCAGGTCGGACGTCGCCGCAAGGGCACTGGCGGCCGCCGAGGCGGGCGTGGCCGCCAAACAGCGAGAGTCGACGGTCGCTATGGACGAGCCGACGAAGTCCGAGGCTGATCCGCTCATCCAGGCGAAGACCGCCATGCTGGCCAAGGCCATGGAAGTCGCGGTCGCGACCAAGGACGCGGCCGCCCTGGCGAAAACCAGGGCTGACGCCGAGGTCGAAACGGCCAGCGTGGCCGTGGATCAAGCGCACGCCGCGATGGAGGCCCACGCCGCTCTGCACGCCGAGACGCTCGGCCGATTGAGAGAGGCGACCGCGGCGCAATCCGCCGCGGCGCACGCCGAGAAGGAGGCGATCCAGCGACTCGCGCCCATCTCCGTGTTGATCAGCAAGCGCGAACACAAGATTTACGTGCGGCAGGGCCTCGCGCCGCTCTTTGACGCGCCCGCTACGATACGCGACCCCGAACGGCCGCTCGGCACACATCTCTTTATCGCGACTGGCGCGAAGGATGGCGGGAGCGCGCTGCACTGGACCGTCCTCACACTCCCCGACGCGGGCGGCGTGGACCCGCAAGACCAGCCGCGGCGCAAAAGAAGGTGGGCGCAGGCCGAGGAGCCTGTCGTGGCGTCGCACCTGCCGCCATCCAGCCCGGCTGAAGCGCTCGAACGCCTCGAGATCGCGCAGGACGTTCGCGATCGCATCGCCGAGCGCCTGTGGACGGGCGGATCGATCATCGTTTCGGATCGACCGGTCAGCAGCGAAACGAGCGCGGTGGGCACGGACCTCACGGTGAAGACGAGATGAGATCTCAGCGACGCGCGCGACTCCCAAGGCGCGCGTCGCTGTCTCGGCCGGTGCGTGAGACACGACCTGTTCGTGGCGTCCTTTTGCGTTTGAGCGCGATGCGAAAACGAGGAAGCCGATTTTTGACACAAACCGCGCGTTCGACTGTTAGAATGTGATCTAGTCGTTTTCGATGAATTCCATATCGACGACATCAACGAAATTCGTGAGCAGTTTCAGTGCTGTAGCGCACTCCGACTCCGATAGATCTTGACCCGGACACACGGCGTCGCGGATGACCGTGAACGGAATGTCGAACCAATAGGCGTCGATCGCCGAGGCCATGATTGTCGATTCGAGACCCCCTCCGATCATGACGATTGGAGGCGCGCCGATGTCGTCGTGGAAGCTGCGAAATTTGTGATTTCGCAAGATTGAACAGCGCACGCTGTCGAAGACCAGATCGGCTGCAGCAAAAACCTCGGTCTGACAATCCGCATATTCGTCTACGTTGGAGCGAACGGCCGTTAGCGGGGCTTCCCGCACCTCCCAAAGCCGGATGAGCCTGTGCACGTTCGCCGCGGCCTGCCCGAGGAAGTCCGGCGTCGAAACGGAATGAAATTCGGGACTGGAGACGCAAACCAACAACGGCTGCTGTCTCAATCCCCGGACGGCTCGAAAATTCATAGCCATGTCGCCGTTCTTCCGTTTCTAGTTGCTTCTTCGCCTGGATAGTCAGCTCTCTCTCCGAGACGTCGCTGCGGCCTGATACGTTCAGAACGTTCAGTGCGCCGGCTATACTTAAGAGATGCTGCATAAGGATTTTCGCAAACCTCTTTTTCCTGACGTCAAGGCAGAAAGTTCGCGCCCGTGCACACCTAGACCTTCGGAGGACGGGTAGCCCAAACTAGCGGGTTTCGTCATCCGTAATTGTACGTACTGAAGAGGCTTATGAAACGCCTCGTCAGGCTTCTGATAAAGGGGGCCTATTCTGGCTCTTGCCGGTCCAGCGTGCGAAGACGACCTGCGTGTCGCCGTAGCGACGCGTCTCTTCCTCCCGAAAGCTTTCGGGAAGTCCGATGGCGGCGCTCGCCGTCTCCTCGACGACGGCTAGAGCCTCTGGCGTCAGCCACTCGCCGCGCGCGAGTTCCGCCAAGGCGGGCGGCGCCAAATTCTGGCCATAGGGCGGATCGAGGAAGGCCAATCCGAAGCGGTCCGTCTTTGGCGCGGAGCCGAGACGCGTCGCGTCGCGGCGAAAGACGCGCGTGACGCCGCCGAGACCGAGGGCCTCAATATTGTGGCGCAGAAGCGCCCGCGCTTCGGCGCCGTGATCGACGAAAAGCGCGCGCGCGGCGCCGCGCGAGAGCGCCTCGAGCCCCAGCGCGCCGGCGCCCGCGAAAAGATCGATGACGGACGCCGCCTCGATCGACCCTGGATAAGCGTGCTCGAGAATATCGAAGATCGTCTCGCGCAGGCGGTCGGACGTCGGACGAATCGAGAAAGACTTCGGACCCGCGAGCCTTCGACCTCGCAAGGCGCCCCCGACGATACGCATCGCTATCGCGGCTTGCGCGGGGCGCGGGGCTTGGACTTCGACGAGCCCTTCCTCCCCTCGGGCCCAGCCGCGTCAGCGTCGCGGCGTTGCGCGGCGAAATGGCGCGCGTTGCGCGTGGAGGCGGCAGGCTTGTCGCCCTTGACGACGACGCGCTCGACCGCCACGGCGCGGCCTTTGCGGTCGGCAGTGGTAGCCCGCTCAATGCGGGTCCGCGGAGCTCTCGGCTTCGTGCGACTCGCGCTCGCGGCGCAAGACCGAGACATGCTTGCGCGGCCGCCCCGCCGCTGCGGCGCGCGTTTCCTCCTGTTTTGCGGGGGTCATCACCCCGCGCAAGGGCGAGGCGAAATCGACGCCGGCGAATTCTGCGATCGACTTGCCGAGCTGCTCGCGCAGAACCTTGAGCCGGACCTCTTCGATCGCGCCTTCGTCGAGCTCGCCGAGTTGGAAGGGTCCGAAGGACACCCGAATGAGCCGCGTCACCTCGAGCCCGAGATGCCCCAGGACTCGCTTGACCTCGCGGTTCTTGCCTTCGGCGAGCGTCATCGAGATCCAGACGTTTGCTCCCTGTTGCCGGTCGAGCCGCGCCTCGATCGGCGCATAGGCGATTCCCTCGATTTCGACGCCCTTGGCGAGCTGATCCAGCGCGGCCTGACTTGTCTCGCCATGCGCGCGCACGCGATAGCGTCGTTTCCAGCCCGTCGCGGGGAGCTCGAGGGCCCGCGCAAGGCCGCCGTCGTTGCTGAGCAGCAACAAGCCCTGCGTGTTGATGTCGAGCCTTCCGACGCTCATGAGGCGCGGCAGATCCGGGCTCCGCTCCCGGATGTAATCGAAGACCGTTTCTCGGCCCTCTGGATCCTTGGCGCTGGTGACGAGGCCTGGCGGCTTGTGGAAAAGAAAGAGCCGCGTGCGCTCGCGCTCTGCGAGCGGCTTGCCGTCGACGTCGATTCGATCGTCTTCTCTGACGTTGAAGGCCGGGCTCGAAAGCTTGCGGCCGTTCACGGAAACTCTGCCCTCAGCGATCCATTGCTCGGCGTCGCGCCGCGAGCAGGCGCCGGCGCGCGCCATCGCCTTGGCGATGCGCTCGCCCTCGAAGCCCTTTCCTGTGGCGGCGGCGTCCGATCTTCTCACGCCGCCGGCGCCGGGCCGGCGCGTAGATTTCGCGAAGCCGCCGGGCGATTCGCCCCGCCCTTCGCTTTGGCGCGGCGGCCTTTCGCCGCTTGGGCCCGACGCGAAGCGATCGCGCCGATATCCGGCGCCCGCGCCGCCTTCGCGCGGCGGTCGCGCGCTGCTCTTTGCGGGGCGCTCGTCGTCCTGCGCTCTTGGCTTTCTAAAGGACGAGCGCTCTCCCGAGGCGCCGGCGGCGAAGTCTCGCTTGCGCTCAACGCCATCGCGCCGCGCGGCGCCCGGCCTTTCCTCGCGGCGAGGCGGCCGTTCGCCGCTTGGGGCCGACGCAAAGCGATCGCGCCGATATCCGGCGCCCGCGCCGCCTTCGCGCGGCGGTCGCGCGCTGCTCTTTGCGGGGCGCTCGTCGTCCTGCGCTCTCGGCTTTCTAAAGGACGAGCGTTCGCCCGAGGCCGGCAGGCGGCGAAGTCTCCGCTTGCGCTGCGAAGCCGCCGCTTCGCGCCTTCGCCGTCCCGTTCGGCGCGGCGAGGCGGCCTTTCGCCGCTTGGGGCCGACGCAAAGCGATCGCGCCGATATCCGGCGCCCGCGCCACCTTCGCGCGGCGGTCGCGCGCTCCTCTTTGCGTCGCGCTCGTCGTCCTGCGCTCTTGGCTTTCTGGAAGGAGCGCGGTTTCCTGATTCGCCAGAAGCGTAGGCGCGCGCGCGCTTCGCGACGCCGTCACGCGCCTCGCCTGGTTCTTTCGGCCGCCACTCTTTACGAGGCGGCGACTTCCCGTCGCGCGCCGGCGCGGCTACGTCGCGGTCGCGCCCACGGCGGGCTCCGCCGCCGCCGCTACGCGGGCCGCGTGGAGACTTGCCCTTTTTCTCGGTCATGGGGTCTGATAGCAGGCCTAAGCGCAAGGAAGAAGAGCGCGGGGCCGGCCAAGTTGAGCATCGTGGGAGTTTTCGCCGAACTTGGCGCACAGGCTGGCATCCGCATCGAACCGCCCGGCGCTGGCTGTGCACCCGCGCACCACAGGATGATCGCATGCCTCTCGATGCCCTGTCCGCCGCTTTTGAAGCCGCGCGCCAGGCCGCCGCCGCCGGGGAGTCGCCGATCGGGGCGGCCGTCGTCTGCGGAACGGAGATCATCGCTGTCGCCGGCAATCGCGTTTTGAGGGACCGCGACCCGACGGCGCACGCGGAAATGCTCGCGCTTCGCGCCGCCGCGCGCGCCCTGCATAACGAGCGGCTCGTCGGTTGCGATCTCTATGTCACGCTCGAGCCCTGCGCCATGTGCGCCGGCGCGATCTCGCTCGCGCGCATTCGCCGGCTCTATTTCGCTGCGGCCGACGAGAAGGGTGGGGCGGTGGAGCACGGATCGCGCTTCTTCTCTCAGCCGACCTGTCACCACCGGCCCGAAGTCTATGGGGGGCTTCGCGAGGCGGAAGCCGCCGCGCTGCTGCGCGAATTTTTCGCCGCGCGCCGCTAGCGCGCTTTCCGCTCGAACGGAATTGTTAGAGCGATAAGAAATCGCGCCAGTTTAAAGTTTGGCGAATCCCAACAGACCCTAAAGCGCATGCTCGAACAAAAAGAGCTGAGCGCGTTCGCATGATGCGGACGCGCTCAGAAGACGTCAGGAATGGCTTTTCCTCGCCGATTTCAAGACCGCGGAAACACTCGGTCGAGCACGTCTTGCAGTTCCGCGTGCTGTCGGCCGGCGGGCGATGCGCCCGGCGCGCTCGGCGCAGGGCCTCCCTGGGCCAGCGTCTTCTTGATCAGCTCGATGGCCGATTGGATCGAAGCAGGGTCGAGCCCGCCCGGCAGGCCAGAGGGCGAAGGCGCGCCCGGCGCCCCGCCGGCGGGGCCTTTCGCGCCGCCGCCGAGCAGGGCGCCCAGGAGCCCGCCGAGCAATCCGCCAAGTCCTCCGCCTGGCTGGGCCTGCTGGGGTTGCGGGGTCTGGGGGCGCGGCGCTGCGCCGCCGGCGAGCTGCCCGAGGATCGCCTCGAGTCCGCCGCCGCCGGCGATCTGTCCGAGAATGGGGCCCAGGCCTTTGTCGCTGAGCGACTTCGACAAGCCGCCAAGCACGACAGAGGCCAGCACGGGCAGCAATTGCGTGAGGATGTCGGGACGCAGACCCGCATCGCGGGCGGCGATCTGCGCCACCTGACCCGCTGACGAGCCGGATCCGAAGAGCTGATTGATCGCGCCTTGTCCGAGAGTTGCCGTTTCCTCGCAGCATGCCACCGAATGATCCACGAAGGCCGCCGCATGGGTGGGATGCGCGAGTTCGTCGACAACCTTGTTCAGAGCCTCGGGATTTGACGCGGCATTGCGCAGGCCAAGCGCAAGCGCGGGCGCGAGCGCCGTGATCGCCGAGCGCATCTGCTCCGGCGACAAGCCGAAGGACTGCGCAAGATTGTCGATGAGCTTGCCGCCCTGGGCGGAAACCAGAATATCCTCGATCATGGACATCGATGCTCTCTCCCTCACGCCTCTGCGGGCTGCGGCATCCCTTGCTGAGCGCCTTCGTCACCTTAACTGAATGCGCGAGAATCCGCGAGAGTTCTTTGTCGAATAGCCTCGGCGGGACGCCAGTTTGACAAAAAGCGGCGCGAGTTGCGAAGATGAAGGCTGCCGCTCTGGCGTCCTCCTTCAGGGATGCGCAAGAGGGCGGCGCGGCGCATAGCGGACTTGGAGGCGTAAGCCTACAGGGCGTGGAGAGAGGTATGGATCGTTACGCCTACCAGATGTACGAGATGCTGCACCTCGCCTTTGCGCCGGCTCGGGCCATGTCGGAGGCGACCATTCACATGTTGAACAGTCCGCTTCACCCGTTCGGCGATAACTCGATCACGCGCAGCATCACCGCCACCGCCGAACTGTTCGAGCGCATGACGCGCCGATACGGCAAACCGGCGTTCGGCCTGCATAAGACCATCGTCGACGGCGTCGAGGTCCCCGTCTTCGAGGAGGAAGTCTGGCGCAAGCCTTTTTGTCGGCTGCTGCGTTTCAAGCGCGAGTTCGACGGCCACAAGCCCCGGCAGTCGAAGCTGCTTTTGGTCGCTCCCATGTCGGGCCATTATGCAACGCTGCTGCGCGGCACGGTCGAGGCCTTTCTGCCGTCTCATGACGTCTACATCACCGATTGGTCGGACGCCCGCATGACGCCGGGCGCCGATGGCCGCTTCGATCTCGACGAGTACATCGATTATCTGATCGAGATATCCGGTTTTCTGTCGCAGTCCGACGACGATACGCCCGTCCACACGCTTGGCGTTTGTCAGGCGAGCGTTCCGCTGATCTGCGCGATCGCCGCGATGGAGGCGCGAGACGATCCACATCTCCCAGCCTCCATGGTGCTGATGGGCGGCCCGATCGACCCGCGGGTCAACCCGACGGCCGTGAACAAGCTTGCGCAAAAGCGTGGAATTCGCTGGTTCAAGCAGAATTGCATCCACACAGTGCCCTTCCCGCACGCCGGTTGGGGTCGCGCCGTGTATCCGGGCTTCCTGCAGCTCTCCGGCTTCATGGCCATGAACATCGAACGTCATGTTTCCGCCCATCTCGAAATGTTCGAGCATCTCGTCGACGGCGACGGCGACAGTGCGGAGAAGCACCGCGATTTCTATGACGAGTATCTCGCAGTGATGGACCTGACGGCCGAGTTCTACTTGCAGACCGTGGAGCAGGTGTTCATACGGCACGCCATTCCGCTCGGCCTGTTCCACCACCGCGGGAGGCCGATCAACCTCGGCGCCATTCGTCGTACAGCGCTGCTCACCGTGGAGGGGGAGAAGGACGACATTTCCGGCGTGGGCCAGACCTACGCCGCCCAGGAGCTGTGCGCGAACATCCCCTTCCAGCGTCGCGAGCACTACCTCCAGGAAGGCGTCGGCCATTACGGCGTGTTCAACGGTTCGCGTTTTCGGCGCGAGATCGCGCCGCGCATCCAGGAATTCACCGCCCGGATCGAGAAGGTGGAAGCGGCGGCCGCGTAACTCGTGGCTCACTTCGATCACGCCCGCGCAAACCTCTCAAAGCGCGGGCGTCGCGCCTCCGGCGAGATTTTCCTTGGCGAATTCGACGAGCCCGCTTGAGAGCGCCTTGTCGGAGAGCCAGGCGTCGATGCGTGGATGCGCGATCTGTTCCGGCCGGGCGCTTTTGTAGACGGCATAGCTCGCCGCCAGGAACTGCGGCAGCGTCAGGAACTCGCCGACGCCATTGGATATGTGGAAATTTCCGCGCTTGAAGAGATAGCCGCCATTGACGCCGAGCCGCGCCGCGATCTCCGGATAGACTGGAAAAATCTCCGAGCGCGCCAGATCGTCGATCGCGTAGTCGTCGAAATTCTCGTTCTCGATGGGGATCTTCGTCGCCTCGAGCAGGCGCCGGGCGACGGTCGCGAGCACGAAGGGCTTGGGGTGCACGATCGAATACATGAAGACGCCGCGCCGTGACCAATTCATCAGATCGTTCGAGAAATCGAAGCCGAAATAGCTTTTGGCCTCTGCGATCAGCTCGCGCGCCGAGGCGTTCCAAATGTCGTAGTAGCCGACGGTCGAGAAGACGTTGTCGTTGAAGAGCGCATTCGCCTCCTTGACCGACAGGCCGATGCGGAAGGCGAAGACCGCGAGCGCCGAGTGATAGGCGCGCAGCGGCCCGTTCAAGGGCTGGCTGCCGCGCGTCGCGTCCAGAAGGTAGACGAGGTCGGGCTGAAACGCCGCGAAGGTCATCGACGGCATGCGCGTCACTTTGGTCAGGCGCGCAAGAAGGTCCTCATAGTCGCCGCCTTTCACGATGCCGGCCGGGAAATTCTGCAGGAACACGCGGTCGTAACCGTTAAGCGTCCTGGAGAGCCATTCCATGTTCGCCAGCGTCTTGTGGACCATGGAATAATGGTCGACCTGCGCGGAGGGCGCGAGCACCTTCATCGCATAGGCGATTCCATAGCTCTGGCAATTGCCGACCACCGCGAGGCGCGGCCCGCCGGCGGGCGCGCGTCCGAGGAGCCGGTTCACACGCGGCAGCAGATGGGCGCGCAGGATTTGCTTGTCGATTTGAGAGAGCATGTGCAACACGTCGAGAGTCGCCCTCGCGGCGCAGCCGCATCGGCGCTGATGGAAAGCCAAGTCTAAGGATGACGAGGGATCGGGTTGGAGCTAGGGTTCTCCACGCTACGAGCTGACGCTAGCTGGGAATAGCGGCTCCGGCCATCCGCGAGGGGACCGACGCGTGACGAATAATCCATATTCAACCCTATCCGACCACCGCTTTTGGCGCAAGGCCGTGACCGGCGTGCCGCCGTTCGCGCTCGATCCGCTCGTGCGGACGCCCTTTATGATTTCCCGCGAGGACAAGGTCGCGACGGGCGGCAGCTGCTTCGCGCAGGAGATCGCGCACCGGCTGCAAAAGAGCGGCTTTCATTATTATCTGGCGGAGCAGCCGCCCGCGGGCATGTCCCCCGAGGAGGCGGAGCGCCGCAATTATGCGATGTACTCCTGCCGCTACGGCAATATCTACACGACGGCGCAGCTCCTGCAATTGCTCGATCGCGCTTATGGGCGTTTTGTCCCCGAGCTCGATTTTTGGGTCAGACCCGAGGACGGACGATTTGTCGATCCCTTCCGTCCGCGCATCGAGCCCGACGGCTTTGCCAGCGTGGAGGAGATGCGCGCCGACCGCGAAAATCACTTGGCCGCCGTGCGTCACATGATCGAGACGATGGACGTTTTCGTCTTCACCTTCGGGCACACGGAAACCTGGCGACACAAGAGGGACGGGGCGATCCTGCAACTCGCGCCCGGCGTCGCCGGCGGCGAATGGGACCCGGACGTCTACGAATTTTACAACATGACCGTCAGCCAGGTGATCCGCGACTTCAACGGCGCCGTGGATCGAATCCGGGCGGTCAATCCGACCGCGCGGATCATCTTGAGCGTGTCGCCGGTCGGCATCATCGCGACCTATGTGGACCGGCACGTGATCGAGTCGAACTCCGCCGTCAAGGCGATCCTGCGCGCCGCCGCGGACGAGATCACGCAGACGCGGCCGGGCATCGCCTATTTCCCCTCCTACGATCTCGCGACGGTTTCGCCCAATGTGTCGAGATTCTATCGGGACGATACGCGGCGCATCACGAGCCGGGGCATCGATCAGACGATGCGCGTCTTCTTCGAGCATTTCACCGAGCGGGGCGAGGGGGAGGGACCGGCCAAGGTGGTTCGGCTCGACATTGTCGCGGAGGCGCAGGCCAACTCCAAGGTGATTTGCGACGAGGAGGCGATCGAGGCGATGTAGGACCTTCGCCGAGATCTCTTCGCGCGGCCGAGATGACAAAGGTCAAGGCCTTGTCTATGGTCCGGGCGGAATCGCGAGACCTCGCCCCGACCAGGAGCTTCTTGGTGGCCGAAAACCCTTACGCTTCTCTCCCCGACCATCGTTTCTGGCGAAAGGCGGTGGCGAGCTTGCCGCCCTTCGCGCTCGATCCGATCGTCGAGACGCCATTCAAGATCGCCAAGACGGACAAGGTCGCGACCGCCGGAAGCTGCTTCGCGCAAGAGATCGCGCATCAGCTGCAAAAGAGCGGCTATAACTATTATTTGTGCGAGGAGCCGCCGCAGGGGATCTCGGTCGCCGAGGCGCGGGCTCGCAACTACGCCATGTATTCCTGCCGCTACGGCAATCTCTACACAACGACGCAACTGCTGCAGCTGTTGCGACGCGCCTATGGAGACTACCAGCCCCAGCTCGACGCGTGGCGAAACGCAGACGGCCGTTACGTCGATCCCTTCCGGCCGCGCATCGAGCCCGAAGGCTATGCGACGGCGGACGAGATGCGCGCCGATCGTGAGCGGCATCTGGCCGCCGTGCGCAAGATGGTCGAGACGATGGACGTTTTCGTCTTCACCTTCGGGCTCACCGAGTGCTGGCGTCACCGGCCGGACGGCGCGGTGCTGCAGCTTGCGCCCGGCGTCGCCGGCGGCGAGTTCGATTCCGAGCTTTACGAGTTCTGGAACATGAGCGTCGGCGAGGTCGTGCGCGACTTCCTCGGCTCGGTCGACATCATCCAGTCGCGCAATCCGCAGGCGCGGATGATTTTGAGCGTGTCTCCCGTCTCCATCATCGCGACGGGGGAGGACCGCCATGTGCTCGTCTCGAACTCGGCCTCCAAGGCCATTCTGCGCGCCGCGGCCGACGAGGTGGTGCGCGCCCGCGCCAACGTCGCGTATTTTCCGTCCTACGACCTCGTGACCGCCGCGCCCAACGCGGCGCGCTTCTATGGGGACGACACCCGCCGCATCAACCGCCTCGGGATCGAGCGCACGATGCAGATCTTCTTCGAGCACTTCATGGAGCGCCCCAAGGCCGTGGCGCGCGGGGTCGCGAAGCTCGACATCGCCGCGGAGGCGAGGAGCGCCTCGCGCATCATTTGCGACGAAGAGGCGATTGACGCGGCCTAGCGCGGCGTCGCATAGCTCCCGCCAGAAACCGCGCATGAAGGGAAGCAGACAATGGTGATCGGCTCACTCGCGCTCGCCGCCGCAGGCGCTCTCGTCGGCGCGGCGGCTTACGTCAACGCCGTCGAGCAGCCGGCGCGACTGGCGCTCGACGACGAGGCGCTGGCCAAGGAATGGGAGCCTTCCGACCATCGCGGCTTCGTGGTGCTGGCGGCGCTGGCGCTCATCTCGGCGGTCTTCGGCTTCATCGCCTATCGGGAGCTCGACGACGTGCGTTGGATCTTCGGCGCGCTCGTGGTTCTCGCGAGTTGGCCCTACACCTATGTTGCGATCGTGCCGCTCAACAATCGCATCCTGGCGTTGATCGAGGGCGGCGCGCTGCACGAGGCGCGCGGCGTCATCAAGCTTTGGGGCTTGCTGGAGCTCGGCCAAATTGGCATCGGCCTTGCTGCGGTCTTGATCTATGTCTGGGCCGCGGGCTGAGCCGGTGGAAGCCGGAACTCCCGCTTCAACAGAGAATCCAAGCTGCAGGGAGGGGTGCGCGCCGTGACCTATGATCTCGTCGTCATCGGCTCGGGCCCCGGCGGCTATGTCTGCGCCATTCGCGCCGCGCAGCTCGGTCTCAAGACAGCCGTCGTCGAGAAGCTGCCGACCTTTGGCGGCACCTGTCTCAATATTGGCTGCATCCCATCCAAAGCGCTGTTGCACGCCTCGCAGATGTTCGCCGAGGCCGGAAAGCTCGCCCCCTTCGGGGTCGTCGTCGACAAGCCGCGGCTCGATCTCGCCGCGATGATGAAGCACAAGGACGACACCGTCGCCGCCAATGTGAACGGCGTCGCCTTCCTGTTCAAGAAGAACAAGGTCGAAAGCTTCATCGGCTCGGGGCGGCTCATCGTCGGCAAGGACGGCGCGCTCAGCGTCGAGGTTTCCGCCGAGGACGGCTCCAAGCAGACGCTCGAGACAAAGAATGTCGCGCTGGCGACGGGCTCGACGGTCGCGCCGCTGCGCGACGCCACCGGCGCCACGATCGAGATCGACGAGGCGCGGGTGCTTTCCTCCACCGGCGCGCTCTCGGTCGGCGAGGTTCCGCAAACGCTCGTCATCGTCGGCGCGGGTGTGATCGGGCTGGAGATGGGATCGGTCTGGCGAAGGCTCGGCGCCAAGACGACGGTGATCGAATATCTCGACCGCATCCTGCCGGGCTTCGACGCGGAGATCGCCCAGCGCTTTCAGAAAATCCTCGAAAAGCAGGGCTTCGCCTTCCGTCTGAGGACCAAGGTGACGAGCGTCGCGCGTCAGGAGAAGGGCGTCGTCGTCTCCTATGCGGCGCTCGACGGCTCCGGCGAAGGGACGGTCTCAGCCGACGCCGTGCTGATCGCGACAGGCCGAATCCCTTATTCAGAGGGGCTGGGCCTCGAGGAGGCCGGCGTCGCGCTGGAGCGGGGCCGCGTCAAGATCGACGACGGCTTTGCGACCAATGTTGCGGGCGTTTATGCGATCGGCGATCTCGTGCGCGGCGCGATGCTCGCCCATAAGGCCGAGGAGGAGGGCGTGGCGCTCGCCGAGATCCTCGCGGGGCAGCACGGTCACGTGGACTACGGCGTGATCCCGAGCGTCGTCTACACGCATCCCGAGGTCGCCGCCGTCGGCATGACCGAGGACGACGCGCGCGCCGCTGCACGACCGGTGCGGATTGGCAAGTTCCCCTTCACCGCGAACGGACGCGCGCGCGCCATGCGCGAGACGGACGGCTTCGTGAAGATCATCGCCGACGCTGCAACCGACCGTGTGCTCGGCGTGCATATCATCGGCGCCGTCGCTGGCGAGCTCATCGCGGAGGCCGTCGTGCTCATGAGCTTTGGCGGATCGTCCGAGGATCTGGCCCGCATCTGCCACGCCCATCCGACGCTCTCCGAGGCGGTCAAGGAAGCGGCGCTCAACGTCGATGGGCGCGCCATCCACATCTGACAGGGGCTTTGGCAGGGTGGTGGACTTACGCGCGTCTTGAGACGCGCGGTCCCTTCGCCGTGGACCTCGGGTCTCCGAGCGCAAAATGCTTTGAGCCGGGCCCTAAACCTTCCCGCGCTCTTTTTCGCTGAAATTGGAGAGATCGCCCTCGCGCGCCGCCCTTTGCCGCCAGGAGCGGGCCATCGCCGGATATTTGATCTCGTTGCAAATCTTGGCGATCTGTTGCGTCAGCCGCAGGCTCCCGCAGAAAGGGCATTGCGGCGTTTCGCTGGAGCGGACCAAGAGCTCGCTCTCGGCTTTGCAGTCTTCGCACATGTAGGAATAGAGCGGCATGGCGGTTCCGATGGCTGGATTGTAACGCGGTCTGCGATGCGTCTCTAAAGCAATTTTCGCGCCAAAGCACGCCCATTTTAGGTCACCATCTTCGGGCAAGGATAGCCAAAGGCTTAATCCGGGCGCCGATCCTCGCCCCTGCCAAGGAGACCTCGTGACCGACATGGCGACCTCGCAGACCGCCCTGAGCCAGGGCCAGAAGCCGTCCGGCGCGACCCAAGCGGCGCCAAAAAGGCGCATCGACGTCGTCGCCGCCATCGCCACGACGATCCGCCGGGCGGCCGGCATATTCGAGCCGCTGCGCATCCTGGTCGTCAACACGCTGGTGATCGTCGCGGTCTTCGTCGGGGGCTACGCCATCTACAAGCTCGCGGCGAAGACGAGCTTCGTCGTCAAGGACGTTTCCGTTCCGCCCGCGCTGCAGGAGCAGGGGATTACCGGCAACGTCATCGCGCAGCAGATTCTCGATCACATCTCGGAGATCGATGCGGCCGCGGGCTCGCGCAAGCAGAAGGCCGCAATCTCCGGTCTCGACTTCCAGAGCACGATGCCGACGATCAACCTGCCGATCGGCGGCTTCAACATAGGCACGATCGTCTCGGAGGTGCGTCGTCTCCTCGGCTACACCGAGACCGTCATCACCGGCGAGGTCTTCATCGAGGAGCCGAAGGACAAGGATCAGCCCGCCAAATATGGCTTGCGCCTGCGCATCGCCGGCGAGGGTCCGATCTACAAGTCCGACGACGCCCGAGCCCGACGTGCAGCGGTTGATCGCGGCGGCGGCCGAACGGGTCATGCACAAGTTCGATCCGATCAACCTCGGCTATTTCTATTACCGCCAGAAGGACTACGACAAGGCCGAGGAGACCGCCGACTTCGCGCTCGCGAGCGCGACGCCGACAATTATCCCTGGGCCTACACGATGCGCGGTCTCATCGCCCGCGACCGCGGAAAAGTACGAGCGAAGCCGCGCGCAACTTCCATCAGGTGGTGTCGCTCGATCCCAATTTCGGCATGGGTCACGTCAATCTCTCGGGGATCCTGCGTCTCGACGGGCAACTCGACGCGGCCGAAACCGCCGCGCGCAAGGCCATCGAGCTGATGCCCAAGCAGCACGAAGGCTATGCCGCGCTCGCGCTGCGTGCTGCTCGATCGCGGCGAACGCGATCAGGCGCTGGCCGAGATGGACAAGGGCGTCGAGGTCGATCCGCAGGAGGCGCAGAGCCATTTGGCGCAAGGCGCGCTGCGACAGAGCGTGGAGCGCTACGAGGAGGCCATCGCCTCCTATCAAACCTCCGCCAAGCTTCGACCCTCGGCCGCCCCGCTGATCGGCGCGGCGAACGCCTCCACGCATCTCAATCGACAGGACGAGGCGCTCGCTTTCCTGCAACGCGCGACGCAGGCGGAGCCCAAGAGCGTCGACGCCTGGCTCGCGCTCGGTGCCGCGACCCGGCAGCTTCACGACTGGAAGAGCCGCGGAAGCGGCTGTCGAAAAAGCGCAGGCGCTGGCGCCGAATTCACCCGCGCCGGTCGTCGAACTGGCGGCTCTCTACGTGGCGCAGAAGCGCTATGCGGCCGCTGAGGCCCTCTATGCGAAGCGCGAACGGCTTTTCCGCCACAACGCCGAGTTCCTCATCGGCTGGTCGCGTCTCTATTACGAGCAAGGCAGAAAGGACGAGGCGAAGGACAAATTGCTCGAGGCCGAGATCGAGGCGATGTTCGACACGAAGGCGCTCGAAGGCGTCGCGCGCGAGCTCGAGGCGCGCGGCGATCTCGCCGAGGCGATCGCCACCTATCAGAAGATCGTCGGCCTCGATCTGCGCATGGGTCCGATACTCGCGCCTCAGATCGAGAAGCTCACGGCGCGGCTTGAGCCGAAGACGCCGCCCGCGCCGCCGCGGCGCAATGGCGCGCCGGCTCCCTCCGCGGCCAAACGCTCCGGGTCCGCGCCCGCCACGGCCACCGCCGCCGCTGCGGCGTCGCCGGCCAAGATGCGCTAGACGGAATCTTCCCAAGATCCGCCGAATGCGCCGGCGTTCTAAGCGCCAAGGCTCGATGCTCGCGCCGCTTTCGAGCGGGCGAGGCATTGGATATATCTAGGCTCCAGCTCACCATCTCTCAAACGCGAGGACTTCGCTCATGACCGCCGCCGCGTCCGACCCCGTCAAAGCTCATTCGCGGTGCGACGGGCGACTGGGAAGTCGTCATCGGCATGGAGATCCATGCCCAGGTCTCGAGCCGGGCCAAGCTCTTTTCGGGCGCGAGCGCGGAATATGGCGGGGAGCCCAACGACCATGTCTCGCTCGTGGACGCGGCGATGCCGGGCATGCTGCCGGTCATCAACGAGGAATGCGTCGCGCAGGCGGTTCGCACGGGCCTCGGGCTCAAGGCGAAGATCAACAAGCGCTCGGTGTTCGATCGCAAGAACTATTTCTATCCCGACCTGCCGCAGGGCTATCAGATCTCGCAGTACAAGAACCCGATCGTCGGCGAGGGCGAAGTCGTCGTCGACGTTTCGCCATCCGAGCGCATCACCGTGGGCATCGAGCGTCTGCACCTAGAGCAGGACGCCGGGAAGTCGCTGCACGAGCTCTCGGCCTCGGAGAGTCATGTCGACCTGAACCGAGCCGGCGTCGCGCTGATGGAGATTGTCTCCAAGCCGGACCTCCGCTCCGCGGAGGAGGCGAGGGCCTATGTCTCGAAGCTCAGGACGATCCTGCGCTACATCGGCTCCTGCGACGGAAACATGGAGCAGGGATCGCTCCGGGCGGACGTGAACGTCTCGGTGCGGCGGGCGGGCGAGCCGCTCGGCACGCGGTGCGAGATCAAGAACGTCAACTCGATCCGTTTCATCGGGCAAGCGATCGAAACCGAGGCGCGCCGGCAGATCGGCATCCTCGAGGACGGCGGTTCGATCCGTCAGGAGACGCGGCTGTTCGATCCCGGCAAGGGCGAAACGCGCGCCATGCGCTCCAAAGAAGAAGCCCATGACTACCGCTATTTCCCCGATCCCGACCTGCTGCCGCTCGAGTTCGACCAGGCTTATGTCGACGCCTTGGCCGAGGGCTTGCCAGAGCTTCCCGACGCGAAGCGCGCGCGCTTCATCGCGGACTACGGTCTCACGCCTTACGACGCCGGCGTGCTGGTCATGGAGCGCGCCAGCGCCGACTATTTCGAGGCCGCCGCCAAGGGTCGCGACGCCAAGCTCGTCGCCAACTGGGTCATCAACGAGCTCTTCGGCCGCCTCAACAAGGAGGGGCTCGACGTCCAGCGCTCGCCCGTCTGCGCCGATGCGCTCGGAAAGATCGTCGATCTCATTTCCAACGAGACGATCTCCGGCAAGATCGCCAAGGATCTCTTCGAGATCGTCTGGACGGAAGGCGGCGACCCTGAGGCGATCGTCGAGGCGCGTGGCTTGCGGCAGGTCACCGATACGAGCGCGATCGAAGCGGCGATCGACGCGGTGATCGCCGCCCATCCCGATAAGGTCGCGCAAGCGCTAGCCAAACCGACGATGCTCGGATGGTTCGTCGGTCAGGTGATGAAGGCCACCGGCGGCAAGGCCAATCCTCAGTCGGTGAACGAGCTGCTGAAAGCCAAGCTCGGCCTCTGAGCCGCGCATTTTTTTCGCCGAAACGAATCAGTTTTTGTCGCGCGCTGCGCGATTCACTCGCGCGAGGGAAGTTCGCGCGGAGATTTTTTTGCGTTCTCATAAGTCATCGACAATTTTTTTTTCGCGCCGTTCGCGCGCTGTTGTGGCTGGCTCCGCAGGCCGTCGCCGCGCGCCGCATCGCAGCGATTGCTGGCGATGCGGCAGACCCCAAGCGCCCTGCCTATGGTCTAGTCGATGCGCGAGGCGCGCGGCGCGGCGAGCCTGCAACACACATCAGGCGACTTTGCTTAAATTAAAAAAATCAAAGCATTGACGGTCATTGCGGGCGCCGTCGCATACTGCGAGGACTTCGAAGTTGCGCGCGTGGCCCCTCTCGTCGATGCATCGCGGGGCAGGGCGCCGGGCGATCATGCGATGAACGACCCACGTCTTTATCGGCTCGTTTCATGCGTCCTGCGAAGCTCAATTGATCGCGTCGTTGAATGCTTCACGCATGTCTTCAACGCGCGTTGCGATGATGAATCGCTTCATGACCTCTTGCACGCTTGCTTAACCTCGCTACGCTAGCAACGCCAATTGTCGGTCGACTGTGTTCCGGCAATTTGGATAAAGGGGACCAATTATGGCGAGAGCAACCACCAAGCGTAGGCCGGCCAAGAAAGCGGCCGCCAAGAAGGGTGCGCGTAAGTCGGCGACCAAGAAGGCTGGCGCGAAGAAGAAGGCTGGCGCGAAGAAAGCCGGCGCGAAGAAGGCTGGCGCGAAGAAGACCACGCGCAAGGGCGTTCGCAAGGCCGGCGCAAAGAAAGTCGCTCGCAAGACGACGACCCGCAAGACCGCCACGAAGAAGCGCGGCGTTCGCAAGGCCGTGGCGAAGAAAGGCACGCGGAAGGCAGGCGCCAAGAAAGTCGCTCGCAAGACGACGACCCGTAAGGTGGCCACCAAGAAGCGCGCCACCCGCAAGCCGAAGGACATCCCGTCGGCCCCTCCGATTTCGACACCCGAGTCCATTTGACTCGAACGCGCCGACGCTTCGCCCAGGCTTTGCCTCGCGACCTATGCGAAGCGTCCGGCGGACCGACTTTTACCCGGGCCTGCACCGAGGCGCGGCTCGGGTAAAGCAGTTTCCTTTTTAGCGCCGTTCAGCGCTTCAGACATTTAGAGCCGAAGTCTCGCCATAAGGGCATGGGGTTCCGCGCCTCGAGCTTCAGCTTCGACCACTCGATCGCGCAGGCGCGCATCGTCTCCCGCGACGCGTCAGGCAGCCGCGGCGGTAGCGTGGCCGTGTCAGGCCGCGGGAGCGTCGCGAGCGGCGCTTTGCCGAGCTTCTCCTCCCGCACGGGTCGCGCTGGAGCCCGAACGACGGGTCCGCCGTCTGTGGCGTTGGCGGAGGGCGGCGCCGGCCGACTGGCGGAAGCCGGCGGTTCGCTCTTCGCCTTTTCCTCGACGGGAGTCGTGCGCGCCTTCTTCTGGGATTTCTTCGCCCTCTCGACTTTTGGCGATGAAGTCTCGACGCTCGTCTCCTGGGCCAAGGCGCCCGCGTCGAGTGTCCAAAGACAGATCGCGAGCGCCGCGCATCGCGCCAGCCCCATATCCGAGAGGCGGATCAGAGCAGGCTCGCGGCGGGAGGGCCGCGCGGGGGGAAAGAAGCGCGGCGCTTTCAGCAGCCGAGATGCGAGCATGGCCTGATCATAGCCGTCGTCCCGCCGTTCCGGCAACTCGTGCTTTTTCGGGGCGCACAGCCATGATAGAGCCGCAGCTGGAGGTGACGCCCATGAGCGCGGAGGATAAAGCGTTTCGAACGCCGGCTGGACTTGATCTCACTTGCCGTCCCCGACGCAATCGGCGGGCGGAATGGGTTCGCCGACTCGTGCGCGAGACGACCCTCGATGTCGCCGATTTGATCCTGCCGGTCTTCGTCATCGAGGGGCGAGAGAGAGAGGAGCCTATTCCGTCCATGCCCGGGACGCGTAGGCTTTCTGTCGATGTCGCGATCAGAACGGCGGAGCGCGCGGCCGCTCTCGGGATTCCCGCCATCGCGCTCTTCCCCAATATCGATGCGGCCTTGCGCGACGAGGGCGGCTCGAACGCCTTCGATCCCGAAAATCTCGTGTGCCGCGCCTGCCGCGCCGTGAAGTCCGCAGTCCCCGAGATCGGCATCATTACCGACGTGGCGCTCGATCCTTACACGAGCCACGGCCATGACGGGCTGTTGCGGGATGACGTGATCGTCAACGACGCGAGCGTCGCCGCGCTTGTGCAGCAGGCGCTCAATCAGGCGCGGGCCGGCGCCGACGTGATCGCGCCTTCCGACATGATGGACGGGCGCGTCGGAGCCATTCGCTCCGCGCTCGACGCGGAAGGTTTCGAAGAGGTCCAGATCCTGACCTATGCGGCGAAATACGCCTCGGCCTTCTATGGTCCCTTCCGCGACGCCATCGGAACCGCGAAGACGCTGATTGGCGACAAGCGCACCTATCAGATGGACCCCGCCAACGCCAAGGAAGCGCTACGCGAGGTCGCACTCGATCTCGAGCAAGGCGCCGACATGGTGATGATCAAGCCAGGCCTGCCCTATCTCGACGTGATCGCCAAGGTCGCCGAAACCTTCGAGGCGCCGACCTTCGCCTATCAGGTGTCGGGCGAATACGCGATGCTCGCCGCCGCCGCCGCCAATGGCTGGATCGACGGCGACCGCGCGATGCTGGAGAGCCTGCTGGCTTTCAAGCGCGCCGGCGCTTGCGGCGTCTTCACCTATTTCGCGCTGCGTGCGGCCGAGCTCCTGAAAGCCGGCGGCTGACTCGCCCCGTCATGCCCGACCTCCTGTTCCCCCGCGCTCAGAGGGATGCCGGAGAAGGCGCGCGGCAGTGTGACCCTGGCGATGAGCCCTTGCGGCCTGTGGTCAAGCAGCTCCAGTCGGCCGCCGAGCTCCTCGACGAGCGAGCGCACGATCGACAGGCCGAGTCCAAAACCGCTGCGATCCGTCACGGTGCGGGCGGGCTCGCCGCGCACGAAGGGCTCCAGCACGCGAACCTTGTCCGCGGCGGCAATGCCGGGTCCGTCGTCGCGCACATCCACTTGGACGAGCTTCGCCGAGGGTTGAGTCAGTGTGACCACGACCTCCTTGGCGTGCGAGACGGCGTTCTCGACGAGGTTGGTGAAGAGGCGCTGTAATTCGGTGAGCGAGCCCAGGATGATCTGATGCTGCCCACCGTTGTAGCTCACCTTGTGGCCGAGATCGGCGAACTGGTCGCAGACCGTCTGCAGCACGCTGTCGAGGTCGATGGGGCAGCGGTCAGGACTCCGGCCGCCGCCGCGAAGGGCTTGAAGATTTTTGAGAAGCATGGAGTCCATGAGATCCGCGTCCCCGAGCATCTTGGACTTCAGCGCCTCGTCCCCGATGAATTCCGAACGGAGCTTGATCCTCGTGATGATCGTGCGAAGGTCGTGGCTGATCGCCGCCAGCGCCTGGCTGCGCGCCGCGATCATCGCCTCGATCCGCCGCTGCATCCGGTTGACCGCGCGCGTCAGATCGCGGACCTCGTGCGGGCCCGCCTCGGCGAGCGGCGCCTTCGGACCGCTTTCGTCGGGGAAACGTTCGGCCTCGCGGGCGAGGCGCACCAGCGGCGCGACGACGGCTGCTGAAATCCAGAGCGTCAACAGCGTGACGCAAAGCAGAAAGAACAGCGCGAGCCGCTGCACGCGCGTCGGCCAGCTCGAGGCCCAGGCCGGGAAGCCCGGCCGGCGCGGTCCTTCCGTCGCGGCAACGAGATAACCGCCCTGACGGAGCGCGACGACCACGCCGCTCTCGCCTCGGGCGTTCGTCTCCTTCGAAAGATAGACGCGCGCGCCGGGCCAGAGCCTCGTCTGGAATTCGGAGAGGTCATCCGCCGCGTCGGCGTCCTTCCTTTCCGGCGGCGGCGCCTCGGTCACGCGCAGCATCGACCAAGGCGCGCATCTGGCGAGTTCCTCAATCGCGGCCGAACGGCGCTCCGGCGCGGCGATATCGACGGCGATGATCGCGGCTGCGAGAGATTCATAGGGCTCGGCGAAGGGCCGCCGCGCGCTGCGCGTTTGCAAGCTCTGCGCCGCCGCGAGGGCGAACTGGAAAAGCACGAGCGCCGCAAATATCAAGAGCGCGATCTGTCCCGCGAGATGGTCGGGGCGCAGGCGTCGCAGGAAGTCTCTCATGCTCTCGTGACCTGCGTCGAGAACAGGTAGCCCTCCGAGCGCACCGTTTGGATGAGTCGCGGGTTCTTGGCCTCAACTTCGATTTTCTGCCGCAACCGGCTGATGAGCGTGTCTATGCTGCGCTCGTAAGGGCCCTCCGTCGGGCCATGGGTCAGGCCGATGAGCTGGTCGCGCGACAGCACGCGGTTGGGGTGCTCACACAAGGCGTGCAGCAGGTCGAACTCCGCGCCGGTCAGCGCGACCTTGGCGCCGTCGGGAGCGGTCAAGTCGCGCGCCGCAAGATCCAACGCCCAGCCGGAGAAGCGATAGACCTGGCGGGCGGAGGGCGCCGGCTCGCTCGACGCCGTCCGCCGCAAGATCGAGCGGATGCGGGCCAAAAGTTCGCGCGGATTGAAGGGCTTCGTCAGATAGTCGTCGGCGCCCATTTCGAGGCCGAGGATCTTGTCCACGTCCTCGGCCCTAGCGGTCACCATGATGATCGGGACGTTGTGGTCGACGCGCAGTCTGCGGCAGATCGAGAGGCCGTCCTCCCCGGGCAGGTTGAGGTCGAGGATGATCAGATCGAAACTACGGGAGGAAAGGGCCGCGTCCATCTGCCCGCCGTCGCGCACATGCGACACCTCAATGTCGTTGGAAGAAAGGTAGCGCGAGATCAGCGCGCCGATTTCCTTGTCGTCTTCGACGAGTAGGACGCCTGGACCGGTGTTCATTGCCGCCTCGCCCCATGGTTGCCGTGCGCGCTCGCCGACGCCCGTTGCGACGCTCCCCGTCATCGCATCGACCACAGAAAATAGAGCATTGCCGCATAGAGCGACAATGCGGCCAAAATGTCCCACGCATAAGCCATGAGCTTTCACCTCGAGGGGAGGGAAGAGGGCGGGAGCGCGTTTTCGCGCGAAACGGCGCTCCCCGAGTCTTCAGCCTTCGCCGCCGTGCGGCCAGTGATGGTGCCGCCCAGCGTGGATCAGCATGCCGAAGCGGAGCTTTTGTCCCTCGTCGAGGCTGTCGTAGAGGGGCTTCGCCGCCGAGGCGAGCGCCGACATCCGCGTCGCTCGCTCCTGCATCGACTTCGCCTTGAGCTGCATGACCTCGATGGCGTTGCGACGGCCCTCGGCGCCCTCGTGCTTCAGCTTGCGCCACTCCTCGTGGCGCGCGGCGCGCGCCTTGCCGCCCTCGCGGATCGCCGCTTCGACCGCCGGCCAGTTCTTCTCCTGCTCGGGAGTGAGCTTCAGCCCCGCTTTCAGCCCGGCGACGCGCGCGTCGGTCAGTGCGGAGATATCCTCGGCTGAGAGCTTCGGGCGCTCGCTTTGGTCGCTGCGCACATCCTGCGCCGCCGGCGCCGCGAGAGTCGAAACCGCCGGCCCCATTAACCCCGCCGCAACGAGAGCGGCGAATGCGAGTGACTTTTTCATCTTTGTTCTCCAGCTGGGATTAACGTGCTCCCTCCGCTAGAACCTTTGCAGGACGATGTTTCTTGGCTTTGTCCTGATTGCGGGCTTTGTCTCCGAACCATTTCGTTGGCTCGATTTTCGGCGCCCAAGCTGGAGCCCACCCAGCGCCCGCCGCTCTCCCCTTTCAACCTCGCGGAGCGAGACGGGCGAGGTCGAAGGCGTCCGCCTCGCCGATGAGCTCGACGAAGGCGCGCGCCCAACGGTCGGCGATGGCTTCGCCCTTCTCCGCGCTCGCGGCTGTCGCGTCGCCCATCGCGCCCTCTTTGGAGAGGTCCTGCGCCATCCAGCCGAAGCCCGCCGGCCGGTCGGCGGAGAGCCATTTGAAGTCTCGCGCGAAATCCTGCGTCGCGACGGGGAAGTTTCTCGCGCGACTCATGTCGACGAGATCGGGGCGCAGATGCAGCATCAGCGAGGTCTCGACCGCGCCGCCGTGGACGCCATGTCGCAACTCGTCGTCGGCAAACAGCTCTTGCGGACAGCCGAAGCGCGCGAGGGAGCACGTCACCGCCAGCACGCCGTGACGCGCGCGCAGCGCTAGCGCCGCTTGCGTGACGAGGGCGGAATTGCCGCCATGCGAGTTGAGGATCACGAGCTTTCTTCGCGCCAGCGGCGATGGGGCCTTCCAAAATCTCGGTCAGCACCGCGAGCGCGGTCGAAGGCTCGAGGCTCAGCGTGCCGGGGAAGTCGCCGTGCTCGGTGGAGACGCCGACGCTCTGGATCGGCAGAAACAGCACGCGGGGCGCGGACGGCAGCAGCGGCGCGACGCGCGCGATCACGCCCTCCATGATCATCGCGTCGACGCCGAGCGGAAGATGCGGCCCGTGCTGCTCGATCGCGGCGATCGGCAGGGCGACGATCGTCCGCGCCCAGTCGAGCGCTCCGAAATCGGTGGTCTTGAGGTCGGACCAGAAAGGGGAGGGCATGGCGGGGTTGTAGCGGGTTTGCGCGGCGCGGGACAGGGAGGCTCATGAAGAATGCGAAGTCGCGTGAGGCGCAACCGCCTTGCGCGGAAATCCTTTTCGTTCAGCGGATTGCAGGTGCGCGTAGGTTCTGCCTCCAAAAGGCCAAGAAATCAGGGCATAGCGCCCTCGATTAGGCCGTTTCTCCGGCCGCAGGCTCAAGGAGTTCGCCGCCTCATGTCTTCTTTGCGCATCAACGCTCGATCGATCGGCGCGCCGGCTGCGCTCGGCGCGGTTCTTTTGCTCATCGGCGCCGTCAACGCTCGGGCGGGGAGCGACGACACCGGGCCTTTCGCGGCGATCGGCAACGCCATCGGCGTCACATCCAATGACGACAGCCAGAAGATCGACTATCGCGATCGCCCCAAGCTCGTCGTCCCGCCCGACCGCAAGGCTCTGCCCGAGCCGCGCGCCGACGGCGACTCGCGTCCTGCCTCATTCCCGGTCGATCAGAGCTCGTCGCGGCGCCAGGGCGCTCGCGCCGTCAGCGGGGAGCCGACCTCGGCCGACGAACCCGCGCGCCAGAACCTCACTCAGCCGCCCTATGGCTTCCGGCAGCCCAACAAGTCCCTTTCCCGCTTAAAGGACAGGGAGGAGACGAAGAGCTGGTGGAATCCGACGAGATACCTCGGCTCATCGAGCGACAGCGCGGCGCAACCGCCCGCCGGCGCCGCGACACAGACGGCGTCCGGTCCCTCGGCGCTGGCGACGCCCGGCGCCGCCGCGGAAGCGGAGGGGAAGAGTTGGTGGAATCCGATGCGTTACCTGGGTCCGAAGTGACGCTTTCGCCGTCTCACCAAGCGCTCGCCGTTCGCGCAAGCATGTAAAGGGCGACGCCGAAGACGACGACGGCGAAGAGGATCGCGAGGCGGCCCGTCTCCTGGGCGAGCCGCCGCGCGATGCGGGCGCCGATCGCGCTGCCCAGAACGCCGCCGCCGATGAAGGCGCCCGCCAATTTCCAATCGATGAGTCCTGACGCGGCGTAGTTCAAGGCCGTCGTCAATCCGAAGGCCGTCACCGCGATGAGCGAGGTGCCGACGGCGTTGAGCATCGGCATGCCGGTGGAGCGCAGCAGGCCGGGGACGATCAGAAACCCGCCGCCGATCCCGAAGAAGCCGGAAAACATGCCCGTGACCAGACCGTAACCCAGAACCTTCGGCGCTTTCTCCACATTGCATTCGGCGCCGGGTTCCCCGGGATTGCCGCGTCCGCGCAGCATCACGACGCCGATGGCGATCATCACCAGCGCGAAGAGGAAGAGCAGGCGCTCTCCGTTGACGATCTTTCCCACACTCGAGCCGAGCCAGGCGCCGATGACGCCCGAAGCCGCATACATCGCTCCGCAGCGCCACTTCACCGAGCCGGCGCGCGCGTGATCGGCGAGGCTCAGCGCCGCATTGACCGCGACGCCGAGCGCGCTCGTGCCGATGGCGACATGCGGATCGCCGACTTGTACGAGATAGACCATCAGCGGCACGCCGAGCACTGACCCGCCACCGCCGATGAGGCCGAGCGAGCAGCCGACGAGCGTCCCGGACGCCGCGGACAGCAAAGACTGCACGAGAGAGGGCGTCACGCCTTGACCCGCTCGATCGGCTGCGGCCCGCAAAACCATTCGCGGCCGTTGAGCATGAAATGCCAGTAGATCGGCGGCAGCAGCCGTTCTTTCAGAAACCAGGCCAGGCGGCTCGGCCGCGTCGGCTCGATCATCCAGGCCGGGAAGGTCGGCAGGAGCTTGCCGCCATAGCCGAACTCGGCGAAGACGATCTTGCCACGCTCGACGGTGAGCGGGCAGGAGCCATAGCCGTCATAACCGTGCGCCGGCTCCTTGCCGTCGAGGACCGCAATCAGATTGACCGCGACGACGGGCGCCTGCTTTCGAGCGGCCGCGGCCGTCTTGGCGTTGGTGGTTCCGATCACGTCGCCGAGCCCGAACACATTCGGGAAGCGCTCGTGGCGTAGAGTCGCCGGATCGACGGCGAGCCAGCCGGCCTCGTTCGCAAGCGCGCTCTTGGCGACGAAGTCCGGCGCGCATTGCGGCGGCACGGCGTGCAGCATGTCAAAGGATCGCTTGACCTTCTCGATCGCGCCGTCGGCGCCCTTGCGTTCGAAGGTCGCGACGCGCGCCTCGCCATCGACGGCTACGAGCTTCGACTCAAGGCAGAGATCGATGCCGTAGCGCTTCACATATTCCATGAGCGGCGGCACGAACACCGGCACGCCGAAGAGCCCCGGCAGCGCCGTGTCGAACTCGACCTCGATGTCCTGCAGCACGCCCTTATGCCGCCAGATGTCGCAAGAGAGATACATCGCCTTCTGCGGCGCCCCGGCGCATTTGATCGGCATCGGCGGCTGCGTGAAGAGCGCGCGGCCCCCGCGCAGCTCTTGCGCGAGCTTCGCGGTGTAGGGCGCGAGATCGTAACGATAGTTGGAGGTGACGCCGTTCTTGCCGAGCGTCTCCGGCAGTCCGGCGACGCCCGCCCAGTTCAGCGTGAGCCCGGGGCAGACGACGAGCGCGCGATAGCGCAGGCTCGAGCCGTCGGCGAGGGCGACCTCGTTCGATTGCGGGGCGAAGCTCGCGACGGCTTGCTTCACCCAGTCGACGCCGCGCGGCATGACGCCGGCCGTCGGGTGCTTTGTGACCTCCGGCTCGAAGACGCCTGCGCCGACAAGGGTGAAGCCCGGCTGGTAGTAGTGCGTGTCGGCGGGTTCGACGACGGCGATCGAAAGCTTTGGGCGGCGTTTGAGAAGGCTCGCCGCAGCGGCGATGCCGCCGCTCCCGCCGCCGACGATTACGACGTCATAGGTCTTTGCATTGCCGCCCGTCGAGGCGGATGAGTCCGTGCGCGAATTCATGAGATTTGGCTCCGTTTTTTTTACTTCTGCGGGGTCGAGGGCGCGTTGAGAGGCAGCATTCGGTAGAGGGCCATTCCGCCCGCCATGGCCGAGACGAAAACCGCCGCCGGCAGCGGCGAAAGCGCGAGATTGGCGAGCGCCGGACCGGGACAAAGGCCCGCAACGCCCCAGCCGACGCCAAAGAGCGCTGCGCCAGCGACGAGCCGAGCGTCGACCGTCGTCGTCGAGGGCACGCTGAAGCTTTGCGCCGCCATCGGGCGTTCGCGTCGCGCCTTGAGGCGCCAGGCGAGGCCCATGGGGATGAGCGCGCCGAGCATCACGAAGGCGAGTGTGGGATCGAAGGCGCCGAAGACGTCGAGAAAGCCGATCACGCGGGCGGGGTTCGTCATGCCCGAGATCGCAAGGCCCGCGCCGAACAGGAGCCCGCAGGCGAGGGCAATGAGCGTCGTGCGCATCATGAGCCGACTCCCGCCGCGCGCAGCGCCGCGACCGTCAGCATGCCCGTCGCCATGAAGACGGCCGTCGCGACGAGCGAGCGCTTCGAGAGCCGCGAGACGCCGCAGACGCCATGGCCGCTCGTGCAGCCCGAGCCGAGCCGCGCGCCGAAGCCGACGAAAAGCCCGCCGATGACGAGGTAAGGCGATCGACGGAAAGCGCGCTTCCACCGGCGCGCCGGCGAGCTTTCGCGAGCGCCGCGCCCAGGGGCAGGCCGATCACAAAGGCCGTCGCGATGAAACGCGAGCCCGGGTCGGAAAGCCGGAAGGCTTCCGCGGCGAGCCCGCTGACGCCGGCGATGCGGCCGAGAAGCAGTAGCATCGCCGCCGCCGCGCCTCCGATCATGACGCCGCCCGCGAGACCGAGCACGATAGAGGTGAGGGAGGCCGCCATCACAGCACGTTCAGCGGCAGCTTCAGATAGCTGACGCCGTTGCTCTCGGGCGGCGGCAAACGCCCACCGCGCACATTCACCTGCACCGAGGGAAGGATGAGATGCGGCAGCTCCAGCGTCTTGTCGCGCGCGACGCGCATCGCGACGAAGGCCTCCTCGCCGACGCCGTCGTGGACATGGACATTGGCCTTCCGCTCATCGGCGACCGTCGTCTCCCAGGCGTAGGCGGCGCGGTCGGGGGCTTTGTAGTCGTGGCAGAGGAACAGACGGGTTTCGTCCGGCAGCGACAGCAGGCGACGAATGGAGTGGTAGAGCTGGCGCGCATCGCCCCCCGGAAAATCTGCGCGGGCGGTGCCGTAGTCCGGCATGAAGAGCGTGTCGCCGATGAAGGCCGCGTCGCCGATGACATAGGCGACGTCGGCTGGCGTGTGTCCCGGGACATGCAGCGTCATCGCCGGAATGTCGCCCAACGCAAACCGGTCGCCGTCAGAAAAAAGCCGGTCGAACTGGGAGCCGTCGCGGGCGAATTCCTTGTCGAAGTTGAAAAGCTTCCCGAACACGGTCTGGACCGCCACGATCTCGCGCCCGATGCAAAGCTGCCCTCCGAGCTTCTGCTGCAGGAATGGCCCCGCCGAGAGGTGGTCGGCATGGGCGTGCGTCTCGAGGAGATAATCGACCGCAAGCTTCTCCTTTTCGACGAAGGCGACGATCGCCTCCGCCGAGCGGGTGGAGGTGCGCCCGGAATCGGGATCGAAGTCGAGCACGCTGTCGATGATCGCGGCGCGCCGGGTCGCCGGATCGTAGGCGACGTGGCTCGCCGTGAAGGTGGGCTCGTCGAAGAAGGTCTTCACGACGAGGCGCGAGGCCGATTTGCCGGCCGAGCGTAACCTGCTCGGCGGCGAGCGCCAGATTGCGATCTTCCATGGGGGCTCCTTGCGGCGATCTCATTTTCATAGTTACATAAACAATGAGTCTCTGAATAAAAGTGACTCTGTCACGGGGCTTGGCGATAGGAGCGAAAGAGGGCCTTATGCAACAGGATGGGACGCAAGAGCGCGCGCCGGCGCGGGCCCTGCGCATCGGCGATAGAGCGCCGATTTTTCAGGCGCGCTCGACGAGGGGAGAGGTTCGGCTCGATCAGTATCGCGGGCGGTGGACGATTTTCTTCTCTCACCCGGCGGATTTCACGCCGGTCTGCACGAGCGAGTTCGTCGCTTTGGCCAAGGCCGCGCCGCGCTTCGAGGCGATAGGCTGCGCGCTCTTGGGTCTTTCGGTGGACAGCCTCTATGCGCATCTCGCCTGGGTGCGGGCGATCCAGGAGATTTTCGGCGTCGCCGTGCCTTTTCCGGTGATCGAGGACCCCTCCATGGCGATCGGCCGCGCCTATGGGATGATCGATGAATTGGCGCAGGACTCTTCGGCGATGCGCGCCGTCTATTACATCGATCCGGAAGGCGTGATCCGCGCCATGAGCTGGTACCCGCTGACGGTCGGCCGGTCTGTCGAGGAAATGCTGCGCCTCGCCTCGGCCCTGCAGCGTACGGCGTCGGGCGACGTCATGACGCCAGAGGGATGGCGGCCGGGCGACGATCTACTGTTGCCTCCCACCCTGTCGATCGCCGAAGCCTTGAAGCCCGACGCCTCGCCCGACTGGTTCTACCGCACGTGCAAGGACGCATGACGAAGCTCTATCTTTCGCGCGAGCGCGCCGCCGAGGCGGCAGAGCGCCTGAAAGTTTACGCGCAGCCGCAGCGCCTGATGATCCTCTCGATTCTCGCCGAGGGCGAGCTAACCGTGGGCGAGATCGAGGCGGCGACGGGCGTCGGGCAGCCGGCGCTCAGCCAGCAACTCGCGGAGCTGCGCCGCGCCGCGCTCGTCGAGACCCGCCGCGCGTCGAAGCAGGTCTTTTATCGGTTGGCGGGCCGCGACGTGCTCATCTGCGTGAAGGGCATAGAAGCGATGATCGGCGGCGAAGGGGATCTCGCGACGGCGCTCGCCGAGACCGTCGCCGCGCCCGAGGCGAAGCCCACGTCGGCGCGCGAGCCCCCCGGCGCCGCGTCCTTCGCGAAGGTGTTGTGAGCGCCTGCGCGCTGGTCCTATCGGCTACCATCCGTGAGCAGCGCCACAGCGCAGGCCGGAGCGCAATCGGCGGCGATTGACGCCGCTTCCGGCGCGACGGGCAGGAACTCAGAAAAGTCGCGATAGCCGCGTCCCTCACGTTTGGCGAAAGCCGCGATAACGCCGCGGCCAATCCCGGCGCCGACGATGGGCGCCCTGAGCGCCGCCGGCTCGCGTGAGGCGAGGAGCGCGATCGCGTCCTCGATGCGCCGCATTTGCGCACGTGCAAAGAACTGCGCGAGCGCGTCCCATTGCTGCGCGGTTCCGCTCTCCGCGTCTCGGCCGACGAGCCGCGCGAGGCGCGCCCGCGTATCCCCCGGACTTCTGGAGCGGCCGTCCGCGGTCGGCAGCGCGTCCATCTCCGCAGTGAGGTCGCCGGTCAGCCGGCGCACGTCCGCCATCGTCGCGAAGCGTTCGTCGACGAGCGCGGTCCAGCGCCCGTCAACCGGCGCGAGGGTAAGGCCCGCAGTCGGATCGCCGCGCAAAAGACCCGTGTAGACGAGTTCGCCCCGCGCGAGCCGGCTTGCGTCGTCGTCGCCTTTGGCCGCGACGACGCCACCGCGCACGAGAGTCAGGTCGGTCGTCGTCGAGCCCATGTCGATGAGGAGCGCCGCCCCTTGAGCGCGATGCGAAAAGGTAGAAACGGGTTTTTCGTGCGAAGCGCGCTCTAAGCTTTTGGACCCGATCACGTCATTTCCGTTTGAGCGATCCCGCTCAAGCGCAGCGTGATCGATGCGGCGCGCGAGAAGCTCTGCGGGCGCGCGCCAATTGGCGGAGGCGATGGCGAGCGCGGCGTCGGCGACGTCCGCTTTTCGCACGAAGCCTTGAGCGCCGGCGTAAAAGAGCGCATCCGGCGAGAGCTCGTGAGCGAAAATGGCGGCGATGGAGACGACGCCGCGCCTACGGTCGGCGAAGGCGTCGGAAAGCTCGGCCGTCATCGTGACGGCGTGACGCTCGACGGGGCCCATGCGGTCGCGCATCGATCGCAGTACGGCTTCGAGCTCAGCCAGGCCCTGGTGCGGCGCGCAAGGAATTTGTGCGGCCGCCACGACGACGCCGTCTTCCACGCGCGCGGCCTTCACATGCGCGCCGCCGATGTCCCAGCCGAGGATCGCGCTCACGTACGGAACCCCAGAGGGTCCAACGCGAGACCGATGCGAGGCCGCAGCCGCGTTCGGCGACAGCTCGTGCTTGAATGCATGAAGACGCTCGCACGACCCTCAACCATGCATTTCAACGACATATCCCCGTTCTCGCTGAGCTGGCTCGAGACAACGCCAGCCGCGCGCCTCTTCGCTTCCAACATGCAAAAAGGGGAGCCGGCGAGGGCTCCCCTTCGTTATCCTGCGCGAAAGCCCACTCGGCTCACACCAGCGTCCGCGCCAGCGCGAAGGCGTGGCGGAAATCGAGGCAGAGCGGCTTCGTCGCATCGGTCATCTGCTTGAACAGGCCCGACTGCGTACCGTATTTGACGTTGCCGATCGCCAGCGCGCCGATGCCCAGGGCTCCGCTCGGCGAGATGACGACGCCATTGTCGTGCAGCCCGCAGCCTTCGACGCCGAGCGGCGGCACGGCGTTCACGTCGGCCGCGATGAGCAGCGATTTGGCCGCCGCAAGATCGTCCTTCGAGAGAACCTGGACGCCGGCGCGCGCGGCGCAAAGAGCGATTTCGTTCTCGACGAGCAGCGCGCGAACTGCCTCGGGGGTGCTGCCGTCGGCCGGCGTGCATTTGACGTGGAAGCGGTGCTCGATTTCATCGGTGAGCTTTTTGACGCGATCGACGCCGCTATAGCCGACCATGGTCACCTGCGCTCCCTCGAGCGCGGCGATGACGCCGGCGGAATAGCCGACGACGCCCGTGGCGCCGTAAATGACGATTTTCGCGCCCTTGAGCTCCCGCTGCTTCTTCTCGCGCAAGAGCTTCTCAACGCAGGCGACCATGGCGCCCGCCGTGGTGAAGGAGCCGTAGGGATCGGCGAAAAGCGAAACCTCGAAGGGCTTCAACAGCGTCTTCTTGGCCACATCGAGCATGTCGAGCGCGAGCACCGCGTCGCGGCCGGCGAAGAAAATGCCGGTGCGCAGCGCAGCCGAGGGCGCCCGCGAGAACATCGCGTCCTGCACGAGGGCAGGCACTTCCTCGATCGTGACGTTAGCGTAGGGAATCGTCACGTCGTAGCCGGCGTCGACCGCCATGTTCACGTCGAAAGGGCTCATATGCTTTAAGGTGCTCAACATATGCAGAATGGCTTTGGCGGTCATGGAGCTCGCGATCCTTTCGGTTGAATTCTCGTCGCCGGCCGAGTGCGCGGCGATAGCGGCGACGAGGGCCTCCGCGCCGCCATAGGCCGGCCGCGCGCGTCAAGGTTCTGCCCAAGCCGGCGGCACGGGATAGACCAAAGTACCGTGGCAATGTCCAGAGCCTTCTCGACGCAGCTTCGAGATCGAGGCGCCCGGCGCGCCTCCGATCAGCGCGAGGCGGCCTGGCGGGCTCTCCGCGGGGGCAGGCGGCGCCGGCTTTTCCTTCGAAGCGCGGTCCAAATACTCGGAATCGAGATGATTTTCCGAATTGGCGGGGTTGTGCTCGAGCGCGGCCTGATCGAGGGCCGCAGAGGCCTGCTCCGCGGCGGCGGTCCTGCGCGCTCTGAGTGTCGTTGGCCGGGGCTTCGGCGCCCTGGGCCTCGGCCGGCGCCGGTTGCGGCTCCTCGAGGGCGGCATGCAGCAGGCCGAGCCGGCCAGCGCGCTTCGCGTCGTAATAGAAGCCGCGCTCGTAAAGCTTCTGCGCCCGCTTCTCGTCGCCGCCGGCAACGCGATAGGCGTTGGCGAGATAAGCGACCGCGTATCTCAGGTTGGTCTCGGGGTCGAGCAATCCGATTGGCGGGCCGGAATAGCCCATGGTCTTCGCCGTGGCGTGGCTGATCTGCATGAGACCCCAATAGCGGCCGTGGCGCGCCCGGGGATCATATCTGCTTTCGCGCAGCACGACGCGGTGTATCAGCGATTCCGGGATTTCGTTCAGCTTCGCGTGATGCGTGATCCGCTCGCAGATCGCCTCTTTGCCTTTGACCCTCGTTGATTGGACCTCCGCCTCCGAGGCCTGCGCGAGGAAACCCCGCGGATCACGGCCCGAGCAGCCGCCGAGGGCGAGGATGGCGAAAAGCGCAGCGAAGGCTGCTTCGACGCGAAACTTTTTCATAGCTCAAGTTTCGGGGTTCAAAAGGGGCGAAAATCGGGCGCCAGGACCTTTGCCGTTGCGCTGTTTCCCGCTTTGCGCCCGCCTACCTTCTCTCGCGCAGGGCGCAAGCCCCGAGCGGCAATCGAGGTCGAGGCGCGCTGTGCCTTTTCTGCAACAGTTAAGAAATATTTTCCGGCTACCGCCCGAGGCGCCAGGGTCTGGACTTTCTCCCCGCCGTCGGGGCAAGTTCGGTCAAACGGCGGGAGCCGCGCCGAACCGAAACATTTGAGGGAATTCTGATCGCAAAAGTCTCTCAACTTTTGCGGAATTCGTTCTGGGGAGGACGGGAACTTGAACACACGCCTGGCGAAAATCGCGCTGACGGCCAGCGTCGGCCTCTTCGCGCTGCTGGTCGGCCTCGACAACATCTTCGACTATCAGACCAATTTCGACGCGGTGCGCCATGTCCTGTCGATGGACACGCTGCCCGCGGGCGTCGCCTTCGGCTGGCGGGCCGTCACGCTCGCGGCGGTGCAGAACATCGCCTACTGGGCCATCATCGCGACGGAGCTCACCTCCGGCGCCTTTCTGATCGCGGGCGCGGGGCGAATGGCGCGCGCGGCGCGCTACAACGCCTTCATCTTCAACGAAAGCAAGCGGCTCGCCATCGCCGGCCTCGTCGCGCTCTTCCTCCTCTATTTCGTGGGCTTTCTGGTCGTCGGCGGCGAATGGTTCGAGATGTGGCGCTCGACCGGCTGGAATTTTCAGGAACCCGCCTTCCGCTTCGCGGCGGTCATTGGCGTGATCCTGATTTTCGTCTCCCAGCAGGACGCCTGAGGCGGGTCGCTTTTTCAGGCCTTCGCGGCCTCGACCGAGCGCCAATAGTCGATGAGCGCCGAGAGCATGTCCTGCGTCGAGTGGGCGGGGCGCCAGCCGGTCGCGGTCTCGAGTTTTGCGGCGTCGAGGGCGATGCTGGGCAGATCCACGGCCGCCGGGCGAAGCAAAGCCGTCTCGACCTCGATCTCGAAGCGCCGCCGCGCCAGCGCGCGAAGGCCTTCGAGCAGATCGCCGATCACGACCGGCGCCCCCGAGCCGACGTTGAAGCAGGTCACGCGCTCCGTGAGCGCGTCGGCCCCCGCCACGAGCGCGCGGTAGGCGGCGACGACGTCGCGCACGTCGAGAAAGTCGCGGGCCTTGGCGAGATCGCCGACCTTGAGGCGCGGCTCGGCGCGACCGGCTTCGATCGCCGCGATCTGCGCCGCGAAAGAGGAGAGCACGAAGTTCTGCGGACTTTGCCGCGGCCCCGTGTGATTGACGGGGCGCACGACGATCAGCCGCGCCTCCGGTCCGAGAACGTCCCCGAGCATGGCCTCGGCCGCGGCCTTCGAGCGACCGTAGGCGTCGAGAGGGCGAAGCGGCGTCTCCTCGCTTGCAGGCCCGTCTTTCAGGCTCGCGCCATAGACTGAGGCGCTGGAGGTAAAGAGCACGACCGCCTGAGGCGCATGGCGGGCCAGCGCCGAGGCGAGATTGAGGCTTCCGCAAAAATTGACGCGCCACGTCGCTTCGCCCGCGTGCAAGGCTCTGCCGATCGACGCTTGGCCGGCGAGATGCGCGACGAGGTCGGGGCGGAATTCCGCCATTGTCCTATCAAGCCGTTCCGCGTCGAGAAGATCGCCGTCGAGTCGCTCCCACGCCGGGTCGACGGCGCCGTCGCCGCCGGCAAGCGTCAATATCGCGCGCCGGGCGCGCGGGTAATCCGCAGCGAGCGCGGGCGCGAGATGCGAGCCCACGAAGCCCGCCCCGCCTGTCATGAGAATGCGTTCGTATCGGGCCATCGTGAGACCGGCGCGCCTTTTCTATTTCGCTTCGACGCGTCTCAACCCGCTCCACCGCGCTTGAGGCGTTCGAGGTCGGCCTCGACCATCTCGCGAATGAGATCGTCGAGCGCGATCTTCGGCGCCCAGCCGAGCTTGGCTCTCGCCTTGGAGGCGTCGCCCAGGAGCACCTCGACCTCGGCCGGCCGGTAGAAGGCCGGGTCGATGACGAGATGCTTCTCCATGTCGAGGCCGACGTGCGCGAAGGCGAGCCGGCACATGTCGCGCACGGTCGTGGTGACTCCGGTCGCGACGACATAATCGTCCGGCTTCTCCTGCTGCAGCATGAGCCACATGGCGCGCACATAGTCGCGTGCATGGCCCCAGTCGCGCTTGGCGTCGATGTTGCCGAGCCGCAGCTCCTTGCGCGAGCCCGAGCTTGATCTTCGCGACGCCGCTCGTGACCTTGCGCGTGACGAATTCCTCGCCGCGCAGCGGGCTCTCATGATTGAAGAGGATTCCGGAAGACGCGTGCATGCCGAAGCTCTCGCGATAATTCACGGTGATCCAATGGCCGAAGAGCTTGGCGACGGCATAGGGCGAGCGCGGGTAGAAGGGCGTCTTCTCGTTCTGCATCGGCTGCTGGATGAGCCCATACATTTCCGAGGAGGAGGCTTGGTAGAAGCGCGCCTGCGGCGCGGCGATGCGCATCGCCTCGAGCATGTTCGCGACGCCGACGGCGGTGATGTTGGCGGTCAGGATGGGCTGGCGCCAGGAGGAGGCGACGAAGGATTGCGCCGCGAGATTGTAGATCTCGTCGGGCTTCGTCTCCTGCACGATGCGCACGAGGCTCGAGAGGTCGCCCATATCGCCGTCGTGCAGGCGCACGCGATCGGCGACGCCGATCCAGCGCAGGCGGTGATCGTCGACGCCGCTGTGCGAGGATCGGCGCACGACGCCATGAACCTCGTAGCCTTGATCCAGCAGAAGCTGCGCGAGATAGGCGCCGTCTTGTCCCGTGACGCCCGTGATGAGCGCGCGCTTCGTCATTTTCTGTCCTCTTTGAGTCCGATCGCGCGGGCTTTCGTCTGAGCCGGTTGGGTGGGCTCTTTTGGCGCAACATCGGTCGCAAGGCGCAAAAGCGGTTTTCCTGGCCGGGATATAGAATGGCCTCCAGCGTGACAAGGGGCGGCGGAGCGTTGATCTACCCTCGATGCGTTAAACCCCGAAATCGAATTTGAGCTGCGAGCTGACGGCTTTCATGCCGCTCAGAACATTGGCCGACGCCATGTCGGCGTCGGACGCGAACGAGCCGCTTTCGCTCGGAAGGTCGACCAAAGGGGAGGCGAGTCGGATCGGCGAGTCGCTCGTCTGCGGCGTGTAAGGCAAGTAGGCGAGAATCCGGGTCGAAAAATCTCCCGTGCGAGCCGTCAAAATCAGGCATTCGGAACGAACGCCATCGATCGTCAGCGCGCCGTTCACGGTGACGCTGACAAATCTCGCATTCTTGTGGTCCACAGAGAACCAATGTTGCGCCACGGCCTCCGCAAGGCCTGGGTCGTCGTTCTCCAATCGGGTGAACTCGTTGGTCGCGCCGCCTATCCAGCTTCGCACCTCCGTCATTCCGGAAGGAGAAGAAAAACCCACGTCCAGCAGCCCTTTACCGACGAGAGCCAAATGCTTTCCTGCAAATCTCGACAGTTCCGCCAGCGTCGAATTGTTTTTCGATTTCGAAAACATCCAGCACTCCTGATTTCTCGCGAACGATGGGGATATCGATCCTCAGATTGCTGGTCCAGGCTATGACCAGCCCCGTTTTGTCTTCCTCACAAAATCCTCGCCACCTCCTCAAACTCAAACCTCGGCCCGCGCGGGTAGAGCTTGGCCTCATCGCCATAGCCGATGTTGACGAGGAAATTCGACTTCACGCTCCCTTCGGGGAAGAATTCCGCGTCGACCATCGCCTTGTCGAAGCCGCTCATCGGCCCGACGTCGAGACCCACAGACCGAAGCGCGAGCAGCAGATAGGCCCCTTGCAGCGTGCCGTTGCGGAAGGCCGTCTCCGCGATCAGCGCCTCATTGCCGACAAACCAGGCGCGCGCGTCGGTCGCCGGATAGAGCCGCGGCAGATGCTCGTAGAAGTTCAGATCATAGGCGACGATCGCCACCGCCGGCGCGGCCATTGTCTTTGCGAGATTACCGGGAATCAACGCTGGCGCGAGGCGCTGCTTGGCTTCCTTTGAGCGCAGGAACAAGACGCGCATCGGCGAGCAATTCGCGCTCGTCGGACCCCATTTGGCGATCTCCACCGCCTCGCGCAGCAACGCGTCGGACACTTGCTCGTGGCGCCAGCCGTTATGCGTGCGCGCCTTTGTGAAGAGCTGCTCCAGCGCCTCAATGGAAAGTTTTGCGCTCATCAAACTCGGCCCCCTTCACGCTTGCGGCAGCCTCAAGAGGCCCGCCGCGCCATTACCCGCGCCGAACGCAAGGCGTTGGCCGTTCGCGTCCCAGGCGAACGTCGTGATCCTCGCGTGCTCGCCCGCGACCGGACGGCGCACCAAAATCTCCGAGCCGTCGGTAATGCGGGTGAGGAGGATCATGCCGTCCTCGTAGCCGAGCGCAACCACGGGCGCTTGCGGATGAAAGGCGACGCGCGTGACGCCGACGCCGGCGCGCACCCCACATTCGCGCGGCTGCGCGCCCATGGGTCCATCCTTGCCCTCAAAAGGCCAGAGAATGCAGGCGTCGGCGCCCGAGGTCGCGAGCCATTTGCCGTCTGGTGACCAGGAAAAGGAGCGGGTCTTGGCGGGATAGCCGGACATGCGCATGTTCTTGCGGTCCGAGAGCCGCCAGCCGTGCAGCGCGTTCTCCTGCATTGAGGTGACGAGGAAGCGGCTATCGGGCGAGACGGTGACGTCGAGATGCGCGCCCTTCCACTCGAGCGTTTCGGGCTTTGCGCTCGCACTCGGATACCAGAGCGTCGCGCCGTTGTAATGCGCGACGGCCAAACGCAAGCCCTTTGGCATGAAGGCCAGCCCGCGCGATGTCGAGGGCAGGTCGAGCGTCTTGATCTCGCCGCCGGCGAGACTTGCTCGCGCGTTGCGGCCGGCGGTCCAGGCGAGAGCGCCGTCGCTGCGCAGCGCCACCGCGTCGATCCAGCGGCCCGCTTCCTCGGCGACGAGACGGGGCTCGCCCTCCGCGGATATCTCCACGAGACGCCCATCGTCACCGCCCGACACGAGCCGCCTCCCGTCGCTCGCGGCGCAGAGTGCGGCGCCGTCGGAATGCGCCGTGATGCGCGCGTCCTTCTCGAAAGCGCCGACGCCCGTCATGCGAAGCGTCACGCCATGCGCCAGCGCAAAAAAGGGAACGGAGGAGAGGAAGGCGGCCGCGACAACCGCCTCCTCCGCCTCGATTTCGGCGACATTCTCGGTGAGCGAGGCGGATTGCTGGGTCACGCGGCGCGTTTCTCCGACTGAGCGCTCGCCCGTGCGCGCTCAGTCCTCGTCATCGACGATCGCCCAGCGCGGCAAGTGCGGCCGCTTTTTTGTAAATTGTCCGCGCATGACCATGACGAAGGCCACCACGGCGAGCCCGGCCAGCGTGAAGGCCCAGAGCTGCTCGCCGGCGGGCCCAAGCAGGCAGACGGCGAGACCCGCGGATAGCCCAGCGAGCAGGAAGGGCGCAAGCGTGGGCCGCGCCGAGCGGACGAGCGAAAAGGCCTGGTAGGCGGATGCAGCGAAAGCGGCGGCGCCGACGATCCCGAGGTCGAACCAGATCTGGAAGGCGAGGCTCCTCGGCGACTTCGGATCGAGATAGCCGCCGAACAGACCATAGATCGCCGAGCCGAATCCATGGCCGAGCAGGGAGCGCGCGCCCCCGCTTGAAAAGATTTGGCCCCATACGTCCAGGCTCTTCAGCAGGTCCGGCGCGTGGCCTTGATAGAGGAAGCGGACGCCGAGCCCGAGCAGGGGAGAAAGGAGAATCGCCGCCGCAGCCAGCGGCGCGAGCCATAATCCAGCTTCGCGCGGGCGCCCAAGCGAAAGGCCGAAGACCGCAAATCCGGCGAAGAGCGGCGGGGCCACGTTCTGCGCCCCCGAGAGAAGCACGGCGACGCCGCATACCAGCATCAGGGCGGCGGCGAGCGGCCACTTGCCGCGCATCGCCAGCGCGCCGGTCGCCGGCCACATGATCAGAAGGAGGCCGACGCCGGAACGCGCCAGCGCGTCGCCGTCGATGATCTCCTCGAGCGTGAAAGAGCGTCGCGCATAAAAACCGTAGGCCGCCGCAGCGATCATGCCGATGGCCGCTGCGGCGGCGCCGATCGGCAGGAGGTAGAGATCGCAGATGCGCGTGCGTGCCGGCAAAAAGCCGCAGGCGACTGCGACGAGGCCGAGCGTGCCCGCGTCCTTCCAGAAGCGCTCCGCCGGGCCGGGATGGAAAGGCGTCCAGTTCAGCGACATCGCGGCCCATGCAGCGAGGAAGAGAGCCGCGAGAAAGGGCGGCGCCATCAGGAACTCGCGCAGGGGCCCCGTCTTTTGCCGTCGATCCGGGGCGATCGCCGCGCCCATGAGCAGGAGCGCGGCGCCGATCGGCAGAAGAATGTAGATGGTTTGTCCCGCGATCACCGGGGCGATGAGCGCCACCACAAAAAGCAGAAACACGCCGATCCGCGTCAGCAGCCTTCCGGCCTCCAGCGCGGGGTCATCGTTGGGGTGGGGCGGCGTGAAAACGGTCATGCTGCGCGAAAGACCGGGGCTGAGCGGGCAGACCGCCCGGGATGGCTCGGCCCGCGGCGGCGGCGTCGAACCCCTGAGTATTCGCGGGGGACGGGACTTCGAAACGCAGCGCAACGGGCGTTTCCAATAGTCGCCTATAATTTGCGTGATGCAAACAAACAAACCGGCGTCGACATCACTTTTTTCCTAACTGTGACATCTTTGCCATCTCGGCGAGGACGATCGGATCGCGCTCTTGCGAAAGGCGCGCGCTCGCGTGGCGTGCAGACGCGTCCTCGCCCAGAAGCCGCCCCAGCGCCCAGACCGCGGCGCCGCGCACGAGAGGCGAAACCGCGTCGAGCAGAGGCGCGAGCGCGCTCGCGAGCCCGGGATCGCCGCTGTTGCCGATCGCGATCGCTACATTGCGCAGGAAGCGCGCATGACCGATGCGCTTCACAGCCGTGCCGGCGAAGAGCCTGCGGAACGTGGCGTCGTCGACTTGCGCCAGCTCGGCAAGGCGCGGCTCGCGCAAGCTGGCGTTGGCCGCAAGCTTCGCCTCTCGCGCTTCTTGCGCAAATTTGTTCCAGGGACAGACGGCAAGACAGTCGTCGCAGCCATAAATGCGATTGCCGATCGCCGCGCGGAATTCCTCGGGGATCGGACCTTTGTGCTCAATCGTGAGATAGGAGATGCAACGCCGCGCATCGAGGCGATAGGGGGCGGGGAAGGCTTTTGTCGGGCAGGCGTCGAGGCAGGCGCGACAGGAGCCGCAGTGATCCGCTTCCCTCGCCTCCGGCGCAACGTCGAGATCGGTGAAGAGCGCGCCGAGAAAGAGCCAGGAGCCGAAGCCACGCGAGACGAGATTCGTGTGCTTGCCTTGCCAGCCGAGCCCTGCGGCTTCAGCAAGCGGCTTTTCCATCACGGGCGCCGTGTCGACGAACACCTTGACCGCGCCGCCGCCCGCCCGCGCCAGCAGGAAACCCGCCAGAAGCTTGAGGCGGCCTTTCAGCACGTCGTGATAGTCGCGCCCCTGCGCATAGACAGAGATCGCGCCGCGGTCGCGGCGAGCGGTCGCCTCGCGGGGATCGACGCCAGGGCCGTAGTTCATGCCGAGCATGATGACGCTTCGCGTCTCGCGCCAGAGGGCTCTGGGCGCGCCGCGCTCATCCGCGCGCGAGGCCATCCAGTCCATCTCGCCGTGGGCGCCGAAAGCGAGCCAGGCCTTCAGGCGCTCCGCGGCGAGCGGGATCGCGTCGGGCCGCGTGAAGCCGCAAGCGTCGAAGCCGAGCTCCCGCGCCTTGGCGCGGATTTCGTCGCGCAATGCGGAGAATTGTATGTGAGGCGGCGGCATTTGTTGCGCGAGCGACAGTTTGTCCCCTTGTCCCGCGCTTGGGATTGGAGCGGGTGAAGGGAATCGAACCCTCGTATTCAGCTTGGAAGGCTGCTGCTCTACCATTGAGCTACACCCGCGTCCGACCACGTATGCCAAGCCTGCCCGCACTTGGCAACAGCCGGGAGCCTCTCCTTCCACCGCGGACTGCGCGGTCACGGCAAAGCTCCGCTTGCGCTCGAACGGACCTAGGGAATTTCTGATTTGACAGCGGCGCCCCGGCAAACTAACCCGAGCGCCCGACGCGCCCGTCTTTGACGCACCCGCGTTCGAAGTCCGGCTAATTCTTGAAGGATCGCGACATCGTGGCCAAACCCGAACTCGGCGCCAAGCGACAATGCCAGTCCTGCGCGACGAAATTTTACGACTTCAACCGAGACCCCATCCTCTGCCCCAAATGCGGCGCGGCGGTCCATCTCACGTCGATCGCGCGGGTCTCGCACCAGGCCGATGAAGAGGCGGAAGCCGAGAAAGATGAGGCCGAGACGATCTCGCTCTCCGAGGTCGAGGAGGCCGAGAAGAAGACCGATGCGATCGTCATCGACGATGACGTCGAGATCGACGACGCCGACGAGGCGGACGACACCTTCCTCGAAGAGGAGGAGGGGGAGGAGGACGACGTTTCCGGCCTCATCGACGGCGACATCAACACGGACGAAGAGGGCTAGGTCGAAGGCGTCGGCTCGCTTCGGGCAGAGCTCAAATCGTCGGGCCCGCCGCCCCCGACGCGCGCTATCGGACGTCGTCGCGGAGTGAACCGCGACGCGCAGATTTTCTTCGAAGCGCCGCTAATCCCCTTCTTCCTTTGGAGTCGAGCCATGGCGGGCTGCAGAACTTTGTTGGTCTTCGCGTCAGCCGTGATGTTGATGTCGGCGCCCTTTTCCTCCAGAGCGCAGTTTCTCGAAGGCGCTCCCGCCGCGCCGAATCTCAAATATTCGACGCCGACGCCTCCCGGCCTCGCCATACCGGATAAGGTCGAGACGCGATTTGGGACGCTGAAGTTCTCCGGCGGCTTTCCGGACGCCGCGAGCACGGAGAAGCTATACGACAACCTCGACTTCCAGCGCGCGGTGCAGGCCTATCTGCTGGCGCTGCCGGTCGTCAGTCAGGCCGCCAATCGCGATGCGACCCTTGCCGTCGGGCCCGCCAACACGACCGTGCCGATCTGGGAGCAGTTGGTCGACGCCCGGACGGTCGAGCTCACCGCAAACAACAACACGCCCTATACGTGGTTGTGGCTCGATCTGCGCAACGGGCCGCTGGTGCTCGAGGTTCCGCCCAAGGTCCTCGGGGCGGTCGACGACATGTGGTATCACTGGGTCGCCGATCTGGGCGTCACGGGCGCGGACAAAGGGCAGGGCGGCAAGTATCTGCTGCTGCCGCCCGGCTATCACGACAATATTTCCACGACGGGCTACTTTGTCCTGCGACCCTCGACATACAGCGTCTGGGCGCCCTGGCGCAGCTTCCTCGTCGACGGCGACCCGAAGCCCGGCGTCGACGCGGTCAAGAAGTTCACGAGGGTCTATCCCTACGGACACGCGAGCCATTCGCCGAAGCTCAATTTCGTGGACATGTCCGGCAAGCCGTTCAACCTGGTCGCGCCGGCGGACTTCCGTTTTTGGGATCTGCTCAATCGGGTCGTTCAGGAGGAGCCGACCGACTCGGTCGACGCGACGACGCTGGGCTTCTGGGCGTCGGTCGGCATCGTGAAGGGCAAGCCTTTCGCGCCCGACGAGCGGATGAAGAAGATTCTCACTGAAGCGGCGGTCGTCGGCGACGCCACGGCCCGCGCAATCATGTACCGATGGCGGACGGCCGACGGCTACTGGTATCCGAACAGCGCCTGGCGCCGCGGTTTCGTCGGCGGCTACAAGTTCGCGGACGGCAATGCGCGCCTGCTCGACGCCTATTCCGGGTTCTTCTTTTACGCGACGGGCGTGACCCCCGCGATGGACACGCGCCTCGTCGGCCTCGGGTCGCAGTATCTGGCGGCTTTCGTCGACTCCAAGGGAAACCCGCTCGACGGCGGCAAGAGCTACAAGTTGCGGCTGCCGCCGAAGGCGCCGGTGAAAGACTTCTGGTCCGTGATTGTCTACGACGATCAGACTCGCTCGATGCTGCAAACGGACCAGCGGTTCCCAAGCGTGAGCAGCCAGACGCAGGGTTTGCTCGTCAATGAAGACGGGTCCGTCGACGTCTATTTCGGGCCGAAGGCTCCCGCGGGGAAGGAAAAGAACTGGGTTCAAACAGTCCCGGGGACGGAGTGGAACACGTTGCTGCGCCTCTATGGTCCGCTGGAGCCGTTCTTCGACAAGACGTGGCGACCGGGAGAGATCGAGCTTCTCGCTGGGCAGGATTCCGACGTTGCTGTGACGCCTGAAAGTCACCGAAGCGAAAATCCGGACATTCGCAGACAGACGGCCGTTCCGGCCAAGCCCGTGGGCAACTGGTCCTGCGCCGAATTTCTGGCGATCGACGAGCAATATCAACCCAAGGTCGTCTATTGGGCCTCGCCGCGCATCAGAGGCGGAAGCGAGTCTGCAATGGTCGACGTGGAGGGCGCCGAGATCGCGGTTCCCATCATCGTCGACGCGTGCAAGAAGGCGCCGGGCGGCTCATTCTCGCGGAAGCTGCTCGATGTCTGGCGCTCCATAGAGGCCGAGGCGAAGAAGCTGAAAAAGACGCTCTGAGGGGCTCCGCCGGAGCGTTTTCAGCTCAGGCGCGTTCAGCTCCTGAGCGCAACTCCCATTTCTGCCGCGCCGCCTCGAGCCCCCATAGGGCGCCCATCAACAGCGGAAAATGGCGCCAATGGTCGATGTCGATGACGAAGGCCAAGGCGAAATAGGAAATCAGCACGGGCGCGAAGATTTGCGCCCGGCTCCGATAGGGCGAGGGGCGCGTCATGAGCCGCAAGCCGACGAAGACGCTCGAGGCTGCGATCAGCACATAGACGAAGCCGCCGAGCCAGCCGTCATTGGCGAAGGCGGTGATATAGGAGTCGTGCGCCTCCAACCCGAAGAAAAGCCGGAAGCGCAAGGGACCAAAACCCCAAAAACGGTCGAGCAGCATCGGCAGTGAGCGCGCCTGATTGCCGAACCGCCCCGTTTCGCCCTCGTCATAGTCCTGCGTCGCATTGGCGCGCTGCAGGAAGAATTCGCGCGTCGAGTCCTGGGCGAGCAGGATCAGCACGACGAGCGCGCCGACGATCGCCGCGACGATCGCTGTCGTCATGATGCGCCGCTTCAGGCGGGGATTGTCGGCCTGGGCGTAAATGCAGCCGGTCATCAGCGCGACGGAGAACAGCGTAACGCCCCAGGCGCCGCGCGAGAAGGTGACGAACTCGCCGGCGAGGATGATCGCAAGCGCCGCGACGGAGATAAGCGCGTGGCGCGCGCGACCGAGCATCAGCTTTTGCAAAAGATTGAGCACGCCCGGCGTGAGATAGGGGCCGAGCACATTCGGGTCCTTGAAGCTTCCCTTGGCCCGATCGTAGAGCGTGAAAGTCTCGCCGAGGTTTGCTACGTTGAAATAGCCGAGCAGGCCGCAGATCGCGGCGATCAAGGCCCCGAGCGTCAGCGCGGAGAGGATCACGTCGGCGCGCCGCTCGCTGCGCTGGGCGAGAAACAGCGCGAAGAACACGCCCATCATCATCAGATAGGTCGTCAGCACCTGGTAGGTGGTCGACTCGAGGTCGCGCCAGTAGGGCGTGAGCGCGACGAAGCCGAGCAGGCAATAAGCGAGGAGCAGGCCGGCGAAGGGGAGAACGGCCTTGTGGATCGTGAACCCGCCGCGCGCCCAGAGGAGCAGCGCGATGGGCGCCAGAAGGTCGTAGGGCGAGGGCTCGAAGAGAGAGATTGCGGAGCTTGCGACGAGAACGAAGACAAGTCCGTCGACGAGCCGCTGATAGCCGAGGGCGCGGGGAGGAGAACGCATGGGTTCCGCAGGAACCTGCGTCATGCCGTGAGACGGATGCCTTGGCGCGACGAGGCCCGTCAAATTTCTCCCGCTGCTCACCTCAACTCTCTCCCCGCAAGCGCGGAGAGGGAACCGGCAGGCCCGTCGGCGCGCCGGCCTCCAAACGGTCTCTCAGCGCCTCGCGATAGGCGGCCATCGCTTCATCCGCCATCCGGCCGATCGAGAAGCCGGCGCGGACGCGATCGGCGAGCGGATCGGTGTCTCGCGCGCTATCGTCGGCGGGTTGATCCAGCGCGCGCGCAATGGACCTCGCCAGCGCTGCGGGATCGTCGCAGGGGACCAGCCGATCGGCGAACGGCCCAAAGATTTCCGGAATGCCGCCCACATTCGTCGCGACGATCGGCTTTTGCGCGGCGAGGGCCTCCAGCACGATGTAGGGCAGGGATTCCGCCCGGCTCGGCACGACGAGCACGCGGCCGAGAGCGAAAGCCTCGCGCGCCGGCACTGCGGGCTTCAGGACGATTTGCTCGGCGACGCCGAGTCGATCCGCGAGCGCAAGAAACCGCGCTTCGTCCGGCCCAGCGCCGACGAGGAGGAGACGCGGGAGCCGGCCCTCGTTCTTGAGGCGCTTCAAGGCCTCGAGCAGCGTGTCGAGGCCCTTGAGCAGGCGGAATTCTCCGACATAAAGGAGGTCCGCGGCCCCCTGCGCCAATGGCGTCGACGCGAATTCCTCCGGTCTCACGCCGTTGTGCACGATGTGCGCGAGACGCTGCGGCGCACCGACGAAATCGTCATAGCGCTCCGCCGCGAAGCGGCTCTCGAAGAGGAGGAGATCGGTGCGCCCGCGAAGCAGGCGCTCTATCGTCATATAGAGCGCGTGACTGGTCGTTCCCCGCGCGAAATGCAGGCTGCCGCCGTGCGGGGTATAGACGCGAATGGCCTTTGCGCCGGGCCAGAAGGCTAGTCGGGCCAACGCGCCGCCCTTCGAGCCATGCCCATGCAGGACGTTCGGAGCCCATGCGTCAAGAAGACGATTGATCGCGAAGATCGCTGCGAGATCGCCTGGGTGGGGAAGGCGGCGGATGGGCAGCCGGCAGAGCCCGAGCGCGAGATGCGGCGCCAGCGCGGCGAGCGCGGCGTCCGCGCGCGCGCTGCCGGTGAGGGAGTCCGCGACGATGCCGACCGCGTGGCCTCGCGCGGCCTGCTCGGCGGAGAGGTCCAACACGTGGCGAAAGAGCCCACCGACCGGCGCCCGGAGCACGTGGACGATGCGCAGGGGGCTTACGCCCTTAAGAATTGCGTCGGTCATCAATCTCTCCAGCCCGGCGCGCGAGAGGCGCGGCGTCGGAAGCTAGAGGTTTGAGCCCAGGACGTTAACCGGAGGTTGCAGGAGGCTGGCGGTTCTCCTTGAACGAGCGCTCTCGACCGTGCTCAGCCGGACAAAAAAGAGGGGGCTGCACGCCCTCTCCTTCAGCCTTGCAGCGGGGTGTTCGGCACGCTCTTCGGCGCGGGCTTCTGGTCGGCCGCCTCCACCTCGCGATCGGGCTCATCCGTCGAAGGCTCCTCCGAGGCGCGATCCTTGCGCGCATCACCCTCCGCGGACGCGCGCTTCTTTCCCGCTTCGATGATGTCGCGTTCGGGTCGCGGCAGCACGGGGCCTTCCGGATAGACGAAGCCGAGCGTCTTGTCGCCATTCTCGCCGGCGACGACCACCACATGCACGGCGCCGCCGTTCTTGAGACGCCCGAACAGCACCTCGTCGGCGAGCGGCGTCTTGATGTGGGTGTGGATGATCCGCGCCATCGGGCGCGCGCCCATCGCCCCGTCATAGCCGCGCTCGACGAGCCAGGCGCGCGCCTCGTCGGAGAGGTCGATCGTGACATTGCGATCGGCGAGCAGCGCCTCGAGCTGCACGACGAATTTGTCGACAACCTTGGCGACGACCTGCGGCGAGAGCTGGCCGAAGGGCACGACCGCATCGAGACGGTTACGAAACTCGGGCGCGAAGAGCCGGTTTATCGCCTCGCTGTCGTCCCGTCCTCCTTGCGAGCGCGTGAAGCCGATCGGCGTGCGCGCGAGATCGGAGGCGCCGGCGTTCGTCGTCAAGATCAGGATCACATTGCGGAAGTCGATCGTCTTGCCGTTGTGATCCGTGAGCTTGCCGTGATCCATCACCTGCAGGAGGATGTTGAAGAGATCGGGATGCGCCTTCTCGATTTCGTCGAGCAGCAGCACGCAGTGCGGATGCTGGTCGATCGCGTCGGTGAGCAGCCCGCCCTGGTCGAAGCCGACATAGCCGGGAGGCGCGCCGATGAGCCGGCTGACCGTGTGGCGCTCCATATATTCCGACATGTCGAAGCGCACGAGCTCGATGCCGAGCGCGGTCGAGAGCTGGCGCGCCGCCTCCGTCTTGCCGACGCCGGTCGGGCCGGAGAAGAGATAGCAGCCGATGGGCTTCTCGGGGTCGCGCAGCCCCGCGCGCGCCAGCTTGATCGCCGAGACCAACAGGCCGACCGCCTTGTCCTGGCCGTAGACGACTCGCTTCAAGGTTTCGTCGAGATGCGCGAGCACCTCGGCGTCATCTTTCGACACGCTCTTTGGCGGGATGCGCGCCATCGTCGCGATCGTCGATTCGATTTCCTTGAGGCCGATCGTCTTCTTGCGCTTGCCCTCCGGCAGCAGCATTTGCGCCGCGCCACTCTCGTCGATGACGTCGATGGCTTTGTCGGGCAGCTTGCGATCGTGGATGTGGCGGGCCGACAGCTCCACGGCGCCCTTCACCGCCTCGGCCGTGTAGCGGATCTTATGGAACTCCTCGAAATAGGGCTTCAGACCCTTGAGAATCTCGATCGCGTCGGGAACCGTCGGCTCGTTCACGTCGATTTTCTGGAAGCGCCGCGCGAGGGCGCGGTCCTTCTCGAAATACTGACGATACTCCTTGTAGGTGGTCGAGCCGATGCAGCGCAACGCGCCCTGCGCGAGCGCAGGCTTCAAGAAGATTCGAGGCGTCCATGGCGCCGCCCGAGGTTGCGCCCGCGCCGATCACCGTATGGATTTCGTCGATGAAGAGGATCGCCTTCTTGTGCTGCTCGATCTCCTTGACGACCTGCTTGAGGCGCTCCTCAAAGTCGCCGCGATAGCGCGTGCCCGCCAGGAGAGAGCCCATGTCGAGCGCGAAGATCGTCGCGTCGGCGAGCACGTCGGGCACGTCGCCGTGCGTGATCTTGCGCGCGAGGCCCTCTGCGATTGCCGTCTTGCCGACGCCCGGATCGCCGACGAGCAGCGGGTTGTTCTTCTGGCGCCGGCACAGCACCTGAATCGTGCGCACGACCTCCGGCTCGCGGCCGATCAAAGGGTCGATGCGATTGTCGCGCGCCTTGCGGTTCAAGTTGACGCAATAGGCGTCGAGCGCGCCTTCCTTCTTGCGCTGGTCGCCGTCGCGTCCCTCGCGCCCCTCGCCGCGCTCGGACTCGTCTTCGGCGCCGCGCGGCGTGCGCGACCCGTCCGTGACGCCGGCGCGCTTGGCGATGCCGTGGCTGATGTAGTTGACCGCGTCATAGCGCGTCATCTCCTGCTCCTGCAGGAAATAGACGGCGTGGCTCTCGCGCTCGGCGAAGAGGGCGACGAGCACATTGGCGCCGTTCACATCCTCACGGCCCGAGGATTGCACGCTGATGATGGCGCGCTGCACGACGCGGTGGAAGCCCGAGGTGGGCTTGGCTTCTTCCGCGTCGCCATTGACCAGATTGTCGAGTTCCCTGGCGATGTATTCGCGGAGGTTTCGGCCCAGAAGCTCGAGATCGACCGCACAGGCGCGCAACACCGCTGCGGCGTCGGGATCCTCGATCAGGCTCAGCAGAAGATGCTCGAGCGTGGCATACTCGTGGCGCCGCTCTCTGGCCAGCGACAACGCCCGATCCAGGGTCTGCTTGAGATTGCGCGAGATAGCCGGCATGCGTCCTGGCTCCTATTTCTTTTCCATGATGCACTGCAGCGGATGCTGATGCCGCCGCGCGAACTCCATGACCTGCGTGACCTTGGTCTCTGCGACCTCGTAAGTGTAGACGCCGCATTCGCCCACGCCGTGGTTGTGCACGTGCAGCATGATGCGGGTGGCCTCCTCCAAGGACTTGTTGAAATACTTGCGCAGCACGATCACGACGAATTCCTGCGTGGTGTAATCGTCGTTGAGGAGAAGCACGCGATACATGTGCGGGCGCCGGGTCAGCGGCCGCGTCTTGGTGACAAGGGCGGTCCCCGAGCCGGGGCCGCCTTCGTCGTTCTTGCGAGGCTCCTTGGCGGCGCACATCGGCGTCGCGCGGGAACGACGCGCGGCGCGGGGGCTGCTTCGTTTGGGGACCCTGGTCATGGAGCGTTCCTGGCGACCCTTTATCTTGATCCAGCGCGGTTCCGTTCCTCCAATATAGGAGGTGGCGAAGGCTTCGGCAGGGGGCATACAAATCTCGCGCCGCCGCGCCCGCGGCGCCCGAAACGCTCCCTGCAAACCCGAAAATGTCCGTTTCGCCCGCTCCTTGGCAAGGGGTTTTCAAGATCGGCCCAAAAAAATCCCAGCCCGTGGCCGGCGCGTGCGGAGAAACCGCAAGCGGAAGGCCAAAAACCGCTGGCATAAGTAGGCTTACGCTTCGAGACGGCGATCCCATGGCTCCGGACATAGGGCGGCGTTCGGCGGAAGTTGACCGGCGATGGCGATCGGAATTGGCGCCGGCATTCTGATCCGAGGCGATTTCTCGTCCCCCGAGCGCTTCCGTTCCAGGGACAAGCGCGCTAAGGAGGCCCTGGGCCGAGCGGTCAAAGCAAGTGAGCCACATGAGCGAAAAGCCGATCAACCTCTTAAACCTTTCCACGCTCGTCGCCGTCGCGATCCTCGTCGGCACCGAGCTCGTCGGCGCTTCCTGGGCGGCCGGCTGGGCGCTCGGCGGGTTGTTCCAGCTCGATCCCTTGGTGAGCCGGGCCTTCGAGGTCGTCTTCGCCCTGGCGGGCTTTGTCGGCCTTTATTTTTTCATGCGCACGGCCATAAAGCACGAGCCCATCCGCCGGTGAGGCGAGCTTGCTCCCGAGCCGCCATCTTGAGCTCATCGGACCTCCCCGCGGGCCCGCGCCCTTTCCGAGACTTCTAGAGGATCATCGATGGTCGACGCGCCGGATCGCCGCGCCTTTCTGAAAGCTGCCGCCGCCACGGGCGCCGTGGGGGCGGTCGGCGCGCCTCAGGTCTCCGCGCAGCCGCAGGACGAGGGGCTCAAATTCGGCCCCACCACGCCTTTCTCTTTCGATCTGCTCAAACAGGAGGCGAAGCGCCTCATCGGCGAGCCCTACCGCCCGCCGGCTTTGCCCGACCCCGAAATCACCAGCAAGATCGACTACGAGGCCTGGGGCAAGATCACCTACAATACGGATCACGCCCTCTACGCCTCCGGTTCCGAGCGCTTTCCGCTCGAGTTCTTTCACCTTGGCATGTTCTTCAAGAAGGCTGTGCGTATTCATAAGGTGGAGAAGGGCGAGGCGCGGGAAATTCTCTACGATCCGGTCTATTTCAACATGCCGGCCGACTCGATCGCCCGCGGTCTTCCGCAGGGCGCGGGCTTCGCGGGCTTTCGCATCCAGGAGGCCAAGGACGGCGAGCTGCCCTGGAAGAAGAACGACTGGGTCGCGTTTCTGGGCGCCTCCTATTTCCGGGCGATCGGAGAGCTGCGCCAATACGGGCTCTCGGCGCGCGGCATCGCGCTCGACACCTGGGTCGCCGACCGCTCCGAGGAGTTCCCGGATTTCACCCACGTCTACGTCGGGCCGGAGACCGAGACCGGAGTCGTGCTGCATGCGCTGCTCGAGGGGCCGCACATCGTCGGCGCCTATCGCTTCCTCATGACGCGCGGCAAGGGCGTCGTCATGGACATCGACTGCAAGCTCTATCTTCGAGGCGACTTCGTGCGTTTCGGCGTTGCGCCGCTGACCTCGATGTATTGGTTCTCGGAGACGCGCAAGCCCACCGCCGTCGACTGGCGCCCGGAAGTGCACGATTCCGACGGCCTCTCGATGTGGACGGGAACGGGCGAGCGGCTGTGGCGGCCGCTCAACAACCCTTCGCGCGTAATGGCCTCAGCCTTTGGCGACACGAATCCCAAGGGCTTCGGCCTGATGCAGCGCGACCGCAATTACGATCACTATCAGGACAACGTCTTCTATGACCGGCGCCCGAGCGTCTGGGTCGAGCCCAAGGGCGACTGGGGCAAGGGCGCCATCCATCTCGTCGAGATCCCGACCGACGACGAGATCCACGACAACATCGTCTGCGTCTGGGTCCCGGAAAAGCCCGCCGTCGCGGGCGCCGAGTTCGACCTCTCCTATCGCCTGCACTGGCTCGCCGACGAGCCCTATCCGACGCCGCTTGCCCGCTGCGTCGCGACGCGGCTCGGCAATGGCGGGCAGCCCGGGAAGCCCCGCCCGAAGGGCGTGCGCAAATTCATGGTCGAGTTTTTGGGCGAGCCGCTGGCGAAACTGCCCTATGGCGCGAAGCCGGAGCCGGTGCTGTGGGCCTCGCGTGGCACATTTTCATACATTTACACCGAGGCCGTGTTCGACAATGTCCCCGGTCATTGGCGCGCGCAGTTCGACCTCACCGTCGCCGGCGACGAGCCCGTCGAGATGCGGCTGTTCCTGAAGAACGGCGACGAGGTGCTGACGGAGAACTGGTTGTATCAGTATCATCCGTTTTAGGTTTTCTCGCGAGAGCGCCCCCTCCCGTACCCTCCCCCGCTATCCGCGGGAGAGGGGGCGACAGACGTTTCGCGAAACCTCGACGACGCGTGGAGCCAAACTCCCTCTCCCGCGAAGCGGGGGAGGGCCGGGGAGGGGGCTGATCCACAAACCTGCCCATCCGCCTGCAAGCTTCGTTAGACTGCGCCGCATGAGCGCGTCACCGATTCGCATTCTCGGCGTCGACCCGGGCCTCCGCAACACGGGCTGGGGGATCATCGACGCGCAAGGCTCGCGGCTCGTCTTCGTCGCTTCCGGCTGCGTGCGCACCGACTCGGCCGCGCCGATGGGCGAGCGACTGCGGCGCCTGCTCGAGGGCTTGGGCGAGGTGATCGCGAGCTTTTCGCCCAACGAAGCCGCCGTCGAGGAGACCTTCGTCAACCGCGATCCGCAATCGGCCCTGAAGCTCGGGCAAGCGCGCGGGATCGCGCTCGCCGCGCCCGCGCTCGCCGGTCTCGAGATCGAGGAATATGCCGCCAACCTCGTCAAGAAGACCGTCGTCGGCAATGGCCACGCCGACAAGGCGCAGGTCGCGATGATGGTGCGCGTGCTGCTGCCGGCGAGCTTCGCGGCGAGCACGGACGCCGCGGATGCGCTGGCCGTGGCGATCTGCCATGCGCAGCATCGGGAGGCGCTTTTGCGCGCGAGGCGGGCATGATCGGCAAGCTCAGGGGCGTCGTGGACAGTTTCGGCGAGGACTATGTGATCCTCGACGTCAATGGCGTCGGCTATGTCGTGAACTGTTCCTCCCGCACGCTGCAGCATTTGCCGCGCCCAGGGGAGCCCGCGACGCTCGCGATCGAGACGCAGGTGCGCGAGGACGCGATCCGCCTCTTCGGCTTCCTCGTTGAGAGCGAGCGCGACTGGTTTCGGCTCTTGCAGAGCGTGCAGGGCGTTGGCGCCAAGGTGGCGCTCGCCTTGCTCTCGACGCTCTCGGGAGATGCGTTGGCTACGGCTGTCGCTGTGCAGGACAAGGCGATGGTCGCGCGCGCGCCGGGCGTCGGACCAAAGCTTGCGGCGCGCATCGTCGCCGAACTGAAGGACAAGGCGCCCGCCCTGGGCGGCGCGGGCTCCCTCACGGCGCCCGCGGAAGAAGCCCCGGTCGCCTCCGCGGCGCGTGACGCGATCTCGGCCCTCTGCAACCTCGGCTATGGACGCCCGCAGGCGCAAGCGGCGGTCAACGCGAGCCTTGCCGCGCTCGGCCCCGATGCGGACGCTTCGGCCCTGATTCGACGCGGGTTAAAAGAACTCACGCAATAATTCCACCCGCGCGGCGTGCGCTATCTCCCTGTTAAGTGCAAGCCATCGCGAATTTGCAACCCCATGATATAGTCGCGGCCACCGCTCGCCGCGACGCTGAAGCGTGAGACGAAACGCAAGGCGGCATGTCGGGAGGAAAGCGTATGAACAAGAAGATCGTCTCGGGTTCGGCGATCGCCGTCGCCGTGGCGGCCCTGCTCATGGGAGGCGCGACGCCCGCGGCGGCGCGCAAGCACTACCAAGCGAGCAAGGCCAAGACGGTGAAGGCCCCGGAAAGCCCTCAGAAGCACCGCTGCAACGCAAACGGATGTCCGACCAAGTAACATCGCCCCTCGCCTGACCGAAATGACAAGAAAAATTGGCGGGGCGTGAAAGCGTCGCCAACGACAGGCAAGATCACCACGGAAGCCAAGGAGATCATATGAAGCAAGTTTCGCGTTCCGGAGCCGCTCTCGCCGTTGCGGCCGTGTCGCTCGCTCTCGCCGCACAGGCGACGTCGGCGTCGGCCGCCATGGGCAGCAAGCCGGGCAAGGTGCACTGTCTCGGCGCCAATGCCTGTAAGGCCAAGTCCGATTGCATGACTCCGAAGAACAGCTGCAAGGCCATGAATGAATGCAAGGGCCAGGGCTGGGTCTTCAAAGACTCCGAGGCCGACTGCACGAAGGAAGGCGGCAAGGTCATCGACTGATCGAGAGAGGGAAGGGCGGTCCCGGCGCGCTCGGACCGCCCTCTGACACGACCCGCTGCGACGCGCTTCGTCGCGGCCCAGAGCGCGATGCGAAAAAGTGGGAACCGGTTTTTCGCGTAAAGCGCGCTCTAAACTTTTAGAATTGATCACGTTTTCTGCGTTCAGGCGATTCTGCCTGAACGCAGCGTGATCTAGAGCTGAGGAGGAAAGATGGAGCCGCTTCCCCGCCTCGGTTACGGACTGGGCCTGAGGCCCGCGTATTATGAGGAGATTCTCTCCACCCGTCCTCCGGTGGATTGGTTCGAGATCATCTCCGAAAACTATATGATCCCGGGAGGCCGGCCGCTTGCGATGCTGGAACGCTTTCGGGCCGATTATCCGATCGTGATGCACGGGGTGTCGATGTCGATCGCCTCCGTGGATCCGCTCGACATGGATTATCTTTCGGCGTTGAAGCGGCTCATCGATCGGGTGGAGCCCGCCTGGGTTTCCGACCATCTCGCCTGGACTGGGGTTCACGGCGTCAATCTTCACGATCTGCTGCCGATACCGCTGACGAACGAAGCGCTCGACCACACCGTCGACCGCATATCTCAAGTCCAGGATTTTCTCGGACGTCGTATCGTGATCGAGAACGCGTCGACCTACGTGTCCTTCGCGCAATCGGAGATGACGGAGTGGGAGTTCCTCGGCGAAATGACGCGGCGCGCCGACTGCCATTTGCTGCTCGACGTGAACAACGTCTTCGTCTCATCGTTCAATCACGGCTTCTCGGCCGAGGACTATATCGACGCCGTTCCGGTCGAGCGCGTCGCGCAGCTTCACATGGCCGGGCATACGGACAAGGGAAGCTATCGAATCGACACCCATGATCAGCCGGTTTGCGACGAGGTTTGGGAACTCTACGGGCGCGCGCGCCGTCGCTTCGGCGCCGTCGCGGCGATGATCGAGCGCGACGACAATTTTCCGCCTTTTGCGGAGCTCCTTGCCGAGCTTCAGCGTATGCGCGAGATCGACGTTGCGATCCTGGACGCCTCGGAGCGGAGCGCCGCATGAAGCTCGCCGAGCTTCAGGCCGCCTTTCAATCCGCCGTGCTTTCGGGGGCCTCCAAAGACCCTGAGGTGCTCGCAGCTTTGACGAAGCCCCCTGCGAGAGAACGATCCGCCGGCTTCGCCGTCTATGTAAAAGGCTATCGACTTCGGGTCGCCGAATATCTCGAGGAGGATTTTCCGGCGCTGAAGGGCCTCTTGGGCGACAAGCGATTCGACGCGCTCGTTTGCGACTATGTCGCGGCCCAGCCGTCGCGCACGCGCAACGCGCGCTACTTTTCCGCTCGCCTGCCGGAATTCATGCAGGAGTCCGACAAATGGCGGAGCGAGACGCAGGCGCTCGGGGTTGCGCGCCTGGAGCGCGCGCTCACCGACGCCTTCGACGCGCCAGACGGCGAGGCCTGCGCGCTTGAGAGGCTCGCGGAATACGCCCCGCAGGACTGGCCGCGCCTCGTCTTCGCCTTTCATCCGAGCCTCAGTCTGCTCCGCCTGCCGGCGGGCGCGGTCGAGCTTTACGAGGCGCTCTCCTCCGGTGACGCCGAGCCTCGGCCGAAGGCGCGCGACGGCGAAGAGACGGCGGCCGTCTGGCGCTCGGGTTTTGACCCGCTGTATCGGGCGCTCGAGGCCGACGAGTTTCTGGCGTTGAACGAAGCGTTCGGCGGAAAATCTTTCGGCGCCATCTGCCAGCTCGTCGCCTTTCAGCAGGACGAGGCCGCGGCGCCTGAGCGCATGGCGCAGTTTCTGGTCAACTGGTTTTCCGACGGGCTCGTCGTCGCGATCGACGAAAGCGACGACGCGGAGAGCGCCGCCCCGCCTTAGAGCGAATTCCACAAAAGTTGACAGACTTTTGCGATCAGAATTCGCTCCAAGATTTTTATCTATCGCGGTTCCTTATCGCTAGAACGATTCCGTTTGAGCGGAAAGCGCTATAAACTCGGTTGCTAAACCTCGAAGACGCCTTCGAGCGCGTAATGCGAGACCTTCTTGCGGTTCTCGATCAGCGTTTCGATTGTCGGCTCGCCCTTCATCGCGCGCGAGATCGCGAGCTTCGTCGCCTCGTAATTGGTGCGATAGAGATCCTTAAGGTCGAGATTCTCGTCCGTCGCGCAGCGCGGGTCGAGCCAGACCATGATGATCATGCACAGTTCGCCGATTTGATCCTTGGGCAGAACGTCTTCCGCGACGCAGTCGATGATGGCGTCGCCGGTCGCCGCCTGCAAGACCCCGCCGAGCAGCTCGACATAGGCTTCCGACTTCACCGTCATCTTGGTGGTCATCATGGTCGGGGGCCGTACCTGCTGATTAAGGTCGCGGATCACGAACATGCGCGGATGACCGGCCACTTGCCCCGCCATGGCCGCGAAGGCGTGGCCCACCGGGCCCTTCACGTCGCCGATCATGACCTCCGGCATCGCGTCGGTGTATTGCCCCTCCGCCGCGAGCACGGTCGCCTCGCCCGTCGCCAGCCAAATTCCGTTCATCCGTCTGCCCCTTGGTTGCGTTTCGCGCCAGATAGCATTGCCCTGGGGCCCGCGCAAAGGGGCGGCGGAGCGGCCCCGGACCGTGCGCCATCGCACAGCGACAAGGTAAAGAAAGTCCTAATTTCCCCAAGCTCGAAATGATCTGGGGAGGAAGAAATGCTAATCACCGTTTTCGCTCTGGCGACGCTCTCCGCGCTGCTCTTGTGGCTTGGCGCCGCCGCGTGAACCCTGGCGCCTCAAGCCACGCCAGGGGTTGAAGGGCGCGCAAGGGGCGAGGGAGATTATGGCGACGGCTGCGACTTGGTTCGGGATCGGCCTCGCCGTGGTGGCGGCTTTTTCTCAAACCGCGACCGACATCGGCACGAAGGCCGCCACGCGCGAGGCGGAGGAAAAGCTCGTCGTCGCGACGCAGTGGTGCGTGGGGGCTGTGCTGCTGACGGGGCTGTGCCTCGCGCTGCATCCGGAGCTCCTGCTTCGCCCGGCGACCGCTCTGCCCGAGCTCACGCGAGGGAATTTCTGGCCGCTTCTGTTCGGCACGACCGTGCTGAACGTGGTCGCCTATTACTTTTTTGTCCGCGCCTATCGGCTGTCCGACGCCTCGCTCGCGGCGCCGCTCCTCCTCCTCACGCCCGTCCTCATGCTTGTCACCTCGCCGCTCCTCATCGACCAGCAAGTCTCGACGCTGGGCGCGACGGGCGTCGTGCTGTCCGTCGCCGGCGGACTGATTCTCGCCGCGAGCGAGCCGGGCGAGCGGCCGCGCGCGTCGCTCGCGACGTTCTTACGCGACCCCGGCGTTCGCTCGATGGGCGTGACGGCCGCGATCTATAGCGTGACGTCCAATATGGACAAGCTCGGCGTCGAGGCCTCGACGCCGATCTTCTGGATCGCCGCCGCGACCGACGCGATTGCCGCGACGAGCCTCTTTTTATTGCTCGCGTCGAGGCCTCGCGCCTTTCGTCTCCACGAGCTTCGCTACGCTCTCGCCGCCGGCGCGGCGCTCGCCGTCGGCAATGCGACGCAGATGTATGCGCTGACGCTGATCTTCGTGCCTTATGTGATCGCGCTGAAGCGCATGAGCGCGCTCTTCACGGTGATCGTCGGCGGCCTCGCGCTCGGCGAAAAATTTGGCGCCCGCCTGCTCGGCGCGGCGATCATGTTCGCGGGCGCGGCGCTCGTCATTCTCGCGCGCGAATAATCGGCCCGGGTCTCAGGCGTCGGCCGTTTCCCCGAAAATTTGCTCGAAATGTCGATGCAGCGCGGCATCGACGACGCGCATCTCGCAGGGGGCGCCGAGCGCTTCGAGGCTCGTCACCCCGAGATGGGATTCCTTGATCCCGCAGGGCGTGATGCCGGAGAAATGCGAAAGATCCGGCGCGACGTTCAGCGCCACGCCATGTGAACTCACCCAACGGGAGAGGCGCAAGCCCAGCGCCGCGATCTTGTCCTCGGCTGGCTCGCCGGTCGCCCCCTTCGGTCTCTCCGGGCGAGCGACCCAAACTCCAACCCGAGCGTCGCGCGTGAATCCTTCGACGCCGAGATCGCCGAGCGCAGCGATGAGCCAGGATTCGAGCGCGCACACGTAGGCGCGCGCGTCGCGGCGGCGGCGCGTCAGATCGAGCATCAGATAGACGACGCGCTGGCCGGGGCCGTGGTAGGTGAACTGCCCGCCGCGTCCCGTGCGAACCACGGGAAAACGCGGGTCGAGGAGGTCCTTGTCCTTGGCGGAGGTGCCCGCGGTGTAGACCGGCGGATGCTCGATGAGCCAGACGCGCTCAGGCGCTTCGCCCGATTGGATCGCTGCAACGCGCGCCGCCATCTCAGCGAGGGCGCATTCGTAGGGAACGAGGCCGTCCTCGCTCCGCCATTCGACCGGCGCGCTAGAGCGCGGTGCGAAAGAGTGGAAGCCGGTTTTTCGCATAAAGCGCGCTCTAACTTTTAGAATCGATCACGTTTTCCGCGTTCAGGCAATTCCGCGCTCCTGGTCACCGTCGCGCGGGGCCTCGTCCCGCTTCGCCTCAGATCACCCATTCGACGTCGAGGCCCTTCACCCCGATTGCTCCCAGGTCGTTCATCTCTTCGAGCGTGGTCTTATCGAGCACGCCCGCGATCGCTTCTCGCACCTGCAGCATGACCATGCGCACCGGGCAATGCTTTTCGTCCGAGCAATCGTCGCAGCGTCTGTAAACGGTCTTGCTTGCGCATTGGATCGGCGCGAGCGGTCCGTCGAGCACGCGGATCACCGCGCCGATCGAAATCTCCTTGGCCGGACGCGCGAGCGCGTAGCCGCCGCCCTTGCCCTTCTTGGAATGGACGAAGCCGGCGTTCCTCAAGTCGCCGAGGATCGCGTCGAGGAATTTCTTCGGGATTTGCTCGGCTTCGGCGATGTCGGTGACGAGCTCGGGATGCCCCGGCTGCACTTTCGCGAGGTGAACGAGCGCCTTGAGACCGTATTTCGCCTTCTTCGTCAGCACCTTGGGGGGAAGCTCCAGCTAGAGCGAAGTTACGCAAGGGTTGGCGGTCCTTTTGCGACCGGAATTCGCTCCATGGCGCGATTTCCGATCGCTCGAACGGTTCCGCTCGAACGCATCAAACGCGCACGACGCCGACCTTTGCGCCGGCTCTGCTCATAGTAGGGGAGGGGCCGGCTGCGTGGCAAGGCCGCCTATCGAATTCGTCAACTTTATTGGAGCGACCGGCTCATGCTTGGCCTGCTAGGGAGACGCAGCACGCGCTTGCGCTTGTGCCCGCAATAAGTCGAGCGGTTCGCACAACGAGGTCTGGTAGACGAAGCCCTTGCCAGAGGAAAGCACGACAATTCGGTCGGGCGTCGCGAAAAATGCGCTGTCCGGATTGCCAAAGCCGAAGGGCCATTCGCGCAGCAACGCTCCGGTTTCGGTGTCCCAGAGCCGCGCCACGTCGGCGCTGTCCGGCGGCTCGCCGCCGGCGGAGACAAACCGGCTCGTTGTGAGGATGCAGGCGCCGTTTGGGCTGAATGTCTTCGACATAATTTGCGCGTTGTGCTGCAGAGGATATTTCCGGCTCCCCGGCTCGATCCTCGAGATAGACCGTCGTCCCGTCCTCCGCGTCGGCGCGAAGCCTCAAGCCGTCAAATTCGGACAGCGTTGCCTTCTCCAAGGGCTCCAACGCCTTTGCGTCGCCCCTGACTTCCTCGCCCGAGAGCACGTTCCAGCCGCGCCAACCGTCCCCGCGAAGCACTCCGACCGCGGACCCCTCCGCCATGATTTGGATGTCTCGCAAGCCTTGGGGAATACCGGCTTCGTATCGCGCATCATAGTCGAGAGGCAACCGACGCCTCCACCGCCAGCGTTCCGTCTTCCACAAGGCCAGCTTTCGCCCGTATTCGATCAGAAGCGCGCTTCCGTCGGGCGTGAACGTCGCACGTTGCGCGCCCCCCCACAGCGCACTGAATTCCATCGCCGGCTTGTTCAGAAAGTCAGCGTCTTCGACGCGGGCGGCGTCCTCGACGGCGAAGAGAAGAACGCGGTTGGTCACACCGTAGCGGATGCTGATGAACGCGCCATCAGGAGAAAAAACAGGATCGAGCGCCCGCTCCGGCGGACCGGCGAAGGAGGCGAATTTCTTCTTCTTGACGATATCCCAAAGACTCACCTGCCCGCTTCGATCCGTTGTCGCCAAGAGCTTTTCGTCGGGGCTGAAGCGGACATCCTCTACGGTTATGTCGTTGCCGGTGTCTCTGTGGAACACGGTCTTGAGCGCGCGCGATTCGACGACATGAAATCCGGTCAGCGACGGCGCGATGAGATAGGCGCCTTTTGAGCTCCAAAGGAGCTTGTTCGGCGTGGGAGACGGGAGCGTTCGACTTGTCGATTTCCCCGAATCGAGATCGGTGAGGGTCAGCTGCGAAACATTCTTCTTCACGGCGAGCGTCGCGATTTGGCGTCCGTCGGGGCTGATTTCAGCAAAGAATTCTTCGTCGCCTGAGGCCGACTGCGAATAGTCGCGCGGCGTCAGCGTCTTCGACGCTTGCCAGCTTCCGGCCGCGTCGAGCGCGCCGACCTCCACGGACTTGTCATAGAGAACGACGGCCGCCGGCGCGCCCTCTTGCGACGGGCGCCAGTAGAGCGCGCCATCGATCCGCGTCGGGGTCTTGCGCGAACGCAAATCGAAGATGAGCGTGCGCTTCTTTTCGTCGGCTGTCCCGAGGACCGCGGCGAGCCAGGAGCCATTGGGCGAGAAGCGTAGGTCCGTCACCGCGCCGCCCTCTGCGTCGAGCTGCAGAACGGGGCCGCCGGTTTGCAGGTTTACGATCCTGAGCGATTTGTCGGCGATGGCGATTCGGGTCCCATCCGGCGCGAAGGCGAAAGCAGCCGGCTCGACGTCATTGTCTTCACCGCTTGGCGTCTGGGGCGTCAACGACAGCGATACGTCCGGCGCTCGCGCGAGAGCCACGCGCAAAGCGCTCGTCGAGAGCGGGGTGTCGCGGTGTTCGACCGCATCGCGCGCCAGCCTGAGCGCTTGCTCGGGATCTCTGTCGCCTTGTTGCATCGACTGCGCGGCGAATTGCTCCGATTTCGCCGTCTTGTCCTGGTGCCACGCGAAGAGGAGCGACGCGCCCAGCGCCGTCAAAATGACGGAGCTTGCGGTCGCCCACTGGATCCGCTGCCGAGCGACACGATTTCGCTCTCGCTGCTCGATTTCGGCCCGCGAGCAGCCGTAGATATTCGAGAGCAGCTTGAACCACTCCTCTCTGAATTTCTTGCCCGCCGCGTCTCTGTCCGATTTCGGATCGAAGCCTCGATAGTCGCAAGCGAGCGGCATGGCGAGATGCTCGACGAGGGCCTCCGGAAACGCCAGCGCTGCGTCGTCGTCCGGTCTGGCTTCATTATTGGGGATGCCCGCGACGATAACGGGGATGATGTCGCCCGCCGGATGCGTTTGGACGAAGCGGCGAATTTCATCATTGACCCACCGGCTTGCCCGCGCACTGGGGGAGCAGATGACCGCCAGCTTGTGCGACGCGTGCAGATGCTCGGCGACGGCGGCGCTATATTCCGTCCCGGTAAAATCTTCGACATCGCGAAACACGTTCAGCCGACGCTGCGGCGCCAGCAAATCCTTGGGCGGCTTGTAGCGCCTGAGCGCCGCCTCCAAGACCGCGACAAAGGCGCTGTCCTTTCTCGAATAGCTGATGAAGACGTCATGGAGAAAGGATTTCTCTGCCGAGGGGATGGCTTCCGCCATGATCGAGGACTCTCCGAAAGCAGTTGAAGCCGACCTCGAAGTTACCGCCTTTCCGGTCCCAAAGCGATGCGGCGTCTACTGAAAATCCCTTGCCCGCGGCGTTGCGGCCTGGGCTCGCTCGATCAAGCGCAGCGACGGCGTAATGTCCTCGACCTTGCGCGCGACGAGATGCAGCACGCCGGATTCCTCCTGCGCCTCGCCATGGACGGCGACGAGCCGCGCGCCCAGAACCTCGGCGCGCTGGCGCTCGAAAATCTTCGGCCAGACGATGACATTGGCCGAGCCCGTCTCGTCCTCGATCGTCATGAAGATCGTGCCCTTCGCCGTGCCGGGGCGCTGGCGCATCAAGACCAGCCCCGCGACCGTGATCCGCGGCCGCAGCGGGCCCTTGACGCGCAAGAACTCCGCGCAGGAAACAATGCCCTTCTCGGCGAGGCCCTTGCGCAAGAAGGCGAGCGGATGGCCTTTGAGCGAGTGCGACAGCGCGCGATAATCCTCCATCACCGCTTCGCCCGGCGGCATCGGCGGCAGCTTCGCGTCAGCCTCGATCGGCGCGAAGGCGAGGTCGCGCAGGAGCGGCAGATCGTCCTTGTCGCCGACGCGATTCAATCCCGCGACCGCCCAAAGCGCCTCGCGGCGCGACAGGCCGAGGCTCGCAAAAGCGTCGGCGGCGGCGAGCTTTTCCAGCACGGCGGGAGAAAGGCCCGTGCGCAGCCAGAGATCGCGCACCGAGTCGTAGCCTGCGCCGCGCCGCGCGACGAGGAGGCGCATGTCCTCTTCCGCCATGCCTTTCGCCTCGCGAAAGCCGAGCCTGAGCGCGCGACGCCCGCAAATGTCTGAGACCATCTCGGCATGGCGCGCATGCAGACGCCCCGCTTCTTGCGTGTCTTCCAGCGTCGAGTCCCAGTCGGAGGCGTTCACGTCGACCTCGCGCAGAACGACGCCGTGGTCCTCGGCGTCGCGGAAAATCTGAGCCGGCGCGTAGAAGCCCATGGGCTGCGAGTTCAAGAGCGCGCAGGCGAAGACGTCCGGATAGCGGCATTTGAGCCAGGCCGAGGCGTAGACGAGCAGCGCGAAGGAGGCGGCGTGGCTCTCGGGAAAGCCATAAGTGCCGAAGCCCTCGATCTGCGCGAAGCAGCGGCTCGCGAACTCCGCCTCATAGCCGCGCGCGACCATGCCTGAGATCATCTTGTCGCGAAAACGGCTCACGAGCCCCGCGCGCTTGAAGGTCGCCATGGCGCGGCGCAACTCGTCGGCCTCCTGCGGCGAGAAGCCCGCGGCGACGATCGCGATCTTCATCGCCTGCTCCTGAAAGAGCGGCACGCCGAGCGTCTTGCCGAGCACCGCCTCGAGCTCGGGGGAGGGATATTGGATCGTCTCCTTGCCCATGCGCCGGCGCAGGAAGGGATGCACCATGTCGCCCTGGATCGGCCCGGGCCGCACGATCGCCACCTCGATGACGAGATCGTAGAAACATTGCGGCTTCAGGCGCGGCAGCATGGACATCTGCGCGCGGCTCTCGATCTGGAACACGCCGACGGAATCGGCGCGCGAGAGCATCCGATAGACGCGCTCGTCCTCGGCAGGGATCGTCGAAAGGCGATACGCGATCCCATAATGCCCGGCCAGGAGATCGAGCCCCTTGCGCAAACAGGTCAACATGCCGAGCGCCAGCACGTCGATCTTGAGGAGGCCCAGCGCGTCGAGATCGTTCTTGTCCCAAAGGATCGTCGTGCGCTCCTCCATCGCGGCGGGCGCGACGGGGACGACCTCGTCGAGCCGCCCGCGCGTGATGACGAAGCCGCCCGAATGCTGCGTCAGATGACGCGGAAAGCCCGCAAGCTCCTCGGCGAGCGACAGCGCCAGCGCGAAGCGCGGCTCGGCAAGGTCGAGGCCCATTTGCGCCATGTCGGCGCGGCGCTGCTCTTTGTTGGTCCCACCGCGCGCGAGCGCCGAGAGCCTTCCCAAGAGATCGTTTGAAAGGCCGAAAACCTTGCCGATCTCGCGCATCGCCGAGCGCGAGCGATAGGTTGTGACCGCTGCGGCGAGGCCGGAGCGCTCCCTGCCGAAGCGACGGTAAATATATTGGATCACTTCTTCGCGCCGCTCGTGCTCGAAATCGACGTCGATGTCGGGCGGCTCGTTGCGCGCCGCCGAGACGAAGCGCTCGAAGAGGAGATCGTGCTTCGTCGGATCGACCTCGGTGACGCCGAGACAAAAGCATACGGCGCTGTTTGCCGCCGAGCCGCGCCCCTGCGCGAGAATGCCCTGGCCTTTCGCAAAGCGCATGATGTCATGCACGGTGAGAAAATAGGCGGCGTAATTCAATTCGCCGATGAGCTTCAGCTCATGCTCGAGCAGCGTCTCGACATGTTTTGGAATCCCTTGCGGATAGCGGCTCCGCGCGCCTTCGTACGCAAAGGCTTCGAGCGCCTGCTGCTCGTTTTCGAAACCTTCGCAAAGTTCTGACGGATATTCATAGGAGAGGTCCGAGAGGCTGAAGGCTAGCCCATCGAGGAAGCGCGCGCTTTCGTCCACTGCCCAGGGCGCGAGCGCAAAAAGGCGCGTCATCTCCTGCGCGCTCTTCAAATGCCGCTCGGCGTTGGGGGAGAGGAGATAGCCCGCTTCCTCCAGCGTCACGCCCTCGCGGATGCAGGCGAGCGCGTCGGCGAGGGGGCGGCGCTCGGGAAGGTGATAATGCGCGTCATTGATCGCGACGAGCGGCAGATCGAGCTTCTTTGCTTGCGCGATGCGCCGCGAGAGCCCCGCGCGCATGTCGGGGCCATACAGCGCTGTCGCGCCGAGCCAGAGCCTTCCGGCGAAAGCCTCGCAGAGTGCGGAGGACGGCGCTTTGCTTCCGAGCGCGACGATCTGCTGGCCCTCGCCGAATTCGAGGAGGTCGTCGAGAGTGAGCCGGCACTCGCCTTTCGGCGGACGCGCGTGGGGGTCTTCGTCGAGGAAGCTTTGGCCCCCTCCCTCACCCTCCCCCGCCATAGGGCGGGAGAGGGGACGGCTGGCGTTGCGCGAAATCTCGATGTCGGGCGGAGCCTGCTCCCTCTCCCGTGAAACGGGGGAGGGTTGGGGAGGGGGCTTCCACTCGCGTGACGGATGGCAATAGCCCCTCGTGAGCAACCGGCAGAGCCGCCCATAGGCGGCGCGGTCTTGCGGATAGCAGAGAAGCTCCGGCGTCTTGTCGGCGAAGACGAGCCTGGCGCCGACAGCGAGGCGAAAGCGCTCGGGCGGGATCTTATGCGCCTTCAGATAAGCGAAGGCGCGCACGACGCCGGCGAGAGAATTGCGGTCGGCGATCCCGACGCCGACATGCCCGAGCTCCAGCGCCTGGGCGACGAATTCCTCGGGGTGCGCGGCGCCGCGCAGAAAGGAGAAATTCGTCGTCGTCGCAAGCTCGGCGTAGCGGGGAAGGGCGGAGATCACGGCGCGCTCCGGCGCTGTCGTTGCGGGAGTGTTTGTATTTTGTTCTTGTTTTGAGCGAGGTGTCAAGGCGGGTGGGTGGTTTTGAAGCGAACTGGAGCCGTTGGGATGGGCAGCGCGCTTTGCAACTCGCTCGTGCGATGACGGACTTAACCGCTTTGGATCGTGGGCGCGGGCGCGCACGTCGGCGGCTTCTCGCCTCAGGCCCGGGCGGCGCCACTCTCCTGTTCCTTCAGCTTGGACGTCAGCTCTTGAAGCTCGCTCAAACATTCGCCCATGTGCTCGAGAATCCCGGCGCGCTCTTCTGCGGTTAGGCCGAGGATCTCAAAAACGATCCCGTCCAACTTGACCGATTCGCGGAGCGTTTCGATATCGCTTTTCAACTTCTCCGTCGGTGTCATTTTTGACCCCTTGCTGTGAGCTAAGCATAACATGGGAAAGGGTTTCGGCGCTGGCGAGCGTCAAGGCGCGAAGTTTTCAGACTGAGACTCGGCCGTCTCCTCGCGGGAAGAGCGCCCCGCGAGGCGCGACGGAGACGCTGTAGTTCTCACCGTCCTTGGCGACGGAGCCCTCGATTACCCTGTCGCGGGTTTGGCGATCATGATGGCGGGGGCGTTCACGGTCGACCGGGAGCGCTTCTCGCCCTCAGGGCCGCTGAGCGCCGTCACCACTCTTATTGGCGGCGTGGTATTCGTGGCTCCACGGCAACTCATCGAAATCAGGCTTGGTATTTGTTGTCTACGATATTCCTGCTCGGGCATATCGAACCCAAGCGTGTCGGACTCGAGCAAACGGTGTTTGGCTTCCCGTCTTTGCCTTGCGTCCGTAAACGCCTGGGCGTTCCATCACGCATAAAACCGAGAATGAGCGAGCGCGAGCCAGCGTCAACTGCGCGTTCGTTGGACATCAGATATTCTCTTTATCCGAGAGCTTTTCCACTGCGCGACTCGTGAGAATAGCGTCGTCCCGATCCTTCACCTCAAGGATGGCAATGTTCTTTTTCTTAAGCTCCTGGATAAGTTCGAGCGTTTCGGTCGCCGTCTCCCGAGGTTGGGCCGTGGCGGCGCTCTGGGTTCCGGATGTGATTGTATACATCGAAGCCCCCTCCGTGCTTTGCGCTAAGGCATAGGACGGACATGGGGCGGGGCGAACTCCGATCAAGGTCGAAAATTTTGGACCGGGAGCGCCAGCCGATGACGACGCGCGGTGACAGGCCATTTCCCGTTTCGGCGCCTCTCCAACAAGAAAAGGCCGCCTCGCGGGCGGTCTTCAAATCGCGGGTGCTTAGCGGATCGGCAGCAAGAGATCGGTGACGAGCTCCTGCTCTGGGGTGACGCGGGGATCATTGCGGCAGATGTCGAGGGCCGGCCGGTCATCCGGCAGGTAGCCGCTGGCGGGCAGCCATTCCCGGAAAAGCTTCTGGAACATCTCGGCGATCTTCGAATGCGGGCCGACATGCCGATGGCGAGCATAGCGCCCGCCCGGCGCCTCGACGATCTCGATGCCGTCGGAGGCGGCGTCCTCGCCGCGGAGCAGAACGCCGGCGCGATAGACGATGAGGCCGGCCTCGTTGGGCGCTTGCTCGCAGAGCCCGACACAAAGCTCGACACGGTCGCGAGAGCCGCCCAAGGGGAGCCAGTCGTCGAGCCGCCGCCACGCATGCGGGATCTGCGAGACGGGCCCCGAATGGAGAATGGTATGGAGGCGCATCGGCGCGATTTCGACGATTTCGACCTGCATCGGCGTTTCTCCTTGGGGTCGCGGGTCTCCCTCTCCCGCGCAAGCTATCAGATTTACACATCGTGAATAGCTCCCTGCAGGCGGGCGACGCCTTGCTTTGCGGCTTGGAACTCCCGCCATCCGTTGAGCATGGTGATGGGGCCGGGCTTTCCATAGTAGCAATTCCAGCCGCCGAGGCGGGCGCAAACCCATGCGGCGTAGGCGAGCGAGCCTTTGGGATGCGGGTTCTTCTGCTTGTCCGTCTTGCCTTCGAGGTCGGCGCTGAAGGCTTCGAGCAGAGGTTGATCTTCCGGCTCGAAGGCGTCGGTGACCGGGCGCAGCGATCCTTGCTCGCCAACGCCGTCGCGGGCGTGAACCAGCTGCTGCACCACCACGGCGGCAATGAAAATCGCCATCACCAGATTGGTGAGCGGCGCTTCCTCCTCGATGCGAACTCCCTCAATGTCGAAGCCTTGCGTCTTCATGGCGCGGAACAATTGCTCGATTGCCCAGCGACGACGGTAAAGATTGGCGATTTCAAAGGCTTCCACGGCGTTCGACACGCAATGCGTCGTGAACAGCCGCCAATGAACCGGCGTCTCTCCTGGCGGCGCGTCGACCTCGCGCACATCCACCACATTGACGCGCGTGCTGGCGGGCGCGTCGTTGTAAACGCCATTGCGCGGACGACGCAGCTCCACGCTCGCAAAACGCAAGACCAGCATCGCCGTGCGCGCCTTGCGTCCGGGCTCAGCCGGCAACTCCAGCTGCATGCGCGCAGCAACCGGCAAGGCGTCCAGATGAGCAAACAGCAAGGTCGTCCCGAGATTGCGGTCCTTGGTGGCGCGGATCAGCAGGTCGACATTGGCTGGCCGGCGCGTGAAGGCTTCGTAGATGTCGCTCTCCCGATCCGCGATCACCGTGATCTTCGCCGCGCTCGCACAGACTTTGGCGGCGCGATCGGCCCCCGCGAGCCAGCGATGGCTCTCCTTGTCCTCAATGGGCCGGATGCGCCGCGTGTCGCGCTTGCCCTGGCTGCGGCTCAAGAACTGGCCGTGCACCGCACCCAAAATCGCGCCATCCTCGGCGTCGAGCGCGATCATCGCGTGCAGATACAGACCGCCGCCGCCTTGCGAGCGGACCACCGTCGTGTCCTGAATGGCGAGCACGTGACGCCCGGCGCAGCGCGGCCCCGTGCGCGCCCCGGCGACCTCGATCATCTCGCCCGGCGTCACCGCCTCGCCGCGCAAGAGCCGGGTCAGCTGGATCTCTCCTCGCCGCGAGCCCCCCAAAGCTCGAACCCGCGCCGGGCGACCCGCCGTCGCGACAAGACGCCCCAGCAAAAAGGCCCCCCTTTTTCCCGGCGACGATCCCCAAACCGTCCCAGCGACAAGTCGCACATCCCCAATCCTCCCCCGAATCAACCCCAGATAATCTAGCGCTTCAGCGAAGGCGCAATCCGAAATGTGTGAATGGAATAGCCCTGCCTGCGGGGAGAGGGCCGGGGTGGCGAGAGCGCTCCCAGGCACTCACCCTCCCTCTCCCCGCAACGCGGGGAGAGGGAGTAACCCGGGGCAATCGGGTGAAGGGAGCGATCGTGTATGAGGGGCGAATACCTCCCCACCAAGGGGAGGGATTTCGCACGCCAACATGCTTAACCCGATTGCCATGGGGAATAGCCCACTGGATTGGCGCCCTTCCGCCCGCTCTGCTAAGACCCCGCTTCGCTTGAAGATCAGCGCCGGGAGAGGAGATGCTTTTTTACGAACCGCTGTTCCTGTTCCTGTTCGCGCCGGCGGTCTACCTCTTATATCTCGCGGTCGACGCGCGGCAGGGCCTCGCAGGGCTCGTGCTGCTGCTCGGCAGCATCGTGTTTTACGCCTGGAGCGAGCCGCTCTTCGTGTTCGTCGTCTTCGCCTCGGTCGCGCTCGATCTCTTCGTCGCGCGGCGGATTGACGCCAGCGCGAGGCAGCGCGGGCGCGCCGTCTAACTGGCTGACGCTCGGCGTCTGCGCCAATATCGGCATCCTCGTCTATTTCAAATATACCGGCTTTCTCCTCCTGAATTTAGACGCGCTCGTTTCGAGCTTCGACTTCTCGCCGCTCAGCATCCCCAACATCGCGCTGCCGATCGGCGTCTCCTTCATCGTCTTCGAGAAGATCACCTATCTCGTCGACGTCTACCGCAAGGTCACGCCGCCGGCGAAGAGCGTCACGCTCTATGCGCTCTACGTCTTCTTCTTCCCCAAGCTCCTCGCCGGCCCGATCATCAAATATCACGACATCGCCGGCCAGATGGAGGCCTGTCCGCCCGCCCATGTCGACGATTTCGTCCTCGGGCTTCTCGCGCTTCATGTTGGGCGTCATCAAGAAGCTGCTGCTCGCCGACGCCCTCGCCGGCGGCGGCGATCTCGTCTTCGCGCATCCGGCGTCGGAGCTCGGCTTTGCCGAGGCCTGGGCCGGCGTGATCTTCTTCACATTTCAGATCTATTTCGATTTCTCCGGCTATTCCGACATGGCGATCGGTCTCGCGCGCATGTTCGGCTTTCGCCTGCTCGAGAATTTCGACGAGCCCTATGTCGCGACCACCATGACCGACTTCTGGCGCCGCTGGCATATGTCGCTCACCAGCTGGATACGCGAATATCTCTACTTTCCGCTCGGCGGAAACCGCGCCGGCGCGCTGCGCACGCATCTCAATCTGTGGCTGTGCTTTCTTGCCTCCGGCGTCTGGCACGGCGCGGCCTGGACCTTTATCGCCTGGGGGGCCTACAACGGCTTCTTTCTGGTGCTGGACCGGCTCTTTTTCGCCCGCTGGCTGGCGCGCCTGCCCGTCTGGGTGGCCAATGCGTTCACCTTTCTCATCGGTCATGGTCGGCTGGACCATCTTTCGCTCGACGGTTTCGCTGTCTCAGGCCGGCGGCATGCTGGCGCTGATGGTGCAGCCCTGGGCGCGGGCGCCGGGGGCATCGATGATCCCGAGCTTCTATTGGCTCGCCGCCGCTGATCGGCGTCGCGATCGTCGTCGCGCAGCGCGCCGTGCTCAATGTCGAAGGCTTCGACTGGATGGAGCTTGCGAGGAATCACGCGCTTATGGCCAACACGCTGCTCGCCCTGCTGTTCGTCGCGGCGCTGGCGAAGGGGCTCGCCGATCCGTTCAAGCCCTTCATCTATTTCAGGTTCTAGACGATGACCCGCCGCCTTCTCGCCAGAGCCCCGATCTTCGCCGCGCGGCCCTCATCGGCTTTTTGTTCCTCGCCAATCTTTGGAACTTCGCGGTCGAGCGCGATTGGCCGAAGCTGCGCATCCGCAGCGCTCAGCCCTTGAACGGAGTGACGCCGGAAAAGCCCACCCCCTGGACGTTGAGCGCCTTCCTTTCGGGCGAAACGCAGCGGGCCGTGTCGATGAACCTCGGGCGCGCCTCGCCGGTGTTTCCGATTTCCGTGCGGCTCAAGAACCAGTCCATGTATTCGCTGTTCGGCGTCTCGGGCGCGCCCAACATCGCATCGGGCGCGACGGCGAGCTTATCTCCAGCGAATACATCAAGGAATTTTGCGCGCGCGGCGCGCCGCCGCCGCGGCGAGCTCGACGACTGGGCCGACGACATCGGCGAAATCGCCGCGACCACCGCGAAGACGCATGGCAAGAGCTTCGTCTATCTGATCTCGCCCTCGAAACCCGCCCATAGCCGTCCTGGCTGCCAGCGGGCATGAGCTGTCCGGCGCTGGCGCAGCGGCGGGCCGCCGAGAAGCTCGCGCCCTACACGACGGCGCTGGACAGCGCAGGCGTCCCCTATCTCGACGGCGCAGGCGCTGATGGACGCAGAGCGGACGCACTACCCAATCGACCTGTTTCCGCGAGGCGGCATTCACTGGAACCTGCTCGGCGCCGCGCTGGCCCTGCGCGACATCACGCACATGGGCGGCGAAGCCCCGGGGCTCGCCCATCGGCGCTTCGCGTTCGACTGGCGCGAGCACGACTTGGCGAAAGGAACCGACAAGGACCTGCTCGATCTGCTCAACCTCTTTTGGCCGCCGGAGCGCTATCCGACCGCCATCGATCGAGCGTCGCGGGAGCGGCGCAGATTTGCGCGAAACCCCGCGGCTTTTGATGGTCGGCTAGAGTTTCATGCGCGAACTCATCGTCGTTTCGGCGCAAACGCCCTGTCCGCCGACGATCGACTACTGGTTCTACGTGCAGGCGAGAGGGGCGCAGCGAGCTGGCGCGCTTTGTCACCACGCCCGGCGAAATCGGCAATGGCGAGCGCATTCCCGCCGACCCCGCGCAACTCGCGCAAAGTCTCATGGAGGCCGACGCCGTCGTGCTGGAGGAGATCGCGCTCAACCTCGCGACGACGCGGCAGGTGGGGAACCTGCTGGCGGGAGCGCGAGGCGGCGAGCGTGAAGGCGAGTGAAGCCTGAATGTTCGTCGTTAGCGTCCTGGCCGGGCTTGTCCCACGGCTGTCCGGCCCATTTTCTGCTTGTACAAGCGCATAGCGTTGATTCTAATCGTTCCCAGAGGGTTACGAATCATCTGGACACGAATTGGAGCCACGCCATGCGCTATCAGACTATCGTCTTCCACGATCTGCTCAAAGTCGTGCCCTGGCGCATCTTCGACGGATTGGTGGAGCAATACGGAAGCGACTCGCTCGTGCGCGCCTTCAGTTCCCGACGTCAGCTCATCGCAATGCTCTTTGCGCAGTTTTCCGGCTCGGAGTCGCTGCGGGAAATCGAGACGGCGATGGCGAGCCATGCGGCGCGGCTCTATCACCTCGGCGGCGGCGTCCCGCGACGCTCGACTCTCGCCGACGCCAATCGCACGCGGCCGGCGGAAGTGTTCTGCCGGCTGTTCGAGCACATGCTGGGCTTGGCGAATCGCAAGCTGCGGCGCGAGATGAAGGAGATCGTGCGGCTCATCGACTCGACCAGCCTGCATCTGGCCGGCGTCGGCGGCGAATGGGCGCGCTTTTCCGCCGAGGTCTGCGGCGCCAAAGCGCATGTGATCTTCGACGCCGATCTCGGACGCCCCGTCTATCACGCGGTCACGCCGGCCAAGATCAACGACGTCACGGCCGCCAAGGAGATGCCGATCGAGCCCGGCGCGACCTATGTGTTCGACCTTGGCTATTACGATTACGGCTGGTGGGCGCGGCTTGACGCGGCGGGCTGCCGCATCGTCACGCGCTTCAAGACCAACACGCCGCTCCAGGACGCCAAGGACATGCCCTTGGAGCCGAATGCGCGCGTCTTGAGCGACCGCATCGGCTTTTTGCCGGGCCGCCAGGCGAAGAACCGTAAAAACCCGATGTCCGAAGCCGTGCGCGAAATCGTCGTCGTGACCGACACGGGAAAGAAACTGCGCGTCTTGACCAACGATCTCGACGCGCCGGCCGACGACATCGCCGACCTCTACAAGCGGCGCTGGCTCATCGAGCTGTTCTTCCGCCTGATGAAGCAGACGTTGCGCATCCGCCGCTTCGTCGGCCGCTCGCAAAACGCCGTGCGCATTCAGCTCGCCGTCGCGCTGATCGCGCATCTGATCCTGCAAATCCTGCAAGGCGTCGCCAAAGCAAAATACGGCTTCCTCGAATTGGCGCGACTCGTGCGCGCCAATCTCATGCATCGAAAATCCGTGCTCGATCTGAAGCAGGTCCAGCACAGGACTGGCCTCGACCCCAGACAACAGCAACTGGACCTAGGCTATGCTTGAACCGGACAGCCGTGGACGCGCCTTAAGCAGCATGACGCGCATCACGCGCTCGCTTTCGCCCAATAGCCCGCCTCGCGGGCGATGCGCACATACTCGCTGCGCACCTCATATTCGCCATAGGCGCGCTCCAGCCGCCGGACCGTGAAGTGTCCTCGCGCGAGCGTCTCGAAATGCTCCATGAAGGCGAGATTGACGACGGCGCCGCCGAGCGCGCCGAGGATCGGCGCCGCCTGCGCCGCGCTCTTCTGGGTCACGACGACTCCGAAGCGCGACGAAATTTTCGCGATGAACCGCGCGACGACGGGCGCGCTCTCCGCCGCTACGCCGCCCGCCGCCACATAGCTCGCGGCCTCAGACACGGACTTCGCGAAAATTCCGCGTAACGCCAGATAGCCGCCCTCGAAGACGCCTTCGCCTTCGCCATGGCCGCCGAGCGCGAAGACCTCCAGACAGGCGAAGGAGACCGCGGGATCGGAGAGGTCCTCGCCCTCGGTGCGGGCGATGTCGGCGATGGCGCGCAGCATCAGCGTGGTCGACACCGGGAGTTCCAGCGCCAGCGCGACGCCGCCGGCCGCGCCGCCCACCGCGCCGCAAATCCCGGCGAGCTTGCGGTGCGGCAGGCTCGGGCCGCCGTGCTTCAGCGTGCCGATGGCGACGCGCAATGCCGCCTCCAAAGCGCGGCGTGCGGCGATGGCGCTCGCGTGGCGCCATTTTTCGGGCATCGCCCGGCCGGCGAAGCCGATCTGCTTACCCGCAAGCTGAGACATGCGGCGTGCGAAGCTCGTCCGCTCGAGCGCGGCGACGGCGGACTCCAGCGCCTCCATATCGGCGCGGCTCAAGCGAGTGGTCAGGGCGGGCAAAGCGGTCGTCACGGGCGCGGCTCCCGGCGCTTGGGTTCGAACCGTAAAGATCGGGCGCCCGGCTCGGCCGCGCAAGGGGAGGGGGCGCCGCTCCGCGCGAAGAACGCCGGAAGCCACCGAGGCCCTGATGATGCATCATGAAGATGTCTAGTAGTGAAAATCTCTCACTTGGCACCCGTGACATGGAGCTTAGGCAGACGGCTGCCGTTGGAGCGCTGTTGATCCCAAGCGGCCATCTGCGCTGTCACGGAGGCCGACGCCGGTCGCGATTGCCCGTCGAGAGGTCAATGTGAGGTTATCCCATCTGAGAATTCGCTTCAGCCGTGTTGGATGTCTCCTCTGACACTGGGTCCAAAAATCGGCCGTAACGTGCGCCCGCCGTCGGAGTGCACAGTGAGGGCAAATCATATGGGCTCCTTGCAAGCGCGTGAGCTGTCCAAATGGAGACTTAACGTTGTTCCGGAACATTCCGCTTCGCTCCCATTGCGGCTCGGTCAGGCTGTCGACGACAACCTCACAAAACCGTTCGGCGGCGCGCCAAAGTGAAAGCGCTGCGGGAGGAGATATCGCGACCGGCAAGCTTGCCTTTCCGTTGCGGCATTGCACCATCGGCGCAAATGCGGGCGATGTGTCAGGCGAAAGCGACATCACGGCTATGGGAGCGTCACAGCAGTTTAGACGACCTTCGAGCCGGGCGTGTCGCCCTTCTGATAGGCGGTGCCGAACACATAGTCCCACCAGATGGCGTGAACGGCGAAACCTTTTTCGGCGTCGCGGAAGTGATGCAGCATGTGCAGCCGCTTCACCTGCCTGCCGAAATCAGATTTCGGCTGGCCGTAATGCGTCCAGTAATGCACTCGGTCGTAAATCCCATAGCCCCCCATGAAGCCCGCGATTACCGGCCAGGCGGAACTCGCGCCGAAGAGCAGGTGTATGATCGCCAACGCGAACAGCATGCTCGGCGCCGACAAGAGAGGCGGCATCACTAGTCGCAGCGGGTCGTTGGGATAGAGGTGATGCACGCCATGAATGAGGAACTGAAAGCGTGGCCCGAGCCCGAAGGGCAGTGGAAAGATTGTGTGGAAGAGATAACGGTGGCTAAAATATTCGGTCAGCGTCCACGCCAAGTAACCAATGACGAGGCCAAACAGCGTGAAGGAGACACCGTTCAGCATCAACGAATAGAAGAGAGCCCCGACAATGATCGGCGTATTGATGATCACCGGCGTCAGAGGATGCACGCGCGACAGCTTGTCGAGCAGATCGCTCTCAAAAAGGCGCGGCGAGGCGTCGAGCGCCTCATCGGTCTGGAGCCCCATATCTTGCGTCATGCGCTCACTCCGGGGCGCGGCGGGGGCGTCGCGCCCTCGGCTGCTTGCGTCACATTTTGCAAGCGCTGCCGAGTGAATAGCTGGGATAGAACACGAAAGTAGCAAGCAGCATGATCCAGGATCGCCGACAATGCGGGGTATCATAGAATTCCGGCACTATTGTCTTGAGTTCCGGCAGGCGCGCCCACAGAATTTCGTGGATGTCGTGATGCTCTTTAGTGAGAGCCAATGTTGAGCGCAGGCTTATGCGGCGGCCCATAATAATCGAACGGGCTCTGATCCGCGTTTCAAATTGCCGTTCGACTATGGGACGCCTAAACGCCAACGCCCGTTCCCGGTTGCAGTTACGGACTGGCGATACATGCTAGACGACGCGGCGGCGCTGAGAAAAAATCATCGCGCCTTGCCTCTCTCGATCAGGCCCTTGATATTCCGTAGGCTATGTTCGGCGCCTTGCTGAATAATGACTCGGACCAGTCTTTCGAAGGGACGCATCATAAAGTCGAGTTCGGGAATCTCGAACGTGAAGGCGACGCGGGTGCAGGACTCGGAAAATGGGGCCACCGTTAGGTCATAGGCGCACCGAAAGGCGCTCAGGCGCAAAACGTCGCCCACATGGCCGACCCCGGCGCAAACGAAGCGCCGGTATTTTTGAAACTCCAGCACCCGGAAATCGGACTCGGAACGGCGCCCGAAATCGACCCGGACTTGCCTTGCCAAGGTCCCAACCTTGACCGGGCCGTCCGACAAGGCCTTCAAGTTCTTTACCTCGGGGGACCATTTCGGATAATTTTCGAAGAAATCCTCGCCGATGAACCGAAAAACTTCTTCCGCAGACTTGCGGATGATAACGCTCGATCTGCCTACCACTGGCTTAGTAGGACTAAGGAACATTGTTTTCAGCCCTGCTTCACTGACCTTCGTATGGCTTTGAAGGGCATCGGCCCTGCCAACGTGGCGTGAAGTCGTCGCTGCGAGGCGTTGATCGGCCCTCAGCGACGGGTCCAGCTTCAATATTAGGGCGTCGTGGCCTCAGAGCCAGCGGCGGGCGGCGCGGCGGGTTGGGCGGTGAGCGGCCACGCAAGCGCGCCCGACGGCGGCTTCGAGCGCCTGAAGATCGGCGCGGCTCAAACGTGTTGTCAGGGCGGGCAAGGCGGCAGTCAAGCCGCGGCTCCAGGCGCTTGGCTTCAGACCAAAGATCGGGCGCCACGCCCCGCCGCGCAAGGGGAGTGGAGGGCAACGCTCCGGAACGCCGCGGGTAAGCTGCGCTCAGACCCCCTGAAATGGGGCTTGCGGTCGTATCAATTTTGATGCGGGGCAGCGACCTCATCCTGAGGAGGCTCCGCAGGAGCCGTCTCGAAGGATGGGGGTTCCTGAAACCTCCCCGGATCCGCGTCGGCCACCCTTCGAGACGCCCGCTTCGCGGCCTCCTCAGGGTGAGGGCTCTGGGGCCGACAGAGAAGGAAGGAGCTGGAGTCATGACCAAGAAAAACCCGCACCTCCGCTCGACCTTCGAGAGCTGGCTCGATGCGCAGGGCGTCCGCGAAGAGGTGACGGCGCCGGCGATCAAGGAAATCCTCGCCGAGCAGATGAGGCGTGAGACCAAGCCAAGCGCGTCAGCAAAACGCGCATGGCGGAAAAGATGGAAACGAGCCGCGCTCAGGTTGACCGGCTGCTCGACCCCAAGAACAACAGCGCCACGCTCGAAACCCTCATGCGCGCCGCGAAAGCCGTCGGGCGTGAGCTACGGCTGGAGCTTGTGTGACAACCGGCAGACGTGGGTGTCATTCATAGTTTACGGCTACGCCAACGTCTGGACCGATGCGCGTCGTAGCGGGGGTGAAACAGGAAACCCGCCGAGTTGCCGTCTTACCATTCGTAACCGCGACCCCAAATGTTTGCTGCTTCGCTGCGTTTGATTCTCGTAAATTTTGTCGCGCTTGCTCTCAATTAGTGATCGCCTTGCGAAAGCGAGCGGTTAATTTCATCGCAGCTTGATCTTCTACTTTTGCCCAGTATTTCGCTTGCGACTCCCGGAGTTCTAACGGCAGCTCTAATCTTGATTCCTGCAACTCTCCTGCTTGGCTCTCGATCGCCTGCTCAGGATCAAATGTTGCGCCGCTGCTCCGCGAAGAGCGCGGCGCTCTCCGTCGTCCTGCGCCGGCGACGTGCGTGGGCGACGGCCTCGCATCTAACAGCCTCTTCACCGCTGTCTCCCCCCTGCCTAAAAAAACCCCCATAAGGGAAGCGTCGCCGTCTGCATTTAATATTATGTAGTTTGTGGGAGCAATGGAGTCGAACTTATCTGTTTCTATTTTATTAATATTTGGCTTGCTAGCCAGATCCTTATTTTTAATGGCAAATACATCAATATTTTCTTCATTTTCGCTTGAATTTGGAACTATAAATGTGTATTTGACTCCTCGCGTAAGATTTTTTTGAATTACAGGTTCTGCATCCTTTGCTAGAGCAAAATCGTAAAAACTTGATGCGACGATCCAAATGTCAGCGCATTCATGCTTAGCTTGTCACGCTAATGTATCTTCCCAGAAGAAGAGAGAAGGTAGGTCAGAGACGCCTTCAATTTCAGATTCGCTCACAATTTTATCAAAGAGTTTTTCAGGGCGGGCCACCATACCTCAAATTGTTTTCTTAGGCGCTCGTGCGACACCTGTTGCTCGGGTTGCAGGGCTCTGTTCATACTAGCTACTAACTTGAAAACCTCTTCCTTGTTAAAACTTTCATCGTCACCGTAAACTGTTGCCTGAAACTGTTGGAAGGGCCCCGTAATTGTTCTGCTTTCAACATGAAATAGAAACGGCGAGACGCATGAGTGTTCGATTGCATTTGATATGGCCCCTGCTTCGAAATTTGCCCAGCGTGAGCCAATATTTTGTGGAGTCAGACATATAATCCCGTAGTGCGCTTGCTTGAGTTGATCAACAAGTTCATCTTGCCAGCGAGATCCTTTATTTATGTCGGTGGACGATACAAATGTATTAACAGCTTGTATTACATAAGGAATCCAGTCGGCTAGGGCGATTGCGACTTTTTGGCTTCTATGGTTTGACCAGCTTAAGAACACTCTCATGTCAGGACTCTCCAAGAGCTAGCCCATCATTTCTTCTATTAAGTGTTGATCTTAGCCCACATTCATCCGATAGGCGCCGCCATAGAGCGGCAATGCCTAGATTTAGCTTTTTTCAACAAACCCTACCCATGCCTGACTTGTCAACCCGAATTCGTCAAATACGGTCTCTTACCGCATAAAATGCAATGGTTTGGCGCTGTAAGGCTGAGGTGACGCGGATAGCTCGGACGGAAACAAGCGCGGAAAGAGAACTTGGTTCGTAACTGCGGCGCCGACCGCGCCGACCGCACTGGGGAGAGGAAGGACCCCGCGCCGCCCCTCGTCCTCCTCCCCAAACCGCTTGCTTTCGCCGCCGCTTCCCTATTTGCTTCCCGACATTCCGCCACTCCACAGGACAAGCCGCCTCATGTCGCAAGCCGCCGCTCCCCTCTCCCTCGACGACGCCGTGATCGCCTCGGCCGAACGCGCGGTCTCCGAGATCAAGCGGGCGCGCGAGGCGATCGGCGGAGTCATTTTCGGTCAGGAGGAGGTCGTCGAGCAAACCTTGGTCACGCTGCTCGGGGGCGGCCATGCGCTGCTCATCGGCGTGCCGGGCCTCGCCAAGACGAAGCTCGTCTCGACGCTCGGCAAAGTGTTGGGGCTCGACACGAAGCGCGTGCAGTTCACGCCCGACCTGCTGCCGGCCGATATTCTCGGCTCGGAAGTGCTGGAGGAGGGGGCCGACCGGTCGCGCGCCTTCCGATTCATCAAGGGGCCCGTCTTCACGCAGCTCCTCATGGCGGACGAGATCAACCGCGCCTCGCCGCGCACGCAGTCGGCGCTGTTGCAGGCGATGCAGGAACACCACGTGACGGTCGCCGGCCAGTCGCACGATCTGCCGAGCCCCTTCCATGTGCTCGCGACGCAGAACCCGCTGGAGCAGGAGGGCGCCTATCCGCTGCCCGAGGCGCAGCTCGACCGCTTCCTGCTGCAGATCGACGTGGCCTATCCCGACCGCGCGGCGGAGCGGCGCATGCTGCTTGAGACCACGGGCGAGGCGCAGGCCAAGCCCGTGCAAGCCCTGACCGTCGAGGAGTTTCTGGCGGCGCAGCGGCTCGTGCGGCGCCTGCCGGTCGGCGAGCGCATCGTCGACGCGATCCTCGACCTCGTCCGCGCGGCGCGGCCCGAGGGCGGCGATCCGACGATCGCGCCGTATATCTCCTGGGGTCCGGGTCCGCGCGCCGCGCAAGCGCTGATGCTCGCGACGCGCGCGCGGGCGCTCGCGCAGGGGCGCTTGTCTCCGACCATCGACGACGTGGCGGCGCTCGCGGCGCCGGTGCTGCGCCATCGTATGGCGCTGACGTTCCGCGCGCGCCAGGAAGTCTCGCTGGCCGAGGTCATCGCCAAGCTGGTCGCGAGACTCGGCTGAGCATGGTCGCGCTGAGCATGGCCGAAAATCCTCAGACCGAGTGGTTCGACCCGCGCCGGCGCAAGCCTTCGGGGCTGGAGGCGACGCGGGCGGCCGAGCTCGCGAATTGCCTGCCGCTCATTCTCGCCAAGGCGCGCGACATCGCCGCGAGCCTCGTCCATGGCGCGCATGGCCGACGTCGCGCCGGAATGGGCGACACCTTTTGGCAATATCGCCCTTTCGCGAGCGGCGAGGAGGCGCAACGAATCGACTGGCGCCGGTCGGCGCGCTCCGACCAGCTCTTCGTGCGCGAGCGCGAGTGGGAGGCCGCGCACAACTGCTTCGTCTGGATCGACGTCACGGCGTCGATGACGTTCAAATCGGCGCTCAGCCCTGATTTCAAGATCGACCGCGCCGCCATTCTTGGCCTTGCCATCGCCGACGCGCTGGTGAAAGGCGGCGAACGCGTGGGCGCGCTCGGGCTTTCGGCGCCGACCGCGTCGCGTGACGTGATGACGCGGCTCGGCGAGCTTTTCGCGGCGGAGGCGGCCTCGGGCGAGGCGCAAAAGCTCCCGCCGCCCGTTCCGCTGCCGCCGCGCGCCCGCGCCGTGCTGATCTCCGATTTCTTCTGCGACGTCGCGGCGCTGACATCGCGGCTTTCGGCCTATAGCGACGCCGGGGCGCGCGGCGCGCTGTTGATGCTGCTCGACCCCGCAGAGGAAGCCTTTCCCTTCGCGGGCGAGACGCTGTTTCGCGATCCTCTCGGCGGCGAGGCCTTCCGCGCCGGCGAAGCGCGCGCCTTGCGCGACGCCTATGGGGTCGAGCTCGCGGCGCATCGGGAGGCGCTACGCGAGGCCGCGCGGCGCGCGGGCTTCTTGTTTCTCGTCCATCACACGGATCGACCGGCCTCTGAAGCCGCGCTGGCGCTGCTGATGGGCCTCGGCGAGAACGCGGAGGCGCTGCGATGGGCCTGACCTTCGCCGCGCCGCTCGCGCTCCTGGGTCTTCTCGCGCTGCCGCTGATCTACTGGCTTCTGCGCCTGACGCCGCCGGCGCCGCGCGAAATCGTCTTCGCGCCGATCGCGATTTTGCGAAAGCTCGCGCCGCGCGAGCGCGCCAGCGCCGTCACGCCCTGGCCGCTGCTGCTGCTGCGCCTTGCCATCGCCGCGGCGGTCGCCTTCGCGATGGCCGGACCCGTTTGGAATCGCTCGGCGGCGTCGATGACGAACGCGCCGCTCGTGCTCATCGTCGATGACGGCTGGGACGCGGCGCCGACATGGGAGCGGCGCATCGAGGCGGCGCAGGCGCTTATCGACGAGGCCGGACGCAGCGGCGCGAGCGTCGCCTTGCTCGCGACCTCGGAAGCTGCTCTCGCGCCGGAACCGACCGCCGCGGCGCGCGCCGCGGAGCAGCTCGCGGCGCTGCGGCCAAAGCCCTTTCTGCCGGCGCGCGGCGCGGCGGCAAAGCGCCTCACAGGCTTTGTGGAGACGCGGCGCGGCGCGCATGTCGTCTGGATCGCGAGCGCGCTCGATGCAGACGGCGCCGGCGAATTCGTCGACGCCCTGCGTAGCGCCGGGCGTGCGGGCGCGACGATCGAGCTCTTGTCCGACGCGGCGCGCCCGCTCGCGCTCGCCGACGTTTCGAACGGCGCCAACGCGCTCGAGGTTTCCGCGCTTTCGAGCGGCGCTTCGACCTCGGGCATCGTCGAGGCGCTCGACGACAAGGGGCGCGTGGTCGCGCGGCGGCCTGTCGCCATTGCAGCGGGGGAGCGCGCCAAGGCGCGTTTCGAATTGCCGGCGGAGCTGAGAAACCAAGTGAGCCTCCTGCGCATCGCGGGAGAAGCCTCGGCGGGCGCGGTCGCGCTGCTCGACTCGGGTCAGCGCGTGCGCCGCGTGGCGATCGTGACGGGTGGCGCGATCGACCGTGCGCAGCCGCTGCTCTCGGCGACGCATTATCTCGAGCGCGCGCTGCGGCCATTTTCCCAGGTCTCCATTCCGTCCGGGGCGGACGAGGATCCGACCCTCGCGGCGCTGAACGAGCGCCCTGACATGCTGATCCTCGCGGACGCCAATGTCGCGCCGGGCGAGGCCTATGAGCGGTTGTCGGATTTCGTCGAGAAGGGCGGCGTGCTCCTGCGCTTTGCGGGTCCGCGCCTCGCCAACGATCCCGACGGCCTGACGCCGGTGCGGCTTCGCCGCAATGGACGCGTGCTCGGCGGCGCGATGTCCTGGGAGGAGCCCAAGCGCCTCGCGGCCTTTGACGAAACGAGCCCCTTCTTCGGACTCTCCGTTCCCGACGACGTGTCGGTGTCGCGCCAGATCCTGGCGGAACCCGATCCGGGTCTCCCCGATCGCACTTGGGCGCGCCTCGCCGACGGCACGCCGCTCGTCACTTTCGAGCGTCGCGGCGTGGGAACGATCGTGATGTTTCACGTCTCGGCCGATCCGTCCTGGTCCAATCTGCCGATGTCGGGTCTGTTCGTCGAGATGCTTCGCCGCATTTCGATCGAGGCGCGCGAAAGCGCCGGCTCCGCCGCCGGCGGCGACCGCAGCGCGGCGCTTACCCCCTGGCGTTCGCTCGACGGCTTTGGAGCGATGATCTCGCCGCCGCCGACCGCAAAGCCTCTTCCTCCGGATTTCTCCGGTCCTGCGGACGCCGATCATCCGCCGGGTTTCTACGGCGCGCCCGGCGGACTGCACGCCTTGCAGACTCTCGCGCCCGGCGCGACTTTGCGGGCGCTCGATCTCTCCGCCTTGGGCTTGGCCCCCCGCCCGCTCGAGGCGGCGCGCGATGCGTTCGATCTGCGCGGGCCGCTGCTCGTCGCGATCGTCATGATGCTTCTCCTCGACTGGCTCGCGCTCCTTTGGCTCTCTGGCCGGCTGCGTTGGGCGCCGGTTGCGCTTGCGCTCGGTTTCGGGCTCGCTTTCGCCTACGCGCCCCCTCCGTCGCAGGCCGAGACCCTCGCGCGACCGCCGCCGGCGCGCGACCGGGAGGCGGCCTTGAAGACGCGCCTCGCCTATGTCGTGAGCGGCGACTCGCGCATCGACGAGGCGACGCGGCTCGGGCTCGAGACGTTGACGCGCATTCTCGACCAGCGCACCTCATTTTCCGGCGGCGACCCTGCGGCCGTCGATCCGGCGCGCGACGCGCTCTCGCTCTATCCGATGATCTACTGGCCGATCTCGCCTGCGGCGCCGCAGCCCTCGGCCCAGGCCAAGGCGCGTCTCGCGGCCTACATGAAGCAAGGCGGCATGATCGTGTTCGACACGCGCGACGCGCTGACCGCGCGCGCCAACGCGCAGCCGACGCCGGAAGCGCTGTGGCTGCGCGAGCTCACGCGAGGCCTCGAGATCCCGGAGCTCGAGGTCGCGCCGCACGACCACGTGATCACCAAGACATTCTATCTGCTCGAAGGCTTCGTCGGCCGCTACACGAATGGAGAGACCTATGTGGAGGCGCTCGCGCCCGAGCCCGAGGCGCCGGGCGTCGCGCGGCCCGTGCGCGCGACCGACAGCGTCTCGCCCGTGGTGATCGTCTCCAACGACCTCGCCGGCGCCTGGGCGGAGGATAGGAACGGCGAGCCGCTCTATCCGCTCGTGCCCGGCTCGCCGCGACAGCGGGAAATGGCGCTGCGCGGCGGCGTCAATCTCGTGATGTACACGCTGACCGGCAATTACAAAGCCGACCAGGTGCATGTGCACGATCTGCTGCAGCGGCTGGGGCAGTGAGGCGATCTGGTCGCCCTCAACGGACTGGCCTCTTCGTCAAGAAAATCTAAACCGCTCCGCCTCCGCAGGCGTGCGCTTTTTTCTGTGGATGTGAAGGGCTCGCGATCCATATCTGGCTCGCTGGGCGCTTCCCCGCCGCCTAGGCAAAGATTGCGCAGCTAGGAGCGGTCATGATGAACGTGCTGTCGGAAGCTGATTCACACCCGATCTCTCGCGAATCGAAGGAGGAGCAGGCCAAGACGAACGTGCTTTCGCATGCGGAAAAAGAGTTGATCGACGCCTATTGGCGCGCGGCGAACTATTTGTCCGTGGGACAGATCTATCTCTACGACAATCCGTTGCTGCGAAAGCCGTTGCGAAAGGAGCACGTCAAACCGCGCCTCCTCGGCCACTGGGGCACGACGCCGGGCCTGAACTTCATCTATGCGCATCTCGATCGAGTCATAAAAAAGCTCGACCTGGACATGTTCTGCATCACCGGCCCCGGCCACGGCGGCCCAGCGCTCGTCGCCAACGCCTATCTCGAGGGAACGTATAGCGAAATCTACCCCAACGTCTCGTTGGATGAAGACGGGATGAAGCGGCTCTTCAAGCAGTTTTCGTTCCCGGGAGGGATCCCCAGTCACGCGGCGCCAGAAACTCCTGGCTCCATCCATGAGGGGGGCGAACTCGGCTACGCCCTGTCTCACGCTTTCGGGGCCGCCTTCGACAATCCGGATTTGATCGTCGCCTGCATCGTCGGCGATGGCGAGGCCGAAACCGGGGCGCTTGCCACGAGTTGGCACTCCAACAAATTTCTAAATCCCGCTGCGGACGGCGCGGTCCTGCCAATATTGCATCTCAACGGATACAAGATCGCGAGCCCCACGGTGCTGGCTCGCATCCCGAAAGGAGAGCTCGAGCAGCTTCTGCGCGGCTATGGCTACACGCCCTATTTCGTCGAAGGGGACGATCCGCAGACGATGCATGAGCTGATGGCGGCGACGCTCGATCGCGTGGTCGCGGACATCCAGCGCATCAAGGCCGAGGCGAGATCCAGCGCGCCGATCCGCCGGCCGGCTTGGCCGATGATCGTGCTCAAGACGCCGAAAGGATGGACCTGTCCCAAGGAAGTCGACGGCAAGCGGGTCGAGGATTACTGGCGCGCCCATCAGGTGCCGATGGGGGAGATGCACGAGAATCCCGACCATGTCCGTTTGCTTGAAGCGTGGATGCGAAGCTATCGGCCGGAGGAGCTTTTCGACGAGACCGGCCGACCTCGCGCGGAACTCTTGGCCTTCGCACCCGAAGGCAATCGCCGTTTGAGCGCCAATCCCCACACCAATGGCGGCGCGCTTCTACGCGATCTCAAGCTTCCCGATTTTCGAGACTATGCCGTCGAAGTGGCTCAACCCGGCGCCATCACCGCCGAGGCGACCCGCGAGATGGGAAAATTCCTGCGCGACGTCATGCGGCGCAATATGGAGACGCGCAACTTCCGTCTCTTCAGCCCGGACGAGAACAACTCGAACCGTTGGCAGGACGTGCTCGAAATTACGAATCGCACTTGGGTCGCCGAGACTTTTCCGTGGGACGATCATCTCGCGCCGGACGGCCGCGTTATGGAAATGTTGAGCGAGCATCAGTGCCAGGGCTGGCTGGAAGGCTATTTGCTGACCGGCAGGCACGGCTTCTTCTCCTGCTATGAGGCTTTCATCCATATCGTCGACTCGATGTTCAACCAGCACGCCAAGTGGCTAAAGGTGTGCAATGAGATCAGATGGCGTCGTCCGATTGCGTCGTTGAACTATCTGCTGTCGAGCCATGTCTGGCGACAGGACCACAACGGGTTTAGCCACCAAGACCCTGGCTTCATCGATCATGTCGTTAACAAGAAGGCTTCCGTCGTCCGCGTCTTTCTGCCTCCCGACGCCAATTGCCTGCTCTGGGTGACCGACCACTGCTTGCGCAGCCGCAACAAGGTGAACGTCGTCGTCGCAGGCAAGCAACCGGCGCCGCAATGGCTGACCATGGAGCAAGCGATCAAGCACTGCTCAGCGGGCGTGGGAATTTGGGAGTGGGCGAGCAACGATCGGGGTGGCAAGCCGGACGTCGTGATGGCGTGCTGCGGAGACGTCCCCACGATGGAGACGCTGGCGGCGGTCGAGCTTCTGCGGCGCTACGCGCCTGAATTGAAGATCCGCGTGGTCAATGTCGTGGACTTGATGAGACTGCAGCCGCCGCATGAGCATCCGCAGGGGCTGCCCGACCGTGACTTCGACATGCTGTTTTCGACCGAGTGCCCGATAATCTTTGCGTTTCACGGATATCCTTGGCTGATCCATCGACTGACCTATCGAAGGAACGGGCACGATAATTTGCACGTGCGGGGCTACAAGGAAGAAGGCACGACAAGCACGCCTTTCGACATGTGCGTGATGAACGACTTGGACAGGTTTCATCTCGCGGAAGACGTCATCGATCGAGTCCCAAGCTCTGGCTGTCCGGGCGGCGTACGCGAAGCAGGAGATCCGCGACAAGCTCACCGAGCATCGGGAGTATATCCGGCGGTACGGTGACGACATGCCGGAAATCAAGAACTGGGTATGGAACAGTACGGCGAAGACCCAGGCGACGGGCTCAACCGAAGCCGACAACGTTTAAGGCGTCCGCTTCCGGCAAAATCGCTGTGCCCCCCGCGGAGCCATTTTGTTTCCCCCGCGCCGCTCACCGCGCTCACATCTCCCTTTCTGGCTTTCCTCGGCGCCGTCAAAGACCGGAGAGTCTTAAGGCGGCGGCGCGTCATTTCGCAGGAAGACCACATAGCCGAGGAAGTGGGGATTGCGCGCCAGCGCCTCGGGCGGCGACCAGAGCGGCGCCCTCCGCGAGCCCCAGCCGAAAGGGAACCTTGAGACGGCCGAGCCGCGCGAGATAGGCGTCGATGTCCTTGACCGTCTCGCGGCCGCGATAGGTCTGGAAGATCAGTTCGTCGACGGTTGCCGAGAGCTTGTCGATGTCCTCGAGCGACGCCTGCGAGGCCCAGTCCATGAGGCCCGTCACGCTCAGCCCGCAATCCTTGGGCAAGGTTTCGCGAAGCTCCCTGCAGGAACGAAGCATAATCCTTCAGACCATGAGTGCGAGCATCGAAGTCAATTTGCACGCCCGCGATGCGTGTCATGTCGCGCCAGCGCGCCAGCCGGCGACTGACGCTGGCGAAAATCTCGGGCGTCCAGTCGAGGCTGCGCACGCGATAGACGAGCCAGAGGTTTGGCTGATGCGGCCCGGGTTCTGTGGCTCCCTGCGCCTTGAGGCGCACTTCGCCAAAGCGGTCCGGTCCGATCTCGCCTTGCAGCAGGTAAAGGATCTTGGCTTTCTCGAGCTCCGGTCGCGCCTTGACTCCCGCCCAGAGCCAATAGGCGTCGTAGTCCCGCGCGCGCACGGTCTCGCCGGCGAGGCTCGGCGCCGCCGCGAGCAGCAGCAGCGTCAGCGCGAGAAGGCGCAGCATCCTCACCAATAGAATTTCAGGCTCTTTGCCCAGGGCGTTCCGCCGTAGCGCGCCTTCATTTGATCATACCAGGCTTTTCGCTGGGCAGGATCGACATCCTTGCCGCCGCAAGTGTTGTTGCCCGCCGGCGCGTAGCAGTTGACGAGGCGAAAGAGCGCATAGGCCTTGTCGCGTTCCGGCGTCGAGGCTTCGGCGAGCAGCTTCTTGTAAATCTCGCCGCGTGAGAAAGGCTCGCCGGGGAAGATCGGCTTAGACCCGCCCAATTCCTCGGGCGGGGGATGCGTCGAAATCAAATCCGTCGAGATCGCTCGACGCGCATGAACTCGCCGAGGCACAGCAGTCCGTGCGACGAATTGGCGTCGGCGGAAAGCTCTTTAATCACTTCGTGCAGCGCCGGGCAGGGATAGGGCGTTTTCGACCCCGGCCAGAGCAGCGTCGTGGATTTGTAGGAATCGGCCAGCGAGCGGCCTTCGGCCTCGTCCTTGCGCAGCCCGTCGGCGCTGTAGTCCTGCAGGAAGTTCGCGTATTGGCCCCGGGTCGCCTCCTTGAACAGCAGCACGAAGCGCGCAAGCCGCCGCTCGGCCGGCGTGCTGTCGGGATCCTCCACCGCCATGCGCAGCAGAATCGGTCCCGCGACGTTTGCGAGCAGAATGGCGCGGAGGCGCGGCGAGGCGATGCGCGTCTGCGGCAGGAAGACCTTGTTGACGGTTCCGAGCCGCTCCCAGCTCATCGCGAGGCCGAGCTCGACAGCCTCCTTCTGCCAGGGGTCGGCGGCGAGCGGGAGCAGGCGACGCCATTGCTCCGCCGCCTTCTCGTATTGGCCCTGCGCCATCAGCGCTTGCCCGCGCAACACCTCGCGGCTGAAGGCGAGATAGGGCGGAGACAGGGGGCCGGGCGAAGGCTCGCCGAGAAGCTTCAGCGTTTGCGCGAAATCGCTGTCGACATAATAGGCGCGCGCGGCTTTCAGATAATCGAAGAGCGCCTCGCGCCCCGCGAAGTCTTTCGCCTGCGCCTCTAAATCGCTCGCGGGAAAGTCCGGCTTCTTGTCGCCGCTCATGCGCATGCGCATCAGGTCCGCGACGGCGAGGAGACGGGGGTCGCGGCTCTCGCCCTTCTCGCTGAGGAACTTGAGATCGATCTCGTCGGCGAGATCGGGGATCGCGGAAGCGGCGCGCGCTTCGCCCGCACGAGGCAGCAGCGCGGCATATTCCGCGCCGAGCTTCGCCTTGTCGCGGGCGAGCCAATAGACGCCGGCGCATCAGTCCTTGCGCCGAAGCGGCGTAACGCCCCGTGGGATAGTCCGCGAGATAGGCCTTGAAGGCGCTCTCGGCTTCGGCGAGCGAGGTCTTGTCGGAGATTTTCGGCTCGGCGGTTCCGTCGAAATCGGCGAAGGCGCCGATCTGCGCCTTGTTGAGCAAAGCGCGCGCGCTCATGTAGCGGGCGGTTTCGCGGAGCCAGACGTTCTGCGATTTGGCAAGCGACGCGAATTGAGCGAGCGCCGCATCGAAGGCGCCGTCATAAAAAGCCTTCGCGCCGATGAGATAGGCGGCGAAGTCGCGCGCCGTCGCCGTGGGCTTCGCGATTTTAGCGAGCGGGTCGGCCGCTGGCGAGGCATTCACGCTCTTTTCATCGCAGCTTGAGCTCAGGCCGTTGCGCGCCTCGATCAGCGCGGCGCGCTCGCTCTCGCTCAAAGCGGTCTCTGCTCGCGCCGCTTCGGTGAAGACGCGCTTGCCGGATTCGAGCGAGAGGCAGCGGCTGCCTTCGCCATCAGCGGCCGGCGCGTTGGCGGGTCGCGGCGCACGTCCGCAGGCCGTGTCGAGATCGGTTTTGTCGAAGAGCCCCGTAATGGTCAGCGCGGGCGTGATATCGGCGGCGAGCCTTCAGCGGCGCGGGCCGTCGCGACGCGGCGTCGAGCATCAGAAACTGCAGATTGATGCGGCTGTCGTTGCCCGGGCTCAGAAACGGCAGGCCGTTGTCGCCGGCGTATTGCCTATGGTCGAGCGTCCAGACCGGCCCGGTGTCGGGGCCGCCCCCGCAAGCCAGGGCGGCGTCGAGGGGTAGAAGCAGCAGCCAGGGAAGGGCGCCCCAACGCAAGAGGCGCTGCATGCAGCATCGAGCCTTCGGGGAATGCGATGCGATTGCGCCGGTCGTCATGGGTCGCCTCGGGATCATGTTTCGACGGGGAGTTTAAGGCTGTCATCCGGATCGGGCGGTGCGCAGAATCACGCGCCGCGTCTCGCCCGCGAAACCATCTCCCGCGCCTTGAGGAGGCGTGCGAGGCGCGCGACTTCAGCGCCGCCCGCCTCGGAAACCGCCTGTTTTCGCGCCAGGAGGCCCACGGGCGGCGCCAGCGACGGCGCGAGGCGCGTGAGCAGGGTGTCCGGCTGAGCCTTCAGCGCACGCGCGGTCTTCAACCCGCCGAAGGTCGCAACGTCGGCCGCTTCGTCCACGAAGCCGCGGTCGACGCAGAAGCCGGCGTAAAGCAGGAACACATCCGTCTGGCGCGCCTGCGCGAGCGCCCGCGCGACGGCGGCGCCGGCCTCAGACTCCTCGACCAGGTGACAGCCGGCTTCATCCGAGATGTCGGAAAGCGACGCGGCGGGCGCCGCGACGAGCGTCGCGTCGGCGATCACGCCGGCGATCGAGGCTTCGACGAGCGAGGCGAGACTGCGCGCCGCCCGCTCGCGGATGAGCGCGCTCGAGGCCGGGGCTTCGCGCGCCGGAGCGAGATCCTGGCAAAGGAGAATGAGCGAAAGCATTCGGTTTTCTTGGCTTGAGGCGAGGCCACATTGCGTCTCGACGGCAGGTTCCGTCGCCTTACTGGAACGCGCAGGCCGCGGCGAGCATGACGAGCGGACGGCCTTTGTCAATGTCGGGTCAGGCCGAGGGGACGCCCGTCAAACGTGACAGGCGATGGCCGGTGCGACATTCAAGCTCGCGGTCACGGCCGGCTTTCGACGCGATCCGTCGCAACTTCTGGCGCAACACGAAAAGATTGCGGCGAGACCAAATTCTGGGCCTCGCGCCCATTGCCCTTCGCGGAGCCATTTGCGACCATCGGCCTATGCCGCTCGATCCCTTCCCGACCGAGATCCTCACGACCGAAGAAATGGCGCGCGCCGATCGGATGACGATCGAGTCGGGCGTGCCCGGCACGCAGCTCATGCACAACGCCGCCGCGGCGCTGGTCGACGTCGTGACGCGCATGCTGCAAAAAGCGAGCGGCCGGCGCGTGCTCGTGCTCTGTGGCCCCGGCAACAATGGCGGCGACGGCTATGTGGCGGCGCGCCTCTTGCGCCAGGCGCGCATGAGGCTTCGCGTCGGGGCGCTGACGCCGCCGTCCAATTTGCGCGGCGACGCGCTCGCAGCGGCTGCGGCGTGGGACGGCCCGCTCGAGCCCGCCGACGCCTGCTCGCTCGCCAACGCCGATATCGTGATCGACGCGCTCTTCGGAACGGGCCTCTCGCGCGACATCGAGGGCAAGGCCGCCGAACTGATCCGCCGGCTCAATCACTATCGGCGCGAGAGCGGCACGCGCGTCGTCGCGGTCGACATCCCTTCTGGCATCGACGGGTCGAGCGGCGCGGTGCGCGGCGTCGCGGTCGAGGCCGACGCGACCGTCACCTTCTTCCGCCTCAAACAAGGCCATCTGCTGCTGCCGGGGCGGCTGCATTGCGGCGAATTGCGCTGCGCCCATATCGGCATTCGCTCGGCCGTGCTCGACGAGATCAAGCCCAAGACCTTCGTCAACGCGCCGGGCCTCTGGCGCGCGCGGCTGCCAGATCCCACGCGTCGACGGGCATAAATATTCGCGCGGCCACGCCGTGGTCGTCTCGGGCGGCTTCTCCTTCACCGGCGCGGCGCGGCTGGCGGCGCAAGCGGCGCTGCGCGCGGGGGCGGGGCTCGTGACGCTCGCGAGCCCCAGGGAAGCGATGGCGGCGAACGCGCCGGCGCTCACCAGCGTCATGCTGCGCGAGAGCGAGGGGGCGCAGGGCCTTGCCGCGCTTCTCTCCGACGCGCGCAAGAACGTCGTCGCGCTCGGGCCTGGCCTCGGCGTGGGGGGCGAGACGCGCCGTCTCGTGGAGACGGCGCTTTCCGCGTCTCCCGATCCGCGCAGCGTCGTGCTCGACGCCGACGCGCTGACGAGCTTTGCGGGCGAGGCGGAGGCGCTGCGGCGGCTCATCGAGAAAGCGCCGGGCCCCGTCGTGCTGACCCCGCATGCGGGCGAGTTCGCGCGGCTCTTCGGGGAGATGGACGGCGCGGCGTCGAAGCTCGTCCGGGCGCGCAGCGCGGCGCGCTCGAGCGGGGCGATCGTGCTCTTCAAAGGCCCCGACACGGTGGTCGCCGCGCCGGACGGCCGCGCCTCGATCCTGGCCTCGGCGCCGCCCTGGCTCGCGACCGCCGGCTCGGGCGACACGCTCACCGGCATGATCGCGGGACTGCTCGCGCAAGGCATGGAGCCCTTCGCCGCCGCCTCCTGCGCCGCCTGGATGCATGGTCGCGCTGCGACCCTCTTCGGGCCGGGACTAATCGCCGACGACATCGCCGCGACGCTCCCCGCAGTCTGGCGGGAACTTGTGGGCGGGGGGGGATCGGGGCCTTAACCGCTCCCACCCTTACTCACGGCGTATGATCCCTCTGATCCCATTGACGTTGCTGAGGCCGTAGAGGGCGGCGTCGTGCTCTGCTGCGCCGCTTTCCCGAGTTGGCCGGTCTTGGCGTTTTTCGGACCGAAGGTGACGATCAGGTCATGCGTGCGCTGTCGCTGCGTGTCGAAGAAGGGCGAGTTCGGATTGGCGGAAACACGAACCAATTTCCACGTCGGGGTAACGTTTCCGTCGGTCAGCGACGACGAATTGCACCTCATGCGTGATCGCATTTTGGCCGACGCCTGGCTACTGCTACTGTCTTTGCCGGCTTACGCGCCGCCACCCATCCCTGTAATGACCTCTTGGATGTGCAGAGCCGATTTAAGCCAGTCGTATATTTTTAGGTCATTGTTCACGATCAAGGAGAGGAACTGCGCCGTCTTCGATAGTTTGTCTGCGTCCTTGTCCTGATACAGGCTATCCCGAGCTTCTTCATCGATCGTCTGGTTGTCGCAGCTTTGTGTTTCCGTTTCGAAACGCCCGTTTTTCTTGGCATTGTCCACGAGCGATTGGACGGTGAAAAAAGCGCCGGAAGTTTCCGTGCGCGTCGCTTGCGAGCTCGCCTTTCCGCCGAGGCCAAGAGAATAGCTTTGCGCGACATGAAGCGGTCCTGACGGATACGTTGACGGATAATTGGTCACCAGCCCTGCCCACGGGCCTGCGACATTTGGCCGTCGATGATCCAAAGTATTCACCGGCAAAATTCACGATGCCATTCTGCATTGGCGGCGTGAACGAGAGTCCAGGACTGAGGGCGGTGGACTCCTGAATCGTGAGCTGGAGCGTCGTCTGCACGCCCCAATTCTTTCTGAACTCCTCCCTGTTCGCCGGGTTGCTCAGAGTGTCATTGTGCGTCAGGACGCAGACGACGGCCTTTTCGACGGAAAGATACACGGTTTTGGAGATCTCGCGGACGAGCAGGTTCGCCGTCCTGAGGGCTGTCCCAAGCTTCTCTGAATTTCGGGAACGCGCAGACCGAAACCGCATCCGCCGAGCGCGAGAGAAGCGAATGCGCCAATCGCCAAGTAAAACTTGCGTCTCAATGTACGCTCCGACATTCAAGAGGATGCTCGATCGAACTAAGAGAGGTTACTTAATCATTAATTTTAGGGATTGTCTGTTGCCCAAAGGCCACAGCGGAGCGATATTTGCGGCGAAGCTACGTCGCTGCAAATTCTCGCGTCTCAACGCTCAGTCGCGGGCCGGAGAGGCCCGCGCGTCCTCGAGAGGTCGCCGGAGCGCCGCCGCCGCTTGCCTCTCTCCCGCCCGCGTGCCAGACGCCTTGGGGTGGCGCGCGCCGCCACTCTGCTCTTCAGCCCAGGACCCCCCATGGCAGGCTTCTCCCGCGCGGATCAGGATTTCGCGCCCATTCCCGGCGCGCGCGTGCTCGTCGTCGCCGCGCATTTCAACGCGCGCATCGTCGCGCTGTTGCGCGAGGGCGCGGCGGCCGCGCTGGCGCGCGCCAAGGTCGAGGCGCGGGTGATCGAGGTTCCCGGAGCCCTCGAAATCGCGCCGGCCGCGGCCATTGCGTTGGAGGCCGCGAGAAAGAGCGGGGCGCCCTATGACGGCGTCGTTGCGCTCGGCTGCGTGATTCGCGGCGAGACCTATCACTTCGAGATCGTCGCCAACGAAAGCGCGCGCGCCTTGAGCGATCTCGCCGTGGCGCAGCGCCTGCCGCTCGGCAACGGCATTCTGACCGTGGAAAACGAGGAGCAGGCTCTCGTGCGCGCCGACCCCAAGCAGGGCGACAAGGGCGCCGACGCGGCGCTCGCCGCGCTCGCGCTGATCCGCCTCGCGCGCGAATGGGGCTCGCGCCGATGAAGCCCGCGGAGCGTTCGAATGCCCGTCTCGCCGTTGTGCAGGCGCTCTATCAGATGGAGGTCGGCGGCAAGGGCCTGCATGAGGTCCAGGCCGAGTTCGAGGCGCATTGGATCGGCCGCGAGATCGAGGGCGCGCGCTATCACCCGGCCGAGATCGGGTTCTTCCGCGAGCTGCTTCAGGGCGTGCTCGAGCAACAGCGCGCGATCGACACGAAGATCGATTCCGCGCTCTCGGGCGGGTGGCCGTTGTCGCGAATCGAGACGGTCATGCGCGCGATCCTGCGCGCCGGAGCCTATGAGCTCATGAACCGCCCGGACGTGCCGGTCGCGGTCGCGATCAAGGAATATGTGGACGTGGCCGGGGCCTTCTTCGGCTCGACCGAATGCGGCATGATCAACGCGGTGCTCGACCGTCTCGCTCGCGAAACGCGGGCCGGGGAACGGGCGAAAGCCTGAGCCGGAATCGCGCGGCTTCCCTTTACCGTGTCGCCCCGCGCTTTTGCTTTTTCCAGATTGATCCGCGCCACGGGGTCTGCACATCTTACCCAGCGGCGTAGGAAACTTGCGGCTTGTTGGGCCGTCCCGCCGCTTACGGCGGGACCATGACGCAGCGATTCACCGAGGACGAGCTCATGTCGAAGCCTTCTTCGCGCCGCTGGCGGGCCCGACTCGGGGACGCGCTTCGATGCGCGGCTCGCCGACGGACGCCGCGCTCGCTGCCGGCGGCGCGAAGACAAGAATCGCCCGCCTACGCCCCGACGCCAAAAGGCAAAGCGTCCCCAGTCCAAGCTACGCAGGCCCAGCGCGCGTACATGCAAGAAGCGACGAATCTGGCTACTGAATCGGTCGAGAAGGGATGGGGCGGACCGTCGCGCCGTCATCGTCGGATGCCGTCGTCGGCGCGTGCAACCGGGTTCTTCTTCCGGATGTCCCGTGTTCCACGCCGAGGTCACCGCCATCATCGACGCCTCGCAGCGGCTCAATCCCAAAGCGCTTCTCGGGAGCGATTATAACGCGGGCACAATCCTCGAAATGATCCCGCGTCCGCCGAATTCTCCCGACCGCGTGCCATGCGCCAAAGGGGCTGCGGGTCGATCTCTCCATCTCGCCGCCAAGGGCGCCGAGCCTATCGGCTTCCTGCTGGCGCTGGCGTTGCCGGAGGGCTGGACCAACGCCTGGCTCGAGGATTTTGCGCGCGGGCTTGGCGAGGACGCAGGCGCTTTCGCCTGTCCGCTCATCGGCGGCGACACGGTCAAGACGCCCGGTCCCCTGACCATCGCGATCACGGCGCTCGGCCGCGTCAACGGACGCTTCGTGCCGCGCGCCGGGGCGAAGGTCGGGGACGGCGTCTTCGTCAGCGGAACCGTCGGCGACGCCGCGCTGGGCCTCCGGCTGCGCCGGGATCCCGCGCTCGCGGCGCGGCTGTCGCCCTCCTCGCGTGACTTCCTGCTGGAGCGCTATCTGCTGCCGCGCCCGCGCCTCGACCTCGCGTCGCTGCTGCGCGAGCACGCCAGCGCCGCGATGGACGTGTCCGACGGGCTCTTGGGGGATCTTGCCAAGCTTGCCCGCGCCTCGAAAGTGTCGGCGCGGGTGGAGCGGGACGCGATCCCGCTCTCGCCAGCCGCTCGCGAGGCGTTGACGCTCGCCCCCGATCTGATCGAAACGGCTTTCTGCGGGGGAGATGATTATGAGATTCTCGCCTGCGGCGAGGAGGCGCTCCACGGCCCCACTCCGGAGGGGCAGGGCCAGTTTACAAGAATTGGCGAGATCATTGCGGGCCGGCAGCCGCCCCGGATTGTCGACGCGCAGGGTAATACCATAGAATTCAAAAGCTTGTCCTTCAGTCATTTTTGAGGGTCGGCTTCGACTGGGCATTGCCGCGGGCTGATCTTTCTGGCAAAGGGAGAGTGAACAACCGTCGCAGCCGCGATTCTCGGATCGCGGCTGCGCGTCTTTTTTCCGGCTGGGGCGCGAGGGCGGCGATCCGTCGCGGCAAGCGGCGTCGAGGAACGGCGCCGGAACGAGAGGGCGAAACCACCATGGTATTGTTTCTCACTATTCTGTTCGGACTGACGTCCGTCGCCTATGGGGCGCTGACCGCGAAGGACCTCCTGGCGCATGACGCGGGCTCTGCGAGGATGCAGGAGATTGCGGGCGCGATCGCCGAGGGCGCGCAGGCCTATCTCAACCGCCAATATCGGACGATCGCCATGGTCGGCGCCGGCGTGGCCGTGCTGCTGGCGCTCTTCCTCGGGCTGTGGGTCGCTTTCGGCTTCGTGCTCGGCGCGGTGCTTTCGGGCGCAGCCGGCTACATCGGCATGAACGTCTCGGTGCGCGCCAACGTTCGCACCGCCCAGGCCGCGACGAAGTCTCTCGCCGAGGGTCTTGATATCGCGTTCAAGGCGGGCGCGATCACGGGCCTCCTCGTCGCCGGCTTGGCGCTGCTCGGCGTCGCAATTTATTACGCGATCCTCACCTGGGGCGCCGGCTATTCTCCCGCCGACCGCACGGTGGTCGACGCGCTCGTGGGCCTGAGCTTCGGCGCCTCGCTGATCTCGATCTTCGCGCGTCTCGGCGGCGGCATCTTCACCAAGGGCGCGGATGTCGGCGCCGACCTCGTCGGCAAGGTCGAAGCCGGCATTCCCGAGGACGATCCGCGCAATCCGGCCACGATCGCCGACAACGTCGGCGACAACGTCGGCGACTGCGCCGGCATGGCGGCCGACCTCTTCGAGACCTACGCCGTCACGGTGGTCGCGACGATGGTGCTCGCCTCCATCTTCTTCGCGGGTCAGGAAGGGCTTTCCAGCGCAGTGCTGTACCCGCTGGCGATCGGAGGCTTCTCGATCCTCGCCTCGATCGCCGGCACCTATTTCGTCCAGCTCGGCGACAGCCATTCCTTCGAGGCCACCAGGCTCGCCGCGCCCTGGTTCAAGAAGATCGGCATCGACAACTCGATCATGGGCGCGCTCTACAAAGGCCTCATCGCCTCGGGCGTCTTCTCGATCGCGGGCCTTTTCCTTGCGACGCTCTTCACCGTGGGCTTGGGCGAGATCGGCAAGGTGAACGGCCAGCCGATTTACGGCTTCTGGCTCTTCATCGACGGCATCATCGGCCTCATCGTGACGGCGGCGATCGTCTACATCACCGAATATTACACCGCCACGGGCAAGCGCCCGGTCGTCTCGATCGCCCAGGCCTCGGTGACGGGTCACGGCACCAATGTGATCCAGGGCCTTGCGGTGTCGCTCGAGTCGACGGCGGCGCCGGCGCTGGTGATCGTGCTCGGCATTCTCTTCACCTATAACCTTGGCGGCCTCTACGGGATCGCGGTCGCGGTGACGACGATGCTCGGTCTTGCCGGCATGATCGTCGCGCTCGACGCCTTCGGCCCGGTGACCGACAACGCCGGCGGCATCGCCGAAATGGCGGGCCTGCCGAAGGAGGTGCGCCAGTCGACCGACGCGCTCGACGCGGTCGGCAACACGACCAAGGCCGTGACGAAAGGCTATGCGATCGGTTCGGCGGGCCTCGGCGCGCTCGTGCTCTTCGCCGCCTACACGAACGATCTGAAGCACTTCACCGATCAGGGACTGCCCTTCTTCAAGGGAATGGATACCGTCGACTTCGGCCTCTCCAACCCTTACGTCGTCGCGGGCCTGATCTTCGGCGGACTGATCCCCTATCTCTTCGGCGGCATTGCGATGACGGCCGTCGGCCGCGCCGCCGGCGCGGTCGTCGAAGAGGTGCGCCGCCAGTTCAAGAACCCTGGCATCATGGCCGGCACGGAGCGTCCCGACTATGGCCGCGCCGTCGATCTGCTGACTCAGGCGGCGATCAAGGAGATGATCGTTCCCTCGCTCCTGCCGGTGCTCGCGCCGATCGTGGCCTTCGTGGTCGCCTGGATCCTTGGCGGCAAGGCCAACGCCTTCGCGGCGCTCGGCGCGCTGCTCCTCGGCGTCATCGTCAACGGCATTTTCGTCGCGATCTCCATGACCTCGGGCGGCGGCGCCTGGGACAACGCCAAAAAGAGCTTCGAGGACGGCTTCGTCGACAAGGACGGCGTCAAGCACGTCAAGGGCGGCGACGCGCACAAGGCGGCGGTGACCGGCGACACGGTCGGCGATCCCTACAAGGACACGGCCGGCCCGGCCGTCAATCCGGCGATCAAGATCACGAACATCGTCGCGCTCCTGCTGCTCGCCGTGCTGGCGCACTAGATCACGCTGCGTTCAGGTGGGATCGCCTGGACGCAGAAACCGCGCTAGAACTGCGGACGAGGCTGAGATTTGAAGGGCGGGGGCGACCCCGCCCTTTTTCTTGATCTCCGGCGACGGCGCCGACGCCACCCTTGCGCTCGCCGCCCGTCGCATTATCTTCGCGGCCCATGGCGACGCCAAAGACGCTCCTCTTCCTTCTCGCTGCGGCGCTCCTCACCGCGCCGGCCCATGCACGCGCCGCCGAGGAGGAAGGCGGCAGCTTCATCGAAATCCCGGGCTTCGGGCGCATCCCCTTGCCTCCCGCTCAAGAGCCCGACGCGCCGTCGGCGCTGCACAAGGCGCCACCGAATAAGCCCGCGCGCTCCGCCGCCAAGCCCGGCAAACAGCTGACGCCAGCGCAAGTTCAGGCGAAGGTGACCGACGAGCTCGCCGCGCGCCTGCAAGCCGCCTCCGACTCGTCCGAGGCGGAGGCCATCATGGGATTGCTGCGCCAGGCCTTCGCCAATGCGACCTCCGACACCTCGGCGCTCATCGCGACGCGCGCCGCCATGGCCGAGAAAGCCGGCGCGCCGGCGCTGGCGCTGATGCTTCTCGACCGCCTCGTCGCCATCGATCCCGCCTGGTCCGAGGGCTTCGTCGACCGCGCCCAGCTGCGGCTCGTCGACGGCGACGCCGCGGGGGCGCGCGTCGATTTCGAGGCCGCGCTCCGCCTCGAGCCGCGCCGTTTCGACGCGCTCATGGCGCTCGGCGCGCTCAAGGAGGAGGCCGACGACAAGAAGGGCGCGCTCGACGCTTACCGCCGCGCGCTCGCGCTCGCGCCGAAGCTCGAGAGCCTGCGGCGGACCGTGCAGCGGCTGCGCGTCGAGGTCGAGGGCCGCGACATTTGAGAGCCGTCTCGCCGGCGCTTGCCTGCCGCTTCCTGCGTCGCCGCGTGCAGCCGCGACTGACCGATGCGCAAACGCTCGGCGAGGCGGCGCGGGCCTTCGCGCTCGAGCTTCCCTATGAGGTTCCCGAGGGCGGCTTCAAGCGCCAGCGTCTCGGCGGCGTGCCGACAGAGATCTGCGGCGCCGGAACGCCGCTGCTTTATCTCCACGGCGGCGCCTTCTTCGCGGGTACGCCCAAATCCTATCGGCCGATCGCCGCGGCCTTCGCGGCGCAAGGTTTCGAGGTCTTCATCCCCGCCTACCGCCTCGCGCCGCGCCACGTTTTTCCCGCCGCTTTCGAGGACGCGGGCGCGGCTTTCGCGGCGCTTAGCCGAGGAGCGCGGCAAAGTGGCGCTTGCCGGCGACTCGGCCGGCGCTGGGCTGGCGCTTGGCGTCATGGCGGCGCGGCGGCCAAGACGGCGAAAGCCTGCCCCGCGCCGCGGCGCTGTTTTCTCCCTGGACCGATCTCGCCGTGACTGGCGCCTCGGCGCGCGAGAACGAGGGACGGGATCCGATGTTCACGCGCAAGATGCTGAAGATTGCGTCTCGCGCTTATCTTGCGGGCGCGAGTCCTCGCGACCCCCGCGCGTCTCCGCTCTATGCAGAGCTTTCCGGTCTGCCGCCCCTGCTCATTCATGTCGCCGAGGATGAGCTGTTGCGCGACGACGCGCTGCGCTACGCCGCCCGAGCGCGAGCGGCCGGCGTGGAGACGAAGCTGCACGCTTTGGCCGTGTGTGCCGCATTGCTGGCAGCTCGCGCATGGACTGATGGACGAGGCGCGCGCCTCGCTTCGGGAAGCCGCGGCTTTTTTGCGTGAGCTGTTAGCCTGAGGCCCCGGCGCGAAGTCGGGTAAACGGCCTTCATGGGCCACACAGGGACTGGACGCCACCGGTCGCGATGATCCACGCTTTCTTAGGCGGCTAGTTGCTTGTTCGACCGTAGGCTGAAAGCGGGCAGGAAGGCCACGATGCGCCGCTGACCCAGGTCGACGGCAGGACGGTGAGATTCGTCTGCTGGCTATTCTCGGACCTGCAACGGCTGCCATCTCTGAATTTCAGCGCTCCACCATTCGCGCCCAAAATGGCGATCCAATAAGGCGTGCCGGCCGAGACCATCGCCCCGGGGATCTGGATGTCGTTCCAGGCGCCGGGGGTCAACGTGGAGCTGCTACCTTGCGCGATGAGTGCACCTGGGTGGCCAGCAGAGTCCGAATAGAGACCGGCCGTCAGCGTTCCCACTGTCGACGACACGTCGAGGTAGATCGACAGGACGCTGATCGTGCCCGGCCCCGTCGCTGTGGTTTGGAAGGCTTCCGCGGCCGCGAGAGCGTTGTCGTCCAGCGTCGCTTCCAGATGTTTTCTCCAACCAGAATCGTTCCCGGCGGCGGAGGCGGAGGCGGATTTACGCCAATGCCGAACCGGCGGACGGTCCCGGCGTCGCCGGCCGCAAAGCCGTTCCAGGAGGCGACATATAAGCTCCCGGCCGCAACGGTCGGGGCCGCATAAGTCGCGCCGCCAGCGATCGCGCTGCCGCTGTTCCACAATTCGGCGCCGGTCGTCGCGTCTAAGGCGTGCACGAGCCCGCCGGCGGGCGTGCCCACGAATACCACCCCGTTGGCCACCGTGGGGACCGAGGGTGGTTGATCCGGCCCGACCACAGGCAGGGTCAGGCTCCATCCGACCTGCAAGGTGCAGGCGGGAGCGGGATTGACCTTCAACTGGACGACGCCTGCGTTGACGCCATTGATGCCTGGACCAGCGTCGGTGACGAAAAGCATATTGCCTGCAGGCCAATAAGCCGGGACGCCAACCAGTCCGCCGACCCCGGGTCCGTCGAACGGAATATTGAGAGCGACACTTTGAAGATCGGCGGCGCGCTGGCTGCGAGGCCCGCAGCTGTCTCAAGATAAATGTGACCGTCCTTGCTAATGGCGGCCACGAGCGTCTGACAGCCCGGCGGCGTGAAAACGATAGGCGTGGCCCCAAAGTCCCAATCGCACTGAGACGTCTGGCAGGCCAGCGGAGGGGGCTGATACCAGCCCAGGAAGTTCACGTTGGCGTCGAGCGCCACCATCCCGCCGGCGTAAGGCGTGTAGCCTTCAGGCATGCTGTCGGTTGCTCCGGTGGCCGCGTAAACGCGACCAGACGCCGGATCCACCGCGACGCCGCCATAGCCCCAGATTCCGCCCCCGCCATGCGGCGAGGAGATATTAGGACTGACGACGAAGACCCCGGCGACCACGGGGTTGGCGCCTGAAACGTCGACGCGGATGGCGCGCCCGCGCCAGGGGACAATATCATTGCCGTCGCTGCCGGTCGCGACGTAGAGATTGGTTCCGACGAGGTTTAGGCCGCCCCATACTTTGTTGGTGGTGGCGCTATCGGTAAACAGCAACACCGCGGGCACGAGCTCCGTCCCATTGGCGAGCGAGACGGTATGCAGCTTTCCGTCCTGCGAGACGACAAAGATGCGTCCATTCGTCCGATCAACCACGGGCGCCGCTTCGATGCCGAATCCTCCCGGAACGACTCCCACCCCGTCCGGCGCACCGAAGTTCAGCCGCCAGAGCAGGGCGCCACTGCTCGCGTCGAGCGCGTAAATCGAGTTTGCCGCCGTCGCAGCGATAATGACGTCGTGCGTCGCGCCCTTCACCACCGTTGCGCTGACGAACAACAGTTGCGCCGTCACTTTGCCGTCGACGGGAGCCGCCCAGCTCTGCGCAAGGCCGTTGACATTGGCAGGGGTGATCACCGAACTCGCCTGCCGCGTTGCCTGTGCGGCTCGAATCATGGCCGTAGGTCAGCCAGTCGCTGCCTGTCGGCGGCGGCGGCGACTGAGATGTCACCGTAAAGGTCACGGGCGCCACGGCTGGCGAGCCGCTCGCGCCCGGGGCGGTGACCGTCACATTGCCCGTGTAGGACCCCGCCGCGAGACTGCCGAGCTTCGCCGCAACGTTCAGCGATTGCGAGGGCGGGGCGCTGCCGCTCGTGGGAGAGAGCGATAACCAGGACTGATCCGTCGTTCCGGAGAATGTCAGCGTGCCTCCCCCCGTGTTCGTCACGGTGAGAGACGCCGGCGCCGGGTCGGCCCCACCAGCGACAGCGGTGAAAACCACGCTGCTTGGCGAAACAGACAATATCGGCGTCGCGCTGGCGGCGGCCGAAGCGTAGACCGAGGCCGGCGAACTTGCCCAAGCCTGCCCCGTCGACCAGGTCGTGGGCAACGTCGTCAAGTTGGTTTGGCTGCTGCCTTCAGAGCGAATGCCCCCGGAGCCGACATCTCTTAGCGTGATCTTGCCGGCTCCGGCCGGCGACAGCACCGCAATCCAATAAACGCTGCCTGCGGTGACGTTCGCGCTGGGCGCCGATACGGTGTTCCAACCCGCCACGGGACTGGTGAGCCGTCCCTGAGTTAGAAGCGCCCCAGGTGTGCCGCTCTTGTCGGTGTAGATGCCGAGAACAAGCGTTTTCGCGGCCGAGGACGCATCAAGGTAGACGCTTATTGACGCGAGGGCGCCGGAGGCTCCCGCGGTCGTCCTGAACGCCTCGGCTTGCCCAGCGGCATTAGTGTCAGCGGTCGTAATGACGGTCTGATTGCCAACCAGCACGACGCCCGCGGCTTGCGCTACGCCGCTCAGTATCCCCGCGCAGAAGCAAACAGAAAAAACCATCAATAGAGCAAGCGCTCTGTCGAATCGAAAACGAACTCATTCTTGACCGCTGGGTCGTAGATCGATTGCGTCGCCCCAATTGTTGCGTTGAAGCTAGGCATGGCATCGCTGCAACTCCCAATGGGTTAGTAGGTCTGCAAGACGGACAGGAAGGCTTCATCTACGGCTTGGCTATAAAACCATTATACAGACTCCGGACATTATGATCAATCAAGACACTCCCGCCGACTGGAAGATGTTCTAGCGGTCTTGCTAAGTTCAGGCATCGCGAGATGGTTAAGCTCACGATAGCCGTGAAAATCGCCTCGCTCTCTCGCCAGCGCCCGCCCGAAAATCCAACGAGGCTCGCCGCCGGTGCTGATCCACGTCGCCGACAGCGAACTCTTGCGCTCTGCGCGTTGCCTCCTCACGAGCGGCTCGATAGTTTGGCTTCGGGCGGCCCTTCAGCTCGGGCGGAGCATCTGTGACCCTCAGCACTGTCATAGCGGGCGTGTTCTCTGTCGGGTCGGCGTTGCCCGATCCACCCTTCGAGCTCAAGCAGGCCGAAGAACCGCGCGGGTTCGACATCGAGTTGACGCAGGCGATTGCCGCTGAGCTTGGCCTCAGATGGCGGCTGAGCGCTTATACCGACGCCGATTTCAACGGGATCTTCGGTGGGCTCGCGAAGGGGACATATGATTGCGTCGCATCGGGCGCGACGATCACCCCTGCGCGGGAGAAGCTGGCCACGTTCTGCGCGCCCTATCTGCGGTCCGGTCAGAGTCTCGTTTGCAATAGCGAGGCGACGCCGCAGGTCAAATCCATAGACGATCTGAACGGAATGATCCTCGGCGTGCAGCACGGCAATACGTCGGAGCCCGTGGCGCACCGACTAAAGGAGGAGGGCCGGATCGCCGAGGTGCGCACCTACGCTTACCGTGACATCGGCGTGATGTTGGACGACTTGGACGAAGGAAAAATCGGCGCTGTCATGAAGCTCGCCCCCGTGATGCGCTGGATGATCAAGGATCGACCCCGATTGCGCTTGGTGCAGGAAGGGATAACGGATGAGACGCTCGGCATCGCGGTTCGGCTGGGCGACAGTGCTTTGCTCGACGCGATAAACAGGGCTCAGTCGCGACTGCAGGCGAGTGGCGTGCTTCAACGAATGGCGCAAAAATGGCTTCTGACGTAATTCCCTGTATCCACCTCTTCACCGGGGTTGATGGCCGCTCCCATGTGGAAACGAAAGAACTTTCTCTGGGGGCCCTATGGTCGTCCAGGACGGCCCATTTCGAGGAGACGGCGGCCGGATCTGCGCTCAATTGGCACACGGCGCCCTGCGAGCAATTCGTCATCACGCTTTCCGGCACGCTGGAGTTCACGACGCGCGACGGCGAGATGTTCATCCTGCGCTCTGGAGACATTCTCTTAGCCTCCGACACGGCGGGGACGGGACACCGGTGGCGCCTCATCGACGATCAACCGTGGCGACGACTTTATGTCGAGCTTGAGACTCCCTCCTCGTAGCTTAGAAAGGCGCGGTTCCCGGATCGACGGGCTCTCCGGCGTGCGCTATGAGCGGCCCACAACGGAAGCCCGCGTTTGAGGAAGTCGTCCATGCGTCTTGCCCGTCTCGCTCTCCTTGCGCTCGTCGCGGCGCTCGTCGCGCTCCCTGCGCGCGCGGCAGACCCCTTGCGGCTCGCTTTGCAGGCAACCGGCACTACGGTCTGGGAGATGGCGGTCGTCTCGGCCTATGGCCTCGACAAGGAGGCGGGACTCGATCTCAAGCTTACCGAGCTCGCCTCGACCGAGGCCGGCAAGATCGCGCTCATGGGCGGCTCGGCCGACGTCATCGTCTCCGACTGGCTCTGGGTCGCGCGCGAGCGCGCCGGCGGCCACGCTCTCACCTTCTACCCAGCCTCCACCGGCATCGGCGCGGTCATGACGAAAGACCCGGCGATCAAGACCGTGAAGGACCTGACGGCCAAGAAACTCGGCGTCGCCGGCGGCCCGCTCGACAAGAGCTGGCTCTTGCTCAAGGCCTATGCGCTCAAGCAGGGGGTCGATCTGGAGAAGAGCGCGCAAATCGCCTATGGCGCGCCGCCGCTCCTCGCCGAAAAGGCCGCGCAGGGCGAGCTCGACGCGGTGTTGCAGTTTTGGAATTTCGCGCTCGATCTCGAGGCGCGGGGCTTTCGCCGCGCGATTGAGATGAGCGACGTCGAGAAGGCGTTGGGCGCATCGGGCGAGCCGGTCGTGACCGGCTATGTGTTCGACGAAAATTTCGCGGCTGCGCATGGCCCGGCGCTCGCGCGCTTCTTTGCGATGATGAAGAAGGCGAAGACGCTCATCGCCACGAATGACGAAGCCTGGGCGAAGGCCGCCGCGCGCGTCCCGACGAAGGACAAGGCGACGCTCGATCTTTATCGCAAGCGCTATGTCGAAGCGCAGCCCAAGGGCTCGCCTGCCGAGCAAGAGGCCGACGCCGCGAAGCTCTTCACCGTCCTGGCCGCGACGGGGGGCGAGGCGCTGGTCGGCCCGTCGAAGACGCTTCCTCCCGAAACCTTCTACAAAGGCGCGCCTTGATCCGTCTGCTCTCCTTCGCCGCGATGCTCGCGCTGTGGCAAGGGGCGGCGCTTATTTCCGATCCGCGCCATCTGCCGGGGCCGCTGCCGGTGCTCGCCGCGATCGAGGAGCAGGCGCGCTCGGGCGCGCTTTTTACCAATCTTGGCGTGACCTTGGCGCGGGTGGCGGCGAGTTTCGCGCTGGCGATGACGCTCGGCTCCACGCTCGGCTATCTGATGGGCCGGAGTCGCCTGGCCGACAAAGCTCTCGACCCTTGGCTCGTCGCGCTGCTCAACCTGCCGGCGCTGGTCGTGATCGTGCTCGCCTATCTCTGGGCGGGGCTGACGGAAGTCGCGGCGATCGGCGCCGTCGCGCTGAACAAGCTGCCGGGCGCGATGGTTCTCGCGCGCGAGGGCGCGCGCGCGCAGGACCCGCAGCTCGACGAAATGGCCGAGGCCTTTCGTTTCCCCGTCGCGACGCGGCTCCGTCATGTCGTGCTGCCGCAGCTTGCGCCTTATCTCGCCGCGGCGACGCGCTCGGGCCTGTCGCTCGTGTGGAAGATCGTGCTGATCGTCGAGCTTCTCGGGCGCCCGAACGGCGTCGGCTTCGAGATCTACACCGCCTTCCAGCTGTTCGACGTGCGTCTGCTTCTCGCCTATGCGCTGCCTTTCGTCACGCTGATGCTGTGTGTGGAGACGTTCCTGGTTCAGCCCTTCGAGCGGCGCGTCGCCCGCTGGCGCTAAAATCCTTGCGACCCTGGAAGGCTGAAAGCAGACCGTTACACCATGCTCCTCGACGTCGACATCGCTTCAAAGGAGTTTTCGGCCGCAGATGGGCGCCGCGCGAAGGTCATCGAGGGCTTGCGCTTTGCGCTCGCGCGGGGAGAGGCTGGCGCGCTCGTCGGTCCTTCGGGGTGCGGAAAGACGACGCTCCTGCGCATCATCGCCGGCCTAGAGGCTGATTTCTCCGGTCGCGTCTCGCTGCCGCAGGGCAGCCGGCTCGGCATGGCGTTTCAGGAGCCGCGGCTCCTGCCCTGGCGCAGCGTTTTCGACAATCTGAGGATTGCCGCCCCGCAGGCGAGCGACGCCGAGATCGACGCGCTGCTCGCCGACTTCGATCTCGCCGCGCATCGCGACGAATTCCCGGGGCGTCTGTCGCTTGGCCTCGCGCGCCGCGCCGCCCTTGCCCGCGCGCTCGCCATACGTCCCACGCTCCTGCTTCTCGACGAGCCGCTCGTCTCGCTCGACGCGGCCTTGGCCCTCGAGCTGCGCGAGCGCATCGCGCGTCTCATCGACGAAACGCATGTGACGACGCTGATCGTGACCCACGATCTCAACGAGGCCATCGCGCTCGCCGACCGGATCTTCATCCTCACCGCCCGGCCAGCGCGCGTCGCGGCGACGCTGCTGATCGAGACGCCGCGCGCGAAAATGACGGAAGCGCGCGCGCGCGCCTGCGCGGACGAGGCGAAGGCGATGATCGGCCGGACGCGGGGCGCCGGTTCTGCCGCGACATGACTGTCGGCGCACGAAGAAGGTTCGATTGTTTCCCTTCGTCGAAATGACGGCCGCAAGGCTTCGAAAATCGTGTGAGCCAGCAGAGCCAAAACAAAGCCTCAGGCCCTCAGAGGACGCGGTGAGGACCAACCACGCCGCTCGTTTCGACGATGTTGAGCGCCGCGAAAAAGCTTCCCTTCCGCGTTGCCTGCTCCGAGAGGGTCCACCAATTGTCGACGTCCTCCTGCGCGATCAGATCCGCCTCCGCACACTGATCGGCGACTTTTCGGACATCGAAGATCACATCGGCCTCTTGCAGCCTGCCGGTCCAGAAAGCGTGGACGTGCGTCTCGAGCTGCTCGACCCCGCATTGATTCATCAATGACGCGAGTTCTCGCCCGATGAAGGGGTGGCGTATGGAGCGCTGGAAAAAGCCTGCAATCTTGCGGCTGTCGTCGAACTCGCCATTGAATAGGATGAATGTTTCCCAATCGGGCTCGCAGGCGACAATATGGCCGCCGATCTGGGTGACGCGCGCCATCTCCTTCATGACGGCGGCAGGCGCCTCCACATGCTGGAGCGAGCGATCGATCCGCGCGCCATTGACGCGCTGGTCTTCCAGCGGGATTTCATGGGCGTCGCCGGGCAGAAACTGAAGGTTTCGCCTCGACCCCGCCCGCTCCTTGGCGACAGCGATGAAGCTCTCGCTTCTTTCGACGCCGATGAAATTGGTCGCCGGATAGTGATCGGCAAGCTGAATCAGGTCCGATCCCGTCCCGCAGGCGACATCGAGTATCGTCTGCCCCGGCTCGATTTTCAGCGACGTCCACGAGTGAGATTTGTAGGCTTTGAAGAAAGGGAGCCCACCCATGAAATCCAGGCATTGAAGAAGCCTGCTGAATTGCTCGCCGTCCGCTTCGCGAAACGCGCTGCCGATGTTTCTTGTCATGCGTTTCTTGTCCGCTGCTTGGGCAGCATTCAGATTATCGCGTTTCGTCGACCCCTCGCCGACGACTTGGCTTTGACGATGGTAGCGCAGGGCCGCCCTTTCAGCTAGGACCCAAAACCAGGGAAAGCGCTTCTTTTCCCGCGTCCTATTGTCATCATTGTCCCTACTCTTCCAGTCACTATGGTAAAAAGCGATGAGGGAGGGCGGCATGGCGGATCGATTTATTCGTTTCTTCGGCGAGGTCGGCATCGAGGACGTGCCGCTCGTCGGCGGCAAGAACGCGTCACTCGGCGAGATGTACCGCCAGCTGACGCCGCGAGGCATCCTGATCCCGAACGGCTTTGCGATCACGGCCGAAGCCTATCGCCATGCGCTCGACGCCGCCCGCGCCTGGCCGGCGCTCGAAGACGCGCTTTCGGGGTTGAACGTCACGAATGTGGAAGATCTGGCGCGGCGCGCCAAGAAAGCGCGCGAGATCGTGCGCCGGGCGGGATTGCCCGACGCGCTTGCCGAACAAATCGGCGAGGCGCTGGCGCGGCTCGTCGAGGAATATGGGCCGGAGCTTTCCGTCGCCGTGCGCTCCTCGGCGACGGCGGAGGACCTGCCGCATGCGAGCTTTGCCGGCCAGCACGAGAGCTACCTGAACGTGCGCGGCGAGGCCGGCGTGCTCGAGGCCGTCGTGCACTGCTTCGCGAGCCTCTTCACCGACCGGGCGATCCGCTATCGCGTCGACAACGGCTTCGATCATTTCAAGGTGTTCAATTCCGTCGGGATCATGAAGATGGTGCGGTCCGATATCGCATCGTCGGGCGTCTTGTTCACGTTGGACACGGAAACGGGCTTCGAGGACGTGGTGTTTCTCACCGGCGCCTACGGTCTTGGCGAGAACGTGGTCCAGGGCGCCGTCGATCCGGACGAATTCTACGTCTTCAAGCCGACGTACCGCGCGGGGAAGAAAGGCGTGCTGAAGCGCGAGCTCGGGGCGAAGAAGATCAAGATGATCTTCTCGGAAGGGGGATTAGCGACGACGCGCAACGTGCCGACCGACGTGCGGGAGCGCGAGAAATTCTGCCTGAGCGACGAAGAGGTGTTGACTCTCACGGGCCAGGCGATGGTGATCGAGGATCATTACAGCGCCGTCGCGGGCGCCAAGCGGCCCATGGACGTGGAATGGGCGAAGGACGGGCTCGACGGGCGCCTCTACATCGTTCAGGCGCGGCCCGAGACCGTCGCGTCGCGACGCGACCGCAGCGCGCTCGAGACCTATCGAATTGAGAAGCGCACGCCCGTCAGAATCGCGGGGCGGGCGGTCGGAACCAAGATCGCCGTCGGTCGCGCGCGCGTCATCGCGCATTTGAGCGAATTGTCGCAGTTCGTGCCGGGCGAGATCCTCGTCGCCGACTCGACCTCGCCCGACTGGGGCACGGTGATGAAATCGGCCGCAGGCGTCGTCACCAATCGCGGCGGCCGCACCTGTCATGCCGCGATCGTCGCGCGCGAGCTGGGCATTCCGGCGATCGTCGGCGCCGATGGCGCGACGCGCGCGATCCGCACGGGGGAGCTGATTTCCGTCTGCTGCGCCGAGGGGGACATCGGCCGCGTCTATGAGGGCGAGATCGGCTTCGTCGTCGAACGCATCGACCTTTCGCAGCTGCCGCGTCCGCAGACCCATGTGATGCTCAACGTGGGCAATCCCGAACTCGCCTTCGCGCACTCGCTCCTGCCGAACGACGGGGTCGGGCTGGCGCGCATGGAGTTCATCGTCGCCGGATCGATTAAGGCGCACCCGATGGCTCTGATCCACCCCGAGCGGATTGCCGACCCGGAGGAGCGCGCCGCCATCGCGCGATTGACGGCGAACGACCCGAGCCCGAAGGAATTCTTCGTGCGGCGGCTCGCCGAGGGGGTCGGGACGATCGCCGCCGCCTTCTATCCCAAGCCCGTCGTGCTGCGCATGTCCGACTTCAAGAGCAACGAGTATGCGCAGCTCCTCGGCGGACGCGCCTTCGAGCCCTTGGAGGCCAATCCGATGATCGGCTTCCGCGGCGCCTCGCGCTACGCCCATCCCGCCTACAAAGAGGGTTTCGCGCTCGAATGCGCGGGCGTCAAGCGCGTGCGCGACGAGATGGGCCTGACGAACGTCAAGCTGATGATCCCCTTCTGTCGCAGAGTCGAGGAGGCCGAGCGCGTGCTCGCGGCGATGGCCGATCTCGGGTTGAAGCGCGGCGAGAACGGTCTCGAAATCTATGTAATGTGCGAGATCCCGAACAATGTGCTGCTCATCGACGCGTTCTCGCAGCATTTCGACGGCTTCTCGATCGGCTCGAACGATCTGACGCAGCTTACGCTCGGAGTCGATCGCGACTCCGAGATCGTGGCCTTCGACTTCGACGAGCGCGACGCGGGCGTCAAGGAGATCATCCGCCTCGCGGTGGAAGGCGCGCGACGAAACAAACGCCATTGCGGTATTTGCGGCCAGGCGCCGTCGGATTATCCGGAGATCGCCGAATTTTTGGTGCGGCTCGGCATCGACTCGATCAGCCTCAACCCCGACACGGTGCTCGCGACGACGCGACGGCTTCTGGAGGTAGAAAAGGCGCTGGGGCGAGAGGCGCGAGGGTAGTGATCATGCGGATCTTCAGCAGGTCGGCCGACTCTCGCGAGATGCGCAACTCCCCATCCAACAAGGGTCGGCTTGCGGCGCGTCGCCGGCTGATAGAGAAAGCGAACATAGGACGTCTTGTGCGCTAAGGATAAGTGCTCAGCTTGCGTAGGTTGCTAGCCTACGAAGAAGTGCTGAAAGTTGGAATGGTGTGAAGGCTTCTATGATTGGTACAAGTACTATTTGTAGTGTGGTACAAATGACACAGTTTGAGGAAAAGTTGCGGCGCTCTTTTGTTTATCTTTACAAGCGAGCCCATTGCTACGAAGCATAATGTTGTGGGCCCTGTGATGTCAGCGCGTTTCGCGGCGGCCGCTCACAGCGGCTCCCAGAGCGTCGCCACTCTTTCGAGGGGGGTTTTCAGCATGCTTCAGAGGCAAACATTCAGGTCCTATCGGACCTCCGCGGCGCTCGCGCTGTTGCTCGTTGCCGGGGCCCCGCGAGGGGCCTTGGCCGCCGACACAGATCCCTTGCGAGGCTACTGCGCCGGCGCAGGCCAATGCGTAAGCAACGGCACAAACTCGCCTACCTCAAACAACCCACCGCAGAATTTCGGTTTTACGGTGACATCCGGAGGAACCGGCGACCTTGTGGTCGACTTGCTCATCCCGAATACGATCGCCAATTCGCAAAGTCTGGGCCTCACGATAACAGGCGATCTTTCGGGGGACGCGACGCTCTTCAGCTCCTCGGCATGGACGTCGGGGAGGCTCGAGAACTACCTGGGGATAGACGCTTCGCCGAACAACCCGATCCGCGCCTTTCTGCCGTCGACGCAAGCGCTCGACCCAGGTGCGACAGGCTTTTACGTCTTTCAAGCCGATCTGGGCGGCGTGACGCTCAGAAACCATGCGCATCCGAACATTTTCCCACTCTTGAACACAGACGTTCTTCCTCTGGGATCGTACGTCGTCGGCTTCTTCGATGAGGGAGGCGCCTCATGGATCGCCACGCGCGATGCTGGGGCAATCTTCGTGACAGCGCCTGGCCCCGTTCCGGGCGAGGGCCTGGCGGGCCTCGCTTTCCTCGTCCTCGCGGGCGCGTGGGCGCGGGCGCTCGGCTTCTTCGCTCGATAGAGGGCACACGGTCGGGGCGAAGCCGAAAGGCGAAAAGTCCCGCCGTCCTTGGCGCCCACCCGCTCCTTCCAGCGCGGGCGCCGGTCGATGGCCACGTGCGTAACCCTGGCGGACCGGAAGCGCTCGTTACAAATGCTTAGTTATCGAACTTAAACCTTAGATTCATAAAATGGCATTTAGAGCTGGCCCCGCAAATTTGAACAGTGAGATAAGTGGATTTTCTGCCTGACAGCGGCGAGGCTTCTCGCTGCGAATCAGGAGCTTGAGATGACGAAGAGACCACGCCGCAATCATACGGCGGCATTCAAGGCGAAGGTGGCTTTGGCCGCGGTGAAGGGCGATAGGACGCTAGCCGATCTGGCGCAACAGTTCGATGTTCATCCGAACCAGATCACGACGTGGAAGGGCCAGCTTCTCGAAGGCGCGGCCGGCGTGTTCGGCCAGGAGAAGAGCGACGCGAGAGAGGCCACCGTCGATTTGAAAGCGCTCCACGCCAAGATCGGCGAATTGACGCTGGAGAATGATTTTTTGGAAGGCGCGCTCACCAAGGCCGGCATGCTGAGCGCAAAGCGATGATCGACAGGGATCACGACCTTCCGATCGCCCGGCAGGCGAAGGCGCTCGGCGTTAGCCGGGGCGCCGTCTATTACAAGCCTCGGCCCGCATCGACCGAGGATTTGAAAATCATGCGGCGGCTCGACGAACTGCATCTCGATTACCCGTTCGCGGGCAGTCGAATGCTGCGCGACATGCTGAACCGCGAAGGGGTTTTGATTGGCCGCCGCCATGTCGCGACTTTGATGAAGCGCATGGGAATCGAGGCAATTTACCGCCGCCCGAACACCAGCAAACCCGCGCCGGGCCACAAGATTTATCCCTATCTCCTGCGCCAGTTGAAGATCGAAAAGCCCAACCATGTCTGGGCGATGGACATCACCTACATCCCGATGGCGCGGGGCTTCGTCTATCTGGCGGCGGTCGTCGACTGGGTGACCCGGCGGGTGCTTTCGCATCGCGTGTCGATCACGATGGAGGCGGATTTTTGCGTCGAGGCGCTGCAGGAAGCCCTGGCGAAGCACGGCAAGCCGGAGATATTCAACACGGATCAGGGTAGCCAGTTCACCAGCATCGACTTCACCCGTGTGCTGCTCGATGCAAACATCGCCATCAGCATGGACGGCAAGGGTTCCTGGCGCGACAACGTGTTCGTCGAGCGGCTGTGGCGCAGCGTAAAATATGAGGAGGTCTATCTGCGCGCCTACGAGACTGTTCCAGAGGCGCGCGCGTCGATCGCCGGATACTTCGCCTTTTACAACGCGCGACGGCCGCACTCGGCGCTTGACCGAAGGACGCCGGACGAGGCTTACTTCGCCTTGCAGACCATCGCGGCGGCGGCATGAAACCGTCGTGCGCGATTTTGATGCAGCTCTGGTCGGGCTACGCCCTCCCGCCGCCGCATCAAAATCGCTGAGCCCCGCGTTCAGCATAACCCGGCAGGAATCCACTTAACTTCCGCGGGGCGCTGTTCAGACAACCGGAGCCAGCTCTAAGGGGCGTTCCTACCCCGCGCTGATGCGGCTCGTAAAATCCACAATGGCTTTGCAACGAGCTTAGTGATACGCCATGTATCACTACAGGGGTTGTCAAGGATTATGATACACCAGGTATCACAGAAAAGTGTCAGCTCGCCTCTGACCTCGGAGGTGATCCGCGCTGGCCGAATGCTTCTCCGCTGGGACCAGAAGACCCTCGCCGAGGCGGCGGGAGTTCTCACGTCACAGTGCGCCGACTGGAAGCCAAACCCGGGCCTTTAGTGGCCGACCGGTCCACCATCGCGAAGCTCCGCACGGCCCTCGAGTTGGCGGGGATCGTCTTCGTCGACGATGACGGAGAAGGGCACGGGCTAAGGCTAAGAAAGGCGCATTGGCGCCTGACCCTTGACAGCGATTAAAGCGCGAGGATCGAGACCAAGGCGTGAACTGCTGACAGCTGTCACGCCAACGCTTGCGCGCCGAGAGCCTGGCGTTGCTGGCCGCAGCCTTGGTCTCGCCGCTCTTGAGCCGGGCGTTCGCGCCCCGTTTATGAGCAGGGCTGATCTGCGCGGACGACTGCTGACGGATCGAGTCGGTCGATCTCTGATCGAAACCCTTCATCGTATTGCCGCGGCGCCGAGCGCCGGATATGGGGAGTTGGTCGACGAGCTAAAGCGCGTCTCGGGAAACAGAACGCGCCAGCCGTTTTCGATGAGCGCCAAGCCGAGCGCCGCCGCCAAGTGCGACCTCCCGACCCGGGGGGACCGAAACCAACAGATTGGCTCCCATTTTCGAGTTCAGGCGTCGTCGGCCGCGAGCAACTGAACTCGGGCCTTCGAGATCAGGGGCGCCATTTCGAAGTCGAAGCCGTCGAGTATTTTGCCGGGGCAGGCGCGCCTCTTGTCGGCGGTGGCAATCCTCGGACATGATGATCGCCGTGGCTCGTGTGGCAGTCAGGATTTGGTTAAGCGGCGACGTCGAGCGCCAGCTCGAGGGCGCGCATGTCGATGATCGGCCGGGCGCGGCGTCGCGGCGCGGCCCTAGTGGCGAGTGCTGGGGCGGCGACGCGCGCGGCGTGGATCGCCGCCTCCATCTCGAAGCGGCGCAACAGCGCCACCAGCCGGTCGAGTTCGCCCTCGTTGATCTGATCGCAGCGCGCCAGGACGCGCTCGATTATCGCGAGGCGCAGTTCCGCTGTGCCCTCCCGGGGGTTGGCGGCGCCCACCTCGCTCGAGGCTTCCAGGGCGGCGCGGAACGCCGGCAAGCATTTCGCAGGGAGCCCCGCCTTCGCATAAAGCGCCGCGAAGCCCGCGCTCTTGAACGCGCGGAGTTGTCCGGCGACGCGTTCATCGGAAAGACCGGAAAGCTCGGCGAGCGCCGCCTCGAAGAAGTCATTCCTGCCGCTGAGCAGGGCGCGTAACGCGAGGCTCGCCGTAAGTTGGCCGGTCTGCCGCAGGTGTGAGGCGAAGGCGCGCAGACCCTTGCGGCCTGTCCCGCTCGCCGTTTCCGCGACGATGGTCACATTCGCCTTGTCGCGCGTCTCGCGCGACAGGCGCTCAGCCCGCTCGGGCGACAGCCACGCGCAATCCACGGCGAAAGCGGTGAGGCTCGACGCCGTCGCCTGAACGAGCTGGCTCCGGATCGCGGCCGGCAGGAAGGGCCGCGCGAGCAGCGCCTCCCGGACCTCGCCGTCGTCGCCGAATCGCTCGAGCATCCGCCGCATGACGGCTTCGGTAAGATGGGCGCCGGGGTTCATGGCGAGCGTGATCGCCGCCTCGCGTCCGCCGACCGCGGCGAGCGCCATGGCGAGGCGCCCCGGAACGTGGATGCGGCGGCTGATCGCCGTTTGCGCGAGGTCGTCGCCGACCCTGGCGCAATCGATGAGCTCGGCCTCCGACAAGAGCGGCGAACGCGATAGGATTGGCGCCGCGACGTCCGATTGGTCGTTCGCGAGCGCGGCGATCAGGGCGCGCGGCGCTTGCGGCGCGCTGGCCAGAGCGTCGGCGAGCGCGCGGCGCACGCGCGGCGAGAGGTCCTCGGCGAGCGCGGCGAGCACGACTGCCGCGGCGCGTCGGCTTGCGGCGTCGAAGTCGGCGTGCAGATAGGCTCTGGCCAGCGCGCTCGCACCTTCTGTGCGATCGGCCGCGCTTGCGCTCTGCGCCCATTCGAGAAACTCGCCGACAATCATAGACGCGTTCTCCATTCGATGAGGCTGGCAGCCAGATCAGGAAACTTCATGAACGATGAAGATTCATGGTAAAAGGCGGCTTAACGCGCAAGATGACGGAAAAGAACGCGATAAGCATGTCGTCAATGAGAAGCTGCCTCATCGTCCCGAGAGTTGATGACGCCGACGCGATGTTTACATCCGGCGCCGGCGCGCTCCTCTTCGACTTTGCCGATAACGAAGGAATAGAGCGGCATGCTTCGCTCATGCGCCGCGCGCGTGTCGCGCAATGCGCGTCGCAGATTCTCGTGCGCCTCCCGCGGCTCGACGATCCTTTATTCGATCTCGCGCTCGAGACGCTGGTTGGAACGGCGCCCGACGGCGTCGTTCTGCAAGCGGCGGAAGGCGGCGCCAGCGTGCAGCAACTCGGCTCGCGGCTCGCCGTATTCGAAGCCGAAGCGGATATCGCCGACGGCGTAACCCGCATCGTCGCGGAACTCTCGACCCCTGCGGGATTTCTTAGCTTAGCCGCCCTGCCGGGCTCTTCGCCGCGGCTCGAGGCTTTGCTCTTCGGGCGCGTTGCGCTAGCCTTGGCCCTCGGCGCGGATGAGGCTTCGGCTCCTGTCCAGACCGCGCGGTCGTTGCTCGTCGTCTCCGCCGCCGCCGCCGGGGTGAAGGCTTTCGATGCGCCCTGTCGCGAGCCGGGAAGGCTCAAGGAAGAATGCCTTGCGGCGCGCCGCGACGGGTTCTTCGGGAAATGCGCGGCGAGCCCCGAAGACATCGGCGTCATCGAGAGCGTGTTCAGCGCCCCGAGCGCGCTTTCCGCTCGAACGGAATCGTTCGAGCGATAAGAAAGGGCTCTGTTAAAAAGCTGGAGCGAATTGCGATCGTAAAAGTCCATCAACTTTTGCGAAGTCGCTCAAGCGCCGAGAAATCGCCCCATTCGCCACGCTAGCTCCAGCCATGAAACGCCTCGCGCCGCTTCTCATCCTCTTCCTTGCGCTGCTGTCGTACCCCAGCGCCTTCGCGCAGGGCGCGCCTCACGCCCACGCGGGAAAGCCTGCGGGCGAGCCGCCGGCTGGCGGCGTCCGCCTCTCCGCTGCGCTGACGGCCAGCGAGACGACGAACGTCAAGGGCGGCGTGCATTGGCGCGTCTTCGAGGAGCAGTCGCAAGCCGACGGCTCGCATCGCCTCGTCGCGGAGTCGCGCGAGGCGACTCCGAGCTTCGCGCTCCCCGACGGCGCCTATGTCGTGCATGCGGCCTTCGGCCTCGCGGGCGCGACGAAACGCATCGTCGTCGATGGACGCGTCGCGCACGAACGGATGATCATGAACGCCGGCGGCTTGAGGCTCATCGACAAGCTCGGCGACGCGACGATCCCGCCGCAGCGGCTCGCCATCTCGATCTATGTGCCGGAACGCAACAATTCCGAGGCGAAGCTCGTGCTGGCCAATGCGCGCGCGGGCGAAGTGATCTCTCTTCCCGAAGGTCCCTACCACATCGTCGCGACCTTGCTCGACACGAGCGGCGCGGCGATGGGCGAGAACAACGCAACCAATTCGGTCGTGACCACGGATCTCCGCGTGCCGGCGGGCAAGCTCATCGAGGCGACGCTGCGCCATCGCGCCGCGACGATCACCTTGAAGCTCGTCAATTCTCCGGGCGGCGAAGCGCTCGCCAACACGTCCTTTTCCGTGCTGACGCCCGGCGGCGACGTGATCCGCGAATTGATCGGCGCCTTTCCCTCGCTCGTGCTCGCCGAGGGTGAATATGTCGCGATCGCGCGGCATGACGGCAAGACGTATCAAAACAGCTTCAAGGTCGTTTCGACGAAGGATTCGGATGTCGAGATCGTCGTCGGCAAGAGCCTGCCCAAGCAGCCCGACTCGGTGCAGCCGGAGGGGATGCAGTAGGCTGCCGAATCCGTTTGCTTCGCAGCGCTCGCGATGACGGCGCCCGTTGGCGGCGAGCAAGCAAGAACCTCTCACCCGCCCGCAGTGGTTCCGCCCGAGAGACCGAAAAGCGCCTTCAACATATCGACGGCGTAGTCGCGCTCCGCGACCCAAAGGTATAGCAGGGCGAGGGAAACCCCTGCGAGCGCGGCGATAGCGACGATCGCATTGCGTGACGGCAAAGTCATGCTACTCGCGATACGTCACGGCCCGCGCCGCGGCGACGACGTCCTCGATCGACGGCAAGGCGAGCTGTTCCAAATTGGCGGCATAGGGCATCGGCACGTCCTTGCCGGTGACGCGCGCGACGGGCGCATCGAGCCAGTCGAACGCCTCCTCCTGCACGCGCGCTGCGATCTCCGAAGCGATCCCGCAGCAGGGCCAACCCTGTTCGATCGCGACGACGCGATGCGTCTTTTGGACCGACTGGACGATCGTCGCGACATCCATCGGCCGCAGCGACCGAAGATCGATCACCTCCGCCTCGATCCCGTCCCTGGCGAGCGCCTCGGCCGCGCCGAGCGCAAGGGTCACGCCGATCGAGAAGGAGACGAGCGTCACGTCGCGGCCTGGCCTCGCGATGCGGGCCTTGCCGATCGGAATGAGGAAGTCGTCGAGCGCGGGCACATCGCCCGACTTGCCGTAGAGGATCTCGTTCTCGAGGAAGACGACCGGATTGGGATCTCGGATCGCGCTCTTCAAGAGCCCCTTAGCGTCGGCGGGATTGGACGGCGCCACGACCTTCAGCCCCGGCACTTGCGCGTACCAGGCGGAGTAGTCCTGGCTGTGCTGCGCTGCGACGCGCGCGGCCGCGCCGTTGGGTCCGCGAAACACGATCGGGCAATTGATCTGGCCGCCCGACATGTAAAGCGTCTTCGCTGCCGAATTGACGATGTGGTCGATCGCCTGCATCGCGAAATTGAAGGTCATGAACTCGACGATGGGCTTCAGGCCCGCGAAGGCCGCGCCGACGCCGAGCCCTGCGAAGCCATATTCCGTGATCGGCGCGTCGACGATGCGGCGCGCGCCGAATTCCTGCAGCAGGCCTTGCGTGACCTTATAGGCGCCCTGATATTCGCCGACCTCCTCGCCGAGCACGAAGATCGTGTCGTCGCGGCGCATCTCCTCGGCCATCGCGTCGCGCAGCGCCTCGCGCATCGTCATCTGCAGCATTCGGGTCCCGGGCGGAACCTCAGGCTGCGCGACCTCGGGCTTTGGCGGGGCCGGCGTCGCAACGGTTTGCGCGGGCGGCGGCGCGGCGGCGGGGCCCGGCGCGGCGGAGGCAGGGGCCGGCGCAGCGGCGGGGGGCCCTCCGTCGCGGATTCGCCGTCCAACGCAATCACCGCGATCGGCGTGTTGACCGCGACGTTCTCGGTTCCGCCCGGCACGAGAATATGCGCCAGCACGCCTTCGTCGACGGCCTCGACTTCCATCGTCGCCTTGTCGGTCTCGATCTCGGCGACGACGTCTCCCGCTTTGACGGGATCGCCCTCGTTCTTAAGCCATTTCGCGAGCTTGCCGCTCTCCATCGTCGGCGACAACGCGGGCATCAGGATGTTGACGGTCATGCGTGAAGGCCCTGAATCTCAATAGTGCTAAAGCCCCCTCCCTTACCCTCCCCCGCTATCGCGGGAGAGGGGACGGCCAGCGTCCCGCGAGACCGTCGCAAAGTCCCGCCCCTTCTCCCTCTCCCGCCATAGCCCGTTCGAGGGACGGGCGTCCAAGGGACGTCCTTTGGCGGGGGAGGGTTGGGGAGGGGGCAGTGAATGCTTCGCGTCGTGACCTTCACGCCAGCACATCCGTGTAAAGCTCGCTCGGATCGGGCTCTTTATCCGCAGTCGCGAAATCGGAGGCCTCCGAGACGACTTTGCGCACCTCGGCGTCGATCCTTTTCAACTGGTCCTCGGCCACGCCGCCCGCGACGAGGCGCAGCCGCACCTGCTCGATCGGATCATGCTCCTCGCGCATCCGCGAGACTTCGTCCCGGGAGCGGTATTTCGCCGGATCCGACATGGAGTGGCCGCGGTAGCGATAGGTTTGCGCCTCCAGGATGTAGGGACCGTTTCCTTTGCGGCACCAGTCGATCGCCTCTCTCGCCGCGGCGCGCACGGCGCGCACGTCCATGCCGTCGACCCTCGCGCCCGGAATGTTGAAGGCGCCGCCGCGCTTGGCAAAATCGGACATCGCCGATGAGCGCTCCACCGAGGTGCCCATGGCGTAGCGGTTGTTCTCGACGATGAAGACGACCGGCAGGCGCCAGAGCTCCGCCATGTTGAAAGTCTCGTAGACCTGGCCCTGATTGGCGGCGCCGTCGCCGAAGAAGGTCAGCGACACCCGATCATCGCCGCGATAGCGATTGGCGAAGGCTATTCCGGCGCCGATCGGCGCCGGTGCGCCGACGATGCCGTGCCCGCCATAAAAATTCTTCTCGCGCGAGAACATGTGCATCGAGCCGCCCTTGCCCTTGGAGGCGCCGTGACGGCGCCCCGCGAGCTCGGCCATCACGGCCTTCGGGTCCATGCCGCAGGCGAGCATGTGGCCGTGGTCTCGATAAGAGGTGGTGAACTGGTCGCCGTCTTTGGACGCCATCTTGACGCCGATGACGACCGCCTCCTGCCCGATGTAAAGATGACAGAAGCCCGCGATGACGCCCATGCCGTAGAGCTGGCCGGCCTTCTCCTCGAAGCGGCGGATCAAGAGCATCTCGCGATAGGCGGCGCGTTCCTCGTCGAGCGTGAAAGGCGGCGCAGCCTGTGAGGAAGTCTCCGTGCCGCTCGTCATCGCTCCTCCGCCGCAAAGTTCGATAGAGCCGAACATAGACCAAGAGCCGCACGAAAACGAGCCGTGGCGTTTGGACGTCACATGAAAAACCCTCCTCCCGTCGCCGGAAGGAGGGTCGAAGCGTTATAGCGCGTGGCCCGGGTTACTTCTTGCCTGCGGGGGCCTTGGCCGCGGCTTTGGCGGGCGCGGCCGCAGCGGCCGCGGGCGCGGGCGCGGCCTCTTCAGCGCCGCCGGCCGGCGGCGAGATGCTCACCACGGTGAAATTCTTGTCCGGGTTCGTGGGCTTCGCGCCCTTCGGCAGCGCGATCACGCCGATATGGACCGAATCGTTGAAGTCCAATCCGGTCAGGTCGACGGTGACCGCCTCCGGAATATCGTCGGCCGGGACCCACATCTGGATCGCGTGGTAGACGATGTTGAGCGCGCCGCCGCGCTTCAACCCGGGCGACGCTTCATGATTGGTGAAATGCACCGGCACTTCGAGCTTCACCCGTTGGCCTGGCTTCAGGCGCAGGAAGTCGATGTGCACCGGAAAGTCCTTGACGACGTCGAGCTGATAGTCGCGCGGGATGGCGCGCTCCTTCTTGCCGTCGATGTCGAGCTCGAAGATCGTCGTGAGAAAGTGGCCCGCGAAGACGAGCTTCGTGACGTCGCGCGTATTGAGCGATAGCGGGGTGGGAGCTTCGCCGCCTCCGTAGAGGACGGCGGGCGTGCGGCCTTCGCGGCGTGTCGAGCGGGCGGCCCCCTTGCCTGTCCCGCTACGAACCGCGGCCGCGAGCGTCTTGGTCTCGGCCATGGTTGGTTCCTTCAAGTCAAAAGAAAAGCGCGCCTTTCGCCTCCAGGGGTGTCGGAAACACGGCGCGCGGGCGGGTTATAGGGGAGGGCGGGGGGAGAGGCAAGAAGCGCGGGACTGACGAAACGAGTCACTCGCCCCACCGGGCTCCTCACATGTCAGCTTGCCGGCGGCGCAAAGATCAATATTTATAAAGCTTGGTGGCGCCTGTAGCTTATCGGGCAGAGGCTCATTGAGCGGCGGCCTGCTCTTCAAGGACGCCCCGAACCGTGAAGCGGCTCCCTCCCGCAAAAACTCTTCTTCGTCCCTTTGCTCGCCTTTCTGGACTTATGGCGTAATCGTCAAACTCAGGGGTGCCGGTGACGATAAGATCCAATAGTGAGTGGCTGACCGCGCTACGCGAGGGAGGACGAAGCCAGGAAGAAGCGATCAAGGACCTGCGGCAATTGCTGCAGCGCGCACTCTCCAGCTTCTTCGCCCGGCAAAGCGGCCCGGCCAGTCCGCAGCACAAAGACTTGGCGGAAGAGTGCGTACAGGAGTCCACCCTCCTCATTCTGTCCAAGCTGGATCAATTCCGCGGCGAGAGCCAATTCACGACCTGGGCCTATTCGATCGCTGTCCGGGTCGCCCTCGGCGAATTGCGGCGGCGGCGGTGGCAAGCTGCGGCTGTCGAGGAGGCGCGCCTCGGCGAGGCCATGCCCGCCTGGCCGATCGAGATTCCCGGGCCTGAGCGTAGCCTCGAGCAGCGGGAAGCTTGGGCGTTGCTGACGGAATTGATTGAGGCCTCGCTCACGCCGCTGCAACGTAAGGCGCTTATTGCCCACGCTTTTCAGGAGATGCCGCTCGATCTCGTCGCTGAGTGGTTGGGAGCCAATCGCAACAGCGTGTACAAGCTCATTCACGATGCGCGTAAGAGGCTCAAGGCGGCTCTGTTGGCAAGGGGCGTGTCGCATCGCGATCTTGTCGCCATTTTTAATACGCCTTCGCCCGAGCGACCCTATATTCGGGATGGTAAGAATCCACTGTTTCACGACGTCTAATCCTTGCCGAAAGAAACGGATATGAAGCAGAGCAAGCTCGGACGACTGATCGACACCATCTTCGCGGCGAAAGCCGGGGAGGAGATGTCGTGCAGCGACTACTTTGAGGAATTGCCGCGCTACGCCGAGCTGGAAGCTGCGGGCGAGGACGCCGCGGCGCGCCTTCCCGAAGTGCGTCATCACATGCACCAGTGCCCTGAGTGCGAGGAGGTCTACCTCGGTCTTCTCGGCGTTATGCTGCCCGAAAAAAAATCCGAGGCCTCAAAGTAAGAATCCTCCTGTTGCCGCCTCTAACGGACGCGTGAAGAAAAGCGGCCGCGGTCGAGGATCGACGGCCCAAGGGAGGAATGCGAATGTCTAGTCTTTACGAGCGCGTCGGTGGTGAAAAGGCCGTGGACGCCGCGGTCGACCTTTTTTACCGCACGGTTCTCGCCGATGGGCGCATCGCGCGCTTCTTCGAGGGCGTGAACATGGAAGATCAGCTCGCAAAGCAGAAAGCCTTTTTGACCATGGCTTTTGGTGGGCCCGCCCATTACTCCGGAAAGGACATGCGCAAGGCGCATGAGCGGCTCGTCAGCAAGGGACTAAATGATTCGCATGTCGATGCGGTCCTCGAAGACCTCTCGAGAACGCTGCGTCAGCTCGGCGTCCCCGAAAAAGAAGTGCGAGAAGTCGAGGCGCTGGCCAATTCCGTTCGCGACGACGTCCTGAATCGCTGAGGCCCGAAGGAATGTCGCTGCTCACTTATCGTGAGGCGGCCATAGAGATCGAGCCGGGGGAGGACGTTCTTTCCGCGCTGCTGCGCGCGGAGATCGACGCGCCTCACTCGTGCCGATCCGGGGTCTGCCAAAGTTGCATGCATCGGGCGGTTGACGGCAAGCCGCCGGCCGCCGCGCAGCAGGGCTTAAGCGATGCGCAGAAAGCGCTGGGCTACTTTCTGGCCTGCCTTTGCGTGCCCCATACGCCCCTCACCGTCGTTCCGGCGCAGGAAGCCGAGGCCCGATCGGAAGCCATCGTTCGCGCGATCGATCGGCTTTCAGGCGAAGTTGTGCGGTTGCGCCTGGAACATGACGCGGACTTCGCCTATCGGCCCGGACAATTCCTCGAGCTCATCACTTACGGTGGACTCGGGCGGCATTACTCGATCGCAAGCCTGCCAGAGGAAGACCGCTACGTCGAGCTTCACATTCGTCTTCACCCGGGCGGACGGATGAGCAAATTCATTGCCGAGGAGCTTGCGCCCGGAGGTCAAGTTCATATCGCCGGTCCTCTGGGAACCTGCATTTATGAAGGCGTCGACCCGGATCAGCCGATGGCGCTCATCGGATCGGGCACGGGCCTCGCGCCTTTGCTCGGCGTGATGCGGGACGCGTTGAGGCGCGGGCACCGCGGTCCGATCCGGCTCTATCACGGGGCGCGAGAACGCGAAGGACTCTATCTGCACGATCATTTGGAGGCGCTAACGGAGACGCATGCGAATCTAAGCTACGTCCCGCGCGTCCTCAGCGATGTCGGCCCTCAGGGCGGCGACGTGGCCAGGGCCGCGCTGGAGCGTGAAGACGCGCTCCCCCACACGGCGTTCTTCCTCTGCGGGGGAGAAAAGTTAGTGGGACGTCTCAAACGCGATCTTTATATGAAGGGCGCGAGCCTCAAGCAAATACGCTCTGACATGTTTCTTCCCGCAGGCGCGGGCAAATGAAGATAATCGGCGCACTGAGAGAACTCGAGAAGCATCGCTCTTCGATCCGGACAGGGTGACTTGGCGCGGCGCGCTAAAACCTCGAGATCAAGAAGACGCCAGCGGCCATGAGCAGCGCCCCGGCGACGCGCCCGGCGTTCAATCCATGCGTCGGCGCCCTGAGGAGTCCGAAGTGGTCGATGAGCAGCGAGGTTGCGAGGTTCGCGGCGATGATGAGCCCGTTCACCATGCCCGCGCCGAGTTTGTCGATGAAGGCGAGGCCGGCGAAGACGGCCACGGCTCCCGTGAGACCGGCCAAGGGCGCCCACCACGGCATGGCGCTGACGCCCTCTAGCGTCGGCAGCGGCCGCGGCCAGATTAGGAAGAGCGCGGTGAAGAAGAAGAAATTCAGGGCGAACAGCACGGAAAGCGCGAGCCACGGGTTCGACAAGGAGATCCGAAGCTGCGCGCTCATGACGGCGCCGAAAGCCTGAAGCGCTCCCGCAAGGATGATGAAGGGTGTGAACCAAGCCGGGTTCATGAAGACCTCCGAAAGTCAGAGCCACCAGGCGCCGAAGACGATGGTGAGAAGCGTCAACGGCGCGCCGACCTTAAAATAGGTCCAGAAGTCGATATTGACGCCCTGCGACCGCGCACGCTCTGCGACGATGAGATTTGCGACGGAGCCTACGAGCGTCAGATTGCCGGCGAGCGTCGAGGCCATCGCGACAATGAGCCAGGCTCTTTTCGGATCGGAGAGGCCGTCCACGAAGGGCCTCAAGACGAGAACCGCCGGCACGTTGCTGACGAGGTTCGACAGACCGGCCGTGATCGCGGTCAAAACCGGCGCCGATCCGAGATTGAGCCGCCCGAGCTTTTCGACGAGGTCCGGCGTCAACGCCGTCGTCTCCAATCCCGTAACGACGATGAAAAGACCGACGAACATGAGCAGCAGCGGCCAGTCGATCTCGCGATAGACCTTGTCGGCCTTGACCTTGCGGGTGACGAGCAGCAGCGCGCCGCCGACAATCGCAACCTTGGCGACAGGCTCCCCAGCGAAAAACAGGACCATCATCCCCAAGGTTACGAGCACCGCCTTGGCCGCGAGCAAGCGGTGATAGCGGGTGGGTCGCGGCGCTAGCTTCGGCAGGCGGCCCCGGACGAGAAACTCTCGGCGGTAGGCCAGAGCGATCAGCCCGGTCGTGACAAGGAGGCCGACCAAGGCCACGGGCCAAAGTGCGGCGGCGAAGGTCCCGTACGGAATCTGGGAGAACGAGCCGATGATCATGTTCTGCGGATTGCCGGTGATCGTCGCGCAGCTCCCCACATTGGAGGCCATCGGGACCGCCAGGACGTAAGGCAGGGGATCGCGCTTCAACCTTCTCACGAGGTCGAGCACGAGCGGCGTCATGACGAGGCAGATCGCGTCATTGACGAGAAAAGCGGAAAACAAGCCCGAGACCAGAACGATCGCAAAGAGCAGCAGCAGCGGATGGTGGGCGCGGGTCACGGCAAAATTGCTGACGAGCCGGAAAAAGCCTGAGAGGCGCAGATTGGCGACGACGATCATCATGCCGAGCAGCAGCGTGATCGCGTCGAAGTCGATGGCGCGGTAGGCCGAATTTAGCGACACCACGCCAAGCCCCACCATGACGCTCGCGCCCAGCAGCGCCGCCCCCGCGCGGTCGAGCTGATAGCCTGGAAGCTTGCCAATCGCGATGATCACATAGGTGGCGACGAAGACGAGCGCTGCAGCGGCAGTCTTGCCATTGCCGCCGCTCCGCGCCGATTTCAGCGCGAAGGCGGCCACCTTGGCCGCAACGAACAAGAGAACGGCGGCGAGCAGCGCGCCGATGGCGACGAGCGCGACCGCCGAAAGGGCCGTCTTGAAATCGCCTGTAGCGCCTTCACCTGCATCCCCATGCGATGCGTGTTGCACGCCAACGCTTGTGGCCGAACGCATGCGCGGGTTCATTTTCATGGGGGCTCTAACGCGGACCGGAAAGGGAATTAGCGTTTAGCGGCTCAACGCCAACGCCGCCCGCGTCTCAATTCTCGCAGCCTGTGGAGTTACAGAAGGCTTTCCTGCCGCTCGTCGCTCTCGCGGCCGGCCTTTTTCAGGCTCTCGGTGAAGCCGAAGGGCACTTGGGGGCGGCGGTTGTCGATGACCTGCTCCGCCGTCAGAATTTGAACCTTGGGGAACTTCTTGCCGCCGGTTTCGTAAAAGCCGGCGGAAGCGGCTTCCTTCTGCATCTCGCGCGTCGGCTCGTTGAGGGTTAAGAAAATGCCGAGCGCCGCGCCCTCGCGCTCCATCGTGCCCTTGAGGTCGCGAATGTCGCCGGATTTAATGCCGCCGCCCTTGACCGAAACGATCGCGGTTTGCGGCTTCTTGTCGGCGTCGCGGAAATGCAGAAAGCCGTCGATTCCGCGATCCATGCCCTTCTTGCCGCCCTTGTAGGGCTGGCCTTCGATCGTCGCGACGATCCATTTTTGGAACTCGTGCTTGTCCCGCTCGGCGAGGTCGCGCGCGCCGGCGAGGTCCTTCGGAACGCCGTGAACCTCGTAGGCGATCCCAGGAAACGCCGCCTTCAGGCGATGCTCGATGAGCGCAATGGCGAGGTGGGTAATGTCGATGCCGATCCACTGGCGCTTGAGCTTTTGCGCGGCGTGAACGGTGGTGCCGCAGCCGCAGAAGGGGTCGAGCACGACATCGCCTTCGTTGGACGAAGCGGAGATGATGCGTTCGAGCAGAGTGAGCGGCTTTTGCGTCGGATAGCCGAGACGTTCTTCGGCTTGAGCCGTCTGATCGCGGTTAATGTCGGTCCAAACATCTTCGACGGGCACTCCCGGCATCTCGTCGAAGTAACGTTTCAGCTCGCAGGCGGCCGTCCCTCGCGCGCGGGTACTGTAGCAATTCTGATCGTCTAAGTCGCGCAATTCGTCTCTTGCGATGTATTTCCAGCCGTTCGGCCGGCGGCTGAGTAAGTGATCCATTGGTTCGCGGTGACACGGATACGCGCCGATTTGGCCGCGAGTCAGGATCTCGCAAGATTTGTCGCGAGCCCATCGTCTACCATCTCATGATCTGAAAATCGAAATCGTCTTCGCTATTAGTCAGTCGGCTGTGATTCGATGCGGCTTATTCAACATTCAACTGGTTAGTTCTTCGCCTAAAATAAGAAATATGTCGTGAACTCGACGCCATGTCGCTTTGAATCGCTGTGCGCTGGTGCGCTTCCAAATAATCTCGTTTCGAAAGTTCGTGGCGCCAAAAATCGCATCCAAAATATCTTGAGATAATGGCTCGCCGTCGGATCGCAATGCAAATACAGCGACCCCGTCGGCTTCAACACGCGATGCAACTCGATCAGACGCACCGCCATCATGGCGAGATAGGCCATCATGTCGTTCTCGCCGAGCGCCGAGCGCATGGCTTTCAGCATGATCGCCGCGTCGGAATGCGAGCCGGTCAGAACCTCGTCGAAGGCGCGCTCGGCGGATTCGTTCCAATGCCAAGTGTCGTCGAAGGCCTCGATCTGCGCCTGCGACTGCTCACCGGACGGCGCCTTGAAGAGCACATTGTAGCTGGCGTTCGAATTGAACGGCGGATCGAGATAAATCAGATCGACGCTCTCATCCGCGATGCTCTCGCGCAGCACGGAAAGATTGTCGCCATAGTAGAGCCTGTTCGCCAACGCAGCCCCCTCCCTGTCCCTCCCCCGCAAGCGGGAGAGGGGACCCTAACGAGCGGCGTTGCGCGACGCCAATGTGAGCCCCGAATCTACTCCCTCTCCCGCGTGAGCGGGGGAGGGTCGGGGAGGGGGCGACGACCTCCGAAGGCGAGTTGATGTCAAACCAGGCCCTGCGGCGGGGGAAGGTCGGGGAGAGGGCGACCCCGCCGCCTCAGAATGGAATGTCGTCGTCGAGCTCGCTAGAGAGCCTCGAGCCCGCCCCGGCCGGCGCCGGACGGCGGTCGTCGCCTCCGCGATCCATCGGCGAGGAGCGGCCGAAACTGCTGTTGCCACGCCCCCGTAGCCGGCCTGCTCGTAATCGCCGCCCTCGGCGCGGGAACCCTTGCTGTCCAGCAGCGTCAGCTCGCCCCGGAACTTCTGCAGCACGACATCCGTCGCCTTGCGCTGATTTCCGTCCTTGTCGGTGTATTCGCGCGTCTGCAGCGCCCCTTCGAGATAGATCTTTGAGCCCTTGCGGCAGGTACTGCTCGGCGATCTTGCCCAAATTGTCGTTGAAGATCGAGACATTGTGCCACTCGGTGCGATCCTTGCGCTCGCCCGTGTTGCGATCGCGCCAGCTCTCGGTCGTCGCCACCGAGAAGGAGACGACGCGGTCGCCGGAGGGCAAGGTCCGCACCTCGGGATCGCGGCCCAAATTGCCGATGAGGATTACTTTATTGACGCTGCCCGCCATCTCACTCTCCTTCACGCCCGCGCTCGCATCCCGAACGGGATCGTTCGAGCATCGAGAAAACCGCGCTAGAACAGAAATCTAGTGCGATTTAGATCGCAAAAGCGGTCAGCCTTCGCGAAAACGCCCCAGGCCGCACCCTAGAGCAAATGGCTCGCCCCCGCCCGCAAGCCGCGCGCTTATCCACAGCTGGGTCGCCGGGGCGAAACTTCCATATGTTCTGTTTTTGTTCTAGCCTCTCGGGGCGCGTCGCGCAAGCGTCAATTTCGCGCCGTCGCCTTCGCAGTCTCGGCCCGGACATTGCGAGGCGCGATGTCGTTTGCAGTTCCCGTGTGCGAGCCCCATCTCACCTGCGCTGGACCCGCGTCATGGATTCGCCCACCGCCACATGGCAAAGGAAGAAGCAAATGCGGCTTGGAGCGCGCCGCGAAAAGGCGGGAATCCGTCTTTCGCATGAGGCGTCCTCCAGGCGATTAAAGTCGATCACGCTTTCTGCGTCCATGCGATAAGGCTGCACGCGGCGTGATCTTGTCGCTCCCTCCCAGGTCGAAGCTCTAGATGGCCAGCTCCCGAAAATCGACCGCGCTCGCGAAGAACGCAGACGCGCCGCAACTCGCCTTCGACGCGCCGGCCGCCCACGACCGCGTCATCGCGATCCGCGGCGCGCGCGAGCACAATCTGAAGAACGTCGATCTCGTCATCCCGCGCGACAAGCTCGTCGTCTTCACCGGGCTTTCGGGCTCCGGCAAATCCTCGCTCGCCTTCGACACGATCTATGCGGAAGGACAGCGCCGCTATGTCGAGTCGCTCTCGGCCTATGCGCGTCAGTTTCTCGAAATGATGCAAAAGCCCGACGTCGATCAAATCGACGGGCTCTCGCCCGCGATCTCGATCGAGCAGAAGACGACCTCGAAGAATCCCCGCTCCACGGTCGGCACGGTCACCGAGATTCACGACTATATGCGGCTTCTTTGGGCGCGCGTCGGCGTGCCCTATTCGCCAGCGACGGGCCTGCCGATCGAGAGCCAGACCGTCTCGCAGATGGTCGACCGCGTGCTCGCGCTCCCTCAGGGAACGCGGCTTTATCTGCTTGCGCCGGTCGTGCGCGGCCGCAAGGGTGAATACAGAAAGGAACTCACCGAATTCACGCGGCGGGGCTTCCAGCGCGTCAAGATCGACGGCGCCTATCATGAAATCGTCGAGGCGCCGGCGCTCGACAAGAAACTGAAGCACGACATCGATGTCGTCGTCGACCGCATCGTCGTGCGCGCCGATATGGCCTCTCGGCTCGCCGATAGCTTCGAGACGGCGCTGGAGTTGGCGGGCGGGTTGGCAATTGTCGAGTTTGCGGACGCGCAGTCGGCGCCGCTGACGGCCGTTCTGCCCACGGCCCCGTCGACGGCCGCCGCGAATGTTTCCATCCACTACGGAGACCACATCCTCTTCTCCTCCAAATTCGCCTGTCCCGTTTCCGGCTTCACCATCCCCGAGATCGAGCCGCGGCTCTTCTCCTTCAACAATCCCTTCGGCGCCTGCCCCAAATGCGGCGGTATTGGCCATGAGCAGAAGATCGATCCCGATCTCATCGTGCCGGACCCCAAGATCACGCTGCGCAGAGGCGCCATTGCGCCGTGGGCGAAATCGAGCTCGCCCTATTACGGGCAGACGTTGGAGGCCTTGGCGCGGCACTACAAATTCCGCATGGAGACACCCTTCGCGCAACTGCCGGAGAAAGCGCAGCGCGCCATTCTCTACGGCTCTGGCGACGAGGAAATTCGCTTCACCTATGACGACAGCTTTCGATCCTATGACGTAAAGAAGCCTTTCGAGGGCGTCGTGCCTAATCTCGAGCGGCGCTGGCTCGAAACCGAGAGCGAGTGGTCGCGCGAGGAGATCGGCCGCTACATGTCGGCGACGCCCTGCAAGGCCTGCGGCGGCTTTCGTCTGAAGCCGGAGGCGCTCGCCGTGAAGATCGCGCACAAGCACATTGGCGAAGTCTCCGAGCTGTCGGTGCGCGCCGCCGCCGACTGGTTTTCGGCGCTGCCGGAAAAGCTCAACAAGAAGCAAAATGAGATCGCCTATCGCATCTTGAAGGAAATCCGGGACCGCCTGACGTTTCTCATCGACGTCGGTCTCGACTATCTCACGCTGTCGCGAAGCTCGGGGACGCTCTCCGGCGGCGAAAGCCAGCGCATTCGGCTCGCCTCGCAGATCGGCTCGGGGCTGACCGGCGTGCTCTATGTGCTCGACGAGCCGTCGATCGGCCTGCATCAGCGCGACAACGATCGGCTGCTCGACACGCTGAGACGTCTGCGCGATCTCGGCAACAGCGTGATCGTCGTCGAACATGACGAGGACGCGATCCTCGCCGCCGATTATGTTGTGGATGTCGGCCCCGGCGCCGGCATCCATGGGGGCGAGATCCTCGCGCAGGGAACGCCCGCCGAGATTATGGCGAACCCCAAGTCGCTGACCGGGCAGTATCTCACCGGCGCGAAACAGGTGAAGCTCGCGCATAAGCTCCGCAAGCCGACGGCGGGCCGCTGGCTGAAGCTCTTTGGCGCCAAGGGCAACAATCTGAAGAACGTCGATGCGCAAATTCCGCTCGGCCTCTTCACCTGCATCACCGGCGTCTCTGGCGGCGGTAAGTCTACGCTCGTGATCGAGACGCTCTACAAGGCCGTGGCGAAGCGTTTGGGCAGCGCGCATGAGCATCCCGCGCCCTTCGACAGGCTCGAAGGCCTGGAGCAGATCGACAAGATCATCGACATCGACCAGTCGCCGATCGGCCGCACGCCGCGCTCGAACCCCGCGACCTATACGGGCGCCTTCACGCCGATCCGCGAATGGTTCGCGGGACTGCCCGAGGCCAAGGCGCGCGGCTACGCGGCGGGGCGCTTCTCCTTCAACGTGAAGGGTGGGCGCTGCGAAGCCTGCCAGGGCGACGGCGTCATCAAGATTGAGATGCACTTTCTGCCCGACGTCTATGTCACTTGCGACGTCTGCAAGGGAAAGCGCTACGACCGCGAGACGCTGGAGGTGAAATATAGGGAGAAATCCATCGCCGACGTGTTGGCGATGACGGTCGAGGAGGCGGCTTCGCTCTTCAAAGCCGCGCCGGCGATCCGCGACAGACTGGAGACCTTGAAGCGCGTCGGGCTCGACTACATCAGCGTCGGCCAGCAGGCGACGACGCTCTCGGGCGGCGAGGCGCAGCGCGTGAAGCTCGCGAAGGAACTGGCGCGCCGCTCCACCGGACGCACGCTCTATATTCTCGACGAGCCGACGACGGGCCTGCATTTCCATGACGTGGCGAAGCTGTTGGAGGTGCTGCATGAACTCGTCGAGCAAGGCAACAGCGTGGTCGTCATCGAGCACAATCTCGAAGTCATCAAGACGGCGGACTGGGTGATCGATCTCGGGCCTGAGGGCGGCGACGGGGGCGGCGAGATCGTGGCGAGCGGTCCGCCGGCCGAGGTGGCGAGCAACCCCAAAAGCCACACGGGGCGGTATTTGGCGGAGGCGATGGCGCGGAGAGGCGCAGGAGAGACGGCGGCAAAGACCGTGGATGCCGCTGGGCGGAAAAGAAAACAGTAGGCGGCGCAATAGAGTGCGAGACAGCTGCGGCTATCGCTCGCTCAAGTCTTCGCTAAATTGAGACGAACAGACATGGCTTCACACCCCGAAACGATCCGCGCTGTTTTCGACTCCGCCGCTGCAAACTACGACGGGTTGCGGCGCAAGCTCATTCCGGACTTCGACAGCTTCTATGGCATCGCGCTGGACCTCCTGGAGGAAGCGGTGGGCGACAGGCCCTTCGCCTGCATTGATCTCGGCGTCGGCACGGGACTCTTCTCCGAGATGATCCTGCGCCGCTTTCCGCACGCGAAAATCGAAGGCGTCGACTTCGCGCCCAAGATGATCGAGGCCGCGGGCGCGCGACTCGCTAGTTCTGGCGAGCGCGCGCGCCTTCGCCTTGCGGATTATGATCGAGTCCCGTTGGGCGGGCCGGTAGAGGCGATCGTCTCGGCGCTGTCGGTCCATCACCTGGAGCATGAGGCTAAGCGCCGCCTGTTCCGCGAGATCCATGCCGCGCTCGCGCCTGGAGGAATTTTCGTCAATGCGGATCAGTCGCTCGGCGCCACGCCCGAAGTGGAGGCGGCCTATCAGGGCCGCTGGGAAGGCGACATGCGCGCGGTCGGCGTGAGCGACGAGGACTTCGCCGCGGCGCTCGGCCGCGCGGCGCTCGATCGCAGCGCGACTTTCGCCGATCAGTTGGCTTGGTTCGAGGAGGCCGGCTTCGTTGACGCCGACATCGCCTGGAAGCGCCATCGCTTCACCGTCTTTTGCGCACGCAAGCGAGGATACGGATACGCGCCGCAAGCGCCGTTACGGAGGACGGAAGCGCCAACGGAGACTGCACTCCGCTCAGACTTGCCGCCTTGCTCTTTCCCGCCTCTCCTTTAGGGGATCATGTCCCCAGTTCATCAGCGAATACCGCCAGCGCGAGTGCTCGACGTCGATGCGAGGGCCCTGCGCCAGATGACGATGCACATAGCCCGTCACCTTGCGCATGTGCGCATAGTCCTCATCCGTCAACTCGTCCGCGCGTTTGCCCTTGATCTCGACGATGCGTCGCCCGGAGTGATGGCCGACCGCCTCATCCTCGCCTTCATAGACCCAGCCGACGCTCTGCGACTTTTTCGTCGCCAGCCATCGCTCGATCTCCGACGCGCTCATATTGACCGCGGCATCGAACTCTCGACGAATGTCGTCGTCGCTTTTTAGGCTCATCGTCTCTTGCCTCTGCTGCGGAACGGAGCGGTCTTGCGCGCGACGTCCGCGGGCTGGCGCGAGAATTGCCGGCCTTCGCTGAGATCGGCGCGCTTTTTCTGCGTGGTGCGCCGATATTCCTCGTCGGTGAGCGCCTCGCGGGCTTTCTTCGGAAGATAGCGCTCGCCGGTCTTCAGGCTTTCTTGTCCTGAACCCGTCCCCCACTCCTCCCTCGTCCATTGCACAAGATGATTGTCGGCTCGCTTTGCTCCGACATAGCCGCCACCGCGACGCTTGTATTCCTGCACGGCCATCTGCGCCTTGCGCGCCGACCACTCGCCGGCGCGACCGCCCTTGTCAGACGCCGTGATCTCGACTTTGACCTTCTCCCAAAGCTCCGGCTGCGTGCGCTGCGCCGTCGTCGCCATATGTCGGCCTCGCGTTTAGTCCCACCGCCCTCAACGATAACGGCTGGGATCTCCTCGGTGTTCCGAGGCCGCGCGGTCCATCAGTTCCACGCCCAGCTTAGGCGCCCAGACCCGCTCACAGAATAAAACGGCTCAAATCCCGGTTCCTCGCCAAATCACCGATGTGCTTCTCGACGAACTCTCCATCGACGACGATTTTTTCGCCATGGCGGTCGGAGGCGGTGAAGCTGATATCGTCGAGCACGCGCTCCATCACCGTCTGCAGCCGGCGCGCGCCGATGTTCTCGACCGAGGTGTTGACCTCGACGGCGACCTTGGCGATCGCCGAGATTGCGCTTGGCGTGAACTCCAGCTCGACGCCTTCCGTGCCGAGCAACGCCGTATACTGCTTGGTGAGGCACGCCTCGGTCTCGGTGAGAATCCGGCGGAAGTCCTCTTCGTTGAGCGAGGCGAGCTCGACCCGAATCGGCAGTCGGCCCTGCAACTCCGGCAGGAGATCCGAGGGCTTGGCGACGTGAAAGGCGCCCGAGGTGATGAACAGGACGTGGTCGGTCTTCACCGAGCCGTGCTTGGTCGAGACCGTCGTGCCTTCGATCAGCGGCAGCAGGTCGCGCTGCACGCCTTCGCGCGAGACGTCTGCGCCGCCGCGTCCCTCCCGCGCGCAGATCTTGTCCATCTCGTCGATGAAGACGATTCCGTTGTTCTCCACGTCGCTGATCGCCTCGCGCACACATTCATCGTTGTCGATGAGCTTGTCGCTTTCCTCCGCGATGAGTGGCCCGATGGCATCCTTCACGTGCAAGCGCCGCTTCTTGGAGCGCCCTTGGAGAGCCTTGCCGAAGATGTCGCCGATGGAGAAGGCGGTGACGTTCCCTGGCATGTTGGGCAATTCGAACATCGGTCCCGAGGGACCCGAAGAGGCGATTTCGATCTCGATCTCCTTGTCGGCGAGCTCGCCCGCGCGATAGCGCTTGCGAAAGCTTTCGCGAGTCTGCGGCGAGGCGGCGGGGCCGACGAGGGCGTCGAGAACGCGCTCTTCCGCGGCGAGCTCCGCGCGGGCTTCGACGCCCTTACGCTTCTTGTCCTTGACGAGGGCGATGGCGACTTCGACGAGATCGCGCACGATCTGCTCGACGTCGCGGCCGACATAGCCGACCTCGGTGAACTTCGTCGCCTCGACCTTCAAAAAAGGGGCTTCGGCGAGCCTGGCGAGACGACGGGCGATCTCGGTCTTGCCGCAGCCGGTCGGGCCGATCATCAGAATGTTCTTGGGCAGAACCTCCTCGCGCATCGTCCCTTCCAGCCGCAGGCGACGCCAACGGTTGCGCAAGGCGATGGCGACGGCGCGTTTGGCCTCATTTTGTCCGACGATGTAGCGATCAAGTTCGGAGACGATCTCGCGAGGCGAGAAATCGGCCATGGGATGTTCCTTTGCTATGGGGATCGACGCAGGCGGCCGGCAGGCGTGGATTTGTCGACTGCCTAGCGCCACCACCCGCCGATCTTCAAATCGTCTCCACGACCAGATTGTGGTTGGTATAGACGCAGATGTCGGCGGCGATCGTCATGGCGCGACGGGCGATCGTCTCTGCGTCATGCCCGCTGTCGAGCAGGGCGCGCGCCGCCGCCAGCGCGTAATTGCCGCCCGAGCCGATCGCCGCGACCGCGCCATTCGCGTCAGTCTCGGGCTCCAGCACGTCGCCGGAGCCGGTGAGCACGAGTCCCGCCTCCTTGTCGGCGACGAGCATCATCGCTTCAAGACGGCGCAGATAGCGGTCCATGCGCCAATCCTTGGCGAGCTCGACGCAAGCGCGGGTGAGCTGACCCGGATATTGCTCGAGCTTCGAATTCGAGCCGTTCGAAGAGCGTGAAGGCGTCGGCAGTCGCGCCGGCGAAGCCAGCGATCACCTCGCCCTTGCCGAGCCTCCGGACCTTCTTGGCGTTGCCCTTCATGATAGTCTGGCCGAGACTGACCTGTCCGTCGCCGGCGATGACGGTCCTGCCGCCTTTCTTCACCATGACGATCGTCGTCGCGCGCCAGATCGCGCGACGCTCTTCATTTTCCCTGTCCATTCCAGCCTCGATCCTGCGGTCTTGAGGGGAGCATCTAAGAAGTTCGCCGCCGTGGGGCAAGTGCAGTCCACGCCGGGGGGCCGGGCGCGGAGACGGCTGCGGCTCCGCTTGAATATCCTTCTACAGGTCATAGCATTTGTCACAGAATCGACAGCTTCGCTTCATGCCTGCGAGGCAGAACGCGCGCCCGCGAGGTTCGGCCAAAGGTTTGCCGTTACGCAGGTTAAGAGGAGCGTTTCGACGATGTGCCTTTCCTTTGCCGCGAGCGTCAATGCCGGCCTTCCGCTGGCGGTGGTCGGCGGCGCGACCATCTACAAGGCCTAGCGAAACGATCCCCGCATGCTGGGTTTTGCGGCCTTTCCTCTCCTCTTCGCCGTGCATCAGCTCGTTTGAGGCTGGCGTCTGGCGGTCGGTCGCTCACCCCTTCGAGGGCGACCACATCTTCCGGTATCTTTACACGGGCATCGCTTTCCTCGTTTGGCCCGTCCTCACGCCCTTCGCCGCCGCCTACGCCGAAACCGACGCCTTTCGGCAGCGCCTTTGGACCTGCATGCTCTACGTCGGCGAAGCCTTGGCGGCTTATCTATTTATCAAGCTTGCGCTGGCCGACAGCATCGCCCTGACGGTCAACAAGCATTCCCTGGCCTATGATCCCGGTTTCGAGCGTCCACCGCTTCTCGCCCACTGCCTCTATGTCGTTTTGACGGTCGTTCTTCTCGTGTCCTTCAACAGTCGCGCGCTGCGTCTGTTCGGTGCGCTGGTGTTCCTCACCTTCGTCTACGCGCTCGCGAACAACCGCCCAGTTTCATTCTCGCCTTCGCGGTGAAGGCCAGGGCCTAGAGCGAATTCCGCGAAATAACGATTTTGTTCGAGCGGAAAGCGCGCTAGCGCTCGCCGCCTATTCCGCCAGCCCCTCCGCCTGCGCGACTTCGAGCACCGCTTGCGCCTCAGAGGCCTCGCGCTGGCGATTCCACATCGCGGCGTAGGCGCCGCCTTTCGCCAAGAGCGTCTGATGCGATCCGCTTTCGACGACCCGTCCCTTGTCGAGGAAAATGATCTCGTCGGCGTCCACGATCGTCGAGAGCCGATGCGCGATGACGAGCGTCGTCCGTCCCCTCGAGACGCTGTGCAACGCGTCCTGAATCTCGCGCTCGGTGAAGCTGTCGAGCGCCGAGGTCGCCTCATCGAGCACCAAGATGCGCGGCCCCTTGAGGATCGTGCGCGCGATCGCGACCCGCTGCTTCTCGCCGCCCGACAGCTTCAGTCCGCGCTCGCCCACCTGCGCGTCATAGCCGTCCGGGACGGACTCGATGAAGCGATCGATCTGCGCGAGTCGCGCGGCTTCCCGCACCTCGGCGTCGCTCGCGTCCCAACGCCCATAGCGAATGTTGTAGCCGATGCTGTCATTGAAGAGCACAGTGTCCTGAGGCACCATGCCGATCGCTGCGCGAAGGCTTTTTTGCCTGACCTTCAGAATGTCCTGACCGTCGATCGTGATGCGTCCGCCCTGCGGCTCATAGAAGCGAAACAGGAGGCGCGAGATCGTCGATTTTCCCGCGCCCGAGGGCCCAACGATCGCCAGCGTCCGGCCGGACTCCACGCAAAAGCTCACGCGATCGAGGATCGGCCGCTTGTCGTCATAGCTAAAAATCACGTCCTCGAAAACGATGCGCCCCTTAGAGACGACGAGATCGACCGCGCCTGGACGATCGTCGATTTCCGGATGCCGGCCGAGAATCTGGAACATGCGCTCGATGTCGATGACCGCCTGACGCACCTCGCGATAGAACGTGCCCATGAAGTTCAACGGCTGATAGAGCTGGATCATGGTCGCGTTGATCAGCACGAAATCGCCGATGCTCGCCTCGCCGGCCTTGATCTCGCCCACGCACATCAGCATCATGAGCGCGAGACCAAAGGTGTAGATCGCCGCCTGGCCGGCGTTCAGCACGGCAAGCGAGATATAGGATTCGACGCTGGCGCGCCGATAGCGCTCCATGGACTTCTCATAGCGCGCCGACTTCGCGCTCCTCGGCGCAGAAATATTTGACCGTCTCGTAGTTCAAGAGGCTGTCGATCGCCTTCACATTGGCGTCGACGTCGCTGTCGTTCATCTTGCGCCTGATCCCAATGCGCCAATTGGTGGCGAACGTGGTGTAGCCGAGATAGACGAAGATCGTGGTCGCCGCGACGAGCGAATAGCGCCAGTTGAACTGCCAGGCGAAAATGCCGAGTACCAGCAGAAATTCGACGATGGTCGGAAGGCCTGTCGACATCACGAGCCGCGCCAGCGTCTCGATCGCGTCGCGCCCGCGCTCCAGGACGCGCGTCAGCCCCCCCGTCTTGCGGCTGACGTGATAGCGCATCGACAGGCGATGCATGTGGTCGAAAACGTCGATTGCAAGCTTTTTCACCGCATGCATCGCGACGGCGGCGAAGAGCGCGTCGCGCGCCTGGGTCAGGAGCGCGTAAAGCGCGCGCAGAAGGCCATATAGGACAGTGAAACCCGCCGCTCCCATGAGGAGGGTAGGGGCCGAGGCGTCCAGATGGCCTTGCAGCGCGTCGGTCGCCCATTTGAACGTAAAGGGCACGAGGGCATTGACGAACTTGCCGAAGACAAGCAGCGCGAAGCAATAAAGCACGCGTCGCTCGAGTTCCGGTCGGCCCTTCGGCCAAATATAGGGCCAGAGGTGAAGAATGGTCGTGACGAGGCTGAGCTTGCCGAATGGCGAACTGTCATCAACCTCGGTTACATGTCCTGTCGCACTCGTTCCCACCCTCAGCATCGGCCCTTCCGTACTCTCACCTGCTTGACGCGCGTCGCCGCGCCTTCATATAGCGCTTTATGCATATGCGAAAACCACGCTTGAACTCTCTAGCGACCCCGGTGTAATTCGCCTATCGGCAGGAATCATGACGAGCATCCGGAACATCTGCGTTTATTGCGGCTCCTCGCCGGGCCACGATCCCCGCCACGAGGCCGCTGCAAAGGAGCTTGGCGCCGCCATCGCCAACGAGGGCATGGGCCTCGTCTTCGGCGGGGGATCTTGCGGACTGATGGGCATCGTCGCACGCGCAGCGCTCGACGCTGGCGGCGAAGTCTGCGGAATCATTCCCGATTTTCTAGGCAAGCGCGAGATTGCGCTGGAGGGGCTGACGGAGCTTTGCGTCGTCGCCGACATGCACCAGCGCAAGCGCCTCATGTTCGAGAAGTCCGACGCCTTCGTCGCGCTGCCGGGGGGCATTGGCACGCTCGAGGAGCTTGCGGAACAACTCACTTGGATCCAACTCGGCCGTCACGAGAAGCCGCTCGTCATCGCCGACATTGGCGGATTCTGGCGGCCGCTGCTGCGGCTCTTCGCTCATATGCGCGAGGAGGGCTTCATCAAGGCGAATTACGAGATACGCTATCTCGTCGCCGAGCGCATCGAGGACGTCATTCCCATGATCCTTAGCGCCGGGGGCCATCGACGCGCTGGCGCGGAAGCCGAAGTCGTCGAGCGCTTTTAGCGCGCGTTTCGCAAAGGCCGAAGAGAAGCCATTCGAAAGCCGCGTCGCATTTCCCGAGAGATGTTCTATCTCGCCCCGTCGCGCAGCAGCTTGTAATTGATCGCGTCGATCAGCGCCTCGAAGGAGGCGTCGATAACATTGGCGGAGACGCCCACCGTCGACCAGCGATCGCCCTTGCCGTCCGCGCATTCGACGAGCACCCGCGTCACCGCGTCGGTGCCGCCCTGAAACACGCGCACGCGATAGTCGACGAGCTTCACGTCGTCGATGAAACGCTGATAGTCGCCGAGGTCCTTCCTCAAGGCCAAGTCCAGCGCATTCACCGGGCCGTTGCCTTCCGCGGCGGAAATCTTCGATTGGCCGTTGACGTTGAGCTTCACGATCGCTTCGGCGCCGGCGTCCTCCAGGCTTTTGCCACGGGCAAAGCGCCGGTCGACCGCGACGCTATAGCGCTCGACGTCGAAGAAATGCGGCGCATCGCCCATCACGCGCTTGGCGAGCAGGTAGAAGGAGGCGTCGGCGCCCTCATAGGCGTAGCCCTGCGCCTCTTTCTCCTTGACCTCGTCCAAGAGGCGCGCGAGGCGCGGATCGTCCTTGTCGAGCGCGACGCCGAGGCGCGTGAGCTCCGCGACGATATTGGACTTTCCCGCCTGGTCGGAGACGAGCACGCGCCGCCGGTTGCCGACGCTTTCGGGCGGGACATGCTCATAGGTGCGCGAATCTGCCAGCACCGCGGAAGCATGAATGCCGGCCTTGGTCGCGAAGGCGCTCGCGCCAACATAAGGCGCGTGCCGGTTCGGCGCACGGTTCAAAAGCTCGTCCAGCGCGTGGCTGACGCGCGTCAGCTGCGTCAAGGTCTCGCGCGTGACGCCGATCTCAAACTTTCGAGCGAACTCGTCCTTGAGTAGGAGCGTCGGGATGATGGTCGTAAGATTGGCGTTGCCGCAGCGCTCGCCGAGCCCGTTGAGCGAGCCCTGGATTTGCCTGGCGCCGGCGCGCACCGCGGCCAGCGAATTTGCGACCGCCTGACCCGTGTCGTCGTGCGCGTGGACGCCGATCTTCTCGCCGGGAATATGTTTCGTCACCTCGCGAACGATGCGCTCGACCTCGTGGGGGAGCGAGCCGCCATTGGTGTCGCAGAGCACGATCCACCGCGCGCCGGCGTCGGCCGCAGCCTTGGCGCAGGCGAGGGCGTAAGCTTCATTGCCCTTGAAGCCGTCGAAGAAATGCTCGCAATCGACGATGGCCTCCTTGCCGCGCGCGACGACGGCGCGCACGGACTGCGCGATGGCCTGGAGATTGTCTTCCTCCGTCGAACGGAGCGCGACGCGCACCTGATAGTCCCACGCTTTCGCGACGAAGACGACGGCGTCGGAGGCGCAGTCGAGCAGCGCTGCGACGCCGGGATCGTTGTCGACCGAGCGGCCCTGGCGTCGCGTCATGCCGAAGGCGGCGAAGCGCGCTTTGATTGGCGGGCGCGTGGCGAAAAATTCCGTGTCCTGCGGATTGGCGCCGGGATAGCCGCCTTCGATGTAATCGAGGCCGAGCTCGTCGAGCATCGCCGCGATCTGACGCTTGTCTTCGAGCGAGAAGTCGACGCCGACGGTCTGGGCGCCGTCCCTGAGCGTCGTGTCGAAGAGGGTTAGCCGCTCCTTCGTCATTGCGGTCGCCCCGCTGCAGCCGTGAGTCGCGGATCGAGGTCGCCCTTGAGGAGAGCTTTCGTCATTCGCGTTCGTCCGAGCCATTCGCCGCCGAGCTCAACCGTGCTGCGGCTCTGCGCCTGAAAGCCCCGCTTGGTGAAGAAGTCGCGCGCGGCGTCGGAGGCTTCGACTTGAAGTGTCGACGTTCCGCGCGCGGCGGCGAGCTTTTCTAAGGCGTCGAGCAGCGAGGAGCCTATTCCCTGGCGCGCGTGGTCAGGCTGAACGTAGAGCATTCCGATCGTCTCGTTTCCTTCCAGCGCGGCGAAGCCGGCGATCTCCTTCTCGACGAGAGCGACGATGGTGAGCGCGCGCGCGAGTTTGGCGGCGAACGCCGCCTCGTCCTCGGCGCGGGCGGCCCAGGCCGCGCGCTGATCCTCGTCATAGAAATCTTCCGTCAGAAGTCTCGACGCTCTCGCGAAAGAGCTCCGCGAGAGGCGACGCGTCCGCGGGCAGGAAGGGCCGCAGCGATGGCGCGGCGCGAAAGCTCGCCATCTTTAGAACACGCCGAAGAGATGCAGCGCGATCACGGTCGCCAGGGCCAGCACGAGCAGCTTGAAGCTCAGATAGCTCAGCCAGTGGGCCGGGAAGGGCAGGGATTTTTTCCAGTCGTCAGCCATGACGGACTCCTAAGGTCTGTGCGCCTATGCTTTCGTGCGCGCGAGCGATGATGGTTTCAACGACGCCGTCGAGATTGCTGTCTACGTCGTTATTCCAGAAGCGCAGCGTGAGGAAGCCGAGTGCGAAGGGCTCGTGCGTCTGTTTCATTGGCCATGGAATACGCGCCTACGACAATGAACCCCACCCGTCGCCCTTCGGGCGACACCCTCCCCGTAAAGGGGAGGGATGGCGGCTGCATCGAACCATCGCTTCAAGGCAAACCTTCGGGACTGCACAAGCGTTACAGCAAAATGCCGAGTCGTGGTGCGCGCATCCCTCCCCCTCGCGGGGAGGGTGACCCCGCGAAGCGGGGTCGGGTGGGGGCGCGACACGCGCGCTCATCGATCCCTCCCTCTTGCGGGGAGGGTGGCGAGCGTAGCGAGCCGGGTGGGGGGACGCCACGCGATCATCGCTTCACCTCCCAAGTCGTCGTGCCGTCTTTGTTATCCTTGAGCGCGACGCCCATGCTGGCGAGCTCGTCGCGGATGCGGTCGGACTCGGCCCAGTTTTTTGCGGCGCGGGCGGCGAGGCGGACGTCTATCAGGCACTCAATCTGCTTTATGCTCGCTTCTCGCCGGAGGTTAAAACGACGCGCCATGCGGGGCTCGAACTCTTACAGATTCAATGAGCCCAGGCTACGCAAGCTTGAGTTCGCCAGCATTTCGTCATGCCTTGGCTCAACAATATCGCTGATGCGCGGATGCCGGACCTCGCCGATCGATCGAAGTCGATGCAGATCTCGCGACATGGCTTGCGGCGTGTTCAAGTCATCGCGCAGAGCGTCCAGACAAGCGCTCGGAGAAGGTTCGGACTGACGTTCGTCGGAGCTCATAGACGGGAACCCAATCGTCAAGTCGACGTGTTCAGCTTCCATCCAGCCGCTGCACAGTCCAATCAATCGGCTGGCGATAGTGGGTGCGTAGCATCGCGAGGCGCAGCACCTCGCCCGGCCACTTGCGCCCGCCAAATTTCTCCGTGTGCAGCAGCTCGTGGATCGTCACGAAATTCCCCAGGCTCTTGGACATTTTCTCGCCCTCGACCTGCAGGAAGCCGTTGTGCATCCAGACATTCGCCATCACGCCGCTGTGGAAGGCGCAGCGCGACTGCGCGATCTCGTTCTCGTGATGCGGAAAGACGAGATCGATGCCGCCGCCGTGGATGTCGAAACTCTCGCCCAGATGCTTCCAGCTCATCGCCGAGCATTCGAGATGCCAGCCGGGACGGCCATATCCCCAGGGACTCTCCCAGCCGGGCTCGCTCTGCTTTCGAGGGCTTCCACAGCACGAAATCCATCTCGCCGCGCTTATAGGGCGCGACGTCGACGCGCGCGCCGGCGAGCATCTCGTCGAGCGAACGCCGCGAGAGGCGTCCATAGTCCGACATCGACGGCACGTCGAACAGCACGTGTCCGTCCGCCGCATAGGCGTGGCCCGAGGCGATGAGCTTCTCGACGATCGCGATCATCTCGGCGATATGCTCGGTCGCGCGCGGCTGGACGGTCGGCTCAAGGCAGCCGAGCGCCTTCACGTCCTCCTGAAAAATCCTGTTCGTCTCTTCGGTGAGCGCGCGAATGGAGATGCCGCGCTCGGCGGCGCGCGCGTTGATCTTGTCGTCGACGTCGGTGATGTTGCGGACATAGCGCACATGCTCCGGCCCATAGAGATGCCGCAGCAGCCGGAACAGCACGTCGAAGACGATGAGCGGCCGCGCATTGCCGATATGGGCGTAGTCGTAGACCGTCGGCCCGCAGACATACATGCGCACGTTTTTCGGGTCCAAGGGGGCGAAGACCTCCTTGGAGCGCGTCAGCGTGTTGTAGAGCTTCAACGGCGGCGACATGAGATTTCCGGGCCTTTCGGCCGGGCGTCGCTCTGGATGTTGAGCAGTCGTGACGGCGCCGGCCAGCTTTTCGCTAGTCGATAATAATCCGGCCGCAGAGCGGGAGGCGGAGGCGGAGCGTCATGCAAAGACCTTGCCCTCGGGCCGGGCTCCCGTCAAGCAAAACCCGAGCCCGCGCCGCAATCCTGGCAAAGAGCTTAAGGATCTCGAACGCCCTCCCGCCCGGCGCGCTTTGGCCCTAAGTTGGGCCTCATGCGCGCGATGGTGCTCGAAACGGCCGAAGGAAAGGCTCGTCATGGAGGAGCGGCCGGAGCCGCGTCCCGGGCCCGGCGAGCTGCTGCTGCAAGTCGAAGCCTGCGGCGTTTGCCGCACCGATCTTCATGTCGTCGACGGCGACCTGCCGGACCCGCTTCTCCCGATCGTGCCGGGTCACGAGATCGTGGGACGGGTCGTCGCCAAGGGCGCAGGCGTCGCGGCGCCGCTCGGCGGGCGCTTCGGCGCGCCCTGGCTCGGCCATACTTGCGGCCATTGCCCCTATTGCGTGAGCGGCCACGAGAACCTCTGCGACACGCCGCTCTTCACCGGCTACACGCGCGACGGGGGTTTCGCGAGCCATGCGCTCGTCGACGCGGCCTACGCCTTTCCGCTGAGCGAGGATGCGGACCCGGTCGCATCGGCGCCGCTGCTCTGCGCGGGGCTCATCGGCTGGCGTTCGCTCAAAGCCGCGGGCGAGGCGTCGCGGATCGGCCTTTATGGTTTCGGCGCGGCCGCGCATATCGTCGCGCAGGTCTGTCGCTGGCAGGGGAGGCGCGTCTTCGCTTTCACCAAGCCCGGCGACGCAACGTCCCAAAAATTCGCGCTTGGGCTCGGCGCCGAATGGGCCGGCGGCTCAAACGAAGCGCCGCCCGAAAAACTCGACGCCGCGATTCTTTACGCGCCGGTCGGCGCGCTCGTCCCCGCGGCGCTGAAGGTTCTGCGCAAGGGCGGGCGCGTCGTCTGCGCCGGCATCCATATGAGCGACATCCCGAGCTTTCCTTACGATCTGATCTGGGGCGAACGCAGCGTCGTCTCGGTCGCCAATCTCACGCGCGCCGACGGGGAGGAGTTTCTGGACATCGCCCGCCGCGCGAAGATCGAGACGGTGACGCGGACCTATCCGCTAGCGCGCGCCAACGACGCGCTCGACGATCTGCGCGCCGGTCGCTTCGATGGCGCGGCGGTGCTGACAATGTGAGCTGCTCCCTGGACCGTGGGCCTCGCAGCCCGCGCTCCAGACGCCCGCGTCAAGCCGAAGCGCGCAAATCCGGCGGCGTGGCTTCCTCGACCAAAGCCGCCAGCGCCTCGTCGAGCGTCGCGGCGCTCTGCTCCTGCGAGCCGAGCCGGCGGAGCGAGACCTTGCGCTCGGCGGCCTCCTTCTTGCCGACGATCAGCAGCACCGGGATCTTGGCCAACGAGTGCTCGCGCACCTTGTAGGAGATTTTCTCGTTGCGCAGGTCGAGCTCGATTTGCAGCCCGAGCTTTCGCGCTTGCGCCGCGATCTCCAGCGCGTAATCGTCGGCGTCCTGCGTGATCGTGCAGATGACGATCTGCACGGGCGAGAGCCACAGCGGCAAATGTCCGGCGTAGTGCTCGATCAAGATGCCGGTGAAGCGCTCCAGCGAGCCGAACATGGCGCGATGCACCATGACGGGCGTCTTCTTTTCGGAGTCCGGGCCGATGTAGAAGGCGCCGAAGCGCACCGGCAGGTTGAAGTCGACCTGCGTCGTGCCGCACTGCCATTCGCGCCCGATCGCGTCGCGAAGCGTATATTCGAGCTTCGGCCCGTAGAAGGCGCCTTCGCCCGGCTGAACCGAGGTCTTCATGCCGCGCTTCGCCAGCTCGTCGAGCACCTTGCCAAGGGCGGCTTCCGCCTTATCCCAGGCTTCGTCCGAGCCGACGCGCTTCTCGGGCCGTGTCGAGAGTTTCACGACGACGTCGTCGAAGCCGAAATCGCCGTAGATCGAGAGGATCAGGTCGTTGATCTCGAGCGCCTGACCCATGATCTGCTCTTCGGTGCAGAAGATATGGGCATCGTCCTGCGTGAAGGCGCGCACGCGCATGACCCCGTGCAGCGCGCCCGAGGGCTCGTAGCGATGCACGACGCCGAACTCGGCGATCTTCACGGGCAGGTCGCGATAGGACTTCAGCCCGTTCTTGAACAGCGCGACATGACCCGGGCAGTTCATGGGCTTCAGCGCGAAGATGCGCTCGTCCTCGGTCTTGGTGAGGAACATGTTCTCGCGATAGGTCTGCCAATGGCCCGAGGTTTCCCAAAGCGCGCGGTCGAGCACCTGCGGCGTGTTGACCTCCTGGTAGCCCGCGGCCTTCTGGCGGCGGCGCATGTAGGAGACGAGCGTCTGGAACAGCGTCCAGCCCTTGGCGTGCCAGAAGACCGCGCCGGGCCCCTCCTCCTGGAAGTGGAAAAGTCCCATCTCGCGTCCCAGCCGCCGATGGTCGCGCCGCTCGGCCTCCTCCAGACGATGCAGATAGGCGTCGAGTTCTTGCTGTGTTGTCCAGGCCGTGCCGTAGATGCGTGAGAGCATTGGGCGATTGCTGTCGCCGCGCCAATAGGCGCCTGCAACCTTCATCAGCTTGAAAGCCGTGCCGATCTTGCCGGTCGAGGTCAGGTGCGGGCCGCGGCAGAGATCGAGCCATTCGCCCTGCTTGTAGATCGAAAGGTCCTCGCTTCCGGGGATGGATTCGATCAACTCGCCCTTGAAGGCCTCGCCCTTCTTTTCAAAAAAGTCGAGCGCCTCGTTGCGTGACCACACCTCGCGCACGATCGGCCGATCGCGCGCGATGATCTCGCGCATCTTCTTCTCGATCCCCGGTAGATCCTCGGGTGTGAAGGGCTCGCTGCGGTAGAAGTCGTAATAGAAGCCGTTCTCGATGACCGGGCCGATCGTCACTTGCGTGCCGGGAAAAAGCTCCTGCACCGCTTCGGCGAGCACATGCGCGCAGTCATGGCGGATCAGCTCCAGCGCGCGCGGATCGTCGCGGGAGACGAATTCGATCTTGGCGTCGCGGTTGAGCGGCGTCGAGAGGTCGCTCAGCGTTCCATCGACGGTCATGGCGACCGTGCGCTTGGCGAGCGAGGGCGAGATGGATTTCGCGATGTCGAGTCCGGAGACGCCGGGCTCGAACGGACGGGACGCGCCGTCCGGGAAGGTGACGTGGATCATGTCGGCTCCTTTGCGCTCACTCGCCGAAGCGGACCGGCGTAAGACGCGGAAATCGCCCGCGCACGGCGGGCGACAGGGATTTAGCGGCAGGGCAGGGGGTGTGCAAGCGAGGATCGGCTGGCCGAGAAGTTGGAGCTGGCGCGGCGCCGCCAGGGAATCTCCTCGCCTGGTGCGAAGCAATAGCCGGGCGCCCTTGCCAGCTTGCCTGCACGCTATTAAGCGACAAAAACGATAGACTGAAGAGCGTGCGATAGGGAGGGATCGTCACGATGGGCCGGTTTTTTGCAAAAGCGTCCGAGAGGGTGCGGTCTCTTCTCATTGTCGCCGCGCTCGCCTTCCCCACCATTGCGACCGCAGACCCGACGCTGCTGAACGTCTCCTACGATCCGACGCGCGAGCTCTATAAGGCCATCAACCCCGCCTTCGTCGCCGACTGGAAGGCGAAGACCGGCGAGACCGTGCGCATCCAGTCCTCGCACGGCGGCTCCGGCGCGCAGGCGCGCGCGGTGATCGAAGGGCTCAAGGCGGATGTGGTGACGCTGGCGCTCGCCGCCGACATCGACGCGATCGCCGCCAAGACCGGCAAGATCCCCGCCGATTGGCAAAAGCTGCTGCCCAATAATTCGACGCCCTACGCCTCGACGATCGTCCTCGTCGTGCGCAAGGGCAATCCCAAGGGGATCAAGGATTGGGACGATGTGGGCAAGCCCGGCGTCGGCGTCGTCGCGGCCAATCCCAAGACGGGCGGCGGGGCGCGCTGGAACTATCTCGCCGCCTGGGGCTACGGCCTCAAGAAATTCAACGGCGACGAGGCGAAGACGAGAGACCTTGTCGCGGCGATTTACAAGAACGCGCCGGTCCTCGACGCGGGCGCGCGCGGCGCGACGACCACCTTCGCGCAACGCGGCATCGGCGACGTGCTGATCGCCTGGGAGAACGAGGCGTTTCTGCTGCTCAAGGAATTCGGGGACGACAAATTCGAGATCGTCACGCCGTCGCGCTCCATTCTCGCCGAACCCGCGGTCGCGGTCGTCGAGGGCAACGCCAAGACGCACGGGGCGTCGGACCTCGCCCGCGCCTATCTCGAGTTTCTCTACACGCCCGCCGGACAGGCGATCATCGCCAAGAACTTCTATCGCCCGGCGCGCCCCCAATCCGCCGCGCCCGAGGATCTCGCCCGCTTCCCGAAAATCGAGCTTTTCACCGTCGATGAGATTTTCGGCGGCTGGGCCAAGGCGCAGAAGACGCACTTCGCCGAAGGCGGCGTCTTCGACGAGATGCAAAAGGCCAACGCACCGAGTAAGCCTGCCGTTAGGGGTGCCGCGGGCGGCTCGGGCGCGAAACGCCTGAACGAGACCCTTGCAATTTTCCCTCGTTCCATTAAACCACTAAAACACTAGACTTGGTGAAGCTAGCGGCAGAGGCCGATGAGAGGAAATCATGGATTGGGTTCAGTCGAAGACGCCGAAGCTGACGCGCGCGCTCGCGCTCTTTCTTCTTGTCGCGATCCCCGGTGTCGCGGCGGCGGATCAGACGCTGCTCAACGTCTCCTATGACCCGACGCGCGAGCTATACAAGGCGATCAACCCTGCCTTCGCGCCGAGTGGAAGGCCAAGACCGGCGAGACCGTCGCAGTTCAGGCCTCGCATGCCGGCTCCGGCGCCCAGGCTCGCGCCGTGATCGACGGACTGAAAGCCGACGTGGTGACGCTGGCGCTCGCCGCGGACATTGACGCGATCGCCAGCAAGACGGGCAAGATCCCCGCCGATTGGCAAAAGCTCCTCCCCAATAATTCGACGCCTTACGCCTCGACGATCGTCCTCGTTGTGCGCAAGGGCAACCCGAAGGGCATCAAAGACTTCGGCGACCTCGCCAAGCCCGACGTCGGCGTCGTGACGCCGAACCCGAAGACCTCGGGCGGGGCGCGCTGGAACTATCTCGCTCTTTGGGGCTATGGTCTCAAGAAATTCAACGGCGACGAGGCGAAGACGAAGGACTTTGTGCAGGCGGTCTACAAGAACGCCCCCGTGCTCGACACCGGCGCGCGGGGCGCGACGATCAGCTTCGCGCAGCGGGGCATCGGCGACGTGCTGATCGGCTGGGAGAACGAGGCGTATCTCGTATTGCAGGAGTTCGGCGCGGACCAGTTCGAGATCGTCTCGCCGCCGCGCTCGATCCTGGCGGAGCCGCCGGTCGCGGTCGTCGAAGCGAACGCCAAGGCGCATGGCGGCGAAAAGGTTGCGCACGCCTATCTCGACTTCCTCTATACGAAGCCGGCGCAGGCGATCATCGCCAAGAACTTCTATCGTCCGGCGCATCCCGAGTTCGCGGCGAAGGAGGATCTGGCGCGTCTGCCGAAGATCGAGTTCTTCACGGTGGACAAGACCTTCGGCGGCTGGGCCAATGCGCAGAAGACGCATTTCGCGGACGGCGGCGTGTTCGACGACATCCAAAAGCAGATCGCCCCGCAGCGATGATGCCCTACTCTGATACGTCGCTTTGCCGTAACGCAGCCTCTTCCGCTCCTCCCTTAGCGCAAGGGAGACGGGGCGCATTCTCGAAACCGGAGCCGGCCTCCCATGAGCGTCGCCGCCACTCGGCCGAAAACCTGGCGTTTCACGCAGCCGAGCGTGTTGCCGGGATTTGCGCCCACTTTCGCTTTCACGCTGCTTTATCTTGGGCTGATCGTGCTGCTGCCGCTGTCGGCCTTGGTCTGGCGCGCGTCGGGGCTGGGCTTCGGCGGCCTTTACAGGATCGCCACGGAGCCGCGCGTCGCCGCGGGTCTGTGGACGAGCTTCTCGATCTCCCTGGCCGCGGCGGCGATCGACGTCGTCTTCGGATTTCTCGCGGCCTGGGCGCTGACGCGTTACAGATTCCCGGGACGCAGCCTGCTCGACGCCGCGATCGATCTTCCCTTCGCGCTGCCCACCGCGGTCGCTGGCATTTCGCTTGCAGCGCTCTATGGGCCAAAAGGCTTCTTCGGCGCGCCGCTGCTGCAGCTCTTCGACCTGAAGGTCGCTTTCACGCGGCTCGGCATCCTCGTCGCGCTGATCTTCGTCGGCCTGCCTTTCATCGTGCGGACGGTTCAACCGGTGATCGTCGACTTCGAGCCTGAGCTGGAGGAAGCCGCGGCGACGCTCGGGGCCTCGCGCACGCGTGTTTTCTGGACCGTGATCCTGCCGCCGCTCCTGCCGGCGCTGCTGACGGGCTTCGCCCTGGCCTTCGCCCGCGCCGTCGGCGAATATGGGTCGGTGATCTTCATCGCCGGAAATATCGCCTATGTGTCGGAGATCGCGCCGCTGCTCATCGTCGTGAAGCTCGAGCAATACGACTATGCGGGCGCGACGGCCATCGCGACGATCATGCTGGCGTTCTCCTTCGCGGCGCTGCTCATGATCAACGTCATCCAGGCGTGGGGCCGCAAGAGGCTCGGACATGTCTGAAACGGCGCAGACCCTCCCGACGCAGGTCGACGCGGCGCCCGGCGGGCGCGAGCCGCCGCGTCGCAAAGCCGTGCGCGGCGAGACCACGTTCTTCGCGCTGAGCGACGTGCGCAGCGAAAGCCCGGCGACGCGCCGCGCGCTCATCGCGGCGACGATCGTCTTTCTCTCTCTCTTCCTGCTCTCGCCTTTCGTCATCGTCTTCGTCGAAGCCTTTTCCAAAGGCCTAGGCTTCTTCATGGAGAGCCTCACGGAGCCGGACGCGCTCGCGGCGATCCGGCTCACGCTGCTCGTCGCCGCGATCGCCGTGCCGGCCAATCTCCTCTTCGGCCTCGCCGCCTCCTGGTCCATCTCGAAGTTTTCCTTTCCCGGCAAGGCCCTGCTGATCACGCTGATCGACCTGCCGTTCTCGGTCTCGCCGGTCGTCGCCGGCCTCGTGTATGTGCTGCTCTTCGGCGCGCAGGGGCTGTTCGGACCCTGGCTCACGGCGCATGATTTGGAGGTCGTCTTCGCGGTGCCGGGCATCGTGCTCGCAACGATCTTCGTCACCTTTCCTTTCGTCGCACGCGAGCTGATCCCGCTCATGCAAGACCAGGGAACGGTGGAGGAGGAAGCGGCGCTGACGCTCGGCGCCTCGGGACTGCGCACCTTCTTCACGGTCACGCTGCCCAATGTGAAATGGGCGCTGCTCTACGGCGTCCTTCTCTGCAACGCGCGCGCCATGGGCGAGTTCGGCGCCGTCTCGGTGGTCTCCGGACACATTCGCGGCTTCACCAACACCATGCCTCTCCAGGTGGAGATCCTCTACAATGAGTACCATTCCGTCGCCGCTTTCGCGCTGGCCGCGCTCCTGGCGAGCCTCGCTCTCGTCACTCTCGGCCTCAAGACTCTTCTCGAATGGCGTCACGGCGACGCGCTCAAGCGCCGCCACGGCCACTGAGTCCCTCCAAGGCGTTCGAATCCGCATCGAAGGGGTCGAGCTCGATTTCGGCTCCTATCCGGCGCTGCGCGACGTCTCGCTCGACATCGCGGGGGGCGAGCTCGTTGCGCTGCTGGGGCCCTCGGGCTCGGGCAAGACGACGCTGCTACGCGTCATCGCCGGCCTCAACTCGCCGCATCGCGGCGCAGTGTTCTTCGACGCGCTGAACGCGACGAGCCTTTCCGTGCAGGAGCGGCGGGTCGGCTTCGTGTTTCAGAACTACGCGCTCTTCAGGCATATGAGCGTCGCCGACAATGTCGCGTTCGGTCTGAACTCCAGGCCCCGCGCCTCGCGGCCGTCAAAGCAAGAGATCGCCAGGCGCGTCGCCGAGCTCATGGAGTTGGTGCAGCTCGAGGGGCTCGGGGGGCGCTATCCTGCGCAGCTTTCGGGCGGCCAGCGGCAGCGCGTGGCGCTCGCGCGGGCGCTGGCGATCGAGCCGCGCGTCCTGCTGCTCGACGAGCCTTTCGGCGCGCTCGACGCGCGCGTGCGCAAGGATCTGCGGCGCTGGCTGCGCGATATCCACAAACGCACGGGCTTGACGACGGTCTTCGTCACCCATGACCAGGACGAGGCGATGGAGCTCGCCGATCGCGTCGTTGTGCTCAATCAGGGCCGCATCGAACAAGCCGGGTCGCCAGAGGCGCTCTACGACCATCCGGCCTCGGCCTTCGTGCTTTCCTTCGTAGGGGAGGCGGTGGCGCTGCCGGTCACGGTGCAACACGGCCATGTGTCGCTCGGCGGGCGCGAGCTGCATGTCGACGCGCATGGTCTGCGCGACGGGCAGGCGCGCGTCTTCTTCCGTCCCGCCGATATTGCGATTGCGGGCGTGGGTCCGAGCGCGCTCGAGGGGCGCGTCGAGGCGCTGCGGCGCACGCCGTCGGGCGTGCGCGCGACGATCTCGATCGACGGCTCCGACCAGCGCCTCGAAATCGACCAGGCTCTGGAAAACGCCGCCGTGATCGGCGACAAGGTGCCGCTGTCCCTCTCCAACGCGCGCGTTTTCGCTCATGGCGATCGCGAATTCGAGGACGCGGGCGAGGGTATTTGACGCGGCGCACGGCGACGCGGACCGCGACGCGAAAGAGCGCGCTCTATTAGGGCCGATCATGTTCTCTGCGTTCCGGGGAGTTCCGCCGGAACCAGCGTGATCCAGTCAAAAATTGGTCATTTCGGTGGGTTAAAAGCTGGTTCAGAACGAAGCGCGCGAACGCGATGCGGAGTTCGAAACGCCGGGCCGGATGTACGCCCGGCGTTTTTTTTGGAGACGCGGCGCGCATCGGAGCGACCGATCCCGCGTGTCGGACTTTCACCCCAAATTCGCGAGCCCGGGAAACGTCTGCAGCAGCCAGAACGAGACGTTCTGCATGCCGCCCGTCAGAAAAGCGACGCCGGTCAGCACTAAGAGCCCGCCGACGACGCGCTCGACTATCAGGAAATGGCGCTTGAAGCGCGCGACGAACCCGAGGAACGGCTCGAGCGCGAGCGCCGCGAGCAGGAAGGGAATGCCGAGCCCAAGCGAATAGACCGCGAGGAGCTGCGCGCCGCGTCCCACCGTCTCCTGCGCGCCGGCGATGGCCGAGAATCGCGGCGAGGATCGGTCCGATGCAGGGCGTCCAGCCGAAGGCGAAGGCCAGTCCCATCACATAAGCGCCGAAGAGGCCGAAAGGCTTCTCCACTTGCGCGCGCTTTTCACGATAGAGCAGGCCGATCTTGAAGAGGCCGAGAAAGTGCAGCCCCATCGCGATGATGATCACGCCCGCGAAATAGGACAAAAACTGCAAGTTCTCGCGCAACGCCTGGCCAAAGAAGCTCGCCGTCGCGCCGAGCGCCGTGAAGATGGTGCCAAAGCCCAGGATGAAGAAGACGGCGGAAAGGAAGACGTCGCGGCGCGCGCCGGCGCGGCCTTCCGCCGAGAGATCCTCCACCGTCACGCCGGCGAGGAACGTGAGATACGGGGGCACGAGCGGCAGGACGCAAGGCGACAGGAAGGATAGCAGGCCCGCCGCCGCCGCGGCAGGAAAAGTCACGTCCGTCGCCATTATCTCCCTCGCGCCCAGGTGCATGAAATCTTTTGCCACAGGCGAGAAGAGCGAGCAAACGGGGCGAGGAGGAGCTTCCGCCCCGTTGGCCGATCAGCAGGCCGTCAGGCCGCCGTCGGCTCCCTCCGGGAAGGACAGGAGAGGGAGCGACGACGCCGAGCGATTAGAAGAAGGGGAACAGGCCGCCAAGCAGACCGCCCGTACCCCAGCCCCATCCCCAGCCGCCCCAACCCGCGTAGGGGTAGTACAGGCGGGTAGACCAGAACAGTCCGAGTGCGCCACCAGTGACGGTGGTGGTGGTGGCACCATCCATAGCGATGGTAGACGGACTTAACCGGCGATCCGCCGGAAACGGCGGTCTTGTCAGTCGGCGTGATCACGCCGGCAAGGCTTGGCGCGACGGTCAGCACGCCCAGCGCCGTCGAGCAGGCCAGCGCGATCAAGATTTTCTTCGAAAGCAGACTCATTTCTCGCCCTCCAGCGATTCCGCGGCGACGTTGCGTCCTATCCGCATCCGTAATTTAGGTATTTCGCGCTCGGCCCCTGTCAAGCCAACGGCCGTTAATTTCTTCACCCGGAAAGCCAAAACGCCGAATCCGATCGTAAGAGAGCATTTTTCCCGGAAAAGTCGCCGCGGCGAAAGCAAAAGCATAAGTCGCCGCGGCGATAGGGCTCGAAGTTGCGCAGCCGGGAGCGGATGCGCGCCACCCGATCAGAGGATGCCGAACAAGCCGGCGCCCAACAGGCCGCCGCCGCCCCAGCCGCCGCCCCAGCCGTAGCCGCCCCAGCCCCGGTCGCGTACGGGATACGCGTAGGAGTATCTCCACCCGGAGCAGGGGCTCCAAGCCGCGTGGCAGCCGCGCCAGTGGTAATGATGGCGGCGGTAAGGGCACCCGCCGTAGTAGACTGAGTTGATCGGCGACCCGGTCGAGACGGTGGCCTTCTCAGTCGGCGTGATGACGCCCGCGAGGCTTGGCGTGGACGTCAACCCGCCCAGCGCCATTGCGCCGGCGAGGGTGATCACGGTTCTTTTCGATATGCGCTCATTAACAGTCCTCCAGCGTTTTCGTGGCGAAGTTGGCCTCCTGTCGCCGCGGTCCGCATCCGTATTTTAGGTATCTCGGGCCAGGCATCCGTCAAGCGAATGGCGACTTATTCTTTAGGGCAAAGACTGAAACGAAACTATTGCGACACGCATAGGTCATCGACTGAAACTATACAGTAAAATTGCATGTTTCAGCAATTCGTCAGGGTGTAGGCCGCAACGCTTGAGATACCGTGTCGTTAAACGCGTCGCCGCGGCGAAGAGGGTGCCTCGCCGCGGCGAAAATACTTCAAAGCGCTCGCGCCCAGCGAACAAGGGGGAGCGCTGTCGCGGTCGATCAGAGGAATGGGAACAGTCGCGCCCAAGAAGACCGCCGCCGCCCCAGCCCGCCCCAGCCGCCGCCCCAGCCCCATCCGCCGCCCCAGCTCGGGGCCACGACATAAACAGGGGCGCGATCGACGCAATAGTGGCGGCGGTGGCACCAGCCGTAACGTGGGTAGTCCGAGGCGACGACGCAGCCGTGGCTTGGGCGCCACGCCACGTGGCAGTGCCAATGGCAGATTCGACGCCACCCGACGAAGTCGAGGGGGGATTCGGGCGCGACCGTCTCCTTTTCGGCCGGCGTGATGACCCCGCGCGACGCTCGGCGTGGCGGCGAAACCGCCCAGCACCGCGGCGCAAGCCAAGGAAATAGCGGTCTTTCCTTGAAAATACGTTCATTTTCGCCCTCCACTGAAACCGCGGCGACGTGGTTTATTCGTGGCCGCCACGCGCATCCGTAAATTAGGTGTACCGCATAATATCCAGGTCAAGCCCGACCTTCGCGATTTCTTTTGCTCGGGCGCCTTAAACTTGGCTGTCGAATTGTCGCCAAACCTTCAACTCGACAATGCCGCTCGAAACATGGAGCGAGCTAGTGCCGCGTCGAGCCCGTTTCCGCCTCGGCCGGACCGCCAGCGAGCGGGCTCGCCTGGTGGTGCACGAGCCGCCACTCCGCGTCGACGCGACGAAACCAATTGGTCGCGACGAGCAGCGTTCCCCCGACTTTCTCGATGCAGACGATTCGCCCGTCGCTCTCGGCGCGAACCAGCGTCTCGGAGCCGAGCGCGATCTCTTCCTGGAGCGGGTTTCGGAAAATCTCGCGATAGGAGGCGAGAACGGCGTCGCGCCCGAAGATCGGCGGCCAGCCCGGATGCACGCAGGAAACTTCGTCTTGCGCCCAGAGGCGCGCCATCGCGGCGCCGTCACGGCGAGAGAACGCCAGGTAATAGGCGGCGTTGGCGGCGCGAAGCGCATCGTCTTCGGTCATGCCGTGAGCTTTGCGGATTTTTGCCCGGAAGGCAAACAATTAAAGGACTCGCGGCGCCGACATTGCACTATTATCTCCAGCAAAGCAGTCCCTCGATCGCCAAGCGAGCCAGACCGATGTTCATCCAGACCGAGACCACGCCCAATCCCTCCACGCTGAAGTTTTTGCCCGGTTGCATGGTCCTGCCGACGGGCGCGCGCGAGTTTCGAACGAAGGAGAGCGCCGCCTGCGCCCCGCTCGTCGAGGCGCTATTCGACCTCGCGGGCGTGGAGGCGGTCATGCTCGGCTCGGATTTCGTCTCGGTGACCAAGGGCGACGTGGACTGGGCGCATTTGAAGCCCGCGGCGCTCGGCCTCATCATGGAGCATTTCACGAGCGGGGCCCCGCTTTTTGTCGAAGGGGAGGGGAGCGCCGAGGCTCAAAGCGAATTCTTCGACGCCACGGACGCGCCGGTCGTCGAGAAGATCAAGGACCTCATCGAAACCCGTGTGCGCCCCGCCGTCGCGCGCGATGGCGGCGACATCGTCTTTCGCGGCCTCCGCGACGGCGTCGTCTATCTCACGATGAAGGGCGCGTGCTCGGGCTGCCCCTCCTCCGCCGCCACGCTGAAGAGCGGCGTCGAGAATCTGCTGCGTCATTACGTGCCGCAGGTGCGCGCCGTGGAGCAGGGGTGACGCTTGCGGCTTGACGAGCCGGACGGTCCTAATCGCTGGCCGGGTGGAACGAGCGCCGTGGTAGTCCACGGAGGCATTGCGTATATATGCGTAAGACAAGCTCTTAGGTTCGTAAGTATTTCTACTCAATTGGCGTGGTCCGGAAGTCAAAGAGGGCGCCACCGAGAGGCGTCGCCTCGAGCGTCAAAGCAGAAGCAATTTGCCCCCGCTATCTTAAGCCTGTTGACGGCGGCCGACGGGCGGTTTCTCAGCGTGATGCGCCGAAATATATTCAAATGGAATATCGATTCGATCGCTGCTTTGCCGAATGATCGTGGTTTTGCTGCTGTGGTACGGAAGCCACAGTCTCAGTATTTTTTGGGACGAGCGCGTGGCTGCGTTGACAACCCAGCCGACCCTGAACAGGCTGCGGTCGTTAAGGGAGTTTTTCAGGCGACAACTCTCAGTGCGGCATGAAGCCCCCATGGGGATTCGGGTGGCGCCCTTGACTGGATAACTCGTCAACCAGGAGCGATAGAATGAAACTCGGACTGAAGGTCCTTATGGGACCTGTCTTCGCGGCGGCGCTGGGCGCGGCTTCCGTAGCCCATGCCGACGCCATCCCCTACCCGACCCCGGCCTTCGAGAATACGACCGACCTATACCTTCACCGCCACGGCGGACGGGCCGATCACCGCCTATTTCATGGGTTCGGGCGCCGGCTATGAAGAGGAGGTTGGGCTGCGCGTCAACGGCGTGTCCACGGGCATTTTTGGACTGAACGACCACACCTCGGCTCTCGTCGGGCGATTTATCGTGCTCGGCAACGTGCACGCCGGCGACTCGCTCGTCTTCGAGGACTCAGATCCTGAACCCCTCGGACGTCGGTCCCTGGTATTCCGACCCGTCCCTGAACGCCGACGGCGCCAACCACGTCTATTCGACCAGCGCAACGGCGGGCCAGGCCTATGCGGGAAGCCCCGCGGGCGAATACGTCGCTTTCGAGGATCTCGACTTCCGCACGGGCAGCAACAAAAACTACTTTGACGACACGTTCGTCTTCACGAATGTGAGCGCTGTGCCCGGTCCGGTTCCCGGCACGGGCGTCGTGGGCTTGGCTCTGCTGGCGCTCTACGGCGCGGCCCGGCTGCGCCGCGCCTAAGCCGTCATCGGCGGAGGAACAAGAGGTGGCCGCCGGCTGAGAATGACAGGTCGTCGCGCGAGCAGCGGCGTGCAAAGGGGCCCAACGGGCCCCTTTGCATTCGGGCTAACTGACGCCTTCTTAGTGGAGGCTTGGCGGTAATAATTTTCAGACAACTTCCTTCGAGAAACGCCCGCCCGCGACGCCGTTCGCAGCCGAAGTTCCGCCACGCCCTCCGGCGCTCTTACGCTCTCGCGACGAATTGTCGTTCCCGGCCTGCCCAAAGGCCACAGCACGAAATTCCAATTCTCCGCGTTTTGCGGAGCCGCGTCCTACACGATCAGCGCATTCTTGAACGGCGCGACACTCTCGCCCCGGCGATAGCCAACAACACCATGAACAACACGCATATCCTGATCACCGGCGCGCTTCAGCTCAGCGCTGGTCTCAACACGCTCCAGAACCCCCGTTTCCCAACGACAATATCTTCACTGTGTTTAGAGGCGCGGCCGGCAATTTCGGCTTCACGCTGGACTTTAACGAAAACTCCGGCGCGCCGGCCGATCTGATCTTCGCGGTTCTGGGCGCCAATCCGGGAGTGGGCTTCTCGGGCCTCGCCGCGATGGCTCTCGCTGGCGCATGGGCTTGGTCGCGCAAGTCCGTCGCCTGAGGCGCGGGCTTCTTCGCCGAGCAACTCGATTCGCCGACGCAACTCCGCCGGCATGCGAAGGGGCCGCGTGGGGCCCCTTAGGTATTTCCACAGCCAAAATATTTCCACGGCCGGGGCGAGGCGCCTTCCGCTCTCTAAGTGGCGCCAATTTTGTGCTGAAAACATTGAGATTCGTGAAGGCGCGTTGACGCCTCATGCGTATAAATCCGAATGACAACTACTAGTTTTTGCCATAGGGTGATTCCGCCAGTTAGGTCGGGGAGCCCCGGCGCCGGAAGGCGCAAAGGGTTGACCGGGCTTAAGGTCCGAGTCGGGGAGGACGCCGGCTCCGAATAAATTTGTCTCACCGGAAACGGCGAGGCGAGGGGCCCTAGAAGCGCAAAAAAAAACGCGCTCGGGTCCGCAGTTCGGGCCGGTCAAGGACGAGGCGCCAAAGAGCGGGGAGAGGTGAATCGCCTTCCCCGCTCTTTGTGTCTCCGGCGATCGCTCCTCGCCCCGCTCTTCAAATCGTCATGTCGAGCCCGATATCGAGCGCGCGCGCCGAATGGGTGAGCGCGCCGACCGAGATCAGATCGACGCCGGTCTCGGCGATCGACGCGATCGTCTCGAGCGTCACGCCTCCGGAGGCTTCGATGACGGCGCGCTTGGCGATCATCTCGACGGCCTGACGCATCGTCGCAATCGCCATATTGTCGAGCAGGATGGCGTCGACGCCGATCTCCAGCGCCTGCTCGAGCTGTTCGAGCGACTCGATCTCGATTTCGATCTTCGTCATGTGGCCGGCATAGGCCTTCGCCGCCTGCAAGGCGGCGCCGACGCCGCCCGCGACGGCGATGTGGTTGTCCTTGATGAGGATCGCGTCATCGAGGCCGAAATCGGTGATTCGCGCCGCCGCCGCAGCGCACCGCATATTTCTCTAGCGCGCGCAGAAGAGGCGTGGTCTTGCGCGTATCGCAGACCTTGGCCTTGGTGTGGGCGATGCGGCCGGAATAGCGCGCGGTGAGACTCGCGACCCCGCAGAGGCGTCCGAGGAAGTTGAGGGCGACGCGCTCGCCCGCGAGCACGCCCATCGCCGGACCCTCGACGAAGGCGAGAGCGCCACCGGGCGCGACGCCGCCGCCGTCCTCGAGCGCGGCCTCGAACGCTATCGCGGGATCGACCTGCCGGAAGGCTTCGCGCGCCAAAGCGAGGCCCGCAACCACGCCCGGCTCGCGCGCGGCGATCACGGCCCGGGCGCGCGCGCCCGGGGGCACGACCGCCTGGCTCGTCAGGTCGCCGGCGCGGCCCAGATCTTCGGCGAGGGCGGCGCGCGTCAGTTCTTCGAGGAGACCGGGAGGAAAAGTGAATTTCGGCGTCATGGGTCCTCGAGAAACTCTGAGGCGAGGCGCAGAATCGCGTCGAGGCCGAAGATCGAGCGCTTCGCCTGCGCCGGGTCCGGCCCCGGAAAATCGGCGCGAAAATGCGCGCCGCGGCTCTCGCGCCGACTATAGGCCGCACAGGCGATGCAAAGCGAGGTGGTCAGCATCGCCGCCGTCGCCTCGGTGGCGGCCTCCTTCTTCAGCCGCAAAATCGTCCGGATGGCGCGCGCGAGGCCCGTCGCGTCGCGGACGACGCCGACGTCCCGCGACATCGTCGCGCGCAATTCCTCAATCACCGCGGGTTGCGGCGGAACGGCGTCGCGGGGAGGAAATCGGAAGTCGACGGCCTCGGGAGCCGCCACGCGGGAAGCGCCGACGTCCTCAGCGATCCGGGCGCCGAAAACCACGGCCTCGAGCAGCGAGTTGGAGGCGAGGCGATTGGCGCCGTGCACGCCGGTGGAAGCGGCTTCGCCCGCCGCCCAAAGTCCTGGGAGCGAGGTGCGGCCGCGCGCGTCCGTCCAGACGCCGCCCATGTGATAATGCGCGGCTGGGGCGATCGGAATCGGCGCCGTTCTCGGATCGACGCCCGCGGCCATGCAGCGCGAAAAGACGTTGGGAAAGCGCTCGGGGAAGGCCGGGCCAACGGCTTGCCGCGCGTCGAGAAACGCGCCGTCGCCGCGCGCAAGGGAAGCGAATATTCCGCGCGCCACGATGTCGCGCGGCGCAAGCTCGCCCAGGGGATCGACATCCAGCAAAAAGCGGCAGCCGTTGCGATCGACGATGACCGCGCCTTCGCCGCGCAGCGCTTCGGTGGCGAGCGGGGCGGGGTCTTCTCCCACGTCGATGGCGGTCGGGTGGAACTGCACGAATTCGGCGTCCGCGATGAGCGCGCCTGCTTCGGCCGCCATCGCGAGCCCCTCGCCGCAGGCTTCCGGCGGATTGGTAGTGACGCGGTAGAGCCTGCCGATCCCGCCCGTCGCGAGCACCAGCGCCGCGGCGGGCAGGAACGAGGCTTCGCCTTTTGCGTCTCGCGTCATCACGCCAATCGCCCGGCCGCCCTGCGTGACGATGCGTCGCGCCACGCGCCCTTCGAGGATGCGGATCGAAGTCGTGCACGCCGCGGCCGCGGCGAGGGTTTCCATGATTGCGCGTCCGGCGCCGTCGCCCTGAACGCGAACGACGCGCCGATGCGAATGCGCGGCCTCGCGCGAGGGGATCAGCGAGCCCGCCTCGCCGCGATCGAAGGGAACGCCGAAAGCGAGCAGGTCCTCTACGCGGGCGCGCGCCTCGCGCGCCATGCCGAGCGCCATCTCGTCGTCCACGAGGCCCGCGCCGGCGCGAATCGTGTCCTCGGCGTGAACTTCGGGCGTGTCTTCCTCGACCACCGCGGCGGCGATGCCGCCCTGCGCCCAGAAGGAGGAGGCGGCGGGACCGACGCCATGAGGCGCGAGCACCGTGACGGGCCTCGGCGCGAGCTTCAAGGCGCAGAAGAGCCCGGCGAGGCCGCCGCCGATGACGACGATTGAAGACTCTTCCGGCTGCATCGCGCTCAATCGACCGCGACCTCGGCAAGGCGCGCGAGCGCTGCGGCTTCCCGCTCCAGCGCCTTCGCGACGAGCGTATTCGCGCGGGGCGCGAGCGACAGCGAGAGGGCGGCGGCGTGGCCGCGCGGCGACATCTTGCACAGCGTTTTGCCGAGGATGTCGACGATCTTCTCGTCGTCGTAGCTTTGATATTTTGCGAGGAAGTCGTCGAAGTAATGCTCGAGGAAGACGAGCGCCGCGATGTTCTCCAACGCTTGGGATTCGGGGTCCTTCTTGAGCTTCTCCTTTCGGATCAATGCGCCGACGCGCGCGGCGTCCTCCTCGCTCCAGCCGAGGCTGCGCATGATCGCGCCCGCGCGCTCCGCGTGATGCGCCCGGCAGGTTTTGCGCCAGTCGTTGTATCCGTGTCGCCCGTCGGGGAAATCGGCGCGGGGAATTTCCCAGCGGCGCAGGTGCTGCGCGCGCACGGCGAGTTGCAGAAGTTCGGACGCCTCGGGGTAAACCCGCGCGAGCGCGTCGCTCATGCGTTTCGCGTAGAGTTCTTCAAAGCCGGTCTCGCCGTCCTTCGTCTCGACTCTGCGCGGATCCTCGGCGTTCGCCGCGTCGATGGCGGCGTGCGTCGCCGCAAGGCGGCTTTGCGGGGCGGACATATGGCGATCCTCCCATCGAGGAAGCGGGGCAAGAGGCGCTTCGAGACGCGGCCGCCTCGCTCACCCGACGTCGATCATGCGCTGCACGCTGGCGCGCGCGCGCTCGGCAAGCGCGGGGTCGATCGTCACTTCCTCTCGCATATAGAGCAGGCTGTCGAGGATTTTCGGCAGCGTGATGCGCTTCATGTGCGGGCAGAAATTGCACGGACGGACGAATTCGACGCCCGTCGTCTCCGCCGCGACATTGTCCGCCATTGAGCATTCCGTGACGAGCAGGACCCGCGCCGGCCTTTTGTTGCGGACGTAATCGATCATCGCCGCGGTCGAGCCGGCGAAATCCGATACCTCGATCACCTCGCGCGGGCATTCCGGATGCGCGAGGACCTTCACGCCGGGATGATCGGCGCGATAGCTGTCGATCTCTTCCGCCGTGAAGCGTTCGTGCACCTCGCACGCCCCGCGCCAGGCGATGATTTTCACGTGAGTCTGCGCCGCGACGTTCTGCGCGAGATAGCGGTCGGGAAGCATGATCACCGTGTCTACGCCGAGGCTCTCGACGATCTTGACCGCGTTGGACGAGGTGCAGCAGATGTCGACCTCGGCTTTCACCTCGGCCGAGGTGTTCACGTAGGCGACGATCGGAACGCCCGGATACTGCTTGCGCAGCGCGTGCACGTCGGCGGCGTCGATGGAGGCCGCGAGCGAGCAGCCGGCCTCCATGTCGGGGATCAGCACCGTCTTCCCCGGATTGAGGATTTTTGAGGTCTCCGCCATGAAGTGCACGCCGCCCTGCACGATGACATCGGCGTCGGAGGCCGCCGCGAGCTTGGCGAGCTGCAGGCTGTCGCCGACATAGTCCGCGACGCAATGATAGATTTCGGGCGTCTGATAATTGTGGGCGAGAATGACCGCGCCGCGCTCTTTCTTGAGCTCGTTGATCGCCTTCACATAAGGCGCGTGAAACGGCCACTCGATGGGCGGCATGACTTTGGCGATGCGCTGATAGAGATGCGCGGTCGCGGCCTCGACCTCGGGCGTCCAGTCGAGTCGGGGACGGGGAATTACGGAAAAACGAGGAGCGTCCCATGCCGGCGGCGTGGGACGAAGCCTGGGCCTGATCGTTGCGGAGTTGACACTCATGACGCGCCCCCGAAGTATTCTCGCCGTTTAACGAGCCTAGTCTGCGATCTTAGGCTCAGTTTGAGCATAAGTTCCGCGTGGCCATTTCGCAACAGCTCGCCCCTGCACGGCCTAAGGGAGACGCACGTCCGCGGCGGAATGCGAACCTGACGGACACTTATACTCGTTAAGAGTATATGTCAAGGGAGATGGGCTAACCTCCGCTAACCTCCCGCTCGCCCTCTCTTCGAGGGAACGGGTCTTACCGCAAGCCTGGGCTATGAGCGGGCCGCGCCCATTCGCCGGCTGTCGGCCAATTTTGCCGCCATGCCCGCGACAACCAAAAGGCCGAAGCTCGCCAAACCGCTGCCGGGGGTTGGCGCGGACGCGGAATCGATCAAGCTTGCGCTCCCCTTCGAGAGCGAGCTCACGGCGCCGAAGGGGGAGGTCGATCCGTTGACCAGGTCGTAGCCGATCGACTGCAGCATCGTGCTCTCGATGCTGCTGGCGAATGCCTCTGGCGTGTGACCCAGGCAGCCCGCGTAATTCTGGATGAAGCAGGTGTTGTAGAAGTCGCCGTAGTCGCCCCGGCCGGTCTGGTTGAAATCGGCGAGAACGGTCGCGCCGCCGTTGAGCGAGAAATAGACGGGGGTGGGACTGCTGGTGGTGTAGCTCGGCGTTCCCGGCGCCGAATAGCGAAAGAGGTCGAGCGCGCCGAGATAGCGTCGTTGAAGACTTGTGCCCAGCGTCGATCCCGCGCCGCCGCCGCCCAGGATCTCGTCGATCTCGTGCTGAATGACGGCCGTGGCGCTGTAGAGGTTGCTTGGAACGGGCCCGGCGCCGAAATACATCAGGGAGTTGTTGAGAGAGATCGTGCCGCCGGCGCTCACATTGCCGAGGGCCAGCGCATCGACGAGCGAGGAGGTCAGGGCGATGGGGGTTCTGCCCGCCGCGTCATTGCCCCTGGACAAATTGGCCACGGCGGTCGCAAGCGCCGTGTTGCCCGGATGGGCGAGCGAGTCGTTTCTCAGCGCCTGAGCATAATAGGCGTAATTGACCGCATAGAGGCTTTGGTTGCTCCCGCCGAGACCTGTGCTCGTGAGCTGATAGTTGATCGTCACCGTGAACGGATTCGCGTAAAGCGAGGCGATCGCGTTCGATGCCGACTGGATCGTCGCCTCGATCTGCGCCACATTGGCGGCGGAAGTCACGGAGCCGCTGAATGTGTCGATGATCGTGAGCGCCTGGGCGGGCGCGGCGCCAGCGAAAAGAGCAACGAGAAGCGCGCTGGAAGATATGCCGATAAAGCGATGCATGAGTTACCTCTTTGCTTTGAACGTTCGCCGCTCCAATAAGCCCTTAAACTTACTTGACGACGCATGATTGAACGCAGCGCACAAGCTCGACCTGACGCCGCGGCCGCTTCCATGGAACGAGATGTCCTCCTTATCATTCCGAGATCCAAGCTTGGCGTGGACTCGTCAGTAGGAAGCTCGTCGCCCTCATTCCGCCACGTCATCGAGGCTAAAATTTGCAACGGCTCGTTAGCCATTCCGATCATGAAAGCGCAGGCGGCGGTTTTCTCCACACTCCATCAAGGTTGATGGAACCTTCGCTTAACCCCCCTTCGGTTAGGAAGTGCAAGGGGGCTCGCTCGATCCGCCAGGGAGTTCGTTTGATGCACATCGTTCAAACGCTGCGCGCCGCAGGGCTGCTCGTCGCCTTGGCCGCGGCGCTTTCGCTTGCCGCCTGCGCCAAGAACACGGCGGCGGAGGATCCTGGCGCTTTCGGCGTTGGGGCTGGTGGAGCGGGGCGAGGGGCGGGGCATGGCGCGGGCGCGCCGGGTAGTCCCCAGGACTTTGCGACGAACGTTGGGGATCGGGTGTTCTTCGAGACCGACTCGACGGAACTAACCCCGACCGCTCAGGCGACGCTCGACCGTCAAGCCGAATGGTTGAATCGTTATGGCCGCTACGCCTTCGCCGTGGAGGGCCACGCCGACGAGCGCGGGACGCGCGAGTATAATTTCGCGCTGGGGGCGCAGCGCGCCGAGGCCGTGAAGAATTATCTCGCCTCGCGGGGCGTCGCCGCTTCGCGCATTCGCACCACGAGCTTCGGCAAGGAGCGACCCGTCGCCGTCTGCGACGACATCTCCTGCTGGTCTCAAAATCGCCGCGCCGTCACGGTGCTCAGCGGCGGGAATTCTTGAGTTAAGAAGTACTTGGGCGCCGCAAGCGGCGCCCAGACTGAGCTTTACTTACCGGCAACCGCCGTAGCGAGAGGTTGTGGTGTACGTCGGGTAGGCGTAGCCGTAACCCCCATCGGAGGGATACCAGGAGACGTAGCCCAGATCGAAGCCCTGACCGTAGAGCCCGACCCCGCTCATACCCCATCCGCCGAAAGGGCCCCAACCGGAGCGGGAGGCACAACCCCAGCCTCGCCTTGCCCAATATGCGGACGCCTCGGACACCGTTCCCGCGAGGGTGGCGCCGACCAATAGAGTAACGGCAATCTTGCGCAGCATGATTTCTGTCCTCCTACCTTGGCCCAGAGGCGCGCATCCATGGCCGCGCCCATGGCCACGGCAAAACTATCTATTTCTGCGACGTTCGTAGGCGAGGCCATCGCGGGCAAATAGGGGCTACAGAAGTCGAGATAGCGCTCAACTAGCACGCGCGATCGTTTCGCCTCGTAACAACAAATTAAGACCTATAGCGTTGCGCTATTTGCGCATTCGCGGCGCAGACACGGCAATTGTGCGTCAATGCTTCGCGCTGCAGGAGAACTCGCCGTCGCGCACCCGCGCCGGCAGCCGTTCGGCGAAGCGGGCCACTTGCTCTTCCCCATGCGTCGCGACGAGCTCGCGAAGCGCTGCGCTCAACGCCGCGTGGGCGAAGCTCGCGCTCTCGATCCCCGCGAGAATGGCTTCGGCGTAAGCTTCGGTGACATAAGCGAGCGCGGCGAGCTGCTGCTCGGCGACCGCGTCGTCCAGGGCCGGCGGGCGGGAATGCGTCATGTCGTCGAAAATAGCCAAGCGCTTCGACGCGCGCGACCGGCGTCTTTGCCGACGGTTAACGTCGACGGGTCATTCTTCGTTAAGGCGTCCCCTCGTGCGGTTAAGGCGTCGCGTAGCGCGTGGCCACGCCGCTCGCGACCTGATGGGCCTCTTCGAGATAGCGCGCGATCACGAGCTTCGCGTTGGGCGTGCAGCTGTGGTAGGTGAGCTCATACCCCGAGAAACCGCGATTGAAGGCGGCGGTCAGCTTGGCGCGGCGCGCGCCCGACGGGGTGTCGGAGTCCCGCAGCTTCGCCATTTTGGCGCGCCAGTCGGCGCCGTCGCCGTCGCCGCATAAGTCCCGCAGATAGGAAAGGCCGCCGAGGATTTCGGCGAGGCGCTGCATCTGCGCGTCATAGGGTGCGGGCGGCGATTCCTGGCCGGCCTTCGCCTGGTCCGCGGCGGCGGGGGCCGTCGCGGGTTTCGGCGCGACGATCTTCGGCTTCTCGATGCGGCGCACCCGCGGACGGCGCTCGCCTCCCCCGCCGCCCCGCTCTCCGCCGCCCCAGCGCGACGAACGGCCGAATCCTCCGAAGAGATCGGAGAAGAAGTCCTGCGAAAGCGCCGGCGTCGCGAGCAGCGCCAGGGCGAGCGCGAGGGCGGAACGAGAGTAGGCTCGGGTCACGGGTAGAGGCGCTCCTTCTTCCACGGCTCGGTCAGGCTCTCACGCGTAAACCGCAGGCGATCATGCAGCCGGAACGGCCGGTCGATCCAGAACTCCATGGCGAGAGGCTGGATCACGTAACCCCGCCAATAGGGGGGGCGAGGAATGTCGCCGATCGCATATTTCGCGGCGGTGAGCGCGACGGATTTTTCAAGAGCGAAGCGGCTTTCGAGCGGCCGCGATTGGTGGCTTGCCCAGGCGCCGATGCGGCTGTCGCGCGGGCGGCTCGTGAAATAAGCGTCGGCCGCCGCGTCGCTCGTCGGCTCGACGGGCCCGCGCAGGCGCACCTGACGCCGCAGTGACTTCCAGTGGAACAGCGCGGCGGCGCGCATGTTCGACGCAAGCTGCCTCCCCTTGGCGCTTTCGGCGTTGGTGTAGAACACGAATCCGTCTTCGCTCCACTCCTTGAGCAACACCATGCGCGCGTCGGGAAAGCCCTCGGCGTCGACGGTCGTGAGCGCCATCGCCTCGGGATCGTTGAGCTCCTCGCGGGCGGCTTGCGCGAACCAATCTCGAAACAGGGAGAAGGGCTCCGAGGCGGAGTCGAGGTCACTCGGCGTTAAGAGATTCAAGCGATGATCCCGTCTAGCACTGCGCCGAAGCTGCGGCGAGGTTGAGTGAAGGTGGAACTTTGGGTCGGTTTGCAGCGAGACATAGCGCCTTCGGCGTCGATCCTCAAACGCCGAGCGTGATCTCCCGCTTTGTGCTGGCCTTGGCGAGCCTGCAGCTCGCCGCCTGCTCGATCGCCATGCCCGCCTCGCCGCACGGCGACGATCTCCACGTGGCCGCCGAGGCCACGGGTTCGATCCGCAAGCCCGCGCCGGAAATCGCGCGCGGTTTGGAGGCTGAGGACACGCGCCGCGCCAAGGCCGCGCTCGCCACCGCGCTCGATCCGCAGGGCTCGGGAGAGCGGGTGGATTGGGAGAATCCGCAGTCGGGCGCCAAGGGCGTGTTCACGCCCGTTGGCCAGGCCTATCCGAGCGACGGCCGGGTGTGTCGCGCCTTCCTCGCCGAGGTCGTGACGAACCATAACGAAGAGCGCCTGCAAGGCACGGCCTGCCGCGACAAGAGCGCCGAATGGACGCTGCTCGACGTGAAGCCCTGGAAGAAGGGATAGACGCGACCGTGCGCGTCCTCGGATTGCGCGTCGCGACTGGACGCCCCATCTAGCTCCCATCCCGCCGGTTGAGCCGGCACTGGAGAGCAAGCCCATGCGACAAGCGCTCGCCGTTTACGACCCTCCCGCTCCTCATTGGGTGGGCGACGGATTCTTCGTGCGCAGCCTCCTTTCGCCACACGAGCAAGGCGAAGCCGCGAGCCCCTTCCTGCTGCTCGACTACGCTGCGCCGACGCGTTTCGCGCCGACGACGCAAAGACGCGGCGTCGGCGAGCATCCGCATCGCGGCTTCGAGACCGTGACAATCGTATATCGCGGCGAGGTCGCGCATCGCGATTCAACCGGCGCCGGCGGCGTGATCGGGCCCGGCGACGTGCAATGGATGACGGCGGGCGCGGGCATTCTCCACGAGGAGTTCCATTCGGAGGCCTTCGCCAAGAGCGGTGGCGAGATGGAGATGGCGCAGCTCTGGGTCAATTTGCCGGCGAAGGACAAATCGGCGAAGCCTCATTACCAAACCCTCTCGAAGGCTGAGATTCCGACGGTCGAGCTGCCCGGTGCGGCGGGGACGGCGCGCGTCATCGCCGGAACTTACGCGGGCGTGAAGGGGCCGGCGCAAACCTTCACCGAGCTCAACGTGCTGGACGTTCGGCTTGACGCTGGCAAACGCGCCTCCCTCGACGTTCCGGACGGCCACACGGTCGCGATCCTCCTGCGCGAAGGCGCCGTGACGCTGGAGGATGGAGCGCGATTGCAGCCCGCGCGAGTCGCGGTGCTTGCTCGCCATGGCGGTCCGGTTGAGATTGCGGCTGAAAGTCAATCCGAGCTGCTCCTGCTCTCGGGCAAGCCGATTGAGGAGCCCATCGCGGCCTATGGGCCTTTCGTGATGAACACGGAAGCCGAAATTCGCGAGGCGCTGACCGACTTCCGCGCCGGGCGTTTTGGCGCGGGCCTCAAGTAGGCGGCGGCGCAAGGCGTCTGCGCCGGCTCACCTCTCCGCAGCGGGTCGCTTCTCGCGCAAGCCCTTGGTCAGGAACTTACCGGCTTCGATCCGCGCGCCCTTCGCTCCGCCGCGCCGGCCTTCGCCGGTCTTGCCGGTCCCCGCCGGCTGCCAGCTCGGCACGAGCTGATGCTTGCCGGGGCCGATGAGATCGGCGCGGCCCATGGTTTTCAGCGCCTCGCGCAGCATGGGCCAGTTCTCGGGATCGTGATAGCGCAGGAACGCCTTGTGCAGACGGCGTTGGCGCAAGCCCTTCACAGCGTCGACCTTTTCCGACGCGCCGTGACGCACGGGCTTCAGCGGGTTCACGCCGGAGTGATACATCGCGGTCGCGAGCGCCATGGGCGAAGGCAAAAACGTCTGCACCTGATCGGCGCGATATTTGTTGCGCTTCAGCCACAGCGCCAAATTCATCATGTCCTCGTCGCGCGTGCCTGGATGCGCGGCGATGAAATAGGGAATGAGAAAATATTCCTTGCCCGCAGCCCGCGCCGCAGCGTCGAAGAGCTGCTTGAAACGGTCATAAGCGCCGATGCCGGGCTTCATCATCTTGGAAAGCGGCCCGGCTTCCGTGTGCTCGGGGGCAATCTTCAGATAGCCGCCGACGTGATGCTCGACGAGTTCCTTCACGTAAGTCGGGCTTTTAACGGCGAGATCGTAGCGCACGCCGGACGCGACCATCACTTTCTTGACGCCCGGAATGGCGCGCGCCTTGCGGTAGAGGGAGATCAGCGCCTCGTGGCTGGTGTCGAGGTTCTTGCAAATGTCGGGATAGACGCAGGAGAGGCGGCGGCAGACGGCCTCCGTCTCGCGGTCCTTGCAGGCCATGCGATACATGTTGGCGGTCGGGCCGCCGATGTCGGAGATGATTCCCGTAAAGCCCTCGGTCTTGTCGCGAATCGTCTCGATCTCGCGCAGGATCGAGCCTTCCGAGCGCGACTGGATGATGCGGCCCTCGTGCTCGGTGATCGAGCAGAAGGAGCAGCCGCCAAAGCAGCCGCGCATGATCGTCACCGAGTGCCGGATCATCTCCCAGGCGGGGATTTTCGCGCCGGCGTAGGCGGGATGCGGCGCCCGCGCGAAGGGAAGCTCGTAGACGCCGTCCATCTCTGCGCTCGTGAGCGGAATGGGCGGCGCGGTGAGCCAGACGTCCTTGGCGCCGTGGCGCTGCGTCAGGGGCCGCGCGTTGCCGGGGTTGCTCTCCTTGTGCAGCACGCGCGAGGCGCGCCCGTAGGCTTCCGGATCGCCCGCGACCTGCTCAAAGGCGGGGAGCCGGATGACGACGTTCTCGCCCTTTTCGCCTCGGCCTTCCTCGGCGGAGTCGAGATCGTCGGCATGCGCCTCGATCCAGCCCTCAAGGGAGGCGTTGCGCAGGAAGGCGACCCCGCGCACATCCGAGAAATCCTGCCCGATCCCGCGCTTGGCGATCCGATGCGCGACCTCGACCAGCGCGCGCTCGGCGTTGCCGTAGAGCAGCAGATCGGCCTTGGCGTCGAGGAGGATCGAGCGGCGAACCTTGTCCGACCAATAGTCGTAATGCGCGATTCGTCTGAGCGACGCCTCGATCCCGCCCAGCACGATCGGCGCGTCAGGGTAGGCCTCGCGCGCCCGCTGCGCATAGACGATGGTCGCGCGGTCGGGCCGCTTCCCGCCTTCGCCGTTCGGCGTGTAGGAGTCGTTATGCCTCAGCCGGCGGTCGGCGGTGTAGCGGTTGACCATCGAGTCCATGTTGCCGCTGGTCACGCCGAAGAAAAGATTGGGCTTGCCGAGCGCGGTGAAGGCTTGCGCGTCGCGCCACTCCGGCTGGGCGATGATCCCGACGCGAAACCCCTGCGCCTCGAGGAGCCGCCCGACGATCGCCATGCCGAAGCTCGGATGGTCGATATAGGCGTCGCCGGTGACCAGGATCACGTCGCAGCTGTCCCAGCCGAGACGCTCCATCTCGGCGCGCGTCATCGGCAAGAAGGGCGCGGCGCCGAAGCGATGCGCCCAATGCTTGCGATAGGAGAAGAGCGGCTTGGCGCTGGGGGGCGCCGGGTCATGCCTCATGCGGCGGCTGGGGCGAGAGGGAAACGAAGCGCCGCGATCGAGGTCCCGGGGCGGCGCAAGGGCTTTTAGCACGAGGAGGCGGCGGCTTGCACGCGGCTTTGCTCTGCGCGCGCCGCGCACTATCTGAACCCTCGGCGTTGACTTGCCCGTGCAAAGAATTGCGGGCAGTATCGCCTAAGCTGGCGTCGACGCCGGCGCGTTCGGGCTCGCGCCCTGAGCGGTTTTTTCGAGCGAGAGTTTAAGAGGGCGTCATGACCACTCCTGCGACGGGCACATCGATCCAATATCTCGATCGCGCCACCGGCGCGTTGCGCGATCTCGGCATCAACCCGCCCAAGGCCGATTTTACGCCGATAAACGTGCTGCTCGACAAGATCACTGACCTCGACAAGGATCGCGTCGCCGTCATCGCGCGGACGCTCTCGCAGACCGAGGTCTTCAACGAGGTGGTGCGCGACCAGACGCAGGCTATGGACATCGGCCAGCGCTATGAAGACATCGCCAAGGCCTTCAATTCGATCCGCGATGACTCGAAGGCGATGGTCGACCAGCTTGCCGACGGCAAGATCGACATTTTCGAGCGCGTCGCGAATATCTGGATGAAGATCGCCCGCGGCGACATCGCCACGCGCTTCGAGGAAATCCGCTCGACCTATCTCGCGGTGACGCGGTCCACGAAAGACCAGATCGAGCGCGAAGCCAAGATCCTCCAGGCCTATCAGGACTTCCGCGGCGCGTTGAAGCAGGCCGAAGTGCTCGCGCTCGAAGTGCTGAAGGAAGCCAATGGCAAGCTCGAGGCCGCTAAGGGCGAGCTCGCCAAAGCAGCCGACGCGCTCGCGCAATACAAGGGCGAGGATCTCGCCGAGCGCGCGAGGTTCGAGCTTGCCCGCGACGAGAAGCTGCGCGCGGTGCAGGACGAGGACAAGCGCTATCAGATCGCCAAGGATCTCTCCGACAATCTGACCATCGGCTACAATACGTCGGAAGTGATCATGGCGCGGCTCAACCAGACCACCAGCGCCAAGGAGCGCGTCTATGCGCAGGCCGTGAGCTTCTTTGCGACGAACGACTCGGTGCTGACGGCGCTGAAGGCTTCCTTCACCGGGCTCGCCGGCTTGCATGAATCGACGCAGACGCTCGAGACGATGAAGGAGGGCGTGTCGCGCAGCATCGAGGTGCTGTCGGAACTCGGCGACAAGGTGCAGGAGGCGGCGCTGCGCGCCGGCTACGGCCCGACGATCCGCGCCGACGCCGTCGTCAAGCTCGTCGACTCGATCACCAATTTCCAGGAGAAGACCTTCGGCATCGTGCAGGAGATGCGCAAGCTCTCCACCCAGAACGCGAAGGAGATCGAGACCGCGGTCGAGGAGGGGCGCAAGCGCGTGGAGAAGCTGATCCTCGAAGGCAAGACTTACGGCGTCAATGTCTGACGCCGCCGCCGCCGGGCAAAACCCCAAGCTCGACGATCTGATGTTGGCGATGGACGTCGTCGACACGCTGCGCCACGACCAACGCGTCGTCGAGCAGGAGCTTTCGGCGAGCCTTTCCGACGAGGCGCTCATCGAGCGCCTGCGCGAGATCTACAAGGGGCAGGGAATCGCGGTCTCCGACCAGGTGCTGCAGGAGGGCGTGAAGGCGCTGCGCGAGAAGCGCTTCTCCTATAAGCCGCCCGCGCCGGGCCTCGCGCGCTCTCTTGCGCTGATGTGGATCGACCGGGCGCGCTACGGCGCGATCCTCTTGGGCGTTTTGGCGATCCTTGCGATCATCGGGGCAGGCCATTACTTCCTCGTCACGCAGCCGCAAGAGCAGGCGCGCGCCAGGGAGCGCCAGGAGCTCACCGTCACGCTGCCGAAGACGCTCGATGACGACTTCGCGGAGGTGATGCGCGAGTTGAAGGCCGAGCAGGCGAACAAGGCGGCGGCGCAGATTCTCTCCGACGGCAAGGCGGCTCTCGCGCGCGGAGATCTGCCAGCGGCCCGCAAGGCCGTCGCGGACATGAAGTCGCTCCTGAATGAGCTGAACGCCGTCTATGTGTTGCGCATCGTCAACCGGCGCGGCGAGGCGAGCGGCGTCTGGCGCCGTCCGCCCAGTAATCCGGAAGGCCGCAACGATTATCTGATCGTCGAGGCGGTGACGCCGGAGGGTACGGTTCTGCAGCGCAAGATCATGAATGAAGAAACGGGCCAGTTGAGCACGGTCGACAAATGGGGCGTGCGCGTGAGCCGCCAGACCTATGAACGCGTCGCCGCGGAGAAGCGGCAGACCGGCCTCATCGAGAGCAATGTCGTGGCCAAGAAGGAGCGCGGCCATCTCGATCTCGACTATGTGATCCCGGTCGTCGGCGGCACGATAACCAAATGGTGAGGCGCGAAAATGCTTTCGGGCTTTGAGGCGCAGCAATCGATCGATCAGGCCTATGCGCAGCTGCGCAATGAGGAGGCGCGTCTCGACTCGGGCCTGCGCTCGGCCTCGGACGACGCGGCGCGGCTGCGTCAGGAGCGGCTCAATGCGCTGAAATCGCTGGCCGAGCTGAAATTCAAGCGCCTCCAGAGCGGCGCGCTCGCGAAAGATCTCGACGCCGCCGAGCAGCGCGTCACGGATCTGCTGCAGAGCGCGCGCGCCGAGGTCAGCGCCGCAGCGCGTCGGCGCGACGACGCGCATCAGACGATCCTCTCGGCCGAGGCCGCGCGCAACGACTGCGCGGCGGCGCTCGAGGCGGCGGTTGGCGCGCTCAAGGCTTTCGAGACGGATGTCGCGTCCCGCTACGCCGCCGACCCCGACTGGCTCGCCCTGAGGCAAGGCGCCGAAACGGCGCAAAGCACCCGCGACGAGGCGGAGAAAAAGACGAAACAGGCCGAGGACGACCGCGAGAAGAAGAGGGTCCCTTACGAAGGCGACCGGCTGTTCATGTATCTGTGGCGGCGCAAGCTCGGAACCTCCGACTACGCCTCGGGCTTTCCCGTTCGCGCGATCGACGAATGGATCGCGAGGCTCATCAACTATCGCGAGGCGCGCGCCAATTACGCGATGCTGAACGAGATCCCGGCGCGGCTGCGCGCGCATGTCGACGGCCTCGTCGCGGCGCTGGAGGCGGCCAAGCAAAGGCTCGCGGCCTTCCAGCAGGAGAAGATCGCCGCTGCCGGCGGCGTTCCCTTGCAGCGGAAGGCCGCCGACGCCAAGGCGGCGCTCGACGCCGCCGAAGCCGAGGTCTCGCGCGCCCATGAGGCCTTCAGAGCCGCCGAAGCGCAATATCGGGCCGTCGCCGACAAGGACGAGAAGGGCGTATACGCCCAGGCGATCAGCCTGATGGTCGAAAACGATTCGCGCGACGACATCGCCACGCTGTTTCGCGAGGCCGCGCGCACGAAGAGCGATGAGGACCGCGCCATCGTCCAGAAGATAGATCAATTGACCAAGGGGATCGCCAGCGCCGACCGGCAGGTCGCGACGTTGCGGGGCAGCCTCGTCGAGGTTTCGCAACGACGCGCCGAGATCGAGCGCGCGCGCGCCGAGTTCCTGCAGCGCGGCTATAATTACCCCGGCGGCGGTTTCGGCAATGAAGCTGCGATCCACGACGTGCTCGGCGGCATTTTGAAGGGCGTGATCCAGGGCGCCGTGCTCGGCCAAGTGCTCCAGCAGGGCTATCGCGGCCCGCCTCCGGGCTGGGGTCCGAGCGACGACGGCTGGGGCGCGCCCTCCAACTGGGGCGGCGGCCGCTCGTCGGGACCGGTCTTTCCGGGAGGGTTCGACGACGGCCCCTCTATCGGCGGCGGCGGCGGGGACGATTTCTCGACCGGCGGGTCGTTTTAGCGTGCCTTACACCGTCTCCACCTCTGCCAGCGCCGCGTCCAGGGCCGAGGCCGCGGGTTCGACGACGCTCGCATCGCGCGTGAAGATCAGCACGCAACGTGCGGTCTTTCCCGGATAAAGCTCCGACGCCGCGGCGCGGTAGAGCGCGAGCTGGCGCAATTCCGAGGGAAAAGGCTCGGCGTGCGGTCGGCCCGTCTTGAAATCGGCAACCAGAACCTCGTTCTCGGTCACGGCGAGCCGATCGATGCGCCCGACGATTTCGCGTGCGCCGCGAGGCGTCTCAACTCGCGCGACGATGTCGACCTCGGCGATCGATTGCGGGCCGAAGAGCGGCGCGAGCGAGGGGTCTTCGAGCACCTGAACCGCCGCGCGCCCGGCTTCTTCACGGCGTGCAAGGTCAACCTTCGGCGCGCGCTGCGCAAGGAAGCGCAAAGCGGCCTGCAACCGTTCCTCGCACGGCAAATGGGGCAGATGCTGCAGCATCGCATGCGTGAGCTTCCCCAGGAGCAGCGCTTCCCCTTCCCGGCGCGTCGCGGCGTCGGCTGCAAAGGAGAAAGCTCCATCGGCGCCGGCGAGCCCGCTCGACGGCCGCAGTGGCGGCTCCGGCCCGCGCTCTTGGGGCGCGGGCGTCAAGGCGAATGCGGGTAAAGCGACCGCCAGTGGCGGCGGCGGACGGGCTTGACGCGTGCGCGCCGGGGGTGAGTTGCGGCTGCGCAAGATACGCCGCTCCGCATTGAGCGGATCCGGCGCCTCTTCGAGCCATTCCGCCAGCGCGGCTCGGATCATCGCGTGCCAGCAGCCGTCCGCCAAGCCGTTGGCGCCATGGAAGCCCGCGACATAGAGGCGTTCTTCGGCGCGCGTCAGCGCCACATAAAGGAGACGGCGGTGCTCCTCTTGCGCCGCTTCACGGAGCCGCTCTCTTACACGGGCGACAGCGGGCGGGTCGCACTTCGCGCGCGGCGACCAGATCAGGCTCGGCGTCGTCGCCGCATCGTCGTCGATGGTGAAGACCTTGGGATCGAAGCGTCCGCTCGGTGCGCCGCAGGCGTCCGGCAGGAACACGATCTTCGCCTCCAGTCCCTTGGCCGCGTGCACCGTCATCACGCGCACGGCGCCGCCAGCGGCCTCCATGTCGCGCTTGATCGAGATGTCGAGCATGTCGATCTTGGCGAGAAAGCCAATCAGCCCGCTGGCTTCCTCGCGCTCGAAGGCGAGCGCAAGCCGCAGGAATTCGTCGATCGCGTCATTGGCCTCGAACCCCAGTCGCGAGACGAGGCGCTTGCGTCCGCCCCCGGCGCCGAGCGCCCGCGCAAAGAAATCGAAGGGCGAAAGATGCGTCGCCGCTTGGCGCCATTCGTCGATCCGGCGGGTAGCCTCCTGATGCGAAGATTCTGGGAGACTGACGCAGCGCGTCGATCAGCGCCCCCTCGCGGCGCGGGGCGAGCGCGATGAGATCGTCGTCGTCGAGTCCCATGAGAGGCGACTTCAGCAACGTCGCCAATGTCAGATCGTCTTGCGGCAGCAGCGCGGCGCGCCCGAGCGCGCAGAGGTCCATCACCGCGATATGCGATGCGAGGTCGAGACGATCGGCGCCCGCAACGGGAACATGCTCCTCTTTCAAGGCGCGGATGACAGCCTCAAAAAAGACGTCGCGATTGCGCACGAGAATGAGAATGTCGCCCGGATCGATTGGCCGAGGCCCGTCTTCGCCCTCGACCCATTCGCCTTCCGCTTCGTCAAGCAGACGCTTGACCTTTTTCGCGACGGTTCGCGCGCAGAGCGCTGCGGGGTCGTTCGAGGCGACATAGTCGAGCGGCAGACGCCAATCGGATGGCGCCACCTTGTTGTCGGGGCCAATCGGGTCCCAGATTTCGACAAGACCGGGCGCATCGCTCTTCCAGGCGATGTGCTGGGGCGCGGGCTCCTCGCGATCGAAGGAAAGACCGCGGCGATTGTCCGCTCGGGCGAAAGTCATATCGACGGCTTTAAGAATTTCCGGTGACGAGCGGAAGGAGAGCGCGAGCCGCACGCTCTCGAAGCGAAGACCGGCCGCCTTGAAGCGGCTTTCGAAGGCGCGCCGCATGGACTTCGAATTCTTTCGGGCGCGGCCCCCTGAAACGAAAAGATCGACTGCTTCTCGTCGCCCACCGCAAAAAGCGTGCGGCGTCGCGACGGCTTTTGCTCCTGCGCGAACTCCTCGGCGAGCGAGGCAAGGATCTCCCACTGCTCGGAGCTCGTGTCTTGCGCCTCGTCGAGCAAGATGTGGCCGATTTGATGATCGAGCCGATAGAGGATCCAGGAGGGGTTGGCGCGGCGCAGCAGATCGCGCGTATGCGCGATCAAATCGTCGAAATCCAAGAGGCTGTGCTTGGCCTTCAACGCCTCATAGGCGGCGACGATTTCGCCGCCGAGTCGGATCAGCGCGAGCGACCGTTCCAGCGCTCGTCCGGCGTTTCGCTTCTGGAGCAGCGCCGCCAGCCGGTCGCGTTCGCTCTCCATGAGCTCGAAGAGGGAGGGATCGGCGCAGCAGAGTCTCTTGGTGATGATCTTCGTCTTGTCGCCAACGCCACGCGGGGTGAGCTCTTTAGTGAGGAAGACGAGCAGATAGTCGTCGAGCGCCGCGTGGGGCGCGCGCGCAATGGCCTGTTCCAACTGCTTGGCGAGCTTTTCGTCATTGGCGCTGCCCTGCCGCAGTCTCCTGGCGATGTCAGGCCATGAAGCGATCGGCATGCCGCCTTCGAGCATCTCGGCTTCGATCGAGGCGAGAGTGTCGTGGTCCTCAAGCCCCAGGCGGCGACGAAGCGCTTGCGCGCCTTCTTCGCGTGCGGCGTCCGGAAGCAGGGCGCGCGCCCCGAGCAATTCATTGACGAGTCCGTCGAAGTCCGACTCATTCGTCTCGCGCGCCACGATCCGAGCGGCTTCCAACAGGGCGCCGGCGTCGCGCACGGCGCGAGTCAGGGTTTCGCGCCGCGCGCGCGAAAGGAGTTCTGCGCGCTCGATATCGTCGAGCACGCGGAAGCTCGCCGGCGCGTTCGCCTCGAACGGGAAGCGGTGCAAGAGGCGCTCGCAAAAGGCGTGGATCGTCTGAATCTTCAAGCCGCCTGGCGTCTCGACGGCGCGCGCGAAGAGTTTTCGTGCGAAATCTCGCGTCGGCGCGTCGAGCCTCGGGCCAGCGATCGCCGCGACCTCGGCGTCGAGCGCGGCGTCGTCGAGCAGGGTCCATTGCGCCAACATGTCGAAGATGCGCTTCGCCATATTCGCCGCAGCCGCCTTGGTGTACGTGAGACAGAGAATGCGCGAGGGCGGGACGCCTTCGAGGAGGAGACGCACGACGCGCTGCGTCAGCACAAAAGTCTTGCCGGAGCCCGCATGCGCCGACACCCAAGCGGAAACCTCTGGATCGGACGCGCGCGCTTGCGCGCTTTGCGTCTGCGGCGGAATCGGTCTTCGGCTCACGTCTCGCCTCCGCCCTCGCGCGACCATTCCTTGACGCGGGCGAGATGATCGTAGTCGCCTTCGCGGGCCGCAAATGCGACGAACGGGCGAGACGGGTAGGAGCGCTTCGGGTCTCGGAACTGGCTGAGGAGCGCCAAGAGCTGCGTTTGGTGGTCCACCACGAGCTCGCGGAAGGTCATTTTATCCTTGGGCTTGATCCAGTGCGCGTCGCCATCGTCGCGGACCCGGACATAGGCGGCGGCCTCGACCTCGCGGCTGCCGACGCCGGCAAAAGCTCCCGCCCCGAGCATCGCAGCCTCGAGCGTCAGCTGCGGCGCGAAGCCGACATGCACTTGCTGGTCGCTTGGGGGCTGCCCGGTCTTGTAATCGAAGACGAAGGCGGCGCCCGTCGCGTCGATCTCGATCCGGTCGGCGACCGCGGTGAGGCGAAACTCTGTTCCGTCGAAAAGAGCAAGACGCCATTCGCCCCTTTCTTCGACGTAAATTTTCGTTGCGACGTCGCGGCGTCGTCGCTCGAAGCGCAGCATCTGTCGCAACCCGTCCTCGAGACGCGGCCAACGAAAGGTTCGGAAATCCGGGTCGGCTAAAAAAGGCGCGAAGGTCTCCTGCGCGAGCGCCAGAAGACGCTCCTCCGCGTCGTGGCTCAAGGGCCCTTGCGGGTGAGCTTCTACGAATGCGGCCAGGACTTCGTGCACGGCCGTGCCGATCTCGCGCGCGCCCTGTTCGCCGCCCAAACGGATCGAGGGGCGTGAGGTTCAGGATGCGCTCCGCATAGAGAGCATAGGGGTCGCGTCGCAACGTCTCGATACGGGTCACGCTCAGTCGCGTCGGACGCAGCGCCAATGGCGGCTTCGGCTCCGGCCGTTTGCACGGCGCGATCGTCTCGGGCTGGTCGAGCGCCCTGGCGATTGCGAGCATCGCGTCGCCGCGCGCCCGGCAGGGCTCGAAGGCGTCGCCTGCGAGCGCCTCGAGCCTCGTCAGAAAACGCGAGGCCACCGTCGGCGATCCGTCGCGCTTCAGCGCACGGCTCAGCACGACGCAAGGAGCGCCGAGCGCCATCTCGAAGTCATGCGCGCTTTGGCCAATGCGGCGTTCGGGTGGGGTAAGTCCGAGCGCCTCGCGCATCGCGCGGTTGAGAAAGGCGCCCGTTTCCGCCTGTGGCGGCCAGACGCCCTCGTCCTGACCGGCGAGCAGCACGAGGTCGGCCTCCATGAGGCGGGCTTCGAGGGGACCTAGAATCTTCAAGCGTGGATGCGCTCGGCGCGGACCGCGCACCGTCGCCTCGAAGAGCAGGGCCTCGAAGAAGGCGGCGAAGCCGGTCGCGTCGAACTCGAGCCTTTCTCCGGCGGCTCCGAGACGATCGAAGAGCGAGAGAAGCTCTTCGGCGCCTTCCAAATCGCTGCTTTCGTCGCTCGCGATGGCGGCCTCGAGCGCGCGCGCGAGCGCATCCACGCGCACGGACAGCGTCGACTTATGAGGAAGGGCGGCAATCGGCGCCAGGGCGGCGTCGAGCCTGGCAAAAAGATCTTCGATCTTCTTCCATTGCTCTTCGCTGAGGCGCTTCGTCAGCGGATGGGCGCCTTGCGCCTGGGTCATCTCGCGCGCGCGCGTCGTTCTCGCGGCGAAGCTCTCGCCGCTCTCGGGAACGACCCGCAGAACGGCCGCTTCGGCAAAAGGCAGAATTGCCATGATGGTTTCGCGCGCGAGGCCGAGGCGCATCTGCGGATGGGATAGCAGCGCGGCGGCGTCGAGGCAGGAAGCGCCGTCTTCCGTCACGGCGGCAAGACGTCTCGTGAGCGAGCCGAGCGGCGTCGCGGCGAGCGGCGCGCCGCCCGAGTTGTCCACGTCGATCCCGAAGCGAAGCAGCTCGGCGCAGACTCTGCGCGCCAACTGCCGGTCTGGCGTGATCAGCGCCGCTGTCCGCTCGTTTGTTTCGAGCGCCTCGCGCATGAAGAGAGCGAGCGCGAGCGCCTCCAGGTTTTCGTCGGGGGCTTCAAGGACGGTTACGCCCTCGAGCGCCGCCGGAAAGGCGGTTCCGACAGTTTCGCGAAAGCCGCGCCACAGGTGCGTCGTGTCGGCCGGACGCAGCGCCTGCGACACGAAGCGCCGTCGCATCGCGCGCTGCGGCGGAGCGAGGCCTAGGGCCTTCACCTCGGCCCGCTCGACGAGGAGTTGGCGGAGCAGACGCTTCACCATCGATTGCGGATGGGTGAAGGCCGGCTCGCCCCTGTCGCCGATCGCTTCGCCAATATGGCGCCAGCCTTCTTCATCGATGTCCTGGTCGAGGCCAGGAAGCACCACGGCGCCGCGGGGCTTTTGCGCAATCGCGGCGAGAAGCCGCGCGGTCGTCGGATTGGAGCCGGTCGAGCCCAGCGCGATGACCGGACTCGCATGGGTATCCGCCTGTATCGTCCGGATCTGCATCTCGAGCAGCGTCTTGGCGCGCGCCGTGCGGTCGACCGCGCCGCGCTCGTTGAGGGCCGCAGGCCATTGGCGCAGCGCGATCTCTAAAAAGTCGCGCGTGATCGCCCAATAGCGGTCGAAGGATTCGTCCACGCAGCCGCGGATGGCGTCCGACTCGACTCCCTCGATGATGAACTCGTCGATGAGGGCGCCAAGCTCCTTGGCGAGCGCGCAAGCGTTGACGGCGCTGGGGGCGATGAGGAAGGCTTCGCCAGGACGCGCGCTGTCTGGAGACACCAGGGCGCGTTCGAGCGCCCGCGCCCAGGCGAGGATGAGTTCAGCGAGCGCCAAGCGGCGATCGATCTCGTCGATTGCCGGGCCCCAGTCGTCGAAGGACGATTCGACCTCCGAGGAGAGAAGCGCCGCGCTCTCGATCTCTTCGAGCGCGCCGAGCGGCAGAATGCGCGGCAGCAGCGCAGCCGGCCGGTCGAGCTTCAGCGCGAATTCGACGGCGAGCGCGCGCGCCGCTCTGCGCGTCGGCGTGAAAATCGAAATGCGGGCGAGATCGATCGGCGCGATCGCGTGCGAGACGCCTTCGATGATTTCGCCCTCGAGCAGCGTCGCGACGAAAGTCGCGAGAAAGGGAACGCCCGGCGGGATCGTGTAGATATTTTGCGCCATCGCAAGAGCAGACCTAGATCACGCTGCGTTCAGGCGGAATTGCCTGAACGCAGATAACGTGATCGATTTTAAAGGTCTAGAGCGCGATTCGTGCGAAAAACCGGTTTCCACTTTTTCGCATCGCGCTCTAAGGGGCAGTTGCGCGCAGGGCTCGCTCAGCTTCCTCTATCGCGGCGATGCAGCCCACGTGCATCCAGAGTCCTTGCGCCGGGAGTCCGAAAAGCCGCCCTCGCTTGGCGGCCTCGAAAAAGAACGGGGACAGCCGGAAGACCTCGTCGGACACGCCTTCGAAGAGCCGCGGCGCCAATATGCCGACGCCCGTATAGACATAGCGGCGACGTCCGGGGGGCTGGAAGAGGCGACCCATCGCGTCGCGCTCGAAATCACCGCCCCAATCGACGCCGAGACTGCTCTCGGTTTCGGCAAGCAGCAGCGCCGCATCCATCCTCGCGGCGTCGTAAAAACGCGCCAGCGCGCGGATGTTCTCGGCGCCCTCTTCGCGCCAGAACGCATCGGTGTTGCAGATGAAGAAAGGCGTGGAGCCGAGCAGGGGCAGCGCCTTCTTGATGCCGCCGCCCTGATCGAGCAGCTTTGCGCGCTCGTCCGAAATGACGATGCTGGGCGAGCGTCGATCCGCGAGATGCGCGATAATCTGGTCGCCGAGATGGTGAACGTTCACGATCGCTGTCGCCACGCCCGCGTCGGCGAGTTGGTCGAGCACATGATCGAGGAGGGCCCGTCCGCCGACATTGACCAAAGGCTTCGGCGTCGTCTCGGTCAGCGGTCGCATGCGAGTCCCCAGTCCCGCGGCGAAAACCATCGCCGCTTGGGGGAGGGGGGCCGCCTCAAGCGCCATCGGCGAAGATATCGGGAAGGTGGTTGGCATACCAGCGCGCGATGTCCTGAAGGGCGGGGTGACGCAGGCTCTTTATCAGATAGCGTTGCACACGCGGCATGTGCGCGAGATATTGGGGTTTGTTGTCGCGCTGTTCCAACCTCGCGAAGATGCCGAGAATTTTTGTCGCGCGCTGCGCGCCCAGGATCGCGTAGGCCCTGGCGAAGCTCGCCATCTCGAACTCTTTGTCGAGCTGACGACGCTTCTTCGCGTAAAACGCCATCAGGCGCAGCTCCAATTCGTCGGGAACGGTGACGCGCGCGTCCTGCGTGAGCGAAACCACGTCGTAAGCCGGGTGACCCATGACGCAATCCTGGAAATCGATCATTCCTATCCGCTGTATCCCCTCGCGATCGGAAAGCCAGAGGAGGTTGGGGGAGTGGAAGTCGCGCAGCGTCCAGGTCGGATGGGTGGCGCTGAATTCGGTGAGGATATGGCGCCAGAGCTTGATGAAGACGGCGCGGGCGCCCGAGGGGATGATGAACTTGGCGACCCGGTCGATGTACCAGTCCAGAAGCAGCTCCACCTCGATGAGAAGCGCGTCGATATCGTAGGGAGGAATTCTGTAGCTTCCGCCATCCGATAAGGGCAGCACGCTGGAGAGACTGCGCGAATGCAGAAGGGCGAGCGCTTCGATCGCCAGCTCATAGCGTTCGGGGATCGGGCCGTCCGCGCCGACGAGACCTTCGCGCCCGAGATCCTCGACGATCGCCAGACCGGCGTCGAGGTCGCGCGCAATGATTTTCGGCGCCGAGAATCCCTGCGCCGAAAGACCTTCGGCCAGCGCGACGAAGGCCCGGATGTTCTCGGCGAGCCGGGCGATCGCGCTGTACGACCTGCCAAAACGGATGGGCGGACCGTCCGGGCGGGCCGGCGAGACCATCAGAATTGCGGTCTCGCCATTGGGCTTCCTCATGGTCTCGTAGGACCTCGAGGAGGCGTCCCCCTGCAGGAATGCGCGATGCGCGTCGTCCCAGCCGGCTTGCCGCAAAAACTCGCGCAGCGACTTGAACGCCTCCAGGCGCTTGGCGAAGGCTCCGTGACCCGAAATGGTGACGATGCGCGCGTCCGGCCCTATCTCGCTCGCGTAGCTCAACGCCACGTCGAGGTGGTCGGCATCCATGATTTCCTTTGAGCGCTCCGGCCATTCGACGAGCACGATCGCATCTTGCACGACGTCTTCCCACCCGAGCTCGGCGAGCTCGTGGACGGCCTCGATGCGATAGAAGTCCGCATGCACGATCTTCCCAAAATCGCCCTCGTAGACCTGCATCAGGGTGAAGCTCGGGCTCGGCGCCTCGATCGTGGGATCCTTGGCGATGGCGCGAATGAGCGCGCGGGCGAAGACGGTCTTGCCCGCTCCGAGCTCGCCGCTCAAGGCGACGACGTCGCCTCCCCTCAACAAGGAAGCGAGATCGGTGGCGATGGCGGCGGTCGCCGCCTCGCTGTCCGCCTCGATGCGCCAGACGCTCTTCGTGGCGTCGTCGTTCATTGCGACACGCTTTGCGCCGCTGGCTCGGCTTCCTTGACGCAGCTCGTGAAGACGCAAGTGATCACGACGCCTTCGCCAGCGGCAAAATCGGTCTGCATCCTGCCCCCGTTGGCTTCAATCAAGGCCCGAGCCTCACTTAGCAGGACTGCGTCGCATTCCTCGGCCGCATGGCGACGGGACAGCTTGAAAGCGACCTCGCCCTCGCGTCGCAGCGCCGCGAAACTTATGGCTTCTCCAGCTTTGGCGCAAGCGAGCATATGGCGAAGCAAAACCTGCAAGGCGCGGTTCACATCGGTCTCGTCGCAGAGAAAGCATTCCTCCGTGACGGTCGGAAGCACCCGCAGCTTGACGCCCTTGCTTTCGGCTTCATTTCGCACCGCTTGCGCCGCCACGTGAATGAGCTGTTTCGCAGAGACGAGCTCGACCTTCGGCGCCAAGGTCGTGTCGACGGCGGGCTTCTCGCCTGGGAAGACGCATGTCACCGCGGTGCCTTCGCCAAGCGCCGAGTTGATGAGGATCTCGCCGCCGTGCAGGTCCATGAAGGCCTTGACGATCGAGAGACCGAGGCCGAGGCCGCGATGGCGCGAGCCCGTGGTATGCGACTCGAAGCGATCGAAGACGCGTTCGAGCACGTCGGGCGGAATGCCGCGTCCATTGTCCACGACCTTGAACACCACGTCGCCCCCACGGCGCATCGCGGCGAGGGTGACGATCTGGCCGGGGCGAGAGAAGCCGATCGCGTTCGAAAGGAGATTGAAGAGGATTTGCCGCAGGCGCTTGCCGTCGCCGCGGAAGCTTCCCAAATCGTCGTCCTCGACGATCCGCAGCTCGATCTGGTTTTCCAGTAGCCGGTCCTGCACGCCCTCCACGGCGCCGCGTATCGCCGCGCGCGGATCGACGTCCTCCACCTCGAGCGCCAGCGCATCCTCGTCGATCGTCGCCAGGTCCAAAATGTCGTCGACGATGGCGAGCAGCGCGTCCGAGGATTTGCGCATGTAGCCCAGATACTCGGATTGGCGCGCATTGAGCGGCCCCGTCGATTCCTCGCCGAGCAGATGCACGAAGCCGTTGATGTTGGTCAGCGGTGAGCGCAGCTCATAGCTGACGTGGTGGATGAAGTCGTTGCGCAGCTTCTCGGCGGCAAGCAGAGCCGTATTGCGTTCGGTGAGCGCGCGTTCCACGTTCACGTCGGCGGAGACGTCGACGAAGGTCAGGAGGCTCGCGCCCTCGGGCAGCGGCTGCACGGTGAGATCGAGCACGAGGCCGTCCGTCCGTTCGACGCGACGCGTGAAGCCCGCTCTCGATTCGCCAAGACCCGTCACGACGGCGCGCAGGTCGCGCCAGGTCGGGTCGTCCTTGCGGAGCAGGGCGCAGCACTTTTCGGCGATGGTCTCGAAACGCGGCTTCTCGAGGAGAAGGCTCGGCGCGAGCCGCCACAGCGAGGCGAAGTTCGGATTGCCGAACCTCAGCCGACCGTCGGCGCCGAAGACCGCGACGCCTTCGCGCAATGTTTCCAGCGTCTCCTTCTGCATCCGGTAAAGCGCGTTGAAGCGCGACTGCAGATCGTAGCGCTCGGTCATGTCGTCGTAGAGATTGGTCACGCCCCCGTCGGGATTGGGGGTGATCGTGACGCAGATCGTGCGGCTGTCAGGCATGTGCCACGTATGCTGAAGCGGTTCGGGCGAGCGATAGCCTTCAAGCAGCCGCGCCTTCCAATTGCGGTAATCGCCTTCGTCGGGCAGTCGTTGCGCGAGCCTCAGCCGATCCAGGATCTCGCCGTCGGAGGGGCTTGCGTCGAGGAAGACCGGGGGGAGTCGCCAGAGCTTCTCGTAAGCCGCGTTGCGGTAGATGAGCTGTTGGGAGCCATTGAAGATCGCGACCGCGATCGGCAGCTGATCCAGCGTGCGCGCGTGCGAGTCCTTCTGCTTTTGGAATTCCGCGCGCAGGTTCAGGATCTCCTGACGATCGAAGGCGATCGCCGCGGCGCCTTTGAAAAAGGGCGCCTGGATTACATAGAGCCGGCGCCTTTCGCCGCCGACGACCGCGGTGATCTCGTCGCGCCACAGGGCGTCCCTCGATCGCGCTTCGGCGGCGGCGAGTCGCGCCGGCTCGTCGAGGAGTTCCGCTTGTCGATCGACGCTGTCCTCGCCATCCCGCGCCTCGACGGCCTGCGCGTAGGCGTTGTTGACGAACAAGAGGCGACCGGCCCCGTCGCGCAGCCAGACAGGGGTCGGCAAGGCCTCGAGCAGCGCGAGCAGGCCCTCGCTATAGGCTTCGATTTCCGCATAACGCTCGCGCAGGCGATCAAGCTCGAGCCGTTCGGCCGAAACCTCGCGCAGTCGCAGCATGGCGCGTCCGCCGACAGCGCGTCCGTCGGCGTCGTATCGCCGGCCGGAAACGCCCGCGAGCGGCAGGTGAAAAGCCTCTCCATTGCTGCGCAGCCGCTCGATGCTCGCCGCGAGCGCCTCGACGCTGGCGGGGCTGAGCCAAGAGCCGAAATCGAGGATGGGCTGCGAGGAAGCCGTGTCGACGAGGCGCTGCGGAGCGCCTTCGATCTCCGGTTCGCCGGTCGGACCGTCCCAGGCGAGAAAGACCTGTTGATCGGCGGAGAGAAAGAGCTCGGCGCGATCTCGTTGCGCGCGCGTCTGCTCGAGATTTGCGGCGAGGTTCGCCTCACGACGCCGCCAGCGCTTTCTCTCGGCGTTGTAGATGACGGCGAGAAAGACAGTAAACAGCGCGAGGCAGAGGGTAAGCGTGGCGCCGTAAAATTCGACGTCGGGGGCGAGCTCGGCGAGAGTTGTCAGGTCTTCGGCTCGGGCTCCGCTCGTATAGCCGAAGGTGAGAAGGAGTAGGGAGACGCGCCGTCCATGTCGAGCGGCGTCGTAGAACGCCGATCGCGCTTCGATCCGCCAGTCGGGTCGGCGCGCGTCTCGCTGCAAGCTCATTCGGGTCCGTTCTCCGAGGTCGTTTTGGGGCACGCCTCTACGAACGCCTATGCCGCTCACGTGCGCGAGCGCGTCTCGAGACTGGAACGACGTCGCCGACGACGGGCTTGACGCCGGCCGTGGAGAACAAATAGCGATCGCGCGGCCCGCCCGAATCACCCCAATGTAAGACGCGTTTTGGAAAAACGGAATTGTAAATCTCGCGCTTTGGCTGCCTTTGTTCCCGGCCCTTCGCCTTTGTGGCGAGACGATGGCGCGCTTGCCGTTTTGGCCTGCGTCATGGCGGCGCCAATTCGCCGCGAAATGCGTTAAAAGCGCCGCCATGAGCCAAAGCGACGATCTCTTCGGCGCCGCGCCGCGCAAGGGCGCAGGCGCAGCCGGCAAACCCGCGAAGACCCGACAAGCAGACTATGACGCCCATTCGATCGAGGTGCTGGAAGGGCTCGAGCCGGTGCGTCGGCGCCCTGGCATGTATATCGGAGGCACCGACGAAGCCGCGATGCATCACCTCTTCGCGGAGGTGCTCGACAATGCGATGGACGAAGCGGTCTCGGGCCACGCGACCTTCATCGCCGTGACGGTGGAGCCGGGCGGCTGGCTGACCGTCGCCGACAATGGGCGTGGCATTCCGGTCGGCATGCATCCCAAGATGAAGGACAAGACGGCGCTCGAGGTCGTGATGACCATGCTGCACGCCGGCGGCAAGTTCGACTCGGGCGCCTACCAGACCTCGGGCGGACTGCACGGCGTCGGCGTTTCGGTCGTCAATGCGCTCAGCGAGAAGCTCGAGGTGGACGTCGCGATCGACCAGCTTCATTACCGTCAGGAGTTTTCGCGCGGCCTTCCACTCGGGCCGCTGCAGAAGCTCGGCAAGGTCCAAAACAAGCGCGGCACCAAGGTGCGCTTCAAGCCGGACCCGCAGATCTTCGGCGCCAATGCGCATTGGAAGCCGTCGCGCCTGTTCCGCATGTCGCGCTCCAAGGCCTATCTCTTCGGCGGCGTGGAAATTCGCTGGCGCTGCGCGCCGGAATTGATCGAGCCGGGCTCGAACATTCCCACCGAGGCGGTGTTGCGTTTCCCGGCCGGCCTCAAGGACTATCTGGCGCGCGAGATCGAGGGCAAGGAGGCCGTCACCGAGCAGGCTTTCGCCGGCAAGATCGAACGCGAAGGCGGACATGGCTCCATCGAATGGGCCGCGGCCTGGCTCGCCAATGAGGACGGCTTCGTCAACTCCTACTGCAACACGATTCCGACGCCCGACGGCGGCACGCATGAGGCGGGCTTTCGCCTCGCGCTGCTGCGCGGCCTCAAGGATCACGCCGAGCGCGCGAACCAGTCGCGGCGCGCCAAGGATCTGACCGGCGAGGATGTGATGGGTCAGGCGGCGGCGATGATCTCCGTCTTCATCCGCGAGCCGGAGTTTCAGGGCCAGAACAAGAGCCGGCTGATGAGCGCCGAGGCGCAGCGCCTCGTCGAGAGCGCCGTGCGCGACGCCTTCGACCATTGGCTCGCCGCGGCGCCGCGGCAGGCGGACGCGCTGCTCGAATTTGCGATCGCGCGCGCCGACGAGCGCATGCGCCGCCGCGCCGAGAAGGATGTCGCGAGAAAGAGCGCCACGCGCAAATTGCGGCTTCCCGGCAAGCTCGTCGATTGCTCGAACACGACCGCGGTCGGCTCCGAGATCTTCATCGTCGAGGGCGATTCCGCCGGCGGCTCCGCGAAGGAGGGGCGCGACCGCGTGAACCAGGCGATCCTGCCGCTGCGCGGCAAGATTCTGAACGTCGCTTCCGCGACGAGGGACAAGCTCGCGGCCAATCAGCAATTGCAGGATTTGACGCAGGCGCTCGGCTGCGGCGTCGGCCCGCATTTTCGCGAGGAGGATCTGCGCTACGAGAAGGTCATCGTCATGACCGACGCCGACGTCGACGGCGCGCATATCGCCTCGCTGCTCATCACCTTCTTCTATCGGCAGATGCCCAAGCTCATCGAGAAGGGGCATCTCTATCTGGCCGTGCCGCCGCTCTATAAGCTCACGCAAGGCGCGAAGACCGTCTATGCGCGCGACGACGCGCATATGGAGGAGCTGATCAAGAAGGAGCTGACCGGCAAGGGCAAGGTCGAGGTCTCGCGCTTCAAGGGCCTCGGCGAGATGATGGCCAAGCAGCTCAAGGAAACGACGATGGACCCCAAGAAGCGCACGCTGCTGCGCGTCGTCGATCGCCGGCGAGGAGAGGGAAGAGACCGCCGATTGCGTCGAGCGGCTTATGGGCAACAAGCCCGAGGCGCGCTTCGCCTTCATCCAGGAGCACGCGGCCTTTTCGAGCGAGCTGCTGGATGTGTGAGCGGGGTGGGGCGCGGAAGCCTGGGCGCGCTGTATGGTGCGCGCGACCTCACGCATAATAACGTCAGCCCACACACCAAGCTCTATGACCGCACTAAGGAGCGGCTGACGCAGGCAGGCCGGACGTCTTCAAGGAGTTTAAAAATCCTTCCAAACTATCAGCGTGGTTGGAATGGCGAACATAAAATACCGGGCTTTCCTCAGCTACAGCCACCACGACGCCGCATGGGGCAAGTGGCTCCACGGAGCACTTGAACGCTACGCCGTCGATAAGGAGTTGGTTGGGCGAGAGACACCGCTCGGTCCCATTCCAAAGACGTTGCGGCCTATTTTCCGCGACCGGGAGGATTTTGCTGCCGGGCCGTCGCTTCCCAAGCAAACAGTTGCAGCGCTCGAAGCCTCGCAGTTTCTAATTGTCATCTGCTCTCCGAGCTCGGCGAAGAGCAAATATGTCAATGAAGAAATCCGTCGTTTCAAGGCTTTGGGTCGCGCCCATTACATCATTCCGGTCATCGTCGACGGCGAGCCGCACGACCCGGAGCGCGACTGTTTCCCGCCCGCTTTAGCTTTTCATGTTAGTCCGGACGGGATTCTCACTGATGAGCCTGAGGAACCGCTTGCGGCCGACGCACGGCCCGATCACGATGGCAAGGACATTGCCGAACTCAAGGTGGTGGCGGGTCTGCTCGGCCTCGGTCTAGACGAGATCATTCGCCGGGCGGAGCGGGCGCGCCGGAAGCGAGTGCAAATTTGGGCCGCTGTGCTTCTGCTCTTGACCGCTACCTTTGCCGGGCTCGCTGTTTGGGCCGAGGTCAACCGGCGAGCAGCCGAAGCCAATCGGATTGATGCCAAGAATGAGCGCAACCATGCCCAACAGGAAACAATTCGTGCGAGGACGAACCTATCTCGTCCGCACTCACTGCGCTGGCATCCAGTGAGTTGGAAGGGGGGCTAGTGAAAGCGGCGAAACTCGCCCTTGCCGCCTGGCCACGCCCGGGCGCCATGGACCTGCCAAAGCGCGATATGACCATGGATGTGCTCTCGCGCACAGCCTTGCCGGACTGCATGAACGGATATGCATTACTACGAATAGCTCTATCGATTCCGTCGCCTTCAGCCCCGATGGCATGCGCGTGCTGACCGGATCATGGGACAAGACCGCTCGCCTGTGGGACGCGGCGACGGGCAAGGAAATCCGCGCCTTCAAGGGGCATGAGCAGCCCGTCCTTTCCGTCACCTTCAGCCCCGAAGGCATGCGCGTGCTGACCGGATCATGGGACAACACCGGCCGCCTGTGGGACGCGGTGACGGGCAAGGAAATCCGCGCCTTCAAGGGGCATAAGGGCTCTGTCAATTCCGTCGCCTTCAGCCCCGATGGCATGCGCGTGCTGACCGGATCAGCGGATGACACCGCCCGCCTGTGGGACGCGGTGACGGGCAAGGAAATCCGCGCCTTCGAGGGGCATGAGGACTTTATCGATTTCCGTCGCCTTCGGCTCCGATGGCATGCGCGTGCTGACCGGATCATTGGACGACACCGCCCGCCTGTGGGACGCGGCGACGGGCAAGGAAATCCGCGCCTTCAAGGGGCATGAGGGCTCTGTCAATTCCGTCGCCTTCAGCCCCGATGGCATGCGCGTGCTGACCGGATCATCGGACAAGACCGCCCGCCTGTGGGACATATCCCCGATCCCAAAGGGCAGCATCTTCGATATCGCTTGCGCCTGGCTGCCCGACCGAGACCTCTCAGGCCTTGGCAAAGAGTACGGCCTCGATCTCTCGCACGAAGCGCCGATCTGCCAGAAGGATGCATGCGGCAAGTTCACCACGCCTCTGCCCGACGTGCGAGCGGCGAAATAGGAGCCTGACCAAAGGCTTTGAATGATCGCGCCGCTGCATAGCGATGCATAACGTCCTTTATGTTGCTCAAAGTTGTTGGCGTTGTCTCGAATGCTCCGGAGGGAAAGACTGGCCACCGGGGCGGTTGGGGTACGCCGGAGCGAGTTGGCGAAGGTCCATCGCCTCACCTTGATGCGAGCGACGTTTGCGGGCGACCGCAACCCTCGCGCGCTTTCCCATTGACCCCTCGCCCTCTCACGCCTATCCAAATGCCGCCAGCCGGCCGGATGGCCGCCGCGCCTCGCGCGCGGAGGAAAGTCCGGGCTCCACGGAGACACGGCGCCGGATAACGTCCGGCGGGGGCGACCCCAGGGAAAGCGCCACAGAAAGCAAACCGCCGCGCGTCTCGCGCGGCAAGGGTGAAAGGGTGCGGTAAGAGCGCACCGCTCTCGCGGCAACGTGAGAGGCATGGCAAGCCCCGCCGGGAGCAAGACCGAATAGGGGCGACACTAGGCTTAACGGCCTTAGCCCGTCTCCGGGCCGTCGCCCGGGTTGGTTGCTCGAGACGGCCGGTAACGGCCGCCCTAGAGGAATGGCCATCGCGCGGGCGCGGGCAACCGCGTCCCGCCATACAGAACCCGGCTTATAGGCCGGCTGGCTCTCAGTTTCGCCGTTAACCTGCCCTCTACGAGAGGCGGGCGAGTGGCTGCGGCTCGCGTTAACCTTCCGGCTCAGAGATTTACAAAGAATTAACCTTGAGCTTCAGCCGTTTACTTTTAGCTAACCATGATGCTGTGTTCCAATTTACGATAAAAATTTAGCATATATATTTACCACGTCTCTAGCGGCGGCCGTGGCGTCCGCGTCCGGCTGAATGGCGTCCCCATGTTCCTGCGTCTCGCCCTGTTCCTCTTACTCTTCGCGGCCTTCTTCGTTAGCGCGGCGAAGGCCGACCCCATGGTCGTCGCCGGGCTTTACCCCGGCGAGCGCCTGTCGCGCGCGGTCGAGGCGCAGCCCGCCGCCGAGGAGCAGCCCGACCTCGGCGGGGGCTTTCTGGAAATGCTGTTTACCGGCGGGGCGGTCGCCGAGCCCGGGCCGCTGCGGCGCAACGCGGCCTATGGCGCTTCGCCGGAGCGCAATACGCCTCCGCGGACCCCGGCGCGCTCGAGGCGCATGGCGAGATCGATCCCGCCTATCGGCGCGCCGAGGTCGAGTATTCCGGCGCGGCGCCAGGCACGATCGTGATCGATACGTCCGAGAAGTTCCTTTACCTCGCCCTGCGCGGCGGGCGGGCGATGCGCTACGGGATTGGCGTCGGACGGCCGGGCTTCGAATGGTCCGGCGTCAAGGCGATCAGCCGCAAGGCGGAGTGGCCCGATTGGACGCCGCCGTCGCAAATGCTGAAGCGCCGCCCCGATCTGCCGCGCTTCATGCGGGGCGGGCCGGACAACCCGCTCGGCGCGCGGGCGCTCTATCTCGGTTCGTCGCTCTATCGCATTCACGGCACGAACGAGCCCTATACGATCGGTCAGAACGTCTCCTCCGGCTGCATTCGGATGATGAACGAAGATGTTGAGGATCTCTACGACCGCGTTCATGTCGGGACCCGAAGTCATGTACGCTAGGGATCGGCGGTTGCTTTCGATGCTGCTACGCGCGATAGCTGAATTTTCCCGCCTTTTGCAAAAGGTCATGCCGTGCCCAGCCTCGTTCGCTTCCTGACCATTCTCGCCGTGCTCGGCGCGATCGCCTACGGGATCATGTTCGCGCTCGTCAGTTTCGTGACGCCGGAGCCGCGCGAGATGACGCAGACGATCTCTCCGACGAAGCTCAACAAGTAGAGACGCACATGCGGGCACCCTCGAAGGCGGAGCGCCAGCTCGACGGCTTCCTCGAGATGATTGCCGCCGAGCGGGGCGCCGCTCGCAACACAAGCGAAGCCTACCGGCGCGATCTTGCCGACTATATCGCGCATCTTTCGCGCTCCGGCGCAGAGCCGCAAACGGCGACGCTCGAGCATTTGCGCGACTATCTTGGCGCGCTGCAACATCGCGGCATGTCGGCGGCGACGCAGGCGCGCCGCCTCTCGGCGCTGCGGCAATTCCACAAGTTCCTTTTCGTCGACCGTCACAGAGCCGACGATCCCGCCGCTTCGTTAGAAGGGCCGCGGCGCGTGAAGAGCGCGCCCCGCGTGCTGAGCGCGGCCGAGATCGAGCGCCTGCTCGCGGCGGCGCGCGTGGGAGTCGAGGCGGAGAGCGCCTCGCCCGCCGAGAGGCTGCGCGCGCTGCGGCTCTTGGCGCTGCTGGAAACGCTCTATGCGACGGGCTTGCGGGTCAGCGAGCTCTTGTCTCTGCCCAAGCTCGTGGCGCGCGCGCGCGATCCCTTCATTGCGGTCAAGGGGAAGGGCGGTCGCGAAAGGCTCTCGCCGCTGGCGCCCCCGCCAAGAAAGCGCTCGTGGAGTATCGAGCGGCGGTGGAGGCGTTGCGACCGGCGCTCGCCGCCTCGCCCTATCTGTTCCCGGCCGAGGCCGAGGAGGGACATCTGACGCGCCAGGCTTTCGCGCGGGAGCTGAAGGCGCTGGCGGGAGCGGCAGGCCTTCCTGCCGCGGCGGTGCATCCGCACGCGCTGCGGCACGCCTTCGCGAGCCACATGCTGCAAAACGGCGCCGATCTCCGCGTGGTGCAGGAACTGCTCGGCCACGCGGACATCGCGACGACGCAGATCTACACGCATGTGCTCGACGAGCGGAAGAAGGCCATGGTGCGCGATCTTCACCGGCTCGGCGACGAAGACCGCTCCTAAAACGCATACGACTGGCGAGAAAGCCGCTGGACGCGCACCGCGGCCGTTCTATGCTCGCAACATCTCTCGTAACTTCGCCGTGCGGTTGTGCGAAGGAGGGAGCGGCGAGAGTGGCTCCGGGAACGCGGCGAATGAGTCAGCAAAGCTTCGGGAGCACAGGGGGAGGCGCACGGACATGCGCTTTCGTGCGGGCCGCGCATTGGATGAACGCCATCGCGATGACCGGCATGATCGGCAGCGGCTGGCGGATCTACAACGCGTCGCCATTCTTCGATTTCCGTTTTCCCCCGTGGCTGACGGTCGGTGAATGGCTCGCCGGAGCGCTCGCGTGCCACTTCGCGGCGATGTGGCTCCTCGTCTCAATGGCGCCGACTATCTGATCTATGGATGTCGCCTCCGGACTATTCGGCTGGATTCGCTGGCGTATGCGGCCGATCTCGGCCTATCGCAGGCTCGTTAGAGGGACCACGCTGGGGCACGCTCCGGGTGGCGTGATAATGCCGGCAGAGGCATTCTCTACACGCTCGTGCTGGTGATGCTCGCCATGTCGAGCGCGAGCGGGGTGCGATCTGGAAGCCGGTGCAGTTGCAGGGACTGACGCCATGCCTGGGCGGCTACGACAGGCGCGACAGGTGCATTTCGCGGCGATGAGCGCGATTGTGCGCCTTCATCGTGATGCATGTCGCGCTCGATTTCTCCGAAGGGGCGTCCTGCGCCCGATGATGACCGGGCGTCCGACGAAAGCGGCGGACGGAGGAGAACGGCAATGCCTGAGGAGGAGCGGCGCGCAAGGCTGCGCCTGGAGCGGTTCCCATCGCAACTCACGCGCATCGAGCGTCGTCTGTTCGCGAAGGAGAGCCTCTCGCGCGGCGCTCCGCCGCCTGACGGGTGCAGATCAAAGACGACGACGCCGTCGATCGCGTGCTCTGGTCCGTGATCCCGCTGGAACGATCGGGTGCAGGCGGCGTGTTTCGACCCGAGAGCCTCGCGCCGACACACACGGAGCGCGAGATCACCGACCGTTTCCGTTCAACGCCTATTACGAGGAGCGACGCGCCCCCGAAATCGACGGTGGACCTTCGACGCTCGCTCTCCGGGCGCATCGACGAGAAGCGGCCCTGGTGCCTGCAGGACTTGCGGGCCTTGCCGCAGACGACCCAAATCACCCGCCAGGTGTGCGTCGAGGTGTTGGAGCGCGATCGGGCAATGGAGCGGCGTGCCGCTTCGCCTGTTTCTGGGACGGATCGGCGCCGATCTTACGGCGCGCTACATCGCGTTTCGTTGTGCGGACGAATATTCGACGAGCATCGACATGCCGACGGCATTACACCCGCAGACGCTTCTCGCGCTCGATTTCCCGGGCGCGCCCGGCGAGACGAAATACGGCTATCCGGTGAAAGTGAGCATCCCGACGAAGCTCGGCTTCAAAAATCCAAAATTCGTCGCCGAGATCTTCGTCACCAACGACTACCCCGGCGGCTATTGGGAGAACCTCGGCTATAACTGGTTCAGCGGCTCTTAAAACGAGAGCGGGGGGGGCGGAAGAGTCGCCCGGCCTCTGGCGCGCTCCCCAGGCCCGCCACACTCAGGCGCCCACGAGCTCCAGCTTTTCGCTGTGAGTTTCCCGATCTCTTCCTCGGCCCGAACTTGCTTGGTGATGTCATATTGCACGCCGAGGAAATAAAGGACTTCCCCCGCGGCACCGAACAGCGGCTTGACCACCAAACGATTGTGAAACAGCTCGCCGGATTTGCGGTAATTGCGCAGGATGACCTCCACCGGCATGCGGTCGCGGATGGCGGCCGGCAGCTTGTCGAGTTGCGGCTGATCGCGGTCGGCGCCCTGCAGGAAGCGGCAGTTTCGCCCGACGATTTCCGATTGCGTGTAGAGCGTGATGTCTTCGAACGCTTTGTTGGCGTAGACGATGGGCGAATTGGCAGGTCCGGTTCGTCAGCGTGACGCCGTTCACGCAGCTGTCGAGAATTTGGGTGAGCACCGTGGGAATGATCCGGAGTTTTCGTTTATGACGAACATCTCACCTTCCTCTTTCCCTCACTGTCCGGCCGCCTTAGGCGACGCGGACCTCACGGGCCACGGGACCTTCCAGCAAGCTCTTTAGATCTTCCATGGTCTGCGCCGCGCCTTCCTGTAGCGCCGCCCGGATGAGCTTCTGAAAAGGGCGCATTGTGAGGTCCAGCTCCTCAAGCTCGAAGCTGAAAGCGATCTTCGTGCGCTGATCGTCGGCCGGCTCCAAGGCGTAGCTCGATTGAAGCGCTCGGACACACCGGTGATGGCGATGTGGCTCAAGGGCTCGAAGGCGGAGATCCGGAAAGTCGATTCGGTCTTGATGCCACGCTCAGGGTCACCTGTCTCGCCATCGGTCCGGCCTCGATGGGCTCCGGGGATAGGGGTTCCAGCTCGACCACCTGCGGGCACCACTTCGGGTAGTTCTCGAAGAAGCCAAGTCCGATGAACTCGAACGCCTTCCGTTGCGGGCAACCGATCACGTCCTCCGCGGCGCCGCGCAGGTCGCCAGCTGCTCGAAGACCAAGCATGGATTTTCTCCTCAGCCGTCTTTCGCCAGACAAAGTGAATGCAACATCGGACCGGAGACAGGAGGAAGCAACCGTGATTTTCCGCCAAAGAACAGCGAAAAACCGGCTGGCGGATAATGATGGTCGAATGGCGATCCCTTTCCTTGGGCAAAACAGTGGAACGTGCAATCTCCTCAGTGAACATGATCCGAGGTTCGCGGCGTCCTGGGACGCACCCTCAACACTCGGATTCGAAGGGAAACGATTATGCGCGCGTGGCCCAATATCGAGAACTGCCTGTTCATCGCGGTGCTGATCCTATTTGTCGCGCTTCTCGCGGTGGAGCGCCGCCG
>CAVXEI010000002.1:0-61193 GCA_963760695.1 uncultured Alphaproteobacteria bacterium | reverse complement strand
CGACTCTCCAAAGGGGCTAGGGGTCATCTTCACCCATGCCGCTCTGCTATGAGCGAGGGGTGGATTTCCGCCATTGTAAGCACCCCGACAAACATATAGCAGCTCTTCGCCCTGTTCGTTGCCCGCAGGGAGATTGAGAGAGGGGCGTTGAGACCAATGCACGCCTCGCAGATCAAAAGTGGTCACCGTAACTTCCGACCCGCCTCATCGGATATTGGAACCGCCAAACTCCTTGCCTGAAATTTCCTGGGTGCACCCCCTCTTTATAAATTAGACGACGCATGCAATCCGCAGCAGATAGCGAGGCGCACGGGGCGGCGATCGCGGCTCAGCCTCGCCGTCGATACGGCCGCGGCGAACCGTCTGAAGATCATGGGGTGGACAACCGCTTATGCCAATGGTGATGATGAAACGGCCTTATGGCCGGCAATCGATTCTTCCAAGCTACATTCGGGCGCGAAGAAAGGAGAGCGCCGACGGTGGGATCAACGACCAGGATCTTGGCGCGTCAGACGCTTGCGGCGGATAGCTCCCCCCCCCGTCATCCGTGTGAGTAACGCTGGATCGTCGAGCGGCGCATCGACGAAACCGGGAAAATCGGCGAGCGCGGCAGGGTCGCGTCGCCATTCCTGCGGAAACAGCGCCACAGTCTCTTCGCGCTCAGCGGGCAGGCGGCGCCTCGGGTCGCCGCGAATCGCGTCAGCGAGCGCGTCACACAGGTTCACGCCAATGCGCGAACCCAGGTGGCAGGCTTGCACGGGCCGCAAATTGCATTCGAGAAGAAACGCCTTCCCTGTCGCGCTTTCGATCATGAAATCGAAACCGACGAAGCCGGTCACGCCCGTTGCGGCGATGAGCGTCGAAGAAGTGCGCGCCATCTCCTCATGCCTCGCGAGACGCACGACGCAGCTCGGGCCATGCGCAGAACTCGCTCGCTCAACGAAGCCTGCAAAACCAGCCAGCATCTTTCCCTTCCACGCCAAGGCGGCATAGAAAGCGGGGAAGCCGTCAACGGACTGCTGGACGTCGACCCTAGAGCCGACTGGATACCAGTCCCGCCGCAATAGGCGCCTGGCGGCTGCATAAAGCGGGTTCCGACTACGGGGCTGCATGGAGTTGAAAGCCGTGGCGACCTCCTCGGGAGCCTCGCAACGAATGACGCCCTGACCCGCCCAGCTGAAGGACTGTTTGACATAGACCGGAAAGCCGAGGCGCTCTGCCAGGTGCATGGCGCCCTCAGTCGAGACCGCGCTTCCGCCCTCAGGGATTCTCAGCCCGCACCGATGCGCTAAGGCGACGGTCTCGCTCTTCATGAGCAGCGTGTTGTAGTGACCGGGATCACCGAGCGAGTTAATCAAAGTCGAGAGCGACTGAGCGTCCAAGGGCTGGCGTCCGCCCTTTTCGGCCCGCCGAACCAGAGCGTGGAGAAAGGCCACCGCCCGCTCGTCTCCCGGAATGACGAACGCGGGCCTCCAGTCACGCATCGTCTCAGCCAAAGCGAGCTCGATGCGTCGGGCGTTCTTCACGCTGTCGAGGGCATAGAGCCGCTGCAAGTAGCGCGTCTGCGTCAACGCGCCATTTGGCGGGCATAGCGCCGCAACCGTAAAGCCGGCTTCCACCAGAGGCTTTACCAGACGGATGACGCCCCATCGTTCGTCCTCGAACGAGACGATAAGAATGTTGATACTCACACTCTGCGGATGCGTCATAGCGATACCCTTGGCCGAATGCTGCGATCAGATTCGCATGCCTGCCGCACGTCTCATCGTCGCGCGAGTCAGTCTGTCGACCACGCTTGAGGGCAGAACCACGCCCGCGATCCCCGCCGCAAGCGTGGCCAGCGTTCGCGTGGGTTCAGCCAGCAGTATTCTCGGCTCCAGCTTCAAGGCCCCGCAAACGAGCTTGAGCCCTTGAGCGTATTGCGACGAACGAATGGCGCGACGCGCCAGATAACGCAACTGGTAGGCTTCGGCGAGGTTTCCCGCACGCGCCTCAAGTGCCGGCGCATAGGCTGCGACCTTCTTGCGGAAGCGCCGCCAAGTCGCGAGCTGCGCCTCGACGTTCGCCGACAGGCCTTGGGCGTTGACGCGATAGCGCGTCAACGGCGCGTCCACATAGCCGAACTTCCAGTTCGTCGTCGCGGCGATCCGCGTCCAGCATTCGATATCCTCGGACTGCCGGAAGCTTTCGTCGAACCAGCAGACACGGCCGCGCTCCTTGTCGAAGAAGGCGATCGCGTCCAAGGTCGCTCGCCTGATGACGGGCGCAGAGCCGTTGCCAACGGGATTGCGGCAAAAGACGCTGATGACGTCGAATGTCACGCCGATCGGCTTTTGCACGAGGCCCATGTCCTTGGCGTCGTCATCCATGAGCGCCGAGGCGCTGAAGCTCACGCCGATCGAGGGGTCGGCGTCGAGCTGCTCGACGTGGCGCTGCAGCTTTTCCGGCGCCCAGTGGTCGTCGGCGTCGAGGAAGGCGAGATATTCGCCCTTTGCATGTGCGATCCCACCGTTGCGCGCTCCCGCGAGCCCGCGGTTTTCCTGATGCACGACGCGCAATCGCGGCTCGCCTATCTCTTCGGCCAGAGCCGGGCCACGATCGCTGGAGCCGTCATCGACGACGACGATCTCAAAATCCGTGAACGTCTGCGCCTGCACCGTGCGGACGGTTTCGCAAATGTAGCGCTCGCTCTGATAGAGAGGGATGATGACGGAGACTTTCGGCATGGGACCTCGTTAGATCCTTTGCAGGGCGTTGAACAGCTGGTCGCAGCCGGGAACGAAGGCTGCGACGAGGGTGGCGAGCGTCTGCTTCGGTTCATGGAAGACGATTTTCGGCGCCTTGCGAAGCGCGCGCACGACAAAATGTTGGGCCTGCGCCCGAGAGCGATCCACGCGCAGCGCGCGACGAGCGAGATAGCGGAGCGTGCGAGCGCTCCCGATCCCGCCGTGCTGATCGACGAGCGCCGGGCTCAAGCAGCGGGCTCTCGCCAGCATTTCCTCATAGCTGTTGTACATCGCGGAAAGATTCGACGAGAGCCCTCCTTCACTCTGACGATAGGACATCAAGGGAGTGGGATCTCCCTCAATTTTCCACTTCGTCAGAGCGACGCGAAAAAGCCACTCCTGATCCTCCACCCGACGCAGACTGCTGTCGAACAGCCCGGCCTCTTCGATGGTCTCGCGACGCACGACGATGGCGGATGGGGTCGTGCACGGATTTGTCACCAACATGTCCGCAGGCTTCAGGTCGCGCAGCTTCGACCGGAAGGTTCGTCCGGTGAGCTGACCGTCCGCGCGCATGACCCGAGCCACGGAGAAGGACAATCCCAGGGAGGTATCCTCTTCGAAGCGACGCGCGTGCGTTTCGAGGTATCGGGGATCCCAAAGGTCGTCAGCGTCGAGAAACGCGATGAAGCTTCCGCGCGCTTCGGCTATCCCGCGGTTGCGCGACGCAGCCAAGCCGGCGTTGGCCTGACGGATGAGCTTCAGGCGCCGGTCGTACTGAGCGAATTGCGCGACGATCTCGGCGCTCTCATCGGTCGATCCGTCGTCGATCACGATGATCTCGATGTCCTTTGTCGTTTGCGCGGCGGCGCTTCGCAGCGTCTCGCCGAGAGTCGAGGAGCCGTTGTAGCAGGGGATGATGACGGAGAAGCGGGGTGTTTCCATTAGGCGTGCACCTTTCTGAGCGAGAAGGCTTCGAGGGCGAGAAGATCTTGCGAAACTCGTGCTGCATCTTCGGCGCCAACAGGAATGACCAAGATTTCGATACGAAGCTCGCGTCAAATTACGAAAGCATCACGCATTCCCAATCTGCGAATGAGAATGGGCGGCAGAGCGCGGCAGGAAGCGCTCGGATCTGGGGCGCTCTTCATGGCGTTTCGCGATCGGACGAGCGGAGCCGTTATGTCTCGACGCCCGCCCCCGACAGAAATTGAGCCCATTCGTGCTGGCGGATGGCGCCGTAATCTTTTGTCGATTGCCGCGCGGCCTTCGCCATCGCGGCGAGCGTCGATGGGTCGAGCGAGGCCATCACTTTTGCGACGGCGTCGACGGAGGTGAAATCGACGATCCGTCCCGCTGCGCCAACCTGCTCGGGTAGGCCGTCCACCGGCGAAACCAGAATTGGCCGCCCGCCTTGGCGGGCCTCGATATTGACGAGGCCGCCGGCCTCCCAGCGCGAGGGGATGGCGACGACGTCGCAGCGCGAGAGAAAATCCGGAACGGTCACGACCTTTCCGTAGAAGCTGATGCCCGGCGCCCCCGCGGCGAGCGCGTGAAGCATGGCTTCATCATGCCCGAAGCCGCCGATCAGCAGCTCAGCGCCGTGGAAAGCGCCGGCTTGATAGGCGTCGATCAAAAGGTCGAAACCCTTCTGCTCGTGGAACCGTCCAAAGGCTCCGATGCGCAGCGGCCGCGACGAAGAGAAGTCGGGGAGAGGCAAATCTTCGAGGCCGCTATTTTCGACATAAGGATAGATCACCTTGATCCTTTGCCGCTCGATCGAGGCGGCCTCGGCCAACCAATCGGCTTGGTTCTCCGAATCGCAGACGATGTCGTCCGAGAATCGCAGAGCCATCTTCAGCATCGCCCGAAAGCGCGCCTTGACCGGAACTTTTAGCGTCTCCCAGGCGCGCGTGTAGCTGTGCTCGATATGGATGAGCCGCGCGTTGGGATTGCGCATCCGCAGCGTCGCCAGAAAGGGAAGCCTTCCCCAGCTCGGCGGAAAATTCGTAGTAATGATTTCGGCGTCAAGCCGCGGCGCGATCATCGCCCGAGGATGCACCGGAAAGAGCGAGGACGAGACGACTGCGCTGAGAATTTCGTAATCGAAAATGCCAAGGTAGCGGGTGACGCCGCCCAGGGAGAGGTCAGTCAGCAGGTTGACAAGCCGCGGCTTGGCCGTCCGGTCGTTCATCGGGCAAATTCCGAATTCATCCGATCTTTCATGCGATTCTATCTATAACACAGCGTCAGGCTGAAAAGCTTGGCTGCAGTCGTTTATGCATAAAACAGGTTTAGGCGAAAAAACGTAGCCGTAGGCGGCTCGGAATGAAGGGCGCCGCAAGCGCCGCCGCGAGCGTGGAAAGGCCGCGACGATCGCGCAGGAAGACAGCGGGGTCGATGCGCAGGCCGGCAATGACATAGCGTAGCGCTTGCGTCGGGGGCCCTCCGGCTCGCAGCACGCGTCGGGCAAGGTAGCGATAGTAGAGCCCCTCGAGCGGAGCGAGATCCTTTTCTGCGAGGAAGCGCAGGGCGACCTCACGCCAAGTCGTGTGCATTGCCGAGAGATCCATCGACAGGCCGCCCGGGCTCAGCCGGTATCCGGTGAGCACGGCGTCGATACCTTCGATCCGGCCGCCCATCGCGATGAGCCGAGCGAGCAATTCCTGATCCTCGACGCGTCTCAGGCTTCGATCGAAGCCGCCAAGGCGGTCGTACCAGTCGCGCCGCATCACGAGATTGGAGGGCGTGCAGATGGGGTTCTCGCCGAGCACGTCGACGAGGCGCGGCGATTTTGGGCCGAGGCTCGACAGGGTCGTCGCTTCGTCGAGGCCCTTCGCCTCCTGTGGAATGAAAGCGACGCGGGCGTAGCTCGCGGCCAGGGAAGCATCCTGACGATGCAGCGCCATGTGACGCTCGAGCTTATCGGCCCGCCAGAGGTCGTCGGAGTCGATGAAGGCGATGAAAGGCGCCTTGCCGAGCTCGGCGCCGCGGTTGCGGGTGGCGGCGAGGCCGGCGTTCGGTTGGGAGACGATGCGGATGCGAGGATCGCCCGCCGCATGAGCCTCGAGGATGGAGAGGCTCTCGTCCGTCGAGCCGTCGTTCACGGCGATGAGCTCGAAGGCTCCGAAGGACTGGGCGAGCACCGAGGCGATGGTCGCCTCGAGCGTCGCCGCAGCGTTGTAAACCGGCATGATGATCGAGACTTCGGGCTTGATCATGCGAGCACCCACTTCCGACGAGTCCGACCGGCGAGATCCCGCAGGCCGAGCGGCAACACGCGAACGGCATTTAAGATAGCTCCGATGGTCTGGCCTGCAACGAGACCAATTACGGCAGCCTCCAGCGAGCCAAACCTCGTCCCGAGGAAAAGCCCGCCGAGCGCCGTGACGCAGACTAAGAGGCTGCTGGTGGCGTCGGCGTGAACCCGTCCTTCGGCGCGCAGCCAGCCCGTCGTGATGTTCGAGACCAGCAGCGGCAGGCCTGCAAGGCACATGAAGGCGATCAGGGGCGCGGCGAACGACCAGCGCTCGCCGAAGACCAGCGGCACGTAGTAGGGCGCTCCGAGCGATTGCAGCGCCACGATCGGCAAGAACACAGCGGCGCCGATAATGCCGACATGGCGCAGCGCGGCGAGGCGCTCTTGCCCGCGATTAGCGGCGCAAAGCATAGGGAAAGCGACGAGCCCGAAAGCGCGAACCAGCGAGCTGGAAATCCCGATGCCGGCGTTGTAGGCGAAGTAATAGCCGCCCAGCACGGAAGTTCCCATGGTCGCGGCGATGATCAGATTGTCGCCCTGCGTGCGCACGGCGGTCAAGATTTCGGACACGAGCACGCCGCTGCTGAACCTCAGCATCTCTCGCATTGGCGATGAGCCTGCCGTCGGAGCGTAGCGCCACGGACGCGCGCTACGTATCATAAACATGAAAATGGGCGCGGTCAGCAACTTGGGCAGCACGATGGACCAAGGGCTGGCCCAGGCGAGAAGGAGCGCCGCGGTCAAGAGATGATCGGCGATCGCCTGAGTCGCAAAGACGCGCGCGACACGGCCATTGAGACCCTCGCGCAGCGCGAGATTGAACTGGACGTCTGCGTTCGGCGTGGAAAGATAGACGAGCGAGAGAGTCGCGAGCATGACGCCGGCGACCGGACGGCCATAGATATACGCCAGCCCCCATGCAATCGCGAGCTGGGAGACAACGAGCACGCCACTCCACATCCAGGCCAAACGATAGGCGGTGTTGCAGGTCGCCGCGAGCTTGTCTTCGGGGCAGGCGATCACCTTGGCGCCGGCCCCCGTCAGGGCGAACGCGCGGATCATCTCGAATAGCGTAAGCGCAAGCGCCGCTTCGCCGACGATCTCGGGGGCGAGCCTGCGCGCGATCACGACAGTCACCGCCAGGCGAACGACGCGATTGACCATTTCCGCGCTGCCATGCGCGCTGAACCCACGCAGGATCCTCCCCGCGCCGCCCGACAGCACCTTATCGATTAGCTCTTTTAATGATTTGAGCACGTTGGATGCCCCTGAGCGTGGTTAGAGTTTATCGCCGTTAGCCAGTGCATGTCAGGCGCCAACCTGGGGCTACGAAGGATCAGATAGTTAGCCTCGCGTCAGATTGAAAAGGGGCCACGCTTTCGCAATTTGCGAAGGAAAATGGGCGGGAAAACGCGATGCGGAAAACGCTCGAATTCTTCACAATTCGGAAGCTTTTTCGCAATTCTTAATTTGCAACGCAAAACAGTCGAAAGCGGGTTGCAAAATCGCCCGCAGCAGGCCGATGCTCGCATTTCATTACGCAACGTCAATGGTGTTACGCAGATATCCGCTCCTGGCACGTCTCGTGAAACCTCTAGCTCATGAACGCCAACCACGGCGAGCTCCGGAGGTCCGAGATGTCAGTCTGCACCGTTGAGATCCGCGATAGCGCGCTTCTACGGAATGCGGTCCGTTCGTCGCTGCTGTGGAAGGAGTCCGCGGCTTATGAGCCCACGGTCAAGCTGTTCGATCTCACGATCGTCAACTCGACCCTGCAGGAAGCTGCCGACGACCTGGTCAAGCGTGCGCGCGTCGGCCGCCGCACGCGCGTGAGCTTCATCAATGCGCACGTCATCAACGTCGCTGCGACCAACCCGGCCTATGCCCGCGTTCTGCAGGGAATGGATCGCCTCTATGCCGACGGCAGCGGCATGGCGCTCGCCGCACGCTGGAGCGGCTCGCCGCTCGCCGACAATGTGAACGGCACCGACCTCTTTCCGCTGCTCTGCGCGGCGGCGCAGAAGGCGGGTGTGAAGATCTTCCTGCTCGGCGGCAAGCCCGGCGTGGCCGAGGCCGCGGCGGCGCACGGTGAGAGCCATGGGCTATGCCCGAGGTGATCGCCGGCGCGCATCATGGCTACATCGATAGCCCTGCGGACAAGCAAGCCGCCATCGACGAGATCAACGCCAGCGGCGCCTCGATCCTACTGGTCGGCATGGGCGTGCCGGTGCAAGACCTCTGGATCGCCCGCAACTTCGACGCGCTGCGAACTCCGGTGGTGGTCGCCGTCGGCGGTCTTTTCGACTTCTTCTCCGGAAACGTCTCGCGCGCGCCGACCCTCCTGCGCTCGATCGGCTGCGAATGGATATGGCGATTGCTGCAGGAGCCCGGCCGCCTGTGGTCGCGCTACCTGATCGGCAATGTAGCGTTCATCCTCCGGGCCCTCGCCTTCGTGGCGCGCGAGCGCTCTGAAGCGCCGCGCCATCAAGTGCGGGCGAGCGAAGGCTCCCGACTTCGGGGCTAGCTCGAGCCTCGCGTTCATGCGGGTGTCGAGCCGACGCTGAAACATGCGAGACGCACATCGGCCACGCGGACGAAAAAGCCTGCGTCGTTGGATCAAGCAAACCGGCTTCGTGGATCGGCGCTTTTGGGCCACAGGGCTCGACCGTGGCCGCGTCAGCGTCCGATCGCCGCTGTGGGCGACTCATATTTTGAAGCCTCAGCGCTACTCTGCCGCGTCACTCTTCACGATTCCCGAACGAATTGTGAGGCTAGGCGGGGTTGCTGAAGACTGGCGAGATTTTCGCAATTTTCAATTTGCAAAGCAGGATAGCAAAAGGGGCCTTCCAAAATGAGGCGCCGATCCCGCGAATGCGGAGATGCAGCTTATAAATCAATGCATTTATAACAGCACGTCTCATGGCACGTCTCGTGAAACCCCTCGCTCATGAACGCCAACCACGGCGAGTTCCCGAGGTCCGAGATGTCGCTCACCACCACCATCGAGATCCGCGATAGCGTGCTTCTTGGTAATGTAGCCCGTTCGTCGCTGCTGAAGCGGGCCGTCGACATCGTCGGCGCTCTTGCTGCGCTCACGTTGTTTGCGCCGGTGTTTGTGGTGGCGGCGATCGCCATCAAGATGGAGTTGTCGGGTCCGGTCTTCTTCCGTCAGACGCGGATCGGCCGGAACGGCCTTCCTTTCTCCATGGTGAAGTTTCGCTCGATGGTGGTCGGCGCCGACGCTCTGCATGGGAAAATGCAGGGCGCCACCACCTCCCGGCACGAGATCCGCTACAAGAATCAGAACGATCCCGCGCATCACACGGATCGGCCGCTTCATCCGCAAATACTCGATCGACGAGCTTCCGCAGTTCTGGAACGTGCTCACCGGCGACATGTCGCTCGTCGGTCCGCGTCCGGCGCTTCCGTCGGAAGTGGCGAAGTATGCCCCCAGCGACCGCGTTCGGCTGCTCGTGAAGCCCGGCATCACCTGCCTGTGGCAGGTGGGAGGACGCGCCAACATCGACTTTGTCGGTCAGGTTGCGCTCGATCGCCAATATGTCCGCGATCAATCGATCTTCCTCGATCTCTCGATCCTCCTGCGCACCCCCTATGCCGTGCTCGCAGGAGAGGGCGCCTACTAAAGCAAAGCATGGGCCTCCGGCTTTGCCGGGGGCAGGAAGACACGCATCATCTGAGCCTGCGCGCCAAGGTCGGCGACGCCGACCGAAGATTGCAGAAGGGCGCCAAGACTTTTCGCAATTTTCTATTTGCGATGCAGAGCGATGAAAGCGGCCCCCGATGGGCGCGACGGAGAAACTTCCCTCGCCGAAGAGCCGAGGCCCTGGGAGGCCAGGGGCGGCGCACGGCGCCCATTATGAGCAGGCAGTCTCTTGCGCCGCTGGCGCAGGTAACGCAAGAAAACCCGTCACTGAAGAATTCACAAGAAGGATGCGCCGCGTTCGCGGCCCTTATTGGGACTGAGGAGGAAGAAGTGAGAATGGATGAGTTCGGCGCGCGCGCCGTGATGGCGGCCCTCGCTTTGTCATTCAGCCTCGCGGCGAACGCCACAGAGTTTGCGAGCCCGGTGAGCGTGCGTTCGGGACCGGGCGCCAAATGGCCGGTCGTCGCGACGATCCCCGCGGGCGTGGACCTTCAGGTTCTGACCTGCGCCACCGGCTGGAAGTGGCGCTGGTGCCAGGTTCAGGCTGGCGACGTGAAGGGCTGGGTGAAAGAGGTGGCGCTCGCGAGGAGCGGCGGGCGCGTAGACGTCGCCGGCGTGGTCACGTCGGATGCGACGGCGTTGCACAAGTCTCCGCGTATCTTCTCTCGCGTCCTGACGACCATACCCGCCGGCGCCGAGGTCAATGTGCTGCACTGCGCAGCGGGCTCGGTTCCGGCTGGTGCAAGGTCGCCTACGGCGGGGCCGTCGGCTTCGTCCGCGGCGGGCTGCTCGCCCGCAATAGTTACGGGGCCTGGTCCTTCCCCTTCTGAGATTGGCGATCGCGCCTCATGCTTGTCATGAGGCGCATCGCGAAGCTACGGCTGGGACCTCAGGGCTCCGCCTTCTCCGTTAGCGTTCTCAACAGAGGTCCCAAAGCATGGACCGCCTTGGCCATCCGCGACACGCCACGTCTGTCGAGTTCTGAAAGCTGCTGCTGGGCGACAGAAACGCCATTTTCGATATGAAGCTTCCACATGGCGTCGCCGCTCTGCACGATCCAGCCTCGCTGAGAGAGGGAACGGAGCTTACGACGCACCGTCTCTCGCGGGATGCCCAAGACGTCGGCGATTCGCGAGGCGCTTATGGCCCCGAATTCGCTCTGGTCGTCGAGGGGCGTCCCCTTGTTGTAGGTGGCAAGAAGGACTTGGCCGATGAGACCGAGGACGAGCATTTCCTGAAGATCGCCGCCGAAGGCTCGCGAGCAGTCGGAAAGATGGCTAACGATAAATTCGACGAAGTGATACTGAAATTGACCGTAATGGGTCGCGATTAACTTTTCCAGATCAGGGTTGACCTTGAGGTTCGATGGCCAGTTTGACGGTAAGCTGTCACATTTCATAGCCGTGCTTGGCGCTCGTTTATCTTGAAATTCGCTCCAGAATTGCACGTATAATACGTAACCACCTAGCCAGCAAAACCATTTCGTCGAGGGACCCGCCAGCCGCTAGGCGCTTTACGGGACCCACGCCGATTCTTCAAAAGCTCGATTCCAGTGGAAAGCCTCCTTCAACGGGAAAGGGGGCCGTCACGGAAATTGCGCGCGGTGCGAATTTCAAAGCGCTTTGAGGAAAGCGATGAGCGCCGCCTTCTCGTCGTCCGAGAGGCCAAGCGGCTTGAGGCGTCGGTCGAGGTTCGGGTTCGCTCCGCCGCCTCTATCATAGAAGTCGACGACGTCTTCCAGCGTCGCGACGCTTCCGTCGTGCATGTAGGGCCATGTGTCCTTCACGCCGCGCAGCGAGGGCGTCGTGAACGCCCAGCGATCCCCGGGATTTCTGGTGATCTCGAATCGGCCGAGGTCGCTTCGCAGATCGGGTCGGCCCGGACCGAAGGCCAAGAGACGCACATGAGTCGACACCCCCGGCGCCAGTTCGACGCGAGTCGTCCCCTCGTTCCGGGCGCGAAAAGCGACGCCGGTGTCGTGCCAGGACTGATCGGTGAAGAGCGCGCTGGTCGCGCCGATCTCATGGCAGGCGGCGCAGCCGCCCTTTGAGACGAAGATCTCGTAGCCTCGCCATTCCTGCTGCGTGAGCGCCGCGCGGTCGCCGCCGTAAAACGCGCGATCGAAGCGACTATCGCCTTTGAGCAAGCTCGCCTCGTACGCGGCGATCGCCCGGCCGAGCGTGACCATCGTCACGCCTTCGCCGGGAAAGGCCGCGCGGAAGGCCGGACCGTAATCCTTGTCCAGCGCGATCCGCGCCAACAGCGGGCCGATGGCCGGGTTTCCCATCTCGTCCGGCGTCAGCAGCGGCCCCCAAACCTGGGCGTCGAGGTCGGTCTCGCGTCCGTCGTGAAAAAGATATTTCTTGAAGACGACGTTGTAGAGCGAAGGCGCATTGCGCCGTAGCGCGCGCCCCTCCAAGCCGATGGATAAGGCGCTTTGATTGGAGGCGTAGCCCTGTGCGGGAATGTGGCACATGGCGCAAGACAACGTGCCGTTGGCCGAGAGGCTGCGGTCGAAGAAGAGCCGCTCGCCGAGGCTTCTCATCTGCGGCGTGCCGGCTGCGGCGGCGGGAATCGGCGGCAGACCGAGCGGAGAGCGGAGATCGTCGGCGCGAGCGGCGCTCAGCAGCGCTGATAGGCCGAGAAAGAGAAGCGCTATGGCGCGCATCTCACCGGCCTGTCGTACCGTTGTCGGCGCCCGGGAATTCCAGCGCGAGCGCGCGGGCGTCGTTCAGCAGGTTTTCCGGCGTCAAGAAAGCGACCGTATAGATTTCGCGCGTCCAACCCGCGGGATCGATCAGAAAGACTTTGAGCATGTGATTGAGCGCGCCGGTCTTCGCGCCCTTGGCGTCGACGTCGAAAGCGACGTCCTGCCCCATGGCTTGCAGCAGGGACGCAAGTTCGTTTCGCGACGGAGCGGTCAGAAACAACCAGGGTATTTCGGCCTCGGAGCGCTCCGAGTTTTGGAGCAGCTTCAAGACCGGCGGCGTGTCGCGTTCGGGATCGAGCGAGACGAAGACCAGGCGCAACCGGCTCCTCAGCAACGGATCGTTGCTCGCCTCCTTGCGGGTCGACTCGAAGACCGACCAAGCGACGGGGCAGCCGGTCGGGTCCTCGCAATGCGAGTAGAAGAATGCGAGGGCGGTCACCGCGCCGCTCGCGACTTTCGACAGACGCTGGGGCTCGCCCGCCGCATCGAGCAACTCCGCATCTGGCGGATGCTGGATGTGTTGGAGCACGTAACTGCCAGGGCTCGGCAGACCCAAAGCCAGAGCCCGCGCCGCGATCAAGAGCGCAAGCGCCGCCGCGAGCGAGAGAGGCGCGGCTACGCCTCTCGCCGCGATTTCTCGTCGCCTCATTCGGAGACCTTGGGCGCCGCGGCAGTGAATTTCATGTGATGCGCGCGCCCCAGCCCCTCCTTATGGAAATCGATGGCGAAGGATTCTTTCAGCTCCTTGCCGTCCCAGGCGTAGCCCTTCAAGAACTGCTCGTTGTCGGCGCCTTTCTTGTCCCAATTGGCGAGGAGCGACGACGTGTAATAGACGCGTTTGCCGTCCCAGCTTTGCGAGACCATGTTGACCTGCGAGCCGATCTTCTTCGCGTAGGTTTGCTTCGGCGCCTCGGGGTTGCTCAGATCGAAGAGGCGCGTCGTTCCGTCGGAGAAAGTGTTGACCCAAAGCGATTTGCCATCCGCGGCGATCGAAATATCGACGGGCAGAGGGATGCTTGCGGGATCGCCGATGTCGGCGACAGGCGTCGCGCGCCATTGCTTCTGCTCGTCCTCTTTAACGAGATAGAGCTTGGAGGTCAGCGCCGTCGCGGTCACCGCCCAATTGGCGCCGGGCGCCAGCGCCCAGCGAATTTCAAGAGGCGCGCCCGGCACGGAGAAGACTTGGCTCGGCTTCATCGCCTTCAGGTCCCAGAGCACCAGGGTCGCGCCGAAATTCTTCATCGCGGCGCTGTCCTGGAGCAGCTGGCCGATGTCCATCATATAATTGGTCCAGCCGGTGAAGCTCGACGTGAGCATCAGGTTCTCGGCCGGGTTGATCGCAATGTCATAGCCATAGCCGTCGCCGCCGTTTTCAACCGGCATGGGCGTCGTCGCGATGACCTCGCCCGCGTTGTTGAAGGTGACGAGCCCCGTGCGACCGCCGTGGTCCTGTTTGTTCGACAGCGCCTGCACGAGAACGCGTCCGGGCAAAGCATAGAAAGTGTGGGGCCCCACGTAGCCGGTCTTTTCCGCGAGATTGTCGATCGACTTGACGAGCTTTGGCGTCGACGGGTCCGCGCCGACATCGAAGATGAAGATCTTGTTGTCGTCCAGGCGGCCGGCCCAGAGATATTTGCGGTCGTCGGTGAAGCCCATGTGATGCGCCTCGCCTCGGCCGCCGACGGTCAGCGCGTGGATCACCTTGCCGTAGGTCTTGGATCCTGGAATGACGTCGATCGTGACGAGCTTGTCGGACTCGTCGCCGACGCCTTTCTCGCCGAGCGTCCAGACGTGCAGATACTGTTCCTGCCCCTTGATGAGACCGGTCATGAACGGCGAGTTGCAGGTCTCGTCCGCGCGCGCGGGAGACAGAGCGAGCGCCGATGCACAAAGCAGCGCGGCAAGCGCGACCCGTTTTCCTCTTCCCTGATTGATATTGCTAGCCATGCCCTTGTCTCCCTTTTAGGCCGCATCCTGGTTGCTTGATCAAAGCAATAGGACTGGGTCGTCTTTTTGTGGGCCGAAAAGTCAGCCTTTGAAGAGGTCTTCGAGCAGCATGTCGCGGCACTGTAGCAAAGGCCGGGCTGAGCGCTCGATTTTCATGCGCAGCAATGCGCCCTGCCAAGCGTTGAGAAGAAAGTCGGCCATGTCGGCCGCGTCCATGTCGGCGCGGAAGTCTCCCTCCCGCTTGCCGCGCGCTAAGCCCACACGCAACTTGTCGCGATAACGGAGCACGGCCGCGCGCAACGCGTCCTGGCATGAGCCGCTGGATTCGCCGATCTCTCCGATCAGATTGCCGAGAAGACAGCCGCCGTGAAACTCGCGCCGTTCAAGCTCCTGGATCAGCTCGTCGAAATAGGCGTGCAACGCGGCTTTCGCGCTCAAATCGGCGCGCTGGAGATGCGCGTCGAGCTGGCGGATGAAGGGTTCGAGATAGTGCCCGACAACCTCGGCGCCAAAGCCGTCTTTGCTGTCGAAGTAGTTGTAAAAAGAGCCCTTCGGCACACCGACCTTTTGAACGAGTTCCTGCAACCCCGAGCCGTGGTAGCCGCGGTCCATAAGAAGGGCGACCCCCTCATCCAGCAGCTTTCCCTTCAGCTCGTTCGCGCTTCGTCGGCTCATCGCTTCATAATATGACCGGTCGTCTTATTTGGCAAGGCTGGAGTTGTCTCCTGTGCCCCGTGACGACGGCGCGAGAGCGCATAGGGTTCAAAAGCATAGCGGAACTCCGCCGGAGACGCGGACACTCGGTGATCATAACTGGAAGACAGACGGGGCGAAGGTGCAAAGGATGAAGTCGCTGCTTACATCAACGGTGCGCGACGACGTGAAGCATCCCGTCTCACGAAAATGGAACTTATTGGTCGCTGAGGACCCTCCCATGTACGGCACACGTCACGATAACCAGGAACGCGAGCAAGCCCAGCATTTCATCGAAACCGCCCGTGCTCTTCAATATGGCGAGCGCGAAGCGACATGCGACGCTGAAGCGCGTCGCACAACAAGCGCCAGTGACATGAAGCGAAGAACACTCCTGTTTTCCGCCATTGGGGCTTTGGTCTTGGCGGCCATGGGGCGGGCGCTGTCTCGCGAACGACCGTGTCACCTCCGTCGAGTTGCTAGTGAAAAAGGACCTGTGGAAGACGTGTTGGCCGATTATGAAAGGCCAAGAAACGTAAGGGCGACAATGCCGAGATTAGAGTTCAGATGTATATCGAAGTAATGTAGCACATCCCACCCTAAAATCATATCATGGAAATATCCGCCATCCCTGAAATTTGCCGCTGAAAATTGTCCGCCCAAAACGAATTTCTGCTCTTCGAAAATCAATTGGGCTGAATAAACGGCGGTAGAAGCTTGAATGCCTGTAAAATTTGACGTGATATTTCCTACGCTTTTCAGATTGAACTTTTTTGCCAATCCTATATCGATGCGGGTCAGATCCGATCCGGTGTCTATTATGGCCGACAACCCGCGTTCGATCACGTCTGGCATAAATTGATCGCCAACGCGCCATCGAGGGTCATTACCTAAGCTGAGCTTTACGACGGGCGCGAACGATTCTTTGCCAAGTTGCGCGGCGAACGCGCCCATTGGCTTGAATGAGCCAATAATTTTCTGTCCCGGCTCCACGGGCCAATGCTACCCGATTCGCCGTGAGCGCGCCGAGGATAGAATTGCCCGACGCTCTCATCTCTCGTCCCGAGCCGAAGCTCGGGCGTAACGCGCCCCGACAGCCTGGCGACCGCAGAAAAGGCGGGATCGCACCCACAATGCGCGCCAGGATCCCCTCGGCGCAGCTCCTGCGCCGCACCGGTCCTTGAACGCGAAACGGAGAGACATGCTCCAGACTACAGAAGCCGCCATCGTCGCTCTCGTCGGAGCCTGCCGCCGCCGGCCCTATCTCACAATCGCTCTCTCGCTCTTCGTCGCGCTGCTCAGCGCCGTCTACACCTATCAAAACATCGCGATCAACACCGACACCGATCAGCTTATTTCCGCCAAGCTGCCCTGGCGCCAGCGCGATATCGCTTACGACGCCGCCTTTCCGCAGCAAGCGAACACGCTTTTGGTGGTGGTTGACGGCGCAACTCCCGAGCTCGCGGAGCGCGCGGCTGGGGCGTTGGCGTCTGCGCTCGCCAAGACGCAGGGACGTTTCCAGGAGGTGGAGGAACTCGGGGCGCCCGCCTTTTTCAAGCAGAATGGCCTGTTGTTTCTCGACAAGGACGAGCTGCGCCGTCTGACGGACCAGCTGATCCGCGCCCAGCCGTTTCTGGGCGCGCTCGCCGCGGACCCGACCTTGCGCGGGATGGCCGGCGCGCTCCGCTTCATTCCGGAAGGCTCGCGGCGCGACATGGTCCGGGTCGAGGATTTCGCGACGCCCCTCGCCCGCATGTCGGAAGCGATCGACGCGCAGCTCGCCGGGCGTCCGGCCGCCTTCTCCTGGAGCGAGTTGATGACGGGCTCCGCCCCGCAGGCCCGCGAGCTGCGCCGCTTCATCCGCGTCAAGCCGATCCTCGATTTCGACGCGCTCCAGCCGGGCGCCGCCGCGTCGGAGGCGATCCGCAAAACCGCGGCCGACCTGGGCTACGGACCGGAAAACGGCGTCACGGTCCGGCTGACCGGTCCCGTCGCCATCGCCGATGAAGAATTCGGCACGCTGGCGGACGGAGCAGCGCTCAACGCCGGGCTGACGGTCGTGGCCGTGCTGCTCATTTTGTGGCTCGCGCTTCGCTCGGGAAAAATCATGCTCGCCGTTGTGACGGCGCTTTTCGTCGGGCTCGCGATCACCTCGGCCTTGGGCCTCGCGATGGTCGGCGCCCTCAATCTCATCTCGGTGGCTTTCGCCGTTCTCTTTGTCGGAATCGGCGTGGATTTCGGAATCCAATTCGCGGTGCGATATCGGCGGGAGAGGCATCACAACGACGATCTCGACGCGGCGCTTCAAGCGACGGCGGCCGCGACCGCGAAGCCGCTCCTTCTCGCGGCTGCGGCGACGGCTGCGGGCTTCTACGCCTTTCTGCCGACGCAATATGTCGGCGTCTCGGAACTGGGCCTCATCGCCGGAACGGGCATGATCGTCGCCTATCTGACGAGCGTGACGCTTCTGCCGGCGCTTCTCACGGTGCTGAAGCCGCCCGCCGAGACAAAGCCCATTGGCTTTCAGAAGCTCGCGCCCATCGATCGCTTCATGGCGCGCAACCGGAAACCCATACTGATTTTCGCGGCGCTGATGGTCGTTGCAGGGGCGCCGCTCTTCAAGGATTTGAATTTCGATTACGATCCCTTGAACCTTCGCAACGCCTCGGCCGAGTCGATCTCGACGCTCAAGGATCTGATGAAAGACTCGGCGACCACGCCGAATACGGTCAACGTTCTTTCTTCCTCGCTGGACACGGCGAATGCGCTGGCGCGCCGTTTGACCGCATTGCCGGAGGTGGCGGAGACGGTCACACTGCAAAGCTTCGTCCCCGAGGATCAGGACGTAAAGCTCGCCATCATTGCCGATGCGCATGCTTTGCTCGGGCCGACGCTCGACTCCCCCGATATGAAGCCAGCGCCAAGCGAAAGCGAGACACGGCAGGCGCTGAACGAGGCGGCGGAGGATTTTCTCTCGCTGCCGAACGGTCCGGGCGCTGCGGCGTCGAAGCTTGCAAGCGCTCTCAAGGCGCTCGCCGACGCCGATCCCGAGCGGCTTGCCGCCATTGACAAGGCGCTGCTCGGCGGGCTCGCGCTTCGCCTCGACCAGATACGCGCTGGGTTGCAGCCGGAGACGGTCTCCCTCGCCGGCCTGCCGTCGCCGCTGACGCGCGAGTGGGTGACGCAGGACGGCAGAGCGCGCATCGAGGTGAGACCCAGGGGCGAGCGGCAGGACAATGAAACGCTGAAGCGCTTCACCCAAGCGGTGCTCGCTGTCGCGCCGGAGGCCATCGGCGGGCCGATCCTCATCCAGGAATCCGCGAACACGATCCTGCGCGCCTTCGTGCAGGGCGCGACGCTGGCGCTCGTCTCGATATCCCTGATTCTCCTCGTCGTGTTGCGGAGGGTCGTCGACGTGCTGCTCACGATCATCCCCCTGCTGCTCGCCGCCGTGCTCACGCTGGAGCTGATGGTTCTTTTCGGGCTCAAGCTCAACTTCGCCAATATCATCGCGCTGCCCTTGCTGCTCGGCGTCGGCGTCGCCTTCAAGATTTATTACGTCCTGGCCTGGAGACAGGGGGAGACGAGCTTCCTCGCCTCCTCGCTGACGCGTGCCGCGCTCTTCAGCGCGATGACGACGGCCACGGCCTTCGCGAGTCTCTGGGTGTCGGACCACCCGGGAACGTCGAGCATGGGCAAGCTTTTGAGCCTTTCCTTGCTGACGACGCTCATCGCCGCCGTGCTGTTCCAGCCCATCCTGATGGGCCCGCCGCGTCAGGCGGCGCGCGCGCCGGCTTCCCGGACGAGGCCCACGGGGGTGAAGGAGCCGGCTGATTGAAGGCTCCCGCGCGTCGATCGCTCCGCCTTGGCTGCCGCGACGATGGCCAACCCGACCCGCAAAGACGGTCCATGAAATAGGCCGATTTTGCTGCTCTTCTCCCGGGAATGGAGCCGCAGGCCAGGCCCGGAAGGGTCGACGCCTGCTCGTCAAAGCGAAATCGAGGCAATCAAGGTGCTGTTTGGCCTGTCTTTGGCGGCGCTCGCTGCGCCCTACGCCTGTATTGCGCTCGTCGCAGCGCTCTTGGGGTCACGGCGCGCTTCGCCCGTGCACGAGCGCCAGGATCAGCCCCCGGCGAGCATCTTGAAGCCGCTCTGCGGGGCCGAGCCAAGGCTCTATGAGAACCTTCGCTCCTTCTGCCTGCAAGACTATCCGGATTTCCAGATCGTCTGCGGCGTGCGGGATGGGAACGACCCGGGGATCGCGGTCGTGCGACGTCTGCAGCGGGAATTCCCATCGCTCGACCTCGAGCTGGCGATCGATCCGAGGCTGCATGGCGCCAACTACAAGGTCAGCAACCTCATCAACATTCTGGAGCGCTGCCGGCACGATCGCCTCGTTCTCGCCGACAGCGACATTTGCGTGGGCAGAGACTATCTCGCCGAGGTGGTCGCGCCGCTGAATGACCCTTCGGTCGGCGTCGTTACCTGCCTTTACCGAGGCCGGCCCGTCGCGGGTCTCTGGTCGCGGCTCGGCGCGCTCTTCATCGACGACTGGTTCGCGCCCTCCGTGCGGGTCGCCCATCTCTTCGGCTCGCAGGATTTCGCCTTCGGCGCCACGATCGCGCTCAAGCGTGAGACTTTGAGCGCCATAGGCGGATTTGAAGCCATCGCCGACCAACTCGCGGATGATTATCGGCTTGGGGAACTGACTCGAAGGCGGGGGCTGCGCACCGTGTTATCGCAACATATCGTGACCACCGATGTCATCGAGGCGGATCCGCAATCCCTGATCGAGCACGAGCTCCGCTGGCTGCGCACGATCCGCTCGCTCCAGCCCTTCGGCTTCATGTTTTGTTTCGTGACGTTCAGCCTGCCCGTCGCCTTTGTCGGCTTCCTGCTCGCAGCCGACTCGCTCGCCGCCCAGATCGGCCTCGGGGTTACGTTTGCGGCCCGTCTTGCGCTGCACGTCGTCCAGCGTAAGCGCGCGGGGAACGTTCCGTTCTCGGACATCGCTTTGGTCGCGCCCCGGGATTGCCTGAATCTCGTTCTTTGGTGCGCGAGCTTCGTAAGCTGGCGCGTCCGCTGGGGAGCCATGCGTTTCAAGGCGGAAAAGCAGGGCGTTCTCTACGAGATCAAGACCGAGGCCCCCACGCTCACATGAGGACCCGATGCTGAGAACCTTATTCCTGCAAGCCCCGTCCTTCGATGGTTTCGACGGCGGCGCCGGCTCCCGTTACCAGGCCAAGCGCGAGATCAAGTCTTTCTGGTACCCGACCTGGCTTGCCCAGCCCGCTGCGCTGGTGCCGGGCAGCCGTCTGCTCGACGCGCCCGCCGATGAGTTGAGCGTCGAGCAAACCCTGGCGATCGCCGAAGGTTACGACCTCATCGTCATCCACACGAGCACGCCCTCCTTCCCGACCGACGCGAAATTCGCGGAATTGCTGAAGGCGCGCAAACCCCAGGCGCTCATCGGCATGGTGGGCGCGAAAGTGGCGGTGGACCCAGACGGCTCCCTCAAGGCGACCACTGCCATCGACTGGGTCGCCCGCGAGGAATTCGACTACGCCTGTCTCGATCTCGCCGAAGGAAAGCCCTTCGCCGAGATTCTCGGCTTGAGCTACCGCAAGGAGGACGGGTCTCTCGCGCACAATGCGCCGCGACCCATGATCGAGAACATGGACGAGCTGCCGTTCGTGAGTCCGATCTACAAGCGCGATCTCAAGATCGAGAATTACTTCATCGGCTACCTACAGCATCCCTATGTGTCGATTTACACCGGCCGCGGCTGCCGCTCGAAGTGCACCTTCTGCCTGTGGCCGCAGACGGTCGGCGGCCACCGCTACCGCGTGCGCTCGCCGGAGAACGTGCTGGAAGAGGTCAAGTGGATCAAGGAGAACATGCCCGAAGTCCGGGAGATCATGTTCGACGACGACACCTTCACCGACTTCAAGCCGCGCGTGGAGGAAATCGCGCGCGGCCTCGGCAAGCTCGGCGTCACCTGGTCCTGCAACGCCAAGGCCAATGTGCCCTACGAGACCTTGAAGATCATGAAGGAGAACGGGCTGCGCCTTCTTCTCGTGGGCTATGAGTCCGGCGACGATGGAATTCTGCACGTCATCAAGAAAGGTCTACGCACCGACATCGCGCGCCGCTTCACCGAGGACTGTCGCAAGCTCGGCATCAAGATTCACGGAACCTTCATCCTGGGCCTGCCGAGCGAGACGCGCGAGACGATCGAGAAGACGATAGAATTCGCCAAAGAGATCAATCCGCACACGATTCAGGTTTCGCTCGCGGCTCCCTATCCCGGCACGACGCTCTATCGGGATGCGATCGCCAACGGCTGGCTCGAGGAGAACGAGGCCGTCAATCTCGTGAACAGCGAGGGCGTGCAGCTCGCCGCGCTCAGCTATCCCCATCTCTCGAAGGAAGAGATTTTTCACGGCGTGGAGCGCTTCTACAGGCGCTTTTATTTCCGCCCGAGCAAGATCTGGGAGATCGTCTCCGAGATGCTCGGCAGCTGGGAGATGACGAAGCGCCGCCTGCGTGAGGGAGTCGAGTTTTTTCGCTTCCTCAACGCGCATCAGAGCTGATCGGCTCCGCTCGCCATGCTGCAGCCGTCCGCCCCGCGCGGACTCATCGTCACGGCCGACGACTTCGGCCTGCATGAGGCGGTTAACGAGGCGGTCGAAAGGGCGCATTGGGACGGCGTGCTGACGGCGGCGAGCCTCATGGTCGGGGCGCCTGCCGCGGACGACGCCATCGCCCGCGCCAAGCGCATGCCCAAGCTTCGCGTCGGGCTGCACATCGTTCTGGCCGACGGCGCAGCCGTTCTGCCGCGCGCGCAAATTCCCGATCTCGTCGACGAAGAAGGTCGATTCGGCGACGCCATGGCGCGCGACGGCGTTCCGCTTTTTCTTCCTGCCGCATGTGCGGCGTCAGCTCGCGCTCGGAGATCGAGGCGCAATTCGCGCTCTTTCAGGCGAGCGGCCTGGCGCTCGATCACGTGAACGCGCACAAGCATTTCCATATTCATCCGACGGTGCTCTCGCTCATTCTGGCCGCACGTCGACGTTTCCCCTTTCACGCCATACGACTTCCCCTGCCCGTAAATCCGCCGCTGTTCCTGCGGCCGTGGCTCGCCCTCATGCGCCGCCGGCTAGACCGCGCCAGGCATCGCGCATAACGATCGGATCTTCGGCATCGACGCAGAGCGGCGCGATGGACGAGAAGGCGTTGCTCGCGGCGCTCGCCCGCTTGCCGGACGGCGTGACCGAAATCTACTCGCATCCTGCGACGCAAGGCGGGATCACGCCTTCCATGGCGTCCTACCGCCCCACGGACGAATTCGCCGCGCTGCTGTCACCACGCGTTCGCGAGGCCGTGGAAACTCTCGGCGTCAGACGCGGCGGTTTTTCGGACTTCTGGCCGACGGCTGTAAGCGCCGCATGAAGCTTCCGGCCCACGCCTTCACCCTTGCCGCCGGCGCGGCGGGCCTCGCGACGCTCGTCGCCCTCATGGCGCATGAGGGTCTGGGAACGATTTTCGAGACGCTCTTACGGGCCGGATGGGGGCTCTTTTGGATCGTCCCGTTCCACGCCCTGCCGCTCCTTCTCGATGCGGAAGGATGGCGCGCGCTGCTTCGCCCCCGCGATCCCCAAGGTCTGGCGACGAGGCCCTTCCTGCTCTGGGTGGCGGCCGTGCGCGAGGCGGTGAGCCGATTGATGCCCGTCGCCAGCATCGGCGGCGAAATCGTCGGGATCAGGCTCGTGCTGCTGCGCCCACTCAACGGCGCCGCCGTCGCCGCGAGCGTCATCGTCGAGGTGCTGCTGACGCTGGTCAATCAGATCCTCTTCACCGCCATCGGCCTGGCGCTGCTGCTCACCCTCGTCAAGAAGACTCCGCTCGTGGACACGATGCTCTGGGGCTTGGCGGCCAGCGCGGCCGCGCCCTTGGCGCTCGGCCTGCTGTTACGTTATCGGCGCGCCCTTCACGCGTCTGGCGCTCTTGGTCGAGCGAATGCTCGGAGAACGCTACGAGCTCAACAAGCTCGCCGGCGGCGGCGCGGCGCTCGACACCGAGGTGACTGAGCTCTGCAGGCGTCACGGGCGGTTGGCGTCGGCTCTGGCCTGGCAACTCGCCGGCATGATCGTCGGCTCCTTCGAGACGTGGCTCGTGCTCGATCTATTCGGTCATACGACGACGGCTTGGAAGGCGATCGCTCTGGAGAGCCTGTGCCTCGCCATCCGCCATCTCGCCTTCTTCGTGCCGGGAGCTCTGGGCGTTCAGGAGACGGGGCTGGTCGTAATCGGCGCCCTCATCGGTCTGCCCGCCGACGTCGCCATCGCCTTGTCGCTCGCGAAACGCTTCCGCGAGATCGCGGTTGGACTCCCGGCGCTCGCTTCCTGGCAGTGGGTCGAGATCGGCCGCCTGCAGAAAAAGCTTAAGCGCTCTCACTGATCAAGCAGGTTCTTTTGCATGGCCCGCGGCTCGCCTTTGGCGAATGCGCCTTCGCGGAGCATGGACCGAGCCGCTCGAACGCCGGGCTGCCTGTTCTCTCGCCGCGATGCGGGCGACGGTCTCACATAGCCGTTGTCCTGAAACCAGCGGACCGCATCCTGGAGCGCGAGCAAGGGGGGCCGCGCCGCAAAGCCGAGCTCCTTCTCGGCCTTGTCGCTCGAAAAGAACATCATCTTTTTGGAGAGCTTCACGCCCTCGACGGTGGCGACCGGAGATTTGCCGGTGAACCGAGCGGCGGCTTCCGAGAGATGCGCGATGGGCAGGATGAGATTGTAGGGCAAGCGGAGCTTGGGCGGTTCCCGCCCGACCAGCTCTGCGATGCAGGTCAAGATCTCGCACAGCGTCATGTTCTCGCCGCCGAGCACGTAGCTCTCGCCTATGCGTCCGTGCTTGAACGCCAGCCAATGTCCGTCGGCGACATCGTCGACATGGACAATGTTGAGGCCGGTATCGACATAGGCCGGCATGCGGCCCGCGGCGGCCTCGAGGATCATGCGTCCTGTCGGCGTCGGCTTCACGTCGCGCGGTCCGACCGGCGCGGAAGGGTTGACGGTGACCACGGCCAGCCCTTTGTTGACGAAGTCGCGAACGACCTCCTCGGCCATGAATTTCGAGCGTTTGTAGTGGCCGATGATTTCCGCGAGCTTGGCCCGCGTGGACTTGTCGCCGGGAACGCCGTCGCCGGGCGGCTCCAGGGTCGCAACGCTGCTGGTGTAGACGACGCGCGTGACGCCAGCTTCCGCCGCCGCTTTCAGAATGGCGCGCGTGCCCTCGACATTGGCCTGATATATTTCACTGGGACGTCGCGCCCACAGCCGATAGTCAGCGGCGACGTGGAACAACGCGTCGCAGCCCTGGCAAGCCCGCGCCAAAGAGGCGTCGTCGCTCAGATCGCCCTCGACGATCTCGATGTCCAAGCCGCCGAGGTTGCGGCGATCGGAGTTGCGGCGCACGAGCGCGCGAAGAGCGACGCCCTCGGCAAGGAGGCGGCGGGCGACCGCCGAGCCGATGAATCCCGTTGCCCCGGTCACAATAGCTTTCATTTGCGTCCTCAGCCTTGTGAGCTCCGTGCACGGCGGTTGTCCGCCCGCTCTCCCGGCGCGTGAGCGAGGCGCCGATCCCTTTTGCTTTACGAACCTCCCGCCAGAAGCTTGTCTCCCTGTCGGGTGAGCGAGCTGATCAAACCGTCGGGACCGCCCGATCTGAGAATCGCGCCGAATTCCGAGCGGCGGGTCGCAAGCTCGCTGATCGCGCCGTCGAGATACACGTCCATGATCTTCCACTCGGCGCCGCTTTTGTGCATCAGATAATTGAGCGCCACCGTCTTGCCGTTGGACTGAACGATGCGCGTCTTGACGATCTTATCGCCATTCGGCTGGTCGACAGTTTGGGAGACATCGAACTGCTCCCCGGAAAAATCGTCGAAGCGGCTGGCGTAGGTCGCGATCGTCATCCGTGTGAAGGCCTTGACGAGCTCGCGTTGCTGCTCGGGCGTGAGTTCGCTCCAGCTTGGGCCCACTGCGGCCTTGGCCATCGACGCCAAGTCATAGGTTTTCGACAGCACGGGGGCGAGCTTTTCATATCGGCCCTTGAGGCCAAGCTGCTTTCCCTGCTGCATCACGCCGAGGAGGACCTCGTAAAAGCCATTGACCCGCGAGGCGGCCGGGTCCGCGCTTTCGCCACGAGCAGGAGCGGCGAGCACGATGGCGGCGATCACCGGCAGTATGACTGACGTTCGCGTCATGATCTTTCTTTCCCCCTAGAACGAACTTTGCGGTCAAATTGACGGGCCGGACGCCGCGCGCAGCGCTCGCCTCGCCGCCTTCATTGAACGGCGTTTTCGGCAGCTGGTCCCGCAATTGAAGCGCTTCCGCGCGCAGGCTTCTGGAACGTATTCCAGGAAGCGGTTTCCGTCGTCCTGGCGTTGGAGAAGGTTGTCCAGCCGCTCTGCGCCAGCGCCTCCTTGAGTTCCGCTTCCCTCTTCTGGGTGACGACGCTTTGCAGCATCACATAAAAGTCTAGCGAGCTGGCCTCCAGCGCTTCCAGTTCACCAGCCTTATCGACTTTCGTCAGCGCGCCTGCCGTCGATCCCGTGATGTTGACCCCCGTCGTCAGGGTCGTCGCCGCCGATTCCGCGACGCCAAATTCGCGGGCGCCCGCCGCGATTCCCGCGGGCGCTAGCCAGTTGATCGGCGTCATGGCGGCGAATTCAACCGTCGAGCCGATCAGGTCGCGCGTATTGGTCGGTCCAAAGATCGGCAGGACGAGATATTCGCTGTCCCGCACGCCCCAAACATAAAGCGTTTGGCCGAAGTCTCCCGTCTGGCGCGGCAGTTTCTCGCGGCCGGCCACGTCGAAGAGGCCGCCGAGGCCGAAAGTCGAATTCATGGCGAAGCGCGCGAGAGTCGTCCCCGCCGCCTCACCGCGCAGCTGCAAAAGGTCGTTGGCGAAGATCAGCGGCTCGCCGAGATTGTTGGCGAAGGATTCAATCGAGTCCCGCACGGGCTCCGGGACCCCGTCGCGATAGGTCTTCGCAACGGGATAGATGACGGACTTGTTCAATTCCTGATTGAACTCGAGCATCGCGCGATTTCGCGCCTCTGACGGGTCGCGCGTCGTCCCGACGGCGCCGTCCGCGAGGCCGAGAAAGTCCTTCGGCGCCGGCTCGGCCGCGACAGCTCGTTCCCGCGGACCGGCCGTCTGCGAGGCGAGGGATAGCGGAGACTGTAGGCTGTCCTCATTTGAAGCGCAGCCCGCCAGGGCGCCCGCAAGCCCGATCGCCACAAGGCGGGGTCGGACGCCGAGCGTCGCCTTCCTCATCCACCCTCCACTCACTCCGTCTGCCGCCGCCTTGTTATAGCTTCTGGCAAGCCGACAGACAAATAGCCCTAATAGCTTGGTTTTCGCTTAATTGCTGGCGATCTCCTCTGCGCGAGCGATCCTGTTTCCAGGCAGCGAAACCTATTTCCAAGGCGCCGGTTGCACCCATTGCGTAGTGCGCTTCCCGAAGCCGTGGCGAAGGAACATTGACCGCGCTTTCGAGTTTTCAGAACGACGCGATTGCAAAGTCTCGCCACATTCCGCCCCGTCGGCGCGAAGCGGTGCGATAATTTTGCAACACTCGCCAAAAATCTGCAGTCAAACTCCGCGAGACGGCGGAATTAGACTTGCCGAATTCCCCTTTTGGGCGGACCTTTCCCTGCACAGCCGCCGGGGGGCGCACGAAAGTGACGCGAACATAGGAGATCGGATCATGAAGATGAAAAAATCTCTGCGTCGCAGAAGCGCCGTACGGGAGCTTCTCCTGAGTTTCGAGCTTCGTCCCTTCTGCGAAGACATGCAGCCAAGTTCAACGGGATGGCGTGGACTTGCGCGGCCCGGCGTCGCCTATTACCCGGTCTACGCGACCCGGCTCCTGCCGGGAGAACGTCGCTGAGCGTTTTGCGCTCGCGGCAAAGCTCAACGTAACGCGCCGCGCGTCCTCTGGCCTGACCGCGATCGCGCGGTCGCCAAATAATAAAAGCCCCGCCCGCCTCCCGCGGGCGGGGCTATCGTTCTGGTGGGACGGAGTTGGTTGAACGGGAGATTAACGGGACTTTCAGGCGCGGTTCAGGGGCAGGAGGCGATCCTTCGCACGTCCAGGCAGCCCGCCTGGCGCTCAAGGAGACCCTTCCATGATCCGCTTCTCCCGTATCGTCGCCGTCGCCGCTTTCGCCCTCTCGTTCGGCGCAGGCGTCACCGTCGCCTCCGCCGAGACCACGGCGCCCGCAGCGCAGGGCGTCAACCCGACTGCTCCCCTCAAGAAAGCAACGAAGGAAGCGGAAACCGCGAAAAACCAGACGCAGGACCAGCGACCGCAGCATCACGCAGCCGGTAAGGACCAAAGCGCCACAGCCTCGCCCGCCGCTGGGCACGCGACGCCCTCCCAGCAGCCCGCCGTCACTCAGTAACCGCCAGATCGACTGTCGAGGGGCGACGCAAGGCGCCCCGAAGCGAGCCGAACTGCAAGCCCGCTGCGTTCGAGCGAGACCCCGCTCGAGCGCAGCGCTCTCGCGCGCCCGGGGCCCCGGCCAACCGGAGTTCTTGCGGCTTCTCGCCCCGTTCAGGGCTCGCGCGACGGAATCGCCGAATCGACCTGAGCCAAAGCCTTCATGAGATGCGGGCCGCCCGGCAGGCCGGCGAGGAACTCCTCGGTCCGTTTCGGGTCTTGGCCCCAGACGATCAGGAAGGCCCCGACGGCGAGCAGGAGAAGCGCCAGCCAGAAAAACATCATGCCGGCCAGAACCGAAACCACGATGACGCTTCCTAATTTTGTTCGATCGTTCCAAGTCATTGCACTGTCTCCCGAGGTCCGCACCCCCGAATCACCTTACCACAACAGGCCCCAGGACGGGGCGCCGCTTCGCTCTGGCTTTGCCGGAACCGCTCCTGAAGCTGTGCAACGCGAGCGTTTTTACTGCCGTTCTCTATCGAGAAGGGCTCGCTTGCGCTCGACGCCCCAGCGAAAGCCCGAGAGCGAGCCATCGCTATGCAGGACGCGATGACAGGGGATCAAGACGGCGATCTTGTTTGCGGCAATGGCGCCGGCGACGGCGCGTACCGATTTCGGCGCGCCGATACGCCGCGCGATCTCCGCATAGCTGAGGGTCGCACCCGCCGAAATTTCCCCAAGCGCCGCCCACACGCGGCGCTGGAACGCGGTGCCGTGTATGTCGAGCGGGACGTCGAGGCCGCTCACCGGCGCTTCGATGTGGCGCACGACCTTGGCGACGAGCGCCTCGAAATCGGCGTCGCCGCAGCGGAGCGTCGCCTTGGGGAACCTCGACGCAAGATCGGTCAGGAGAGGCTCGGCCTCGTCCCCCAACGCGACGAAGCAGAGGCCCTTGTCGCTCGCGGCGACGAGCGCTTGGCCGAGCGAGCATGTTCGAATCGCGAATTTGATTTCGAAACTCGAGTGGGCTGGCGTCTCATTCCTGCCGGCGAATGAGCGGGGGCGCGAGCGAAGGCCCGGATCTTGGATCGCGATGGTCATGGAGGTGATCCTTGCGCGCAGCGAGTCCGTCTGGCGGCGAAGCACGTTAGGTCTTCGGCGCGACGCTCGCAAGTTTAGGCCGGCGACGGAGCGCTCAACGGAGCCGGCGCCGCTTTCGCACAGGCGAGCGAGCGGAGTTCGTTCGCTGCGCGACGCAGCTCGCTCGCGGATTGTCGCTCCAAGGACAGAAGATGGAGCGGCGCCTCGCCCTCCCATCCGGCGTTGCTATGCGCTTTCTGCAATATCGACCGCAGAAGCGGGATGTCCGTGGTCTTGTCGACGACGCAGAGCGTGCGGTCAAGCTTGCGGCTTGCCGCGAGGGTTTGCAGCTCGAATAGACATCCGCTGTTTTGCTGCGTGAACCCACGCAGATCCATCAGCACCACGGCGCTGCGTCGCATCAACGCCATCACCGCAGCTTGCCAGCTGTCGGCAGTGCAGAAGAACTTGTTGATCCGATACCGGCCATCCGGGTCGCGCGTTTCGCCGAGCTTCTCTAACTGCCGCTGGAGGTCGGCCCCATCGCGCACGAACTGGTCGCGGAGCCGGCCGCCGGCAAAAGTCACGATGTCGCCGGGATCGATGACGCGGCCGGCGAGGTCTGCGCCCGCGATCATGTTCACTCGCCCCTCGAAGCGCCACGGCTGCGCGATGACGTCGAACAATTGTCTCGGTGCGACGTTTGGTAGCCGAACACGCGCAGCAGCAAGAGATCGGGCGTCGCCTGCGCGCCGCCGTCCGCCGGCCATAAGGCGAGACCCAGCGCGACAGCGCCACGGTAGGCCGCAAAACCCAGCAGTCCCAGGAGGCCCCACCATCCAATCTTCGTCGCAAAATCCACACAGACCCAAAAAAGCGCGATGAGCCACCAACTGTCCGCCACGAGCTGAACGTCGCTGAATTTTCCTTTCTCGAAGCCCCAGCTCAATCCGCGCAACACGAGCCAGCACAGGTAGCCTACCGGCAGGGCCGCGAGCATGAAAAACGTAAATCGAGGGTAGGGCGCAGCGAGCAGCAGACTCCGGGTCATCTCGTTGGAGTCCACCAGCGCGATGAAGAGAGTCTCTGCGCCGCGCGCGCCGAAACTGAAGGTGACGAGGCCCGCGAGCACGAGCGGGGCCACCGCTCGGATCTTTGCGAAGCTCGAGAGCAGAATGATCGCAGCGGGCGGACCGGCCGTGACGAGAAGATGGGTGAGTTGCGAACGGACGTTGGCCAGTGGAGATACGTCGGCGTTGCCCAGGACAAGCACCGAGAACGAGGACCACAGAAACACAATCGTCGCGCCGGCGACGAGGTAGGCTGCGAAGAGCAGAAGAGCGTCTCTACGCGACTTTGCGAGCATCAGCGCGAGCGTGGGCGCAAGCAGCCAGCAGTAATCATACGCCACCACGAAGCCGCGAAACGGCGTAAACTCGGCGGGGTCGGGCAAATGGAACCATATGAGGGTCGTCGCGACGCTCGCCGCGATCGCGCCGCAGGCATAAGCGGCCGCAACGCGCCGGTCCAGGCGTCGCGTTTGCGTATCGTCAGGGAGTTGGCGCAAACGCCTCAACCGCGCCAGGGGACGCTGGGGCCCAGCTGGGCCCTGCCGCCTCTTCCACGAGGCTGACCCGCATTTCCCGCGTGACGGCGCGCCGATACCATAGGATGAGGATCAGCGAGACGGGAACCGTCAGAAGGACGGCGATCTCGAAATAGGCGAACAGAATTCCTGGCGTGTCATTGCTCACGAGGACGGTTCTCGCTGCTGTCCCTGTCCCGGGAAGTCATGAGTCAAACGTTATGATAGAGACAGGCTGACGACAATTGTCGATCTCCTCGGACCATTCCATGAAGGGGGAATAAGGATGGCGCCGTCGCCCGTGAGCCGCGCCTTGAAGCCAGGGTCGCTAAAGGGGAGGGGCTTGTCTTTCGTCGCGATCGTCTGGGCGATCGCAGGGTCGTTCTGGGTGCTGTTCGAGGGCCAAACATGGCTGATCGACCAAATGTTGCGATTCGATCGGATTCCCGACTGGGTGACGGCGAGCCGGGTCAAGCCTGCCGATTGCGTCGCGATCCTTGCGAGGAAACCTGCGCGCCCGCCTGACGCCGCAACGAGGAAGCGCGCGCGCTGGGCCGCCTGGGAGATGGGTCTTAGCTTGGGAATGGCCACGGCGTTGCGGGACGCCGGCGCCTCCGATCCAGAGGAAAATCGAAAAGCGCGCGCCGATTACGCTTCGGCGATCGGCGTGCCGACGCCCGAGGTGGCCCCCGTTCGATCGCCGAGCCATGCGCTCAGCGAGTTCCGGGAACACATGGCTGAGGACCCGCAATGCGTCGGCGCCGCGCTCGCGGCGTTTTATTCGCCGCGCGACGACGCGCTTTACCGCTTCGCCGCGTTCGTCGGGCACAACATGATCTACCGCGCTCGAAACCCGCAATTCGATCCGCTGTTCGTTCCCGAACTGCGGCGCTACGGAAGAGCCGCCGGACTTCCCGACAGCGTCTGGGCTCCGCTCACGGAGCCTCGGGCGGGAGTATTGCAAGCGATCGCCGGTCTGAGCGCCTATGTGCGTTCGCAACTCGCCGCGCAGGAGTGAAGCTGCGCCTCACTGGCCGGCCAGCAGCTTCTCCAACACGGCATGCGTCGCGAAGCCGTCCGCTGGAGAAACGCCCGCGCTGAGTTGCCAAGCGTGAATGGCGTTGCGCATCCCGCGGCCGAGCTTGCCGTCTTGCGCGCCCTGGTAAAATCCCTTCTGCGCCAGCGCCTGCTGCATCTTGACGATATCGGCCGTCGCGAGCGGCGTGACCTTCGGCCAGGGCTTTGACGGCGTGTCGCGGCCGGCGATCCGGTCGGCCAGAACACCCACCGCGAGCGCATAGGCGTCGGAGGTGTTGTATTGGCGCACGACTTCCCAGTTCTCCGTGAGAAGAAAGGCCGGACCCGCCGCGCCCGTCGGCAAATAAAGGCTGGCGGGACCGCTCTCCGGCAGCGCGGCGCCATCGGCGCGTGCAAAACCCAGGCTGCGAAACTTCGCGAAGTCCATGTCGAAATTCGCGTAATCGAAGTTATCCGGCACGCGCGTCTCATAGCCCCAGGAAAGGCCCGAGACCCAGCCGGAGCCCTTGAGGAAACTGGCGATCGAGGCGATCGCGTCCTGACGCGAGCCCCAGATGTCCGGCGTTCCTTCGCCCGCGTAGGGCGCGGCGAATTTACGATAGGTCGACGGTAGGAACTGCGGCATGCCCATGGCGCCGGCCCAGGAGCCCCGCAACTTGCTGCGCGGAAAACCGTCCTGCAGCATCAGCAGCGCCGCGACGAATTCCTCCTTCAGCTTCTCGGTCAAATGCCCTTTCCAGGCGAGTGTCGCCAGAACGCGCAGCACGTCCGAACCGCCCGTGGCCGTTCCGAAATTGCTCTCGATCGCGAGGATGGCGAGGGGGACCTCGCCCGGGACCCCATATCGCTTCTCGACGTCGTGCAGGACGGGCGACAGTTCCTTGGCGAGCGCGCGGCCGCGCTCGACGCGCCCTTTTGTCACGGCGGCGGCGACATAGGTCGGAATTGACACGGTGAATTCCGACTGAACCTTGGGTTTCACGACGACGCCCGGGTCGGGGGAAAGGTCGGCTGTCGCGCGCTCGAAGGTTGCGCGCGAGACGCCGGCGGCCTCGGCCTGCGGCCACAGGCTCTGCACAAAGGCCTGAAAATCCTCGGCTCGAGCGAGCCTGGGCCGCCCCGCCGCGCCAAAGCTCAGAAGGCCGGCGAGGAGGGCGCGACGGTCGAGCCGAAGGCTCTTGCTCGAAAATTGCATGATCGTTGGTCTCCGCCGTTTGGGGAAAAGCGCACGCCCCGCAGTCGGAGCCGATGGTGTTCTCTGGAAAGATTACACTTTCGGGGTATTTGTTTGACAGGGGCGCGGGGGTGACTTCTAGTGGCGAACCTGGAGCTCGATAAAGGGGGAGCGCGGAGAATCCGCGCGGTCGACGTGACGCAACTTCCTTCAACCGGCCGGAGCGCGCCGTCTGCATCTACGGGGGTTCCGCCCCGCGCGCCGCTCCCCGAGGCTGCGCTAAAGGCGAAGCTGCGCGCCGCGGGGCTTCGGCCGACCGTGCAGCGCCTCTCCTTGAGCAAGTTGCTGTTCAGCCAGAACGGCGACCGTCACGTCAGCGCCGAGGCGCTGCACGCCGAGGCGCGCGAGGCGGGGCTGCGCATGTCGCTGTCGACCGTCTACAACGCGCTCAACCAGTTCGCGGCTGCGGGCCTGCTGCGCCAGATCGCGGTGCAGGGACCGCGCACCTATTTCCACACGCGCACCTCGCCGCACAACCACTTCATCGACGAGGCGACGGGCCGCATGTTCGACGCCGTCGATGGGTCGATCGAATTCGCGCAATTGCCGGCGCCGCCGGAAGGCATGGAGATCGTCGGCTGCGACGTGATCATCCGGCTGCGCCGCAAGCGGGGATAGATCGGGACTGAATTCCGAATGATCGCTTCATGCGATCCAGAAGCTCGCGCTCCGGGCGCCTTTGGATCGCGAGCCTCTGGCTCGCAAGCATATCCACTAGCGTAAGACTAAATCGTGGACTGGTGAATTCTCAGCTCTAAAATATATTCATTCTGGTCCGTCACTTATTCGCTCTTCGAGATAATTTTGTAGATTGAGACGATTTCGTCCAACGTCGTTTTGAACCATTCCTTCCCTCCGCCGGAAACTTTACCACCCCGATATGCAAGGACAGCGTGGAGCGCAGCGCTCAAGCGAATTACAATCATGCGTCTTAATCTCAAGGAATAAGGAAGGTCTATCCGGGGTGCTGGCGCCGATTTGGGCGGCAACGCGCTCAACGGTGTCGCCCTCTGTTAATCCGATCTTAAGTCGGTCGGGAGCGCAGCGATATCCGTAAGCGTAAACCGTTTTTGGACTCTCCCCTAGCCGGAGCACATTGATTGCTCGTATCCACCGCTTTGGCGATTTCATTAATCGCATCTTTTTCGCTAAGCCCGACGTCGGGATCCTCGTCAGCGCTCGAAATGTATTGCTCGACCTCAGCCCTTGGATAAAGTTGGCCCTGTGTGATCTGCTCTTCCGTGAATCCGTTGGCGGGCGCGGCGGCAGTGTATTTCGCCATTCGTTTTGCAAAATACGCCCGCTTTTCGGGATCTTCAGTGAGATTGTACTGATTCAGAGCCCATGTGAATTGGGCGCGTTGTCCCGGCAGCGTAGCCATTGAATGACCTCCACTTCTCATCCAGGGAGCACCGTCTGCTGTTCTAGCGTTTGACAACAACTAAGGAATTGCGGTGTTTCTCCAGATTGCCGAAACCCAAAGGGCAGCGGTCTCCCGCAGGAGAAAGGCCCCTCTCAAACCGCCTTTACTCAGATGCAACCCTACGCGAGGCGCCAGCTGCCGGTGGCCAGCAGCGCTACGCGGCGCTGGCCTTCCTCGCGCTCGCTCGACGGCCTACTTCGCGGCCGTCGTCTTCGGCGCCGCCACATCCGGCGACGGAACGACCTTGATCTTGGCCATCATGCCCCCGTCCTCATGTTCGAGGATGTGGCAGTGGTAGACGAACTCGCCGACCTGCGAAAAAGGAATGTCGAGCGTGACCGTTGGGGAGGGGCATGAGCCGTTCCGCCATTGATCGACGCTGCACACGCCATTCTGATCGTTCATGACCTGATCGTTGATGCTTGCCTTGGGCGAAGCGACGCCGAGGGGCAGATTGTCCTCGAGAACGCCGAAGCCGACATGAGGGCGCCGGGTTTTTGGCCGCCGGCGAGCTCGCGGGCGCGGACATCAGGATCGGACGGAATTTGGTCTGATGAATATGGAAATTGTGATTTTCCGTCGAGAGCTGCACGAGCTCCCATGTCTCGTGGACGGGCGTCTGACCGGGACCGAGAGGGAGGCAGACCGCCGGCTTCATCGGATCGAATCGCGTGACCGGCAGCTGCGTGCCGGGGACGGGCGCGCCGCGTTCATCGACTTCTTCATAGCCCAGCCCGAACGAGTCGCCGTCGTTCAGGTCCTCGATGCCGAAAAAGATCCGGCGACGGTGTCCCGGCGGCAGCGCCTTGCAACCTGCCGGCAACGGGGCCGGTCGAGCGTAAGGCGTGGGGCTTGCGAACACGCCCCCCGGCTGGGCCGCCTTATAGGCGTCGCCGGCGACGTTGATCGCGGCATGGGCCGCAAACAGATTGCGACTGTCTTCGAACAATACCTTGGCGAGATCGACGGCAGGCCACATGTCTCCGCTGCCCATGGTCAGGCCGAGCATTTTCAGCGTCGCCGACGCTCCCCGGGGCGGATGAACGATCTGGCCCGAGGCGTTCCGATAGGTCACCCATAATTCGGCGCGAGAGCTCGGCATCATCACGAGTTCCGTCACGCAGACGGGCTGCGAGACGATGGCCGGCGGATTTGTCGGACAGGGAACCACCTTGAACTTGGCGCCCGCCAGATGCGCCACCGATTCCATCGGCGTGTCCTGCGGGAGAAACACGCTGACGCCGTCGATCGCCGTGAGCTGCATGACGAGCGGACGCTTGGTCGCGTCGTCGACGAGCTGCAGGCGGTAGGACAGGCTGCCGGAGGCGTTGGTGAGGCGCCAGATCTCGCCATCCGGGGAAGCGGTCCGGATTTTCGGATACTGCACGCCGTTGACCGTGAAATACCATTTCCCGCCGCTGTAATTGTTGCCGTCGTCGGCGGTGAGGTCGACGCCTTGGCAAGAGCCCTGGCGCAGCTCGCCAGGGCCCGGATATTGCGCGCAGAAATCGGGATCTTGTTGACTGAGAACCTCCCCGTCCGCGACTTTCGCCGGGCCGTTCTCGAAGTCGATCTTTCCCGCGGCGAGAACCTGCAGATCTTTCAAAATCAGGTGTCGGACATGTCCGCCCGGGAAGCCGCCGCCCACGCTGTCGGGCCGCGCGTAATCGCCGACGTCGCCGACGGTGATGATTCCGGCGAGGCCGCTCGAGACCTGATTGAGCGCGAGCCCATGCACGTGCGGGTGAAACCAGAACAGGCCCGAGGGATGGTTGTTCGGGATCTCGATGCGGTAATCGATCGCGCCGGAGATCATTTGTCCGTGGTCATGGACGCCTTGCGAGACCGGCTGGCCGTTTGCTGGGTTGAAGACCGTCACGAAGACGAAATCGCCAAAGGTCGGGTCCTGCGGCGTCGGGGCGCGCGGCTCGACGATCATGCCATGGGTGTGAAGATTGGTCGGGTTGAGCGGCAGATTCGCGCCGCCCATGTCGGCGGAATGCGTGACTTTGACGGGGTCGAGCTTGGGGAGGCGATTGACGAAATGAATCTTCAACACGTCGCCTTTTTGCAGCGCCAGGCGAACGCCGCCGTAGTCGGCGACGGTGGCCGATCCCGGGGGGCAAACATCCCCCTTGGCTGCGGCTCTTTCGCAAATCTCGTAGACCCATCCCGTGGGATTGACCGAGGCGCCGGCTCGAGCCGTGAAGAGGACGCTGGGAATGGGCTTGGCCTTCGCGACCATGGTCAGGTCGAGAACGCCCCGGCGGCTCGCGAAAACGCTAGGTTCGACGAAATCGTCCGCCCAGGCGACGCCGCCGCCAAGAACGACGGCCGCGGTCAGGAATCCCAATGCCGCAGCAAATGGCCGCCTGCGCTCCATGCGTATCGCTCCTCATCTCGTGGATGCGCCGCGCCTGCAAACATTGCTAACAATAGCCGCGTGTACGGTTATTGTTATTCCATGCCAAATCCGTGCGAGGCCAGCCTGACTCTTTGTCTAATTACGAAGAGCTCCTGTCAATGAATAAGCCGTCAAATCAGAACTCTTCCATCTTGAGCCGAGACTGCCTTTAGACTTTGGAATAATTCTCAACTTTACTGTATGGAACATTTCTAATCTACCGCGCGGTGATGCTTTCGCGGGAGACAAAAAAAGAGCCTCTCCCCGCAGTGGGGAGAGGCCCTTCTCAAGCAACTTTACGCAGACGCAACCCTACGCAACGCGTCAGCTGCCGGTAGCGGGCAGGGCGACGAAGCGGGTGCCTTCCGCCGACTTCACGCGGAGCAGCACGGCCTTGCGGCCCTCCTTGCGCGCCACGTCGAAGACCTGCACCAGATCGGCGCGCGCCTCGAGCGGCTTGCCGCCCGCCTCCAGGATCATGTCGCCGCGCCGCAGGCCTTTCTGCGCCGCAGGGCCTTCCGGATTGACATTCGTGACGTAAAGTCCCTCGGCGCCGGCGCTCCCGCGCACCTGCGAGGCGGGGACAACATCGATCCCGAGCGCAGTGAGCGTCGCGCCCTTCTCCTCGCCGCCGCCGAGCTCCGCCCGAACGTCCTTCTCGGCCGGCAGCGTGCCGAGCTTCAGGTTCACGGACTTCTCGGAGCCGCCGCGCAGATAGGTCAGATCGACAGATTTGCCGGGTCCGAGCGCGGCGATCTTGCGTGAGAGCTCGCGCGGTCCCTCGACCTTGTCGCCGTTGACGGAGACGATCACGTCGCCCGACTTCAACCCGGCCGCTTCCGCGGGTCCGCCCTTGGCGGGAGACGCGACGAGCGCGCCCTTGGTGGACTTGAGTCCCATGCTGTCGGCGATGTCCTGCGTCACGGGCTGAATCTGCACGCCGATCCACCCGCGCGTGACCGCGCCTTTCTCCTTGAGCGACGCAACCACGTCCTTGGCGACTTCCGCTGGGATCGCGAAGCCGATGCCGACCGAGCCGCCGGAAGGCGAGTAGATCGCCGTGTTGACGCCGACGACGCCGCCGCGTTCGTCGAAGGCCGGACCGCCGGAGTTGCCGCGGTTCACTGGCGCATCGATCTGCAGGAAGTCATCGTAGGGTCCGGCCTGGATGTCGCGGCCGCGGGCCGAAACGATGCCCGCCGTGACCGTGCCGCCGAGGCCGAAGGGGTTGCCGACCGCGATGACCCAGTCGCCGACGCGCGGCGAAGTCGCGGACCATTCGACGAAAGGCAGGTTGCCGCCGTCGCTGACCTTGAGCAGCGCGAGATCGGTGCGCTTGTCTGTGCCGATGATTTTCGCCTGCAGCGTCTTGCCGTTTTCGAAGGTGACCTCGACCTCCTTCGCGTGCTCGACGACGTGGTTGTTCGTGACGACATAGCCGTCGGCGCTGATGACGAAGCCGGAGCCCTGCGATTGTGTGAGGTGCTTGTGAGGCATGCCGCCGCCCCGGCCTTCGCCGAAGCGCCGCATGAATTCGTCGAGCGGGCTCCCGGGCTCGAGTTCCTGGCCTTGCCCTTCTTCGCCTTCACCCATGCCGGGGAAGGCCTGGGTTTCGACCGCCTTGACCTTGATGGCGACGACGGCGCCCTTAACGCGCTCGACGACGTCCGCGAAGGAGGCGGGACCCGAGGCCGCTTGCGGCGCGAGCGCTTCCGCCTGTGCGACGGGCGGGAGCGCGACGGTCGAGCCAGCGGCGACGAGCGCCAAGGCCGCCGCGGCGCCCAGCAGGCGGCGACGGAAATCTTTAGAAGGAACCCGAAAAGCGGGGTTGGACATGGGAACTTGTCTCCAGGAATTTCGAGGAAAGGGCGCCGCCAACTCTCGCCGACGGCGCCCCAAGCGTCGCCGCGGGGGAGGGGCCGCGCGGCTAAGGCCGACGCGCGGCCTATGCAGGGAAGATGGGGGATCGCCCCTTGCACGCCAGTGGAGAGCGGATGAATCTTTCGTAAGGCTCAGCAATTGGCCTTGCGGTTCTCCCGGTCTCTGGAGCGCCGTGTGGGACGAAAAGCCGGCTTCCGTTTTTGCGAGCCACGCTCTAAGGGCGCTGGCGAAAACTTGGAACGGAGCGAGCGCATGACCCAAAGCTGCAACGTCGCTTTCATCGGCCTCGGCGTCATGGGTTATCCCATGGCCGGGCATTTGGCGCGCGCCGGTCATCACCTCGCCGTCTATAATCGGACCGCCGCCAAGGCCGATCGCTTCACGAAAGAATTCGGGGCGCGCGCCGCCCCCACGCCGCGCGAGGCGGCCGAGGGCGCGGATTTCGTCTTCTCCTGCGTCGGCAATGACGACGACTTGCGCTCGGTGATCCTGGGAGAGAGCGGCGCTTTCGCGGGCATGCGCAGGGGCGCGATCTTCGCGGACCATACCACCGCCTCGGCCGAGGTCGCGCGCGAGCTTTTCGCGGTGGGGCGCGATCGGGACTTTGGTTGCCTCGACGCGCCGGTTTCCGGCGGGCAGGCCGGCGCCGAAAAGGGCCAGCTCACCGTCATGTGCGGCGGCGAGCCCGACGATTTCGCAAAGGCCGAGCCCGTTATGGCCGCCTACGCCAAGGCCTGCCGGCTGATGGGACGGACGGGGACTGGACAGCTCACCAAGATGGTCAATCAGATCGCGATCGCCGGCTTGATCCAAAGCCTCTCCGAGGCCTTGAACTTTGCGGAGCGCGCCGGGCTCGACGCTCTGGCCGTCGTCGATCTCATCAAGAACGGCGCAGCGCAGTCCTGGCAGATGGAGAACCGCGCGGCGACCATGCTGAGGGCCGAGTTCGCTCACGGTTTCGCGGTCGAGTGGATGCGCAAGGACCTCGCGATCTGCCTCCAGGAGGCGCGACGAAACGGAGCGGAACTGCCGGTCGCGGCGCTCGTCGACCAGTTCTATGCCCGGATCGAGCACATGGGCGGAGCCCGCTGGGACACATCGAGCCTGATCGCGGCTTTGAAGCGCTGACCTCGTCGCATGGTTAATTTTTTGTCGCCGCGGGTGCAACCAAGGCCGCCGTTTCGCGTTGAACTCCCGTACGGGGACGTCCTAGGGAGCGACGACGCTTCCCAAATGACGTTCACCTAACCGAGAGGGGCGCCTGATGGTCGTTTCGCGGGACAATCCTTTCGCCAGCCGCACATCGCGTGCTGTCTTCGCCATAACTGCGGCCGCGGGTCTGTGCGCAGCAATCGCGGCTACGCCTTCGGCGTCGATCGGCAAGGAAAACAGTATCGCGATATCCGCCGGGATCGTAAAACGGGCGGGCGCGACTTCGGGCGAAGCCGCGAAAGGAATGAGGCCATTGGGCAGCGGGCCGGCCATCCATGTCGGTCGCGCATTCGACGCGGAGGACGAAGACTGCACGCTCGCCCTGACGAAGGTCGCGGACGAGCGCGGCGGCGTCCACGTCACGCGCAGGGTGATCTGCGCGAACTAGGCGACGAAAACGCGCCCCGCGCGTGCCCCATCTACCGCGCGAGGCGGAGGCAGGGACGCGTATCGGTTGGAGGCGGAGGCGATCCTGCAGGACCGCTTCCGCCTTCTCGTTTCTGGCGCCTCCGGAGCTTGGCGATGCGGGCGTGGTTTCGATCGATAGCGTCCCGGCTCGCAGATGCGGGATAAATGAATTTTTAACCTTGCCACCGCTATTGTCGTCCGGCGGCATTCCCGGGCCGGCCCCAATCGATGTCCAATCCATTGTCGCTGAGCGCTCCAAGCTCGGTGAACGGGACAGCGGGTGTCTATTTTTCGACCGACCTCGTTATCGCGAATGGCAGCTTCCACGGGTAACGTCGCCGAGTTCGGCCATTTGCGAGCTGACCTCATGCGACGAGGCGTCATGACGTCCCGTTCGATGTGGTCCGGGCCGCTGCGATGGACGGGGACGGGTCCGCTGACCGGCCCCGCGATGGCGTTCCCTATCGCAAAAAAAACTCCCTCAGCCTCGCCTCCAGCGCGCCCAGGTCCTTCAACTCGCACTCCCAGACCGTCAGCGCCCGCCAGCCTGCGGCCTGAAGCTTCTCGGCATTCGCGGCATCGCGCGCGCGGTTTCGCCCGATCTTGACGCGCCAATAATCGGCATTGGCTTTCGGCATGCGCGCGCCGCGCGCGCAGTCGTGGCCGTGCCAGAAGCAGCCGTGCACGAAGATCGCGCGTCTTTTGCCCAGGTAAGCGATGTCGGGATTGCCGGCGACATCCTTGCGGTGCAGCCGGTAGAAGGGCGCGAAACGTCGCAGCAGCGCGCGGACGATCAGTTCCGGCGTCGTGTCGCGCGACTTGACCGCGCGCATCGTGGCGGAGCGGCGAACCGGGTCTTCCGCCTTCACGCGGCCTGCCGCTGCGCGGCGGCCCGAAGCAGCGGCTCGAGCAGATGATGGCTCAGATGCCGCACGACCGGCGCGACGACCCCGTCGCCGGTCAGGTGATAAGCGTCGTTGTAGCCGGCCGGCAGAAGGTAGTCGTCCGCGAGGCCCATGAGCCGCGCGGTCTCGCGCGCTGAAATGAGCCGCGAGCGCAGCTCTGCGCCCTCGACGAAGAGAAGGAATTGCCGGCTGGAGCCGCCGGCCGGCGTGCGCAGGCAGCCCGAAAGTCCGTCAAAGCGCGCCTCGGCGCGCTGGCTTCGCTCACCCGAGGGCGAGGCGCGCGTGCGCCGGTAAAGGGCGCCGATCATCGGCCGGCCGGCCGCTTGGGCGGCGACGAGCCGCTCGCGATGGGTCTCGTTCATCAGCGAGATGAGCGCGCGCGTTTCCTCGTCCGAGCGCCACGCCACATCGCGGGGCTGCGCCTCCACGACCTCGGCGAGCGAGAGGTTGCGTTTTGGCGGCTCAGCCAGCCGCCACCAGATCCATTCGCGGCGCGCGGAGTCCGAAAGATGCGCCGTCGCCCCCTGCAGTCTTTGCGGATGGAAAGGTTTGGCCGGGCTTTGCGCCGTCAGGGTGCGGGGAATTTCGAGTGTCGCCTCCGCCGCGACGATGAAGAGCCGCGGCCGCGACTGCGGCACAAAGAGCGCCGCATCGATGACGAGGGCGCCATAGCGGTAGCCCGCGCTCGCCAGCGCCTCGCAAATCGCGACGAAGTCGTTGCCGCCGTGAGAGGTCAGGGTCCCGCAAACATTCTCGAACGCCAGCAGCCGCGGCGGGCGGCCTTCTCTACGCAAGCCGCGAACGAGGTCGAAGAACGGCCAGAAGGTCCCGCTGCGTTCGCCGGCGAGTCCGGCGCGAGCCCCCGCGAGCGAGAGGTCCTGACAGGGAAAGGACGCCCAGACGAGATCGGCGACCCCCGGCAATTGCGCCGTGTCGATCTTGCGCACGTCGCCGAGGAAGAATTCGTCGTCGCCCCAATTGGCGCGGTAGGTCTCGGCTTTCTTCGCGTCGAAGTCGTTGGCGAAGAGGCAGCGCCAGCCCTCCCCGAGCCCGGCGCGCGCCATGCCGCCGCCGGCGAAGAATTCGTAATAGCTCGGCTTGCTCATTTAGCGATTCGCGCCCCTGAAGGCGGAGCATAACCGATCGAAACCCCTGCGGAAGCGCTGCTTTCGCAGTTCTCAAGCGCTTTCTTTGGCGATCCGCCCTGCTGTCACCTCAACACGAAGTCGATGCGGCGATTGTCGGCGCGCCCGGACTCGTCGTCGTTCGGGGCGATCGGCTGCTTCGAGCCATAGCCGATCGCCGAGAGCCTGGCGGCGGGGACGCCCAGGAGCACGAGATAACGCCGGATCGACTCGGCGCGGCGTTGCGACAGGGTCTGATTGAAGCCCTCGTCGCCGAGATTGTCGGTATGGCCGGCGATCTCGATCTTGGCGTCGGGGCAGCGCCGCAGGATCGGCGTCAAGCCATTGAGCGCCTCGGCTGCGGGGCGTGTGATTTCGGCGCTCGCGCTCGGGAAAACCACCTTGCCCACGGTCTGCGCCGCCTCGAGCGCCTCCTGGCAGACGGAGAGCGCGAGCGCGCCGGCGGCGGGAAGGCTGGCGAGATAGGCGCGGGCGCCTTCAAGCCGCGCCTCATGCGGCTTGGGGCCGCTTTTTCGGCCGGCGGGCGCGATTGAGGCGGTCTGGTCGCCGCCGGCCGTTTTCGCTCCATCCGCCGCCTGGACCGGCTTGCCGCGCGCCACGCCCTGCTTTTCAGCCAGCCGTCGCGCGCCTTCGAGGAATTCCGACCGCGCGTCGGCGACGCCCGCGGGGCTCGCGGTAGCCTCCCCGGCGGCGGCGAGCGAGGCTTCGATCTTTGGAATCTCGACCGTATTGGCGCCGATCCAAAGAAGCGCCGCCGGCAGCAGCCCCAGCGCCCACTCCCGATGCTCGCGCAATCGCCCCCCGCGCCCCAGCGCCCCGGCGCAGCAGCCGAGCAGGAAAGCGCCATATGCGGCGAGCCCCGAACCGAGCCACAGGGCCGCCCGACCCTCTAGCGCCGCGACGCCGGCGACAACGAGTCCGATGAGGAAAGCGATGAGGCCCCAGGCGAGCCAGGGAGAGAGTGCGCCGTCGACTTCGGGGCGGCGTCGCCAGAGCGCAGTGCAGGCGCCCATCGCGAAAATGGCCGCGAGCCACGGCCCGAAATGCGACAGCAGAGTATTCATGGGCCGCCCTCCGGTCTCGCTTCGGATTCGGGACCAGGGTATAGTTTCCGAAGCTCGACGCACAGTGGCCATGGAAAGCGGCGCGGCCGGTCAGAGGGCTAGCCCGGGACTTCCGAGCCCGACGCGCTCCGGCAGTCGTTAGCAGGGCTCGTTTGGCAAATGAATTTCGGCCCAATGGGTCGCGCTCGCGAAGCGGCGGAACTCCCACGCGTCAATGGAGACAAGCTGAACGTCGCGGATTTCTGTGACGACCTGCCGAAGCTTGACCTGCTTGAACTTTCCGACCTCGAGCGAGTTCGGGGTCTCCTGCCCGACAGATCAAAAACAGTTCGCCAGTTTTCGGCGCCGTGTCGATCGGGTGCCACTTCACCGCATCGCTCCATTTTCAGGCAATCCAAAGCGGTCTTCGTGTCTCAAACCGCTATAGGGCCCCCGCCTCTCGGCAAGGCGCGTTCAAGCCTACTACAGCGGGATAAAAGCGCCCTATTGGCAAAAATTCTTAGCAAAAAACCTTATTTTTCCCTCTTAAACTGGGGACGCCAAAATCTAAATCGGTACAGATACGTAGTCAGAAGTTCTATACGAAGGCGACCGATGCGGCTTGCGCCAAACCATTGCCGCCAGAATACCTGTAAAAACAAAAGCCCGCGCTTTGGGCCGTCGAAATCCGCTTGGCGCCCCTGCGACAAGGAGCAAGAGGGTTACAAAGCTTACGCCCTCCAGGAAAAATTTTTGTCTCGTCATCTTGAGCATTTGCATGGCGCCTACGTAAAAGTGCTATAAGCATGAATATATAATGACTTAGGACGCGTATAACGACGCGCAGCAGCCCCCCGAGCCTGAAATGGGGAGGCGCGTTAGGAGGATCTTAATTCAGTCGGCTTCAGACTTGTCGGTCATCGCTTTTTCGCGAGGGCCGCGCATGTCGTACGACTTCGATCCCTCCCTCGGCGTCTCAGCGCCCGCGGGCGATATTCCCGAAATAACGATCAGCGCGGCCGATCGGCGCTCGGGAGGGCGGCGCGGGGAGAGCCCCGATGCGGACGCTGATCGCGTCGAGACGCGAATGTCGTTTCTGCGGCGCGGCGGAAGAATTGGCGCAGCGATTGCGGTCTGCTCGCTTGTGGGCGTAGCAGCCTGGGGCCTTTATGGGCTTGTCGCCCCGCATTACGCCGGCTGGACCCATCTCCTGACCGCCAAATTCGCGCAGATCGTCACGCCGCCGGTCGATCTCGTGCCCGTGACGCAGAAGATGGAAGCGGAGATTTAGGCGCTGCGGACAAAGGTGGCGGCGCTGGAAAAAGCCCGCAACACAACCACGAAGTCATTGGCGTCGCTCGAGGCGATGAACAGCCGCCTCGAGGAATCGAAGTCCGAGAGCAAGGCCGAGATCGGGGCTTTGTCGAGCCGCGTCTCCCAGCTTCAACAGGAAACGAACGCCAAACTCGCCGAAATGAGCGCAGCGCGTGCTGGGCAGAAGCGCGAGACGGACAGGGTTGGGAGTAAGGCGGCGCTTGCGGAAAAAGGCCGGCAAAGCCAAACCGCTCGGCCCAACGACGCCTTCGATCCGGCGCGACATCGGAACGCGCCCGGCGCTCCGAGACCGCTCGGGGAGCCTTGAGAATTCCTCCGTTCGGCCGACCTAATCGTTTCCTAATCTGTCAGCCGAAGCGCAGCTTCATGACGAGAATTGCCGTCACGAGAGCTAGCGTCACCGCGTTGGCGGCAACAAGAGGGATGCTTCCAAGCAAACAGCCATAGGCGATCCAAAGCACGACGCCGCCGGCGAGGGTGGCTTGGGTTGCCAGAGAAATGGCCCGCGTGTCGCGAGTTCGGATGATCCGAATGGCCTGCGGCACCCAGCACAGAGTGGTCAGAGCAGCCGCCGTCATGCCAACGGTTTCGACAAAGAGTGAAGGCATGTTTTCTCCTGTCGTCTTGGCGGCGGCTTTAGCCCCAGGCTTGCGGCGGTCTGGCGGGCGACCGTGGTATTTTGCACGTGCCATCGGAACGCCTACGCAAGCGTTCAGGCGCCCGACCAAGGCTGCGTCTCAAACCCGCATTGGCATCAGCACATAGAGAACCGCTGCGCCGTCACGATCCTGGATCAGCGTCGGCGAGCCGGGATCCGCCAGCAGGAACAGAGTCGTATCGCTTTCGAGTTGGCTCAGGATGTCCAGGAGATAGCGGGAGCTGAATCCGATATCGAGCGGCGCCGCATCGTAATCGGCCTCGAGTTCCTCGACCGCCGAGCCCTGGTCGGGATTGGTGACCGAGAGCACGAGCTTGCCCGGCGAGAGCGCGAGCTTCACAGCGCGACCGCGCTCCGAGGAAATGGTGGAGACGCGATCGACCGCGTCGCGGAAGCTGTCGCGCTCGACGGTGAGCCGCTTGTCGTTGCCCGCGGGGATCACGCGTCCGTAGTCAGGGAAGGTGCCGTCGATGAGCTTGGTCGTCAAGAGCGCGTCGCCGAAGGAAAAACGCATCTTGTTGGCCGAAACCTCGATCGTCGCCTCGTTCTCGGCGTCCTCGAGCAGCCGCTGGATTTCGCCCACGGCCTTGCGCGGCAGGATGACCCCCGGCATGCCGACGGCGCCGGCAGGGGCCGGCAGTTCGAAGCGCGCGAGGCGGTGGCCGTCGGTGGCCACGGCGCGCAGCAGCGGCTGGCCATCGATTTCCGCGACATGCAGGAAGATGCCGTTCAGATAATAGCGGGTCTCCTCGGTGGAGATTGCAAACTGCGTCTTCTCGATGAGGCGTTTCAGCTCGGCCGGCGGCAGCGCGAATTTGTGTCCGAAGTCCCCGGAGGTCACCTCGGGAAAATCGCTCTGCGGCAGCGTCTGCAGCGAAAAGCGCGAGCGGCCGGAGAGAAGCGTGAGCTGACCCGATTCGCCGCTCGCCTCGAGCGAGGCCTGGGCGCCCTCCGGGAGCTTGCGCACGATGTCATAGAGCGTGTGGGCCGGGAGCGTCGTGGCGCCGGCGCGCGCGACCTCGGCCGGGACTTTTTCGGTGATCTCGAGATCGAGGTCGGTGGCCTTCAGGAGCAGGGTCTTGTCGCTCGCCTCGAGGAGAACGTTCGCCAGGATCGGGATGGTCGTGCGCCGCTCGACAACTCGGTGAACGTGGCCGAGCGCCCGCAAAAGCGTCGCTCTCTCGATCGTGACTTTCATGGACCGGAAATCCGAATTGCCGCTGGAATTGAAGGCTCAGAGAGCCGCAGGGGGCAGGACTTTGCCGCGGCGCCGCGCCGAGCGCAAGAGGCGGGGGAAGATAGTCCCGGAAATCCGGCCCTCGTCCCCTGCGGCTTCTGCCTCCAGCACCTGCAACAAGGTCTCCGGGGGCTCTTCACGCGCTCCATCGCGCCGATGCCCTACGGCGCGGTCAGCGCTATGGGCATTCAAGTTTTCCACGGCGACAAGTTTTTTGCAGGCGCGGGGCCGGGCCGCGAGGCCGAAGGTGATAAGAAAATGTAGCGAATACAGCCTAATCTGCTCCTCCGGAAGCTTGCCGGACATGACGGCCGGCGCGAGCGCCGCGACATTCTCACGCGACCCGCCGCCTCGCGCCGTGCACGAATTGCGTGCTAGAGCGAATTCCACAAGAGTTGAGACACTTTTGTGCTCGAAATTCGCTCCAGCCTTCCCGTCTGGTGCGATCTCCAATCGCTCGAACGATTCCGTTTTAGGGACAAGCGCGCTAGAAGGCAGCCAATGCGAAGACTTCTGCTCCTGCGACACGGCAAAGCGGACCGGCATTCCGCCGGCGGAGACCGCGAACGGCCCTTGACCCGCCGCGGGCTCGAGGACGCGCGACGGGTCGGCGAGCATCTCGAAGGTCTGGGTCTGACCCCGCAGCTTGCGGTCGCCTCCAATGCGAGGCGAGCCAGGCAGACCTTGGAACAGGCGCTGGAAGCCTTTCCCGAGCATGTCGCGCATTTGATCGAGAACACCATCTACAACGCCACGGCCGATCACCTGCTGGAGATCCTGCGCCAGTCGCCCGACCGCGTCGAAACGCTGCTCGTCGTGGGCCACAATCCAGGTTTTTCCGAGCTCGCCATCGCGCTCGCGGGGGCGGGCGAGGCGCAAGCGCTGCAGCGAATGCGCGCGAAATATCCGACGGCCGCGCTCGCCGTGCTCGAGCTTCCTACAGAGAGCTGGGCGCAGGCCGCCTTCGGCGGGGCGACGCTCGCCTCCTTCGTGACCCCGGCGGATCTGCGCGGAGACGACGGCGAAGATCACGAGTGAGCGTCGGCAAATACAGCACATGGCCGGAGAAAGAGCTCGGGCTCACCCCGGCCCAAGTGACGACTTGCGATCAGAATTCGCTCCATCGCTGATCTCGTGATTTCATCGCTCGAACAATTCCGTTCGAGCGAAAGCGCCCGCCCGCGCGCCGGAAAAGAGGCCGCGGCGATGACATAGGCGCGTCAGTCGCCTCATGCTAAAGGTTTGCGCCCATGAACGAACTCGATCGAGATTTGGCGCGATCCCTGTCGCGTCTGAACGCCGGGGAGCAACCGAGCGGGGCGGAGCGACAGTCCTCGGCGCTGCGGGGACCGGCGATCCCGGATCTCCTGCGCGACGAACTGCTCTGCGAAATCTTCCGAGCCTCGGCGAGCGCGCACCCGCACGCCATCGCTCTGGCCACGCTCGAACGCCGCTTCACCTATCGTGAGGTCGAGTCGATGGCCGGTGCGATCGCGCGGGGGTTACTCTCGCGGGGCGTGGGTCCTGGCGACGTTGTCGGCCTCTGGATGGCGCGCGGCCCCGAACTCCTGGTCGCGCAGCTCGCGATCACCTTCACCGGCGCGGCCTTCCTGCCTTTCGACGCTGGCGCGCCGATCGAGCGCATCGCGATCTGCCTCGAAGACGCCGAGGCCAAGGGGCTGCTCACTTCCGCGGCTTTCGCCCAGAAGGCTTCGAAGGGCGTCGGCGCGCCGCTCTGGATCGACGAGAAGATCGCCGAGCCCGGCGAGGCCTTGCCCGATCCGAGAAGGCTCGGCGCCACGCCCGATCATCCGGCCTATCTGATCTTCACCTCGGGCTCCACCGGCATTCCCAAGGGGATCGTCGTCACCGGGCGCAACATTTGCCACTATCTGCGCTCGTGCAACGAGGTCTATCGGCTCAACGCTCTCCGACGTGGTCTTCCAGGGCGCCTCCCTCGCCTTCGATCTCTCGATGGAGGAAATCTGGGTCCCCTATCTCGTCGGCGCCTCCCTCTTCGTCGCGACGCCCGAGATCCTCGCCGAGACCGAGCAGTTGCCGGACATTCTGGAAGAGGCCAAGGTGACCGTGATCGACACGGTGCCGACGCTTCTGTCCGTGCTGCCGCGCGACGTGAAGAGCCTGCGGAAGATCATTCTCGGCGGCGAGGCGTGTCCGCCTTCGTTCGCCGAGCGGTGGGCGCGGCCTGACCGCACAATCTTCAACGGCTATGGCCCGACCGAGATCACCGTCGTCGCGACGATTGCGCAGGTGCGGCTGAACGAGCCGGTCACCATCGGCAAGCCCATTCCCAATTACACTTGCTACGTCGTCGACGAAGCGCTGAACCTCCTCGAGCGCGGCGTCGAAGGCGAACTGCTGATCGGCGGCCCTGGCGTGACGCGCGGCTATCTCAAGCGCGAGGCGCTGACAGCCGAGAAGTTCATCGACAATCCTTTCCCCTCCGACGGCTCGGATCCCATTCTTTATCGGTCCGGCGACGCGGCTTACGTCGATGAAAACGGCGACATCGTCTATCGCGGGCGTATCGACGATCAGATCAAGATCAGAGGCTTTCGCGTCGAGCTCGGCGAGATCGAGGCGACGCTCTCCAAGCTCCCCGGCGTCAGGCACGCCGCGGTCGTCCTGCGCCAGGAAAAGGGCCTGGACGAGCTCGTCGCTTTTCTCACGGCGGACGGCGAGAAGCCGGACCCGTCCGGGCTGCGCGCGGCGCTGCGCGAAACCCTGCCGATCTACATGGTTCCCTCGCGCTACGAATTTGTCGAAGCGCTGCCGACCCTTCCTTCCGGCAAGACCGATCGCAAGACGCTCGCAAAATGGGAGCTGACGGCGCCGCCGGGCCTCGACGAGGAGCAGGAAACGCCGCGCGACGCCATGGAAGCGATGCTCCTCGAGGCGGCGAAGCGCGTCCTCCCGGACGCGCCCATCCCCTTCGACGCGGATTTCTTCACCGACCTCGGCGGCCACTCGTTGCTCGCGGCCCGCTTCGTGGGCGCCGCGCGCGAGACGCCGGCGCTCGCCCGGATCACGCTGCAAGACCTTTACGCGCACCGCACTTTGCGCGCGCTGGCGCGTCACCTCTCCGGCGGTCCCGAAATCGACCTCGTTGCGCGAGATCTCTCCTTCGAGCCGCCGCCGCTGTGCGACGCCTGCTTTGCGGCCTCGCACAAGCGGCCGTCCTGCCGTTCATCCTGAGCCTCGTCACCGCGCAATGGCTCGGGGTCTTTGTCTCCTACCAGCTGCTCACCGCCGCCGACGCGAGCTTTCTGGAAGAGACCTCGATGTTGCTCGGCGTGTATGGCCTCATCAATCTCGCGACCTTTGCGATTTCGGTTGCGGGCAAATGGCTCGTGATCGGGCGAACGCGACCCGGACGCTATCCTCTGTGGGGCGTCTATTATTATCGCTGGTGGCTCGCGCAGCGCTTGATCCGGATGACCCACACCAAATGGTTCCAGGTCTCGCCGCTGATGAACTTCTATCTCAGAGCGCTCGGCGCGGACATCGGCGAGGACGCGCTCATCGGCGAGATCGAGACGGGCGCGATCGATCTCGTCAGGATCGGCGCGGGCGCTGCGCTCGGCGGCAAGTTGAAGCTCTCCAACGCGCGCGTCGAAGGCAATGAGCTGATCATCGGAACGATCGAGATCGGCGCCGACGCCTATGTCGGCACGTCCTGCGCGTTCGAGGAAGACGTCGTGATCGAGGACGGCGCCGCGCTGGAGGACCTGACCTCGCTGCCCGCCGGCGCGCGAGTCGGCGCCGGCGAAATCTGGGCCGGCTCGCCGGGCCGGCGTGTCGGGCAAGTCGACGAGGCCCTGCTCGATCCGCAGGTGAAGCCCAGCCCGGTTCGCCGGCGAGTCGTGACCTCTTTCTTCGCGCTCTTCGTGCTGTTGATCCCGCCGATCGGTCTTCTGCCGATCTTTCCCGCTTTCTATGTCTTCGACAAGCTCGACGCCTGGTTGGGCATCGCCGAGTTCGAACCACCTCTATTATCTCGCGGCGATCCCCCTCTTCGCCTTGCCGACCGCCTTCACGCTGATGCTCGTCAGCGTCGCCTTCATCGTGGCCTTCCGCTGGATCGTGATGCCCACGCGCGTGCGCGAAGGCGTTTATTCCGTGTGGTCGGGCTTCTTCCTGCGCAAGTGGGCGGTGGCGCTCGCCACCGAGGTCACGCTCGAGACCCTCTCCTCGCTTTTTGCGACGCTCTACATGCGCAGCTGGTATCGGCTGATGGGCGCCAAGATCGGCAAGGACTCGGAAATCTCGACCAATCTTTCCGGCCGCTACGACATCGTCGAGATCGGCGAGAAATGCTTCATCGCCGACGAGGTCGTTTTCGGCGACGAGGACATTCGCCGCGGCTGGATGTATCTCAAACGCGTGAAGACCGGCGATCGGGTGTTCGTCGGCAATGACGCCGTCATCCCGCCGGGCGCCGAAATCCCGACGGGCGCGCTGATCGGCATCAAGTCGCGCCCGCCGACGGAGGAACCGGTCGCGCAGGGCGACACCTGGTTCGGGTCTCCCCCGATCAAGCTGCCCGTGCGCCAGAAGTTCGACGGCGGCGGACCGAGCTGGACCTACGAGCCGCCCTTCTGGCGCAAGGCGATGCGCGCCGGCTACGAGGCGATCAACGTGTCCATCCCGACCATGCTCTTCATGACCTTCGGCACCTGGTCGGTGGAGAGCTTCGGCCAAGCGCTCGTGGATGGCGAATACTCGACGGTGCTCAGGCTGTTCATTCTCGACTCGGTCTTGATTTCGGTCGGCACGACGCTCGTCGTGGTGCTCGTCAAATGGCTGACGATGGGCAAGTACGAGCCGCAGGTGAAGCCGATGTGGTCCTTCTGGGCGATGCGCACTGAGGCCTGCGCCGTGCTCTATTGGGGGCTCGCGGGCAGGGTCATGCTCGACATCCTGCGCGGCACGCCCTTCCTGCCGATGATGCTGCGCCTGCTCGGCGTGAAGATCGGCAAGGGCGTCTTCATGGACACGACAGACATCACCGAGTTCGACTGCGTCACGATCGGGGATTTTTGTGCGCTCAACGCGGTCAGCGCCCTGCAGACCCATCTCTATGAGGATCGGGTCATGAAGGTCGGGCGCGTGCATCTGGGGCGCGGCGTCAGCGTCGGCGCGGGCTCGACGGTGCTCTACGACACGCACGTCGGCGATTTCGCGCGGCTCGGTCCCTTGACCGTGGTGATGAAGGGCGAGAGCATTCCGGGTCATTCCGAGTGGATCGGCGCCCCGGCGGAGCCCGCACGGGCGCGTTGAGGAGGCGATAGGCCTTTTCGACCTGGCTTTTTGAGCCGGCGCGATAGAGCGAATTCCGTAAAAGTTGACAGACTTTTGCGATCAGAATTCGCTCCAACATTTTGAGTGGCGCGATTTCTTATCGCTCGAACGAGTCCGTTCGAGCGGAAAGCGCGCTAGTTTCTGCTGGAACGATCCCTTTGCGGAACGATCGAGCCAGGACCTTCTCTGTGCCCGCTACGCTCTCCTTCCTCTCGCGCGCCCGCGGCGACCGGCGAGGCCTCGCGGAGACGGCGCTGCGCCTCATGCTCGTCTGCGCGCTCGCTCTCTTTGCGTTCAACCCGGCGCCGCCGCCAAAAAAGACCATCGTCGCATTTGGCGACAGCCTGACGGCCGGTTACGGCTTGCCGCCTGCCCAGGCTTTTCCGGTCGTTCTGCATCGCCGGCTGCGCGCGGACGGCTATGACGCGATCGTCTTGAACGCCGGCGTCATCGGCGACACCACGCAGAAGGGCCTCCTCCGGCTTCAAAGCGTCGAGGCGCTCAATCCAGATCTCGTGATCCTGGAGCTCGGCGCCAATGACATGTTGAACGGGGTCGATCCAAGGCTCACCAAGGCCAATCTGGAAAAGATCATTTTGCGCTTGTGCGCGAAGGGGTCGCGCGTCCTGCTCGCCGGCACGCGCGCCCCTGAGGCGTCGCTCGATGAAACCGAACGGCGCCGCTTCGACAAGCTCTTCCCCTCGCTGGCGACGCAGCATTCGCTGCCCTTCGTTCCCAACATTCTGGAAGGCGTGTCCGGCGATCCGAAGCTCATTCTCTGGGGTGGAATTCACCCCAATCGCGAAGGCGTACGCCGTATCGTCGATCGTATCGCCCCGCTCGTCGAGAACACGCTCGACACGCTTCGCGATCCGCTGAAACGAACTGGTCGCGGCGCTTGAACGGCGACCGAAAACGCAGCCTCAGATATCCAGATTGCCGTATACCGAAATTTCTTTCTCGCGCGCGCTGCGCGCGTCGTCTCCGGCTCTGACGCCACGCCAGACGTCGAACAACATCACGAGCGTGGAGAAGAGGCCCGTCGTCTTCCGCAGGATCAAGCCGAAGGGAAAGATGAGCCTTTCCGGCGCGACAATGAATTGGGAGCCCAAGAATATGGCTGCCGCGTTGATGAAATAAGCCGGCCTGTACAATGATTTCTCTCGCCAAGCGCTACGCGCGTGGGGGAGCGAGCTCTGTTTGACGGCCTTGTTATAATCCGGATTGGGCATGAGGCCGCCCATGCGGCGCTTCGGCGGCAGCGCATTCGGCCCCGCGAGCAAAGCCCCCAGCTCTTGCCGGATGGAAGCATGCGCCAGCCACGCGACGCAGAGATTGGCGAGCACGAAAAACCATTTGATCTGCGGGAGCGACAAGGAAAGCTGCGCGCCGAGGTCGACGAAAAGCAAGTGCGTGACCGCGTTGAGCGCAAAGGCGGAGCGATGCAGCGCCGCGCGATTCATCTCCTCGATCTTGTCGGCGAAGAAGGTCGCGCCGGCCTTGTCGCTGCAGAGTCCAACGAGGACCTGCCGCTGCTCTTCGCTCAGTTTCCACCTCTGGCTGAGGTGCGCGATCGTCTCTGCGCTGGAGCCTTCGGGGAGGCGGAACGTCAGCTGCTGAAAAAGTCCCGACGCGCGCGTGAAGAACCCGCGCCACACCGCGAATTGCGACGTCACGGCGCCAATGAAGCCCACCCTATCGCTTTCCACGACGCCACCTCGATCGCTGGAGCTCGATTCCGCCATATGGTCTGGTCCCCCGGCTTGGGAGTCAAGCGGCGGGGGCTGGACTTCGCGCCGCTCGCGCGCTGCGGCGTCGCGCGCCGCCGCTGCCGCACGAACTTGCTTTAAAATCCGCGTCGACTCCACGAACCCCTCTCTGTCGCCTTCCCGTCACGTCGCCGAAATACGTAGCCTCTATGAGAGCCCCGCAAAGCTCAAGCAAGAGTGCGGGGGACAAATGACTTCAATCAGAAGAAATAGGAGAATCGTCGGACTTGGCGCCTTGACTGTCGCGCTCGCTTGCGCGCCGGGCGCGATGGCGGAGGAAGAGGGCTTCGGGCGCCTTCACGACCACGGCCACATCGTGGTCATCTATCAAGAGAATCACAGCTTCGACAATCTTTACGGGCTCTGGGGCAGGGTCCGCGACCGCGCCGTCAACGACCTGAAATTTGCCGATCCGGCTCACACCAAGCAGGCGCGCCCCGACGGCGTGACGCCCTATGCCGCCCTCCTGCAGGACGACGTCAATCTCACCTCACCGCCGTTGCCAGCAACTTTCACCGACACGAATGCGGCTGGAAATACGTTCACCAGCGCGTTCAGCAACGCCCCGTTCAACATTGGCGACTATGTCGCCCCAACGGACACGACTTGTCCCAATCCCGTCGGCGCGTCCCAGGCGAACGGATTTCTCAAGGGAACCGGTTTGCCCGGCGGCTGCACGAGAGACATCGTCCACCGCTTCTACAACGAGCAGTTTCAGATCGACGGCGGCAAGCAGAACCGCTACGTGACGGGGAGCGACGCGGCCGGCCTGGCGATGGGCTATTTCGACACGACCGCGCTGCCGATCTACAAATATCTGCATCAGCGCGGCGCGCCGAACTACGTCATCGCGGATAATTTCTTCCAGGCGGCGTTTGGCGGCTCCTTCCTCAACCATCAGTGGCTGATCGCGGCGGCGACGCCGGTCTTCGCGGGCGCGGATAACACCGGAGGCGCGAACGATCTGCATTCGGCGCTCGACGCGAACCTCATGCCGACCAACACCCCACTCTACGTCAGCCCCCTCGGCGGCGCGGTCAGGGATACCGCTTTAACCCAGTCCTGCAACCCTCCCGCGGGACGTCCCGTGACGCAGCCCAGCGCGGTCTGCGGCGACTATGCCGTGAATACGATTCAGCCTTGGTATTGGCCTTACGCGCCCGGCACGAGCCCGGCGCGCCGCCTGCCGCCGCTCAATACGCCCAACATCGGCGACCGCCTCTCGGACGCGGGGGTGGACTGGGCTTGGTATGCGGGCGGCTGGTCGAATGCCAACGGCCTCGTCGGCGCGCCGGGCTGGACGAATGGCCCTGGCGGAAGCTGCACCGATCCCAACGCCGTCACCGTGCAACCCAGCCCCGGCGTGACCTACTGCCCCGACAAGCTGTTCCAATATCATCACCAGCCCTTCAACTACTATTCGAGATATGCCACTGGCGCGGCCGACCGAACGGACCATCTGCGCGACGAGGAGGAGTTCATCAGCGCCGCCAAAAGCGGACGATTGAAGCCGGTGAGCTTCATCAAGCCGATCGGCGAGCAAAACGAACATCCGGGCTATACCAATGAAAACGGGGGCGACCAGCATCTCGTCGATCTCATCGACGCGATCTTGAAAGGGCCGAACGGCCACAACACGCTGATCATCGTCACCTACGACGAATTCGGCGGACAGTGGGACCATGTGCCGCCGCCGCCCTACAACCAGGATCGCCGGGCGCCGCACGACGTCTGGGGGCCGGGCACCCGCATTCCGGCGCTCCTCATCTCGAAGAACTTCCACCATTCGGGAGTAGATCATCGGGCGCATGACACGACCTCAATCCTCCGGTTGATCGAGGAGCGGTATGACCTCGCCCCACTGGGGTCGCGCGACGCTCAGGTCCATAGTCTCCGGACCGTCTTCGAGGCGGCAGAAGACTAAAAATCATAGGTCATCAATTCAGTGGGGCTCGCGCTCTCGGCGCGGGCCCCATGCGTTTCCTGACCCAGGGATTTCTCGAAGTCGGCTCAGCGCGCTTCAGGCTACGGAAGGGCCACGGCTGAGGTCTCGCCGGCGCCACGACAAGCTGCCGCTGCAACCCGCACCTTTTGCGTTTACCATTCGTCATTGAAGGGGAAGCGTCTTGCGGAAACCGCGACAGCAGCGGAACGCAACACGAAGATGCGGTTCGCCGAGGTTGAAAAAGCGAGAGCGTCAAGCGGAGATCGCCTCGTCATGGCTCGTCAGTACGAACGAGAAAGGCGCGATGTCCGTGACCGCGCGCGTCGAAGGGTCACAGAAGCGAACGCAAAGCGTTCAGGCGAGAGCTGAGGCGGCGAACTTTAGACAGAACCGTCACCCTCCCTACGATTCCCGCCAAATTAACGGCGCGCTCTGACGGTGCATCGCTTTCTTTTTTGGCATGCGGTCGACTAACGCGTCACCTTGTCGACAATCCAGGGGCTGACCGACGTATCGTCGAGGAGGGTTCGTCGCGTGGATTGCTCGATGTCGTGAGGTCTCGCGACCGCCTTTGTCGAGACATGCAACAGCTTGCGCTTATATTCCTCGGCGATCTGGCGCGCCTCATTCTGATTACGGATCACGTGCGGCGTGATCATGATGATCAGCTCTTTCTTAGAGATTTCGTCCTTCTTGTCCTTGAACGCGCTGCCGACGATGGGAATGTCTCCGATAACCGGAATTTGGTTGGCGCCCTTCGAGCGCTGGTCCTGAACCAAGCCGCCGAGCATCAGCGACTCCCCATCGGTCACTGAGACCTGCGTCTTCACCTTGCGTTGATCAATGGTGGGATTAGTGCCGAGGAGACCGGTGCCCGGCACGGGATTCGAGACTTCCTGTTCGAGATCGAGCATCAACCGACCGCTCTCGCTGATGTGCGGGGTGATGGCCAGGATCACGCCGGTATTCAGATAGGACTGGGAATTGAATGTGTTGCCGATCGCCGAAACGCTTTGCAAGGTGTTGACCGGAATCTGTTGGCCGACCTGCAACATCGCTTGGCGATTGTCGAGCACGGTCAGCGAAGGTGTCGAGAGGATGTCCACATCGGTGATCAAGTTGAGCGCATTGATGGTCACTGCTGCGCTCCCGAGCGTGAACGCATAGGAAAAGCCCGGGAAAGCGCTCTGCAGGGGAACGCCAATGACATTGTTGCCCAGGATATTGTTGTTGGCCAGAATGCTGTTGGCGGTAGACGCGCCATTGGGAGGGAACAGCCCGCCAAAGCCTCCGGCTTGAGCACCCTTTTGCAGGAACCAGGAGACGCCGAAATGTAGGTTGTCGTTGAGCGAGACTTCGGCGATCGTGGCCTCGATGAAGACCTGATTGGGTTGAACGTCGAGGGCTTCGATGACGTGCAAGATTTTCTTGAAGTCGTCCGGCGTCGCCATGACGACGAGAGAGTTCTTGGCCTCGTCGACCCCGACTTTGTAGCGGTTGTCCTCACCCAGCGAGACAGTGCCGGGACCCTTGGATTGCCCCTGCTCGTTCGATCCTCCTGCCGCGCCGAAGAGGCCGGCCGAACCGGCCGGACCGCCGGGCATGCCCCCGAACCCGCCGGACGCGCCGCCCGGCCCGCCGGCGGCGCCGCCGCTCGTGGGGCCGGCGCCAAGCCCGCCACCCATTTGCCCGCCACCGATTTGCCCGCCGCCGTTGGAGCCCGAACTCGAAAGCGCGCCCAAAGGACTTGACGGCCCCGAGTTCAAGGAACTTTGCCCGAAGTCCTCGCCAGATGACGAAGCCGAGGTCTGACCGAAACGCGGCGCCGTGTTGCTCCCGCTCTTGGAGCCGTCGGCGCCGAACATCGAGCTCAAAACCTGCAACATCTCCTTGGCGGGCCGATTCTGAACGCGGTAGGTGAAAAACTGCTTCTCCGTTCCCTGCGCGCGCGCGTCCAGCCGTTGGATCCACGTCTGCGCGCGGCTGAGATACGCCGGCTGCGCCGAGATCACCAGAACCGATGCGAGGCGCTTGTTGCTGACGAAGCGCACCATGCCCCGCATCGGCCCATCCTTCTCGTCCGTTCCGAAGACCTTGCGCAAATCTTCGACGATCAGATCCGGATCGCCGCTCTTCACCGGCACGAGGGCGAAGGACATCCCGCGCATCGTGTCGATGTCGAAGGTCGCGATGACGTCCGTGAGCGTCGCAAGGTCTTGCTGCGTGCCCCTCAGCGTGATCGTGTGTCGTGCGTCGTCGGCCGAAACGACGCCGCCCTGAACCGTCATCGGCTCGAGGAGCCGGCGCATTTCCGCAGGCGCAACATAACGGAGTTGAACGACGCGCGTGCTCTCCCCGATGGCCGTCGACGAAGGATCGGTCGGCGAGGTCGACACGTTGCCGCCGGCTGTTCCGGCCTGGTCGAGCGGCACGACCTTATATACGCCCCCGGCATCCACGACGGCGCCGCCAGCCACGCGCAACGCCGATTGAAACAATTCCAGCGCCGCCGCTTTGCTCACCGGCTTCGTCGTATGAACGGTGACCTTGCCTTCGAGTCGCGGGTCGATGACATAGTTCACGCCCATAATATCCCCGAGCACCACCTTGACGGCTTGGGCGAGCGGCAGATTGGCAAGATTGAGGGTGACGTTTTCCTCTCCCCCCTCCAGCGCTTCTCTTGGTTGCGGGCCGGAGCCGACAAAACGCCCGCTTCCCGGCACGACGAGGGGGGCATTGCCGCGCGCATCCGTCACGGCGGCGCTGCGGTTGACGGCGCCGCCGCCCGCCCGACCGCGATCAGGCGGGGCGTTCGACGGTTCCACGCTCCATTCTGCGACAGGAGGCTCGCTCGTCGCCTGGCAAGCAGCGACGGCAAGGCACACGGCCGCCAGGAAAGCTCTCACAAGACGTCTGATCACGCGCAACTCACTCGGCGTCGGCCCCTGATATAGGGTCGGTATCGCGTAACACGTACGAGGCCAACTCGACAGAGTTCTGGCTTGGCCCGGATTTGCCATGGCCACTTCGTCGGACAGGATTCCGTCATTTGTTGGGTCGGCTTCCCCGTCACGGCTAGCGGGGGCGGATGCGCCGCTCGCAACGCGCGCACTTCGATTGACGACGCCAGCTCGCCAGCCCTGGCGATGAGCGGTTATTCCACGCTTATAGAGAAAGACCGCACTGCGTGGTCTTTCTCTACAGATTTAAGCTCTGGACCCGTCGATCGGCTCACTTGATGGTCAGCTTGCAGGTGACATCACACTCGGGCCTACACCCATAATACACCAGACGGGGCGAGCCCGAGGCGCGGGACCTGCGGAATCGCGGTCCGGCTCGGGGCGCCGACCGCGTTCCCTTTCCTCACGGCAAAGAAAAGGCGCGCCGACTTTCGAAGGCGCGCCTTGGCGTGTGCTCGCTGATGCGTTCTTCTACTTGGGGCAATCCGGCAGGGTCGTATAGGAGCACTTGCCGCCCCCGCTCCGCTGTCGGGCAGTGTCGCCGTATTGGAGAATTTCGTCGTCCAGTTCGGAGCGCCTTGAGGGTTGCTCGGATCGCTATTGGCCTCCGGGAAGGCGACCGGAGCCGGGCGGTGGTAAGTGCTGTCGGCCGTATATCCGTTCAGCGTGAAGGTGAAGCCGTAGCAGCCGCCGGCGGGACAATCGAGGTCCTTCATCCCCCAGGCCTTGCAAATCGTGTCGGCCTCAGCCTTCATCTTCGGGTTGGCCACCACGAGCGGGTCCGTGCTCTTGAGCGCGCCGATGCACGAGGTCGCCGTGCTGACACTGCTCGTACAGGTCGCGCTGTCCGACGACGGGCAGCAGAAGGTGTGCGGCTGACAAAGCCCGTTCGCCGGCGACGGAGTGAGATCGGTCGCGCTGCTGAAGTTCGTCTTCACCGTCAATATGCCGTTGCTGGCGACCTGGGAGGTATCCGCCGTCACGCAGGCCGGGATGCGCCCGCCGTCGTGAAAGTAAAGGGCTTCGTGTCGAAGTCCACGCGTCCCGACTGGAATCCGCCGCTCGTATTGAAGTCCGTGCCGACATAGATCTGATAGGTCTGGGCCGTGCTCGGCTTGGCGTAGAGGAAGAAAACCATATAGGTCTTCCCGGACTTGAACACGTTGTAGAATGTAGCCGGTCCGCCAAAGGACAGGGGTTCGCTCTGTTGACTCGCCAGGCTCACCGTTGTGTCTATGTAGTAGAGGCCGTTATTGATTGTCATCGTCTGTCGTTGCGACAGGTCCGTGCCCGCCATGCGAATGAACGGCCACCGGCACTGCGGCGTCGTCTGGTCTATATTGCACTGTTGTGATACCAGTGCGCCCATTCCCGTGTTGAACCCGTCTCCTGCCCGGCGTTCGTGCCGGTCAGATATTGGCGATAGAACGGCACCCCATAGCATTGCTGGTTAGTGCAGTCGATAGACCATGGATCTGGGCGTCGGCGCGGGAGGAGGCGAAGCCTCACGATAGTAGACGACCGTCGAGAGATAGTCGTAAGGGCTGGTCTTCACCGTCGGCGGCGGCAAGGAAGCGTTGACCGGCTTGCAGGCCCCTGCGGGCAGCGCGTTCGTTCCCGGAGCCGAGGCGCACTCGGCGGTTTCGATCGGCGCATCGAAGTAATTGTCCTCGTTGACTGAGATCGTCTGCCAGATCCGGGTATTCGGAGGAGTTGAGTTGACGAGTCCCGTCAGCGAGCCGTCGTCGTCATTGAGCTCGGTCTGCCGGTCGATCGACGTCCAAGCACCGTTGAAGACTTCATTTCCCCCATAGCAGTATTGGGCTTTGACCTTGTCATTGTCGGACTGGTAAGTCCCGCCCTGCCCGAAATCTCTGATCCGCTGCCACGCCTGCGGGGGCCTTGAACAGCGGATCGATGACGAAGTGGCGGATATCGACCTTATCGAACTGCAGATTGTCGGAGTGAAACGCGGGTGGGTAATAGAAGCCGTTGGGCTGTTTCCAGGCGATTGCGGCGTGTGGCAGATAGCAGCCGGAGTTCAAATCGCCGGGGATTTTTCTCAAGAGCAGGAAGGGACTGCCTGTCCCGTACATGCATCCGTTGTTGTAGCCGCTGATGTTGCAGTCCGCCGTCGTGACGTCGAGATAAGCATTCGAAGTCCTGATAGGAGGGGCCGTCATAGATATTGGCCAAGCGCTGGTTCGTGAAGAACCCGCCGAATGGCATGCTGATGCCTTCAGGAGAACTCAGGCAGTAAGCCGGAACGCCGACGGGAGCAACTACAGGATCGCATTTCAACTTGCTCGTCCCGTTGAAGGGACCAATATTGCTGGCGTAGGGATACTTCGTATTGTCCCTTGTGTGACCGGCGAAGACGATGTTCCGGGCCAGCCCCCAATATCCCGTGATGAGAGAAGAGTGCGTGTAGTCGCCGCCCGAGATGATCGTGTAGCCGCCGTTCTGGACGTCTGTGAGCACGCTGTTATCCATGAGGTACCACTGCGGACGCAGCCAGATCGCGGAAACGTTCCCCTGGGCCCAATGGAAGGACGAGGTGTAATGGTCGAGCACGACCACGCCGCACCGCTCCTCGGCGGCCGCGCCGTTGGCGCAGGGCGGCACTGTGCTGCAATTGTAGCCGCCATTTCCGTCGGCGGGGCAATAGGTCGCGCGACGCGCGCCGCCAATCATATGGGGATAGTAAGGATCGTTGAAATTGTCCGGCGTCGTGAATGACGGATCCGGTGGCGGAGGCGTGATCGTTTGGCGCACAGGCTTCGGCGAGATGCTCTTGACCGCCGGCAAGAACAGGACATTGCCAGGCTTGGCGTTGGCCGCGACGATCCCGTCACATGGCGGGGCATCGGCCGTGGTTTGGAAGGAGTGCATCGACGAGGTGGCGGAGTTCTTGAAGAACGACTTCAGCGGCGTCGTGCCGGCGTAACCCACGTCTTTCTGCAAAGCGGCGAAGCCCGACCAAGTCATGTGAGCCGCGGGGCCGATATCGGGCGCGTCGGAGTTTCCCGCCGGCGCGAACCAATAGCGCGGCTCCGCAGGTCGTGGCGCCCGCGGCCATATTGCCGATGAAATCGTTCCAGCCGTTGGTGATCCAGAAGACCGTCGGATATTCATTGTCGGAACGGTAGGGGTAAGCCT
>CAVXEI010000001.1:0-144795 GCA_963760695.1 uncultured Alphaproteobacteria bacterium | reverse complement strand
AACATGCAATGCGTCGGCTACCGCTTTATAGAAGGCTTTCTTTTGCTCGACGGTTCGACCAGCATTGAGAGTCAATTGGATGAAAATGCACTCTTGCGTGCGTTGAATGCCAAGATAGTTGTCATCGGCGACGAGAGCTTCGGCCGGGTGCTCGGTGATGGCTTGAAAATGGTCGTCCTTCGGCGCTCTTGAGAACCTCGACCATCGCCTCGTAGACGGTGTCGCCGACCGTCCGCCGGTATTCCGGGAAACTCCCTGCACCAGATCGATGCGCGCGAGCGGCATGTGCGGTCCTCATCTTGGGGCTCGCCGTCGATACGGCGAACCCATAGGAAAGCTTGAGCGGTCAGGTCTCTTCTCAAGGCGCGTCTTCAATTTTATCGAGCAGTTCCGTCAACCGCTCGACTTGTTGCAGCAAGATCGCCGCCCACGGCCAAAGCGAACCAGACGCCCGTCACAAATCCCCAATGGATCGGCGCGGCGAAGAACTCCTCCCGGAACCAAAATGTGTGTCCCCATTCATTGAAGCCGACGCTGACCAGGATCATGAAGGGGCCGACGACGGCGAGCGTCAACGGAAGCGAAATTCCCTTGGCGTAGAGGGGCAATCGGGTTCTCGCGTAGATCCAGGCGGAACCGCCCAGAAGCACATAGAGCGGGAAGTTGAAATAGAATTCGATGATATGATTGGCGGTGAACGGCGTGTCGCGAATCGAAACCTGATGCCAGGAATTGTCCTGCTCCGCGAAATAGCTGCCGGCCCAGTAGACCGCGAAGGTGTAAATGCTGATCCACATGGTCAGTGTAAAATAGCGCGTGATCTCCTCTTTTGTCGACATGGCGTCCATGTTCCGGTCGCGCATGTACCATAGATATCCCCAAAGCGCAGGAAAAACTATGACCAGCACGCCCAGCTCTAGATAGAGCAGGCGCATCCAATGCGTCGCGAAAGCGGGTTCCGACGAATCAAGCCCGGCCGATAGGCCGAAAGCGCCCTGATATAGCCGAAAGCTGACGTACCATGACCGTCAGCCCGGCGAAGGTCGCCAGATATTTGTAAAGCTCCCTGAGGTACCACGGCGGCCCAAAGCTCACCTGCACGGCGGCGGACGGTTTGATTTCATGTGGCGTCACGGACATTGCGATAGCCTTTCGAGTTTCTGATTTGCGTGGTTGGTCCAGCAGGCCAAACGCCGATCGATGTTAGTTGTATGTTGGAATGATAGCCGTCGAGACGCTGGCGATGTAGCGTTCTCCGCTCGCGCCATAGAAAAACAGGAGGCCACCCAGTCTGCTGTCCGCATCGCGAATAACCCCGTCCAATCTCTCTCGCTGCCACAAGGAGTCTGTCGCGGTGACACGAACCTCTCTCGTTTCTCCCGGCTGAATGGGAGCAGCGGAGTCAAGGCTCAGGCCTTGCGGAGCAACGACCGTATCCACGGGTCGACCTTGCGGGATGGGCCGACGCCAGGGTTGAGGAAACGTACAGTTCGCCGTCGCGAGTTCTCCGATCTGAATCGGCTGGTCCGAGGCGTTGTGGATTTGCGCGACCATCGTCAGTGATCGGGCGGGGGCGTTGAATTCGGCCCGCTGAACTTTCACCTTCACCAAACCATTGACGGCCGTAGGCAGGGGCTCGATCTGATCCATCCCGGCCTGAAGCGGAATGGCTCTGGGGTATTGTCGATCCGTCATCGCCTGAGCGCCGAAGACGAACAAGGGCACGCCTGCAAGCATGAACGCGGCGATTTTCCTGTCGAGCGGGGTGATCAATGCGCTCTCCTGGCCGAGCTGAAGCATTTTGTAGCGTGGCAGGAACAAGGGCCGCCGCACCCACCAGAGCAGCCACGCCGAGCCGAGCGCGATCCAGAACAAGTGCCACGCGACGCCATTGGCGAGGCCGTAACTCTCCATGTCGATGGTATCGCCATTGAGCCTTTCACTCGATTGCTGAAGGCCGCGGGATCGCCCGCGACTTCGAACCAATGCCCCGGCCCCATGACGGCGCCAGCATCATGCAGATTGAAGAAGGGATGGAGATGATATCGGCCGGGAACGCGCGCCTTGAGCACGACCTTGAAGTCGTAATCGCCCCCGAGCTTCAGCGAGGCGGAACTGACCGAAGACTGACCATTGAGGTAGCGCTCGGTGCGGATGAAAACGGGTCCCGGCGAGGAGACGTTCAGATAGGTCGCGTCGGGTTTGGGCACCCAGCCGCCAATCCTCCGCCACGTGGAATTTGCCGGTGACGACCAGCTCATCGTTGACGTTCAGTTTATCTTGCGACCACTGCACGTCATACCATTGGATGGTGCGCATGCGCGTAAAGGGCTCCAGCGCCTTTTCGCCATGGGCTGCAGCTTCGGAAGGCGCAAGCGTCACGCAGCATGCGCCTAAGCTGAGAAGTCCGAGGAGTGTCTTGACAACTTTCAACATGTTTCCGCCCTCGCCTAGATTTTCTGGACAAAACGCGTGGTCGCAAACGCTGTGCCTATGTACCACCAAAGGGGGTACATCAACGTGCACGACGGCGCCGAGCAGAACGCCGACAACGGCGTTGCGACCTGTCCGTAGGTCCTCAGGGTCCCTCTTTCGATGAGCCGCAGATATTCGGGCGTGCCGGCGCGGATGTATTCAAAGCCAAAGAGATCGGCGATCGTCAGTTGCGCGCCGCCGTATTCGACCGGCACATGAAACATGCCGAAAATTGGCCAGTTGCTCGGATAGAAGAGCAATGCAAAGGCCATTCCCCCGAAGATGCTCGTCACGGTCACGCTGTTGCTCAGCATCAATATGGCGTTCGAGCACCAGAGCGCTCGGCAGCATGGTCGCCGGCAGCACCTCGTTCATCGGGAAATAGTTCCACAAATGATAGGCGAAATACCGCGCGATCCAGGTTCCGATCAACAGGCAGGCGATGCACAAGGTCGCGCCGAGCGGCAACCGAAATGAATCCAGAGGACGGCCTGGACGGCGGCGGGAAACGTTATCATCATCAAGGGAGTGACCAGCGGCCACCATTGCCGGTCCTTCCAGTCCAACCAAAAATCCCAGTCTCCCACGGTCAGCGCGACGTGAAGATGAAACGCGCCAATGAACAGGAACAGGGCCAGCACCAGGATAAGAAAATCATAGGCTCGGGAGAGCCTCGCTTTCTCACCGCTGTAGGGTTGCGGCGGGACTTCGAGATCGGTGCTCGTCATTCAAGTCTCCTGACAGTTGCCAGATCGCCGCGTTATTCCGCCCTGCGCCTGCAAATCATGGCTTCGTGATGCTGCGCGCACTCGCAACCGCGCCCGTGCGGGCCATGGTCAACTCTAAGCATCGGCGAGACCGGCGTGAAATGATGATAATTAATGGTGATATGAAATATAATCAGTGACCGCTGCGCGCCGCTAATTTGGCGCGCGCGGTCCGAGCTCGCCAACAAGAACGCCGACCCAAAGACGCCCGAGACATGCCGGAACTACGCAATTTCGATCTCAATCTCCTGGTCGCCTTCGATCTGCTCATGCAAGAGCAGAACGTCTCGCGCGCGGCCGAACGCATGTTCGTCAGTCAGTCGGCAATGAGCCACATTTTGCAGCGACTGCGGCAACAATTGAACGACCCGCTGCTCGTCAAGACGCCGTCCGGCATGAAACCGACGGACAGGGCGCTCGCGTTGACCGGGCCGGTCAAGGCCGTGCTTCGCGACGTAAAGAACTTGATCAGCGCAAAAGAGGAGTTCGTCCCAGCCACGAGCACGCGGCGCTTTGTCATCGCAGCGACCGACTATATGGATTTTCTCATCGTTCCGGCGTTGGTCGAGCGCATCGCACGACTGGCGCCCGGCGTCGACATCCAAATCAAACGAACCGAAACGCCCTTTCCCGAGAGGGAGCTGGAATACAGCGATCTCGATTTGGTGCTGGGATTCGAGGCGATCTTGAACCCGCCCGGCTACATGATCGTCCAAAAGCTGTTTGAAGATCGCATGACTTGTCTGGTCGCTCGGGATCATCCGGCCAGCCGCGCCGAGAGCCTGACATTGGACGAGTATGTCGCGCTGAAGCATATGCTGATTTCACGCACGGGAACGCGCGTCGGATTGATCGACGAATGGCTAGCTTCCAAGGGGCTGGAGCGTCGCATCGCGCTCATCGTGCCGCATTTCCTCGCCGCGCCATTCATCGTCGCCAGAACGGATATGCTGTTGTCTCTACCCGAACGCATCGCCCAGAAGTTCCTAGACCTCGCGCCACTCAGCATATTGTCCGCGCCGATCGATCTGCCCGCATACGATCTCGTGATGGTTTGGCACCCTTTGCGCGAAAACGATCCGGACCATCGCTGGCTGCGCAGTCAGATCCTCGCCGTTTGCCATGCGCTGGACGCCTCCCCCTTTGCTTCGGTCACCGCCCCGGCAGCCCGGGCGCCAGAGCCTTGACCTCGATCAGAAGGTAGGGCGGCTTGGATAGCGCCTCGCCCCCACTCAGGACGGTCGAGCGGTGAAGTTGATTGATCACGGCGTAGAGCTTGCCTTCCGGCCCGAATGCGAGGGAGTCGACCCAAGCTAGCTCCGGGCTTTGTGCGAGCCTGAAATAGCTTCGATCCGGCTTGATGACGCCAATCGCGTTTGCCGCAAGGTCGCCGAGATAAATATTATTGTCCTTATCGATGCTGATTCCGTCGCAGATCGGTTTGTCGCTGTAGCGCTCGACCATTTGACCGAGCGCGCTCGCATCCAATTTTTCGTCCGCTAAGGCGGCCGCCTTGATGCGATAGAGACTGGTTCCGTGCATGGGGCCGAAATAGACCCATTCGTTCTGCAGATCTTCGGTGACCGGATTAACGCCGATATGGGGGCGCGCCAACTGGCCCGCCCCGTCCTTCATCTGAATAGGCCGCCCATCGATGACGAGATCGACCTTCTCCGGAACGACGCTTGGATGTCCCTCCAACACGCGCCGGGCAGCGCCGGTCTCGAGATCCACGACGATGAACGCCGCATTGGCGCCGCCCGCCGGATCGACAATGAAGATCCGGTTGTGCCGACTGTCCACCGTAAAGTCGTTGACGAAGGCGTCTTTGGGAGCGGTCGGAGCGGGCAGGTAAATGACGCGGCTCAGTCTGTCGGTTTTCGTGTCCCAGCCGACGAGTTTGGGCGTGGCGCCGCTGCGCATGCCGTTGTCGAGCATCCAGACGACGCCGTCGACGCTGGTGCGGATCCCCAGAACGGAATCCAATGCCAGACCGGAATGGCTTTGCCGATCGTTCAATTCCCTGCTGGGAAACGGCGTAAGCGAGCCGTCGGCATGACGTTCCACGACCGAGTCTTTCGGCTCGTAGAATTGATGCTGGCTCATGATAATTCTGCCGCTTCCGGTCGCAGTGACGTTTCCCGGGGCCTGAGACAGTTTCGCGATGATTTCGTAATTGGACGCGGTCGCGGTGGTTGCAGATCCCGCTAATGCGATCAGAAATATCAGCGCGTTGAGGACTTTTTGCATGGGCGTCTCCCCGGAGGTCGAAAAGAGGCTCACACTTTACGCGGTAAAGCGCCACGCGATTCATGGCGTTTTTTCATGGTGCTATTACGCCGCCGAATGTCCAGGTTCCCAGTGCGCGGTGTCCAGGCGGCGGGATGGGACGGCGGGAATATCTAGCTCCCGCTCGCGGTCAGTCGGCGCATCAAGCATGTGGAGTGTGGCTTGTTTCTCCGCCCGCGCCGACGTCGTGAGCGCGATAGGGTCGTGATAGAAACAGGCGTTTCTGCGCCGCCGACGACGGCGCGCCATCATCGCAAGGAGCGCCGGAGCCGCCATGAAGACTGTATTCGTTCTCGTCCTCCTCCTTCTCGGCTCCAGCGTCGCGGTCGCCGAAGATGTCACGACCAGCATAACGCTCGCCGGATTGGACGGTCAGCAATCGGTTCTCACCTTGGCGGAGCTCGCCTCGCTGCCACGCTTTCAGGTCAGCGCCACCGAACATGGCGCGCAACATATTTTCGAGGGCGCGCTCCTGCGGGACGTGCTGGCGAAAGTCGACGCGCCGACGGGCAAGGCGATCCACGGGAAGGAGCTCGCAGATGTCGTCATCGTCGAAGCGCGCGACGGCTACGTCGTGGCGCTCGGCCTCGCCGAGACGGACCCGACGATACGCAAGGAACGCGCGATCTTGGCGGACAGCATGGACGGCGCTCCCTTGGGCGCCGACAAGGGACCGGTTCAACTCGTCATCGAGGGGGATCTGCGTCCCGCGCGCTCCGCCCGCATGGTCTCGAAAATCCGCCTTGAGCGGCTACGCTGACGCACCGCGTCTCATGGCGCTCGTCTGGCCCGGTTCAGGAGCCGGCGACCGCTTTCGCGCTTTGCTTCAGCTTCGCCAAAAGGGCGCGCGCGGCCGGCCCTGAGGAGGCAGGGTTCTGGCCCGTGACGAGGGGGCCGTCATCCACGACGTGGACCGCCCAGTTCGCTCTTTTTCGAAAACACCGCGCCCCGCTTCAACATCTCGTCTTCGACGAGGAAGGGGACCACCTTTGTGAGGCCGACGGCCTCTTCCTCGCCATTGGTGAAGCCGGTGACTTCCTTGCCCTCGACCAGTGGCTTGCCCTCCGGCGTTTTGACATGACGCAAAGCAATCGTGGAATGACAAACCACGCCCACCGGCTTGCCGGCCGCAAGGAAAGACTCGATCAGCCTCGCCGAGCGCTCGTCGTTGGCGAGATCCCACATCGGCCCATGCCCGCCGGGATAAAACACCGTGTCGAAATCTCGCTGATCGACGCTCTCCAGCCGAACGGTCGCGCCGAGCTGCGCTTCCGCGTCAGCGTCTTTTTCGAAGCGCGCACGGTGAGATCGGTCCGCAAGTCCGGCTCCTTGCTTTTGGGATCGAGCGGAGGACGGCCGCCTTCGGGGACGCCAGCGTGATCTCGGCTCCCGCCTCTTTGAAGACGTAATAGGGAGCGGCAAGCTCCTCGAGCCAAAAGCCGGTCTTCCGCCCCGTGTCGCCCAGCTGGTCGTGGGACGTGATGACGATCAGCACCTTCATCCTTGGCTCCTTGCATTCACTTCGCTCGCCCCCGAAACGGCGCAAGACGCAAGCTAGGATTCCCTCCTCGACAGACCAGAGAAGTCGCCCAAGCCTGCGTACAGCCGCGCTTGATGCAGTCCTGAAGCGCGCTAGAGTTGCGCACGCTGGGGCTTGAGGGAAATCGTTCCAATGCCGCTTCAAAAAGTCGAGGCGAAGGTCGAACGTCGGCCCGGTTGCTTCACTTTCCCGATGCAGATCAGGGGGTCCAAGCAGATTGTCGAGATCGTCGTCCCTGACATTGTCGCCACCGTGCTCGGCTGGCCGGCGGATGAGGTTCTTCGCGTCGAGCTGGAAGCGGGACGATCCGAGCTCGAGATGCTGGCGAGCGAAAAATTCGACCAGGGGCGCGCAACTGCCGACAGCAAACTCTTCGTCGCCCTGAGCGATGTCGTCAGGTTCGACGAATGACAGAATTATAGCTAAGCGTATCGCCCCGTCACGGCTCGACCCTCTGCTTCTCGAGCCAGAGCGCCGTCACGCGATCATGCCACGGCGTGGGGCTGCCGACGCCGTGGAAGCCCAGATGTCCGCCGTTCGGCGTCAGCGCCGTCTCGATCATCGGCAGGCGCGACCAATCGATCGTCGTGTAGCAGGCCGAAGGGATCCAAGGATCATCCAGGGCGTGCACGATCAGCGTCGGCAATTTTATGCCGGGAAGGAAACGTCCCGACCGGTTGGCTTCGTAATAGTCGGGGGCGTCGCGATAGCCAAAATGCGGCGCGACGAATTTGTCGTCGAACTCATAGACGTTGCGCGCTGAGGCGATGATCGCCCGCTCCGCGCTCGTCAGCGACGCGCTCTCGGCCAGCGCCTCCGTCTTTCATCGCGCGCAGCATATGCCGGTGATAGGGGAGATTGCGACGCTCCATCATGCGCGCGCAGGTTCCCGCGAGATCGAGCGGCGTCGAGATCGCCGCCGCCGCCAGCACGGGAAGACCGTAGCCGCCCTCGCCCATGAATTTCAGCACGAGATTGCCGCCGAGCGAATGGCCGACGAGCGACGATGCCGCGCTCCGCAAGCTTTGGCGGAAGCGCGTGCAGCGCCGCCTCCAGGTCCTCGGTTCTCCCGGCGTGGTAACGGCCGGTGGAGGCCGCGCGCGAAGGCTCGGAGCCGCGCAGATTGAGCCGCAAGACGTTATAGCCTTCGTTAACAAGATGACGCGCGGTCGCCACCGTGTCGAAACTTGACTTCGCATCCCGCGAGACCATGCACCACGACGACGAGCGGTTTCGACTGACCTATGACGATCGGCCGGTCGAGCCGCGCCGCCAATCTGTCGCCGTCCGGCATGGCGAGCCACAGTCGCTCCCCGCCAGGAAGCTCAAGTCGGATCGCCGCGCAAGAAATTGCGCAGAGTCTGCAGATCGCACCCGATCCAGGGCGGACGTTCGCGGAAGCTTGGAAAGTCCGTGGAAAGCGCATCGTCCGACGCAGGCGTTTCGACGGGTTGGAGGTTCGCGGCACGGCGCGCAGCGGTGGAAAGCGTGGGCATTGGCGTAGCGAGAACGTTGGAGACGACAACCGGGCTTCGATCCACGTTATGTGGTTCGACAGCGGCGGATGAAAAGTGGACCGGCCCAGGCGCTGTTCGCGACGTCGACGGTCGTTCCTCGCCACGCGGGCTCGGCGCATGATTCAGCCGCAATTCGAAGCGGACCCTGCTAGCGGGCCGGAAAGCGCGCCAGGCGACTATGTGACAGAAAAGTCACAGCAAACGGCAAACTCAAGACGGGTGTTCAATTTCGCTTGCCGCCCTGAAAAAACAGGCATAGCATTTGCGTCATAGTCCAGCGTGAATGGGAAAGTCTCAGGCTCTCCCGCTAATCTGGAAGGAGATGGGCAATGATGACTGCTTTAGTCGCGGCTGCCTTGTGCAGTGTCCTCCTCGCTCGCCGCCCAGCAAAAAAGGCGGTCTACGTTTACGCCAAGCGCAGAGAGCGCTTCCGCCAGCGTTGACACATATCGGCGAGGCATGCCGGAAGCGAAGCGGAATGACGCTTCGCTGGAAACTTCGACGCAGCGGAATGGCGCGATGGATCTGCTCGCCCGCTTCGCGGCGATCGTCGGCAAAAACAACCTTCTCGCCAAGCCCGATGCGTCCAACGCGTTGATGCAAGAGCCGCGCGGCTCTTTCTCAGGCTGCGCTCTCGCTGCGGTGTTTCCCAGTTCCGTGCCCCAAGTGGCCGCGCTGCTGGCGTTGTGCAACGAGCATGGCGTCGGCGTGGTTCCACAGGGCGGCAACACCGGCCTTGTCGGCGGCCAGACTCCCGACTCCTCGGGGGAGCAAGTCCTTCTCTCCCTCACCAAGCTCGATCGCATTCGCGAGATCGATCCCGACTCGGACGCGATGACGCTCGAAGCCGGCGTGACCTTGGCGCGCGCTCAGGAAGCCGCTCTCTCGGCAAAACGCTATTTTCCGCTTTCTCTCGCCTCTGAGGGGTCTTGCACCATCGGCGGCAACCTCGCGACCAACGCTGGCGGCGTGCATGTTCTCAGCTTTGGCTCGACGCGCGATCTCGCGCTCGGGATCGAGGCGGTCCTCGCGGACGGGCGCGTGCTCTCGACGCTCTCGACGCTCCGCAAGGACAATACGGGCTACGATCTCACGCGCCTGATGATCGGCTCCGAGGGGACGCTCGGCGTCATCACTGCGGCGACGTTGAAGCTGTTTCCCCTGCGGGGCGCCCGCGTGGCGACCCTCGTCGCCCTGCCCGATCCGCAAGCGGCGCTGCGTTTGCTCGAGCGTTGCAAATTGAGCCTCGCGGCTTTTCTCGAGGCCTTCGAGCTGCTGCCGCGCATCGGCGTCGAGTTCGTCGTCAAGCACGCGAAGCCCGCGCGCGATCCTTTCTCACGCCCCTTCCCCTGGTACGCGCTCGTCGAATTCGCCTCGCAGGGGGACGAGGAGAGTTTGCGGGGACAGGTCGTCGATTTTCTGGAGGAGGCGACGAACCTAGGCGTCGCGCTTGACGCGTCGATCGCGGATTCGCTCGCCCGACGCGCCGAATTCTGGCGCCTGCGCGAGGCCATGTCGGAGGTGCAGCGGCGGGAGGGCGGATCGATCAAGCACGATGTGTCGCTGCCGCTGAAGGCCGTGCCGGGTTTCATCGAGGAGGCGGGGCGGCGCGTCGCGGCGGTCGTTCCCGGCGCCCGTCCCGTGCCTTTCGGCCATCTCGGCGACGGCAACATCCATTACAACGTCTCGCAGCCAGTCGAGATGGAGACGCAGGCCTTCCTTGCCCGACGCCCCGAAGTCAACGCCGTCGTTCACGGCCTCGTCGCCTCGCTCGGCGGTTCGATCTCGGCCGAGCACGGCATCGGTCAGGCCAAGAGGGACCTGCTGCGCGAGACCAAGGATCCGACCGCGCTCGCCGCCATGCGGGCGATCAAGGCGGCGCTGGACCCCAAAGGTGTGCTCAACCCGGGCAAGCTGCTGTGATTTTAGGCGCCCCAGCGCTGGCGAGATGACGTGATGGCCTCCCCGAAATTGAGCTCCGGGAGGGCAGCCGTTTTGGCTTTCCCTCGCGGAAGGACGCTGCCCGCCGCCTGGCTCCTTCGAAGTCAGTGATGGTCGGCGCAGTCGGGAGAGGCGCACTCATCGAAATTTGGCACATAGGCACCCACACGATTGAACGGAAGTGCGGCCACGGGGTTACATCCACCATCGTCCAGGGACATCGCGACCGTGTCAACGGCGCCGATCAGAACGCATTGCGAACCCCTGTGGCAGTAGTCCTCCTTGGGGGCGGCGGGAGGCGCCTTCGCGAAGGCGATGACGTTCCTCTCCCTCGCATCGTCCGCGTAACCCTTTCTGAGCAGCGCCTCCGAGGCGGCGCCCCGGCGGCAGAGCTCCACCGCGCCCGATATGACGTGCACGGTCGTCTTCTGCTCGGTGACGGTGACGTCGAAAGTGGCGTCGCGCAGGGTCAGAACGGCCGAGGGCGTCTTGAAAATATAGGCGTGAGTGTCGGAGCGCCCGGGCCAGAAGTGAAAGGCTCCTTGCGACAGGTGGAAAGTCGCGCTGGAGAAGCGCTTGTCGCTCGCAAAGATGAAGGACGACAGGACCGTCCGCGATACGGGGTCGATCGCCAGCCGCGACTCGTCCGCGAAGGAGAGGGTCGCCTCGCCCATGAAGCCCGTCTTGATGGCTTCGTTCATGAGAACGACGTCGCCTGTCTTGACGTCCAGACCGGGGGCGCCGACCTGCTCGACGACCGGATGCACCGCTGTCACGACGGCGATTGAGCGCTCGGCGTTCGCGCCGATCGAGCCTTCAGCGAGGAATACAATCGCAAAGCCGAGAAGACTCAACTGGCGCTTCGAAAAGAGAGCAGACATGCCTTTCTCCATCCTCGAGACTTCGTCGGCTGACCGGAGGAAGGCGCGGTTGCTCCCAGGCTGCTGCTGACGCCTCCACCGTTCCAAGTTGAACGTGAATGCAAACATAGAACAGCCCAGCTTAAGAATGGATTAATCCTAATTTTAAAGGAAACGCTAAACCTGTCTGCTAAGGATTCGTTAATGCAACTCTTAACGATGCGTTAAGCGCACGGATTGCGAGCGCAGGTTTGCCTGAAGGCGGATGCCGAGCGGGCCAGCAGAAGGCTTTCAGCCGCGCTCAAGATCAACCGCGCTCAAGACTGGGCGACGGTCGCCTTCACCGGGGCGGAGAGCGCCGCGCGGCGCCAAGGGAGGTTCCCGAGCGGCAGATGCGCTTCCGCTTCATCGACATTGTGTGGGCCGAGAAGGAAGACGCTAAGTCCCCAGGCGTATTGGCAAAAGCAGGGGTCGACGAGATTTTCCGCCTCGCTCGCGGCGGCGGTATCGACGCTCTTGATCAAGAAGAGCCACGCCGCGCCGCTTTCCCGCGCATACCAGGCTGCGAGGCTGTCCGAGGTCACGTCCCAGCTTGCCGGAAGCCCGGCTTGGACCGCCATGGCGCGCGGACGCCAGACGGGCGTTCGGCCCTGCGCGCGAAGCGCGGCGGCTTCCCGTGGGTTCTCGGCCAAGGCGAGGCCGCCGAAGAGATCGCAGAGCGCGAGCCCATATTGCTCCATGGCGAGCAGCGCCATTTCATGCGCGGCGCGATCGGAGTAGCGCATCGGGCCTTGCGCGGCCCGCACCGCATCGGCGAAGGGGCCGCCGCCGGGAACGATGCTGATTGGACCCGGCCAGGCGCCCAGCGCCGCGATCCACCGCGCGAGCAGGGGCGAGCGCCACAGGCTCCCGCCGATCTTGGCGACGAGCGCGGTCATGCGACCGTTTTGGCGTGAGGCGCGCTCTGTGTCTTATGATGGGCCCGCTCGCGCTTGATGCGCACACCGACGGAAGCCGGCGGCGCAATGTCGAGCTTCTCGATGCAGACCTCAATCGCGCGCACGCGATCGTGCTGCAGCACGCTCTCGGCGATGCGCTCGGCCATTGTCTCGACGAGCTCGTAATGGCCGGCGGCGAGCACGATACGGATGGCGTCGATGATCACGTCATAGGAGAAGACAGCGCGCATGTCGTCCGGGCCGATGTCGCGATAGACCTCCGCCTCGATCGTAAAGCGCACGCGCTGCTTATTCCCGTGCTCATAGCCATAGGCGCCGATCTCCACCGGCATGACGAGATTGCGCACGAAGACGCGATCGACCTCGCCGTAACGCGGCGCTGGCGCATGCGCGCGCCCGATCATTTCGCGGATGAGCGTCACCGCCTCGGCCGAGAGCGCGTTCTGGCGCTCGCCGCCCGCGCAAAGCGCGCCGCGAAATCCGAGCACGTCCGGTTCGAGCACGAGCAGACGCGGCGCGTCGGGCGCCTCGAGCGAACCGGCGAGCCCGCATGAAAGGCCGAGCCCGCGCGCCCGCGACACGAAATCGCCGAGCGCCCCGACCCCGATATAGTCGAGCAGGCGGCCTTTGCCCTTGTGCGCGGTGTCGAGCATCACGCCGTGAAAGCCCGCGCGCGACAGCAACGGTAGCGCCTCGAGGTCGGGGGAGAGATCCGCAAACAGCACGGCGACCAGGCGGGTCTTCGAGCAGAGCGGGGCGAGCGACTCCACGACCTCCCGAAGATCGGGCGTCATCGGCAGCGCGAATTTGACGTAGTCGACGCCCGTCGCCGAGGCCGCCTCGATCGCCGCGCGGGCGTGCGACGCGTCATGCGGCAGTTCGACGACGGTGCTGACCGGGCGCCGCTTGGCGACCACGTCGAGGATCTTGGCGACCTCGTCGAGCGGCAGCGCGCCGAGCGCGCCGCGCGTGGCGTCCTTGCAGTCGACGATGTCGGCGCCGCAGGCGACGGCGATTTCGGCCTCCGCGCTCGAGAGCACGCTAGCGAGCATCAAGGTCATGCGGATCGGCCCAAAACTCCCGTCCCGTCGGGGGGACCGGCGGTTTCTACAACAAATCGAAGGGACGCGCTCACTCAATTCGCGAGCCGTTGAAGGCGAGCGCGCAGGCGGCAAGATAAAGGGAGCCGGCGATCAGCACGCGCGGCGCCCGCTCGAAGGGCGTCAAGGCAAGCATTTCGACGGCGCGCTCGAAGCTCGGGGCCGGCCGCGCCGATACGCCCAAAGCGCGCGCCGCGGCGGCGACCTCCTCGGGCGGCCAGCATTTGTGCTCGCCTTCGACCGGCACGGCGATGACCTCGCGCGCGAGACCCACGAAATGCCGAAGCATCGCTCGCACGTCCTTCGTCGTCTGCGCGCCGCAGACGAGGATCAGCGGTCGCGCCTCCCGCTCCTCGAACTCCGCCATGGCCTCAGCGAGCACCCGTCCGCCGTCCTCGTTGTGACCGCCGTCGATCCAGATTTCGGCGCCCGGCGGCGCCGCGTCCACGAGCCGCCCGCGCGAGAGGTGCTGCAACCGCGCCGGCCATTCGGCCCTGAGCAGGCCGGCCTCGAAGGCCTTCGATGCAAAATCGGGGTCGATCGCGCGCAGCGCGGCGATCGCTGCGGCGGCGTTCTCGTGCTGATGGCGGCCCTGCAGGCGCGGCGCAGGCAAATCGAGGAGACCGCGCGCGTCCTCGAAGACGAGGCGGCCGCTCTCCTCATAGATGTGGAAATCCTCTCCCGCGATCGCGAGCGGCGCGCCGACGCGGCGCGCCTGCCGCTCGAGCACGTCCCGCGCCGCATCGCGCTGGAAGCCGATGACGGCCGGCGCGCCGGGCTTGAAGATGCCCGCCTTCTCCGTTGCGATCTTCTCCACCGTTTCACCCAAGAATTCAGGGTGGTCGAGGGAGATCGAGGTGACGATGGTCGCCTTCGGAGCCTTGATCACATTGGTCGCGTCGTATCGCCCGCCGAGCCCGGTTTCGAGCAGGAGCCAGTCGGCCTGCGTGCGGGAAAACAGCAGGAAAGCCGCGGCGGTGGTGATCTCGAAAAATGTGATCGACTGGTGACCGTTGACCCGTTCGCAGGTCTCCAGGGCGTCTTTGAGCGCGTCGTCCTCGACGAGCTTGCCGCCGCCCGCGCCGCCGAGCCGGATGCGTTCATTGAAGCGCAGCAGATGCGGCGAGGTGTAGACATGGACCCGCGCGCCCGCCGCTTCCAGCATCGCGCGCAAGAACGCCAGCGTAGAGCCCTTGCCGTTCGTGCCGGCGACATGGATCGTCGGCGGCAGCGCGAGATCGGGCCGCCCGAGCGCCTCGAGCAGGCGCTCGACGCGCCCGAGCGAAAGATCGATCTTCTTGGGATGCAGGTCGAGAAGGCGCGACAGGATCGCGTCGTGCTGATCCATGAGCGCGCGGTCCCGTGCCGTTATGCAGAGATTCGTTGGTTCGCCAACGAATCTCTGCAGTATGTTGGCTGTTCACGAAGGATTTTCATCCTAAGACGCTTCCTATTTCTTTTGAAGAAGCGGCTTAGGCCGCGGCGGTCCGGCGCGGCGCGGGCGACCGCGTCAGCAAGCTGCAGAGCCGGCCGAGCGTATCGCGCAATTCCTGGCGCGGCACGACCATGTCGACCATGCCGTGTTCCTTGAGATATTCCGCGCGCTGGAAGCCGGACGGCAGCTTTTCGCGGATCGTCTGCTCGATCACCCGCGCGCCGGCGAAGCCGATGATGGCTCCCGGCTCGGCGATCTGAACGTCGCCAAGCATCGCATAGGACGCCGTCACGCCGCCTGTCGTCGGATTGGTCAGAACGACGAGATAGGGCAGCCGCGCCTTGCGCAGCCGTTGCACCGCGATCGTCGTGCGCGGCATCTGCATCAGCGAGAACATGCCCTCTTGCATGCGTGCGCCGCCGGAAGCCGTGAAGATGATGAAAGGCGTGCGTTTCTCGAGCGCCAGGGTCGCCGCGGCGACGATCGCTTCGCCGGCGGCCATGCCGAGCGAGCCGCCCATGAACTCGAAGTCCTGCACCGCCACCGTGACCGGGATGTCGTGCAAGCGACCGACGGCGATCGTGACGGCGTCCTGTCGATTGGTCTTGACCCGATATTCCTTGAGCTTGTCGATATAGCGCTTGATGTCGCGGAACTTGAGCGGATCGGTCGGCACTTCCGGAGTCGGCGGCTCCTCGAAAGCGCCATTGTCGAACAGGCTGTGGAGCCTGACCTCGACCGGACATCGCATGTGATAACCCGAGCCCGGGACAACGAAGAGGTTGGCCTCGATGTCCTTATGATTGACGAGTTGACCGCTCTCCGGACATTTCACCCAGAGATTTTCGGGCGCCTCGCGCTTGAGGATCGCTTTGATCTTCGGCGGAACGACGTTCGAATACCAGTTCATGGGGAGATCCTCCCGAAGATCCGGCGCAGCCAGCTCGGCCGGGCGTCGCCGCGGTCGCCCCGGGGGCCATGAGCGGCGCTTGCGAGTTCTGCGACCAACTCGGAGACCGCGCTAACGGTTTGCGGCGCGGCCCGGTTCTCGGCGTCGAGCGTCGCCTTCAGCGCATTGACGAGCGCGGTGCCGACGACGACGCCGTCGGCGCCGCGCGCTACGGCTTTCGCGTCGTCCGCCGTCTTCACCCCGAAGCCGACCGCGATGGGCAGCCCGGTGTGGCGCTTGATGCGCGCCACGGCCGCATCGACGCCGGAATAATCGGCGAGCGCCGCCCCGGTGATCCCGGTCAAAGAGACATAATAGACGAAGCCGCTCGTGTTTTCGAGAACCTTGGGCAGCCGCCGGTCGTCCGTCGTCGGCGTCGCGAGTCGAATGAAATTCAGCCCCGCCGCTCGGGCTGGCAGGCAGAGTTCGTCGTCCTCTTCAGGCGGCAGATCGACGACGATCAAGCCGTCGACGCCCGCCGCCTTCGCGGCCTCGAGAAAGCGTTCGACGCCGTAGACGTAGATCGGATTGTAATAGCCCATCAGCACGACCGGCGTGGTCTGGTCCGCGGCGCGGAAGCTTTCGACGAGCGCAAGCGTCTTCTTGAGCGTCGTCCCCGCCCTGAGGGCGCGCAGTCCCGCGGCCTGTATGGCCGGCCCGTCGGCCATCGGATCGGTGAAGGGCATGCCCACTTCGATCACGTCGGCGCCTGCCGCGGGCAGGGCCTTAAGGATTTCCAAAGAGGTGGAGAGATCGGGATCGCCCGCCATGACGAAAGTGACGAGTCCGGCCCGCCCTTCGGCTTTCAATTTTGCGAAGCGCTGGTCGATCCTTGTCGTCATGGGCGGCGCATGTCCTTTTGTGGGCAGAGCCGCTGCTTAGTCGCTGCCGCGCGTCGCGTCCAGGGCTTTCGCGGGGGCTTGAAGGGCGGCGCGAACGGCCGAGTTCCCACCGTCGCGCCACGCGATGCTCATATTCTCAACTCTTTTCTGAGCACAATATTTGCAGCGAGGAAGAACAGCCAGGAGACCAAAATGACGGGCGCCGCTGAAAACGGGCTTTCGCCGCGGGCGATCTTGTTGCGGCAGGAGCTCGAAGTCGTAGAGGCCGCGCTCAAGCGGAGCGCCAGGGTCGAGACCACGTCGCGCGACGGGCAGGAATGGTCGAGCAAGCTGCGTCGGTGGCGAGACGACGTCCAACTGTCGCTGCGAAACCTGCAGAACCACGCGGCGTAATTCCCATGGCCTTTGCAGCGAAGCGCCTGCGCCTCGCTGCAAAGCCTCTGCGTGTCGCGACGCAAGGCGTCAAAGTCTGACACTTTGAATTCTTGAGGCGCGTCGCCCTCGCGAGTGAAGTTTTTCAAAAGCGACGGTCTTGCATAAGTTTTAACCACCTCTCTTGCCTGTGCACTCTAAGCCGCATCGTCATCAAATAGTGAGCGGTCAGGCCGCCGCTGCTTGAGGCGCGAGTTTTTTGGGCCTATGGGATATTTGGCAATACGGCGCAAGGCGCGACGAAAGGCGTCCCCATGGCGAACACGACGACGGAGCTCGAAACGCTCCTTATGCAGCGGTCGCTGACCGACCCCGAGCTTCTCGCGGCGGCGGAGACCGCGGCGGACTACCGCATTCTCCCCGACGCGACGGTGATCAAGATCGGCGGGCAGAGCGTCATCGACCGCGGCCGCGCGGCCGTCTACCCGCTCGTCGAGGAAATCGTCGCCGCCCGCAAGAACCACAAGCTCCTCATCGGCACGGGCGCCGGCACGCGGGCGCGGCACCTTTACTCGATCGCGGCGGGGCTCGGCCTTCCACCAGGCGTGCTCTCGCAGCTCGGCGCCTCGGTCGCGGATCAAAACGCCGCGATGCTCGGGCAGCTTCTGGCTAAGTACGGGATTTCCGCGGTGGACGGCGCCGGGCTCTCGGCCGTGCCGCTCTATCTCGCCGAGGTGAACGCGGTCGTCTTCAGCGGCATGCCGCCGTATAATCTCTGGATGCGCCCGGCGGCCGAAGGCGTCATTCCGCCCTATCGCACGGACGCCGGCTGCTTTCTCGTCGCGGAGCAATTCGGCTGCAAGGCGATGATCTTCGTGAAGGACGAGGACGGCCTCTTCACGGCCAATCCCAAGACCGACAAGAACGCCAAATTCATCCCGAAGATCTCGGTCGACGAGATGAAGGCGCGCGGGCTGCACAACTCGATCCTCGAGTTCCCGATGCTCGATCTCCTGAAGGCGGCGCGGCAAGTCCGTCAGGTGCAGGTCGTCAACGGCCTCGTTCCCGGCAATCTCACGCGCGCGCTCAACGGCGAGCCCGTCGGCACAATCATCACTGCGAGCTAAGAGATGTCCCAGAACATCAAGCACGTCGCCTCGCCGCTCGCCCGCCAGACCCTCCTCGACAGCGATCTGACGCGTCCCGTCGCCGGCCGCCAGCCGATCCGGCTTCTCCCCTGGCTGCAGGTCGTGAAGATCGGCGGCCGCTCGATCATGGATCGCGGCGCCGACGCGATCCTGCCGCTCGTGGAAGAGATCCGTAAGCTCATCCCCGAGCATCGGCTGCTGATCCTCACCGGCGCCGGCGTGCGCGCGCGCCACCTCTACAGCGTCGGCCTCGATCTCGGCCTGCCGGTCGGGTCGCTCGCGCCGCTGGCAGCGAGCGAGGCCGGGCAGAACGGCCATATGCTCGCTTCGCTGCTCGCGCCGGACGGCGTCTCCTATGTCGAGCACCCGACCATCGCGAACCGGCTCGCGATCCACCTCTCGATGGCGCGCGCGGTCGTGGGCAGCGCCTTTCCGCCCTACCACCACCATGAGTTTCCGGGCTCGCGCATCCCGCCTCACCGGGCGGATACGGGCGCGTTTCTCCTGGCCGACGCGCTCGGCGCCGCGGGGCTTACGATCGTCGAGGACGTGGACGGCGTTTACACCGCCGACCCCAACGCGCCAGGCGGCGACAAGGCGCAATTGCTCCGGGAGACGCGCTATGCGGAGTTGGCGCAGTCCAGCGGCACGCTGCCCTTCGACCGGGCCTTGCTCGAGGTCATGGCGACGGCGCGCCACATCGAGCATGTGCAGGTGGTGAACGGACTCGTTCCCGGCCGCCTCACCGCCGCGCTGCGCGGCGAGCACGTCGGAACGATCGTCCGAACGGGGGCGCCTGCGGCCTAAATTTATGCTGAGGAGCTGCCTGTCTCAGAAACTGTGACAACGCCTGTCTCCCCGAGAGGAGAATGGCAATGGTTCATTACGATGCATTCCTGTCATATTCGCACTCGACAGGCGACCGCTTGGCCACTGCGCTGGAGCGCACGCTGGAAGAACTAGGCAAGGCTTGGGACGAACGTAAAATCCTTAACGTCTTTCGTGATGTTTCGAAACAAGGGGTAGCTGCGGATCTAAGCGCCGACCTCCTCGCTCGTCTTGATGCGTCGCGATACTTGGTGCTTCTGGCGTCCCCGGATGCAGCGCGCTCACCATGGGTAGAAAAGGAGGTCCAACATTGGCTCGCAACAAAGGGCCTCGAGACAATTCTGCTCGTCCTGGTTAAGGGCGACATTATCTGGAATCGCGGCGAAACTCGCTTCGACGACGTGCTGACAACAGCACTACCAAGGGTTCTGGTCGATTCCTACAAGGTGGAACCTAAATGGGTAGATCTACGCTGGACACGTGATGCAGAATATTTAGGAATTGAGAACTATCGATTTGCTGACTGCGTTGCCGACCTGTCCGCTACAATTCTTTGCCGCAGCAAGGATGATATATTTGGGATTCAACTACAAGAATACAAGAAAGGTAAGGCGCGTTTGATAGCTGAGCAGGCGAATGTGCTTATTTCATATGAAGTTGACATCGCACTCTTGCTAGCCGCTGCCGCCGTAGACCTCTGGGATGTACCGGAAACTCGGCGTTCCCTTGTTAACGTTTTGGAGGCGACAGCTGATCTCGGCGCAGTTTTGGGAGAAGGGCGGGGCGTGCAATCGATTGCTCTTGACCCCGCTGGCGAGCGGCTGCTGGTCGGATGTCGCGATGGAACAATTTACAGCTGGAGCACTATAGCCTCCGGCGGAAAAAGGGCTCCGTTCACGGCCACTGGATCCGTCACGTCGCTTGCCTTCAACGAGGATGGGACAGCATTCGTTGTTGGGTTCGAAGATGGTCGTATATTGGCCGCAACAATAGAGTTTAGGGTACTTGCTGAATTTAAAGGATCGCTGGCCGCCGAACTGGTTGCAATCGACAAGATGGCCACACATCTTGCTGCGGCAAGGATTGATCGTGATTCCATTACTCTAGATATATGGAGTGTTGTAGATGGAGTGAATACAGCCTCCATCGTGATTGACAATCTGGTACTTCATCATCTACGCTTTGACGGAGAACAAGTTCAACTCTTTGTAGCCTTCAGCCTATTGATATTCGACGCTCGGTCCGGAATCGAAATCTCGCGGTCGCAGCTCCCCTTTCTTCCTCGCCCCGGACCGATGGCTTATTCGGCTGACGGCCGGGTGGGGGCGCAGGCTCAATTCGACGGAGGCGCAGTGTCCCTGTTCGGAGTTGATGGAAAAGCTGACGAAGATAGCCTGCCAGTGCTTGAAGGGCCAGCGGGAATTGCTGACTGTGTGGCGCTTTCTGGCGACCACAGCGCGGTTGCTCTCGCCGGATGCGGTCGCTTAACGGTTTGGTCGGTGGCTACGCAGAATTCAATGCCCCAGACCTGCCGCGGACCGAGAGAGGTCTCGCAGCTAGCGATTGCCCCTGACGCCACATTTGTCGTGGCCGCAGGACGAAACCGCTGTGAACTTCGTTATCCAGGGCGAAGGAGTAGGCTTGGGTTCACGCTGCCGGTGCCAGCTGCCGGGCTCCCTTCAGCCATATTGAGTGTAGGGGACGTCACTTTCACTCCCGACAGCCGGCTCGTAGCTTGGATTACCCATCCATCCGGTCGTGACGAGCCCTATGCTTGGCCCGGGGAAACAGTTGCCGTCTGGGAGACCTCCGAGAACCGAAGGGTCGCTTCAATCGCGAGCGATAGCGCACACCAAGTCGCCTTCGCCGATGAAGGCAAGCTGCTATTGCTTGATTTGGAAAGAAAAATTAGCGTATGGGATGCCGCTACAGGTAATCGTGTTTCACATGAAAGCAGCGCTGCGGCCGAAACTGATGCAGAACTACATTTAACGAGACTTTGGAATGCACCTAAACATGGCGTCCTCTTGCTGAGCGCTTCGGGCAGCTCCGTTTCTATCAGGCAACCGTTGAACAACGTCACAGATATCCTGCGAATCCAAAGCGCAAATGAAGTAATCGACCTAGTTGCCAATGGCAATCGATTCGCGTTTACCGATTCGCAAGGTGGGGTCCAAGTGGGCGATGTAAATCAGGGTGTCATTTTCAAACAACTGTCCACGGAGCCTTACCTCTCAAAGATAATCCTCTCAGGAGATGGGCGCTTTCTGGCTATTGTCTCCCCTGATGGTGATGTTAGCGTTTTCGATGTCGAAGCCGGTGAACGCAAGATCAAACTTGCCATTCCACCAGTCAGCGACGCGGCAGTCTCCGGCGGCGGCGATACGCTTTTTGTATTGGCGCCAGACGGTCAGCTTACGGCCTTCGATCTGTCGACCGGTCTGATTTCAGGAAGTGTGCAGGGAACGGCTGATACGCCCTGGGGACGTCTGGTGATCGCTCCCGACGAACGCTTTGTCGCAGAGCTGATAGCAGGCGGGGGTCTCACTCTTTGGAATTTCGATCCTGTCTCATGGCGAACTTTGGCCCGTGCGGTGGCTGGGCGTTCACTTACGGGTACGGAGAGACAACGCTTTGGACTGGCTGGCCCATTCAAAGAGTGAACTCGCGCAAGGGATCGAGGGGCTTCGCCGCGGCGGAATCACCTTAATACCGCTCTGCCCGTCAGGCGTCCAAGCTGCGCGAGATGTGGCGGCCCGTCCCGAATCCCGGCCTGCCGCGCCGCTAGCGTGACCGTCGCGATGGGAACTCGGCGATCGCCTGACGATTTCCGGTTGACGACTTCGCCAGGAATGCGAGCCGGAGGCTCGTGGTCCGGGCGCGTTGGACCGCGAGCCTCTGGCTCGCAACTAGCGATCGTCCGGATGTCGTATCAGTTGTCAGGAAGAGCCCGCTCCCGCATCCGTCCGGGTCGCGATCCAAATGAAATGTCGGGCGCGGCCTCGGCCGCTTCGGGCGCGGACCTTGATCTCCTCCACGCCGAACCCCGCGCGTCCCAGGCGATGTTTGAAAGCTCTCGTCGGGCCCCGACGACCAGACCGCGAGCACGCCGCCAGGACGCAGCGCCGTGCGGGCCGCGCTCAACCCCCCCTTGTTGTAAAGGCCGTCATTGGAGTCGCGAGTCAGCGCCTCCGGGCCATTATCGACATCGAGCAGAATGGCGTCATAACGCGAAGCGCCTGAGCGAATGAGACGCGCCACGTCGCCTTCCTCGATACGCACGCGCGGATCGGAGAGGCTCGCGCCGTGGAGTTCCGCCATCGGACCGCGCGCCCAGGCGACGACCGCCGGCACGAGTTCGGCGACGGTGATGCGCGCGCTTCGCGTCCAGGACCGCGAGCGCGGCGCGCAGGGTGAAGCCCATGCCAAGCCCGCCGATGAGGACGAGCGGCTGTGGACGAGATTGAATCCGCTCTAAGGAGAGCGTGGCGAGCGCCTCCTCAGAACCGCTCAGGCGGCTGTTCATCAGGTCATTATTGCCGAGCCTGATCGAGAATTCGTCACCCCGACGCATGAGCCTCAGCTCGCCCTCGCCGCCCGGGATTTGCGCCCTGTCGATGACGGACCAGGGAATCACGGACGCCTCTTCGGCGCGTTGGGAGGGCGCGAAAAGCTCACGACCGCTTCCTTCGCTCTCTTGAGACGATTTGATCCAAGGCTTGCAGGAATCGCGACCGATCGGCTGAAGAAAAAGGCGGCGGGCCGCCAGTGATTTCGCCCGTGGAGCGGATATGCTCCATGAGCGCGCGTTGCGCGAGCGCCATGCCGATCGAATCCCCGGTGAAAGCGCGGCCGTTGGGCGCTACGGCATGCGCGTGTTTTTCCAGCGCGCGCGCCGCCAAGGGAATATCGTTGGTGACGACGACATCCCCGGCGTTGAGATGGTCGACGATCCAATCGTCCGCGACGTCCGGGCCCGCGCTCACGATGACCCTTTCGATCAGCGCCGCCTTCGGGACTTGCATGAAGGCGTTGGAGACGACGAAGGTCTGCAACCCATAGCGATGGGCGACCTTGTAAATCTCCTCCTTCACCGGGCAGGCGTCAGCGTCGACGTAGATTTTGATCGGCATGACGCCATCGAGCCGGAGGCTGGAATATCCTTTAACTACGGGATATTATGTATTGTGGCGGAGGGAGCGGGATTCGAACCCGCGATACGGTTTCCCGTATACACACTTTCCAGGCGTGCGCCTTCAACCACTCGGCCACCCCTCCGTTAGCCGCGCGAGGCTCACGCCTCGCCCGGACCCCGATTCCCTCGGGGCTCCTCTCTATAATAGGGACTTCCCCGCCTGCAAAGATCGCTCTCGACCCCTTTTCGGCGCCGAGGACTGAGCCTGCGTTCATTTTCGGAAACCGCGGCTAACGCTTTAGCGCGTTTCCCGCTCGAACGGAATTGTTCGAGCGATGAGAAATCGCGCCAGATCAAAATGCTGGAGCGAATTCTGATCACAAAAGCCTGTCAACTTTTGCGGAATTCGCTAGCGCCTCCGCAGCAGCACGATCCGGTTCGAGTTCGTGCCCTTGCCGTTGTTGGCGACGCCCCAGCAATGGCTCGTCTTGGTGAATCGCTGCTCGTTCACCAGCACGAATAGCCGCTCAAAAGGAAGCCCCTCGACGGCGCGCCAGACGAGCCGCTCCAGGAGCAGCCTTCCGCCCTTGATCTCGCCGACCTCGAAGGCGACATGGCCGCCCGGCGCCAGCACGCGCGCCAGTTCTTTCAGGACCGCGGAAACCATCGCCGACCAGTCCGCTTCGCTCCTGTGCGCCGAAATCTTCACGCCCGCCGGGTCGATGCCGGCAAACCAGCTGCGCAGCCAATTGTCGCTCTCATATTGGACGACATCGAGAAAGGGCGGCGAGGTGACGACGAGCCGGATCGAGCCGGAGGCGATGAACGGCGTCGCGGCCGCATCGCCAACGCCAAGCCGCGACTCGCTGCGCGCCGGCGCGCCCTCTGCAAGCAGCGCCTGTGATTTTCTCAAGATGAGGCGCGCCACGTCGCGCGGCGGCGGCGTCTGTCCCCGCTTTTCATTGATCTTGCGCTGCGCCTCGACCGAGACGGCCTGATTGGGCGGCAGCGTGTAGACAGAAAAAAATCCCGGCGAATGGCCTGTCAGCCGGTTGAGCGCGACCATCCTGATCCAGTCGTCGACCGGCTCGGGCTCTTCGGCGAGCGGGGCCCGCGCCAAGAGAAAGCTGCGCAGCGCGCAGAGCTGGCTTAGCGTTTCGGGATGATAGAAGGCGAGAAGGTCCTCCCGCTCGATCTCACACTTTTCCCAAGGAACCTCCTCGAGGCGCGTCGCGATCGCGGCGAGCGTCGGGGGCCGCAGGCGCGGGCGCGTCAAGAGCACGCTCAAGGGATTGACGTCGTTGCCGACGGGCTTGCGGCCCGCGAGCGCCGCCTCGATCGGCGTCGTGCCGCGCCCCATGAAAGGATCGTAAACGGCGTCGCCCGGCTGGCTCAGGCGGTCGATGAAGAAGCGTGGGAGCTGCGGCTTGAAGCAGGCCCGGTAGCTCACCTCATGGATCGAATGCGCCTGTCTTTGCGCGGCGGTCCAGAATTCATTGACGTAATAGGGAAGCCCGTCCCGCTCCTCGAAACGCGTTTTGGCGCCGAAGGCGCAAAAACCCCGGACGTCCGCCTCGAAACCGGAGACAGGATCGCAAATGGAGATGGGTTTGCGCGCCGTGACGAAGGACATAAGGGGCTCAAGGGAATTGGCAGCGACGACTATGCGTTGCTAGGCGGGGAATTACAGCGTCCCGTCGCTTAGCCGCCTCGCGTTCTCCACGATTTTCGCGCGTGAGCATGCTAGCGCGCAACGTCAACGACGACATGCCGCGTTTCAATGGGCGTTTGTTCCCAGGGTCGCCTATACCCGAAAACGATGTCCGCATGGCCGGGCTTCAGCGCCCGAAGCGTCCAGCGCCGCGTTCCCGGCGCGCCGGGCATGGTCGCGCCGCGACGGTGGCCTCTCTCCATAATCGCGACAATCTCGAGCCCCTGACTTGCCGCCGGGTCGATCGCCCAGCTGTAACCGGTCGAGGGGTTCTCCGCGAAGGTCAAAGTGCGGCTTTCGCCGGGCGCGAGGCGCAGGGCGTCTAGCGCGTGGGCCGGGGGAGCGGCGAGCAGGAGCGCGGTGGCGCCAATTAATCGAATCGCGACCGTTCTCATACCGCCTTGTCTTATGACTGTTTCTGCCGCTTAGGCAGAAAGGAACCCCTGGGAGAAGGTGGCAGCCCTCTCGTCAGCGGCGAGGGACGGACCGGGAAACCGCGGACCGTTTGACGGGTCGAGCTAGAGTTTGATCGCCCTCGTCTTTTCCTTTGGCCTGAACGGATACTCGGGTGTTCGGCCCGAATGACAAGCAGAGGCATGGAAAAGATGAACCCTTCTACCATTGGCGTCGACGTTTCAAAAGATTGGCTCGACGCGCATCGCCTCGTGGACGGAGCCACGCGCCGTTTCGTCAATGACAAGACCCGCCGAAAGGCCTTGATCAAATGGATGCGCGCCGCGCCGGTGAAGCGTATCGTGTTCGAACCCACCGGCCCTTACCATCGCGCGCTCGAACGCTTCGGGCAATAGCGGAGCCGGCGCCGCGCTTGGCGCGCCCGGTCAATGGAGAGACGACCAGGGCTCGCTGTCCCAGAGGTGATCGGGCGGTCCGGCGCCGGCGCCGAGCCGCATTGTTGCGCCGGCCGCAAGCGCTTGCGTGAGCCAGCGCTTCGCTGCTTCGATCGCGGCTTCCATGTCGAGCCCCCGCGCGAAGAGGCAGGCGACGGCCGAAGAAAGCGCGCAACCGGTTCCATGCGTGTTCCGCGTCTCCACGCGCTCGCCGTAGAAGATGCGCGTCCGCTCCTGGGCGCGAAGCACATCGACCGGCGCGCCGTCGAGATGGCCGCCTTTGACCAGCGCCGCCTTCGCGCCGGCCTCGACGAGGGCGCGCGCCTGCGCGTCCATCTCTTGTGGCGTCCGCGCCAGCGTCGTGCTCGTTAGGATGGCGGCTTCCGCGAGGTTGGGCGTGACGAGCCGGGCGAGCGGCGCCAGATGCTGGAGGATGGCTCTCGGGAGTCCCGTGTCGCTCAAATCCGCGCCGGAACTCGCCCGCAGCACCGGATCGAGCACGATGTTCCCCGCGCCCGCGCGCTCTAACGAGGCCGCAATGGCCCGGACCGTAGAGGCGCGCGCCAGCATGCCGATCTTGACCGCGTCGACGGTGATGTCGTCGAAGACCGCGTCGACTTGCGCGGCGACGAGCGCGGCGGAGACAGGCGCGACCTTCGAGACGCCCTGCGTGTTCTGCACGGTGAGCGCGGTGATCGCCGCCATGCCGTAGGCCCCGAAGGCCGCGAACGTCTTAAGATCGGCCTGAACGCCGGCTCCGCCGGAAGGGTCCGAGCCTGCGATCGACAGCAGTTTCGGGCGGAGCGGGGATCTTGCGCGTCGGCGACTCGACAGGCGCGTCGCGCTCACTTCGCCTTCGGCCCTTGGCCGGACTCGCTCAGCAGGGTGTCGAGCCGCTCGTCCTTGAGTCCCGCCTTCGTGGCGCGGTCGCGCCATTGCCGGGCCTTGGCGAGATCTTTGTCGACGCCGCGTCCCTGCGCGAGGAGATAGGCAAGACGGTTCTGCGCTACCGCATTGCCCATCGTCGCGGCCTTGAGAAAAAGCTTTGCGGCGCCCGCCTCGTCGCGCTCCACGCCGACGCCGTTGAACTTCAAGATCGCCAATTCGACCATCGCGCCGAGATGTTCGTTGTTGGCGGCAAGCTCGAACCAATGAGCGGCCTCGCCGCCGTCCTTGGCGACCCCCTTGCCGTGCAGATAGAGCTCGCCCAGGGCGTATCGCGCGTCGATATCCCCCAGCTCGGCGGCGCGCTTGAAGTCATTCGCGGCCGTCTCGAGATCGGCGAAGGCGCCGTTGTTTTCGAGAGCGAGCTCGCCCAGGAGGTTGAGCGCCGCCGCATTGTTCTTTTCGGCCGCCTTCTCGAGATAGCTTTGCGCCGTCTTGCGGTCGCGGGTTGCGGGCGCATTGGCGAGAAGGGCCGCCGCGTAGAGATAGGCGCCCTGGGCGTCGCCGAGATCCGCCGCGCGGCGGAACCAGGATTGCGCCTCTTTTTGATCGCGCGCCACGCCCGCGCCCTCCGCATACATCCGGCCGATCAGCAGCAGCGCAGCCGTGTCCGAGGGACTGGCCGCGAGACGCGCCTTGGCTTCGCGCATGGCGCGCGCAAAGTCTCCGGCTTCATAGGCCTGGAAGGCGGCGTCCCGCGTGGCGGCGGGCGCCGGCGCGGTCGTGGGCGGTTGCGCGTGCGCGCGGAGGGAAAGAGAGAGAAGCGCGAGGACGAGGATGGCCGCGGCGCGCATGGTCAGGCCTCCTCGCGCGCGAGGGCGTCGAGCGCATCCTCGATCGCCGCCCCCGGGCCGCGCGGATCGCTCCAGACGCACTCGCCGAGCATGATGAAGTCCGCGCCCGCGCGAGCAAATCGCGTCGCCTGCGCCAGCGTCGACGCGAAAGCGACGCAAGGGGCGGTGAAAACCTCCGACCACCAGCGCACGCGTTCCTCGATTGCGTCTTCCGAGAGAGGCGCGCTCCCGTCGCCGAAGAGAACGTAATCGGCGCCCATCTCGCCGGCGAGCATCGCGTCGTGGCGCGTCGCAAGCCCTCCCGCGCCGACGATGTGGCGGGGCGACAGGCGCTCCACGGCGGCCTTGAGCGCGGGTCCGCTTCCGGCGATCTGCGCGCCGTCGGCATTCGCGCGCAAGGCGAGTTCCGCGGGGCCCTCGATCACCAGCGCCACGCCGAGCGGCTCGGTTCTGAGCGCGATTTTGCGGATGAGGCGTATCGCGTTCTCTTCGTCCTCAACGAAAGCGCGAAGCAGCAGGCTCGCGGGACGCCCCCTTTGCAGCGCCTCTTCGAGCGCCGGCAGGAAGCCTTCGGCCGCATCGAGAACGGGGGTGGCGAGATAGAGTTGCGGGTTTGTCATCGGCTCGGGGTTTCGAGAGACGGCCTGGGCGCGAGTCCAGCCCAGCGCAGGCTCCTTAGCGCAAAATGCGCTCCGCGTCGCGCAGGTTCGCACGACGCGGCCACCGCGCTTTCGCTCGAGCGGGATTGTTCGAGACCCTCCAACCGAGAAATGCATGACGATGGAGAACAGCAGGCTCGCCGCACGCCGGCCGGAGGATTTTCCCAATTGGCGCTTCGGCTATCTCGAGCTTCGCTACGAGGAGCCTTCGCAATCGGTCTGGATGGAGTACAAAGCGACGGCGCCGCATTACTTCCCGCTGGAAATGTTCATGGAGATCGTCGCGGTGCGACGATCGCTGCTGCTCCTCGTCGAGAGCGACAAGGACGGCCGATGGCCCATTCGTTATTTCGTGATCGCCTCGCGTCGACCCGGCGTGTTTGGGCTCGGGGGAGACCTTGCCGCCTTCGCCGCGGCGGTTCGTGAGCGGCGGGCGGGAGCCCTGCGCGAGCACGCCGAGATTTGCGTCGACATTATGCATGGCCTCGCCACAGGTTTCGGCTTGCCGATCGTCACGCTCTCGGCGGTGCACGGACAATGCTTGGGCGGGGCGTTCGAGGGCGCCCTCGTCACCGATTTCCTGATCGCCGAGGAAGACGCCCGGGTGGGGCTGCCGGAGATCGCCTTTAACACCTTTCCCGGAATGGGCGCCGTCTCACTGCTGGGAAGACGAGTCGCCGGCGCGCTGGCGGAGCGCATCGTCTCGGGGGGCGAAATCTATACGGGCCGCGAGATGTATGATCTGGGCGTCGTGCATGCTCTCGCGCCGCGAGGACAAATAATGGCCGCAACCCGCCAGTGGATGGGCGTTGACGGCGGAACCGCCTGGAGACGACGCCGCGCGCTCGCCGAAGCGCGCCGCATCCATCACGGCGTCAGCCGCACGACTTTCGCGCGTGGTGAACGCCTGGGTCGACTGCGTCCTCGGACTGAACGAACGCGATCTACGACATCTCGACCGGCTGGTAGCGGCGCAGAAGCGGCTCTCCCGCGCGCAGCAAAAAGAGGCGGGCGCCGCGCCGGCGTCAGAGCCTCAGGCCTCGACTTGAGCCGCGCCGCGCAGAAATCACCGAACCGACTTCGCGACTCTGGCGCTCGGCGCGTTCCTGCGACGAGCTCCGCTGGCCCGATTGCCGCGGACCGACGCCGCGGACTCCGCGACGCCTCTCTCGGCCATGCGCTGGGCGCGCAGAATCGCGAGATTGCCGTTGTAGCGGCGCGCGTAGCATAAGAGGTACGTTTCGATCGCCGCGAGCCCGTCATGGGTGTCGACGAGCTCCTTGACGAGGCAGAGCTCGCGCATCGTCGACGCGTCGAGCGTCTCGCCGGCCTCGAGCAGCCCTCTCGGCCCGAACCAGGCCGAGACGGCGCGAGAGGACGCCATAGAGACTGCCGATCCGCTCCGGCTCGAAGTCGAATGAAAATTGCGCGGCGGGATCGGCGAGCAGCGCCGAACAGCGCAAGGCGAATTCCAGATCCGCGCCCTGCATCGAGCCGCGCGCCCAAGCGACGGTGATGACCGGCGAGGCGACCACCAAGTCCACCAGGCGCTCCATCAGCCTCTCGACGCTTTTGCCATAGGGCTGGCGGGGTCCGGAAGCATGCGCGAAATCGAAGACGACGAATTTCAGCTCCCCCAGCGCGCCGGCTTCGATCTCGCTCAAGGTCTTGTCCAACGCGCGTATGCAGCCTTCCGAAAATCCTTGCGAAGTCTTGCGCAAAACAATAGTGTCTATATTCAAGAGTCTTGATAAAAACAAGACCTGCCTTTTAGATACATTAGCATCCTCGTGCACCCTGGCGGGCGGCTGCAGAAGATCGAAGCCGACTTCTTTCGAGGGGCGCAAACGCGTCGCTCGCTCTCGGCCATGCTGCAGGATTGTGTCCATGACGCCTCCGAACTACGTGGAGCCTAAGGATGATTTCTTACAAGTTAATTCATATTAAGCTTTTGCTGCAACCTAAAGTTGAAAGTATACAGGAGGCATGGTTAACGCGCGAGAAACCCCAGTGGCCGCCGTTCGCCGCCGGCAAGGCTCGCGTCGTGTCTCGCCGCTCCGACGCGGCTATCTCTCCACCGAAACCGTTCGAGAGATAGCCATTGCGTCTGTCGTAGCCGGGGTGACGCGTGTCACATGCGCGACACTTTGGGCCGACTGGACGTCGCGCGCGCCGTTGGCGCGTCGGTCTGCTTGTCCGGCGGGTTGAGAGAAGGCGACGCGCTCCGGGGCAACTCAATCTCGTTCGCGTCGCGAGCGAGCTCTTTGGGCTTGAACGCCTCGGCCATCGACTTCGCCGTCACGAGGTCCCGCGGGTCGAGTCGCGCGGCCACATCGTCGCGCTTGCGCGTCGCTTCGGGATCGCCATGAGCGGCCGCGACCGAGAACCACATATAGGCTTGCGCGAAGTTCTGCTGGACTCCCATGCCGCGGACGTAAAGGACCCCCAGGTTGAACTGGCTGTCGCGGACGCCGAATTCCGCGGCTTTACGGAACCAGTCGGCGGCGGAGGCGTAATCAGGCCAACCGTCGCCATTTTCGACGAAGAGCACGCCGAGATTGTGCATGGCGCGGGCGCTTCCGGCAGCGGCCGCCTTTTCATAGAGGCTGCGCGCACGGTCGGCGTCGCGCTCTACCCCGACGCCCTTTTCGTAAAGCGAGCCCAACCGATATTGCGCCAGGGCCAGGTTTTGATCTGCCGCTTTAGAGAACCACTGCGCCGCAACCTTCGAGTCGCGCGGCAGGCCGCCGCGGCCCTCGGCGTAGCGAACCCCGAGCTCGAACTGCGCCCGCGCGTCGCCGCGCTCCGCCAGAGCCTGCAGCGCCGCCGTGTCCTGCGGCGAGACGACCGGGGCCTTCTCGATCGCGCCAACCGGCGTGGTGTCCAGTTTTTGCGTCGCGGCGCTCGCGCGCTCGAGCGTGGCGGCGGCCGCCAGGCTCGGAGTCCTCGCGGTCTCGGCGCCTGCGCCTTCGGTCGCAGCATTCGTTTCCGCCGCGCCCGGGAGGCTGAACCTCTGCGTGAGGGAGGACGGGACGTTCAGCGCGAACTTCTGGGCGGAGCCGCTTGACGCGCCGTCTCCGGTCGCCTGCGCTTCCAGCGCCGGACCGCCTCGCGTCTGATCATAGACCGCGCGGCCAATGGGCGCCGCCGCGGCGATGAGCGCGACGCCCGTCAACCCCGCGATAACGAGGTTCTTGCGATTGGGCTTGGGATCGGACGCCGGCGTCCCCCGGTTTGCGCTCGAACTGCGGCTGGGCGAAATCTCTTTGATCGAGATGTTGCGGTCGCGCGGCGGGAGCGCCTCCCCGCCGGCGCGCTGCGCGGCCCGACGCGCTGCGGCGATGAAGTCCGCCTGTTGTTTCAGTTCGAGGTCGATGCCAGCGGCGCGACCGGCGGTCGAGGCGCCGACGGCGCCCGCACTGAGGTCTTGGCGTCGTTGCGCCCAGTGGGGCGCGGTTGAGACGACCAGCGTCTCGGGATGCGGACCTTCGGGAACGGCGGCCGGCGGGATCTCGCTTGCGCGCTCGACGCTCTCTTCCGTGACCGCGGTCCAGGAGTCCTTCCCGGTAGGCCCGTCTTGTCGAGGCGCCAAGCGCTCGGTTTCGGAAGGCGAGCGCGCATCCGCGTGCACGACCTGAGCCTCGAGAAGCTCGTCGAGCGCATCCAGCTGCAGCGCCAAGCTTGGCGGGGCTGCGACTTCCTCGGAGTTGCGCGCCGTGGGCGCAGCCCGTGTTCCGGCGCGCGAGTCCTCAATCTTTTCGCAGAGTTCGGCGATCTTGCGCTCGATCGTGGCGAGCGTCGCGCTGTCGTTGAGGGAACGGTCGAGCCGCGCCGAAAGCTGTCGCACATGCTCGCTCAGCGCGCTGACCGCCGCCGGATCGCCGCCCGAACCGAAAGCTTCCGCGCTTCGCTTCGCGAGTTGCTCCAGGAGCGCCGAGAGCTGCGCCTTGTGGGTGTCGTCCTTGTGGCGTTGCGCGCTCTCGTCGATCTGGGACGCGAGCGTGCGCTGCACGACCTCGAGCCGATCGGTGATTTCGGCGAGACGCTCGTCCTCGCGCGGCTTCGCCCTCACCAAGAGCTCTGCGAGCTGGTCGGCGAAAGGTCCAGTTCCGAGGCGGTCGAGCTTCTCGTCGAGCCGATCGACCTTGCCCTCGAGAGAGGCGACGGCGCTGGAGGCCGCGCCTGCGGAAACGGCGTGGTCGACCTTTACGGCGAGATCGGCGAGCAGTCCTTCGAGCGCGGCGGCATTGGGGGACGCCTGCGCCATCCCCTCGTCGATGCGCTGCGCGAGCGACTGATGCATCTCGTCGATGCGCGCGCCGAGCTCCTCAAACCGGCTGCCGTCGAACTGGACGAGCGCATCCTCCAGCTTGGCGGAGAGCCGATCCAGGCGCTGGTTGAAGGCGTCGAAACCGGCTTCTGTCGAGAGGATTGTTCGAATGGCCTTCGCGGCGTCGACCACCTCGGTCGAGCGGTCTTCCGATGGCGATCCGGATGTCAGCTTGTCGATGCGGATCGTCAGATCGCGCACGCGCGTTTCGATCTGCTCCTGCGGAAGCGGACGCGCGGCCAGTGTGGAGAGCGTTTCCTTGATTTCAGCGGTGCGGCGGGCGAGCTCGCTCAGAGAGGCTGCATCCGTCTCTTTGGCCGCCTCGAGACGATCCAGGCGGTCGGCCAGGGCGCGCACGTCGGCGTCGAGCTCGCGCATATGTGGCCGCGCATCAAAGTCCTGAAGCACCGCGCGCAGCTCGCCCGCGATTCTCTCCGCCGGTGCGAGCGCCTGGTCCTCGACGCCTCTCGCACGCTGCGCATCGACGCGCTCGGCGAGGTCGGAGAGGGCGCGCTCGATGGCCTCGACTGAGGCGCGCGGCGCAAGCTCGCCCACTCCGCGCGACAGGCCGCGGATTTCCTCGCGCAGCCCGTCGACCTGCATCATGATATGACGTTCGCGCTCCGCGCTGTTGTCGAAATCGCCGCGCAAGGAGCCGAGCTGGCGCTCGAGCGCCTCCATCTCTCCGCGCATTTCGCCGAGGCGCTGAGAAAGCGCCGGTTGCTCTTCGCGGGTCGTGTCCTCGATCTGGCGGCGCAGCTTGTCGATCTCGCCGGCGAGCTCGCTTGAAACCTCAGGTCGCGATTCCCGATCTCCGAGCCTCGAACTCGATGCTTTTCGCCAGCGCGGCGATAGTCCGCTCGATTTCTTCGAGACGCGCGACGCCGCTGTCCGTGAAGCTCGCGCGCGGCTCGTCCGAGTCGACGGCGCTCGCGTCGACGGCCTGCTGTTTACGCGTGATGTCGAGAATGGCCTCCGCGAGGGGAACCTTGACCAAAGCGGGCTCGGCTTCAGCGCGATGGCTGTCAGTCAGGCCGGCGCGCGGCTCGTCGCCCTCTGAAAGGGGTGGGAACTGCTCTGACGCACGATCAAGGCCGTCGAGGTCCTCATCAAATTCCGGGACGAGGCTTCGCGCCGGCGCCTCCATCGGTGGACGCCGGACGCGCCTTCTGCGTCGTTCCGCGGCAGAAGGGACGGGATCGTCCTCGATGAGCTCGGCGACGATGGTCTCGAGGGCCCTCGCGGTTCGCCGCTCGCTTGCGGTGATGCTGCGGCTCAGCGCATCGAGGGCGTGGTCCAGTCCGCGCGGCCGATTGTTTCGGCTGTCGTCGACGAGCTCTGCAATCCTCTGCAATGCGAGCGTGGTGTGGCGCTCGCTCACCGAAGGTCTGCGCGAAACGCGACGCGGGAGAGCGTCGAAAGGATCGTCCTCCTCCTCGTCCTCGAGCGAGAACTCCCTCTCGTCGTCTTCGAGCAAGAATTCGTGCGGCGCCGCCTCTTCGTCATCGAAATCGCGCCAAGCGTCGCCGCGCCGATCCGCCGCGCGCGCGGAGCGTCTGCGGGATCGCGACAAATCTTGAATCTCTGCTCTGAGCTGTCTGTAGTTTGGCTTGTTCATAGGAGGTTCCAGCGAATCTGTGTGGCCGGCGAGAGGCAGTCGACCGAAGGGACTGACGCGGGCGCAAGCGAATCGCGCTGAACGCACGGCTAAGCCTGGCCGTCGCCGCAGACTTTCTAATGAAGATGGTAAACAGGCCGTTAACGAAGGCGAGCAAAACGCTGATCCAAAAGGGGTGTGCCGGCGCGTCCATGGGCGCTGGGCCCTTCGTTTCCCGGGCGCGACGGTCTAGCTATTGCGCCAAGCCAGGGTCCTCTCTAGGTAACTTGCGGCGTTCATTGTGCGAGTTTGGAGCGCGTAGCGGGAACCCTCCCGCGTCTCCACCCGAGGCATGAGCGGAGAGCGCAATGTCGTCATACAAGGCCCCTGTCGACGAGGCGGTGTTTCTTCTCGAGGACGTCTTAGGCTTTAGCAGTTACAGCCAGCTTCCGGGGTTTTCCGAGGTGAGCGGCGACCTGCTGACGCAAATCCTCGATGAGGCCGCGCGCCTGTGCGAAGACCTTCTGCATCCGCTCAACGCGGTCGGCGACCGAATGGGCTGCTTGCGCCGCGAGGACGGCGTGGTCGTCACGCCGAAGGGCTTCCTCGACGCCTATCGCGCCGTCGCGGAGGGCGGCTGGATCGGACTTTCGGTTCCGACCGAATTCGGCGGCCAGGGCCTTCCCTACGTATTGACCGCGCTCACCAATGAGTTCGCCTCCTCGGCCAACATGGCTTTCGCCATGTATTTCGGGCTGAGCCAGGGGGCGATGGCGGCGCTGCTCCGGCATGGAAGCGACGCGCAGAAACAGCTCTACCTGCCCAAGATGGCGACCGGCGCCTGGAGCGGCACGATGAACCTGACCGAGCCGCAATGCGGCACGGATCTCGGCCTTCTCACGACGAAGGCGACGCCCAATCCGGACGGAAGCTTTTCGCTGACGGGCCAGAAAATTTACATTTCGGCGGGTGAGCACGACCTCGCGGAGAACATCGTGCACTTGGCGCTCGCGCGCATCGAGGGCGCGCCGGCGGGCGTGAAGGGCATCTCCCTGTTTCTCGCCCCGAAGTTCCTCGTCAATGCGGACGGCTCGCTTGGGCCCCGGAACAAGGTCTCCTGCGGCTCGATCGAGCACAAGATGGGCATTCACGGCAACGCCACCTGCGTGATGAACTACGAGGGCGCGCGCGCCGAGCTCGTGGGCGAGCCCAATCGCGGCCTCAATGCGATGTTCGTGATGATGAACGAGGCGCGGCTCGGAGTCGCGAACCAGGGCCTCGGCCTTTCGGAGATCGCCTATCAGAACGCCGCCGCCTATGCGCGCGAGCGTCTGCAGGGGCGCTCGCTCACGGGACCGAAGAATTCGTCCGGAAAGGCCGATCCCATCATCGTGCATCCCGACGTGCGTCGCATGCTGCTCGAGATCAAAGCCTTCAACCAGGCGGCGCGCGCGCTCTCGCTTGGCGTCGCGCTCGACAGTGACGTGGCGCACCGCTCGCACGACGCCGCGGCGCGGCAGGCGGCGGAGGACCGGCTCGGTCTGCTCACGCCCGTGTTGAAGTGCTTTTTGACCGAACGCGGCTTCGAGAACGCCGTCAAGGCGCAGCAGGTCTTCGGCGGCATGGGCTATATCGTCGAGACCGGCGTGGAGCAGTTCGTCCGCGACGCCCGCATTACGATGGTCTACGAGGGCGCCAACGGCATTCAGGCGCTCGATCTCGTCGGACGAAAGCTTCCCAAGGACGGCGGGCGCGCCATCTCCACCTATCTTAAGGAGCTGCAGAGCTTCACCGTGGCGAACACCGCACCGGAGCTCGCGCCTTTCGTGAAGCCGCTGCAAGCGGCGGTCGGCGATTTGCAGAAAGCGACGCTGTGGCTGATGCAGAACGCCTTGACCAAGCCTGACAACGCCGGCGCGGCCTCGATGGACTATCTGCATCTTCTCGCGCTGGTCGCGCTCGGCTTCGCATCGGCGCGCATCGCCAAGGCGGCGCTCGAAAAGAAAGCGCGCGCGCCCGAGACGGCGAAGGTGATGGACGCCAGACTCATCGCCGCGAAATTTTTCATGGAGCGCATGTTGCCGGAGACGAGCTTGCGGCTCGCCCGGCTATCGACCGGCGCCGAGACGATGATGTCGCTCGAGGCGGAGATGTTTTGAGGAGGCGCTATGACGGACGCTTACATCTATGACGCCGTGCGCACGCCGCGCGGACGCGGCAAGGTCGACGGCTCGCTGCATGAAGTCTCGACGCTCGGCCTCGCGGTGAGGGCGCTCGCGGCGATCAAGTCGCGCAACGGCCTCGCCGGCCCGGAGGTCGACGACGTGATTTTGGGCTGCGTCGATCCGGTCGGCGAGGCGGGGGGAGACATCGCGCGCGCCGGCGCGCTCGCCGCGGGCTTCGGCGACAAGGTTCCCGGCGTGCAGATCAACCGCTTCTGCGCCTCGGGGCTCGACGCCGTGAATTTCGCGGCCGCCGAGATCATGTCGGGCCAGCACGATTTGACGATCGGCGGCGGCGTCGAGAGCATGAGCCGCGTCGGCATCGGCGCCTCTGGCGGCGCTTGGCCGGTCGATCCGGCGATCGCCATTCCGTCCTACTTCATGCCGCAGGGCGTCTCGGCCGATCTCATCGCGACGAAATACGGCTTCTCCCGCGACGACGTGGACGCCTACGCCGTGCAGTCGCAGAAGCGCGCGGCGCGCGCCTGGGAGGAGAAGCGCTTCGCGCGCTCGATCTCGCCGGTCAAGGACGTAAACGGGATCACCATTCTGGATCGCGACGAGCACATGCGCCCCGGGACCGACATGCAGGGGCTCGCTTCGCTGAAGCCCTCCTTCATCATGCTCGCCGAGATGGGCGGCTTCGACGCGGTGGCGATCCAGGCGCACCCCGAGATCGAGGCCGTGAACCATGTGCATCACGCCGGCAATTCGTCCGGCATCGTCGACGGCGCGGCGGCCGTGCTTCTTGGTTCCAAGGAGGCGGGACAACGCCTCGGCGTCAAGCCGCGCGCGAAAATTCGCGCCTTCGCGAATATCGGGTCGGAGCCCGCGATGATGCTGACCGGGCCGATGGACGTGACGCGCAAGCTCCTGGCGCGCGCCCAGATGACACTCGGGGACATCGAGCTCTTCGAGGTCAACGAGGCCTTCGCCGCCGTCGTGCTGCGCTATCTGCAGGCCTTCGATCTCGACCCCGAGAAGGTCAACGTCAATGGCGGCGCGATCGCGCTCGGCCATCCGCTCGGCGCGACCGGCGCGATGCTGCTCGGGACCGCCCTCGACGAATTGGAGCGCAGCGGCAAGGGCGTCGCGCTCGTGACGCTCTGCATCGGCGCAGGGATGGGCACGGCGACGATCATCGAGCGAGTGTGAGGCGGCCCTTCGAGACGCGCCCTGCGGGCGCTCCTCAGGGCGAGGGAACTGATGAGTAGAAGGAGCAGGTTGGCATTCAAGGAGGATCGAGGAGGCGGAACTCATTTGCCTTCCCGATCCCTCATCCTGAGGAGCGCCCGCAGGGCGCGTCTCGAAGGATGAGCAACCGCTCCTCAGCGCGATAGAGAAGCGTAGCGTACCGGGAAAGTTTCGATCGTTCGGCAAATTCCATCGGGAGCAGCCCATGAACCTCCAAAACTTCCGCTTCGATGTCGGCGCCGACGGCGTGGCGCTCCTCACCTGGGACATGCCTGGCCGATCGATGAACCTCATCACCGAGGAGGTGATGAGCGAGCTTTCTCAAGTCGTCGAGAAGGTCGCGGCGGACGCGGCGATCAAAGGCTGCGTGATCGCGTCGGGCAAGAGCGCCTTCTCCGGCGGCGCGGATTTGTCGATCCTACAAAAGAGCCGCGCGGCGCATGGGAAGGCTCACGCCGAGAAAGGCGCGGAAGCGGCCAACAATATGTTCTTCGAGAGCGCGCGCAAGCTGTCGCAGCTCTATCGGCGCCTCGAGACCTGCGGCAAGCCTTTCGCGATCGCGATCAACGGCGTCTGCTTGGGCGGCGCCTTCGAGCTCGCGCTCGCGTGCCATCATCGCGTGCTCGCCGACGACGACAAGACCAAGGTCGGCTTGCCCGAGGTCAAGGTGGGCCTCTTCCCCGGCGCCGGCGGAACGCAGCGCGTGGCGCGTCTCCTGCCGACCGGCGATGCGCTACAGTTTTTATTCAAGGGCGAGCAGGTCGCCGCCAAGGCCGCCAAGGCCGCCGGGCTCGCGCATGAGCTCGCTCCCCCCGGCGAGATCGTGAGCCGCGCCAGGGAGTGGATCTTAGGTGGCGGCAAGGCGATCGCGCTCTGGGATCAGAAGGACTTCAAGCCGCCGTCCGGCCGCATCTTCTCGCCCGGCGGCATGATGATCTGGATGCCGGCCAATGCGATCTACCGGCGCGAGACCTATGACAATTATCCCGCCGTGAAGGCCATCCTGCATTGCGTCTATGAGGGCTTGCAGCTGCCGATGGATCAGGGGCTCACGGTGGAGGCGCGCTGGTTTGCGCATATCCTGCGCTCGAAGGAGGCGGCGGCAATGATCCGCACGCTCTTCCTCTCCAAGAACGAGCTCGATAAAGGCGCACGCCGCCCCAAGGATGCGCCGTCGACGAATCTCAAGAAGATCGGCGTCCTTGGCGCGGGCTTCATGGGTGCGGGCGTCGGCTATGTCTCGGCGTTGAACGGTCTCGAGGTCGTGTTGATCGATCGCGACCAGGAGAGCGCCGACAAGGGCAAGGCGGCAATCGACAAGCTCATCTCCGGCCAGGTCTCGCGCGGCAAGGCGACCGCCGCGGCCAAGGAGGCGCTGTTGGCGCGCGTCGAGGCAACGCCCGACTACGCCAAGCTAAAGGGCTGCGATCTTATCCTCGAAGCCGTGTTCGAGGATCGCGGGGTCAAGGCTGAGGCGACGAAACGCGCGCAAGCCGTCGTCGGGCCCGATGTCGTCTTCGCGTCCAACACCTCGACGCTGCCGATCACCTCGCTCGCCGAGACGTCTTTGAACCCAGAGAATTTCATCGGCGTGCATTTCTTCTCGCCCGTCGAGAAGATGCTGCTCGTCGAAATCATCCACGGGGAGAAAACGGGTGACAAGGCGCTCGCGACGGCTCTCGATTTCGTTCGGATGATCAAGAAGACGCCCATCGTCGTGAACGACTCGCGCGGCTTCTTCGCCAATCGCTGCGTGCTGGCGTATGTGCGCGAGGGGCAAACCATGCTCGTCGAGGGCGTGCCGCCGGCGATGATCGAGAACGCCGCGCGCATGGCCGGCATGCCGGTCGGGCCGCTCTCGCTCAACGACGAGGTCGGGCTGGACCTCGGCTGGAAGATCCTGCAGGCGACGAAGAAGGATCTCGGCGCCGCGGCGGTCGATCCGGCGCAGGAGCGCGTGCTCGGCTTCCTGGTCGAGAAGAACGGCCGCTTCGGCCGCAAGAACGGCAAGGGGTTCTACGACTATCCCGCGAGCGGCAAGAAGGCGTTGTGGCCGGGCTTGGCGGGGCTCGCCGAAAAGCCGCTCGATCCCGACACCCTCGACGTGAAGGAGCTGGAGCGGCGCTTCCTCGTCGCGCAGGCGGTGGAGGCCGCGCGGACCTTCGCGGAACATGTCGTCACCGATCCGCGCGAGGCCGACGTCGGCTCGATCCTGGGCTTCGGCTTCGCGCCCTTCACGGGCGGCGCGCTCTCCTACATCGACGGCATGGGCCTCAAGGCCTTCGTCGCGCTCTGCGACACGCTCGCAGCCAAATACGGTCCGCGCTTCGCGCCGCCGCAATTGCTGCGCGACATGGCGCGCGAGGGCGAGACGTTTTATCGCGCGGCGTAGGCCGCCCTCGGCGAGGCGCGGTCCTTGCCGGCCTCGCGATCATTGTGAATATTCTTCTGCTCAAGCCTTCTGGGACGAGGCTCATGCGCGAGGATCAAAAAAAGAGCTCGTCGAGGTTCCGAGCCTGCGAATGCAGAGGTTCTTGAGTTCGGTCGTGGCGCTTCGACCGATCCAACACGGCCTATGCGAACGATCGAGCTTCCGATCGAACTGCGCATGTCGGAGTTCGAGGCGATACGTGATCTGAAGATTTCAATTTTCTACGGCTTTTTGTTATTGGCGTTCGTTTTTGTCGCTTTCGCGCAAATCTTGGCGGGACCCACTCCACACTGCACGAGTACGCGGAGAATATGGGTTACGGAATATCCTTGTCCCGCGTATATATACGCCCTGGGTCACCTAGGGCTATACGGGTTACCCATTGCACTCGGCGCGGCCACCCTGTTCTCGTTCCGCAGCTATCTTCGCGGCTCCGCTGCTTTTCGTCGCGCAAGTAAGATTGATGGGCCGCACGTGCGGGTGACCCGCGACGACTTGTGGTGTGAGCAGCTCCTTGCCGAGTTCGCCTAGGACAAGGCCTGGTCGAGCGTCCAGCGCGACCGCATTAGAACGGCTCGGTGGACCTGGCTGAGCCGACCGCCGGCAGAATCTTATGCTGGAAACGTTCGTGACGACGTTGGCCCTCTTCGAGGAGCATGAGCAGTTTCTGTGCGACGAGCTCGAGCAGCAAACGTCGTGGAGTGGTCCAGCCAGCCGCGTTTTTGCTGAGGCGGAAAGCCGGCCGGCGCGTCCTTGCCCCGTCGAGCCGTCATGGCGTTCGCTCCGCCCGCGCGTTATGGTCCCGACTCGCCATGCTCGCAGACTTCTGCGTCGTCAAATGCTCAGTTGCCTCCTCGCGCGCGGCGGCGCGGGCGGATGCGGCGAATCTTCCTGCGAATCCATCAGATCATCGGACTTTTCGCGGGCGCCATCTTCGTTCTGATCGCGCTCAGCGGCGGCGTCCTCGCCTTTCGCGAGGACATCGACGAAGCTGTTGAACGCTTCGATCATGCGTGTCGAGCCGCCCGCGCAGGCGTCGCTCAAAACCCCTCGATGAAATACTCGCGGCGGCGGTCGCCGCGATGCCGCCGGACGCCAAAGTGGAGAGGCTCACGACGCCCGCGTCATGCGAAGGCGGCCGCCTCGGTCACCTACATGGTCGATACGGACGATCTCGAAAGCGACTTCTACGAGACGTTCGTCGATCCCTACACGGCCCAAGTCCTGGGGCGGCGGTTGCTCCTGCATGGCGACAAGACGTTCTCGCAGCCCTTCATCCAGATCCTGCTGGCCTTTCATTCCGCGCTGCTGCTGGGCGCGAACAACGCCTATATCGTCGGCTGCGTCGCCATTCTGCTGTTCTTCTCCGTCCTCGTCGGCCTCTATCTCTGGTTGCCGCGTCAACGGCGATTGGCGGCTGGGCCTCAAGGTCAAATGGGGCGCGAGTCGCGAGAGGGTCGTCTACGATCTACACCGAAGCGTCGGGATTTACGGCCGCGGCGATCCTGCTCACGATGCTGTTCACGGGCGCCGCGATGATTTTCAAGCCGGCGACACGAAACGTGACGACATTGTTCTCCCCCGTGCGCCCCGACCCGGATTTCGGACGATCGGCGCCCATACCCGGCCAACCGCCCCTCGGCGTCGATGCGGCCGTCGCGGTCGCAAACAAGGTCTTTCCAGAGGGGAGGCTTCACTGGGTGCTCCTGCCCAGCACGCCGACCGGCGTCTACGTCGTGGGAAAGCAATCGAAGGACGAGCCCAACCGAAGCAAGACCTATAGAAATGTCGGCGTGGACCAATACAGCGGCGAGGTCCTGCATGTTCAGGACCGAGCCGCCTTCTCCGCCGGCGAGCGCTTCCTGGAATGGTTGTTCCCGCTCCACAGCGGCGAGGCCTTCGGCGACATCGGCCGCCCCATCACCCTGCTGATCGGGCTCGTTCCCCTCGCCCTCTATGTCACGGGCTTCTTGCGCTGGCGGCAAAGACGGCGGGGACGCGGACCGCCGGACGTTGTGATGGCGGCCTTCGTCATTGCCCGGCGACGATCGGCATTTCGATGATGTCTTCCTTCTCCTTGGCCTCGCCGAAGCCGATCCGCAGCAGATATTTTCCTCGATGGGCGACCGTCGACTCCATCGTCAGCATTCCGCTGGGGTAGACGCGCGAAGGAATGGCGCTGATCTCCTTGAGGCCGCCCTTCGAGTTCGTCTTGGTAGAAGGAGATTGCGACCGGGAGGCCGCGCGCCTCCTTCTCCATGAGCGTGACCGAGAGGATGACCTTGCCCGTTCCCGGAACGTGGTCGCAATACTCGTCATATTTGCGCAGATCGTCCACCGCTCCCCCGGCGCTCTGCTCCGAGTCCGCCAGGAAATAGGTCGTCAGATGCGCCGAATAATAATCGCTGACCCCGAGACACTCGGCGATGGTGCGATCGCCGGCTTTCACGGCGGGCTTCACGGTCTTCGGCGCCCAATGCTCCGTCCAATAAAGCTCGAAGGCCGGCCCCCAGAATTTGTATGAAAACGCCGCGCCGCTCGCGCCGGCGAGCACGATGATGCCGAGGAAGAGGAGCAGGTTCAGGCGGGCGGTGGGACTCATGTTTTCTTGCCTTTCTGACGCTGCCAGTCCGTCATTGCGAGCGAAGCGATGCAATCCAGAGGAGGTCGCAGGACACGCCATCGCTCGTGGTCGCGGCCCTGGTTTTTTTCGTCGCCCGCTCCTCGCAATGACGGCGGAAAAGCTTCTTCCAACGCGTGGCGCACGAGAGCTACGGCGTCACCTCGAAGTCCCATGCGCCGCTCACGAGATGGCCATCGGCCGAGAGCGCCCGGTAGCGCACAGTGTATTTGCCGGGGGTCAACGGATTGACGTTGACCGACACATGCGCCGGATCGGCGCGGTCGATCGCCGCGTCGCGCTTGTCGACGCGCTCCCCGCCGCCGCTGACGACCGCCAGCGCGGCCAGAGAGTCGCGAATGCCGGCGTCATACCAGACATCGACCTTCCCGATGTTCCCGGCTGCTGTCCCTCCTTGCGGCGGGGACGTCCGGACGACGATCGCATGCGCCAGGAGCAGGCGCGGGCGTTTCTGCAGGTCTTGCAGGGGAGCGGCCAGGTCCGAAAACGCCGCCGCGCCGTCTGTCGCGGCGGCGAGGGAGAGAAGCGCGGCGCAGGCGCAAAGCGCGCGGCCCGTTCGCTTCCCGGCGCCGTGCAAAATTGCGGGCGCTGCGGAGCGTCTCGAGCCACGGGTTTTCACTTTTGGCATCAGCTTCGACTCTCGCGCGTGCGCCAACCTATGCGTTCGCGGATTGATTGTGACAATGTTCGGCGTCGCGCAAGTCCGCTGGCCTTGCGAACTTGATCCAACTTCCTCGCGCAGAGTAAGCGTTCCGTATAAATAATGCATACGACGCATTCTCGCGAAGCGTCAAGGGAGCCGACCGCATGACAGGGATTCGCAGCTTTTCCGTCGCGGTCGCCTTATCGATCCTCTGCTTCGTGTCGTCGGCTGGCGCCCATACGGCGAATATCTCCAGCAGCCGCATCGTGCCCGAAGCCAAGGGTCTCTACCGCGTCGAGGTGGGCTTTCTGGGAAGCGACATCGAGCGCATGCTCGCCGAGAACAAGGCGGCGCTCAAGGGCGTCGATCTCACCGAGCCCGGCCTCCTCGAAGGCCTGCTCGGCAAATTCATCCAGAGCCGCGTCGCTTTACAGAATGCAGAGGGTCAGACCTGCACGAGCACAATCGTCTCGGTCGGCGAGGACCCGACCAGCCCCTCCGACTCGAAGGCCGTCCTGCAGTTCGACTGCAACGGCGTCGCGGGCCCGATTCTCTACAACCCGTTCGAGCTTCTCAAAGCGCAAGGATCTCGCGCAAAGCATCTCGTCAGCATCGGCGAGAAGGGCGACGAATCCCAGCTGACCGAGGCGCAGCGCCTCGGGAACGAGCCGGCGCCGGGACAAGTGATGATCTTTCCCGGCGACGCGCCGATCGACGTCTCCAAGCCCTTGCTGACGCCTTGGCGGCTCGCGCCGAAATTTTTCGCCGCCGGCGTCGAGCACATCATGACCGGCTACGATCACATCTGCTTTCTCTTGGCCGTGGTGCTCTGGGCGTCGCGCGCCTGGCCGGTCGTCAAGATCGTGACGGCCTTCACCGTCTCACATTCCATCACGCTGACGCTCGCGGCGCTCCAGATCGTGAACCTGCCCAGCGCCTGGACAGAGGTCGCCATCGCGCTCTCCATCATCTACGTCGCGGTCGAAAATTTCTTCTCGCGCAGGGTCGACAGCCGCTGGCGCGACACGTTCCTCTTCGGCTTCATCCACGGCTTCGGATTCGCGAGCGGCCTCATCGAGCTCGGCGTCCCGCGGCGCGCCATCGTGCCGGCGCTGGCCAGCTTCAACCTCGGCGTCGAGGCCGGGCAGATCGGCGTCGTGATGGTCGTCATCCCGCTGCTCAATTTCATCGACAAACAATTCAGCAATGGCGAGCGCAGCGCGCGTCTCGTCTACGCCTGCTCGACGGTCATCGCCGGCTTAGGCGCCTATTGGCTGCTCGTGCGCCTCGGCGTTTTGCTCGAATGAAAGCTCTGCGGAGGGTAGCGAGTGAGCTTCGCAAAAACGCGCCCCGTGGGGCGCGTTTCAGGAGGGGCGGGGACCTGAAACAGGAGCCGGCGTCGATCTCACCGGGTCCTGCAATGGGATTTTTGGGTCATGCAGTGGGCCTTGGCCTTGCAGTGGGATTTGTGAGTCATGCAGTGGTTGTACGCCTTGCACGCGCTGTAGTGCGCGGCGGCCGGGGTCGGGGTGGCGGCGCCGGCGAGGGCGAGCGATACGGCGGCGGCGGCGATCGTCGCGCCGGTGACAATCTTGCTTTGCATCTTTTTCTCCTCGAAAGAGCCGACAACGGCATTGCCGCAGCGGAGCAGCCCGGAACGGCATCTGTATCAATTTCTGGGATTTTCAACGCCGCGCTCCCAATATCGTGGCGGCGCGCCCCGTTGGGTTCGAACTTCGAGCGGCAAGCAGGAACGCCCTACGCCGCGTGCTTCTTCCTCACTGAGGCTTGAAGAGGCCGCGAAACTGTGCCGTGACAAAATTGCAACACTGCTGAAAAATCGTTCAGAAGGACGTTCGATTCATTGACGATGGCGCGGCCGTGCGGAATCATGCGGTCATGTATGACGGCTTACGAAAATCGTCATATCGCGGCCGGAGCGCTAGTAATGAGTTGTCGAAGGCAACTGATCGAAACGTCTTCGCTGGCTCTGGCCGCCGCGCTCCTGGCGGGGGCGGCGTCCGCGCAGACCGCGCTACCGGACATCACGATCGGCCAGAAGAAACCGGCTGTCGTGCATCACGCGCCCCAGCCCACGGCGAAACCCCAGCCGCGCGTCACGGCGCAGCCTGCTCCTTCCTCGCCGCCGACGCAAGTCCGCGCCCCGGCCCCTGCCGCCGCGCGCCCGTCGGTCGTCGCGCGCGCTCCGACGCCCTCGCCGCCCGCCCCATCCCCCGCCCCGGCTCTCACCCCGGAGGAGTCGCGCGTCGAGCAGGCCGAACAGCGCTTCAACACGCGGCAGGAAACCTCGAGCGAGCGCTTCACGACGGGCAAGGAGATCAACGCCGTCCCCTTCAGCCGGCCGGGCGAGGCGCTCGAGACCGCCGTTCCGGGCCTCATCGTCACGCAGCACAGCGGCGAGGGCAAGGCCAACCAATATCAGCTGCGCGGCTTCCAGCTCGATCACGGCACCGACTTCGCGCTCTATCTCGACGGCATGCCGCTCAACATGCCGACGCACGGCCACGGGCAGGGCTACGCGGACGCCAATTTCCTGATCCCCGAGCTCATGTCCTATGTCGTCGCGCGCAAGGGGCCTTATTTTGCGGACGAGGGCGATTTCTCCTCGGCCGGCGCCGTGCACATCTATTATAAGGACCAGCTGCCGGGGGGCCTGTTCACCGCCACCATGGGCAGCTTCGACTATGGCCGGCTGCTCTCGATAGACAACACCAAGCTCTACGGCGGCACGCTGCTCTCGGCGGTCGAGCTCGGCATCTACAACGGCCCCTGGACGGTTCCCGACGCGGCGCACAAGATCAACAGCGTCTTCCGCTGGTCCACGGGCACGCCCGAGAACGGCCTGGCGATCGACGCGATGGCCTATGCGAATCGCTGGCACTCGAGTGATCAAATTCCCCAACGTGCGGTGACGGAAGGCTTCATTTCGCGCTGGGGCAATATCGATCCGAGCGATCGCGGAAACACGACGCGCTTCAGCCTATCGGGGCGCTGGACCGAGACGGATGCCCAGAGCCACTCGATCGTCGAGGCCTTTGCGGTCCATTCGACGCTGAACCTCGTCAACGACTTCGACTATTTCCTCACGCAGCCGCTGATCGGCGATCAGTTCCACCAGTTCGACCGGCGCTATATCCTGGGTTTGAAGGCGGAGCACGGCCAAAACTACGAGATCGCCGGGATTCCCGTCGAGACGCGCATCGGCTTGCAGTCGCGCTACGACAACATCCGCCTCGGCATCCAGGACACCTATCGGACGACGCCCTATGACACGGTCAGCAACGATCAGGTGCCGGAGGGGAATGTCGGGATCTGGACCGACACGACCATCAGATGGACCCCCTGGCTGAGAACCGTGGCCGGCATGCGCGCCGATGTCTTCGCGGCGAGCGTCGGCAGCATTACAAGATCCCCGCTTCGCGCCGACGGGCGCGGCCTTCTGGAATTGGCCTTCGCCGCCTCTCTTTCCCACGGGACCGATCTGGACGGGGCCGTGGAACTCGGGCTCGAAGGTCGCGGTCATCGAGCAGCCCCAAGGCGAACATCATCTTCGGCCCTTGGCAGAAGACGGAGTTCTTCCTCAATTTCGGCGAGGGCTTCCACTCGAACGACGCGCGCGGCACGGTCACGACGCTCGGTCCAACCGACGGCTCGCAGGTCGCGCCCGTGCCCTTCCTCACCAAGTCGCGTGGCGCCGAAGGCGGCGTTCGCACCAAATTCATCGACGGGCTCGACTCGACGATCAGCCTCTGGTGGCTGAATTTCGACTCGGAGAGCGTCTTCGAGGGCGACACCGGCAACACCGTGTTCGGACGCCCGAGCCGCCGCTACGGCATCGAGCTCACCAATCGCTACACCTACTCCGAGTGGCTGCGCTTCGACGCCAATCTCGCCGTGACCCATACCCGCTACCGCGGCTGGGACACGGCGCAGACCGCGACCTACGCCTCGCTGCTGACGCCGGACGCGATCGGCTATTTCACCTATCTCGGCAATGCGCCGGGCAACTACATTCCGGAAGGGCCGCCGATCATCGCCTCGGCCGACATCGAGCTCGGCAGGCAGACCGGCTGGTTCGGCGCGCTGAAATACCGCTTCAAGGGCGCCTATCCCTTGACCGAGGACGGCTATTTCAAAGCCCCTGCGACGGCTGTGCTCGATCTGCGCGCCGGCTATCGCTGGGAAAACGGCCTGAAAGTTCAGATCGACGTCTTGAACGCGCTGAACTCCCGGTCCGACCAGATCACCTACGCGTACGGCTCGCTCTTGCAGACAGATCCGCTCTATGGCCCGTGCCAGAGCGGCGCGGCCCCGGCCGCGGTCTGCGCGATCGGCCAGATGGACCGGCACTTCCATCCGCTGGAGCCGACCGCCGCGCGCGTAACACTGAGCGGGCCGCTCACTTTCGGCGCCTTCGATCCGCTTTTCGCGCCGCAGACCGGCGCGCATACGCCTTCGGGTGATTTCTTCGCGCTCGTCGACACCCTCACCGAGCCGCCGCAGCCGGAGACGCGCAAGAAATCGGACCTGCCGAGACAAAAAGGCGTCGCCCACCTTCGAGCCGCCGCCCCGCTGGACCGGCTTCTATCTCGGCGCGACGACCGGCGCCGCCTGGGGCGCGAACAACAACATCTATTATGGGAACACGCCAATTGGCCCCACCTCGGATCCGGGCGTGGCCCTGCTCGGAAGCGGAAATCTCGGCGAGAGCAATGTGGGCTTCATCGGCGGCGGAACTGCGGGCTACAATCTGCAGCTCAGCCCGCGCGCGCTCGTCGGCGTGGAGGCGGATTTCCAGGGCGTCGTCGGCGGCAGCGGCGCGTCGAACGAGCTGGGCGCGCGGCCGAGCTATGCGCTGCCCGGCGGCGCCCTCCTCGGCAATGTCGCGGCGAGCCAGACGCTCGATTATCTCGGCACGGCGCGCGTGCGCATGGGCTATTTGCTGCGCCCGAGCCTCCTGGTCTTCGGGACGGGCGGCCTCGCCTACGGCGCGACGAATCTTGCGGCCAACGCGCAAGTGATGAGCATCGACGGCGCGGGCAATATCGTCGAGTTCGGCGCGGGCCAGGCGAACGCCTCGCGCACGCGGGCGGGCTTCGCGGCGGGCGGCGGCTTCGAATGGATGTTCATGCCGGGCCTGAGCGCCAAGGCGGAATATCTCTATTACGACCTCGGCTCCTACAGCCTCGCCCTGCCGCAATATGCGGTGAACCTCACGAAAGGGGCGGCGCTCGCCGATGTGACGACCTCGTACCGCGGCCGCGCCAACGGCCAGCTCGTGCGCGCCGGCCTGAACTACCACTTCGATTGGGCCGCGCCGGAAGCGATCGTCGCCAAATATTGAGCCGGCGACGCGCGCGGATGCGCAAAATCGAGGACAAGCAGCGACGTCGGCATGGCGCGGTCCGCCTCCGATCGGCGATTTTTGCCGAAACGGGCGCCATGCCGACTCGACCGGCTTCGCGATCCATTTAGGCCGCGCACGAGCTTCTGGGGGGATAAGGCGAAGCTCGACTGCGGCAGCCGGGGGAGGAGCGATCCGGTGTCTCAGATCACGCTGCCTTCAGGCGCGCTCGCCTGAACGCAGGAAACGTGATCCGATTTTAGAAGGTTAAAGCGCGATCTAATTTTGCGAAAAACCGGTTTCAACTTTTCGCATCGCGCTCTAAGCTCACGCGCCGGAAGGCGCGTCGGCTTCTAGCGCGCGAAACGCGCGCGGCGTTCGAGATTGATCGGGCGCAGGACCTGATCGCGCGCCAGCGGCGCCGTGGCGCGCGCCGGAGCGCCGGGCGCTCGCGCCTCCCGGACGCTTGCGGCCCGCGGCTCCTTCGGCGCGTCTGCGCGAAGGCTCGCGGAGGCCAAGGGTGGCGGCCCTTCCAAGGCTCTGGACATTGAGGTTCTCCTGATCGGAATCGCTTGAGCGGCGGCGGGCGTCGCCTTGGAACGCGCGCGTGCTTCCCGTCATCGACGGGAGCGTTGGCGACAGCGTTCGCGAGAGCGACGTCTCAGGAGAAGCGGGGAGGCGCTCGAGGCTGGTGCGTGGCCGCCAGACGAGCCCGAGGCTCGGCGCGAGCGGCGGGCCTAAAAGGCTCGGCGCGGCTGAAAAAGGCCGGCGAGGCCGGCTGCAGCGCTCGCTCCAGCAGGGCGAGAGCGCCGTCACAGGAACTCTGGCAGAGCGGACAATGGGCGGCGTGGCGCTCGGCCTTGCCGGGCGTCTGCGCCTGGCCGAGCGCGCCGTCCGCGGCGGCGCTGAGGCAATCCTGGAACGAGCTAAGCTGTGGACCGTGGCGCGAGGCGTCGGCGACGACTGCCGTCGGCAGCAGGACCTTGAGTCCCAGCGCCAGAGCAAACAGCACAACCGCGATAGCGTTGCGTCGCATCCCGCTCACTTCCGTCTGTAACGATTAAACAGCCTTCGCCATAATATGCGTTACCGCGACCGAAGCATTGCTCCGAATTGGCGCTTTTGGCAAGAGCGCGGTTTGCCGCATGGACCGCACGTGCGGCTGCAGCGACGGCTCATGTCAGGCTCCCCCGCAGGTGTGCTCGGAGTTGGGAAGCTTCCAGCTCTTCTTCGTGCGAAGATTCGTCGTGCGGTAAATCTTGCCGCGCTCGTCGCCCTGCGGACAGTCCTGCGGCGTGCTCACCAAGCACATGCGCGCCTTGTCGCCCTTCTTCGACTCCTCGATCTCGGGCACTGTGTCGTAGGAGACCTGATAACCGCCGTTCGCGAAGCGCACGGCGCTTCCCGAGCCGGGCACCGACTCATGGGTGGCGTCGTCCTGCAGGCGGGTCTCCACGGCGGTGATGGTCGTGGCGACGCAATCGCCCACGCGCGTGGGAAGGGACTCCGCGGCGAAGGCCGGCGCGGCGAGGAGCAGGGGGGCGAGAGCGAAGAAAGCGAAACGAGGAAGCATCATCTCATTCCTTGCGTGAATTGCGGCAGGAGGCTTCCAGCCCGGCGTCACCCTAGCGCGCTTTGCTTCAGAACGGAATCGCTCGAGGAAATCGCGTCGGGGTCGTGCGAGAGGCTTGCGTCGCAAAGGTCGACTGCGTTTCGGCGCCCGATAGCTTACGGAGAGTTCATCCTTTTGGCTCTTGTCACGCCTTCGAGCGCGCGCCATATTCGGCACAGCCGCCTGCTGCAACGCTGTTGACACGGCGCGGGCGGGCAAGACAAACGAGGAACCCATGTCCAATTACGACCGCAATTACAGCTTTGGCGCGCAAGTCGGCCAAAAGGCGGCCGCGGAGATAGACCAGGGCCTGCGCGCCTACATGATCGGCGTCTATAACTACATGACGCTGGGCCTCGGCGTCACGGGTCTCGTCGCGCTCGGCACCTTCATGCTGGCCAATCCGCAGTTCGTCGGCCACAAGCTCGTCGCCCTGTCGCCCTTCGGCCAAGCCATTTATCTGAGCCCGCTGCGCTGGGTGATCGTGCTCGCGCCGCTCGGCTTCGTCATGTTCCTTGGCGCGAAGGCCAATTCGATTTCCGCCGCCACCGCGAGGACCCTTTTCCTCGTCTTCGCGGCGCTCGTCGGCATGTCGATGTCGGCCCTTCTCGTGGTCTACACGGGCGCCTCTGTCGCGGAGATCTTCTTCGTCACCGCAGCGGCCTTCGGCGGCTTGAGCCTCTACGGCTACATGACGCGGCGTGATCTGTCGGCGATGGGCTCGTTCCTCGTGATGGGCGTGTGGGGGCTGGTGATCGCCGGTCTGGTCAATCTGTTCCTGCATAGCTCCAGCCTGCAATTCGGCCTGTCGATCCTCGCGGTGCTCATCTTCTCCGGCCTCACCGCCTATGACACGCAGGCGATCAAGGACCAGTACTACGAGAGCGACGGGTGGGAGGTCACGCAGAAGAAAAGCATCTTCGGCGCGTTGATGCTCTATCTCGACTTCATCAACATGTTCCAGTCGCTGCTCTATCTCTTCGGCCAGCAGCGCGGCAACTAACGGCTCCGTCGCACAATCGCTAAGGCCCCGCTCGAGCGGGGCCTTTTCATTTGGGACAAGCCCATCGGCCAGACATTTCTTGTCTGGGACATTACGGCAGCTTAACGAGATTTCACGATTTAGCCGGCATTAAGCCATTGGCGAGCCAGATGAGCGTTCCAATATTGGGTTCATTGCCGCGTGCGATGTCGCTCGCTTTCCGGTTTTCGTCAGCCCCCCAGCCCCCGGAAGGTTTGTGACTGCCGCGTTCGTGGTGATGGACGAGTCGGCCGAGAGTATCCCTCTCGCCGGCTCGTTCTGTTATGCGGGTCGACGCTCGCGCCCTTTTGCGAGCCGGGAGACCGCAAGCCCCCATGATCCCCAGCTTCTCTCTGAGATCTCCGCGCGTGCTGGGCGCCGCCGCCGCCGGCGCCGCCCTCGTGTTCGACCAGGCGCACAAGCTCTGGATGCTCGACGTCTTCGACGTGGCGGCGCGCGCGCCGATACGCGTCGCGCCGTTTCTCGACGTCACGCTCTCCTGGAACCGCGGGATCTCCTATTCCCTGCTGTCGGCGCATGACGACGTCGCGCGCTACGGCCTCCTGGCCCTCCAGCTTACGATCGTCGCGGGCCTGTGCGTGTGGCTGTGGCGCACGCCGCGTCGCCTGACGGCCTTCGCCTTAGGGCTTGATCATCGGCGGCGCGATCGGCAATGCGGCCGATCGGTTGCGCTATGGCGCCGTCGCGGATTTCTTCTTCCTCCACACGAGCCTGCCGGTGGGGCCGCTCGCCAATTACGTTTTCAACGTCGCCGACGCGCTGATCACCCTCGGTGTGGCGATCATGCTCATCGACGCGCTCAAGGGCTCGGAAGGTCAGGCTGGGCGTTAGATATCGCTGAGGTCCGGCGGACGCCCTGAACGCAAAAAACGTGATTGATTCTAAAAGTTTAGAGCGCGCTTTGCAAGAAACCCAGCGGCTCGCCCTTCACTGGAAGTGGATGCGCTGGGAGGCGAAAAAGCCGCCGTCAGGCGGGGGCGGCGCGTGGGTCGCGACGATCGCGCCGCGCAGCACGGCCTCGTGGGCCGCGGTGCTCGCCTTGCAGGACTTCGACCGACAGGCCGCCGCGGGCGTCCACGCGGAAGGTGCAGTAGGCCTCGCCCGTTCCCGGCGAGCCGCGGCTCGCGACATTCTTGCGCACCGCTTTGGCCAGCTCGGTCGCATAGGCGAGCTTCGAGACGCCCGGGGTGTCCGCGGGTTTTTCCTTCTGCCCGAGGCGATGACGATCCTGCGCGTCCCTGCGTTCGCGCGCCTCGTCGCTGCTCTCGCGGTTGACCTGGTCGGCTTTCGGCGAGGCGGCCAGCGCATCGGGCTCCATGGTCTGGGGGAGCGGAACATCGATCTGGCTCTTTGTCGCCATGACCATGGGCGGCTGGCGCTTCGTCGGAGGCCGCGACCTCCTCGCTCTCGAATTCGTCTCCCTGCGGGATCAGCTCCAGCCCGATCTCCTCGACGGCGGCGAATTCGCCATCTCGAGCGGGTGATAGGCGAGCCAGAAGGCGATGCTCGCGTGGGCCAGAAGGACCAACGCAAAGACCGCCGGCTCGAGCCAGCGGGGCTTGACCTGCGGATAGACGGGGGCCTCATCGACCATGTCCGGCGGGGTCGCCGAGGAAGAGGAAGCGGCGCCCGCCGACGTCCGACTGAACGAATGCAACAGCTCGACAAGACTCAAAGGGGGGTTCCGAAGCCGGGGGTGAGCGTCTGAAAATTCAGACTAAAAGAGGAAAACCTCTCACGCAAGGGCGCAAGGCCGCCGATCGACGGCCTAAGACCTGACACTGGAATGTTTCTTAAGTCCCGCGCGATGGCGGGAGTTGAGGAAGACGTGCTTCAATCCTCCTTGAGCTTCGCAGCTGCCGCGCATAGAGCCATCCACCGCGCTCGGGGAAAATCCGCGCGGGGTGGATTACGACATTCAGGGGCAGTCCGCGCTGTGGTAGCGCTTAGGGACGCCCGCACATGGAGTCGGAGGCGCGCGCGCGGCGCGTGCCGTGTCGCCTCCAGGGAGCCGGCTGCGCTTTTTCCGCGCGCCTTTTCCTGAAGTCGCGGCGGCGCCTCCGAAACGCTTCAACCCGAGTGAGACAGGGGACTCAATGAAACGAATTCGGCCTTTACTCTTGGGCGCGGTTTGCGCCGCGAGCCTGATCCTGCCGCTTCATGCCGAAACGCCGCAGGCGCCGGCGCCGAAGGCCAGCGCCGAGGCCGTCGCTCCCGCGGCTCTCAAAGTCTTGAAGGAGATGAGCGACACGCTCGCGAAAGCCAAGTCGCTCTCCTTTAGGGTCCGTCGCGCCTTCGACGAGCCTGCGGCCAACGGACAGCCGCTTTTCTACGTCGTCAACTCCAAAGTGAGCCTGCGTCGCCCCAACCAGTTGAAGGTGGAAGTGCTGGGCGATGGACCGCCCTCCGATTTCTATTACGATGGGAAGGAATTCGCGGTCTATTTTCCGGCGAGCGGGCTCCTCGCCGCAGAGTCGGCGCCGCCCCATCTCGAGGAAATGCTCGAGACCGCGTTCACTAAAGCGGGAATTTATTTCCCCTTCGTGGATTTCATCGTCGACGATCCCTACGCCGCCATCTCCGAGAAGCTGACGTCCGCCTTTGTCGTCGGGCAGTCGAAGGCTATCGGCGGGGCGACGACGGATATCGTCGCGATCGCAAATCCAAGCTTCCAGGCGCAGCTCTGGATCGGCACGAAAGATAAGCTGCCGCGTCTCGTCTGGATCAATCCCACGAACGGCAAAGCGAGATCGCGCAGCATGATCGAATTCTCAGACTGGCGGCTCGACAACGCGAAGCTCAATCTCGCGCGCGCGCCTGGCGCGGCGAAAGCGGCGCGCATCAAATTCGAGAAGCCTGGGGAAACCCACGCCGCCAAGCGCTAAACTTCGGAGACGTTCGACATGAAGAAGGTCATTGTTTCAGTTTCCATCCTGGCGATCGCCGCAGCGTCGATGACGCCGGCGCTCGCGTTTCGCGGCGGCTTCGGCGGGGGCGGCGGCTTCGCGGGCCGTGGTCCCGAAGGCGGCGGCTATGCCGGCTTCCGCGGGCCCGAGGGCGGCGTCCACGCCGACGGCGTGACCGGCGACGGCGGCACATGGCATGCGTCGGGCGATGACGGCGCCTACCATGCCGGCGGCACGACCGCCAGCGGAGAACACTGGCGCGCGGGCGGCGTCGCCGGAGAGGGCGGCGCGTGGCACGCGGGCGGCGTCGACGGCAATGGCGGCACCTGGCATGAGGACGGCTACCACGCGGGCGCTGTCGGGGGCGGCTACGGCTATCACGACGCCACTGTCGTCAACAGCTATTACGGTGGGGGCTGTCACAACTGTGGAGGCGGCGCCGTCGCTGCGGCTGCAGCCGCAGGGGCGGCCGTCGGGACGGCTGCGGCATTGACGGTCGGCGCGACCCTCGCGACGCTTCCTCCCGCTTGCGACAAGCGCGTCATTGGCGGGGACGCCTACTATGTCTGCAGCGGCACGTGGTTCGTGCCGAGATATGGGAACAACGGCGTCTATTACGTCGTGGTCGATCCCCTTTAGAGCGCGTTCCGCGAAAGTTGACGGTCTTTCGCGATCAGAATTCGCGCTAACATTGATCCGGCGCGATTGCTTATCGCTCGAACGACACCGTTCGAGCGGGACGCGCGCTAGCGTCGGGGACTCGAGGTTGGCTGGCCCTCGGAGGCCAGCGACTCGATCGAGGCGCTCAGCCGAGATTTACCTTCACGGTCTCGATGAGCTGTTTCAGCGTGAAGGGCTTGGGCAGGAAGCCGAACTCTCCCTCGGGGAGATTCTTCGCGAAGGCTTCCTCGGCGTAACCGGAGACGAAGATCACCTTCGCCTTGTCGCCGCGCTTGCGCAACTCCGCGAACATTGTCGGGCCGTCCATCTCCGGCATGACGACGTCCGACACGATGAGGTCGATCTTGCCCGCCTCTCGCTCGACGACTTCCAAAGCCTCGAGTCCGGAACTCGCCTCCAGCACGGTGTAACCGCGCGAGGCGAGCGCGCGCATGCCGAAGGCGCGCACTGCGTCCTCGTCCTCGACGAGAAGGATGACGCCCTGGCCGGTGTAGTCCGACGCAGGTTTCGCGGCTTCGACTTTGGGAGCGGCCTCGCCGGCCTCGGCTGCGTGGCGGGGCAGAAGAATGCGAAAGGTCGTGCCCTTGCCGACCTCGCTCACGACGAAAACGAAGCCGCCCGACTGCTTGACGATGCCGAAGACCATCGAGAGGCCGAGACCCGTGCCCTTGCCGACTTCCTTCGTCGTGAAGAAGGGCTCGAAGATCTTCGTCTGCAGCTCCGGCGGAATGCCGCTGCCATTGTCCTCGACCTCGACGAGCACATAATCGGCCGCGGGAAGCGCCAACTCGTTGAGCTCCGCGCATTCCGCGGCCGAGACGTTGCGCGTGCGCAGTTGAATCTTGCCGCCGCTCTCGGGCACGGCGTCGCGCGCGTTGACGACGAGGTTGATGATCACCTGCTCGAACTGATTGATGTCGGCCTTGACCTGCCAGAGATCCCGACCGTGGCGAAGATCGACCTCGACCTTCTCGCCGACGAGACGCCGCAGCAGGATTTGCAGCTCGGACAGCACGTCGCCGAGCTGCAGAACCTGCGGGCGCAGCGTCTGACGACGCGAGAAGGCGAGGAGCTGCCGTGTGAGGCCGGCCGCGCGATTGGCCGTCTGCTTGATCTGCATGATGTCCTGGAAGGACGGATCGGTCGGCCGGTGATTGGCGAGCAGGAGATCGGAATAACCGATGATCGCCGTCAGCATGTTGTTGAAGTCATGCGCGACGCCGCCGGCGAGCTGCCCCACCGCCTGCATTTTCTGCGACTGCGCGAATTCCTCCTGCAGCTTGCGCTGCTCGGTCGTGTCCAAGGCATAGACCATGGCGCCGCGGCGGCCGGCCTCCTCGTCGGGCGAGAAGAAAAAGCGCGCCGATCTGACCGTCGCGCCGGCGCCTTCCTCGAACACCGCGTCGACCGGCTTGATGTCGCCTTTTCCCTCGAAAGCCGCCAGCATCGCGGCCCTCAGCGTGGCGCGGTCGCGCTCGCCGAGGCCTTCGAGCAGCGGCGACATCGCATCGCCCTCCGCGATCTGCGCCTTCAAGGCGTGGGGGAGAAGCTTCGCGAAAGCGGCGTTGGCGCGGCGCAGATGTCCGGTGTCGTCCAGCGTCGCGATCGCCATGGGGGTCGAATTGAAGAAGCGCGCGAATTTGACCTCGACGGCGCGCAGATCCTCTTCCGACTGCTCGCCGGAAGCGCGGTTTAGCGTGAGCGTGCGCGAGCAGCCCGGCGCGCCGTCCTGTCCGAAGGCGACGCGATGCAGGAGCCGGACGGGCAGGGAACGGCCGTCCCGCCGCTTGAAGTCGAGGTCGATTTGCTGCGTGCGGACTTCGCCCGGCGCGCCGGCGTCGAAGGAAAGCAGCGCCTCGCCATTGTTGGCGACGATGTCGCTCAACGCCAATCCACCGGCGCCGGCGCCGGTGAGATCGTAGCCGAGCCACCCGGCGAGCGTCTTGTTCATATAGGGAATCGCGCCGCCCGGCGCGGCGGAGAAGAAGCCCGCAGGCGCGTGATCGAGAAAGTCGATCGCGTGCTGCAGCTCTAGAAAGCTGTTCTCCTGGCGCTCACGATCCGTGGTCACGTCGGCCACCGACCAGAGCGTCGCGCCGTCGGCGTAGCGCTGGAGCGGACTGACGCGAATCCGATACCAGCCCGCCTCGGCCGAACCGGCGAGTGGCGGGGAAAGCCGCAGATCCTCGACGTGACGGCGGCCCTCGCGCGCCGCTTGCGCAAGCCGGTAGATCGCCTCGGAAACCTCCGGCGGCCCGCCGAAGAGCCTCTCGACGGTCATGAGCCCGCCGACATCCGGCGCGCCGCACAACTCAATGTAGGTTTCGTTCGCATAGATGATCTGCAGGCCGCCCAAGGTGACCAGCAGGCCTTCACCGCTCGTGTCGGAGATGAGCTTGGTCAAGTCGTAGCGCGCGGCCCGGCTCGTGAGCTGGATCAGCCCGACCGCATAGGCGAAGAGCGCAAAGACGCCCGCCATCGCGAAGAGCGAAAGCGCGAGGAGGGTGAAGCGTGGCGCCTGGGCGGGGGCGAAGAAGAACACGGCCGTCACGGCCACGAGCGCGGCGGCGAGGAGCAGCACGAGCCCGGCGTTGCCGGGCCTCTCGGATCGGTCATAGGCGGACGATGCCGAGTTCTCGGACATGCTATCGTTCTTCTGTGCGGACTCGGCCGGCCGGCCGCCCGACCGCGAGCATGAGAATCACGAACGCACAATGGCCCTGCGCGCGGCGCGAGGCAATCGGCCTCGCGCGCTTATGCCCGAACCGTTAACCATCTATTAACCTTTCCGGGGGACCTGAGCCGAAAAACTGGTAAATTGTCAAAGCCTCGTCGGCGTCGTAAAAACTCCGGCCCGGCGGCAAAACGAAGAAAGTCGAGGAGTAGATGTTAGCCAGCGTCATGCAAATGCAGCTTCTCCCGGCGGTGCTCGCGCTTGCGGCCTTTCTGGTCGCGATCCTACTCACGCTTTACATTGTGCGAATGCTGTTCGGGCGCCGTATCCGCGTCTCGGGCGGCCGCAATCGCCCCAAGCGCCTCGACATCGTGGACGCCTTCGATCTCGATCGCGAACGCCAGCTCGTGATCGTGCGTCGCGACAATGTTGAGCATCTGCTGCTCATCGGCGGGCCCAGCGACGTCCTCATCGAGGCGGGCTTCGAGCGCAGCGTAGTGGCGGCGCAGGCGGAGGGGCGTCCCGAAGGGCGCGTTCCGACTCCGACTTCTACGCCCGGTTGGCCAAGCCCCCCCGAGGAGGAGGAGGCGGAAGAGACGCCGCGGGCCGCGCGTGTTCCCTCGCCCCCGCCTGGGGCCGGGCCGCGCGAAGCGCAGCCGGCCTCCGGAGCGCTCAGCGTCGACGGTCTGAGACGGCGTTTCTCCGAGGTCTCGCGGCCTGCGCCGCGTCCGCCCGAGCCTCCGCGGGCGCCGGCCGGCCCGCCTGCGCCGGGCGCCCGTCCGCAGGCGCCGCAGCCCGGACGTATGGGGCCCCCGCCCCCGCGCGGACCGGAGCCTCAGCAATGGGAAGGGCCCGGCGGCGCTCCCGGACGTCCGGCCGCGCCGGCGGAGCCGCGCCCTGCGTCGCCGCCCGGCCTCGGGCCGCGCCCAGCGGCTCCCTCGCGCCCTGGCGCGCCGCCCTTGACGCCGCGTCCCCCGCGTCCCGCGGCTCCGCCGCCGGCGGCGCCCCCTCCGGGCCCGGCTCCGACCGAAACCCCGCCGCAGGAGACGGCGCCGAACCGCCCCGCGCGCGAGTCGTTGGAATCGCTGGAGTCGCTCGAGGCCGAGATGGCGCGCCTGCTCGGTCGCCCCGAGGGGCACTAACAGATTGCTCGCCCTCGCCGGCGTAACTCACCGGCGCCCCTGCGTCAGATCTCCGACGCGGGGGCTTTTGTTTTGCGAGCGTTTTCGCTTTGATCCGCCACTCGTGCGGGTAGGGACATTTCGAAGCCGGAGAGGAAGGACATGCCGACGAGGCCGTCGGAGCCGGGCCTCACGGGTTTTGGCAGGGACCATCGTGGCCGTCAGCCGTCCTAATCGCATGCTGGCGATCGTGACGACCGGGGCCTCAACGTCGCCATTCGCGGTCAACAACTGTTTCAGCTCGGCGCTCTCGGCGGTAAGCTTGGCGCGCTTGCCGAATTGCGGCGAGAGCGAAACGAAGCTGGCCCATGTCGACCAGGAAATTGCCTTCCACACCATTAATCGCCGCGCGCGTGCGCACGAGCCCCCTGAGAGTTGGTGCAGGACCTCGACGTTGCCTGCCTAAGCGATGTAACCGCTTCGTCAGCGTCGTGGCGCCCGTCCGATCTGCCGCAGCATTCGGCAACTGGAGCACAGCGTATACGCTCTTTCGCGATTGAGCGAAGGCGGATGTCTGGAAGCGGATGTTCGACGCCGAAAGTCCATTGTCATGGACAGCGTGATCTAGGCGGTCAAGCTTGCACTTTTGGGAGAAGTCGCTGTCTCTGGACGCCTCAGGGCGAGTCCGATGCTGATCCAGCCCACGCCGGCAAAGACGAGATCCACGCCGAGAAATGCGCCAATGACCCACAAACTCGAAGCGGGCCAAAGCGCGAGAATATAGATGCCAATCGCCACGCTGAGCGCGCCCGAGACAAGCACCAGAATCGTCGGCGCGTCTGTCGGCAGATGAAAGGCGAAGACGAAGCGCAATATCCCGAGGACGATCATGGCGATGCCCAGGAACAGCGTGAACCAGGCGGCGGCGAAGAGCGGGTTTGCGAAGACGCAGAAACCCGCGATGACGTAAAGACAGCCGATGACTATCCAGAAGAAGAATTTCCCCCAAGACCGCATGGCGAATCCGTGCACGATCTCAGCGACGCCCCCGATGATCATCGCGATGGCGATGATGACCAGCCCCGCCAGCGTCGCGGCGATAATGCTCCCCAGGGCGATGAAATCCTGCGATGACGAGAACGGCGCCAATCGCGACCATCCACTCCCACTTCACACGCAACTCAGTCGCGTCCCAAAGCGCCGCCGGCGACCCCTCTACAGGCGAAACAGCCATCTTGTTCTCTCCTTTAACGCGACGTGCCGCGAGCGCCGGTAGGTGGCGTGTAAAACTGCTCCGACCTCCGACTTAAGCGCCGCAACACGAACCAGCAAGGGATCACCTGCTCAATATGAGCGCGGCCATTGACTTCCGCCCCGTTCGAGGCCTGCGGCTATTTTCGCGACGATGGAGCGAGGATGTTAGAGCCCCTGGCGCGCCTCGCGCGTTTCCCTCCTCGCTTCGAGCGCGGTCACGGGCGTTTTCGATGCGTTCTTCAACTGGTCTGCCAGAAAGAGACGCAGCACAATGAGCTGGTCGGCGGCAAAGCGTCGCGCGCCGATCTCGAGATAGCTGCGAAGGTCGTGAACCAGGATTTCTTGAACCTTGCGGGCGTCGCCGTGACACAACCGGACATAGCCGCGCAGAGTTGAACGATGCCGAGGCGAGGGATCGACGCCCAAGATGATCTCGCGGCCGGAAAGCCCCGTGAGCCTGCGGCACATCTTGATTCCCACCAGCATATCGATGCTGTCGGACAGCACTGAGTCCCAGGGCCGTTCAAGCGACGACAGCGCCCCGCAATCGTCGGTTTTACTGAGCGAACCGACATCGATCGAGGACGACCTGAAACATGAAACCGAGTGTTTCGGCTCATAGGGAATGACGTTGGTCTGCATGGCGCTTCCTCCTCGTGCATTTGGAGTTTTCCTGTCAGCTCGGCGCCGACACGACTCTTCACGGCGACGTCAGGTTTGACGCTCTCGTATGGGAAACTGCGGGCCTTCCGACGCCGATGCGAGAGACAACGCGGGCGCGACCGCCTCCGTTAGAGCGTCCTCAGCGGGCAGCGTTGCTTGGAGCGCCGTCGTTCGCACTTTCAAAGCGGCCAGCAGAGCTTCAACCTCTTCGCGAGGAACCGGACAACTCCCGCCATTTCGTTCGGCGAACTCATTGGCTTGGCGCCACAGACGATCCAGATAATCGATCGGGACCTGGCCGCTGACCTCGGGGTTTCCGCGCACATACTCCAGATAATCGCGCAAGAGAGGCGGCAGTTCGCGTTTTGAAGTTCGTTGCGAGCGAGGCGCCCTACACGCCTCGGGATCTAGCGGCATGACTTGCTCTCCCTGGCGGCGCCTCTCCGTGGGCCCTCCCGCATAGCGGCCCGGCGAACGCTCTCGGAAAAAGTGGCCTCGGCATGCGACGCAAAGTCGATTTCCTGTGTGTGAAGAAGGGATTAGCTGAAGGAATTGAAATTGGGGAAAGTACCCGACCCGCCCTACGTAGTTAGCCGCATATGCATTGTCCTGCGCCCGCCCAACCTATTCTCCAGGAGACATACACTAGCGGAGGAAACAATGGTCCGCTTATTCATACTTGCGATTTTGGGCGCACTTGCGCCGGTCCTCCTCGTGGGCGCCATTCCCTCCGTAATCGTCTTGATGGCGGCGCCGCCAGCGCTCATCTACGTTCTCGCCTTCATCGCGTTGATGCCTTTGTGTGGCGCGGTGGTGTGGCATGTCCTTCCGCCGCTTCGCAACTCCGAAGCGCTTACCGAGCTCGTTAACAGAGTTTCGAACGCAGGGGACTCGATCTTCGTGGCGAGAATCGCGCGCGCTCGTCTGACATCCCTCCCCTTTGACTGGCGTTGACGCCGAAGCGGCCCTGGATGCTGTTAGCTCGCCCCAACTCGCCGAGGTCAGGATGGCCTCGGCGATTTTTCATGGCGACCGAGAGGGCTTTGCGCCGCTACTCCCTCTTCTCGGACATCGACGAATGCATGGCGCGTAGCAGCGCGCCGCCGGTAAGAGAGCGGCGCGTCTGCTGTTGATGCAGCCCTCCGCAGAACTACCCCTGCATGAAAGCCAGCGACATGAAACGACTCGTCATCGTGTCCAATCGAGCGCCGCCTCCGGATGGAGTGTCGATGGGGGACTCGGCGTGTGTGTTCTCGACGCCCTGCACGATCATGAAGCCATCTGGTTCGGATGGAACGGGAATGTCGTATCGACCGAAGGCGAGATCCAGAGCACTTGCGTCCGATACGGCAAGCTGACGCAAGTCACGATGCCGATGACGGAGCGGGATTATCGGGAGCATTATCTCGGTTTCTGCAACGCGGCTCTCTGGCCAGTTCATCATTATCGACTTGATCTCGCACGCTTCGCCCCGGAGTGCAGCGAGGGCTACCGAAGGGTCAACCGGCGCTTCGCCAAAGAGGTGATGGCGAGCTTGCGTCCAAACGATCTGATATGGGTGCAGGATTATCACCTGATCCCGCTTGGCGCGAACCTGCGAACGCTCGGCGCGCGCAACCGGTTGGGCTTCTTCCTCCACATTCCCTTCCCCCCGCCAGAGGTTCTGGCCGCCATGCCAGGATGCGGCGGGCTCGTGAGCGCGCTTTGCGCCTATGACGTCGTGGGCTTTCAAACCAAGGCCGACCGACAAAACTTCTGCCGCTTTGTTTGCGGAGTCCTGGGTGGGGAAGCCAAATCGGGCAACGCCCTGGGCGTCGGAGGAAAGGTCGTGACCGCCGTTATCTGTCCGGCGGGGATCGATACGGCATCCTTTTCCGACATGGCGAAGAGCCGGCAGGCCGCGACGCAGATCGAGAATTTGCGCAGGCCCGGCGGGCCCCGGATCAACATCATCGGAGTGGATCGCCTAGACTACACGAAAGGGTTGCCGGAAAGGCTGCGCGCCTTCCGGCGCCTGCTGGAGCTTTATCCGCAGAACCGCAAAGCAGCGAGATTGATGCAGATCGCTCCCCCGTCGCGCGAGGACGTCCAGGCCTATGCCCAAATCCGGCAGGAGATTGAAGGGCTGTGCGGCGAGATCAACGGTCAGCATGGCGACGTCGATTGGACTCCTGTGCGTTACATTTGTCGCAGCGTGGCGCGCGAGGCGCTGGCGGCCTTGTACCGGGGCAGTCAGGTCGGGCTCGTTACGCCGCTACGCGACGGCATGAATCTCGTCGCCAAGGAATATGTCATCGCCCAGGACGAAGAAGATCCTGGGGTCCTTGTGCTCTCGCGATTCGCCGGCGCCGCAGAGGATCTGCGGGACGCGCTCATCGTCAACCCCTACGACACGGATGAAGTCGCTCACGCGATACAGCGCGCCATCACGATGGAGCGGGAGGAACGGATCGAGCGCCATCAGGTCCTCGCAGCGCGCGTTCGAGAACACGACGCCCATACGTGGATGGCGGAATTTGTGCGCGCCCTCGACGCGGAGCGCGCTCCGATCCTCGAGTTCGATCTTGCCGGGATGCGCAAACGACGCGGCGCGAGATACCAATGGGCAGACGCGCCTTCGGCGCCCGGCCTGCCGAGCGCTGTGCTCTAGCGCCAATGCGTGCTGAGCCTCTTCTCGGCCAACCGCTCCGCTGAAGAACGGGGCTCTAGGCGACGCCGCGCGCGTATTGCGCGGCTACCGACATGCGAACGAGTTCCGCCAGGCTGCCCGCCTTCATCTTATGCATGATGTTGGCGCGATGAACCTCGACGGTTCTCGGACTGATTCCTAGCTCGTAGGCAATTATTTTGTTAGGGCTTCCCTTGAGCAGGCAGGCCAAAACCTCGTTTTCCCGCTCAGTCAGGCTCTCGAGTTTCGCCACGACCGCGGCTTCTCCTCTGCGGGCTTCCGTTCCGTTGTCGTTGCTCAGGGCTTCGCGCAGCGAGGCGAGCAAGGCCTGGTCATCGAATGGCTTCTCCAGGAGATCGGAGGCTCCGCGCTTGATCGCCTCCACGGCGAGCGGGACATCGCCGTTCGCCGTAATCACAATGACGGGAAAAGCCAGTCCCAGTTCCTTCAGTTTGGCCAGCAGCTGAATGCCGTCCATACCTGGCATGCGCACGTCCGAGATGACGCAAGCGGTGTTGTCCGCGTCGACCCGCTCGAGGAATTCCGATGCGGAGTCGTGGGTCTGGACGCAATACCCATTCCTCGCCAACACGAGCGCGACCCAGTCGCGAATGATGGCGTCGTCGTCGATGATGTGAATGACGTTCGCTTTGCTCATGGGAGCAGCCCTTTTTCCCTCCTCGGACCGCGCACACAGGACCAAACCGCGCGCGCGATCGAACGCCCCTTCTTCGCTCGGTCGTTGCCCGACGCGGCTACGTTTCTAAGTAAGGCTTCGTTTGGGGTATTCCAGAGCTGATTAAACGAGAGTTCCATGCTCAGTCCTGCGCGGGCTCCGCCACAACCCGAAGAGGAAGCGCGAGTCGCTCGGCTCCTGAAACGGCTGGTCCCGCGGCGGCAGGCGCTCTTGATCGCGGCGGGAGCCGCAATCCTGCTGATCAACGTGGCGCTGCTAGCTTGGACGTCGCAGCAATCGCAATCGCAAGCCAAATTGGCAAGCCATAGCTTGGAGGTAGAGAACAAGCTGTCGGAATTGTTGCTGCTCCTTCGGACCGCTGAATTGGAGCAGCGCGCCTATATTTTGATCGGCGCCAAGTCTACCGCCTATCACGCAAGCTATCTCGAAGCGGCCACAGCAATTCGAGACAAGTTGGCGGACATTCGCGCCATGATCGAGGACAATCCCTCGCAACGGTCGAACCTGGCCGCGCTCGAACCCATAATTCAAGAGAAGCTCGAGGATTTGGCGATGAAGGTTCGTCTGATTGAAAGCGGCGACACCGCGAGCGCACTCGGATTATTTCTCCAAGAAAAGGGACGCGCATTGATGACCGCGATCGGCAGAGCGCGTCGCGATCATGAAAGTGGAGGAGGAGCGACTCCTGGCGGCGCGGTCCACGGATTCGACGCGCGCGAGCCAGCAACTGTTTTTGGTTGGCCTTGGCGACACGGCGCTCATATTTTTCCTCGGTTGGATGGCGATTTCTTTCTCGCGCCTCTCGGCGCAGAGCCTCGCGGCGGCGAATGCCGCGCTCGAGGCCAAAGTGGAGGAGCGCGTCGCCGAACTACGGGAGGCCAATGACGAAATGCAAAGCTTTGCATACGTTGTGGGCCATGACATGCGAGCGCCCCTGGTGAACATCATGGGGTTCACGAGCGAGCTCCAAACGCTGCGACGCTCCATTTTCCCGGCTGTCGGCGAAGGAGAAGACTCGCACCAAGCGGCAATCGCTGAGTTCGACGAAGCGATCGGCTTCATCAAGGCGGCGACGACGAAGATGGAACGGTTGATCAGCGCGATTTTGACGCTATCCAGAACGGGCAAGCGTCAGCTGAAGACCGAGACCATCGATGTGTCGGCGCTTGTCAACGGCGTCGTGGCGACGCTTGCTCATCAAGCTCAAGCCGTCGGCGCCCAGATCGAGGTGGAGGCCCTCCCTCCCATCTCATGCGACCGTCTCGCTCTCGAGCAGGTGTTTGCCAATCTTTTGGACAATGCGTTAAAATACCTCCGACCTGAGGAGCCTGGTCGAATCCTGGTTACCGGATACGCCACACCGGAGCGGGTGATTTACGAGGTTCAAGACAATGGTCGTGGAATTGCCGAGGCGGATCAAAAACGGGTTTTCGATTTGTTTCGCCGCGCCGGCCCGCAAGACCAGCGGGGCGAGGGCATCGGGCTCGCTCACGTGCGCGCCTTGGTTCGCCGTCTCGGCGGAACGATCGAACTTACCTCGACGCTCGCCAAAGGCTCGACCTTCAAGGTCGTGTTGCCTCATACATGCGCCGGCCCGTGAGAGGGGACGTCGATGACGCCCGTGACCATCGTAATGATCGAGGACGACGAAGGCCATGCGCGGCTTATCGAGAAGAACGTACGCGCCGCCGGGGTCACCAACGTCATCATAGCTTTCACTGACGGCGCGAGCGCCTTGGGCCATCTCCTGGGCCCGGACGGGTCAGGCCGAGCCAGCGCTGGCCTTGCGTCTCTCATACTCCTGGACCTGAACCTTCCGGACATGGATGGCGCAGAAATTCTCCGGCAGCTCAAAGAAAATCCGCACTTGAAGCGAACGCCGGTGGTGATCCTGACGACGACGGACGACGAGCGCGAAGTTCAGCGATGCTATGACTTGGGCTGCAATGTCTACATCACCAAGCCGGTGGATTACACCCGATTTGCCACCGCGGTGCGCCAGCTCGGCCTGTTCTTCTCCGTCATTCAGGTGCCGGAGGTCCCATGAACCCCTCTTTGCGCGTCCTTTACATCGATGACGATCCCGCCGCGACGCGGCTGGTGCAGAAGCATTTGGAGCGAAGCGGCTTCATCGTGGAAATCGCCAACGACGGCGCAAGCGGCGTAGCGCGCGCGGCGCAGGGCGGTATTGACGCGGTCGCTCTCGACCACTTCATGCCCAAGCAGGATGGTCTTGCGACGCTTGCGGCGATCCGGGCGCTGCCCGACGCCCCAGCGGTCGTTTATGTGACGGCGACCGACGATAGCCACGTAGCCGTGGCGGCGCTGAAAGCGGGCGCCGCCGATTACGTCTTCAAGGATATCGGCGGCGAATTTCTGACGCTCCTGGCGACGGGACTGGAACAGGCCGCCGCCAAGGCTCGGCTGCTAAAAGTTAAGAAGGAAATGGAAGCGGAGATCCGCGTCGCCCGGGATCGCTTCCAGGCGCTGGCCGCGGAGCGGGAAGTCCTTCTGCGCGAAGTCAACCATCGCGTGGGAAACAGCCTTCAGCTCATTTCCTCCCTCTTGGGCATCCAAGAAGCCGCATTGACGAACGACGAGGCCAAGATAGCCTTGCGGCAGGCGCGCCAGCGCGTCCAGGCCATCGCGCAGCTTCATAAGCAACTCTACGCGGCAAACGACGTCGCCTCGATTTCTCTCAACGACTATTTGGAGACTGTAGCCAGCGATTTGCGTCGGTCCTCGAGCGAGCGGATCACCATCGCCCTCCTCCTGCCCGAGGAGACGATTGACGTCATCCCCGACCATGCGCTTGCGATCGGCATCACGATCACAGAACTTATTCTCAACGCCCTGAAGCACGCCTATCCTGGCGGAGAAGGGCCCGTCCGGGTCGAGCTTCGCGCTGAGCGCGGGCAAACGATATGCATAAGCGTCGAGGATGACGGCGTTGGTCGAAATAGCCTCGGCGGCGGCGCCAGGGCGGGGCTCGGGCAGACAATCGTATCCGCCATGGCGAACAAGCTCGACGCCGAATGGGGCTACGACCAAGTCCTTCGCGGCACGCGCGCCACGCTACGCCTCCGACGCAGCACGTTGGCGAAGGAGATGGCCGTTTCCACGTCCGCCAGCGCCGCGTAACGGACGACTTCGGCAACGGTGCTCCCGGTCTCCGCGCATGAGTTTGCCGCGCGGTCGGGGCCTCACCCCTTCCCGCTCAGGCCGGCACTGGCGAAAGTCGCCATGTCGCGGTGGCACGCGAGCGCGGCTTTGATCACGCCGATGGCGAGCGCGGCGCCGGAGCCCTCTCCGAGCCGCATGCCGAGGTCGAGCAGCGGCTGCTTGCCTAGCCGCCTCAGAACCTCTGCATGCGCGGCTTCGGCCGAGACATGGCCAGCGAGGCAATGAGCGATGGCGTCCTCGTCAAGCGCATGCAGCAAGGCGGCGGCGGCGCAGGCGACATAGCCGTCGAGCACGACGGGGACCCTGGCGCGTCTGGCGGCGAGGATCGCGCCCATCACGCCGGCGATCTCGCGTCCCCCAAGGCGCCTCAGGATTTCCAGCGGATCGGAGAGATGCGCGCCGTGAACGCTGAGCGCCGCGTCGATCGCCGCCTGCTTGCGCGCGAGCCCCGCATCGTCGACGCCGGTTCCGCGTCCCGTCCAACGCGAAACGGGGCCGCCGTAAAGTGCGGCATAAATCGCAGCGGCCACGGTCGTGTTGCCGATTCCCATCTCGCCGACCGCCAACAGATCGACGCCGCCGTCGATCGCCTCCATCCCGTAGGCGAGGGTCGCCGCGGCCTCGGCCTCGGTCATCGCTGGCTCTTGCGTGAAGTCCCGGGTGGGTCGCTCCAACGCGAGCTCGAAGACTTTCAAGCCGAGCCCAAGGCACTTGCAGAGCTGATTGATCGCCGCGCCGCCGCTGGTGAAGTTCTCGACCATCTGCCGAGTGACTTCGGGCGGGAAGGCCGAGACGCCTTGGGCGACGACGCCGTGATTGCCTGCGAAGACAGCGACAAGCGGGCGGTTGACTTCCGGCTCCGCTTTGCCTTGCCACGCGGCGAGAAATTCCACGATCTCCTCGAGGCGCCCCAGAGCCCCAGGCGGCTTGGTCAACTGCGCGTCGCGCTCACGCACGGCTGCAGCCGCCTCATGCGAGGGCGCAGGCAGACCGGCAAGGAGCATGCGGATTTCCTCGAAGGGTATGATGTCAGAAGTCATGAGCGGCGCCGGCGACCTGGATTCACGCGTCAGCGAGCGCAAGCTCGTCCATGCGCGTCACGTTATACTGTTGGGATGGCGTCGCTGCTCGTGCGCTGTGGGACGAAAGCCTGTCCGCGAGGATCTCAGCGCACGGGCGCGGAGGCGAAGGCGAAGGCGACGCGGGTCAGCATATTGTCGCCAAATCGCTCCTCGGCGCGACGGATCGGCGTGCCTCCGAGGCGTCTGTAAAAACCCAGCGCTTTCTCATTGTCGGCAAGCGCCCATACGATCGTCGAAAGGCAGCCGTGCTCGGCGAGTTCGCGCCGCGCGGCGTTGAAGAGATTGCGGCCGAAGCCAAGCCCCTGATGCTCCGGGCGCAAGTAAAGCTCGAAGATCTCGCCCGCGTAGGGCATGGTCGGCACCCGGTTGCGCCCATAGGTCGCGTAGCCCACGATCTCCTTCTCGAAATCGAGGACCAACAGTCCGGTGCGTTTGAGGATCGCAGCGCGCCACCAGCCCGGTCCACGTCTGGCGATCATCCTTTCGAGCTCGACGCCCGGGATTACGCCGCGATAGGCGTCGCGCCAAGAGACGTCATGCGTCTCGGCGATCGCCTCGGCGTCGCTTGCTTTTGCCGGTCTAATCGAGAAGGCGGTTTTGACCATGAGCGCAATGTTAGGTCCCGAAGCCCCCCTCCTGCAATAGCTAGTTTCGCGTAAGGGATGCAAAAAAGCGCTTGCATATTTTCGCAGAGCCCCTTTCCGGCTCGCGGCCTAGGCGCCGGTCAGCCGGCGACGGAAGCGCCGAGCCCCAGGAGCAGCAGCACGCCGATCAGCGCGCGATAGACCACAAAAGGCCAAGCCGAGAAACGCTCGAGAATGTGCATGAGGCTCCAAATCGCCGCCCACGCCGATATCGACGCCACGAGGAGGCCGAGCGCCAAGATCGACCATCCGTGCAGGTCGAGATGCGCCTTGTACAATTTGTAGAATTCGTGGAGGCCGGCGCCGGCGATGGCCGGAAGTCCCAGAAGGAAGGAGAAACGCGCCGCCTCTTCCCGCTTCAAGTCGAGGAACAGCGCGGCCGTTAGCGTCGAGCCCGAGCGCGACACGCCGGGGATGAGCGCGCCCACCTGCGCGACGCCTACGATCATCGCATCCTTGAGCGAGAGATGATCGAGCGTGCGCTGATGATTGCAGTAAAGCTCCGCCAAGGCGAGCAGCGCCGACATGACAAGGCATGAAATGCCGATGACGGTAAGCGAGCGCAAGGGCGTGCCGCAGGCGTTCAGAACCGGCGAGAGCAAGAGGCCGGCAAGAACGATAGGCACGGTCGCGAGCACGATCCAAACCGCGAAGCGAAGCGTCCAATCCTTGAAGTCGCGGCGCATGAGCGCACGCGCGGAGCCGACGACGAGCCCGTGCACGTCGGTCCAGAAATAGGCGATGACCGCAGCCAGCGCCGCCGCCTGCATCGCAGCGGAAAAGGCCGAGCCCGGGTCGCGCCAGCCGAGCAACGCCGGGACAATCCGCATGTGCGCCGTCGAGGAAATCGGCAGAAGCTCCGTGATGCCCTGGACGACGCCGAGCGCCGCGACCTTGAGATAGCCGAGATCGACGAAACCGGTGTCGAGACCTTCCGTGCAAGCGCTCGCCATGAACTTTCATCCTCGCTTGAGGCCGGCCTGGGCGAATCGCTTGGGCGGCCGAATCTGCGGCGCGAATCTTCTCCCAAAGGAGAGCGGCCGGATCAAGGCGTGGACGGGGGGCGGCTTGCGCGAGGCCGGGCCGAAAGTTTAGCCAAACCGGCGCTCGGGATGAAACCGGCATGAGACCCGACCCGGAGCTTTCGGTCACGAAACTGTGACATAATATGCCTCTGTTTCGGTTGCGGGAAGCCGCTGCCTCGTCCTGGTGGAGCGCCGTCCAGCCGTGGAACGCATTTGACCCCTAAGGAGTTTTCGCCATGGCCGTCCAGCTTTTCTGCATCTCGCAAGTGGACTTCAAGCCGCAGTCTGGGGCCGCCACGGTCCCGGCTTTCTTTGTCGAAAGCACGGCCCCGCTCAATTTCGACGACAAGGATACCCCGCTTCCGACCCCTCCTCACACGAAAGATTCGGACCTCGATGAGATCGTCGACGCGCTCGCGCATGCGGCTCGACCCAAGCTGTTGATCTCCGTGCACGGCTATAACACCCCGCGACAAAACGCGCTGGACACCTTTACGAAGTCCTTTCTGGCCGTGAACGAGGACGCCGCCGTCGTGGACAGCGGCGTCGTTTGCGTGGGTTACCGCTGGCCGTCCGAGGCGGCGGGAACGCCGTGGCGAAGCGCCTTCACGGCGGCGCCCTGGTTCTTGATCGGCGTGCTGTTCTTCGCGATCATCGCTTCCATTTTCGTGAGCTACTATTTCTGGGGCTTGGCGGTCGTGCCTATCACGCTGTTCCTTCTCCGGGTCATCGTCTATTTCCGCGACGGCTACCGCGCCACGAATTATGGCGTGCCCGATCTCGTCGATCTCATTCGCCAGATCGACGAAAAACTCGACGGAAAGCTCGGCGGAAAGAGAGCGGATCTCTCTTTCATCGGTCACAGCATGGGCGGCTTCGTGGTGACCAACGCCCTGCGCATCCTTTCGGACGTCTTCTCGCCAGCAGCGCGCTCAGGCATGGCGGCGACGGTGGAGCCTGGCAGTCGCGATGAGCTGACGCAACGCGAGAGCCGTTCCAAGATCGGCAAGAGCTTCCATTTGCGCCGCCTCGTGCTCGTCTCTCCCGACATACCCGGCGAGGCTCTGCTTTCAGGCCGCGGCAACGCTCTGGAATCCTCTCTCACCCGCTTTCAAGAGGCGCATCTGTTCAGCAATGAAGGCGACGAGATTCTGCGCAACATCTCCACCACCGCCAACTTCTTCTCTCTGCCGACGAGAAACCGCCGCTTCGGCTATCGGCTCGGCAATGTCGGCGTGCTTTCGAACTGGGGCGTCACCGAAGACCTGACTCTCGGCAAGCTGCGCCTCGGCGTGCGGACGCTCTACCAACTCTTTGCCGAGCTGGACGCCACCCAGAGCAAGGACTTATTCGTCCAACAACTCGCCTATTTCGATTGCACCGACAGTGTCGACGATCAAGGCAATGGCGTGGTCACCGACGTGACGAAGGGCTCGTCTCCCGATCTTTCCTGGACCGGCCACCTTCGACTGCTGTGGGCGCATTTGACCGGCAAGGTCGACACGCACTCCGGCTACTTCCATCAACACAGCCTCGTCCGGAGACTGATCTATCGTCTCGCCGCCATCGGCTACGGCGATAGCGAAAGGGCGTTTGGCGGCCCGGCGGCCTTTACCCAGCTTTGCCAGGACGCGCAGATCAAGGTGCTGAAGCGGGGAGCGGAGGCCGCCGCCGCAACCGAGCGGCATGCGCGCGAGGCGAGCACGACGCCGTGAACTTTGCCGGACTTCAGACCCCACTCCACGCCTAGCATCAGGTCCCCGTCAGAAACCGCGCCTTGATCAGGCACTCCGCATATTCTTCCCGCGCGGTCGAATCGGCGACGATCGCCGAGCCGACGTTGCAGACAAGATTTCCTCCCGGAAAAATCGTCAGCGTGCGGATCGCCACGTTGAAGCGAACCTCCCCGGAAGGCGTGATGAGGCCGAGCGAGCCGCAATAAACGCCGCGCGCCGCGCACTCGAGATCGCGGATGATCTCCATCGCGCGGATTTTCGGCGCCCCAGTCACCGAACCACAGGGAAAGAGTTCGGCGAAGAGCTCGACGAGGCCGATATCCCCGCGCAGCCGCGCGGTGATCCCTGAGGTCATTTGATGCAGCGTCGGATAGGTCTCGACCGTGAAGAGATCCGTGACCTTGACCGAGCCGACTTCAGCGAGCCGCGACAGATCATTGCGCAGCAGATCGACGATCATCAGATTTTCGGCGCGCGACTTCTCGTCCTCGACCAGATGTTTGGCGCGGTTCATGTCTTCGGGCGGCAGGAAGCCACGCTGCGCCGTGCCCTTCATCGGCCGCGCGCGGATATCGCGGCCCTTCGCCTCGAAGAAGACTTCCGGCGACAGCGACACGACGGTCTCCGAACCCAGGGCCACGACGCCGCCGAAGGCGACTGGCTGGCGCTTGCGCAGCGCGTCGTAGAGCGCCAATGGATCGCCCTCATAGCGACCGTGGAGCGGAAAGGTCAGATTGATCTGATAGACGTCGCCCGCGAAAATATAGTCGCGGCATTGCTGGAAGCGCTCCGCATATTTCGCCTGGCTCCAGGCCGGGGTCAGCGCGACCCGCTCGAAGGGCGGCGCCTGGCGCGCCTCGGCGGCAAGCCGTTGCGGCGCGTCGAACACGCCAAAGGCGAGCAGCGGCGTCGGCGAAGGCGGCGTGACCTGCCCGGCGAATTTGGACTCCAGCGCGTAGCCGAGCTCGTAGCTCGCATAGCCCGCAAGAAAGCTCCCGGCTCTCGTCGCAGCTTCCATGCGCGCGAAGGCCGAGGCGACCTCATTGGGCGCTTCGGCCAGGATCAGCTCGCGCGGCTCCTGGAACAACAGCGCGCTACCGCCTTCCCGTCCGTCCTCAAAGAGGACGAAAGGGCGCGTCAGCGAGGCGTCGGTGTTCTTCAAAGCGGCGAGAGGGGCGGCGTCGGTCATGGAGGAGAACGGGTTCCGAGCACTATAGCAGCTGCACGCGCCGAAGACATGCGCGGCGTAACTTTCGCGACTGCTTCAGCTCTTGCAGACTTCGCTCTCGCCACAGCAGCTACACCCCAGCGTCGGCCGACGCCCGAACCGGCGTTCGGTCAAGGATGCGCCTGCGCCCGCGGCGGATTGGGCGGCAACATCGGCAAGACGATTTGCGGCCCCGGGCCGGTCAGCGATTTGAGGAAGGCCTCGATGCTGGCGATCTCCTCCGGCGCCAACGTCAGGCCGAGCTGCGTCGAGGCCATCACCGCCACCGCCTGCTTCAGATCGTCGGTTCCACCCGTGTGGAAATAGGGCGCGGTCAGCTCCACGTTGCGCAGGCTGGGAACCTTGAAGACATATTTGTCCTCGACCTTCTTGGTCGCCGCGGCGCGACCCCAGTCATCCGGCGGCAGCAATTCGGCGCTCGGGCTTTGAGCGACGCCGAAGCGCGCATAGCTCGCGCCGCCGAGATTGACGCCCTTGTGGCAGCTCGCGCAGCCCTTGTCGATGAAGAGCGCGAGCCCCTGAAGCTGCGTCGGCGACAGCGCCGCGTCGTCCCCCTGGAGCCAACGGTCGAAGGGCGCGTCGGGCGTGATCAGCGTCGCTTCGAATTGCGCGATCGCACGCGCGACATTGTCGTAGGTGACGGGATCGGCCGCGTCCGGGAATGCCTTCTTGAAGGCGTCGACATAACCGGGGATCCCCTTGAACCGCTCGATGACGCGCTGCTTCGCCAAAGCGGTCGTAGCCGCAGGGACCGCCGTAGGTCCGCCACGCGTCCTGAGCAGCGCCGCCGGGCTGCTCATGATCGAGGCTTCGACCTGCTCCTTCAGACCGGCCGCGCGGCCGTCCCAATATTGCGACACATTGAAGACCGCGTTGAAAACGGTCAGCACGTTGCGGCCGCCGAGCTCGCCATGGTGGCCCGACGAAAATGATTGCCCGCTCACGCCGCCCAAGGACGGGTTGTGGCAGAGACTGCAGCTCAAGTCCTGGTTCTCGGAGAGGCGCGCATCGAAGAACAGCATCTTGCCGAGCGCCATCTTCTCAGGCGTCGTCGTCTCCCCGGGAAAACCCGGCGCTGTCTGCGGAAGGGGCTCGAAAAGGCCCTTCGCCTTGTCCCGCAGGCCATCCTCCGCCAGCGCCGGGCCGGCGAAGAGAAGGCAAAGAAGCGACAGCGTCGCACCCAGGCGAAATTTCATTCCATCCCTCCCCCGCACAAATCGCCCCGGATCATAGCATGCCGGGGGCGCCGCGAGCGCCGCGCGCTTTCGACGCAGGCCTCTGCTCCGCTCGTGGCGCGCGGCAGGCTTGCGCTTCGATCAGGCGAGGTCAAGCCAGCCCGGAAGACGATCGCGCGCGATCATCTGCTCGATGGTCTCGCGTGGCCGGATGATCGCGAATTTTTCGCCCTCGACAAGCGTTTCGGCAATCAACGGACGCGAATTGTACGTTCCCGCCTGCACGGCGCCGTAAGCGCCGGCGCTTAGCACGGCGAGCAGGTCGCCGCTCGAGACCGCGGGCAGGTCGCGGTCGAGAGCCAGATAATCGCCGGTTTCGCAGACGGGGCCCACGACGTCGGCAGTAAAGCGCGGACCGCCTTGGCCCTCCGCAACCGGCACGATTTCGTGATGCGCGTCATAAAGCGTCGGACGCACGAGGTCGTTCATGCCCGCGTCCACGATGACGAAAGTCTTCTCCTCGCCGCGCTTCACATAGAGGACGCGCGTGACGAGCGCGCCGGCGTTGCCGACGATCAGACGACCCGGCTCCAACACCAGCTTCAACCCCGACCCGGCGAAGTGCCGGCGCGCGATCGCGGCGTAGCGCTCGGGATGGTAGGAATTGGGATCGTCGTCCTCGCGATACGGGATTCCGAGGCCGCCACCAAGATCGACATGACGGATCGCATGGCCGTCGGCCTTGAGCTCCCGCGTGAATTCCGCGAGCAGCGAGAAGGCTTCGTCGAAAGGCGTAAGGTCGGTGAGCTGGGACCCGATGTGCATGTCGACGCCCGTGACGTCGAGTCCTGGCAAGCGGCTCGCCTCCGCGTAGACTTCGCGGGCGCGCGAGAGCGGAACGCCGAATTTGTTCTCGGCGCGACCTGTCGAAATTTTGGCGTGGGTCCGCGCATCGACGTCAGGATTGACGCGCAGCGAGATCGGCGCGCGTAGGCCTCGCGCCGCCGCTATCGCTGAAATCGCCAGGAGTTCCGGCTCCGATTCGACGTTGAAGCAGAAGATGTTGGCGGCGAGCGCCGCTTCGATCTCGCTTTCGGTCTTGCCGACGCCGGAAAAGGTGATCCGGCTCGGCGGGACGCCCGCCGCGAGCGCCCGCGCCAGCTCGCCGCCCGAGACAACATCGGCTCCCGCGCCGAGCCCCGCGAGCAACGCGATCACAGCCTGATTGGAATTGGCCTTCATCGCGTAGCAGACCAGCGCCTCCTCGCCGGCGAAAGCCCCGGCGAACACCTCGAAATGTCGGCGGATTGTCGCGCTGGAGTAGCAATAGAAGGGCGTGCCGACCCTTTCCGCCAGCTCGGGCAGAGGAATCCCTTCGGCGTGGAGGACGCCGTTGCGATAATTGAAGTGATGCATCGGCTAAGGGATCAGAGCAGGAAGTCGAAGGGGAAGGGATAGACGGCCGGAGGTCGATTTCCGGGGTCGCCCAAAGCCGGCCCCCGCGAGGGCGGGGGCATGCCCTCCTCGCTCAATTTCGGCGGGCGTCCTCTTGGGTGCGCTTCCGCGGCCGCGGCCGCCTGAGCGCCCTGCGCCTGCCGCTCCGCCTGCACGTCGGCCGGCAGCTCCAGGGGCCCCTTGCGCCCGCAGCCCGCGACGCAAAGGGCGAGGAGCCCGAGGGCGATGCCATAAATAGATCGACGCGGTCGCATTGAAGCTCTTTCATCCGGCTTCGGATTGGATGGCGGCCCACTACACGGGAAGAGTGGCGAAGATTAGCCCGAAATCATTAAGGGTCAGCGCTCTTCCGAGAAAACAGCACCTGACGCGGACTTCCTTTCTCGCGCGTCTTCCCCGGTCGCGGACTAGGACCGCGCCAGCGCGAGAGTCTTCAATTCGGCGATAGCGCGCGCCGGATCCAGGCCCTTGGGGCAGGTCTTCGTGCAGTTCATGATCGTGTGGCAGCGATAGAGGCGGAAAGCGTCGTCCACATAGGCCACGCGCTCCGCTCCGGCCTCGTCGCGCGAGTCGGCGATCCAACGGCGAGCCTGAAGCAGCGCGGCGGGTCCGAGATAGCGGTCGGCGTTCCACCAGTAGCTGGGACAGGCTGTCGAGCATGAGGCGCAGAGAATGCACTCGTAAAGCCCGTCCAGCTCAGCGCGTTGCTGCGGCGATTGCAGCCGCTCTTTTTCCGGGTCAGGCCCCGCTTGCAGCCAGGGCTCGATGGCCGCGTGCTGCTCGTAGAAGCCGGTGAGGTCAGGCACCAGGTCCTTGACCACCGCCATATGCGGGAGGGGATAAATCCTCACGACGCCGGTGATTTCGTCGAGGCCCTTGGTGCAGGCGAGCGTGTTGGTCCCGTCGATGTTCATCGCACAGGAGCCACAGACGCCCTCGCGACAGGAGCGGCGGAAGGTTAGCGTCGGGTCGACCTTATTCTTAATCCACAGCAGCGCATCGAGGACCATCGGCCCGCAGTCGTCCCGATCCACGAAGAAAACGTCGATGCGCGGGTTTCCCGGGGAGTCCGGGTCGAAGCGGTAGATATGGAGCTCGCGGCTGTTGCGCGCATCGGGGCGCGGCCAGGTCTTGCCGGCTACGGGCCTGGAGTTTGGCGGGAGAGCGAATTCGACCACGGCGCGAAATTCCCATTGAGGCGCGGACAAACACCGCGGAGGTTTCCTCGGCGGACATCTATCGCGGCGGCGCGAGAATGTCGAACCCTTCGCTTCAGACGGCCTGGGCGATCGGGCGAAAGCGCATTCTTCCCACCTCATCACGAGGAGGCTTCGCAGGCGTCGCCTCGAAGGACGAGGCGACCGGGTGGCGGGCCGTCCGCCTCGTTAGCCGCCCCTACTCATGCGCCGGCGGCGCCGTTTTCGCCGGCGGAGAGACGAGTGTCGCCGGGGTGAAATGCTCATCGCGCGAGCCGTTCGTATAGTCGCCTTCGAAGTTCATCAGCCCGAGGAAGACCAAGAGCGCCATCGGCGGCAGCAGGATCGCCACGGCCAGCGCCAGCCGCTCCCAGGCCATGTGCATGAAGATTGCGATGATGGCGCCCGCCTTCAGCAGCATGAACAGAATGATGAGCGACCAGCGCAGCATTCCCTGCAGATTGAAGTAGTCGATCAGATACGAGAAGGTGCTGAGGATGAAGAGCAGCGCCCAGACGACAAGATAGAGCTTGAGCGGATGCTGTTGCCCGTGAGCCTCCGCCGCAGGCTTCTCGGTCTTGGCGCTGGCGGCGTGCCCGTGCGCGCGTTCCCCGATCGATACTTCCGTCGTCGCCGTCATATCCACGCTCCTGATCCGTCGGTTCCTACTTGCGGCGCTTCCCGCGCCCTCTGACGATTTCCATTGTGCTCAGTGAAGCTACGCCCCCTCGCTTTCCCGCGCGAGCCCTCACCAAAGATAGAAAAAGGCGAAGATGAACACCCAGACGAGATCGACGAAGTGCCAATAAAGGCCGAGTGTTTCGACGACGTCATAGGTGCCGACGCGTCCCGTGAAATAGCCGCGCTTGTCGCTCTCGTAGAGGCCGTTCCAGACGTTGCGGGAAAACCACAGAAGCGCCAGCACGCCCATCGAGACGTGGAACCCGTGGAAGCCGGTAATCATGAAAAAGCAGGAGCCGAATTGCGCCGCGCCGAAGGGGTTTGCCCAGGGGCGCACACCTTCGTGGATCAGCTTCGTCCACTCGAAGGCCTGCATGCCGACGAAGGCTGCGCCGAAGAAGGCCGTCGCCCAGAGCAGATAAGCGCAAAGTTTCCGATTCTTCGAATAGCCGGCGTTGACCGCGAGCGCCATCGTGCCGGAGCTCGTGATGAGGTCGAAGGTCATGATCGCGATGAGGATCAGCGGGATCTTCCGGCCGTTGATCTCGAGCGCGAAGATCTCGCTGGGATGCGGCCACTCGACCGTCGTCGACAGGCGCACGGTCATGTAGGAGATCAGGAAGCAGCTGAAGATAAAGGTGTCGCTGACGAGGAAGATCCACATCATCGTCTTCGCCCAGGAGGCGCTCTTGAAAGACCGCTGGTCGGAGCCCCAGTCGCTAAAGAACCCGGCCAGACCCGCTGGCCTCTCCGGCGCGTGGGCGTGAGCGTGGGATGCAGGGGCGTCGACAGTTTCGCTCGTCATTTTCTCGTTTCCCATTCCTTCATGAGAGCAGACTGCGGCAGAGCGCGCCAAACCCATTCATCTCGCCCGCCAGCATGGCGAACATGACCAGCCAGACCGCGAGCAGGAAGTGCCAGTAGATTGCGCATAGCTCGACGCTGGTTTGCAGCGCGATCCGATCCACAGGACTCCAGGCCTTGCCGATCGTGCGCGCAAGAGCGACGAGCCCGCCGGCAAGATGCAGACCGTGGACCGCCGTGAGCAGGTAGAAGAATGCGTCCGCGGCGTTGCTTCTCGCATAATAGCCGTCGGCGACGAGTTCCCTCCAGGCCCAGAGCTGCCCGAGCAGGAAGCATCCCGAGGTCGCCGCCGCTATTTGCAAGAGCAGGCGCAGCCGCGCCGAGTCGTCGCGCTCGACGGCGAAATAGGCCCACTGCAGCGCGCCGCTGCTCGCGACGAGGAAGGCCGTATTCAACCACAGGATGCGCGGCAAGGGCGGAGTCTGCCAATCGGGCGAACCCGACCGCACGAAATAGGCCGCCGTCAGCAGGGAGAAGATGCAGAGCGCGACCGCGAGAAAGACACTGAGCCCCACCTTCGCCGCAGGGGGAGGAACGAGACCTGCGCCGCCGGAGCTCTTGGCGACGCCAACGCTCTCGCCCTCCTCCAGCCAGTTGGCGCTCATGACCCCTTCGCGCGCCAGCCACAGGACGACGACCGACGCGATGAAGATGAAGAATAGCCCCATGACGCTCATGTGGCATGCTCTCCCTTCAGCGGCGGCGCGTTCTGCGGGAGGAAATCCTCTGGCGCGCCCGGGACGCTATAGGCGTAGGCCCAGCGATAGACGACCGGAAGCTTGGGCCCGAAATTGCCGTGGCCGGGAGGCGTCTCGGCTGTCTGCCACTCGAGCGTCGTCGAGCGCCAGGGATTTGGCCCCGACGGCTTCCCGTGTTTCAAGCTCCAGAAGAGATTGAAGAAGAAGAGGCCCTGCGCCGCGCCGACGATGAGCGCCGCGACCGTGATGAAGATGTTGAGCGCGACCGCCGAGTGCGGGAGCCAAGAGAGCTCGCCAAGCTCATAGAAGCGGCGCGGAACGCCCTGGACTCCCAGATAATGCATCGGGAAGAAGACCGCATAGGCGCCGATGAAGGTGATCCAGAAATGGATCTTGCCGAGCGTCTCGTCCATCATGCGGCCGGTCATCTTCGGATACCAATGATAGATCGCGCCCAGAATCACCATGATCGGCGCGACGCCCATCACCATGTGAAAATGCGCGACCACGAACATCGTCCCCGAGAGCGGCACGTCGACGATGACGTTGCCGAGATAAAGGCCCGTCAAGCCGCCGTTGACGAAAGTCACGAGGAAGCCGAGCGCAAAGAGCATCGGCGTCGTGAAATGGATGTCGGCGCGCCACAGCGTCAGCACCCAGTTATAGACCTTCAGCGCCGTCGGGACGGCGATAGCGAGCGTCGTGACCGCGAAGAAGAACCCGAACCAGGGATTCATCCCGCTCACATACATGTGGTGGCCCCAGACGATCAGGCTCAGCACGCCGATCGCGATGATGGCCCAGACCATCATGCGATAGCCGAAGATGTTCTTGCGGGCGTGCGTCGCGATGATGTCGGAGACGATGCCGAAGGCCGGCAGCGCCACGATGTAAACCTCGGGGTGGCCGAAGAACCAGAAGAGATGCTGGAAGAGGATCGGGCTGCCCCCCACCGTGTTCTTGAGCTCCCCGAACTCGACGAGCGCCGGCATGAAGAAGCTCGTGCCGAGCAGCCTGTCGAAGAGCATCATGATCGCGGCGACGAGGAGGCCCGGAAAGGCGAGCAGCGCCAGCACTGCGGCGGAGAAAATACCCCAGACGCTGAGCGGCATGCGCATCAGCGTCATGCCGCGGGTGCGCGCCTGGAGCACCGTCACGACATAGTTGAGGCCGCCCATCGTGAAGCCGACGATGAAGAGACCCAGGGAAATGAGCATCAGAATGATGCCGCCCTCGTGCCCCGGCGTGCCGGTCATGATGGCCTGCGGCGGATAGAGCGTCCAGCCGGCGCCGGTGGGGCCGCCCGGCACGAAATAGCTCGCCAGCAGCACGATCACCGCAAGCAGGAAGACCCAATAGCTCAACATGTTGACGAAGGGGAACACCATGTCCCGAGCGCCGATCATGAGCGGAATGAGATAATTGCCGAAGCCGCCCAGCAGAACGGCGGTCAGCAGATAGACCACCATGATCATGCCGTGCATCGTGACGGCCTGATAATAGAGGTTGGCGTCAAGCCAGGAGAACGTCCCCGGGAAGGCGAGCTGCAGTCTGATGATCCAGGACATCACGAGGCCCAGTAGGCCGACGGCGATGGCCGTTCCCGCATATTGGATCGCGATATATTTCGCGTCCTGGGAGAAGACGTATTTCCCGAGCCACGTGTGCGCATGGTAAAGGTCGAGCTCGGGCACCTCGGCAGGCGGTACGCCGTGCTCTTCGGCGACCGTCGCGTCGCTCATCGTCGCGTCAGTCATGTCTTCTTCTTCTCCCTCACCGTCGCGGCGCGCGCTCCGCAGCGGACGCGCGTCTTGTGACGACGCGATTTGTTATGGGTTCCTCGCCTCGTGCCGGGCTGGGCCCTTGGCTTTGCGCATCTCCAGGAAGGTCTGCTGTGAGCCGAGCCACTTGTCGTAGTCGGCCTGCGTGTCGACGACGAGCTTTCCCCGCATCTGCGGATGGCCGATGCCGCAATAGGCGGCGCAAAGAATGTCGTATTCCCCCGTCTTGGTCGGGGTGAACCACAAGTAGCTCACCAATCCCGGCACGAGATCCATCTTGGCGCGGATCTCCGGGATGTAAAAATCATGGAGGACGTCCGCGGAGCGCAGCAGCACCTTCACGGGCTTGTTCACCGGAAGATGCAACTCGCCGTTGGCGATGATGATGTCGTCCATGCTTTTTGGATCGGCCGGGCTCACGCCGAGCGGGTTATCCCCGTCGATGTAGCGCACGTCGCTCGAGCCGAGCTTCCCATCGGCGCCGGGCAACCGAAAGCTCCAGTTCCATTGGACGCCGAAGGCCTCGACCTCCGTCGCTTCCTTGGGAACGTGAATGAATTGGTCCCAGACGATGAGCCCGGGCGCGAGCAGCGCGATAACGCCCAGCGTGGTCAGTCCGCCGAGCCAGGCTTCGAGCTTCTGATTCTCGGGTTCGTATTCGGCCCGACGTCCTTCCTTGTGATGAAAACGATAGAGGCAATAGGCCATGAACAGCACGACTGCGACAAAGCCCGTCGTCGTCACTGCAAAAGTAAGACCGAGCGTGTCGTCAATGAAGCCCCAATTCGACGCGATTGGCGTCGCTCGCCAGGGACTGACCAGATGAAATAGCACGGAGAGCGCCACGACCAGGACCATGACAAGTGCGACGGCCATGCTCTTTCTGTCCTTCCCGCGGCGGTTGCGCAAAAAAGCGGCGCCGATCTCGATTTTTGTTGGGCGTCGTATCGCACAATTAAAGCGGCGCGTCAAAACGTCGCGGAGCGACTTGTCGCGCGCTTAATTCTGCGACTCTTGGCGCCAATCAAAGCCCGCAAGTTGTTCAAGCAGCGCGTCTTCGTCAGGAGACTCGGCAATGCGCACCGTCGGCGTGTCGCAAGCGATAAGAGCGGCGGCGGTTTCAGGCGAGAGCGCGAAATGTGCGAGCGCTCGCGCGGCGACCAAGAGATTTTCGCGCTCCGCGAGCCGCACGAAAATCTCCGCGCTCCGGGGCGAAAAGTGGAGCGCGGCGGAGATCTCGCCTGCCGCCAGCGCCTCCGCCGCGTCGCGCGTCAGCGCCGCCGATTCCCGCGCTTCGTAAGTTTCGAGCGCGTACACCTCGCGCCCGGCTTCGCGCAACGCCGTTTCCAGCGTTTCGCGGCGCTGTCGTCCCGCGAGATAGAGCAGGCGGCGGCCTCGAGGCGGGCTGCGCTCCAAAATCAGGGGAAAAAGCGCGGCGCTTTCCGGCGCGACGCCCGCGACCCGCCAGCCGCGCCGCTCGGCCTGCGCCGCGGTGCGCGCGCCGACCGCGAACAGCGGCAAACGGCGCAAGCTTTCGGACGGGTCGCCGTGCTGCAAGGCCTTGGCGCTGGTGACGATCACGGCGTCGAAATCCTCGGCCGGCGCCTTCGCGCCGGTTGCGACGATCTCGAGGACCGGCGAAAGCACGCTCGCAAACCCCATCCCAGCAAGCTTTTGTGCGGTTCGCCGCGCGTCCTCCGGGGCGCGCAGGACGAGCACGCGTCTCACGACAGACTGGCGACGCCGCCCGGGAGCCGCCCAAGTATCTCGCGCGCCGCGCTGGCGCCGATCGTCGCGGCTTCGGCGACGCCACCCTTTCCACTCGCCGCAATGGTGCGGCTGCCGTCGACCTGCAAGGCTTCGCCTCGAAAACTCAACGCGTCGCTTTCGAGGACCGCCAAACCGGCGAGCGGCGTGCGGCACGAGCCGTCGAGCGCCTTGAGAAAGGCGCGTTCGGCGGCGAGCGCCGCAAAGGTTGCGGCGTGAAGGATCGGCGCCAGCGCTGCGCGCGTCGCCTGATCCGCGGCGCGGCAGGTGATCCCGATGGCGCCCTGTCCGGCGGCCGGAAGGAAGGCGTCGAGCGGCAATATTTCGGTCGCGCGCTCACCGAGACCGAGGCGCCGTAGTCCCGCGAGCGCCAGCAACGTGCCGTCCACGGCGCCGTTCGCGACCTTGGCGAGCCGCGTTTCGACATTGCCGCGCAGGAGAACCGTCTTCAAATCGGCGCGAAGCCGCTTCACCTGAGCGGCTCGGCGCAGCGACGCCGTGCCGATCACCGCCCCCTCGGGCAGTTCGCCCAGACTTGCCCCGCCGCGGCCGATGAAGGCGTCGCGCACGTCCTCGCGCGGAAGATAGCCCGCAATGTCAATTTCCTCCGGCAAGTCGGTCGGCAGATCTTTGGAGGAATGCACGGCGAGGTCTATCTCGCCGGCGATGAGGGCGAGGTCGAGCTCGCGCGTAAAGAGGCCCTTGCCCCCAATTCGGCCAGCGCGCGATCCTGGATGACGTCGCCGCTCGTGCGGATGACGACGATCCGAAATTGCTCGGGCCCGACGCCGTGCGCTTCGGCAAGACGCGCGCGCGTTTCCTGCGTTTGCGCAAGCGCGAGCGGCGAGCCGCGCGTGCCGATGGTTAGGGAGGGAATGCTCATCTCAGGTCCGTTTTAAGCCGCGCGACTATAAAGCGACGCAGCATCGGGGCAAGCGCGGCGCGCCAACCCCTACCCGCGGCCCCCGGGGAGCCGCAGCTTTTTCGTGCCGTAAGCGCGACAGCTAAGGTTGACGGCCTTCCGCGCTTCGGTCAAGGCTTGGCGACCCGTCAGGAGATGAGGGAGGGAATCATTTGGTCGACATCGTTCTGATCAATCCGAGGTTCGAGGCGAGCTACTGGGGAATGGAAAATGCGCTGGAACTCGTTGGCTTCCGCGCGAACATGCCCGTGGCGGCGCTGCCCCTCATCGCCGCCCTCACGCCAGCAGGGCATACGCTGACGATCTTCGACGAGAACGTGGAGGAGATCGACTTCGACCGCTGCGCGCGCGCCGACATCGTCGGCCTGACCGGCATGACGGTGCAGCGATTCCGCATGACCGAGATTTTGACGGAGCTCAAGCGGCGGGGCTGCTTCGTCGCGCTCGGGGGGCCCTGGGTATCGGTCAAGGAGGACTATTTCGGCGACCTCGCCGACGTCGTCTTTGTCGGCGAGGCGGAAACGACCTGGCCGCAATTCTTGGAAGATTGGCGAAACGGCGCTCACGCCGCTCGCTACGAGCAGGCGGAGCGGACGGACATGACCAAGGTTCCGGTTCCGCGACACGACCTGCTCAAGCTCAAGCACTACGCCCTGGGAACGATCCAGTTCTCCCGCGGCTGCCCGTTCATGTGCGAATTCTGTGACATCATCGTCACCTTCGGCCGCAGGCCCCGCATCAAGACCGTGGCCCAGGTTATCGCCGAGCTCGACGCGCTGCATCGAGTGGCTCGCAAGAACATGGCTTTCATCGTCGACGACAATTTGATCGGCAACAAGAAAGCCGTGAAAGAAATCCTGCGTGCGATGATCGTCTGGCAGCAGAACAACAATTATCCGCTGACTTTCATCACCGAAGCCTCTCTCGACCTCGCCGACGACGAGGAGTTGCTGGAGCTGATGGACCGCGCCAACATACGCTCGGTCTTCGTGGGCGTCGAGACGCCGAACGAGGAGGCGCTGAAAGAGACCAAGAAGACCCAGAACCTGCGCAACACCAACCGCACGATCGCGGAGAAGATCCACGCCATTCAGGCGCATGGAATCGAGGTGTTTGGGGGGATGATGCTTGGCTTCGACAGCGACGACGAGACCATCTTCGACCGCCAGCTCAAGATGGTCGAGGACGCGCGCATCGTCCATTCGTCCGTCGGCATGGTGACCGCGATCCCGAAGACTCCGCTCTACGAACGTCTGGAGCGCGACAACCGTCTCGATCACGCGGACCGGACCGAGCACGGCACCAACGTAATCCCCTTGAAGATCGGTCGTGAAGCGCTGCGCGAGGGCTATTTGCGGGTGCTGAGCGCCCTTTACAGCCCCGCCAACTTCTTCGCCCGACTGGATGCGCTCTATCTGGAGGGCGGCCTAGGCCATAGCCGCCTCCGCCACGGCGGCCACGATGATGGCTCGGTGCGTGAGGCGCTGCGTAAGCTCGCCGCTTTCGCAGGAGGCGCCTTCATCTTCACCCGGCTGCAGATGCGGGTGGAGGACCCCGAATTGCGCCGCGCCTACCGCCAAGCCGCCGCGCGGGTTCTGCGGCGTCGACCGGATCCGTTCGTGCTGCAGGCCTATGCGCTGAAGATGGCGGCCCACTACCATTACGACACGCTCATCTCCCGGATGAAGAGCTCGGACGGTCACCTCATCAACATGTTCTAACGGTAGCGCGGCGTGCTCCTTCGAGAGGTTCGAGCGCCTTGATCCCCGTCACCCCGCGCATCGCGATCGACGAAAGCGAGATCGCCTTGGATTTCGCGCGCAGCTCCGGCGCCGGCGGGCAGAACGTGAACAAGGTCGAGACGGCCGTGCGGCTGCGCTTCGACGCGGCGCGCTCGCCCAATCTGCCGCATTCGGTGCGCGCGCGGCTTCCCGCGCTCGCCGGGCGGCGCATGACGCGGGACGGCGTCATCATCATCTTCGCGCAACGCCACCGCACGCAGGAGCGCAACCGCGCGGACGCGCTGGAGCGGCTACTGGAGCTTCTGCGCGCCGCAGCCGCGCCGCCCCCGCCGCCGCGCCGCAAGACGCAGCCGACGCTTGGATCGAAACTGCGCCGCCTGGAGGGAAAGACGTTGCGCGGCAAGGTGAAGGCGCTTCGCGGGAAGCCGGAGGACGGCTGACCCCGTGTCGAGCGCTCAGGCGTCGCCCAACGGGTCGACACCCAGAGCGCGCAGCTTCGCTTTCTCGGCATCGCTGAGCGGCGACGGCGCTTTCGCTGTGGCTGGCCGCCGCCGAAAGGCGCGCCAGAGCGCGAAACCGCCAGCGGAAAGCGCAATCAGCGGCGCGCCCCAAAGTAGCAGCGTCTGCGGCTTCATCGGCGGGCGCAGCAGCACGAAATCGCCGTAGCGCGCGACGATATAGGCCTTGGCCTCCTTGTCGCTCGCGCCTTCGCGCAGCCGTTCGCGCAGCAAGAGGCGCAAATCCTTCGCCAGCGGCGCGTCGGAATCGTCGATCGACTGATTCTGGCAGACGAGGCAACGCAGTTCGGCGGCGATTTCCCGGGCGCGGGCCTCGAGCGCCGGATCGGCGAGCTTTTCGCCGGGGTCGACGGCGAAGGCAGGCGCGACGAGGCCCGTGAGGAGCGCGAACGCCAGCAGGCGACTATGGCCGAGGCGACGGGCGAACGCGCCGCGCTTGCCCGCTCGCATCCTCAACGTTATGCGCCCGAGCCTAGGCATGGCGCTTCACCTCCCCACGCATGCGATCCACTTGATCCTGCAGTTGACGGCCGGCGCGACTGAACGCGTCATTGAGAGCGAAATCGACGTCTTGAAAGCGTTCGTCTTGATGCGGCGTCCGGTCGACGGTGATTTCGCGATCATCGGGCAGGCTCAGATGGATCCTTATTTCGTAGGGATCCCCGACATGCCTGTGCCCGCTCGGCGCCTTGACGGTGACGCGGCAAGCGGTGATGCGGCCAAAGCGTTCCTCCAGCCGCGACAGCTGTTGCGCTATTTTTTCCCGGAACTCGGACGCGGCCTCCATTCCCTGGAATTCTATATGCGGCGCGCTTTCCATGTGTTTTCTTCCCGTACCTGAGGGAGAGACGTATTCTCCCGCGCGAGGCCCCAGAACGCGCGCCCCCTGCTTTTTGAAGGGTCCGACGCGTTGCATTCATGGCGCGTCAGGCAAATATAGTCCACTGCGGCGCCGGAGGCACGGCGATTCCATTCGAGCGGAAACGCGCTGAGAGTGAGGCTGGCGTGAACGCGGAGGCTTTCAAGAGAGTCGACGTTGCGGTCGGCCACAGCCGGCTCGGCGGGATCCTGTTCTCGCCGGCGCGGCCGCTTGGTCTCATCGTTTTTGCGCATGGCGGCGGATCGTCGCGATTCAGCCCGCGCAACGTGTTCGTGGCGGAGAGCCTCGTCGCGCGCGGCTTCGCGACATTGTTATTCGACCTCTTGCATCCTGAAGAATCGCAGGATCGTCGCAATGTTTTCGACATACCTCTGCTCGCGGCGCGGTTGCGGGAGGCCATAGGATGGGCGTCGCGCGAGAAGGAGATCGGCGATCTGCCCGTCGGGCTCTTCGGCGCCAGCACGGGAGCCGCAGCGGCCTTGGTCGCCGCCGCGCAGGAACCCGCGGCGATCGCCGCCGTCGTGTCGCGCGGCGGCCGCCCTGACCTCGCCGCCGAGTCTCTGGCGCACGTCAAGGCGCCGACGCTGCTGATCGTCGGCGGCGCTGATCGCGAAGTGCTGGAACTTAATCAATGGGCTCTGCGTCGGCTTTGCGGCGAGGCGCGACTCGACGTCGTCCCCGGCGCCACGCATCTCTTCGAGGAGCCCGGAACTCTGGAGCAAGTCGCTCAAATCGCTGGCGACTGGTTCGTCCCACATGTTCGGCGCACAGAGGAAAGACGGCCTCCATGAGCCAGGCCCGCGCGCATGACGGCCCATCGAAAGCGTTGCGCAAGAAGCCGAGCGACGCGCACGGATCAGCTGTGGTCCGGGCGAGTGACGCGGGAAAGCAACGCGCTCGACCTCGAGGCCGGCGTTTTCGCGCTCGACAATCCGCTCGACATCGCGCGCTCGCTGAAGCGCTCGGCGGAGGCGAGCAAGCGCCGCAAGAGCGATCCCTTTCGCTCGGCCATGTCCATGCTGACTTTCTACATCAACCGCGCGGGCTCGAACCTGTCCGACGAGCGCAAGGCGATGTTGCAGAAAGCGAAGGGCGAGCTGCGAGCAGTGTTCGGGCGATCGCGACAGAGATGAGCAGAAAGCAAGATGCCGATCGCGGATAACGCTCCTTGAAGTTCTCGAAAATTTACATTCCAAATAGGATAGAATGTCGCCAGGGTGCGAAATGACGACGATGGATTTGCCTCCGCCAGCCGTCTTGCGGCTGTTCAACAGATTGGATTTTGCCGCCGCGCCGGAGCAAAGCGCGCTGGCGACGCTGCTAGAGCGGTGGAACGCCGCACGCGGCGGCCGGCCCTTTCCGCAGGCGAGCGCCCCGATGTCGCAGCCGAATCTCTTTCCCTCCGGCTTCGTATTCCGTCGCCTCGAGGGCGAGCGCGATTACGGTCTCGTCATGGGTTTAGCAACGGCGGAATCAATGCTCGGCTCGCTTGGCGGCGACGGGCGATTGAGCCGCGCCGAGAATCGGCGTGTCGCCGTTCGTCTCAGGCGGCTGTTTGTGGAATCCTTGAGAACCGGCCAGCCGTTCGTCGCTCAATTTATTCTCAAGGAGCACGGCCGTGACATAGCAGCCGTGGATGCGCTCGTCGCGCCTCTGTCCGATGACGGTCGCCAGATCGACTCTTTTCTGGTCGGATCCTCCATTGAGACCTTCAAATCCTGCGCCCCAGCGGCGCAGCGACTGGACCCAACCAATGATGATCTCGCCTTGTTTGCGCTCGGCGCTAATTTGGACCTCGCGCAAAGGGTCGGACGGTTGCTTCACCTCGAGCTTGCGCGACACGAGGAGCGCCGGTTCGAGGATGGGGAATTCAAGATCAGATCCTTGACGAATGTGCGAAACAAGGATGTCTTCGTCATCTCCAGCCTATATGGCGAGGAGGAGACGAGCGTCTCCGACAAATTATGCCGGCTGCTGTTTTTCATTGGCGCCTTGAAAGACGCCAGCGCGCGCAACGTGACGATCGTTGCGCCCTATCTGTGCTTTCAGCGCAAAGAACGACAGACGAAGCCGCGTGATCCCATCGCCACTCGCTATCTGGCGCAACTGCTGGAGGCGATGGGAACCGATCGCGTGATGACGATCGACGCGCATAATCTCGCCGCTTACCAAAACGCCTTCCGTTGCGACAGTGAGCATCTCGACGCGCAAGCCCTATTCGCGCGCTTCTTCGCCCGGCTCGTCGGCAAGGAAGAGGTGGCGGTCGTCTCGCCCGATCTCGGCGGCGAGAAGCGCGCGGAGCTATTTCGCGAGCGCCTGGAGAGGATTTTGGCGAGGCCCGTCGCCAAAGCCTTCATGGATAAGCGCCGCAGCGAAGGCAAGGTCACAGGCGATATCTTCGCCGGCGACGTAAAAGGGCGAATAGCGATCGTGCTCGACGATCTCATCAGCGGCGGCGGCACGATGGCGCGCGTGGCGGCGGCATGCCGCAAGGAGGGCGCACAAGCGGTCTGGTGCGCCGCGACGCATGGCGTCTTCTCTCCGGGAGCCGCCAGCGTGCTCGAAGGCGCGCCCATCGATCGGCTCGTCGTCACCGACAGCGTCCCGTTGCCTGCCTATATGAAGAGCGATTTGTTGCAGCGGCGCCTGACGGTCGTGAGCGTCGCAAATCTCGTCGCCCAAGCCATCCGGTGCTGCCACGGCGGTGGTTCGATCGCCAAGCTGCTGGAAGACGGAGCCTGAAGTCGAAGCCGGGCAGCGCAGGGAGCCTCAATGTCGAACAAGGCGCTTTTTGCGGATTATTACGAGTTGACGATGCTGCGCGCCTATTTCGAGCTCAATCTGACGCACACGGCGACCTTCAGCCTCTTCGTGCGAAAGCTGCCGCAACCGCGCAATTTTCTACTCGCCTGTGGCTTGAGCGACCTTCTCGACGAAATCGAAGGGCTGCGCTTTGGTGACGAAGAGATAGCGCAGCTGCGCGCTCAGGGCGACTTTTCCGATCCCTTTCTTGAATGGCTGCGCGGCTTTCGCTTTCGTGGCGACATCGTCGCGATGCGTGAAGGAACGCCATTTTTCGACGAGGAGCCCATACTCGAAGTCACTGCCTCGCTCCCCGAGGCGCAATTGATCGAGACTCTGGTTCTCAACCGAATTGGGTCGCAGACGCTTTTCGCCTCCAAGGCGGCGCGCGTCGTCGCCGCGGCGAAGGGGCGCCTGGTCAGCGATTTTGGCGCGCGCCGCGCGCAGGGAATCGATGCGGCAATCCTTGGCGCACGCGCCTTCTTCATCGCCGGCGTCGTCTCGACGTCAAACGTCGCAAGCGGCCTGACCTACGGTCTGCCGCTTGAAGGCACAATGGCGCACAGCTTCGTCGAGGTTTGCGCCTCCGAGCGAGCGGCCTTCGAAAACTTCTTGAAGATTTTCCCCCATGCGACCCTCCTCGTCGACACTTATGACACGCTCGCCGGCGTGGAAAACGCGATCGCCGCGGCAAAGGCGAAGGGCGACGATCACGGCTTACGCGCCATCCGCCTCGATTCGGGCGATCTCAGTGAGCTTTCGCGCTGCGCCCGGATGCGGCTCGATGAGACGGGCCTGCAGCATGTCGCGATCGTGGCGAGTGGCGGGCTCGATGAACGCCAGATCGAGCGACTCTTGGCGGAGGGGGCGCCCATCGACGTCTTTGGCGTGGGCTCAGACATGGCCGCCTCCGCCGACGCGCCGACGCTCGACATCGCCTATAAGCTCACCGAATACGCTGGCGAGCCGCGCATGAAGCTTTCCTCCGGCAAGCGCTCGCTGCCGGGAAGGAAACAGGTCTTCCGCCAGCTCAAGGATGGCGTTGCGGTTCACGACGTCATCGGGCTGCGCGAGGAAAATCTGGAAGGCCAGCCTTTGCTTCGATCCGTGATGGTCGGCGGTCGCCGCCTCGAGAGCGAGAAGCTCACGCTTTCACGGAGTTGAGACTACGCCCGAGAGGCGATCGCCGCCTTGCCTGAAGAGCTTCGAGGCTTGTCGGCGCCGTTGACCCCTTACCCTGTCGCCATGAGCGACGAGCTCGCCCAGCTTGAGGAAAAAACGCGGGAGCGATTACAACGCTGTCTCAGCGGGTCAGGCTAACGCGCTTGCGGCGATCGCGAGATAGCGAGCGGCCAGAGGCTCCCACTTTTCAGGCGTGCGCGGCGCCAGATCCAGCAGATGGGCGACCGCGAGCCGCGCGCGCAGAACGGCGCGCGAGGCGGAGTAAAGCGGCATCAGTCGCATTGGAACGCAAACGCCCAACCGTTCGGCCACAGCCTCGGCAAGCGTTGGTCCGATTTTTGGCGCGCCGAGCTGCGCGCATTCCAGCCCAAGAAACGCAATCTCATCGAATGGATCGACCTGGCGGAGCTCGGCGTTGAATTCCAAGGCGTCGAAAATCGCGATCCCATCGGAAAAATTCACATGTTCTGGTCGAAGGTCGCCATGACCGTCGACCACCAAACCGGCGCGCACGCGCTGTTCAAGGAGAGGGCGATCCAAAGCGAGCCGTGCGTCCAAACGGTCGAGCACAAACGTCGAGCGGCCGTGATCGAGCTGGAACGCGCGCGCGGTCAGGACCTCGCGGTTGATCCGCTGCTCGCGAAGAAAGCGAGTCGCATAGTCGGCGGGGACGATGGCCGAGACCTTCGCTTCGAGATAAAAATCGGCGAGCCTTTGCGCGAGGAGGTCGATCTCATGTCTGGAAACCCGGTTCTCGGCGAGCATAACATCCAGCATCTGACGTTCCGGCAGGCTCTTCATTTCGACCAGCCAATCAACGATCGCTCCGGCGCCCCCGATCGTGAGCGCGCGCGATGGCGACTCGGTCAAGGCGCGGACGGCCAGATACACGTCCGGCGCCAGGCGACGGTTGAGCCGCAGCTCCTCGCGGCACATGGCCTCGCGCAACTCAAGGGTCGAGAAGTCCAGGAAGGCAAAACGAACGGGCTTCTTCAACTTGAAGGTCTTCGCCTCGGCGATGAAGACGAAGGACATATGCGTTTCGACGACGCGCACTGTTCGCGGCGCGTGTGGATAGCTTGCCGGATCGCTCAGGAAGCGCACCTTATCCTCCAAGCTGGCGCAAGCGCTGAGAGCCGGGTCCGGCGTCGAGTGCATCGGGTCATCCCCCTTCGCGACGAGGAAAGCGCCTATTCATGAGGTTTGGTCAAGACGACGCCTTGATCATCGTGGACCTGCAGCGCGATTTTTGCGCGGGCGGAGCATTGGCGATCGCCGGCGCCGACGGGATCCCGCCTAAGATCAATCGGCTCATCAACGAGGCGACCGCGGCGGGGGCGACGGTGATCGCCTCGCGCGACTGGCATCCAGAGGGTCACGTTAGCTTTGCCGCACGCGGCAGGCCTTGGCCCGAGCATTGCGTTAGCGGTTCGGAGGGCGCGCAGTTTCATGAGCAGCTCCGTCTGCCCGAAAATGCGCTCATCGTCTCCAAGGGCTCCGACATCGACAAGGAGCAATACTCGGCCTTCGACGGAACCGGCCTCGCCGAGCTCTTGCACAGCCGCGGAACGCGGCGCGTATTCCTTTGCGGCCTGGCGCTCGAGGTTTGCGTGCGCGCGAGCGCGCTTCAGGCCGCGCGGGCCGGTTTCGATACTCATGTGCTGCTGGCGGCGACCCGGCCCTTGATGCAGGCGGGAGGAGAAGCGGCAATACGGGAGATGACGCTTGCCGGAATCGTCGTCGAAGAAGGCGATTTGGAGAAGACCGCAGCGGAGCGCGCCTTGCCATATTGACGGGCCCAAGCTTTTGCTACGCGATCGTATCCACGACCCCGCCGTCGACGCGATATTGGCGATCGCCAAAGTTTGCTAGTCTTCGAGCGCCGCTTCGAGGGAGGCGCAAGGCAGGCGATGCGCCTGCGCCACCGCCTGCGAGACGATCTTGCCCTCTGATATCTGAAGTCCGGCGCGCAGATACGCGTCGTCGCGGAGCGCACGACGCCAGCCTTTGTCGGCGATCTCGAGCACGAAAGGCAGCGTCGCGTTGTTGAGCGCGAAGCTCGCCGTGCGCGGCACGACGCCAGGCATGTTCGGCACGCAATAATGCACGACGCCGTCCAGGACGAAGGTAGGATCGGAATGCGAGGTTGCGCGCGAGCTTTCGCAGCATCCGCCCTGGTCGATCGCGACGTCGACGATGACGGCCCCCCGCTTCATCGTCGCGAGCATCTCGTTGAGAATGAGCTTCGGCGCCCGCGCGCCCGGCAAAAGCACCGCGCAAATCACCAAATCCGCGCGCTTGACGATTTCTGCGATCGCGGTTCTCGTCGAGAACACGGTGCGGGCGGCGCCGTGAAATCGCGTGTCGAGCCGCCGCAGCGCCTCCGGATTGCGATCGGCCACGATGACGCTGGCGCCCATGCCCAGCGCAATCGCCGTCGCGGCGGAGCCGACAACCCCCGCTCCGAGAATAGCGACCTCCGCAGCCGGCACGCCCGGCGCTCCGGAGAGCAAAACGCCGCGACCGCCGGCGGACCTTTCGAGGAAATGCGCGCCGATCTGAGGCGCCAGGCGTCCGGCGACCTCCGACATGGGCGTGAGCAGCGGAAGGCCACCCTGTGGGGAAGTCACGGTTTCATAACCGATGCAATTTGCGCCGCTTCGCAGCAACTCTTGCGTGAGCTGGAGATCGGCGGCGAGATGCAGATAGGTGAAGATCGTCTGGCCGCGCCTCAGCATTCTGCGCTCAGAGCTGAGCGGCTCCTTGACCTTGACGATGAGATCCGCGCTCTCGAAGACGCCGCCCGGGCCCTCGACGAGCGAGGCGCCGTTGAGCTCATAGGCCGCGTCGCCGAAGCCGGCGCCCAGTCCCGCCCCCTTTTCGAGCAGCACGGCGTGGCCATGCTGCACGAGTTCGGCGACCGAGGACGGCGTCAGGCTCACGCGATATTCATTGTCCTTGATTTCCTTCGGAACGCCGATCCGCATCGACTATCGACCCGCCTCAAAGCGCTGCGTCTTTATCGTAACTATGTCAGCCGTCGCACCCGCCATCCCCCTCGGTGACGCGTGAGCGCATCCGCAAGGGCGAGCGCAACCTCATCTCGAAGGCTTCGGATCGAGCCCCTCCCCGGCCCGGAGGCGATCGAGGATCGAAATGACCTCGGCGTCGCCGGTCTGACGAAAATCGGCGTAAAAATATCCGATCGCCCCGAAGTCCTCATGCGTCTCCAGGCAAATCGTCTCGTCCGCTTCGGGCTCGAGCGAGGCGAGCGTGTCCGGCGGCGCGACCGGGGCGGCGAGCACGAGCTTCTTTGGATGGTGCGCGCGAACCGCCCGCAACGCGGCGCGCGTCGTGGCGCCCGTCGCCACGCCGTCATCGACGACGATCGCGATGCGGCCCTGCACCTCCAAAGGGGCGCGCGCGCCCAGGTAAAGCCGCCGCCGTCGCTCGATCTCTTGAAGCTCGCGCTGGCGCACGACCTCGAACTCCTCCTCGCTGACGCGCGCCATCGCGATGACGTCCTCGTTGCGGACAGTGATTGGCTTGCCGCCGTCCGCCACCGCGCCCATGGCGAGTTCCGGCTGAAAGGGCACGCCGATCTTGCGGACGAGAACCAAATCTAGAGGCGCGTTGAGCGCCTCTGCAATGGGCGCGGCCACGGGGACGCCGCCACGCGGCAGCGCGAACACCACGACATGCTCACCCCTGTATTTGAGGAGCCGGTCGGCGAGCCTTCTTCCCGCTTCCTCTCTATTACGGAACGACATGGCCCTCTCTCCTCGGATTCGAAAATCGGCGGGTCAGAGAGTTAGATCTGCATGCGGGCCCGTTAAGGAAAGAACGCCAACGGCCTGCTGTGCATGAAAACTCGCCTGGGAGCAGGAATCACCAAGGCTGCGGGACGGGAATCACGAGGCCGACGCGCAGTTCGTTCTCGCTCAATCCCTTGTTCGCGCCAACGAAAGCGCCGCCGAAGGAGCCGCCCCAGATCGGCGTCGTGGTCGGATTATACGCGTGGCGCAGATAGAGGATCTGCAAGGTCGGCGCCCCTGCGACCTTCAGCTCGAGGCCGCCGCCATAGGTCGCGCCGAGCCTGAAGCCCGAGGCGCTCCCCCAGACGACAGTCCCCAAAGCGGCGCCGTAGCTCGACATCGCAAATTGCGCCTCGGAAAAGCCTGCGGTCACGATAGGCGTGATGGTCGTTTTTCCTCCCAGATCGACGTCGACGCCGACCTCGATGCGCTGGGTCGCCTGGAAGCGGCTGGTGAAGCTCGTGGAAAAGAAGGGCGCGAGGCCGCCGTGGGCGCCGCCCCCTAGCCAGGCGGCGTCGAGCGCGAGGCCCGCGACGAGGCCCCGAAGCGCAGTCGCCCCCGAAGCCGCGTCGAAAGGGCGTAGGCGCACTGCGGCCTGGGCGCCGCCGCCGCCAAAACTCTGATCGAGGGAACGCGGCGACGCGAAAGGCGCGACGGCGACGCCCCACGGGCCCGACCAGAAGAGGTTCGGGCGCGCCCAGGTCGCGTTCCCGAAGACGCCTAAGCGCAGCTGCGCGAATTCGCTCGGCGCCGCGAAGACCGGAGCGACGGCGGTCGCGGGAACCGCAGCCGTCTCCCCCGCCTCCGCCGGAAGCGCGGGCGCTTCGGGCAGCGCAGGGGCGCCGGGCTCGTCCGGGAGGCGCGGAAGCGTGGGAAGCGGCGGCAGCCCTCCTGCGGGCGCCTCAGTGCGCGCCTCTCGCGAAGACGCAGCTTTTCCGATCGCCTCGCGAGGGGCTTCCGCACGCGGGAGCGTTCCTGCTTGCGGCGGAGGCGGCGCGACAGGCGCGCTCGACTCGGCGGCCGCGGCCTGCTGCGGCGGCGCGTGCTCTTCCGACATCCGCAGCTCGGGGGGGCGCGGCTGCGGCTTTGCCGTCTCCTCGGCCGGCGGTCTCGGCGGAGCCGCGTCGTGCGGCTTGGCCGGCGGTTCGACGAGCGGCTGGGTCCGCTCCATGGCGGCGGACTTCGCCGGCGCTTCGGCGGCGGGCTTCGGCGGCGTCTCGGCGAGGGGCGGGCCGGGCTCCTTGGCGACGGGCTTCGGGGACTCCAAGGGGGCGGTCTTCGCCGGCGCCTGCTGGGCCGCCGCGGCGAGCGCGGCCGGGACCTCGGCGTCGATCTTCTCGATCAGCGCGTCCTGATGCGCCGCAAGCGCCTTGTAGGCCTGAAGACGACGCGCGCCGAGCGTCTGAATATCGGCGTTGCTCTGCACATATTTGGAGACGATCGCGAGGAAGCCTTCGTTGGGCTCGGCCTGAGTATGAGTGGATGGCCCCGCGAGATCCTCCTCGACCGGACGCTTCCGATATTGCAGATCTTCGCCTTCGAGCCTCGTGCCGGCAAACTCGTAGCCCTCGGCCTTCAACTCGTCGAGCGCGCTTTGCCAAACCGCCTTGCGCGTCGCCTCATACTCTTCGGCGGCGGCCTGATAGGCGACCTTGTCGGACGCGTAGGTAGGATCGTAGCTCTTGAGGAAATTCTCTTTTTCGGCGTCATAGGCTTTTTGGGCCGCCGCTCGTCGCGCGGCCGTCAGGTCTTTCAAGCCGATGTATTTCATCGCGAGCCGGCGCAGCGCCGCCGGCTCCGCCTCGGCGCCCTGAGCCGCAGGGGCGTTCCTCTCGGAACCGCCGGCCGTCGCTGCCGGCGTCCCGTCTCGCCCGAGGGAGCCCCCGGCAAGCGCGATCACGGCCCCGCAGCCAAAAACGGCGGAAACGAACGCGCGGCGAAGCGCTTTGGACTTGACCATGCAACACTCCGAGCGAATGGGCCGCCAAGGGCGGGCGAAACTCTCGGAAGTGTGAAGGATTAACCTTAACGCGGATTAAAGGGCGTCTTGTCTCACGATTCTCGGCCTGCGGCTCCATACCATTCAGAATGAGCGCGCAGAAGGCTCAGGCTCTCTCACCAGCCGCGAAAGAGCGAGAAGCCATCGCCGGGCGTTGGCGGCGGCGGGGGGCGCTGTCCGGCAACGCCGCGTCCTGGGCGCGCCCGAGGCGCTTCCGCGTAGGCCGCGCCGCGCGACGGCGTGACGCCATCGATCTCGATCGACGCGCCGTATCGATCGACCCAATCGAAGAGCTCGCGCGCATGCTCGACCGAGAGACGCACGCAGCCATGCGAAGCTGGGCGCCCGAGTCCCCGCTCATACGTGCCGTGGATCGCCAGGCCACGGGAGAAGAAGATCGCATAGGGCATCGGCGCCTGATCGTATTCATCGGAAAGATGGTCGGCGTCGAGCCGCTGGACGATGAAACTTCCGGTCGGAGTCTCGAAACCGGCGCGTCCGCTCGAAATTTTCCATACGATCGGCGGCTCGTGGTTTTTGATCACGGTCATCTGCTGACGCGTCAGATCGACGCGTATCTCCACCATCGCCGCGGCCGGGCCGAGCGAGGCCGCGAGCGCGAGAGTGAGCGTGAGGAGCCGGAGAAGCTGAAGGGACATGGCTCCTGAAACTACGCCGGAGCGCCGAGTCGGTCCAGCCGCGCCCGGTTCAAAAACGGCCAAGGCGTCAGGAAAGCTTGCGCTCTTTGGGGGGTGAGCCCAAATAGCGGTGAGCGCCGGCTCCAGAACCGAATCGGCGTCGAATGATTGAACGGGGCAAGATGCGCGATCCTTATGAGGTCCTTGGCGTTACGAAATCGGCGTCTCACGCCGAGATCAAGAAGGCCTATCGACACCTCGCAAAGAAATATCATCCGGATCACAACAAGAACGATCCGAAGGCGGCGTCACGCTTCGCCGAGATCAACGCGGCTTATGAGATCGTCGGCGACGAAGAAAAGAAGGCCAAATTCGACAAGGGCGAGATCGGCGCCGACGGCAAGCCGCGCTTTGCGGGCTTCGAGGGATTTGGCGCGGCGCCGGGGGGCTTTGGGGGTTTCTCGAGGGGGGCTGGGGGACCCGGCGGGTCCCGTTTCGACTTCGCTCAGGGATTCGACGCCGCCGACATCCTGTCCGATCTCTTCGGCGGCGCGGGGCGGCGCGGCCCTGGCGGGGCCGCGGCAGGCGCCGCGGCTCGGCGCGGGGGCGACGTCGTGGCCACTGCGCGCGTGTCGCTGGAAACCGCCGTTCGCGGCGGTTCCGCGCGCGTCGTAATGCCCTCCGGCCGCACGCTCGATGTGAGCATTCCGGCAGGCGTCGAGGACGGCCAGCAAATTCGTTTGCGTGGGCAGGGACAGGCCGGCCCCGTCGGCGCCGAGCCAGGCGACGCGTTGATCACCGTAAAGATCGCGCCACATCCACACTTTCGCATCGAGGGGCGCGATCTGCGTCTGGATCTGCCGGTGACGCTCTATGAAGCGGCGCTCGGCGCCAAAGTGCCCGTCCCTACACTCTCGGGAACGGTGGAACTCGCCGTGCCGCCGGGCTCCAACGGCGGCCGCGTCCTGCGCCTACGCGGCAAGGGTCTGCCGGCGGCGGACGGCAAGACGGCAGGGGACCTCTATGTCTCGCTCAAAGTGATGCTGCCGGATGCGATGGACGCGGAATTCGAGGCGACCATGAAGAAATGGCGCGACGGCAAGCCCTATGATCCGAGGAAGGGATTTTAAAGCGGCTACGCGCGCTTGAGAATGCGGAGTTCGAACGCGTTCTGCACGCCTTTTAACCGAGCCTCGCTTTTTCTAGGGAACGGTTTGGGAGCGCGCTACGCCTTCGCCTTGTCCTCATCAATCCAGGTCTTCGCGACCTCCCAAGCGACCGCCAGCACGACGGGCCCCATGAAGAGCCCGCCGATGCCATGGGTCATGACGCCGCCGATGACGCCGAAGAAAGTCACCGGCATCGGCGTCTTCAGCCCATGCGAAAGCGCGAAGGGCTTAGCGATGTTCTCGATTAGCCCCACCGTGAGCATGCAGAGCGTGAAGGCGAGGGCGCCGAAAGTCGGGAGGTTCATCCAGCCCCAAGCGATCAGCAGCACGCAAACCGGCCAGGGGCCGACCTGCACGATGCCCAGCGCGAGTATCAGGACGGTAACCAAGCTCGCCCCGGGAACCTCCGCCGCCGACATGCCGAGCGCCGCTATGACGGCCTGCACCAAGGAGACGCCGATCACCCCGCGCGAAACGGCGCGGATCGTTGCGCCGGTGAGCGTGACGAACCCCTCGCCGCGCTCTGGATCGATCTTGCGTGCGAAGCGCTTGGTCGCGGCCAGGAGACTTGGGCCCGGGTTGAACATGAAACCCGCAATGATCACCGAGGCCAGGAACTTCAGCGTGCCCATGCCCGCGCTGCCAGCCGCGCCGAGCAGCGCTTCACCAACGGGCCGCAGTTGCGGCAGGAGCGGCGAAAGGACGCCCGCGAGATTGGTCGAGGCCCGCGCCCAATAGTCATAGACGAGGTCGCCGATAACCGGCCAATCTTTCACGCTTTCTCGTGGCGGGGGGATGCTGAGGTCTCCCTCGCTGACCTTGACCACCAGCTCGCGCCCGCCTTCCACGAGGCCGATGCCGAGCCAGGTGACCGGGCCGATAACCACAAGGAGACCGAGAAGCGTCAGGAGCACTGCGGCGAGCCGCCTGCGTCCTCGCAGCACATGCGTCAGCCAGAGGAAGACCGGATAGAGCGCGACGGTCAGAACCACGCTCCACAGCACGATCGACGCGAAGGGCAGAATCAGCGTGAAGGTCCAGTAGCCCAGGAAGCCGATAACGCCGAGATGAACCGCGACCTCGATGACGGTGGCGTTGGAGATGTTCAGCTTGAAGGGCTCGGGTTTGGTCTTGAACATGGCCTGCTTCTGTCTTTCTCTCGCCCTCAGGCGGTCGAGGTGGCGGAGCCTTGAGCCGATATCGGAAGGAAGCGACACTAAAGCGAAATGTCGCAAAAGTTCACGGGCTCTCGCGTTCACAATTCGCTCCAGAAACTGCTGTGGCGCCACCTCCGCCTTCGCGGGCCCCGTGCTAGCGGGTTGAGTCAGTGCGCCGCCGCGTCCCTCACACATTTCGTGACAAAACTTTTGCGCGCGGCGCCCGCGAGCTTTTTCTCTGTGGCCGCGACGTCGCAAGAGTCCTTCTCGCATTTGGTCACGTAGCTCTTGAGCGCGGCGCCGGCGAGTTTTTTTTCCGCGGCCTTGGCGGCGCAATCAGTCGTTTCCTGCGCGTGCGCGCAGGTGACGGCGAGCGTCGCAAGGAGCGCGACGAAGAGAGTTTTCATTGACGCCTCCTAAAGTCTTCCCGACTGAGGGAGATCGGGTCTGCGCGTGGCGTCGCCCTAGCGAGGCACGCCTAATCACCTCAAGCCGCTTCTATCACACCGAAGGCGGCCAGGCCGACAAATCCTATGAAACGGGGAGGCGAGCGGCGCGGATTAAGCCGAAAGCGCAGCGCCCTCGCGAAAGAGGCTCCGCCTCACGGAGGAAGGACGGGAGAGGAGGCCTCGATCACAGCCTCAAAGGGCCACGGTGCTCTTTGGCGCATCCTCTCCCGTTCGGTCTCTACGGCCCGGCCTTGGGAAATCGGCAGGGAAGCCACGGCAGAGGCTGACGCACGTCTACCATCGCGTGTACAATGGCGGCGGCGCCTCAACTCGGAGTTAAGGAAATATTTCACATTTGAGCGAAGGACGACATTTAGCGCACGAGCCGGCCCAACCTCGGCAAACATGAAGCGCTGCGTCAATAATTCTCTTGACCGAATCGTCGCACAGGTTCACTATTGCATCTGTTCGCGGTCGCCCTCCGGGATGGCTCTATCCAACATGGGCGGGGACTTCGGTCGAGCGGGACCTCTGACCGAAACGCAAACGGCCTCGACGGCGCCCGATCAAGCGCCGGACTTTCGCAACCCCTGCGAGAGGAGCATGACGCCACCGGGTTGAGCATGGTCAGGCGCGAAAGCGCCAGGACATCGGGCTTCGAAGTTCGGGACGCCGGTCTGCGGGGCCTCTCATCCGAAAATTCTGACGACATCCGATCCTGCCGCAAAGGCCAAGCAGCGCAGGATCAGTGCTTAGCTGGTCGAACCTCCAGCAGCTTCGCCTGTGAGCGAAGGATCACGGCCCCGCCAGCCCAAGCGCTGCGGGGCCATATTTGTGTTTAGGAGGCGCCATACGCCGCCGTCGCTGCGAGCCACTGCTCCGTGCGGGCCTCAGGATCGGTGTGGCGCAGGACATCGGTCACGACGCAAGCGCTGTCGGCGCCGGCGTTCAGACAGGCCTGGCGCGCGCTCGGGAGTGAGCCCGCCGATCGCGACGAGCGGGGTCGCGCCGACCCTCCCCTTCCACTCGCCGATTCGCGCAAGGCCCTGCGGCGCGAAAACCATCGGCTTCAGCAGCGTCGGATAAATTGGTCCGAGAGCGACATAATCGGGAGAGAGCGCGAGCGCTCTTTCGAGCTCCCTTTCGTCGTGGGTGGACACGCCCAGCTTGACGCCCGCGGCTTTGAGCGCCGCAAGATCAGCGCCGTCGAGATCGCCCTGGCCGAGATGCACGAATTCGCATCCCTCCTCGATCGCAAGGCGCCAATAGTCATTGACGACAAGCGTCGCTCCATGACGAGCGCAAAGGCGCAAGGACGCGCGGATTGCGTCGCGCACTTCGCCCTCAGATCGGTCTTTGATGCGAAGCTGCACAAGCTTCACGCCCAATGGCAACAGCCGCTCGAGCCAGCGCGCCTCGTCAACGATCAGATAAAAGGGATCGAGCGTCACGCCCCGCCCTCGGCGAAGGCGCGTCCAAGCACGGAAGTCGACGCCTCCGCGAAATCGCGCGGCGTCATCAGCCCGGCGCGATGCGCGCGCCTTCCGGCCTCGATGGCCAGCGCGAAGGCCCGCGCCATCTCGACGGGGTCGACGGCGCGCGCGACGGCCGTGTTGAGCAGCGCGGCGTCGAAGCCGAGCTCCGTCACCGCCGCCGCATGAGACGGCGCCCCGAGCCCGGCGTCGACGATGAGCGGCGTCTCTTTGAAGCGCGCGCGTAGCGCCCGCAGGCCGAAGAGATTATTGATCCCGCGCCCCGAGCCGATCGGCGCGGCCCAGGGCATCAGCACGCGGCAGCCCGCGTCGAGCAGCTTCTCGGCAACCGAAAGGTCGTCGGTGGTGTAGGGAAAGACGCAAAAGCCTTCACCCGCCAGGATTCGCGCGGCCTCGACGAGGCCGAAGGGCTCTGGCTGCAGCAAATCTTCGTCGCCGATGACTTCGAGCTTGATCCAATCGGTCTCGAAGACTTCGCGCGCCATTTGCGCGGTCACGATCGCTTCTCTCGCCGTGCGGCAGCCTGCGGTGTTCGGCAGCACGCGGGCCCCTGAGGAGCGCACCAGCTCCCAAAAAGTCTCGCCGCCTCGCGCGCCGCCCGCTTCTCGGCGCAGCGAAATCGGTGACGATCTGGGCGCGTGACGCTTCGATCGCTTTCGCAAGAATGGCGGGCGAGGGATAGCGCGCCGTGCCGAGCAAGAGGCGCGACGAGAAAGTTTGGCCATAAAGCGTCAGCGGGTCCAAGTTGTGCTAGCCCCCTTGCTTGGGCGTGACGATCTCCACGCAATCGCCTTCCTTGAGCCGCGTTCCGGCGCGCGCACCCTTGGGCACGAATTCGCGGTTGAGCGCGGTGGCGTACAGTCCATCGCCACAGTCAAGCTCGGCGAGCAGCGCTTCGAGCGTCGCGGCTTCGACCTCGCGCATTTCGCCGTTAACTTGGATATTCATCGCAGACCTCCTCGAACCAGGCGTCCTCGAGCAACACCTGCGCGGCGCGGCGCGCCAGCGCCGGGGCGAGCAGGAAACCGTGCCGATAGAGCCCGTTTAGATAGAGCGTTTTCCCCCGTCGCGTCAGGCGCGGCAGATTATCCCGAAAGGCCGGTCGCAGGTCTGAGCCCGTCTCGACGATCTCAGCTTCGGCGAAGGCGGGATGAATTGCATAAGCCGTGTTAACGAGCTCGACGATCGAGCGCGCGGTGACCCGTGAGCGTTCCTCATTCTCGATCATCGTCGCGCCGATCATGAACAGTCCTTCGCCGCGCGGAACGACATAGGCGGGGTGTCTCGCATGCAGCATACGCACCGGGCGCGAGAGCACGATCTCGTGCGTGCGCAGAACCAGCATCTCACCCTTGACGCCGCGCAGCGTCTCCAACGCATCGCGCGCGGCAAAGCCGCGACAGTCCACGGTCCAGTCGGCGGCGCTCGAAGGCGTCGCGTCGAAGCGAAGCGTCACATTCGGCAGACCTACGAGCTTTTCGGTCAGAGCGGCCATGGCGCGCGCCGGCGTGAGATGCGCCTCTTGTGCGAAGAAGAGCGCGGAGTCGAAACGCTCGGCGAGATCGGGCTCGAGCCTAGCGAGCGCTGGGCCGTCAAGCGCCTCGAAACGTTCCGCCCGCCGGGCGAAATCGAGAAGCTCGGCTCTTTCTCGTGCGGGCGCGAGGACGAGACTGCCGTTCCTCGTCGCCACCGGAACGTCCGTCGTCCAGAAGTCGAGCGCCTCCTGCCCCAGCTCGGCGACGATCGGCTCGGCAGTCTCGAGCTCGCACCAGGGCGCGATCATGCCGCCGGCGTAGCGCGAGCAGCCCAGTCCCGGCGCGCGCTCACGCTCGACGAGCGTGACGGCGACGCCGTCCGCTAATCCTCGGCGGGCAATTTCATAGGCAGCCGTCAGCCCCGCGACACCGGCGCCGACCACCTCAATGCGCATCGCGGCGCGACTTTCGTAACGGGGTCACGAGCCCTCCCTCCGCCGGTTCCAACCGGATCAGGTTCGAAGGGTCGCCGACCCGCGCCCGTTGCAGCGCGCCCTCGGCCTCTCAGTCCCGGCAACGATCTCGGGCGGGGCTCCCCTGGCGCGGGAGAACATGGGCCGTGGGAGAGGATGCGTCAACACGACCGAGGCGCACGGCGTGGGGCGTTTGGCAAGATGACTCCGAGGAAGGGCCCCCTCCTGCTCCGCGAAGGTCGTGGCGTGGCCCGCAAAAATACCCGTGGCATCGCAAAACCCTACTGCCGGTCCGCCGCGTAGCCCTCGCAGCTCTCGCCAAATTCCCCGAGCCCGTCCTCTAGAAACGAAGCGAGCAAGGGAATGCCGAGCAGATAGTCGGAAGTCGGGCCCTTATGTCTTTCGCGCGCCTCCTTGACAGCGTCCGCCCACTCCTCGGCGGAAAAGTCGCCGCGGCCGACCCAGGCGAGCGCGACAAGTTCGCCCTGCTCATCCTCGTCCATGGCCTCGATTGCAGCCTTTATCTCGGCGCGCACCGTTTGATAGGCCTCCTCGGTCATGATGCTCGTAAAACCGTCGTCCGTCTCGTTGGAGGCGTCGGCGCTGACCCCTTCATCCTCGCATTCGAGTTCGCGCGCCTTGACGATGACGAAACAGACTTTTTCGGTGTTGATGTCCGGCATCTCAAAGCCCTCCGACTGACCGAGCTTCCCCGCCGCCGATGCGTCGGCCGTGATATTCCCCTCCAGAGATAGGCGCCGAGGCCCCGATGGCGAGCGCGGGCCGGCGCGCCAGTTTGACGCGGAAGCTCAGGCGCTCGCTTCTCCGCACGACTTGTTCCGCTTGGCCAATCGCGTCGCGCGGGGTAAGGCGTTGGCGTGTCTCCTCCTCTCGCCCAGGGCCTCCTCCTCGCCGCGCTCCGCTCGGGCGCCGGCAAAACCACGCTGGCCCTCGGCATGATGCGCGCGCTGACGCGTCGCGGCCTGAGGGTCGCGCCAGCCAAATGCGGGCCGGACTACATCGACCCCGCCTTCCACGCAGCGGCGACCGGACGGCCTAGCGTCAATCTCGACGCCTGGGCGATGGACAAAGACCTGATCTCGCATCTCGCCCGGCGCGCCGCCGAGGAGGCGGACCTCGTGATTGCCGAGGGAGCGATGGGCCTCTTCGACGGGGCCCCGCCGCTCGATTTCGCGAGCGGCGCCGCCGCCGATATTGCGCGCCTCACAGGCTGGCCCGTCCTGCTCGTGCTCGATGTCTCGGGCCAGGGCCAGTCGGCCGCGATCCTCGCGCGCGGCGCCGCCGCACATGATCCAGACGTTTCGATCGCCGGCGTCGTCCTGAACCGGGTCGGCTCGGAGCGTCATCGCAGGCTCTGCGCCGACGCCATCGAGGCTGTGGGCGTCCGCGTTTTCGGCGCGCTGCCGCGGGCCAAGGCCTTGGCGCTCCCGGAGCGGCACCTTGGCCTTGTGCAGGCGCGCGAAACGGAGGGACTCTCGACACGGCTCGAGGCGCTCGCCGATTTCGTCGAGGCGCATGTCGATCTCGCGGCGGTCCTTGATTGTGTCGGCGGCACGGCGACGGTTCAGCCGCCGCCAGAATTTCGAGTCTATCCTCCCGGGCAACGCATTGCGCTCGCACGCGATGCGGCCTTCTCTTTCCATTATTCGCATCTGCTGCAGGCGTGGCGGGAGGCCGGCGCCGAACTCTGCTTCTTCTCGCCGCTCGCCGACGAGCCGCCGCCCGAAGCCTGCGACCTCTGCTGGCTCGCCGGCGGCTATCCCGAGTTGCACGCCGGACGCATCGCCGCGGCGAAGACCTTCCTCGAAGGCCTGCGTCGTTTCGCGCGCGCGCGCCCGGTGCATGGTGAGTGCGGCGGCTATATGGTCCTCGGCGACGGCCTCATCGATGCGCAAGGCGAGCGTCACGCCATGGCCGGCCTACTTAGGCTCGAAACGAGTTTTTCGCACCGCAAACTGGCTCTTGGCTACAGACGGGCCAATCTCGCCGCGGCGCATGCGCTCGGCGGGAAAGACACGATCCTGTATGGCCACGAGTTTCATTACGCCGTCACGCTGCGCGAGGAGGGCCAACCTTTTGCTTGGGTCAGAGACGCCTATGCGGAGGAGATGCGCGGTTGCGGTCTGCGGGAAGGAGGCGTCAGCGGCTCCTTCTTTCACCTGCTCGCGGCAAAAAAAGGGGCCACCGCAAAGGCGGCGGCCCGAGTTTAGGGAGGAAACGCCCAAGGAGGGCATCGAAGCAAGAGCGATCTCGCTGCGATGCACCCTTAATAATGCTGCGCCGCACAAACGTCAAGCAAAAATGGCGCGCAGGCTGGGCAATTTCCGGGCAAGCGCAAGAGTTGGGGCGACGAGAGCTAAAGGTGGTCCTGAATTCACGGATTAGACGCCGACATCGCTGCTGGCCAAAGTGGCCGATCAAAGTCTGGGCAGCGGAGACGACGCCTTCCAGCGTAGAGTCGCGCGTCTGGCGGGGATCGGTGATTGCAGCAACTTGGCGCGACGCGGCATCCACCATGTCGGCCTGCCTCAGCGGCTCTGTTCACTAAGCCTTCGGACGGTTTAGTCGTCGGAGACAGATACGAAGGATGAGGCGCGGAAACCAAGCGAAAGCGCGGAAAAGCGCATTCGGAAGCCCTATTGTGAGAAGCGCGTAGATGGGCAAACCTGAGCGGATGCGGGAGGAAGCGGTTTTGCTAGAGTGGAACTCGGGACTCTATTTGAAATTCGAAGAGGAGCGCACCCGCGCCGCGCGCGATCTGCTATGGCGCGTGCCCGACTTCGAACCGAAAACCGTCGTCGACCTCGGATGTGGTCCAGGCAACAGCACGCTTCTACTGCGCAGCCGCTTTCCCTACGCCGCGATGCTCGGCATCGACAATTCGAGCAATATGCTGGGCGTCGCGCAGCAGCGCGTTCCTTCCGCGACATTCATACAGGCGGACATTGCGCAGTGGCGTCCGCAAGAGCCGCCGGATCTCCTCTTCGCTAATGCGGCCTTGCATTTCGTTCCTAATCACTATGCGCTTATCCAGCGCCTCATGTCGATGCTTGCGCCCGGTGGCTTCATCGCCGCGCAAATGCCGAACAGCACGCATCAGGCGTCGCATGCGCTGATGCGGATGATCTCGGCGGAGGGCCCTTGGGCCGATCGCCTCCTCCCGATCGCCAAGACGAGGCCGCCGATCGGTCCTGCCGACGAGTATTATCGCCTGTTGACGCCGCTATGCGCGAGCGTCGACATTTGGGAGACGAGCTACGTGCATCCCGTCGCTGGACCCGACCAGATCGTCGAATGGTTTGAGGGCGCGGAGCTGCGGCCTTTTCTCGATCCCCTGACCGAAGATGAGCGCGCGACATTCCTCACGCGTTATCGTGAGGAGCTCGAGGCGTCCTACGATCGCCAGCCCGACGGGCGCCTGCTGCTGCACTATCCACGCCTTTTTTTCGTCGCGCGCGCTAAGGGCTGACGAAAGTTTGGGAGCACCCTCCAATGACGGTCACGATCTATCACAACCCCGCCTGCGGGACTTCGCGCAATGTGTTGGGCATGATCCGAGAGCGCGGCGTCGAGCCCAAAATCGTCGAATATCTCAAAACGCCGCCGAGCGCGGCGAAGCTGAAGTCGCTCTTGTCGCAGATGGGGATTTCAGCGCGCGAACTGCTGCGCAAACGCGGTACGCCCTATGCCGAACTCGGCCTTGATGACCCCAAGTGGGACGAGGCGGATCTCATCGACTTCATGGTGAAGCATCCCATCCTGATCGAACGGCCGATCGTCGAGACGCCAAAGGGCGTGAGGCTCTGTCGGCCGAAGGAGCGAGCGCTGGAGATTCTCTAGGCCAACTCCTTTGCATCGGGACGTCTCCGATCGCGGGACGTCAATGTAATCAGGAGGGTTTCGCCCCTTCCGGTCCAGAGCGCCGACTCCGGCGCCGCTCCACAGCGCCGCGCGCCAGCCCGTCGACGCGCTCGTTCATTGCATCGCCGGCATGGCCTCTGACCCAGCGCCATTCGATATCATGACGCTCGCTGGCGGCTTCCAACCGTTGCCATAGATCGACGTTCTTGACCGGTTTCCTGTCCGCCGTCCTCCAGCCCCGCGCCTTCCATGCTCGCAGCCACTGCGTGACGCCGTTCCGCAGATACTGCGAGTTGGTGTGGAGCGTGACGGCGCAAGGCCGCGTCAGCGCCTCGAGCGCAACGATTGCGCCCATCAGCTCCATGCGATTGTTTGTTGTCGCATCCTCGCCGCCGGAGATCTCCTTCTCGCGGTCGCCAAAGCGCAGGATCGCGCCATAGCCCCCAGGCCCCGGATTGCCCGAACAGGCGCCGTCCGTCCAGATTTCCACGCGGCCCGTCATGTGCGTCCGGTCAGCGCCATCCCTGGCGCGCGCTCAAATCTCGAGGCCGTAGTCGCGCACATGCCTCGCGCCTCCGTGGAATTTAAGCTTGGCCAGATATTCGCGTGGGTCTTTGGGGCGCACCAGCGCGCCTTCGGGGACCGACAGCGCATCGACGAACCGCGTGAGCAGGAAACGCAGCGCCGCGCCACGGGCGAGGATCGGAAAGGCAGAAAGCTCGCGCGCGTCGAGCGGGCGAACCCGCTGATAGCCCTGGACGAGCGCATGGCCTTTCGCGGGAATGTAATTCCACTCGGGGTCGAAGCACCAAGCGTTGAGCGCGATCGCGAGATCATAGGCGAAGGCGTCGCAGCAGGCGAAATAGAAGTCGATCAATCCCGAGACACGGTCTCCAAGGAAAAAGACGTTGTCTGGGAAGAGGTCGGCGTGGATGACGCCGCAGGGAAGATCGCGCGGCCAGTCTGCTTCGAGCGTCGCGAGCTCGGCGGCAATAAAGGCCCGCATGCCGGGTTCGACGCGATCGGCTTCCTGCTCATGTGACGCAAAAAGCGAACGCCAGCCATTAAGCGACAGCGCATTGGCGCGGCCCATGCCAAATCCCGCCCCGGCGAGATGGAGCTTGGCCATGGTCTCGCCCAGTGCTGCGCAATGTCCTGCGTCTGGATGGTGCACCGCGTAACCTTCGAGGAAGGTGACGATCGCCGCCGGGCGCCCCACGAGACGCCCCAGCGCTTTCCCCTCGCGATCCCTAACCGGCAGCGGACAGGAGACCCCTTCAGCCGACAGGTGCTCCATTAGAGAGAGGAAGAAAGGCAGGTCTTCTTCCGCGACGCGCTTCTCATAGAGCGTGAGGATGAAGTATCCCCCCTCCAGATGCAGAAAGTAATTCGAGTTTTCAACGCCCTCGGCGATGCCCTTGCAGGAGAGCAGCGCGCCCAGCTCGTAACGCGAGAGAAAGGCGAGAAGCTCTTCGTCGCTGACTTCCGTGTAGACTGCCATGGCGCTCGTGGGACGATGGGGACGAAGATTGCTGATCGCCCCTGTTGGAGGTGTCAGGCGATCGCCCGCAGTTCGCGAGGAAGCGGAAAGGAGACGCTTTCGTCCGCCGCCGAGACGGTCTCGACCGTGATGTCGAAACGCTCGGCGAAGGCGTCCATGATCTCCTCCACGAGCACTTCCGGCGCGGAGGCGCCCGCCGTGATGCCCAGCCTTTTGACCTCGCCAAAGATGCTCCAGTCGATCTCATTGCGCCCCTGCACGAGGCGAGCGGGCGCACCGGAACGCTCCGCGACCTCGCGCAGCCGCTGCGAGTTGGAGGAGTTGGGCGAGCCGACGACGAGAACCGCGTCGACCTGCGGCGCGACGCGCTTGACAGCGGCCTGGCGATTGGTAGTCGCGTAGCAGATGTCCTCCTTGTAGGGTCCGACGATCTTCGGGAAACGCTGGGTCAGCGCTTCGACGATCTCTTGCGAGTTGTCGAGGGACAGCGTCGTCTGGGTGACATAAGCGAGGTTTTCCTCCTCGCCGAAGGCAAGCCTCTCGACGTCGGCGACAGATTCAACGAGCACCACCGCGCCCTCCGGCAATTGCCCCATCGTGCCCACGACTTCCGGGTGTCCGGCGTGACCGACGAGCAGCACGCGCCGTCCGCGTCGGTGATGAATCTCGGCTTCTCGATGCACCTTCGTGACGAGCGGGCAAGTCGCGTCTATCGCGAGCAAGTTACGCTTCGCGGCGTCCTCGGAGACCGATTTCGGCACCCCATGGGCCGAAAAAATCACGGGAGCGGTGGTATTCGGCACCTCCGAGAGCGCTTCGACAAAGATCGCTCCCTTTGCTTTGAGCGCTTCGACCACGTAACGGTTGTGGACGATCTCGTGGCGTACGTAGACCGGCGCGCCGTAAACCGCCAACGCCCTCTCGACCGCGTCAATGGCGCGCACCACGCCGGCGCAAAAGCCGCGCGGCGAACAAAGCAGAATCTTGAGCTGCGGCTTCTCGATGCGGGACGGCGCGTCCATGGTGGCGCTCTTTGGAAGGCTTTGCGGAAACCGGCGCGCAGCGCGGCCGGAACGGCGTCAATCGCCGCCTTTGCTCGAACTGATGTCGCGCTCGAGAAGGCGTGTCAAGCTGCCGAAGAAAGCGCCCGGACGCAATCGAGAGGCGTCACAGCTCCTCAATGGAGCGCCATGCTGTCCCAGGCGCGGGTCTCAAGCGCCGTACGGAGTATAGATGCGCCCTTCCTCGGAACTGCGGCGTCGTGACCGTGTAAAGGGGTCAAAAACCACATGCGCGACTGAAGGGCGCAACTCGCTGGGCGGGCGCTCCCCGGGAGGCAAATCGGAGGTTACGGAGGTTCGCCCTTTATCGCCTCGCGCTGAGCTGGAGGAGTCTTCCAAATCGGCAAACCGCATCGACACACTCCAAATCGCTGGAATCCGACTTCTGGGGAGCCGGGGCAATGATGCATACAGCAAGGTTGAGCCTTTGACTGTTGCAGAAAAGCCACAGCGGTTAATAAAGTTTACTCCTGCGATTTCGCAAGTTCAGTCTCGTTCTCATTCCGGTCGCTAAGGCAGCGCTGTGCATGGCTCCTCGACATGGCCGCATAACGAAGTCTGCGAAAATTCGACCAAGCTGCACGGGACGAGATCCCACTGTTCTCATCGGTCCCGATTTTCGTTTGCGCGCAAAGCGCGCTAGGTTGGTCGAGCGACGCCGGCCGATTCATGGCTCGCGCAGGGGCCGAGTTGCGCAAAGGTCGGCAGCTTTGAGCGACCAGCGCTCGCTCCAGCATTCTGATCTGGCGCGATTTCCTGGCTCGAACGATTCCGTTCGAGGGACAAGCCCGCTAAAAGGCTGACGATGCGCGTTCTTGGGATTGAAACCACCTGCGACGAAACCGCCGTGGCCGTCGTTGAGGAGAAACTGGGCGGCGTGGGCGCCGAGATTCTCTCCAACGAGGTGATGAGCCAGATCGCGCGGCACGCCGCCTATGGCGGGGTCGTGCCCGAAATCGCCGCGAGGGCGCATATAGAGGTCCTCGACAGGCTGATCGGGCGGGCGCTCGCCGACGCTCGAACAGAGATCAATCAGCTCGACGCCATCGCGGCAGCGGCCGGTCCCGGTCTCATCGGCGGCGTGCTGGTTGGACTCACGGCCGGCAAAGCTCTGGCGCTCGCGGCGAAAAAGCCCTTCGTCGCGGTCAATCACATCGAGGCGCATGCGCTCACCGCGCGGCTCACAGAGGGCCTCGGCTTTCCCTATCTCGCGCTTATCGCCTCGGGCGGGCACACGCAGATCGTAGCGGTGCGCGGCGTTGGAGACTACGAAAGGCTGGGCGCGACCGTCGACGATGCAGCGGGCGAGGCATTCGATAAGGTCGGCAAGATGTTGGGTCTCCCGTACCCCGGCGGCCCTGAGCTCGAAGCGCTGGCTCGCAATGGCGATCCGCACCGCTTCGATTTCCCGCGTCCGATGATTGGCCGGCCGGAAGCCGACTTCTCGTTTTCCGGCCTCAAGACTGCGGCCCGACAGGCGCTCCTGCGTCTCGGCGATGCGCCAAGTGAGGCCGACAAGCGCGATCTCGCCGCCTCCTTCCAGGCTGCAGTCGTCGACGTGGTGATTGACCGCCTTCGCGTCGCGCTCCGAATTTTTGGCAAGACCCAGGAAACCCCCCAGGGCCTCGCGATGGGCGGGGGGGTCTGCGCCAACGGAGCGCTGCGTCAGGCGTTGTCGCATCTCTGCGGCGAAGTGGGCCTGCGCGTCGCAGCTCCCCCTCCCGAGCTTTGCGCCGATAACGCGGCGATGATCGCCTTTGCCGGCCTCGAACGTTTCAAAATAGGGCTCGCGAACGATCTCTCCTTCGCGCCGCGACCACGTTGGCCTCTTGATGCGGCGAACCGCCCGGCGGTCGCCGCCCGCGCTTCTGCAGCTCCATGACCCGCGCGACCGTCATGGCGCTTGGAGCCGGCGCATGGGGAACGGCGCTCGCCAACGTGGCGGCAGTGGGCCGCGAGCGTGTTCCGCTCTGGGGCCGAGATCCGGCCCATATCGCTGCGCTCGCCGAAGCCCGCGAGAACACTCGCTTTCTGCCTGGCTTGAGACTCGCGCAAGCCGTCGCCCCGACCCACGACATTTCCGAACTGCGCGCCGCGGAGATCGTGCTGTATGCGGCGCCGGCCCAGGCCATGCGCAGCGTCGTCAAAGCAGCAAACCCGCATCTCGCGGCAGGAGCGGCTTTCGTGATCTGCGCAAAGGGCATTGAGCAGGGAACGCGCGCTTTCATGAGCGAAGTGGTGGCGGACGAAGCTCCCCAGGTCGAAATCGCCGTCCTTTCCGGCCCGAGCTTCGCCGCGGACGTGTGTCGCGGGTTGCCAACCGCGGTAACGATTGCAACCCACACGGAAGCGCTGGCGCAACGACTGGCGGAGCAATTGTCGAGCCGCAGCTTCCGCCTCTATCGCTCGCAGGACGTGCGCGGCGTTGAAATCGGCGGCGCAGTCAAGAATGTGCTCGCGATCGCCTGCGGCATGGCCTCGGGGCGAAGGCTCGGCGCCTCCGCCGGCGCGGCGCTCATCGCCCGCGGATTCGCGGAGCTTACGCGACTCGGCGTCGCCTGGGGCGCGCGAACGGAAACTCTGATGGGTCTATCGGGACTAGGCGACGTGGTGCTGACTTGCGGCTCTAATCAGTCGCGCAATTTTGCCCTCGGCGAAGCGCTGGGACGCGGCGAACCGTTAAGTGAGGCCACACACGGCAAATTGGCGGAAGGCGCCTTCACCGCCTCCGCCTTGATGGAGATCGCCCGCGACCGTTCGGTTGAGATGCCAATTTCCGAAGCCGTAGCGGCAATCCTCGCCGGCAAGATGGACATCGAGGCGGCGATCGAAGCGCTGTTAATGCGACCGCTGCGCGCCGAGGCATAGACTGGCGACTGTTGTCGTTAATTTCCGTACGCACCTCAGCTAATCGCCGCCCGCCTCATCATGCAGTGGCGATATACTGATGCAGCGCCCGCCGTTCCGCCTCGATCGTGTCAATCCGATACTTCACCGCGTCGCCAATCGAGACGAGACCTACGATACGCCCGTCGCGCAAAACCGGCAGGTGCCGGCGGCGCTCGACTGTCATGGTCTCCATCGCGTCGTCGACTGTGTCCTGCTCTGTGAGGAAGCGAAAATTGCGCCCCATGTGGCTCACGACGGTATCGCCCAAGGCGTCGGCGCCGCGCGCGCCGATCGCCGCCATGATATCGGTTTCGGAAACCACGCCGGCCACTTCGCCCCAGCGATCAATCACGACGAGGGCGCCAATCCCGCGCTGCGCGAGTTCCGCCGCCACTTCCTTCAAGGTCTGCTCCGGCGTCGTCGTAAATACTTCGGCCCCTTTCAGGGCGAGAATACGCGCAATGCTCATACTCCCGATCTCCCTACCGGCGATTGCGTCCCCTTCGAACGCAGTCGGAGTAACGATGTAAACGCGACTGGCTCTCAACAGTTCCGTTCCACGCACTAATTATTCGGCGCTTCGCGGGAGCCGATGGCCGCATCTTCTGAAATCGGCGAGCTTTCAGCGCTACTGACATGCCTTTGGACGCCTAAGTTAGGGGCAGCGCGTGCTCCGCGGCCAGATTTGGCGGGAGGGAAGGTGGGGGACAACAGCTTCGGTTTTCCGTAAGAGAGGGCAATTTTGCTCCGGAGGCGGCGAGATGCGGTTCAGCGACGATACGTTCGACGAGCTCAAGCTTGGCGACTCTGCCGAGATCACGCGCAGGATCGGCGAGGGAGAACGGTTGCCGCAGCTTCTCCCCATCGAGAGCGAAACCCCCGGTGAAAATGACGCCGCTTCCGTGGCGCAGGGCGCTTGGCTGACGGCGCTCGTCCTTGAGGTCATCGACGCGCATCTGCCGGGTCCTGGGACACGCCTAATCGGACATAGCCTCGATTTTGAGGGTCCCTTGGCGCTGGCCGAGCCAGTCACTGCGCGCGTGACTCTTCGCGAGAAGATTGCTCAGCCGAGGGAACTTATTCTCGACTGCGATTGCTTCAACCGAACGCGGCAAAGGCTCGCGACTGGACATGCGCGCGTGATCGCGCCGCCGCGGAGCCTGGCCATGACGCCCGGCCCGCCTTACCATGAGGCGGGCGCGCGTTACCGCGAACTGATCACTGCGGCCAAGAAGCTGCCGCCGATTAGGACGGCCGTCGTCCATCCCTGCGATGAGGCTTCGCTCGTCGGGGCTCTCGAAGCCGCGAAGGAGGGGCTTATCGTTCCAATCCTCGTCGGGCCGGAGCCGAAGATACGCGCCGCGGCCGAATCGGCCGGACGTTGCCTCGACGGCGTCGAGCTTGTCGCAGCGCCGCACAGCCACGCCGCCGCTGAACGCGCAGCGGCGCTCGCGCGCGAAGGCCGCGTCGAGGCGCTCATGAAAGGCGCGTTGCACACCGACGAGTTGATGGCGGCAGCGCTCGACTCCGAGATGGGTTTGCGCACGGAGCGGCGGATGAGCCATGTCTTCGCGATCGACGCGCCCCACTATCCAAAACCGCTCTTCATCACCGATGCCGCGATCAACATCTATCCCGACATCGAGACGAAGCGCGACATTGTGCAGAATGCGATCGACCTCGCTCGAGCCTTGATGATCGCCCCCCCCAAGGTTGCGATCCTTTCGGCGGTCGAAACGGTCACGCCTAAAATCCCTTCGACCATTGACGCCGCAGCGCTTTGCAAGATGGCGGACCGCGGTCAGATCACGGGCGCAATTCTCGACGGCCCCCTCGCCTTCGACAACGCGATCTCCAGGGAAGCCGCGCGCGCGAAGGGAATTTTCTCGTCAGTGGCCGGTGACGCCGACATTCTCGTCGCGCCGGATCTCGAGGCTGGCAACATGCTGGCGAAGCAATTGGTTTATCTGGCCGAGGCCGAAATCGCGGGGCTCGTCCTGGGGGCCCGGGTTCCGATCATGCTGACGAGTTGGGCGGACGGCGTGCTCTCGCGGCTTGCCTCCGCGGCCCTAGCGCAGATTTTTGCGCATTGGCGTCGAAGAGGGGGGTGGCACAGAGCTGAGGCGAACGCAGGAGCGCGCTGAGCCCCAGAGCGCCAGACGATCGAGCATGGGAAAGAGGAATAAAGTCCGTTTCTGAAGAAAAAAGCGTCTTCATATTCGCGGCGGGAACATGAAGACTTCTTGAGCGAAAAAGCCGCGGAACTAAGCGGTGATGCGCTCTTCTGCTTCAGAAGGTTCGCGCAGCACGTAACCGCGGCCCCAGACGGTCTCGATATAGTTGCGGCCTTCGCTGGCGTTCGCGAGCTTCTTTCGAAGCTTACAGATGAACACGTCGATGATCTTGAGCTCCGGCTCGTCCATGCCGCCATAAAGGTGGTTGAGGAACATCTCCTTGGTCAGCGTCGTGCCTTTTCGCAAGGAAAGCAGCTCGAGCATCTGATATTCTTTCCCGGTCAGATGCACACGGGCCCCGCCTACTTCGACGGTCTTCTGGTCAAGATTGACGACGAGGTCCCCCGTGGCGATGACCGACTGGGCGTGCCCCTTCGAGCGGCGCACGATCGCGTGGATGCGCGCGACGAGCTCGTCCTTGTGGAACGGTTTGGTCAGATAGTCGTCGGCGCCGAAGCCCAGTCCCTTCACCTTGTCCTCGATGCCGGCCATTCCGGAGAGGATGAGGATCGGCGTCTTGACCTTGGCTACGCGAAGCGTGCGCAGGACCTCATAGCCCGACATGTCTGGAAGGTTCAGGTCAAGCAGGATGATGTCATAGTCGTAGAGCTTGCCGAGGTCGATACCCTCCTCGCCGAGATCCGTCGTATAGACGTTGAAATTCTCGGACTTCAGCATAAGCTCGATGCTTTGAGCCGTCGCGCTATCGTCTTCGATCAGTAAAACGCGCATGTTAGTTCCCCACCGAGCCCCTGCTCTAGCCTGCGACGATCCATTGCCGGAGCCTGCCGGCGTGTTGCGAAGCCCCGCACGAACGCAACTTTGCCCTATTTAATTAACCCTAACTCCCAAATGGTTAAAAAACCCTAACGGCGTGCGCGGACGTCACCAAGCGCTCTGCCTTCCTCCTCCGTCGCAACCGAGACTGTCGCCGGGGCGCACGCGGAGCTGCGGCGGCAAGATTTCGCCTCGCTCATGCCGAATCACTCGCGACTGTTTGTATAACCCGCAAGTGCTTCGACGTGAATCCGGGGGTCCCCCAGATGCTCCGATTATCTCCGGGATCTCTCGACCGGCGACTCGGGGCGGAATCAGCGTCGTCGGCCAGGGAAGTCCCCATCACGCGGAAGGTGCTTGCTGCGACGCAGCGAGCAACGCATCCAAACGACCCGCCTCCTCCAACGCATAGAGGTCGTCGCAGCCACCGATGTGATCATCGCCGATGAAAATCTGCGGAACCGTGCGACGCCCGTCCGCCCGCGCGCTCATCTTCGCGCGACCCGAGGGATCGCCGTCGACTCTGATCTCCTCGAATTTCACGTTCTTTTGGGAAAGAAGCCGCTTTGCCGCGAGGCAGTAAGGACAGCTGGAGGTGGTGTAGATGACGACCTTGGGCATCCCGGGTTCCTATTTTGAACGGGCCTTGTCCCGGACATCCTTCGGTATCCAAGCCGAGTCCCCGATGAGTGGGAAACTTCGGCGCGCCGGCGGCCTAAAGCGAGGCTCGCGAGACTACTGAAGACGGTAGCCAGCCTAGCATGGCGCGGCTTGAATTTGGAGATGCGGTCTTTCTTTGCGATCGCGCCCGTCTTCTACCAACAGACTCGCGCAGGGCGCCGCATCATTCCCGGTCGGTTTCCCAGAGCCATGCCGCGCCCCGCACGCCGCTACTGTCGCCGTGGCGATTCCGGACGATCAGCGTTGCCAGCGCGTCGGTAAAGGCATAACTTGCGAGGAGGCCTTCCAAACCCTCATAAAGCCGGTCAATATTTGAAAGGCCGCCCCCGAGCACGATTACGTCAGGATCGATGACATTGACGACAGAGGCGAGCGCGCGGGCCAAACGGTCACGATACGCATCAAGCGCCCCCCGCGCTAATGCATCGCCAGCGCCGGCGCGCCGCGCCACCTCCTCAGCCACGATCCTTTCGCCGCTTTTCTCGCAATAATCTCGGGAGAGGGCGTCGCCGCAGAGAAAGGTTTCGATGCAACCGTGGCGCCCGCAGTAACAACGGGCGCCCGGAAATTCGTCTGGCCGCATGCGCGGCAGGGGATTGTGACCCCATTCGCCGGCGATCGCATTGGCGCCCCGTAAGAGCCTGCCGCGAATCATCAGCCCGCCGCCGACGCCCGTGCCGAGGATGACGCCGAAGACGACCTCCCCGCCCCTACCCGCCCCGTCGGTCGCCTCCGATAACGCGAAGCAATTAGCGTCATTCTCGACTCGGGCCGTGCGGCCGACGGCCCGCTCGAGGTCTTCCGCGAAGGGGCGTCCGTTCAGAACCAGCGTATTGGAGTTTCTTATGAGTCCGCTCCGTGGCGAGATGGAGCCCGGCACGCCCACGCCGACGCGCGCCTCCTGACCGATCTCAGCCTCGATTGAGTGGACGAGAGCGGCGATGGCCTCAATGATGGCCGCGTAATCAGAAGTGGGGGTGGGCATTCGGCGGCGGAGAAGCGTCTCTCCCGAGGGGTCGAGCGCAATCGCCTCGGTCTTCGTTCCGCCAAGGTCGACCCCGATGCGAAGCCAGCCCGAGTTCATCGGGTCTGCGCGCGATCGAGGTTCTTGGCGTCCTTTAGGGCCGGTCTGGCAGACTCATCGATGCGCGCCTGGTCGACGTCGAGATCCATCGCCTTCACACCGTCCCATTCTGCGCCGGTGAAATCGGCGCCCGATGCATCCGCGTCTTCGAGAGCCGCTCCGGCGAAGTTCGCGCGCTGCGCACGGAGGAAGCGAAGGTCGGCGTGGCTCAGATTGGCGGCGGTGAAATCGGCTTCCTCGGCGTTCGCCGTGCTCAGCACCGCGCGCATCAACCCCATCGACTGATTCTTCATGTCCGAGGAGAGATCGGCCTCGACGAATTTGCTGCGGCGCAAGCTGGCGCCGGTGAGATCTCCAGTGACGCGGGCGAGCGAGAAGTCGGCATCATCAGCACGCATGTGCTGCATTTGCGCCGAAAAGAGGTGCGCGTCGACGAGCGACGCATGCGAAAGATCCGCCTCCAAGAGCCAAGCCTGATCGAGGATCGCATGGTCGAGCTTCGCGCCGACGAGTTGCGTCTTCACGAGGCGAGCCGCACGCAGGTTCACCCTAGACAGATCGAGGCCTGAGAGATCGAGGCCGTTGAGACTTCTTTGCGAAAGATCGAGGGGAGTGTTACTCGCTTTGAGGGCGGCCTCGAGCGTCTCACGGGTGAATTCCGCCTGGGAGTAGGCGGGTTGCGCGAGGTCAACCCCTCGCAGCATGTCCTGGGCGCGAGGCGCAGTGGTCAAAATGAGCAGACAAAGGAAAGCGCCGCTCATTAAGCAGAGGTGACTCTTGCAGCTCATGGAGGCGAGCCTCGCTGCTGAGACGCCGCGAGTTCCTTGCGCCTGTTGTATCCATTAGCGGCGCACAGTGCTCCCGGGAATTGCGCGGGCCGCGCCCACCCAGCGCGCGTTGTCGAGGCTCCAATCGGGATTTGATCGAAATGGTAGGCGCCCAGCGCGTTCAACCTTTCCTCGCTCTTCGGACCGATTTCCTTGATCTTCTTTAGGTCGTCTGCTCCGGTGGCGCGAAGGACCGTCAGTGCCTCCCGGCGCTTGCCCGGAAGGCCCTTCTCTCGGGAGCGCGACGCAGCCAAGGGTCTGCGCCTCCACCGCGCTTGCGCGGTTTGCCTGATCAGCGCCCCGGTCGCCTCGTCGCTTCGGACGACACCGCCGCCGCTACGGGGATGGAAGGTCAGCGCAGCCGCGTGCCCTTGCTTTGCATTCCCCACTGAAGCCGCCGAGGTCGAGTTCTTGATCGCCCCTCTGACCCAGACCCCTAAGGAGCAGGCGGAATTAGCGAGCAGGGCGACCTCCACAGTTAAAGCGTCCCGCCTTCGAAATTCAGCAAAGTTGGTCCGCGCGGCGGCCCCAACGAACCAGGGCCAGCTGAGCGTCAGTGGATACCGCATGCGCCTTTCTCCCTTCTTCGGTCAGGCGGGCCTCCTCTGTCGGCCTGGGCCGAGGTGTTCAGGGCGTTCCGGCGTTGGGCGGGGTCAATTGCAGGACGAAACCGTACCCCAAGGGCAGCGTGAAGGCGAGCGCTTTCCCCACGCTGGCGCTAGGTTTCGTGGCGACCAACCCCAGGCCATGCTTTCTCCACGATTTTCGCGTTTCGTAGAGGTGAGGGTTCCGCTGGTGTCGAAACCGTCGGTAGGGCCTTTTGCAGGCGAACGCAGAAAACGAGGGTGTGGGGCGAAGGCTAGGCGAGCTGCCCGCACGCAGGAATGAGAGGAGAGAACTCCATGAAGAAGCTTTTGGTGCTGGCCATGGCTCTGGCTGTAGGGGGCTGTTACACCCCGCAAGATCGAGCCGTTGGCGGCGCCGCACTGGGCGGTGTAACTGGCGCGACGATCGGCGCTCTTGCCTCCAACGGCCGCGCCGGAGGGACGCTCGCCGGCGCCGCGCTCGGCGCTGCGACCGGCGCTGTTGTTGGGGCCGCCACCGCGCCGCCGCCGCCTCCGCCGCCGCCCCGCTGCGCGCGTTGGGGACGCGACTACTACGGCGAGCCTGTCTGTCTCGCGTTCTACTGATTGCTGCTAAGGTTGCGAAGCTTGTCGTGTCGTGGCTCGCCCGGTTTCAACTCAATTGGTAAAGTTGGGGAGCCAGCGTGTGGTTCAAAAACCGGGCAGTCGCAGTTCCGCTCTCAGGCCTCCGCTGGGACTCTCGGTTAATTTGAGCGATCCCCCGTAGCCCGCAGCGAGATCGGCCACGATCGAAAGTCCCAGTCCAGACCCGGGCTTCGCCTCGTCAAGACGACGCCCCCTTTGAGTGGCTGCCTCTCGCAAGCTAGGGGCGAGCCCGGGACCGTCGTCGTCAATCCAGAGCCGGAGCGCGCTTCGGCCGTCTTCTGTCTCGTTCGCCAACAAGGTCGCCTCGACGCTCACGGCCTCCCGGGCCCATTTCCCGGCGTTATCGAGGAGATTGCCGACCATCTCATCGAGATCTTGGGGCTCCCCAGAAAACCAGAGGGAATCCGGCGCGCGAACCGCAAAACGAATTCCACGAGCCTCGTAAAGCTTCGTGAATGTGCGCAATAAGCCCGAAAGAGCAGGCGCCACCCGGGTCGAGGAGCCTAAGGCGCCGGCCCTTGCCGCGGCGCGGGCTCGATCCAAGTAATACGTAATTTGATGACGCATGACCTGCGCCTGCTCGGCGACCTTTTCCGCCAGGGGCGAGGGCGCGGCGTCCGCTTCATTGACTATGACACTGAGCGGCGTCTTCAGCGCATGAGCCAGGTTGCCGACCTGCGTTCTGGCCCGTTCAACAATCTCACGGTTTGCGCCCATCAAGAGATTGAGTTCCTCGACGAGCGGAGCGACTTCACTCGGATAGACCCCCTCGATGCGGTCGCGGGCGCCGCGCCGGATTTGGCCAAGCTCTCCTCGAAGGACCCTCAAGGGCCTGAGCCCCACTCGCACCTGGATCGCCGCCGCGACGGCGAGAGCGACGCCTAGAAGGGTGAACGCGCCGATGAGAATGAAGCGAAACCGTTCAATTCTCGGCTCAATCTCGTCCAGGTTCGCCGCGACCTGGAGGAGATAAACGCCCGCGTCCCGAACATTGGTTCTCGACTCGACCATGTAAAGCCGATCGCCGGACATGCCTTCGACCTCGCCCCCGCGGATTCCGGCGAGTTGGCTTGGCGACGACGAGGCCGGCAGCTTCGGCAACTGCTCCGTGAAGAGAGAGTGGGAGGTGACAATCTCATGGGGCGTCACGTCGGTTCTGGTCACTTGCCAGGACCATCCCTTCAGCGGCAGCTCGAACCTCGGCTCGGGGAGTTCGATCGAGATCTCTCTGCCCTCTTGAGCCGAGTTCCTCTACGTCTTTCCCCATTTTCTTCAGGTAGCCCTCAAGCTTCTGCTCGAAGTTTTCCAGCTCGCTGCGACGACAGGACTCCGTCAGCAGAAACGAGGCGACGAGTAGCAGCGGGAAGCTCAGCGCGGCGGCGGTCAGAAAAAGGCGACGCGCAATAGAGCCCGCCGGTGGGAGCCAAATGCGCATCACCGCCTAGCTTTTTCTCTGGTCGCCCGGAGGCGCAGCGAGATATCCAAGGCCCCTGACGGTCTGGATGAGATCGACGCCCAGTTTCTTGCGCAGGCGCCCAACAAAGACTTCGATGGTGTTTGAGTTCTCGATCAAAATCCTGATCGTAAAGGTGTTCGATGATCTCTGTGCGGGAGATGACCCTTCCGGCGTGGTGCAGGAGGTAGGCCAAAAGCCTGTATTCATGGGAGGTGAGCTTCACGGGCGCGCCATCCACGACGACGCGACCCGCTTTGGCGTCGAGCGTGACAGGTCCGCAAACGATCTCATTGCTTGCTCGGCCGGAGGCGCGTCGCAAGAGCGCGCGCAGCCGCGCCAGCACCTCCTCCATATGGAACGGCTTGGCGACATAGTCGTCGGCCCCAGCGTCGAAACCCTGCACCTTGTCGCTCCAGCGGTCGCGAGCTGTCAGTATCAGCACGGGGGTGAGACGACCGGCCCTTCGCCATTCTTGCAAAACGCTGACACCGTCCTTCTTGGGTAGGCCGACGTCCAGTACGATCGCATCATAAGGTTCAGTATCTCCTAGAAAATGCCCTTCCTCGCCGTCGAACGCGCGATCCACCGCGTAGCCGGCTTGCTGGAGCGATTCGACGAGCTGCCGATTTAGATCTTTGTCGTCCTCCACGACGAGCAGACGCAATTCCTTCTCCCTTGCCTTTCTTAAGGGCGCTTGTCGCGCCCCGGGTGAGGTTTGCCGTCAGCAGCGTTTATGGGAACGCGCTCGATCCGCCCGTCTCGGTGCATGACGGTGATATCGTAAAAGAAGACCTCGCCGGACCGGCAAAGCCGCGCCGCCAGCGGCTCCCCCTGGTTTTCGGCGCCCGCTCTACGGAGAAGCGGAAGGGGGTCGGCCAGTCCGCGCTGCGCGATTTTCTCGCGGCTTTGCGCCGCAGTGTAGCACTGTATTGTGGAAGTCCCTTCCTCGCCGCGCGCGCCAGCGGAGCAAAGAAGCGCGGCCCCGGCCGCCAGTATTGTCCCCCCGCGCTGGAACCTCGGCACGAAATCCCTCCTATCGGACGCCTACGATCCTCCCCCTGAACTCCGGATGAACGGATCCCTAGGGTAGCGTGAGGGCTGCCCCACACAAACTAGGGCTCAGCGTCCCCGCTTGGGCCAAGACTGCGGCCATCGACGAATGAACTTTGGCAGATCGTCGATTTCGACCTCCTGCTCGCTCGTCTCGACACGGCTCCTGACTGACATTCCCAGCTTGTGGACCTCCTCTGGATCACCCGTCAGCAAATGGTGCCAAGGCGGAAGGTCCTTCCCCTCAAGCCTTAACCGGTACGCGCAACTTGGAGGAAGCCATTGAATTTGCGTTATTATCTCCGGTGTCAATCGGACGCAATCGGGAACGAGGCTTTTGCGACCTTTATACTGCGAGCAGCGGCAGCTGTGGGTATCCAGCAATTTGCAAGCGACGCTGGTGTAATGGATTTTTCCGCTGTCCTCGTCCTCCAGCTTGACAAGGCAGCAGCGCCCACAGCCGTCGCAGAGCTTTTCCCATTCCGAGCGGGTCAGCGAGGAAAGGGGCTTTTCCCAAAAAGGCCTCGAATGAGCGGTCATGACTCCAGCTTCGTCTCCTCTGACTTTCGACTCCAGGAAGTTCCATGGAATGAGACGGAAGGATCGTCAAGAAGCTCCAAAAAGTGGTATTATCCGACGGGGTAACGATCCATCGCGCCGAGGCATTCCCATCTTGTGGCAAAAACTGAGCAACTTCCCAATCGTCAAGCGCATCCAGCGGATGCTGCTCGCGATCGATGCTTCGATCGACTGGGGCATGTTCGACAGCGGGCGCCGGTCGCGAGAAGGATACGAGAAGTTTTCCAACTTCATGTCGCGCTTTCATGTGTCGGGCCCAGCCCGGCTGGTCGTGGAGTTGCTATGCGAGGCGCTCACGCTCGGCTTCGCCGCGGGGCTTCTCGCGCTGACGCTCGCCCTCTCGGCCTTCCACTTGACGAGCGAGCATGACTGGCTGAAGCGCGCTGATCTGGCTGTCACGTTCTTCGACCGCTACGGGACCGAGGTAGGCAATCGCGGCATCAAGCACGACGACGCCGTGCCGTTGGAACAATATCCCCCCCATCTCATCAAGGCGGTGCTGGCTACCGAAGATCGGAGGTTTTACGAGCATTTCGGCATCGACATGATCGGAACCGCGCGCGCACTGACGGTGAATGCGAAATCGTCCGGCGTCGTACAGGGCGGCTCCTCCATCACGCAGCAGCTCGCCAAGAACCTCTTTCTTTCCAACGAGCGCACTGTCACGCGCAAAATCAATGAGGCTTTCCTCGCTCTCTGGCTCGAGCACCATTTGTCGAAACGCGACATTCTTCAGCTCTATCTCGATCGCGTCTATATGGGAGGCGGCACTTTCGGCGTGCAGGCGGCCGCGGAGTTCTACTTCGGAAAATCCGTCAAGGACGTCACCGTGGCGGAGGCGGCGATGCTCGCCGGGCTGTTCAAGGCGCCGACCAAATACGCGCCTCACGTTAATTTGCCTGCCGCGCGCGCCAGAGCGAACGACGTTCTAAACAACCTCGTCGAATTCGGCTTCATGTCCGAAAGCGAGGTCGCGCAGGCCAAACGCAATCCCGCAACGCCTGTCGCCAGAACGCAGGATTCGAGTCCCGACTGGTATTTGGATTATGCCTATGGAGAGGTGCAAAAACTCGCCGAAGCCGGCAAGCTTGGTGAGGAGCGTATTCTGAACGTGCGCCTCGCGTTGGATGCCAACGTGCAGAAGAAGGCGGATTCCGTTATTGAGGACAATCTGCGTCTCAACGGAAGATCATATCACGTCAAACAAGGGGCTATGGTGATCATGGAACCCGATGGCGCCCTGCGCGCAATTGTGGGCGGTCGCGACTACGGGGCGAGCCAGTTCAATCGCGCGACGGATGCGCTACGGCAACCCGGTTCGTCCTTCAAGCCCTATGTCTATTTGACCGCGCTGATGACGGGCAAGTTCAAGCCAACAACGATCGTCGTGGACTCGCCCGTTTGCATCGGCAACTGGTGCCCGCATAATTACGGTGGTTCCTACGCCGGATCCCTGCCTCTCGCCAATGCCTTGGCGCGATCGCTGAACACCGTCGCCGTGAAGCTTTCCATCGCGATCGGCAACGGCAATCCCAAAATCGGCCGCGCCAAGATCGTCGAGACGGCGCGCGCTTTGGGGATCACCGCGCCGCTGACGGATACGCCCTCTTTACCGATCGGCGCCTGTGAGCTGACGGTGCTGGAGCATTCGGCCGCCTATGCCGCTTTCGTCAATGGCGGCAAGCGCACGACGCCCTACTCGGCTGTCGAGATTTCCAATCGGCGCGGGGATGTGCTCTACAAGCATGATCGGGACGCCTCGAAACAGGTGCAGGCCGTCCCTCTCGACAAGGTCATCGAACTCGGTTCGATGATGCACAAGGTCGTCCTAGAGGGCACTGGAAGAGCCGCCGACCTGGGGCCAGGGATCGACGTGATCGGCAAGACCGGCACTACCAACGGGTTCAAGGACGCTTGGTTCTGCGGTTATTCGGGCACGATGGGCGGCTGCATTTGGTATGGCAACGACGACAGCGAGCCTATGAACACCATGACGGGCGGTTCGCTGCCCGCGCACACATGGCACGATGTTATGGCCTATGCGCACCAGGGCGTGCAGCTCAAGCCGATAGTCGGCATGACGTCATCTGCCTCGGCTCAGACGGCGTCGAATGACGCGGGCGCCAGCAAGGCTGTCGATACCGGGACCGCGCAGCGCCCTGCCTCGCTCTCCAAAGGTGCGGCCGAGGCGCTTTCGGCGATCGCCGCAAAAGCGAAAAACCTTCCCCTCGGCAAAGGCGCCGCGATTGAGGGGGCGGCGCCCATAGCGCCCGCACGAGCCGCGGCTGGGAATTTACGCCCCGGCGGTGGCGCCTTAGAATGAAAATCGCCGAATGTCGCCCCGGGCAGGGGATTGAGGCTTTGCTCCAGAAATCGCGCGCCGCGGGGGCGCCAGGAAAATCCGCCTCCGGTTCGCCGGGCCCCTACGGGATCTATCTCAACGCCTTTTGGACCCTGATGTGCGGTCTCGCGCTCGGCTTCCTCGCGACGTGGGCGGTGCTAGATTCCGGTTACGGATTCGGCCCTCTGGTCGTTGGTCCTTGGACTGCATGGCCCCAAACGGGCGCGCCAGACATTGATCCTTACGCGCGAGCTGCGCTCGCGCGGCGAGGGGAGGCGCCGCTTGCGCGCGGCCTGGGGATAGCGTTTATCGCCCGCACCAACTCGAACGGCGACCCGCTCGACGGGCGTTGCGATTATCGCATCAGTTCGCCTGCCCCACCGGCTCGTTTCTGGACCCTCGGCCTTTTCGACCCAAACGGGGCGCCTCTCGCCAATGATGCGCAGAGACACGCCTATGCGTCAGGGGAGGTTTTGCGTCGCGAGGGCGGCAAATTTGATATCGAGGTGGCGCGGAGCGCCCGGCCAGGCAATTGGCTCTCCCTAGGAAAAGCACGGTCCTTCGTGATCGCCTTGCACCTTTACGACACGTCGATCGACGTCACCGCTAAGCCCGATCCTTCGGCTTTCCCGAGCATTGTGCGGCAGGCCTGCACATGAATTTTCGCGACAGAATTCTCGACCTCCTGCCCTGGTCGATTGCCGCGGTGCTAATCGGAGGGATCGTTCACCTCTTCTCCATCTTGCTCATGCCTGTCCTCGCGCCGAACGACGCCTATCATCGGCTCCTCGCGGCGGCGAAGTCCACGCCTCCGACGTCCAATGGAGTCGTGCTGCTCGACGCCGCGGCTCCGGACAAACAGCTGCTGCCTTTCGAAGACCCGGCCGTAGTTGAAGGCGCATGCGTTTACGATCTCTCGGGAGGATTGCTGCGCGTCACCGCCCCCATCGACGGCGAGAATTTCCTCGGGATTTCCTTCCATAGCGCGGTCGGTCCAATATTCCATTCGGTGACCGATCGGGGCGCCAACAAAGGCAGGATTGAAATCGTGCTCGGACAGGCGCCGCAAATCGAGGATCTGGAAGAAGCCGATCCTGACAATGGACCCCCACCGAGCGAGACGCGCGTGACAGCCCCGACTCCGCGAGGCTTCGTGTTGATTCGCGCGGTCGCCAAACGCGGCTTCGACTCCGAACGCGCACGGGCGGCCGTGAACGCGGTGAAATGCGAAATCGTTCGACGTCTCGGACTAGAAGCGAAAGTAAATCGAGAGCCGGCGGGGAGCGCGACGCCTGCACCTTGGAGCTCGGCGAGGAGATGACTATAGCGAGGCCGCAGAAGGAAACTTTGAGTCCCCCGCGCGCCAGAGGAGCGAGCATGACCCTTAGGACGATCGAGATTGAACGCAGCGGACGCGCGACGTTGTTGCGCCTGAACCGGCCGGAGGCGTTAAATGCTCTGAACGCTGAACTCATCGCCGAGCTGAATGTCGCCCTAAGCGACCTTGAAACGGACCCCGGGATCGGCTGCGTGGTCCTGACCGGCTCGGAGAAAGCCTTCGCCGCCGGCGCCGACATAAAGGAAATGCGAGAAAAGAATTTTGCAGAGGCGCTTTTGGAAGATTTTCTGGGGCGTTGGGACGCCGTCGCGCGGGCCCGCAAGCCGATCATCGCCGCCGTTTCAGGCTTCGCTCTCGGCGGCGGCTGCGAGCTGGCCATGATGTGCGACTTCATTCTTGCGTCTGAGACGGCGCAGTTCGGACAACCGGAAATCAAACTTGGAGTCATTCCCGGAGCGGGCGGCACGCAACGACTAACGCGCGCCGTCGGCAAGGCGAAGGCGATGGAACTTTGCCTGACCGGCCGTATGATGGGCGCCGAGGAAGCCGAACGCGCGGGACTTGTCGCGCGGGTTCTGCCGACGGCGGAGCTTTTGCCCGAAGCGATGAAGACGGCGCAACGCATTGCTGCGATGTCTACTCCAGCCGTGCTTTCGGTCAAGGAAGCCGTCAATCGGGCGTTCGAAACCTCGCTCGCCGAGGGCATCCGATTTGAGCGCCGCGCCTTTCACGCGCTATTCTCGACGCTCGATCAAAAAGAAGGCATGGCCGCCTTCGTCGAAAAGCGGCCGCCGAACTTCCAGAACCGTTAGAACGCGGTTTGCGACAAGCCGAAAACCGAGTTCTCGCCAAACGTCTGCTGACGCTTTACACGCCTGAGATTTCCGGCGGTTGGGCGGTTTCGCCGACTGTAGGCGGAATTCAATTCCCTACTTTACCGCAAATTCGTGTTGGGACTGTTCTCGTGAACATCGATTCGCGCCCACTTCTGTCCGTCGTCGCGCCGCTCTATAACGAAGAGCGCAATTTGCGCCCTTTGATCGCGCGTCTCCTCCCGGTGATGGAGAGAATCGGATTACCGTTCGAGGCGTTGTTGATAGACGATGGGTCGAACGATGGAACGCTTGAAACATTGCGTGAGCTTTGCGCAGCTGACCCGCGATTGACGGCCATCTCCTTCAGTCGGAACTTTGGAAAGGAGATCGCCATTGCCGCGGGTTTGGATCACGCGCGAGGAGCGGCGGTAGTGGTGATGGACTCCGATCTCCAGCACCCCCCGGAAGTTATCCCTCTCTTCGTGGGAAAGTGGCGAGAAGGATATGAGAACGTCTATGGAGAACGCGCAGATCGGGCTTCAGATCCCCGTCTGCGTGCGACGCTCACGAGATTCTTCTATACGCTGATTGACCATATCGGAGATGTGGAGATGCCCGCCGGCGCCGGCGATTTTCGATTGCTGGATCGCAAGGCGGTGGACGCGCTCTGCGCCATGCGTGAACACGCTCGGTTCAATAAGGGTTTGTTCGCTTGGATCGGCTTTAAGACGATCGGCGTGCCCTTTGTGGTCGAGCAGCGCGCGCACGGCGCTTCAACATTCAAATTCGCTCGCCTGCTCAGTTTCGCGCTCGACGGGGTGATGTCCTTTTCTTCGCTTCCCCTTCGGATGTGGACCTTCTTCGGGATGCTGATTTCAGGCTGCGCCCTTGCTATGGCGGCATGGTTCTTCTTCAAGACCATGTTCCTGGGAGTCGACACGCCGGGATTTGCGACCCTGATCGTGTCAATCGCCTTCTTTTCTGGGATGCAGTTGATTTCGCTTGGCGTAATCGGCGAGTATATCGCTCGCATCTTTTCGGAGGTTAAGGGAAGGCCGCTCTATGTCGTGGCGGAGCGAATCGGTAGCTTTGACCGAGAAGGCGCCCCGAAAAGGGCGCTTCGCGCGAACGGAAACTCATGATCCGAAATCTCGTCTCCGTCGGCGGATTCACTCTTCTTTCGCGGGTGACCGGCTTCCTCAGTCAGATGGTGCAAGCGGCCGTGCTCGGGGCGACGGAAATTTCCGACGCTTTCATCATCGCGCAGCGACTGCCCAACAGCTTCCGAAGCATATTCGGGGAGGGCGCGTTCAACACCGCTTACATTCCCTGCTACTCGGAAGCGCTCGAGCATGAGGGCGCCGAAAGCGCCAAAGAGTTCGCCTCACAAATTTTCTCGCTGCTGCTCGCGAGCCAAGTCTTGATATTGATCCTTGCTTGGCTTTTCACACCAGAGCTCGTCGCGATCATGGCGCCCGGATTGAGCGACCGACCGGAGAAGTTCTCGATAACGGTCACGCTGACACGCATCGCATTTCCTTATCTCGCTTGCATGGTGCTTTTCACGCTGCATCAGGGCACGCTCAACGCACATGGATATTTTGCCCTCCCAGCGTTCGCGCCGAGCCTGATGAATGTGGGGGTGATGGTAGGGCTCGGCTTGGGCCTTTTCTTCCCGAACACAGCCGTCGCCGCGACCATCGGCTTCGTATTGTCCGGCTTTGCTCAGCTCGGTCTCTTGATGTGGTCGGCGCATCGTCATGGGCTACTGGAGCGATTCGCGCGAGTACGCTGGACACGCGTTCGGGAATTCTTCCTAAGGCTGGGTCCAGCGGTCATCGGCTCAGCGAGCGGACAAATCGCCATTTTTGTCGACACGGTTCTCGCGTCTATGCTTCCAGATGGCGGCGTTTCCTCCATCCAATATGCGGACCGGCTCTATCAACTCCCCAACGGTCTCATTGGGGTAGCCGCCGGCACAGTGCTATTGCCGGAGATGAGCCGGCGCCTCGCCGCCGACGACGAATCGGGAGCCACGAGCACACAAAACGCGACGATGGCGCTCACCGTCATGGCGGCTGCCCCTTTCTTCGTGGCGTTTATCAGCCTGCCTGAACTCATCGTCGCCGCTCTCTATATGCACGGAAAGTTCGGCATCCCCGAAACCTATGCGTCGGCCGACGTGCTCGCAGCTTATGCGGGCGGCCTTCCCGCCCTTGTGCTCGTAGCGTCTGCGAAGGCAAGCTTTCAGGCGAGGGGCGACACGCGTACGCCGATGCTGATCGCGCTCGCGGCGCTGGCCGTCAACGTTGCACTGAAAGTCGCGCTGATCCATCCGCTTGGCGCGCCGGGCCTTGCGGTCGCGACCGCGGTAGGGCTTTGGATCAATCTCGCCGCGCTCATGGGCATAGCGACGTCGCGCGGGATAATGCGTCTCGACACGTTATTTGGAAAGTGTCTGCTTTCCACCTTCGCCGCATCGACGCTGCTTATCATCGTCGCTCAATTCTGTCGGGGACCCGCTTTGGAGCTTGGGGAGAATTTTGGGTCCTTCGCCAATCTGGTGGCCCTCTTTACGCTCTCGATTTTCGGCGGCTTCGTGTATCTGGGCGCGCTGATTGGAATTTTACGGTTGCTGGGCCTTCGCCTCTCCGCTCTGCGCGGACCCGGAAGGGGCGCTGGGCACGACACGCGGAGAGGAACACCCACGGCCTAGGCAAGCCTTGCCTGCTATTATCGGAACGTGATGTCTATACCGTAGTTGCCTTCGACTTAGCGGGCCTGCGCGACTCCGCTCACCTTTGGCTTGTCGTCCGGGATTTTCGCCTGACCGGCGACGACCGACACACCCGCGTCCTTTTCAGTTGCGGCAAGGGCCTCCGGCGTGTTTGAGAGGAAAGCGGCGACGTCCTCGGCGCCCCGATCTGCAATTGCCGCGAGGGAGTTGTCGTTGATGGCGTCCCAAGGGTTCGCGTCCGACCTCACCGCAACTTCGTCCGACAGGCGTTGCACGCGGCGGCCCTGGCGATCATAAACGTCGAGGACAGAGGTGAGGCGCGTCCCGGCTTGCGCGGGAAGGGCGGTCAAATAGACCCTAAGCCGATACTGAGCCGCTTCGGTCTTGGCAAGGGCCACGTCCCGGGATTGCGCCGCTTTGTCGAACTGCTCCTTAAACTTCACAGAGACTGCTTCGGGCGGTCCATCCAGACTCACAAAGGCGAGGCTCGCTCCCCGAGGACTGGCCCCGGTTCTCGCCGTTACACGCGCCCGCACAACAGTGGCGACAGAGGGCCCTGTGTTTCGGTCCAGCGTCGTGTCCATGCAGCCGCATAGCAGGGAAGCCAGGAAAACGAACTCCATTGCTCCGGGCGGTCGTCGCCTCGCTTCCGTCTCGATCACAAGGCTCCTCCAAGAAAACGCGAGGGTGCGCTAAGACGGACACGATAGACGCGAAGTCCCGCGCGGTCAAAATGAACGCTCGAGAAGCATGCGAGCAAGAAACATCTTGCGCGCAGGCCAATTATGGCAAAGACACACACGGGTGCTTATTTGCGGAGCCCACGAAGGGAGCCCATGAAGGAGGATCGCAACGTTGCACAGGATCGAAGCCGCCGCGGATGGCGCGCCGTTGAGACTTAGCGCGGTTCGCTCGCGGGCACTTGCCGGTCGGCAGCGTCCTCCCGGCGACAAGTCCATCTCGCATCGGGCGTTGCTGCTCGGTCTCCTGTGTGTCGGCGAGACGACGATCAAGGGACTTCTCGAAGGCGAGGACGTGCTGCGAACGGCGGAGGCATGCCGGGCGCTCGGTGGCGTAGTCACTCGCAGCGCCGCAGGTTGCTGGAGTATCAAGGGCGCGGGTCTCGGCTCAGTCGTCCCGCCTCGGAAGCCGCTCGACTTCGGAAATGCAGGGACTGGATCGCGGCTGATGATGGGGGTTGTCGCCGGCCATCCAATCGTCGCGCGTTTTGACGGCGACGCATCCTTGCGCAAACGCCCGATGCGGCGAGTACTGGACCCACTCATAAAACAGGGGGCCCGGGTGCTCGAGGAGCAGGAAGGCGGGCGCCTGCCGATCGTTTTGCAGGGGTCGGGCGCCCCATTCCCCGTAGAATATGCGACACCAGTAGCGTCTGCCCAGATCAAGTCGGCGATTCTGCTTGCGGGTCTGAACTCGCCCGGGCGGACGGTCGTAATGGAGCGCGAGGCGTCCCGCGACCACACCGAGAAGATGCTCGTTCACTTCGGGGCACGTGTCACCGTGGAGCCTCACAATGGTCTTGGTCGCAAAATCACCTTGGAAGGACGTCCAAATCTCCAGGCTAGGGAAGTGCTAGTGCCGGCGGACCCGTCCTCTGCGGCCTTTCCGCTCGCGGCAGCGCTGATCGTCCCCGGGTCAGACGTTTTGATCGAATTGGTGATGATCAATCCGTTGCGCTGCGGGCTGATCGAGAGCCTGCTCGAGATGGGCGCCGATATAACGATCGAGAATTGGCGAAGCGAGAGTGGGGAAGAAATTGCTGACTTGCGCGCCCGCCACTCGCCGGGTCTTCGGGGCGTCGAGGTTCCGGCGATGCGGACGCCTTCGATGATCGACGAATATCCTATATTGGCAGTTGTTGCAGCTTTCGCTTCCGGCAATACGACCATGAGAGGGCTCGCCGAGTTGCGCGTAAAGGAATCTGATCGCCTCGCAGCGATCGCTGCGGGACTTGACGCGAACGGCGTGTCCTGCAGCATCCGCGGCGACGATCTGTGCGTTCAAGGCGCCGGAGGCGCTGTCAGGGGCGGCGGATTGGTCGAGACTGATCTCGACCATCGCATCGCCATGAGCTTCCTGATCATGGGCCTGGGTTCGCAGGAGCCGGTGACAGTGGACGACGCCAGCATGATCGCGACGAGCTTCCCCGATTTTCGGGCGCTGATGGAGAATTCTCGGGGCGAGGTTTGCGTGAACGGCCTCGTCATCGCCATTGACGGCCCCGCGGCCTCAGGGAAGGGGACGCTCGCCCGGCGCTTAGCCGAGCGCTTCAGCCTTCCGCACCTCGACACTGGATTGCTGTACCGAGCGACTGCCTGCGCTCTACTGGACGAGGGCTTGCCGCTCAACGACGTCGAAGCGGCAACCGCCGCCGCGCGCGGACTTTCGCTCGTGGATTTCGATGAGGAGCGTTTGCGTTCGCGCGAAATGGGTGAAGCGGCCTCGGTTGTCGCTGCGCTTCCTCCCGTCCGGGCGGCTCTCATCGACCTACAGCGGCGGTTCGCCAACTGCGAAAGAGGCGCCGTCCTCGATGGCCGCGACATTGGCACCGTAATATGCCCAAACGCGCAGATTAAAATTTTTGTGACGGCGACGCCCGAGACGCGGGCCCAGCGACGCGCGCTTGAGCTCGCGGCGCGCGGCGAAAAAGCGGATTATAACAGCATACTCTGCGATGTGAAGAAGCGCGATGAACGAGACGGATCTCGTTCCGTGGCGCCTCTCAAACCAGCGATTGACGCTATAGTGCTAGACACTAGCGAACTCGACATCGAGGAGGCGTTCCACGCGGCGCTGGCGATCGTCGAGCGGGCGAAGCGATAATCGGTGGAGCCGCGTCATAGAGGGCCTGAACATGCGTAAGGAACCTAGGGTACGCGCATGACCAAAGCCAGGTCCATCTTCGTCTGCCAGAACTGCGGCGCGGTGAGTAATCGCTGGCAGGGTCGCTGCGATTTATGCCAGGAGTGGAACAGCATTGTCGAAGAGATTGCTCGGTCTCCAGGACTAACGCGGTCGAAGCGTGGCCGCCTCTTGGCGCTCGAAGACTTGTCTGCCGAAGCCGAGGGAGCGGCGCGCATCGCAACGGGCTTCGCCGAATTCGATCGCGTCCTGGGCAGCGGCTTCGTCCATGGATCGGTAACGCTGCTCGGTGGAGAACCGGGGATCGGTAAGTCGACTCTGCTGATACAAGTTTGCGCCTCGCTGGCTCGCCGGGGCGCACGCGTAATTTATATTTCTGGCGAGGAAGCGCTAGCCCAGGTGCGGCTCCGCGCTCGACGTCTCGGCTTGACGGATGCCCGTGTCGAGCTGGCATGCGTTACCGAGGTTGAGGACATCATCGCGACATGTACGGCGGGGGCGCCGGCGGCACTGATTGTCATCGACTCGATCCAGACCATGCAGAGCCACACCGTCGACTCGCCGCCGGGCTCCGTAGTACAGGTGCGAGCCAGCGCTCAAGCGTTGCTGCGCTTCGCTAAGACGAGCGGTTCAGCGGTCGTCCTCGTCGGTCACGTGACCAAGGATGGGCAAGTCGCGGGCCCACGCGTTGTCGAGCACATGGTAGACGCGGTGATGTCGTTTGAGGGCGACGCCACCCACCATTTCCGCATGTTGCGCGCCTCGAAGAATTGCTTCGGCGCGACCGGCGAGATCGGAGTGTTCGAGATGACGGGGCTCGGGCTGTCCGAAGTGGCCAATCCCTCCGCCCTGTTTCTCGCGGGCCGCGACGCTGCGGCGCCGGGCGCCGCGGTGCTCGCAGGAATGGAGGGTCAGCGCCCGATGCTGATCGAAATTCAGGCGCTCGTCGCCCCGAGCGCCCTCGGGACGCCGCGTCGCGCCGTGGTCGGCTTCGACCAAAGCCGTCTCGCGATGATCCTTGCAGTTTTAGAAGCGCATGGTGGCGTGAAGCTGTCGCTTCACGACGTCTATCTTAATGTTGCGGGCGGGATGCGCGCCGATGAGCCCGCAGCTGATCTGGCCGCGGCGGCAGCGCTGGTCTCCTCGCTTATCGACACCCCGCTTCCTGCCGAGCGCGTTTACTTTGGAGAGATTGCCCTATCCGGCTCCATCCGCCCCGTCATCCACACGGAGGCGCGCCTCAAGGAGGCAGGAAAGCTTGGTTTTCGAGAAGCCGCGCTGGCGCCAGCGCAGCAGACCGGAGACGAGATCAGCTTCGCCGGCGTCACCTCCTGCGCGATAACCAACGTGGCAAGCTTGGTCGAAATGGTTCAGAAGTCGGCCCCGCCGAGGCTGCAGAACAAGGGCGGCGTTCGAAATTAAAGACGCTGCCGCCGCCATGACAGACCGATGCTTGGCAAAGGTGTGAAGTGACGCGGTCAAATTTCGAAAGCTTAGCTCTGCCTCAAAGAAAGCTCTGAGGATCCACATCCACTTGCACACGCACCCCCCCTCGCGGTGGAGGCGCCGCCTCGAGAAGATCGCGGAGGAAGCCCTGCAAGTTCGCGCGGCGCGGCGCTCTCACCAGGAGGCGAAAACGAAATCGACCCCGCAAAAGCGCAATGGGAGCTTCGGCTGGGCCGAGCACCGCCACCTCATCCGGCTCCGGCAGACCGCCGACTGCGGCCAACCGGTAGGTAGCGGCGGGGGGCAGCGCATGAGCGGCGCGAACCAGCGCCCGGGCATGGGCCTCGGCGAGGGCCACATCTCGGCCTGAAACGATCAAGGCTGCAAGCCGGCCAAATGGCGGAAGCCCAGCCCGTTCACGCAGGGCGATCTCCTGAGCATAGAAATCCTCAGAGTCGCCGCTAAGGAGCGCCCGCATGACCGGGTGTTCGGGTTGATAGGTTTGAATGAGGGCCGCGCCCGGCTTGTCACCCCGTCCCGCTCTTCCCGTCACCTGCGCAAGCAGTTGAAAGGTGCGCTCGGAGGCGCGAGGGTCGCCGCTTCCCAACCCCAGGTCAGCATCGACCACGCCGACAAGGGTGAGATACGGGAAATTATGCCCTTTTGCGACGAGTTGTGTGCCGATAATGAGATCAAAGGACCCTTTGGCAACCTCTTCGAGTTCGCGCCGCAGCCTTTCTCCGCCGCCAAAGAAATCCGAAGAAAGCACGAGAATACGTGCATTCGGGAACAGTTGACCGGCCTCTTCTGCGATGCGTTCAACTCCGGGCCCACAAGGGCAAAGCATCTCTTCAGCGTCACACTCGGGACATACGCTCGGCCGCTGCTCGACATGTCCGCAGTGATGGCATATGAGCGCACGACGAAAACGATGTTCAACGAGCCAGGCGTCGCATTGCCGACAGCGAAATCGATGTCCGCAACTGCGGCATAAAGTAAGCGGTGCGTAGCCCCGCCGATTGAGAAAGAGCAGGGCTTGCTCGCCGCGCGCCATGGTCTGACCAACGGCCAGCGCCAGGCGTGGGGCGAGCCAGCGGCCGCGGGCAGGACCTTCCACCCGCATGTCGATCGCGTCGGCCCGGGGCAAAACCCTCGCCCCGGCTCGTGTCCGCAGGCGCAAATGGGCGTAGCGCCCTATTTCGGCGTTAACGCGCGATTCGATCGAAGGCGTTGCCGAGGCCAGCACAAGAGTTCGCGTCTTCAAACCTCGCCCTCACGACCGCCATGTCGCGAGCGTGGTAGCAGACGCCATCCTCCTGCTTGTAGGCGCCGTCGTGCTCCTCGTCGACGACGATCACCCGCAGCTTCGTAAAGGGCAGGAACAACGCCGAACGCGCGCCGACAACCACCTTGATCTCACCCGAGGCGCAGCCGCGCCATATACGCGAGCGCTTGCGTTCGGAAACTGCTGAATGCCACTCTGCCGGCTTGCCGCCAAAACGTTGGGCAAACCGCTCCAGGAATTGGCTCGTCAAAGCGATCTCGGGCATCATCACGAGAGCTTGCTCGCCCTGCTCAAGCGCCGTTGCGATCGCCTCGAAATACACTTCGGTCTTTCCGGACCCGGTGACGCCGTCGAGCAGAAATGGCCTATAGGACCGTCCAGCGATCGAACCTTTCAATGCCGAAGCGGCCTTATCTTGCTCGGGTTCAAGCACCGGTCGCCTGAAATCGAAGGTCAGAGAATTCTACGACAGGGGTTGCAGGCGCTCTGATGGCCTCTAGGACGCCGTCATCGACGAGCGCATCGACGACGGACGGCGAACATCCAGCGGCCTCAAAGAGCGCCTTCTTCGAGAAGACAAGGCCGCCTTCCGCGACCGCCAGCATGCGCGCACGCGCGGTCGTGTTACGTTGAGGCTTCGCGCCCGTAGCCCGATAGACCAGGCGATCCGCTTCAGGTTCAGCGCTTTCGGCAGAGCGTGTTGCTAGCCGCAGCGCCATCCCGCGGGGGGCGAGGGTATAATGCGCAAGCCAGTCGATGAAGTCGCGCAAATTCTCCGAAAGAGGCGGACGAGAATAACGCGAAATGACGGTCTTCAAATTGCCGGGGCCGTCCGCCGCCCCACGAACGCCCCAGACAACGCCATAGACTGAACGTCTGCCCAGCGGAACCTGAACGTGATCTCCGGGAGCGAGCGCCAGCGCAGGCGGCGCGAAATAGCTGTAAGTCTGGTCGACCGCCACGGGCGCCAGCACCTCCACGATTTGCCCTGTGGCATCGGCGTCGCTCATGGGGACTTCTCAGCATTTTCATTGAGTTGATAGCATTGGAAATCGCCGCCTAGCCAGCTTTTCTCCCCTCGCTCGTTGCAGAGGAGCTGGCGACGGCCAATGCCGCCAATTCCGTCCCCGCTTTAAACCTGCTATTCCCCACCGTCATGCCTACGGACCCCGCCCCACGTCACTATCCCCATCGCCATCTCCTCGGTATAGAGGGCCTTTCCCGCCCTGATATCCTCGCGCTTCTTGATATGGCCGAGGACGCGATCGAAGTCTCCCGTCAAATTGAAAAGAAGAGCTCGAAACTCCGCGGGCGCACACAAATCAATTTATTTTATGAGGCTTCGACACGGACGCAGGCCTCATTTGAAATCGCCGGCAAGCGCCTCGGCGCAGACGTCATGAACATGTCGACCGCGAAGTCCTCCGAGAGCAAGGGAGAAACCTTACTCGACACAGCGATTACCCTGAACGCAATGCGGCCCGACATCATCGTCGTGCGCCATTCCCAGGCGGGCGCTGCACATCTCCTCGCGCGCAAGGTGGACTGCGCCGTGGTCAATGCCGGAGACGGCGCACACGAACATCCAACCCAAGCTTTGCTCGACGCCTTGACGATTTGTCGAAACAGGGGCCGCATCGAAGGATTGACTATCTCTATCTGTGGCGACGTTCTTCATTCGCGCGTCGCCCGCTCCAACATTTTGCTGCTGGGCGCCCTCGGCGCAAAGCTGCGCGTGGTCGGGCCCGCAACCCTCGTTCCACTGGGTTTCGAAAGGATGGGCGTGACTGTTTTCCATGACATGACGAAAGGCCTCAAGGGTGCTGACATTGTCATGATGCTGCGCCTGCAGAGGGAGCGCATGAGTGGCGCGCTAGTACCCGAGCTCTCGTGAATATTTTCAGTTTTTTGGCCTGGATGAGGAAAAGCTGAAAAGCGCCGCCGCCAACGCCTTCGTCATGCATCCCGGCCCGATGAACCGGGGCATTGAGATAGACTCCTTCGTGGCGGACGGCCCCCGCTCGCTAATCCGCGAGCAGGTCGAGATGGGGGTTGCCGTACGCATGGCGGTTCTTGAAGCCTTGGCGCACCACCTCCCTAACGCCTGACCGAAGCGCCAAAGCCAGCCTCATACCTCAAGCCCGCGCTTTCATACCTCGGGCCCAGCCGTCCTTGGTCTCAGCAATGAAGTCCGCGAGGCGGCGAGCACCGATAGCCTCCCGCAAACCAGCCATGAGTTCCTGATAATAGGCGATGTTCACCTGAGTGAGCAGCATCATGCCCAGGATTTCCCCCGCCTTGCAAAGGTGGTGCAAATAAGCGCGAGAATAGTCCCGCGCCGCCGCACATGGGGACTGAGCGTCGAGAGGCGCGCGGTCCTCGACGTGACACGCATTCATCAAATTTACCTTGCCGAAGCGGGTATACGCCACGCCGTGACGCCCGGCGCGAGTTGGCATTACGCAGTCGAACATGTCGACTCCCCGCATCACAGCCTGGACGATGTCATCCGGCGTGCCCACGCCCATAAGATAGCGGGGTTTATGTTCGGGAAGGTGCGGAACCACCGTCTGAAGCATGTCGATCATCACATCCTGCGGCTCACCGACCGCAAGGCCTCCGACAGCGAGTCCGTGAAAATCCATTTCACTCAGTGCTTTAGCACTTTCAATCCGAAGTGGCTTTACAGCGCCACCCTGCACAATTCCAAAGATCGCACGCCCCGGCGCCTCGGCAAAGGATTTGCGTGAGCGTTCTGCCCAGCGCAGCGACAGCCGCATCGCGCGTTCCGCCTCTGCGTCAGTGCAGGGAAGCCTTACGCATTCATCGAGCTGCATCTGGATATCAGATCCGAGCAACGCCTGAATTTCCATCGAGCGCTCCGGCGTTAACAAATGTTTCGAACCATCGATGTGCGATTGAAAGGCGACGCCTTGTTCATCAAGCTTGCGGAGCTTGGCGAGCGACATCACCTGAAAGCCGCCGGAGTCGGTCAGGATTGGACCAGGCCAGCGCATGAATTCATGCAGGCCGCCGAGGCTCGCGACTCGCTCAGCGCCCGGCCGCAACATGAGATGGTAAACATTGCTGAGAACGATCTCGGCCCCAGCGCCGCTTACGTCCTCGGGGAACATCGCCTTGACCGTCGCCGCGGTGCCGACGGGCATGAAAGCCGGAGTACGGATGACACCCCGCGTCGTGACAACGCGGCCTCTACGCGCGTCGCCGTCACATCTTTCCAATTCAAAAGCGAAATGAGCCCTCATCGGTCCTCGTCCCTGGAACCAAGGCGCGCGACCTTCACGACTTCGTATTCACCAGCGTCAAACTCATTCCAATAAACCTGGAAACGAGCGCCGACGCTGACGCCAATTTCGCGAAGGTTGGTTTGCCATCGACGCGAGACGTCAACTCCGAAATCTATTGCTCCATCCCACCTCAAGATGAAGGGTCGACTGTTATCTCCGTCGATGTCGAAAGCTCCGAAGAGATCCCAAGGCGCGAGAATGGACTTTGTCTCTGCGTCGAGCCGGATATCGATCGTCATCGACGCCTCGGTCGGATCATCGCGCCAGAGCGCCTTTATGCGCGCTTCAAATGTCTTCATATCCGGAAAAGCAGGGTCGCATCTCCGTAAGAATAGAATCTGTAACCGGATTGCACTGCATAAGCATACGCCGCCTTTAGACGATCGAGTCCACCGAAGGCGCAAACTAGCATGAACAGCGTCGATCGGGGCAGATGGAAATTGGTCATCAACACGTCGACGACGCGGAAGCTGTAACCTGGCGTGATGAATATGTCTGTCTTGGCCTGGAAGGCGCCTAGCCCACCGCTTGAGCACGCTGCGCTCTCGAGGCAACGGAGCGCAGTCGTGCCCACTGCGACGATGCGTCCGCCGCGTCGCCTAACTCCATTCAGCGCGTCCGCTGTTTCCTCGGAAAGAGAACAATATTCTGCGTGCATCACATGATCTCGCGTATCTTGCACTCGCACCGGCAGAAAGGTGCCGGCTCCAACCTGCAAGGTCAATCGATGCAGAGATATTCCTGCCACCTCGATGGCGCGCAAGAGCTCGCGGGTGAAATGCAGTCCAGCCGTGGGAGCTGCCACAGCGCCAGGATGTTCCGCAAAGAGAGTTTGATAGTCGCTGTCATCGCGAAAGTCAGCAGGACGCCTGCTCGCAATATATGGCGGTAGCGGAACTGAGCCGCAGGCTTGAATCGCCTCCTCGAGCGCCAAGCCCGACCGATCGAATGCGAGCGTAACTTCTCCTTCTTCCGCCCGCGCCTCAACCTCCGCCTCCAAGAGCGGAATAAAACTTTCACGTTCGGGCGCAGGGCCAAAGCTCAACCGATCCCCAGCTGAGAGTTTTTTCGCCGGCCGCGCCATCGCGCGCCAAGAACTCGGCGATCGTTGCTCGATGAGAGTTGCTTCGATCCGAGCCCTGATCCCCCGTCGAAATCTGTATCCATGGAGACGCGCGCGAATGACACGCGCATCATTCACTACGAGAGCGTCCCCTGATCTCAAGAGACGCGGCAAGTCGCGAACGTATCGATCTTCCAGGCTGTCTTGGCCCGCGGGCACGACCAGCATCCGCGCGCGATCTCGAGGTTCCATGGGGCGTAGGGCAATCAATTCGGCCGGCAGGTCAAAATCAAAGAGGTCGACACGCATTCATTTGACCGATCTTGCGCTGGAAAACGACACTCATTCGCCTTCCCCAAACCGAGAGGAGACAAGCTCCTCTAGCGCATGGAGCGCTCGCTCGGCGTCTCGACCAGTCGCTGTGACGCGTAGCGTCGACCCCTTTGCTGCTCCGAGCGTCAAGATCGCCATGATGGAGTCTCCGCCGACGGTCTCTTCGTCCTTCGTGATGGTGATGACGGATTCGTAGGCCTCGCAACACTGGACAAATTTTGCGGTTGCGCGCGCATGCAAGCCCTTCTTGTTGACAATCAAGAGGTCGCGAGTGATCGTTTGCTCGGGGGAATGCGATTCCTCAGCGATCGCGTCCCGGCTCATTTTCGAACCTCGGTCGGTTCCCTCGCAGTGGAGCACCGGGGGCTAAGGATCCGGCTGGCGACGTTGACATATTTTCGCCCTGCGTCCTGCGCCTGCAAAACTGCCTCTTCGAGAGTGTGCCCTTCTCTGACCGTGGCAAGCTTGATCAGCATGGGAAGGTTAACACCGGCTAGCACCTCGACATTACTGCCGTTCATTACCGAAATCGCGAGATTGGAGGGCGTGCCTCCGAACATGTCGGTGAGGAGTACGACCCCCTCGCCGCTATCGGCACATCGGACGGCGTCCAGAATGTCAAGTCGACGACGCTCCATATCGTCTTCAGGCCCGATCGAGATCGAAGCGATCTGCTTTTGAGGACCGACGACATGCTCCAGCGCAGCGAGAAACTCGAACGCGAGATGTCCGTGGGCCACCAGGACAATTCCAATCATTCGGCATTACCGTTCGTTGCGATGTCACGCTGCACGACACAGCGACACGCTGTCGGCCCGGGCACCCACCCTTCGCGCATTGCAGTCCCCTCGGCAAGCGGAGGCGAAGGATCGATTGGCGTGACTCCGTTTCCACAGCAAGGTCAAGAGACAGTCCGTCACGCAGGCGACTTCGCCACCCTATTTTGTGCAATGCGGCGAAATAGGCAAGAAAAAAGCTGCGGCATGCGTCATCGTTCCCCAAGATATTGTAAAAATTGGAATATTTTCAGTCGGCCCAACCAGTCTCTACGTTCGAGCACGAGCTTGGGCACCGATATACCGCAAATTTGTTCGGTCTCCCACTCGAGCACCGTCGGGCGCCCCGCACTGACCCCTTCCATTGCCGTTAGGTCGGCAACTCCCCAAATCACCGCGCCTCGTTCAAAAGGAACGGTTACGATCCCTACTCCGCGCACTTCGATCGAGCCGCGGATTGCGACGTGTGGCCGGGCGATGAGTCGCCCGCCGCGATTTTCTAGTGCGATCCGATCATCTCCAACAAGGGAGGCGAACTCGCCCTTCCTACGAGCCTCTTCGACAAGCTCCATGCTCAGCGCGCTCTTGCCGGCGCCGGAGCCACCCCGCAATAGCAAGCCCGTTTCGCGTAGCACGAGAGCATTGGCATGCATCCATTGCGTAGCATTCATGGATATGCTTTGAACCAGAGCGCAAATCGAGCTCCGAGAATGGAATCGCTCTCGACGGATCCACTTGGGTTCGTCAGGTCATCCGTGCCTTCCGGGTGAAATATCGTCCGGTTCAAGGCCCGTATGCGGCCACCGTGCGCCTCGACGATTTGTCGTGAAATCGAAAGGCCGAGGCCCGAGTTGTTGCCGAATCCTTGGTCGGGACGGTCCGTGTAGAATCTTTCAAACACTCTTTCGAAAGCTCCTTGCGGAATGCCTGGACCGTCGTCATCGATGAGAATCTCGTATCCCTCTCGCCTGTAGCCAGACATATCGATACCAGTCTCCGGCCTCAGCAGAACGCGCACCCGGCCACCCGCCGGAGAGAAAGACCTCGCATTTTCGATGATGTTGTCGAACACCTGGGCGAGACGTGAGTCATGAGCCAACATTCGCCAGCCGCGCCTCGCGCCGTCTCCGGTGGGATCATGCTTCGTTAGGCCGATTGAGACTTGATTGTCCCGCTCCACCGCGTTGCGGATGTCGACGACCGCTTCGAGCACCGCTGAGAGGTCTAGGGGGCTCATGTCGACGCGCGCAAGCTCGGCGTCGAGGCGAGACGCGTCGGAAATGTCGCTAATGAGCCGATCTAGGCGCGCGACGTCGTGCTTGATGATCTCCAGCAGGCGATCCCGGGAGGCCTCAGTTTTTGCGATCGGCAGCGTCTCGACGGCGCTGCGCAGAGAGGTCAGAGGATTCTTCAACTCATGAGCCACATCCGCGGCGAAATGCTCGATCGCCTCGATACGATTGTATAGAGAACGGGTCATGTCGCGTAAGGCGCCGGACAAATGGCCAATCTCGTCTTGGCGGTCGGAGAAGTCGGGAATTTCTTGACGAGACTTGACACCCCGCCGGACTCTGTCTGCAGCTTCCGCGAGTCGACGCATCGGTTCCGCAATAGCATTTGCAAAAAGCAGCGAGAGCAGAGCCATTACACCCGCAGAAACGAGAAAGATCCTGATGATCGCCCAGCGCTCATAGCTAATGATACGATCGATCTGTCCACCAAGGGTCGTGAGCATCAGCGCGCCGAGAACTCGCTGGTGCGCCTGTATCGGGACAGCTATGGAAACGATGGTTTCCCCCTTCGCGTTCGCCCTGATAGCCGGGATAGCTGATTCCGCACCGCTAATCAGAACCATGTTGACTTCGTCGTAAGCTTTACCGTTGCTGACGCCGATATCTTCATACAGCTCGAGCTGAGGTCTCATCCAGCGCCGCAGCGTCGCCATGAGCTCTTCGAACGCCGTCGGTCTTACTGATGATTTTTGCGTGGGGGCGGAAACATCCCCTCCAAGCCCCGCCGCAACTGCACGTTTGGCGTTTTCGATCAAGGCCTGAGAATCCACCAAGAGGTCGCCCCCTCGATCGTAAACGCGGGCTCTCGTATGGGTGACATTCACAAACCTGAAGAGAAGCGGACCGATGCGCTCGGGATTGAGCGAGAACCCGGGCGCGCCATGTCCAGCATCCGCTTGGCCTCGCCTCGCCTGTGGCGAGTGACCGGGGCTCTCCTGAGGGCCGACAGTCAGGTCTTCGGCATCTTCCTGACTGGCTGAATCGGCCATCACTTGAGCGATGATCTTGCCCTGCGTTTCCAGACTTTCCAGTCGAGCGCCGATCAGATTTTTTTGAAATTGACTAAGATAAAGAAAGCCACCTAGCAGAGCGACAAGCCCCCCCAAGTTCAATACGACGATACGCCGGGTGAGTGAGGAGGCGAAACGCGCTTGCACCACCCGAAGCATCCGGGCCAAGCGCACCGAAGCCGCACGACTAGGCTGCCTCGTTGTCCGCGACACCGGCCGCGCCGTCCGTGGCGCCTGCGCCCCGTTGCTCATGAACTGCGCGAACCCCCGTCTCCGTATCGCAAGCTTAGCTTTCTCGGAAGCGATAGCCGACGCCATAGAGTGTTTCGATCATTTCAAAATCGGAGTCGACCACCTTGAATTTCTTTCTCAACCGCTTGATGTGACTGTCGATGGTGCGGTCGTCCACGTATACTTGATCGTCATAGGCGGCGTCCATGAGTGCATTGCGGCTCTTCACCACGCCGGGACGTTGGGCCAGTGCGTGCAAGATCAAGAATTCTGTCACTGTCAAGACCACCGGATCTCCGCGCCACGTACAGGTGTGCCTCTCTGGATCCATACTCAGCGCGCCGCGCTCTAAGACTTTGGCTTCCGACTCTTTTTGTGCGGAGGCTTCCTTTGGGCTAGCCCGCCTCAGGATTGCCTTCACTCTTTCGACGAGCAGACGCTGAGAGAAGGGTTTGTGAATGAAGTCGTCGGCGCCCATCTTGAGCCCAAACAACTCGTCTATCTCCTCGTCCTTTGAGGTGAGGAAAATCACGGGGAGGTCCGACTTTTGTCGCAGTCGACGCAAAAGCTCCATGCCATCCATTCGAGGCATCTTGATGTCGAAGATCGCGAGGTCCGGAGGATTGGCGCGCAAGCCATCCAGCGCCGCAGCTCCATCGGTATAGGTCTGCACGCGATAACCTTCCCCTTCCAGCGCGATGGACACGGAGGTGAGAATGTTGCGATCGTCATCAACGAGAGCGATGGTAGGCATCGTCAAACCTTGCTGTTGTTCCGCTAAGGACCTGCGGCATCATCCGGTTGGGTGGACGAGAGGAACCTTGCTAAGGCGATGGCTCCCGCTTCAAAGAGCGCCTTCCTCCGCACGCCGGCGCGCCATACTGCCGCAGTCCGTCTCTTTCCGAAAGGAATATATAGGTGTTCTGCCCGTGTGTCGCGACCCCCGGAAAGGCGGCAGCAAGTCGATGAAGACCGCGGCATGCTCGGCGGCGACTACGTCTCCATCGACCCCGCAGGTTGAACCATCTGTAGCAGTCGCTCCTCGCTCCTGACAGTGCGAGAGAATCGCGTGAACCTCAAAGCGCTAAGCTGAGCGCGCCCTTTCAGAGACGGTCGCGCCTCGTCACCGAGCCCTTTGTGCCGCTCGAGCGCGCCGCAGGCCCGAGGGCAGATCGGTGGAAATCAAGTTGAGCATCAGTCGCACGTCAACAGCTGGTCTAACTTTAGACCAATTTTTTTGAAACCTGGAGACTTAATCCTTGTGAACTCCCCGTCAGCCTCAAGCAGATTGTATGATAGCGACCCCCGAATTTCATGCCGTCGTAGAAAGAATTGAGGCTTTTGTCCCCGGAAAGGACTTACCGGAGGCAATACTAGCGCTCATTGCCCAAACGTATGGCATGTCTCATGCAGCCTATCTGGGACTTGATTTTCCCTGCGAGGGAAAACCTCATTCGATATTTCATGCTACATACCCAAAGCCCTGGATTGATCGTTATATTGCGCAAAACTATGTCGAAAGAGATCCGATGATAGCAACGACGTTGAAATCAACCTTACCCTTAGATTGGTCAGAATTGCCTTCGACAAATAGAGAAATAA